>CAKTWP010000049.1 GCA_934630705.1 uncultured Clostridia bacterium | reverse complement strand
CCGCTGGGCAATCTGTACTTTGGCGAGCATCTCGTGAAGATCGGCCAGCAGGCGTTCAACTTCGCGGGGCTGACCTCCTTCGTGGCCAACGCGGAGAGCGTGGAATACGGCGCGTTCGCCGAATGCCAGAACCTGACCAGCCTGCATTTCACCGGCAAGATGAAGCGCTTTGGCGAAAACTGCATTATCAACTGCCCGAATCTTACCGAGATCTGCTTTGACGGCTGCGATCTGACCGCCTCGTCCTCCGGCCTGATTATGAACGCCGCGCCCAGGCTGACCGTGCGCGTGCCGGCGGATATGAGCGGGGAAAACCTCAAGCGCGCGCAGAAGTGCATCAGCTGGAACAGCTCGCCTGTGGAGGTGACCGTGGTCGCCGAGGGCTGCGCGCACACCCTGCCCGCTCTGCCTGATGTGACCGCGCTGCTGCCTGAACTGAAGCGGGACGCGAGCGTTGAGGCCGCTGCGACGGTCGCGCCCGATGTGCCCGAAACCACCGCAGCGCCCCAAAATACCCCCGAGGCGCAGGACGCCGCCATCCCCGATGAATATCTGGGCGTATGGTACGGCGTGAGCATGGAAATGGAGGGTATGTCTTATCCGTTGGCCGACATGGGCATGGATCTGACCATCACAATCGGCGCGGACGGCACGGCTGAAATGAGCATGAACGGCGAAGGCGAGAGCATACAGTGCTCGATACAGGACGGCGTGCTCACGGCGGACGGCGTGGGCATTGCGCTGCAGGACGGTATGCTCGTCGTTTCCGTGGACGGGATGACCATGACGCTGAGCCGCGAGAAGCCCGAAGCGTCGGCTGCGCCCATACCGGTCATAGACGAGAGCGCCACAATCGATGATCTCAAGGGCGTCTGGACGCTGGTGCGCGTCACAATGGACGGCGTGACGCTGCCCGCAGAGGCCGCGGAAATGGCCGGCGACACGCTGGTCGTCTACGGCGACGCCTGTGATCTGACGCTGCAGGGCATGACGATGGATGGCCTGACCTGCAGCATGGATGGCTACGCGCTGCTCATTTCCATACTGGACGGCGAGGCTGCCGCCACGCTGCGTGAGGACGGAACGCTCTGCCTGGAGATGAGCGACGTTACGCTCTGGTACGAGCGCACCGGCGACGCGCCCGAAGCGTCGGTCGCGGAGTCCATTCCCGAGGTCACTGCGAAACCCGTTTCCGAGACCACGCCCGAACCGGCGGCCGTTCCCGAGCCTGCCGCCGGCGGCGCTGAAGTCATGATTGGAAAGAAGTATGTCATGACGGATGCGGATGTGAACGGCTACAACATGACCGCCGCGCAGATGGGGAATTTTGAATACTCCATTTTGCTCCAGGAGGACGGTACAGTGACCTTCGTCATGGCGGGCTCGGCCATTCCCGGCCTGACCTGGGCCTACGGCAGGATTCCCACGGAGGCAGGCGAGGTCGATGGCGTCGTCATCGACTATTACACCCAGGCACTGAACCTGGCGCCCACGGAGAAGGGCTTCGACATGGATTACTTTGGTTCCATGCTGATGCATTTTGCCCCCGAAGACTCCGCTCAATAAGCGCTTTTCCTCCCGCGCCGCCGAAAATGAGCGCGGCGGCGCGGTTCCCTTCGAGCTTTGATTC
>CAKTWP010000048.1 GCA_934630705.1 uncultured Clostridia bacterium | reverse complement strand
GATATGGAGACTGCTACTTGCACGGTTGTCCACTATGGAAATGGTTTATAGGTGCATTTCATAACCTGCAACGCTATTTGCCAATGGGGCAATATTCATTTTAGGTCGTCAGCCAGGAATGGTAGCACTGGTATGCGATGAGCATAATACAAAAAAAAGCAAGCAGTATTGACAAATAACTGCCTAATACTGCCTGCTTTTTCGTTTATTCTTGCTATGCACAGCGCGTTACACAATACCGTAAAACGCATTACTCCTAGCACATTTTTATCCTGAGCCTCAAAAGAAAACCTCTACAAGAGTGCGCTGTAACTCAAATAGCGCAACGTATCCCTGTTTTTTCACAATAACAATACCACCGATTAGCATTTCTGCTTTCCAATCGGTGGTTTTGTTTTGCCGTTCGGGAAACGTCTTAAAAGCTCAATTTCTTGAAATCCCTAAGTTGACGTTTCTTTGGAGCGTCTCTTTTTCAAAAAACAGTCTCGCTTACAGCACGTTGGAAGAGGTGCACTCCACCAGCACGCTGCCGTCCTTGCGGCGGCTCAGCTTGGCCTTGTTGCCGCTGCCGTCGTCCAGGGTCATCTTTTCCATTTCGTTCAGGGTCATGAAGTTCACCGCGTCGCTTTCCACAAAAGCCACCCAGTTTTTGCGGTCACGGACGGGCTTTTCGGTATCGGCAGTCATTTCTTCGATGGATTTGCGTTCGTTGCTCATCGGAAAGGTTCCTCCTTGAAAAAAGTTTCCTGAAAATGATACCGCAGTCTTTCCAAAAAAGCAAGCGGGCAGCGGCGGCTCAGGTGTAATCCACATCGAACTGGACGATCAGCTGGTAACGGCTGTCCAGCGAATGGGCGTAGGCGTTCAGGCAGCGGGTCAGCTCCTGCCGGGCGGTATAGCCTGCGGGAACCACCACGTCGAAAATCAGATTGATGCGGTCTTTTCCCATCACCATGCGGAAATCGTGCATGCTCAGGGCGGGGTCGGTCTCCCGGAGGAAATCGTTCAGCTGCTGGCGCACCCGGTTGGTGGTCTCATCCTCGGTGGCGATGGGATCCATGTGGATGCAGATGGGCATATGCAGCTCCCGGCCGATCTCCCGTTCGGCGTTGTCGATGACCTCATGAATGGCAACGATGCTGCACTGGTCGCTGACCTCCGCGTGGACGGAGGCGAAGCACCGGCCAGGGCCGTAGTCGTGAATGACCAGATCGTGAACGCCCAGAATGCCTTCATAGCTCAGCAGCAGTTCCCGAAGGCGGCGGCATTTTTCCGGGTCGGGCTTGCCGCCCAGCAGCCGGTCCACCGTGTCCCGGCAGACCTCGTAGCCCGCCTTGAGGACGATCAGCGCCACCACAATGCCGATATAGCCGTCGATGCGCCAGCCAAAGCAGCACCGCGCCGGTGGCCAGCACGTCGCTCAGGCTGTCCTTGGAGGCGGCCAGCAGCGTGCCGTTGTCCGTGGCCCGGCCCAGACGGCGGTAGAAAAAGTAAAGCCACGTTTTGACCAGAATGGAGACGGCCAGCACCGCCAGCACCGGCCAGGAGAGGTTCAGCTCTGCGGATGCGATAATGGCCTCCACGCCGTCCTTCAGCAGGGTGAAGGACATCACCAGAATCAGAAGCCCTACGCCCAGCGAACCCAAATACTCCATCCGGCCATGGCCGAAGGGATGCTCCGCATCCACGGGCTTGCGGGCCATGCGGGTGGAGACCAGCGCCACGATGCTGCCCGCCGCGTCGGACAGGTTGTTGGCCGCATCCGCCAGAATGGCCAGCGAGCCGCTGAGAAGGCCGACCAGAAATTTGCCTGCGGACAGAAGCAGATTGACCAGAATGCCCACGCAGGAGCCCAGCGTGCCGGAGGCAGCACGGACTTCTCCGTTTTCCGTGTTTTCATAATCCTTTACAAAACGGCGAATCAGCCAGGCCGTCATCTTCATTCCTCCACTGCCGCGCCGGGACGCGGGTTTCTTTCCATTATACCATGGTTTTCCTGCACAGGATATGCTTTTTTCAAAAAAGGGTTCGAAGGCATGCCGCAGCCCTTCCGGCGCATAAGGTATAGGGAAAACCATCGAAAGGAGAAATCTTCCATGACTCAGAACCATACAGAAAAAATCTGCGCGGAGGAATACACCGTCAAGCGGGGCGACAGCTTCTATCTGATCGCTCATAAGCTGGGTGTGCCTCTGCGGGATCTGCTGGCCGCCAACCGGGATATTCACCCGGCCCGGCTGATGGTGGGCGACGTGCTGTGCATCCCCCGGGAAGAGG
>CAKTWP010000047.1 GCA_934630705.1 uncultured Clostridia bacterium | reverse complement strand
TGGAGTTGCTTTCGGGATTGCTGCCGCCTTCGCGCACGGCGATGGCGATTTCACGGCCGATCTTGGTAAAAATCTTGCCGCGGGCCGCGTCGGTTTTGCCCTTCTTCACTGCGATATTATGCCATTTGCTGTGTCCGGACATGGGTATCAGCCTTTCTTTGTTTAAGGTAATCTGCGCCGCCGGGCGGCGAGTGCGTTTATGAACAGTTTATTATAGCACGGGATGAACCATCGGTCAAATATGGCTTGGAAATCGGGATAATAAAATTGTGAAAGGGGAAAAAGTGAAAAAGTGAAAAAGTGAAAAAAGCGAAAAACGCCGCAAAAACCGAAGCGCCGCTTTCCCGCAGGACGTTTCCTGCGGAAAAAAGGCGCTCCGGCCCTCATTTTTACGCCTTGGGCGCGTTTTCCTCTGCCATCCAGCCCAGCACATGCTCCGCCGAGCGCCGCAGGGCTTCCATCTGATCCGCCGCGCCGAAATGCTCCACGGAAAAAGAACCCCGATAGCCGCCCCGAAGCAGCATCCGCGTCCACTGCTCCAGCTCCAGCCAGCCCTCGCCTACGGGACAGGGATACATCCGATCCCCGGATAGATCCGCCAGCCAGTTGTCATTCTGGGGATTGGCAAAGGCCGCGTCCCGGCTGCGGTCCTTCAGATGGACGTGGCACAGCCACGGGCCCAGCAGGTGCAGGCCGTCGGAAGTATCCTCCAGGGAATAGGCAAAGTTGCCCGTATCGAAGGTAAAGCCCAGTCCTTCCACATTTTGCAGAAAGAACCACAGCCCCATGGCGGTGGAACAGGGCGAGGCGGCGTTGTCGTAGTCCTCAAGCGTGACCGTCACGCCGCAGCTCCGGGCAATCTCCACCATGCGGCAAAGCTCCTCCGCCATCCGGCGGCGGATCGCTGCCGGGTCGTCGCCCTTCCGAACGAATCCGGGGACGCACAGCACCTTTTTCGCCCCGAAGGATACTGCCCGTTCCAGATGCCGCCGAATCTGCCGCTCGTTTTCCTCCTGCTGGGCATAGCCGAAATCGTAGTTTTCATAGACGGACGCAACCTTCAGGCCGCAGTCGTCAAACCACTGCCGGCGTTCCTTCGTCAGCTGACGGCAGTCGCACTCCAATCCGCCGTAGCCCATGGCCTTGACCTGCCGCAGCGCCTCCGGCTCGGTCAGGTCTCGCTGGGCGCAGGCTTCCAGTATATGGGCGTGAAAAGCGTTCAGTTGAGCCATAACAAAAGTTTCCTCCTTATGATTTGTGTTTTATGGGTATTTCTCCCGCATTCAAAAGCCGTTCCTCGCTGCTTTTTTCTGCAAAAGCGTTGATTCAACGGCATTATAGCATTTTTTCGGCCGAATGCCTATGATTTTGCCTGCAGGGCGACGTCATTGGTCTGGTTGACGGCAACGGCACCAAAATGGTATCTTATACTTACGATGCTTGTGGTAAGATGATCAGCAAGACTGGCACCTTGGCAACTACATTGGGCACGCTGCAGCCGTTTAGGTATCGCGGGTATGCGTATGACGAAGAAACCTGCTGCTATTATCTGTATAATCGGTACTACTCTCCCAAATGGAGCCGATTTATTAACGCAGATGCGGCGAACTTGATCGTTGATACTAGCGATGAGGTTCTTGGTGCAAATCTGTTCTCGTACTGCGAAAATGATCCTGTTAACTGTCATGACGAAAGCGGAAACTTTTCTCTCCCGAACTGGGCAAAAGTAGCAATTGGTGCAGTAGTAATCGCCGGCCTGGCAATTGCTACGGTCGCTACAGCTGGCTCAGCCGCTGTTGTATGCGGCACTGCTCTTTCCGGTGCTGTTGCAGGTGCAACTTTCAGGAGCTGTTGTTGGAGCCGTTACGGGAGCCCTTAAAAATGGCTGGGAAGGCGCAATTGATGGTGCGTGTTCTGGATTCCTTTCTGGTACTGTTATAGGCGGTGTATCCGGTGCAGCATCTGCCGGATTTAATATCTTGACTAAAGCAACCCGTATTGTCGGTAAAGCTCATGGTACCATTCTGCACAAGCTTTCCTCTAACATGCAAGCTGGACGTATGGCTTCTTCTGGTCGCTATTCTCAGATTGGGCTAAATAAGGCTCTAAAGACCATGGGACTTAATGGAGGTCTTCAGCGTCCTGATGTAATCGGTATCGGGAAAAACGGGACAAGTAAATTGGTTGAAGTTGTCAGCCTAAAGCAAAATGAACTCTCTGTTATGAACAAAATGAGTAAAATGCTTGCTGCCAATCCTAATTCAACAGGAAAAGTTGTCATGTGGGTTAGAAACATCGGTAAAACATTATATTAACAGGAGGATTATCACATGCTTCCTCTTAATTTGAAACCATATGCAGTTAATTGGATTGAAAAGGAATGTAAATC
>CAKTWP010000046.1 GCA_934630705.1 uncultured Clostridia bacterium | reverse complement strand
GGCGGGGGAGCATAGCTCAGCTGGGAGAGCATCTGCCTTACAAGCAGAGGGTCACAGGTTCGAGCCCTGTTGTTCCCACCAAACATTATGGCCCGGTAGTTCAGTCGGTTTAGAATGCCAGCCTGTCACGCTGGAGGTCGAGGGTTCGAGCCCCTTCCGGGTCGCCATATTTGCCTTGGTAGCTCAGCTGGTAGAGCATGTGACTGAAAATCACAGTGTCGGTGGTTCAACTCCGCCCCAAGGCACCATCCCATGCGGTAGTAGCTCAGTTGGTAGAGCGCCACCTTGCCAAGGTGGAGGTCGCGAGTCCGAGCCTCGTCTACCGCTCCATTTTTAAGGCGTCATAGCCAAGTGGTAAGGCGAAGGTCTGCAAAACCTTTATTCTCCAGTTCGAGTCTGGATGACGCCTCCAGTTGCCCCGTATGCATCAGCATGCGGGGCTTTTTGTTTTTGGCGCAGCAGACTGTACAATTTTTGTGGACAGGCTTGAATGAATTGAACTGCATAAAATGCCATGCTATAATAAAATTGATGGATAAGAAATTAAAGGAGGACATGAATATGAGAAAAAGCATCTGTGTGCTGCTGGCGGCGCTGCTGCTGCTTCCGGCTGTGGCGTCCTGCCGGGCGGAGAATTTTGATGTCGTTTCGCTCCAATATCCGGTGCCCAATCCGGAAAATATGTGGGAAATCCTGAACGAGGAATACGCGTTTCAATTGATTCCCCAGGGCGAGATTGCCGCCGGTTCGCTGGAGGGAGAGGCATATACCATCCGATTCGTTGGCCAGGATCAGGCGATTGCTGAAAAGGTGGCGCGGTCGCTGTATGTGTTCATCCAGCTTCAGTATCAAGCGCTGATGGAAGAATTGGAGATTACGATCGAGAATCGATCCGTCATGGTGAACGGTACGGAAGGAGCGCTGTTTACCTATCCCGGTGGCGGTCAGGTGCTGTACGCTGCGTATCTGCCGGAGATGGAGCCAATTATGCTGATCCAGAAGGACAGCGGCCTTTTCCTGGAGGAAGCGGAGAAAGCGGACAGCGATTTCACGCTGGATTTTTTCACTGCCGCGCCAACGGCTGAACCCACCCTTGCGCCTACTGCCACCCCCGCGCCCAAAGCCAAGGCCCTGCCGCCCAGGTTTGGCAAAAGCGGCATTGTCGGCTTTATGGGGAAGACCATGGTGACCTATGAATATGCCGGGGCCAGCTCGGATGTGGCGGACTATATCGGAAAGCTGCTGGACGCAGGCTACACAATAACAAAGCGGGAGGCTGGGCAGGAAGAAGTCACTTTAACCTTCCGCAACGAGGAGGAGGATATCGAGCTGGAAATCTATCAGCTGATGCTTCCCTCGGCAAGCAACAGCAAGATTCTGATTACCTACTATTGGGTCTGCCCGGATGGCGAGATTGTGGATGGCAAGGTGGTAACGACGAAGTGAGAGAGGGGGAGAACGAATGAAACGATATGCTTGTCTGCTGGTGATGCTGCTGCTGCTTCCTGCGGCGGGATGGGCCGAGGAAAAAATGTATCCCGTGCCCAATCCGGAAAACGCCTATCAGGTGCTGGGCGCGGATGCACCCCTGCTGGCGGTGAAGGCGATGGGTCGGGTGTCCGCGGGCGATCTGACAGGGAATGCGTATGCGGTTTCCTATGTGGGACCGGCGGATTCCGTCTGGGCACAGCGCTGGCGGGATATTCCCCGTTCGCTGCTGGATGCAGGGTTTGTGCAACTGCAGTGGACAGACGGCGTGGAAACAAAGTGGCAGGAAGTGACGGTGAACGGCACGGATGCGGCGCTGTATACGTATCCCAACGGCGGCCGGGTGCTGTTTGCCTGGGCGATTCCTGAGATCGCGCCGCTGCTGATTGTGGAGGCGGACTGCGGGCTCTATCTGGCGGATGCAGGGGCGGCCGCATCCACCGCAGCCCCGTCGCCCACCCCCTCCCCAGCGCCCACCCAGCGGCCCCGAACGGGTGGCACGGGCGTCTCCTTTGATTGGAAGAACAGCGACCTGGCCAGGCAGGTTAACAGCGTTTTCAGCAATATTGATTGGAACATTCAGCCCGGCGATACGCAAAGCAGCGCTTTCAGCAATATTGATTGGAACATTCTGCCCGGGGATACGCAAAGCACACTGGATGCGACTGGCAGCGGCACGGCCGGCAGCGCTCGCTGCATCACCTGCCATGGCACGGGAGAATGCAGGCTTTGCTATGGAAAGGGCAAGGAAGAGGTATTCTGGCGGTCCGGCTGGGGGATTGTGAAAAGCACGGATCCTGACAGCATTCGATTCCAGGATTGCCAAATGTGCGGCGGCACGGGGAAATGTCCCTATTGCCAGTAAAGGCCCATATTGGCTTGCCGATACGTTGAAGCGTTGAAGGGCCTCTGAAAAGAGAGGCCCTTCTGCGTGTCAAAAAACGACGTTTTTGACACGCTCCATGCAGGATGAAAG
>CAKTWP010000045.1 GCA_934630705.1 uncultured Clostridia bacterium | reverse complement strand
GGAATGTGTAATGAAATGCGTAGACCTATGATGTTGTTGGTTAAGGTTAAAAAGGTTTAATAAACAACTTTCAGTTTGTCGGTCTGATTTTCTCTTTTTTGTTAACATTTTTGTTCCCTGGCCGGAATTTCCTTTGCTTTAGAAAATGCCCTGGACAAATCGCATCTCAAAAAAACCATAGGGGCAATACAACTGCGTCTTCTATTGCTATGCGCACCAAATCCAGGAGACAAGGCTCTCGCGTCCTTTCTCAAGCAGGAACATATTAAAATATAAAGCAGTTTTTATTCCAACCGGCTTTCTTTGGGAGAGCATGAGAGGGACTTTCTTCTGAAAGAAAGTCCCTCCCGCATATTCTTTTCATTTTTATCCGTTCTTCACCAGCAGCCGCTGGATCACCGGCAGCAGCACCTTCGCCATGCGATACATGCCCAGATCGTTGGGATGGACGCAGTCGTTGGTGCAGGCGGCGCGATCATCCTCCCCAAAGAACTGGCGGCCGTCCACGAAATAGACGTTTTCATCCCCTGCCGCCCGGGCATGATCGTAGGTGGCGCGGATGATGTCCCGGCGCTGCGCCGAATCGGGCCAGAAGTCAAAATCCGGCTTGGTCATAAGCACGATGGGCAGCGTTGGCTGGGCCGCCCGGACGCGCCGGAAGAAGGGTTCATGGGTGCGCTGCAAATGCGCCGCGTCCGGGGCGTTGTGATCGTAATCCATCACGAAAACGCTCTGGTCGATGGTGTTGATGTAATCCGCCATGGGCAGCTCCCCTCGGGCCGCGCCGGAAAAGCCCAGATTGTAATAATCCGCGTCCAGCCAGCGGGAAAGCATGGCGTTGTAGGCGTTGGCGGGCTTGGAGCAGCAGCCGCCCTCGGTGATGGACGAGCCGTAAAACACAAGGGGCTTTTCAAAGCGATAGGGCGTGGGCGGGGCCAGCTGCGCCCCGTCCGCCAGCTGAATCACCATGTCCTCCACCTGCTCGTTCCGGGGCAGGAAGATGGTCACATCCTCCATTTCCGCGCTTTTCTGAAACGTGCCCTGGCAGCAGGGCGCGCCGTCATAGCCCTCCGGCCGGGCCAGCCCCGCATATCGGGCCGTGGGCCGCGGGCCGAAAAACACATTGGCCGACTGGCAGGAATAAATGGACATGCCAATGTCCGGCGTGAGGGCGGCAAGGGTGATTTTCACCCCCACCACCGGCGAATCCGTGCGGAAGCATAGCCGCGCGCCCGGGCAGCGCCGGGCCAGAAAGGGCATCTGATCGCTGTCCAGCTGCGCGGCCAGGGCCTGGGGCAGGCGCTCCAGCACACCGGTTTTTTCAAAAAAAGGGACGCCGAATACCCGGAAGGGCGCCTGACGGAAGGAATACGTCTGCATCTGCGGTTCCTCTTTTCGTTTTTTTCCCATTATATCAGTCTCCGCGCCCGCGCGTCAAGCGCGTCATGCCGAAAATCTTGCCCGGAATGCTTGAGAAATTGCCGTGAATATGATAGAATATGCATAATGACGGAAACAGCAAAGCCCGGCATCCGGGCGTTTGATTGCAAAGCATGGAAGAGAAATAGGAGTGAGGCCCATGAAAAACGCACGGCAAACCGCGATTCTGTCCCTGATTGAAAAGTACGATATTGAAACCCAGGAGGATCTGGCCGCCCGGCTGCGGGAAATGGGCATCGTGGTCACCCAGGCCACCGTATCCCGGGATATTAAGGAGCTGCGTCTGCTCAAGGTGCTCTCCCCCAAGGGCACTTATAAATATGCCACCTCCGATAAGGGCGACCACGGCCTGTCGGAGCGGTTTGCCCGGATGTTTGTGGATTCGGTGCTGTCCATCCAGTACGCGGGCAATATCATCGTAATCAAGACCCTGTCAGGCAGCGCCAATGCCGCCTGCGAGGCCATTGACTCCATGCGCTGGCCCGAAATCATGGGCACCATGGCTGGGGAAAACACCATCTTCGTGATCGTTCATGACGAAAAGGACGCGGCGCTGGTAGTGGACAAATTCCACGAGATGCTGAAATAAGAGGAGCTTTGCATGCTGCTATCCCTGGATATTCGCAATATTGCGCTGATGGACGAAATGCAGGTGGATTTCGGCCCGGGGCTGCATGTGCTGACCGGCGAAACCGGTGCGGGCAAATCCATTATTGTGGACGCGGTGGCCCTGCTGCTGGGCGGCCGGGCGCAGAAAGAGCTGATCCGCACCGGCGCGGAAAAGGCGCGGGTGGAGGGCGTATTTGATCTGTCCGATTGCCCCGCCGCCCAGGCGATGCTTGCGCAGATGGAGCTGGACGATGGGAACGAGCTGATTCTCTGCCGGGAGATCACCGCGCAGGGCCGGTCCTCCTGCCGGGTGAATGGGATGCTGCTGCCCCTGGGGCAGTATCAGCAGCTGACCGGCCTGCTGATGGACATTCATGGTCAGCATGAGCACCAGTTTCTGATGGATGAAAAACGGCATCTGACCATGCTGGACGCATCCGGGGACGAGGCGCACCAGCATTTGCTGGCGCAGACGAAGGCGGAGTTTACCGCCTGGCACGAAGCCCGGGCGGCACTGGCGCATTTGCAGCAGCAAAGCGCCCAGGCCCAGGAGCGGCTGGAGCTGCTGCGCCTGCGGTTCAAGGAGCTCAAGGCGGCGAAGCTGGTTCCCGGCGAGGAGGAAGCGCTTGCTCAGGAGCGGGATCGCTTCCGCAACAGCGAGAAGATCGAATCCGGGCTGCGAGAGGCGTTTGAGGCGGTTTATGACGGCACATCTCCGGCGGCGGAAAGCCTGCGCAGCGCGGTGAATGCGCTTGCGCCCATTGAACGGCTGGACGGGGATTACGCCGCCCTGCGCGCCCGGCTGGACGGGCTTTATTACGAGGCGGAGGATATTGGGCTGACCCTGCGGGATCTGCTGTCCCGGCTGGACAGCGATCCGGACCGGCTGGAGCAGGTGCAGGCGCGGCTGGATCTGATTCGGCGTTTGTCCCGGAAGTATGGCGGAGCAGACACCGGCGAGCTGCTCAGCAGGCAGCAGGACATGGAGCAGGAAATCGCCACCTTTGAAAACCTGGACGATTTGCTGGAGCAGGCCGCGCGGAAGGAAAAGGCGCTGAGCCAGGCATATCAGCAGGCTGCGGCGGCGCTGACGGCGTCCCGGCAGGCGCTGGCAAAGAAGTTTGAGCAGGAGATGGAAACGCAGCTGCAGGATCTGAATATGGGCGGCACGCGGTTCAGCGTATCGCTCAGGCCCTGCGCGCCATCCGCGCTTGGCAGCGAAACGGCGGCGTTCCTGATCGCGCCCAACCGGGGCGAGGAGCTGCAGCCGCTGAGCAAGATTGCCTCCGGCGGCGAGCTATCCCGGCTGATGCTGGCCATCAAATCGGTGGCGGCGAAGCGGGAAGGCGTGCCCTCCATGATCTTCGATGAGATTGACACGGGCATTTCCGGCCGGGCGGCTCAGGTGGTGGGCGAAAAAATGGCGGCCATTGCCCGAGAACGGCAGGTGCTGTGCGTCACGCATTTGCAGCAGATTGCCGCGCTGGCAGACCGGCATTATCTGGTGGAAAAATTCTTTGATGGTCAGCGCACCCGCACCCGTCTGACCCTGCTGGAGGGCGAAGCGCGGGTGAGCGAGATTGCCCGGATGCTGGGCGGCGAGGGCGAAAGCGCCCGCGCGCATGCCCGGGAAATGCTCAAGCAGCGTGGCTGATTCTTCTTCTTTATATGAAAACAGGACGCGTGGTTTTGCGCGTCCTGTGTTTATTTCCGGATATGTCCGGGATTGGGCTGTTCGCCTGCGAACCGGAGGCCGACTGGGAGTAAGGGGAAGCCTTGGGGCTTTTCGCCCCCAAACAGCGAAACGAGGGCCTCCGGTGGGCAGGGGAATGATTCCCCTGCACCCCCATTTCGCGATGGTTCTTGGCAGGCTGCTTATAAAGTATTTCCGCGTGAAGCGTAGGGTATGGCCATGTTCCCCGCGGCAGAAAGCGGTTTTCGGATGATCGTTCTGGGGGAAAACACGTTTTCCCCCAGACACGACACCCCGAAAACCCCCGGTCAACAGGTTGACCGGGGCCTGAGCGAATGCTCAGGCGCTGCCGCGGGACGATGCAACACCTCCGTTCCTGCTGCCCCACACAGAAACCCGTCGATTTCTTAAATCCAGTAAAGTTGTGAACCGGGTCCAGGGAGGAACTCCCTGGTGG
>CAKTWP010000044.1 GCA_934630705.1 uncultured Clostridia bacterium | reverse complement strand
GCTTACGGTTCCTTCGCGGACGGAAGCGCCAATGAACACAGCGATTTTGACGCGCTGGTCATCGGCGGCAGTCTGAAAAAGCACGATTCCTCCGTAATCGGCGGAACCGTGCTGGATGTCTTCGTTTATCCTGCGGAGACCTTTCAAAAGCCCTATGATCCGGAAGAATTTGTGCAGATTTTCGACGGCAGCATCCTGCTGGATGAAAACGGGCTCGCTGCCGCGCTGAAAGCCAGAGTACAATAGGTGTGGTGATGTTGGTCGTGAGGGTTTTCCCGGCTTTGGTCATTGCCTTGGAGATCGTCTCACACTTTTTGGAGATTGCGGTCAGGGCCTCACCAGCCTGTGTCCAAGCGGACTGCATCCGGTACAGCTGTTCCGTCAACCTTCGGATTTCGGCTTCCGTATCCTTCACAGCCGCCTTGGCATTGTTCAGGTCAGTCTGGGCCTTGCTGACGGCATCCGCGCTGTTCTGCATGGTCTTCTGAAGGGCCTTGACCTGGCCCTCCAGCTTATTGACCTCAGCAGTGGCTTCTGCGTATTCTTCCTGATACCGTTCCAGATTCTGCTTGGCGGCGATGGTGACGGAGTCCGTTTCTCCGAGGGAATCCCGGTAACCCTCATAGGCGACGGTGGCCGCTTCGACCTCAAAGCGCAGGTCTTCCTGACGGGCTTTTGTCTGCTCCAGCCGCTGGGAATAATCCTGATGGCGGTCGTAGTTTTCTCTCAGCTTTTCATTTGCCGCCACCAGCGCCCGGCTGTACTGTTCCACGGCCCGCTGCTGCCGGGTGAGCTTATTTCCCAGCATGGACAGCTTGGCTTCCGTGCCCGCGATGGTCTTTTCATAATTCTCAACGCCAGTCCCGGCCAGACGGAAGGTGGACTCAGCTTCCTTGATCTGCTGATTGATGGTGCGTATATTGCGCGAGAAATGGCTGGAATCCAGCGACAGCGCGACCACCAGTTCGCGCAGGGTTTCTGCCATAAAGTTCACCTACTTTTCCATTGTGGTTTTGGAGCAGTGAGAGTATAATAGGAACGCTCGCGAGAGCGTATTTATCCCCGGAGGATGTTAACATGGAAAGCATACTCAGACTTTTCAGCAATTCTGGAGTATTTCCTTTGTTCATACTGGTTTTTGTCTGTGTTACTTTTGTCGTGTTCCGATTTGCCACAAGTAAGATCAAACGGCTCTACAGTGCCTTTTGTATGTGCATCTGGGGCTTTGGGCTGCTCTATGTGACATGGCTTTCCAGAACCGCTATCATGGAGACAAGATTCAATTTAATTCCTTTCCAGCAGGATGACGGAACTATTGCGTTTGATTACATCACAAACATTGTTATGTTTATTCCTTTTCCAATGCTGCTGTATGGAATCTTACAAAGGAAAATGAAGATGTCAGTGTTGGCAGGGGCAGGAATCGGCCTATCCCTCGCAATAGAGCTTCTACAGCTTATTACTCATCGTGGAATTTGTGATATCGATGATTTTCTGCTGAACAGCATTGGAGCAATCATCGGTGCCGTTGCCACAGGTTTACTGATGAAAAGCGAAAAGCAGAATTGACGTTACGGTTTTACCCCTGGCCAGACTTCATCAATGAAGCGGTGCCGGAGTTTTTTCTTTTCCTGTTCTCGCCGGGCATCACACGCCCGCAGGCGCAGGAAGCCCAGCATGTCCATCTCGTCGATTTCCATCATGCGCCAGCCGTTCTTCATCAGTTCGTTATAGGTGGCGTAGATGTATTCCGGCAGCGTCAGGCTTCCTGTGGTATCGTCACTTCCGGATTCTCCGCCTCCGCCAGAATCTGCTCCGCTTCCTGCACCGCCGGAATCGTAGGGAAAGTGTCCAGCACCTCCGTGGTCTGGGTCTGTACGGCCATCAGCGCCAGCGCGATGTCATGCATCAGGCGGTCGGCTGGATAGTTGTCGTACATTTCATCCGGGGTGAACTGGTTGTTGAACAGGATGCAGAACCACTTCATCATAGTCAAATCGAGGTGAAAATCATGCCGCTGCAAATTGTCCGAAACGATATAACAAAGATGCAGGTGGATGCCATTGTCAACGCGGCAAACGAGACGCTTCTGGGCGGCGGGGGCGTGGACGGCTGCATTCACCGTGCGGCGGGGCCGGAGCTGCTGGCGGAGTGCCGAAAGCTCGGCGGCTGCAAGGTCGGGGAAGCCAAAATGACCGGAGCGTACCGCCTGCCCTGCCGATATGTGATCCACACCGTCGGGCCGGTCTGGAACGGCGGCAGTCATGGGAAACGGGAGCAGCTGGTATCCTGCTACCGCGCCTCCCTGGCGCTGGCCAAGGAACACGGCTGCGAAACAGCGGCCTTTCCGCTTATTTCCTCCGGCATTTTCGGCTATCCCAAGGATCAGGCGCTCCGCGTGGCAGTGGACACCATCGGCGAATTTCTGCTGCACAACGACATGACGGTCTATCTCGTGATCTTCGACCGCAATGCCTATCAGATCAGCGGCAAGCTGTTTGCCGAGATTGCCGAGTACATCGACGATCATTATGCGGATGCGCACACCGACTCCCTGCGGGAGGATCGGCGCAGGAAAAGCGTCCTGCAAAGCATGAAGCCCGTATTTTACGGGAGCGTGCAAGCGCCCACGGACACCGGCGCTCTGAGCGATCTGCTGTCGCATCTGGACGCGGGTTTTTCGGAGACCTTATTGCAGCTCATCGACCGCAGCGGCAAGAAGGACGCTGAGATCTACAAAAAAGCCAATGTAGACCGCAAGCTGTTCTCCAAAATTCGCAACAGCCCCGGCTACAGGCCCTCCAAGTCCACGGCCATTGCCTTTGCCATTGCGCTGGAGCTGAATCTGGACGAGACCCGCGATCTGATCGCCCGCGCAGGCTACGCCCTCAGCCCCAGCAGCAAGTTCGATGTTATCATCGAGTATTTCATCCGGCAGAAAAAGTATGATATTTTTGAAATCAACGAGGCGCTGTTCGCCTTTGATCAGAGCTTGTTGGGAGCGTGAGGAATGGGAAAAGGAAAAATGAAAAGGCAGTTCTTGATTTTGTGATTTCGTTGTGATTTCTTTTTGATTTCGCGAAAAAAACATGCTCTATCGTGAGGACGTTCCAAACAAAAACAACAAAAGGAGAAAACACCATGGAAGACGATCAAAACAGGAGCGAACAGGCTTCGGAAAAACAAAAGAAAACGAGCGTGATGGAACTCGTTGGCAAAGCGGGAAAGGCAACCTCCGACGCGGCGCAGCTTGTCGGAGAGGGGTATGCTGCGTTGGCGGAAAAAACCAAATTACTGGCTCAGAAGCCCCAGCAGGCTGTTTTGAAGGCCGTTGATCAGAACGGAAACGGCAAGGTCGATATCGAGGACGTTATTATCATGGGCTTGAAGGTGCCCGGGATTCGGGTTGACCGTGCGCAGTTTCTGCAAAAGGAATTTCAGCCCAGGTTGCCGAAGGAAGTCATTGATGACGCGATTGCGTTTAATCCTCTGCATGCCCAAATTCCGTCTGATTTGATTGAGCAGGTCGCGGATGAGGTAATCAAATACGAACGCAATTGCGTATCCGGCATTGCCGCCATGCTCGGTATGCCCGGCGGAATCGCAATGGCCGCCACCATTCCTGCGGATATTGCGCAATACTATGGATATATGCTCCGTGCGGCGCAGAAATTGATGTATCTTTACGGATTCCCGGATATTGCCGTTGAAGAAAAAGGCCAGAAATTTGACACGGCAACCATGAACACCCTGATTATTTGTCTTGGCGTTATGTACGGCGTGGCAGGCGCGAATAATGCGCTTAAAGCAATGGCGAAGGCGTTGGCGACCGGCGTTGAAAAACAGCTGCTCCGCAGGGCCATTACCAAGGGGACGGTCTACACCATCACCCGCAAGGTGGCGAAATGGTTCGGCGTGAAGATGACGAAACAGCTATTTGCCGGCGTGATTAAGAAAGCCATTCCCCTTGTTGGGGGCGTGATCGGCGGAGGCATCACATTCGTTGCCTTTAAGCCGTGCTGTGATAAATTGAGAGCAACGCTGCAGGATACGATGCTGAGCAATCCTCATTACTGCCCGACAAAGGAGGAGAATCCATTTGTGATTTCCGATGAAGAAACCTTTGTCGAGGCGGAAACGGAAGACGGCGGGGTGACGCTCCCATAAAATGTCGCCCGCCAAGCGACCAAACCCTCCTTCGGATGCGCTATCATCAGAGCGCAATCAAACGAAGGAGGGTTTTCATTATGACAGAACTGGTTTTCATTCTTGACCGCAGCGGCTCCATGGGCGGACTGGAGGCGGACACTATCGGCGGCTTTAACGCCATGATCGCCCGGCAAAAGAAGGAAGCGGGCGAGGCACTGGTTTCCACCGTGCTTTTCGATAACGAGAGCACGGTCATTCACGACCGTCTGCCGCTGGAAAAGGTGCCGCCCATGACGGAGAAGGAATATTTCACCCGCGGCACCACGGCTCTGTTGGACGCCGTGGGCGGGGCCATTCGCCATATCGGCAATATCCATAAATACGCCCGCCGGGAGGATGTGCCGGACAAAACCATGTTTGTTATCACCACCGACGGCTGCGAAAACGCCAGCCGCCGCTACGACTATGAAACGATGCGCAGGATGATCGAGCGGCAGAAGAGCAAGTACGGCTGGGAGTTTCTTTTCTTGGGGGCCAATATGGACGCGGCGCAGGAAGCGGCCCGTTTCGGCATCAGCGCCGACCGGGCGGTGAACTACAAGTGTGATCAGGAGGGCACGGTGCTGAACTATGAGGTCATCAGCGAAGCCGTAGGCAGCGTCCGCAGGAACGCGCCGCTCCGTGCCGATTGGAAACGCCGCATTGACGCGGATGTGCAGAAGCGGGGAAGGTGACATAAAACCCCAAGTT
>CAKTWP010000043.1 GCA_934630705.1 uncultured Clostridia bacterium | reverse complement strand
CGTCCTCGAATATGACGTGGAGCGCAGCGAGCCCGCCCCCTCAAACGACAACCGCCAGCCTGATCGCGACGACGATCACGACGATCATCACGATGATGACCGCGATGACGATCACGATGACGACGATGACGACGACGACGATTAATCCCGCCTGACGCGCTCCCGAAAGCATAGATGCGCCGCCTGTCCCCGCTTACACGGGATGGGCGGCGCGTTTTTTTAATGAGGGAAACGTTCTCCGTGTTGAATACACCCCGATTATTATGACCAAAGGCGGAGGATTTACCTTTGACTGATGCTTACTAAGCGAAAGGCCGCGCGTTCGAATCGCGCCGGGCGCGCCAGACCATATCTTCTCCCGGTTTTCGCCAGGTGCGCTTGAAAAGCGCCGAAGCGAGGACCGGGCGCTTTTTTATAAAACGGTATAGAAATGTAACAAATGCGCAATATTGATTGACAAGGCGACTCACAAATGTTACAATTTTACTATGGAAAAGAAAAGAATTTCAGGAAAAACAAGGATTCCTGGATAACGCGCCAACATAACGCCCGTCAATCGTGAAAGGGGTGAGGCCCATGAACCAGCTGCTTTGAGAAAATCGCATGGAGCACAGCGAAAAGCGATTTTTCTATATGACTGGATGCGTGCAAAGCCAAATGCAATTATCCGATGCCTGATATAAAATGGGGGCTTCCCCCATCAAAAAGGAGACACATGACATGAAAAGAATCAGTCTATTGGCGTTCTTCTGTTGCCTGTTCTGCCTGTGCGCGCTGACCGGGCTGGCACAGGAGGAAGCGCTGCCGGTAATCCGCATCACCTATGCCGCCGATGCGGTGCTCTCCCAGGCGGATGCGGTGGACGCGCAGGTCACGCTGGTATCCGCCGGCACGGAAACCAGCTTTCCCGCACGGCTGCGGCTGAACGGCAAAACCCAGGACGTGGTGGAATGCGCCCTGCCGCAGCAAAGCCTGCGCGTTGATGGCGACGATCAGCGCTTCATCCTCTATAACGATGGCAACGACGCGCTGTATACGAAAATCATCAGCGCGGTATGCTGCAATCTGATCGCTCAGGGGCCCGTTGCGGTGCCCGTGCCCGCGCAGGAGCCGGTGGCCGTGTATCTCAATGGCGAATACTGGGGCCTGTATACCAGGCGCGAAGTGATTGAGGACGCAATCGCCCGGTTTGAGGGGCTGGAAAACGCGGCCGGGCTGAACGTGGCCGGGGCGAACCGGCAGGCAATCTGCGGCGATGCGGCCGGGCTGGCGGAAGCTTTTCATCGCATCAAGGGGCTGGATTTGGCCCGCGCGGAGGACCTGCAGACGCTGAACGGGCTGCTGGACACAGAGAGCTTCCTGAACTGGATGGCGGTGAACGCCTATCTGGGCGTGCCGAATCTCTACAGCGAAATTTTCTTTTATCAGGTGGCGGAAGGGCCCTGGAAGTGCGCCGCGGGCGATTTTGCCTATGCGCTTTTTACGGCCCGGGATGATTCTGTTGCCCGGCTGATGAATCATTCGCTGAAGGGTGATACAGCCATGCTGACGGCCAAGCTGCTGGAAGTGCCGGAATATCGTGACGCGTTTCTGACCAGGCTGGGCGCGCTGTATCAGGCCCTGTCCACGCCGCTGATGCAGGCGGCGGTGGACGCGGAAAGCGCCCGGATTGCCGATGCGCTGCCTGCGCATATGGAGCGCTGGGCGGACGCTTTCGTCCAGACGATGAGCGCCGATTATAATTATCCCCCCGTCAACGCGCAGGAGGCGCTGCTGTTCCAGCGCTATCGCGTATACCGGCTGCGGGAGAAAACGCTGGTGCAGCGGCCATGGTACGTGTACGATGGCGCGCAGCAGGCGCTGGCGCTGTCTGACGCGGACATGGAACGCTTTTTCGGCGGCACCAAGCCTGCACTGACCGAAGTGGCGGAAGATACCTGGGCGGACTATAAGGCCGAAAATCCGTAACCGCTGGCGGTCTCATCTATGGCTGCCGGGCAAAACACGTTGAACCGCATCATCAAGGCTGTCGAAAGAATTTCGACAGCCTTCTGCGTGTCAAAAAACGACGTTTTGACACGCTCCATGCAGGCTGAAAGGGTTCATCCTGCATGGCAATGCTTCGGAAATGATTTTTCTGCGTCTTGTTCCGAAAAATCGTTCCGACCGGTAAAGCCAGCCGATACGATGAAAAATGAAGGGTTTACCGCCCATCATTGCATCCAGCTTTGCATGTATGACCTTTTTTGACAGTCTTTTTTTATTGTTGTTCGTGTATTGTACGTTTGAAAAATCTGCGGCAGCAGCCGGCGCATCGTTATGCCATGAGCATCTGCCGGAAAAACGCCGTTCCCCGCAGCAGGTTTTCAATGCTGATCCGCTCATTGGGATGATGCATTTTCGCCAGCTCCTCAGGGGGAAGCACAAAGGGGCTGAACCGATAAATATAGGGGCAGATGGGCTCCATCCGCCGGGCGTCGGACGCGCCGGTAAGCAGATAGGGGGCGATGGGCATGCCGGGAAAATGCACATGGATGGCGGTGGTCAGCGCTTCCCAGGCGGTGCCCTGAATGGGGGAAACCACGCTGGCTTCGTCCATCTGATTCACCGTCACCAGAATCCGGGTATCGCTGATCACCCGCTCCACCCGCCGCAGCAGCCCATCGGCGCTGTCGCCGGGGAGAATGGAGGCCTGGAAGGTGATGGATGCGTCGTCTCCCTGCAGCACATCCCCGCCCATGGCGCTGATCATCAGCTGGGTGCGGGTGAGAGCGCGGCCGTAATGGGTGCTGTCCAGCTTGCGCAGCAGGGGCTGGCGCATCAGCCGGGGATGGGCGGCGCAGAACCGGCCGTAGCCCGTCAATTCCCCGGACAGGCCGGAAAGCATCTGCTCCGTGGCCGGGCAGATGCGGGGGGCAAAGCGCATCCGCAGCAGCCGCTCGGCGGCATGCAGCAGGGCCTCCACGCCGCCCTCGCCCTCGGCAGTCAGGGTGAAGCACATGCGCCCCTTTTCCCCCACGCCCACCAGGGCGGTGGGCTTCTGGGTGAGGGCCTGGAGGGTGGTGACGGAGCCGCCCTCGTCCAGCACAAAGGCCGGCTTCACGTTGCGTGCCATCAGCAGCCGGCAGATGCGCTGCATGCTTCCGCCCCGCACCTCCTCATCGCAGGAAAAGGCGAAATACAGATCCGCCCGGGGCCGCACGCCCCCTTCCAGCAAAGATTCTGCCGCCGTGAGCAGGGCGATCAGATGGCCCTTCATATCCGCCGTGCCCCGGCCGTAAACAAAGCCGTCCCGGATTTCGCCGGAAAAGGGCGGCAGCTCCCAGCTTTCGGGGCTGCGGATGGGGGCCACATCCAAATGGGATAGGAATAAAAGCGGCTGGGACATGCCCGCGCCGGGCAAATGCAAAAGCAGCGCCCGGCGATCCACGATCTGCGCCTGGGATAAAGAAAACACCCGGGGAAACAGCTCCCGCAGGATGGTATGCAATTGAAGAAAAGGCGCTTCGGGACCCAGAGCAAGGGTGGGCTGCTGCACCGCCAGCGACAGCGCCCGGGCCACCCGCTTTTCTGCCGCGCCTTGCTGCTGCATGGTTTTTGTTCCTCCTGTATGTGCAAAAGCATAATCAGATTCATTTTCTCTCCCCACCTGCCTTTTCCCTGCAAAAAAGGCGCAAAACAGTCAAGTTTTTTTTGAAAAGATATGGCATGTTATGCACGAATATGCTATAATAACCGGGAAAATCGCCGTGTGGGCGGCCTGTATGCCTGTCCGCCGGGGATAGCCTGCGCCTGCGCAAAAGCGCGGCCAGAGGAAACGGAGGGATTGGAAGCCATGCCCCGGAGCAGCGGATGGACGGTGATCCATATGGCGCACAGCGAAGCCCACGCCAAGGCCATTTTAGCGCTGCTGGCGGAGGAAGGCTTCCTGGCCCGCAGCCGTCAGGTGTATCGCACCGTTTCCTCAGAGGATAATTATTATGAAATTATGGTGCCCGGAGCGGAGGCGCGGGAAGCCCAGCAGCTTCTGATTGAGCGCAATCTTCTGCTCTGAGCCTGTATCAGAAAAAGGAGTGGAATCAAGCGATGTCTCATATTGCAGTATTAACCAGCGGCGGCGACAGCCCGGGCATGAACGCCGCGGTCATGTCCGTGGCCAAAAACGCCGCGTATTACGGGCTGAACCTGCTGGGCATCAAGCGGGGCTACAACGGCCTGCTGGGCAAGTCCGAAAAGCAGGAGGATGATTTTGTCCGCCTGGATCTGGACACGGTGCTGGATATTGCCGACCTGCCCGGCACCCATCTGCGCACAGCCCGCTGCCTGGAGTTTCTGGATCCCCAGGTGCGGGCGAAGGCTGCCCAGCGGCTGCGGGACATGGACGTGACGGGTTTGGTGGTCATCGGCGGCAACGGCTCCTTCCAGGGGGCCATGCGCCTGTGCGAGCTGGGCATTCCCTGCATCGGCATTCCCGGCACCATTGACAACGACCTTCCCTACACCGAAATGACCCTGGGCTATGACACCGCCGTGAACGTCTGCGTGGACGCGGTGCGCGCCATCCGCGCCACCTCCCGCTCCCACGACCGGCCCCATGTGGTGGAAGTAATGGGCCGGGATTGCGGCGATATCGCCCTGTCCACTGCCGCCGCCACGGGCGCTGAGATCGTGGTGGTGCCCGAGGTGAAATGGAAGGTGGACGATGTGGCGGCGCAGCTGAACGACCAGATTGCCCGGGGCAACACCCGCGCCACCGTGGTGGTGGCCGAGGGGTGCTGGGCCTCCATGAAGCCCTTTGACGTGTACAAGTTCCTTAAGCCCTACGGCAAGCAGGTCTTTGAGGGCGAGCCCATGACGGCCAACCGCTTTGCCAGCGTGCTCAAGCGCAAGTGCGGCATGGTGGAAGCCCGCAGCACCGTGATCGGCTACACCCAGCGCGGCTGCTCGCCTACCGCTCGGGACAGCATCTTCGCTTTTGAAGCCGGCGCGATGGCTGTGCATCTGCTGCGTAACGGCATCAGCAATCAGGTTATCGGCGTGAAAAACGGCCGCACCTTCTATATGCCCATTGAAAAGGCGCTGGCCGAAAAACGCCGCTTCAACAAAAAGCTCTATAATCTTATCAACTCCCTGTAACGGGAAGCGTAATATGCGGGGAAAACCATTCTTTGGGGCCAAAGAATGGTTTTCCTCTTTCCACACCTTCAATCGACGCGGCGGAGGGCTGCCAAGTTCCATAGAAAAGTGGCGCGGGCAAGCTGCATCGCAGCGCAGGCCGTGCGAAGCCTTCCGGATCCGACGCATTGCGGCGGCGGAGGGC
>CAKTWP010000042.1 GCA_934630705.1 uncultured Clostridia bacterium | reverse complement strand
CTTCCCCCGTCGCTCAAGCGCTCAGTTATAATAACACATCCCCCCACTCTCTGTCAACCCCCTTTTTAATGTTTTTTCTCCTTTTTCGATCTTTTTCATGATTTGTTTCTGCTTGCCTTTTTCGGATACGTCTATTATAATGAAAGAACCCATAGAGAAATTCCATGCAGAGAGAGGGTTTGCCCTATGAGTTTTCTATCATCACAGGCGTTTTTGCAGCAGGAAGAGCGGATTACGCGATATTTATCCCCTAAACGGATTATTTTATCCGGCGGTACGGTGACAAACGCCGAGCACCTGCTGATCCCAAAGCCCCTGCAGATTGATCTTTACGAGCCGGACGTGACGGCGCTGATCAACCCCGCCGACAGCATGGAGCGGGCGTGGATTCTACTGGACTTCGGGTTTGAGTTTCACGGCGGCGTTCGGCTGTTGACCCACGGCGTAGGCCCGTCCCATCCCCGGCCGGGCAATGCCCTGGCTGAAGCGCAGGTGCGGCTGGCCTTTGGGGAAAGCGTCAGCGAAGCCCTGAGCGAGCTGGGGCAAAAGGGCGCGTGCAACGATCACTCGCCCCGGTGCATGACGGTGCCGGTGGTGGGCCTGAGCGATCTGAGTTTTGGACAGACCGGCTTTCGTTTCCTGCGGATCGAGCTGCTTTCTCCGGATTGCCGCTGGACGCTGAAAACGGCGGCAGGCGCGTTTGTCTATCGGGATTTACCCTATCAGGGCAGCTTTCGATGCAGCGACCCGCTGCTGAACCAGATCTATGATACGGCGGCATACACCTGCCATCTCAACATGCAGAATCTTCTTTGGGACGGAATCAAGCGGGATCGGCTGGTCTGGATTGGGGATGCACACCCGGAAATGCTGACCATCCGCGCGGTGTTCGGGCATGTGGACATGCTGGACGAAAGCCTGCGGTTTGCCCGGGAGAAAGCGCCGCTGCCCCGGTTCATGAATGGGATGCCGGCGTATTCGCTGTGGTGGCTGCTGATTTTGCGGGATTATTACATGGCCACCGGCGACGACGCCTTCCTTGCCCAGAACGGGGAA
Source organism: uncultured Clostridia bacterium (assembly GCA_934630705.1). GTDB lineage: Bacteria > Bacillota > Clostridia > Christensenellales > Aristaeellaceae > RUG563. The sequence goes on along the minus strand of CAKTWP010000042.1, from coordinate 7,041 downwards.
TATGCCATGGCGCTGGGGCGGCACATGGCGTCCTTTGTGGACGAGGACGGAAATCACGCGCTGCCCGCCTATTTTCTGGACTGGCCCACGGCAAAAACCCCGGCGGCGGAGGCCGGGGTGCACGGGTTGTTTATTCTGGCCATGGACGCGGCGGCGGAAATGGCGGGATGGCTGAAGGACGCCGAAGCGGCGGCGCTGTTTGCCAACCGGGCGGCGGCCATGCGGCGGCACTGCCCGGACTGCCATGGCGCGAAGCAGGCCATGGCCATGCAGGCGCTGGCGGGGCTGCGGCCCATGAATGAGGCGGCGCGGGCGCTGGCTGATGGCGGAGCGAGGGGCATGTCCACCTTCATGAGCTATTATATTCTGAAGGTAATGAGCGAAGGAGACATGACGGCGGCGCTGCAGGTATTGCGGGAATATTACGGCGGGATGCTGCGCATGGGCGCGACCACGTTCTGGGAGGATTTCCACGTGGAATGGCTGGAAAACGCCGCGCCCATTGACGCGCCCGTGCCCGCGGGCAAACGGGACATCCACGGAGATTTCGGAGATTTTTGCTATCGCGGCCTGCGCCACAGCCTATGCCATGGCTGGGCCAGCGGGCCGGCGCCGTTTCTGGCGGAGCGGGTGCTGGGCATTGAAATTGCTGCGCCTGGATGCCGGGTAATCCGGCTGCGGCCAAACCTGGGCGATCTGTGCTGGGCCGAGGGTACGTTCCCTACGCCCTATGGCATTGTCCACGTCCGGGCAGATCAGCAATCGGTCACCTACGATGCGCCGGATGGGGTTACGGTGGTGACGAAGTAAAAAAAGGCCAAAGGGCGCTTCCCCTGGGCGTCTCCAAGAAGGCCGATCGATACGATGAAACATGAAGGGTTTGCTGCCCCTCATTGTATCCCGCTTTGCGTATAGGGGTCTTTTCGGCAGTCTGGGATAATATCTATTTATCTTCCTTGTCCTTACAGTTTTCTTTGAAAGCGTGCGAGAGATGTATTTAGAAACGCAGCTTTAGGCGCATTTCGCGCCTACGGTCATGAACCATCGCCAGTAACGCGGGCAAGCGCAGGGCCGATGGCAGTTCCAAGGGCTTCGCAGACCCGAAGGCATTAAAAGCGCAGGCCACGTGGAGATATTCCTAAACATACCGCTCTCGCAAATATGGCATTAATTTTCCAGCCCTCACAGCGCGCGCAGGAAAGCGGCGATGCGGTCGGCCAGGATGGCGTGGCCGGCATCGTTGGGATGGAGGCCGTCGGGCATGAACTGCTTCTGGATGCATTCCACCCGGGGCTGCAGGCCGCTCATGGCATGCAGATCCAGCACGGGCAGGGCATAAAACGCCGCGCATTCCTTGATAATATCCACGTAGTCATTGAGATGCCTACCGGGCGCACCTTGTATCCGTCGCCCCGGGGATTATCCTCATTCAGGCGGTGAAGCGGAGTGAGGAACACAAGGGGTTTGCCGGGATACCGCTCAATGAGCGTGCGCATCAGGGTATGTACTGCGCCGTAAAAGGTTTCGGGCGTGCGATCGGCAAACGCGCCGATGGGGCGGTCGCCGTGGCCGAAATCATTGGTGCCGCCAAAAACCACCACCGCGTCCGCATTCGCGTCCATTTCCAGGGCGCGCTGGCAGAAGTCCTGATTCCAGACGGCGTTCCCGGCGGGATGGGTGCCGATCTCATCCTGATGGGCAATCCGCGTGCCGCCGACGCCATAGTTCCGCGCTTCCTTCAGGCGGCACATCCGCGCCAGCCGCGCGGGAAACACATTGGCCGGGTCTGCCACGCCCGCGCCCTCGGTGATGCTGTCGCCCAGAAAATTGATAATCTTTCCTTCCAGTTCCATCCGATAATCCCCTCGCTTTTGTACTTTCTTGCTTCCTGCATGATACCACCCTTTCCCTGCACGCACAAGAGCAATTTCCTACAGGACCGAAAAAATTTGCAAGCCCCTTTCATGCAGGGGGAACCGTTCTTTGCGGCCAAAAGAACGGTTCCCCCTGCACCCCTTCCAAGAAAGCCGTAGGGGAAAGCGGATGGGCGAGAGGGGGAATTTTTGAAGTTTGGAAACTGGCGGGGGGAGGGAGTTGGGGGAGGCGGAGGTGGAGGAAGCCATTCCTTTGTGGCCAAAGAACGTTCCTCCCTGCACCCCTCCAAGAAAGCCATAATAAATCATCTTCATACCGCAAGCCATTTTCGGCCTGGCAAGCTAAACCGAGTCGCGAAGCAGGGATATTTTTTTTCTGAGTCTCTCCAGCATTTATTTCTTCAAAAAGATTGACATTTCCAAGATTTGCGCATATACTGGCCATAAGTAAACAGATTGGGAGGTGACAGTCAATGAGCGACGGCGATAGATGCCAGGCGAGCGAAGGCGTTCCCCGATCGAGGACCGCGCGCTCATTGGCGCGTTGCTGATCGGGTTCGTTTCCCGCATGCATCCATAAACGTCGTAATCAGGAAGGGCCATTCATTTGCGCGCAAGGCAAGGAACGGGCTTTTTTGTGTGTGCAAATGAAAGAAAAGGGCGCTTTCTGCCGGGAAAGGCCGGAGGGAATCCCCTGCCGGCGCTGCGTTTTGCATGTGAAAAAGAAGGGAAGGTGAGCCCAATGGAATGGGAAGCAATCGAAAAGCGGCTCAACAGCCTGCTGGCCGCCGGCAAGCATGGCGAACTGCGCGGGGCGATGATGATGCTCAACGAAGTGGACATCGCCCAGTACATGGAAACCCTGGACAAGGAAAAGCTGCTGCTGGTATTCCGCATTCTGCCCAAGGATATTTCCGCGGATGTGTTCAGCTATATGTCTCCTGAGCAAAAGCAGACGCTGATCGCCTCCATTGGCGATCAGGAAATCTGCGCGCTGATTGACAATATGTTTCTGGACGACGCGGTGGACTTTCTCGAGGAGCTGCCTGCAGGCGTGGTGCGCCGGGTGCTTCAATCCACCAATGCGGAAACCCGCAACCTGATCAACCAGTTCCTGCGCTATCCGGAGAACTCCGCCGGGTCGATCATGACCATCGAATATCTGGAGTTTCACGAGGGCGAAACCGTGGCGGACGCCATGGCCACGATCCGAAAGGTGGGCCTGGACAAGGAAACCATTTACACCCTCTATATCATCGATTCCGCCCGCCGGCTGCTGGGCACCCTGGCGCTGCGGAAAATGATTCTGGCGGATAACAGCGCCGTGCTGTCGGATATGATGGACGCCAACCCCGTGTTCGTGCATACCACGGACGATCAGGAAAAGGTGGCGGATCTGGTGCGGCGGTACGACCTGCTGGCCATCCCCGTGGTGGACACGGAGGAGCGGCTGGTGGGCATCATCACGGCGGACGACGTGATGGACGTTATCGAGCAGGAAAACACCGAGGACTTTGAAAAGATGGCCGCTCTGACCCCGTCGGAGGAGGAATATCTGAAAACGCCGGTGCTGCGCATGGCCATTAACCGTATCCCGTGGCTGCTGCTGCTGGCAGTGATCGCCATTTTCACGGGCATGATTATCCAGAATTATGAAAGCCTGCTCAGCGGGCTGGGGCATATCGGCATCGTGCTGACCACCTGCATCCCCATGCTGATGGACACGGGCGGCAACTGCGGCGCCCAGAGCTCCACGCTGATTATCCGCGGCCTGTCCCTGGGCGAGATTCAGCTGAAGGATTTTTTCAAGGCGCTGTGGAAGGAATTCCGGGTGGCGCTGCTGGTGGGCGCGGTGATGTTCGCGTTCACGCTGCTGCGGCTGCGCTTCGTGAACGGCACGGACTGGAACGTGGCCTTTGTGGTAGCCATTGCGCTGTACTGCACCATTGTGCTGGCCAAGGCGCTGGGCTGCGCTATGCCCATGCTGGCCCGTAAGCTGGGCCTGGACCCCGCGCTCATGGCCAGCCCGCTGATCACCACCATCGTGGATATGGCCTCCCTGAGCATCTATTTCACCATCGCCACCGTGATGCTCCCCGTGGCATAAAAGGAATAAACAGAAAAAATGAGAGGGCCTTTCTTTTAAAGAAAGGCCCTCTTGTGTTTTTTTCGAAGAGTTAACAAAATCATTTCTCCCGCTTTTGTTCCTCAACGCTTGTATGTTCTTCTATTTTTGATAGATAGTATTCGATTTTCGATAAACGAAGCGTTTGATTTTCAGTTTCTTCCACCAAAACACCAAATCCATACAACGGAAGCGCAAAAACTGCTATGGACAGTGCCCAGGTCAATGATGATCTGCGCAACTGAAGCGCATTATACGCGCGATCTCCTGCTTCTTGCAAACTTCCGTAGCCGCCGCTCCCACCATATGCCGTTGCATACTTGAGGTAGCTTTTATTTTCGTTGTATGTAATTACACTTCCAATAAAACATATAACGCAGGCGATCAAGCCAATGATTACGATTGTTTTTGTCAGCGTTTGAATTTTTGCACCAACATCGGACATAAGAACCCTTCCTTTCTTTCAACTATGACTTATCTGATCGACTACACACCGGCCAACGCCGCCCGTCCAGCTGCCCTTTGTCGCAATTGATATACTCACATATTTGTCTTGTGAATTTATCGTGAATTGCTGGCCGCTCCTTCCGCGCGTATCAGCGGCACTGTAGCCGAAGGAACGAACGTCGCTCTCTATTCCGATGAAATGTGTTCCGACTGGAAGCCGTATATCCATGCTTTCCCCCGAGCGCAATTCACCCACCATATTTCCGTCAATCATTACATAGCAATTGACAGCCATCGCAATCGTTCGATTTCTGCTTATATGGACAGCAGCCATTTGTTGCGGAACAGGATTTCCACAATGCGGGCATGCCTTTGCATTGCTTGATATTTCCTTTCCGCATTCAGAACAATGAATCAGTGCCATAACTCGCCCTCCTTTTGTAGTTTAAATACACTACATATTGTAATTAAATTATACTATATATTTACAATCTTTGTCAAGGTATAATCAATATATATTTTTTCACGAGGTGAGCGCATGAAGCGGGAGATTCTTATCAGCCGAAAGAAGGGAGAGGACGGGCACAAAGTGGTGTCGGTGCGTATGCGCGAAGAAACGCTGGCCAAGCTGGATGACCTTTCCGCACAAACGAATCGTTCTCGAAATGAATTGATTAATCTTCTGCTTGAAGAGGCGCTGAAGGATGTTTCTATCGTGGATGACAACTAACCTTTTTAGAAATAAGCGCAATGGTAAAAGCAATAAAAAGCGCTCCGGATTGTGAAAGAGGACGATGAACGTTTCCTTACCAATCTGGAGCGCATTGCATATGGCAATCATGTTTCAAACGGAGTATAAAAAAGGAACCGTTCTTGTAGCCAAGAACGGTTCCCCGTATGATATTTTTTGCGATTACAGCTCCGCGAAGTACTTGATGGTGCGAACCATCTGGCTGGTGTAGCTGTTCTCGTTGTCATACCAGGACACAACCTGCACCTGGTAGGTGTCGTCATCCAGCTTGGCAACCATGGTCTGGGTGGCGTCGAACAGGGAGCCATACTTCATGCCGATCACGTCGGAGGACACGATGGCTTCTTCGTTATAGCCGAAGGAAGCGGAGGCCTGGGCCTTCATGGCGGCGTTGATGGAATCCTTGGTCACGTCCTTGCCCTTGACCACGGCCACAAGGATGGTGGTGGAGCCGGTGCAGACGGGCACACGCTGAGCGGAGCCGATCAGCTTGCCGTTGAGCTCGGGGATCACCAGGCCGATCGCCTTGGCAGCGCCGGTGGAGTTGGGCACGATGTTCTGCGCGCCGGCACGGGCACGGCGCAGGTCGCCCTTCCGATGGGGGCCGTCCAGAATCATCTGGTCGCCGGTGTAAGCATGCACGGTGGTCATGATGCCGCTCTGGATGGGATACGCATCATTCAGGGCCTTGGCCATGGGCGCCAGACAGTTGGTGGTGCAGGAAGCGGCGGAGATAATGGCGTCTTCCTTGGTCAGGGTGTTTTCGTTCACGGAGAACACGATGGTCTTCAGATCATTGCCGGCGGGGGCAGAGATAACGACCTTCTTGGCACCAGCGTTCAGATGCGCCTGGCTCTTTTCCTTGCTGCAGTAGAAACCGGTGCACTCCAGCACCACGTCCACATCCAGCTTGCCCCAGGGGCAATTGTTGGCGTCCTTTTCGGCGTAGATCTTGATTTCCTTGCCGTCCACGATGATGGAATCTTCGGTGGCGGACACGGTGTGCTTATTCTCGCCGATATGGCCGCAGTAGGAGCCCTGCGCAGTGTCATACTTGAGCAGGTGCGCCAGCATGGCGGGGCTGGTCAGATCGTTGATGGCCACCACATCGTAGCCCTCAGCGCCGAACATCTGACGGAAAGCAAGACGGCCAATGCGGCCGAAACCGTTAAGAGCAACCTTAACAGCCATGATAAATACCCTCCTAAAAATTGTAAGATAGACGCGCGGACATACGAAACCGTATGCCCTGTCTGACTCTCTCATTGTACCCCGCGACCCGCAAAATGACAAGTGTTTTTTTGGTAAAATGTACGGAAGCATTCGTCGTCAAGCGCCTTATTTTGGCCGTAATCGGCGAATTAGATGCTTGACGGCGCGCTCAAATCGTTCTATAATAGAACAAAATACGATCAGGAGCGTCGGGAGGGACAAAAATGGACCGCAGGGACGAAATCATTCTCAAGCAGTACGAGGTCATTCGCTCGATGGCGGAGCACAGCTTCGGCAGCATCGCCAATGATTTCTGGGGAACGCCCCAGCCCGCCAATCCCGCGAAGGATAACAGCAAAGACGGCGATAAAAAGAAAGCCGCGCCCGAAAAGAACGCGCCGGCCGCCGACACGATAAAGAAGGAAGCCGCCACGGCCCCCGCTCAGCCCGCTGAAGAGGAAGAAAAGCCGGAAAGCATCGACGATCTCAAGGCCGAGCTGAACGGCTATATCGGCCTTTCAAGCATCAAAAAGGAAGTCGGCAATCTCATCAACCTCGTGACGGTTTACAAAATGCGCAAAGAGCATGATCTGCCCACGCCGAAAATGTCGCTGCACATGGTGTTCTCCGGC
>CAKTWP010000041.1 GCA_934630705.1 uncultured Clostridia bacterium | reverse complement strand
CACCCGAAAACCGGCTGGGATCGATACAGAATGCCCATCCAACAGCAATGCGCCCCAGATAAGGGAAGGAGACGAAACGCCATTCCTTCCTCATCTGGGGCGCATTGTGGATAGGGAAAGCGCCAATCGTTATACCCCGATCGGTTTTGGGGAGAGGTATGGGGAACCCGCTTTTGATTTCAAGCGCAGGTTCCCCATAAAATCTCCCTAAGCATGGCCCTCATCGTTCTCTCCGGGAATCGTTTCCGGGTTCACTTTGGCCGGGGCCAGACCGGTGCAGTCGTTGGCAGAGGCCACCTGGTTCAGATCCAGGGGGAAGAACGGATCGGCAGGCACGCGCCGCACCCGGCCGCGGGACGCATTCGTGCCGTGATTGCCATCAGAGGGCGCGCCGTGATCAGCAAAACGCGTATCCCGGTCCGCTGCTTCGCGCCCAGCGCCGTGGGGATCCCGGGAAGGGGACGCGGCCTCGGGAGAACGCTTGCTGCCCGGACGGCTTTCATCCGCGGGAGGGGTCACTTGCATTTGCAATGATAGCTCTGGCACATGCTCTCATCGGCCGGATCGCCGGAATAGGCCATGGGCGTGGGGGCCACCTGAATGCTCTCCAGAGAGCAGACGCCCTGCTCGGGCCGCAGATGCTGGCAGGATTCCACGCTGCAATGGATGCACTGATTTTTCTTTTCGTTCATGGTTGATCGCTCCTTTCATGATGCCGACGCCCGGCGGCAGCCGCGCACGCCGCCGCCCGCCAGCCAGGGAGGTTCGCGCCCGCGTGAACCGGCAGCCGCGCGCTTCCGTGAAGCACGCCCGCAGCCGGATGCAGCCGGGCGGAAGGCTGCGCTGGCGTTGTGCGTCTATACCATAGGATGCGCAAAACCGCGCTTGCCATTCAGGAAAAAATGTGATATATTAAAACACTGCCCATCGTCCTGTTCCCGGGCAGTTCATTTTTTTCAAAAGCGAGGATTTGAACCATGGAAAAATTCAAATGGACCACCAAGGGGCTGTGCCAGGCGGCTGCGATCGCGGCGCTTTACGCCGTGCTCACCATTGCGCTGCAGCCCATCAGCTTCGGGGCCAACGGCGCGATGCAGCTGCGGGTTTCCGAGGCGCTGACGCTGCTGCCCGTGGTTACGCCCACGGCCGTGCCGGGGCTGTTTGTGGGCTGCCTGGCGGCCAACCTGCTGTGCGGCGCGCCTCTGCCGGACATTATCTTCGGCAGTCTGGCCACGCTTCTGGCTGCGATCGCCACTCGCCGGCTGCGCAAAAACGTATATCTGGCCGCGCTGGCACCGGTGATCAGCAACGGCGTGATCGTGGGCATTATGCTGTCGGTGGTGTACGCAGTGCCGCTGCTGTGGAGCTGCTTCACCGTGGCCGTGGGCGAGGTGGCCGCCTGCTATGTGCTGGGCATCCCGCTGCTCAAGGGCGTGGAGAAGCTGAAGATTTTCTAAAGGCTCCACGCGCTACTCCCCTGCGGGGAAGCGCGTCACTTTACGAAGGAACATGGCGGCTGGTATCTGCAGGAATGACGCTGGTTATTTGACCGCCTGCATCGAAATGCGAGAAGGGCACAGGCTTTTTGCTCTGCCCGTCAGTTTCGGACGGGATGCAGGAAGATCACAAAACACCCCGGATGGGTCTGGAAACGATGGCGCGTTTCCTCGCTCCGTCCGGGGTGATTTTTATGGATTTTTCGGCATGCGTTCTGCCGCAGCCCATGGATGAATCGGCATGCGCCGGGATGATCGGGGGTTATCGCTCGATCTGCTCGATAATCCCGCCGCCCAGGCAGCGTTCGCCGTCATAGATCACGGCGCTTTGGCCGGGGGTGACGGCACGCTGGGGCGCATCGAACACAAAATGCAGCTGATCCCCCGTGCGGGTGACGGTGGCCCCCTGATCGGACTGGCGATAACGGAACTTGGCCGTCACATGGCAGGGGGTGTTTTCAGGAAGCGTTTCCGCGATGAACGTGGCCTGGCCCGCCGTGGCCGCCCGGCTGTAAAGCAGGGGATGATCCTCCCCCTGGGCCACGATCAGCCGGTTATTCTTCAAATCCTTGTCCACCACGAAGAAGCTGCGCCCATCCCCCCGGCCGCCGATGCCAAGGCCCCGGCGCTGGCCCAGGGTGTAATACATCAGCCCGTCATGCCGGCCCACGATCTCGCCTGCAGGCGTGACCATATCCCCGGGCTGCGCAGGGAGAAAGCCCTGCAAAAACGCCTTGAAATCCCGCTCGCCAATGAAGCACACGCCGGTGGAATCCTTTTTCGCGCTGACGGGCAGGCCCGCTTCCTGCGCAATCTGGCGCACCTGGGGTTTGGTGAGCCCGCCCACGGGGAATATGGATTTTTGCAGCTGCGCCGCATGAATCATATAGAGAAAATAGCTTTGATCCTTGTTCCCGTCCACGCCCCGGAGCAGATGGCCCGCCCCGTCGGTGCGCACGAAATGGCCGGTGGCCATTTTTTCAGCGCCCAGCTGCATGGCGAAATCCAGAAACGCCTTGAATTTGATCTCCCGGTTGCACAGCACGTCCGGGTTGGGGGTGCGGCCCGCCCGGTATTCGGACAGGAACAGGGAAAACACCCGGTCGCGATATTCCCTGGCGAAGTTCACGGAATAGTAGGGGATGCCGATGATCTCGCACACATCCTGCACATCCCGCCAATCGCTTTCGGCGGTGCACACGCCGTTTTCATCCTGCTCCTCCCAGTTTTTCATGAACACGCCGATCACATCGTATCCCTGACGCTTGAGCAGCAGCGCGCTGACCGCGCTGTCCACCCCGCCGGACATGCCCACCACCACGCGCATGCTCATAGCACGCCTCCCTCCCACAGCCGCCCAAGCAGCTGCGAAAACGCTTCCTCGGTTACCTGCTCAGGGGACTGGGCGGCGTTGACGGCGATGAACCGCTGAGGATTTTCCGCCATCAGCTGGTCGTAGGCGGTTTCTGTCCGGGCCAGGAACGCATCGCCCATCTGCTCAATGCGATCGGGATCGGACGCCGCCAGCCGCCGCTTCAGCGCCTCGGTGTGGGGCATGCGCAGATACAGCGTGGCGTCGGGGGCGCCCTCCTGCAGGGCCACGCGGTTGATTTCCTTCACCCAGGCCATTTCCAGCCCCCGGGCGTTGCCCTGATAAACCAGCGATGAATCCACGAACCGATCGCAGAGCACCACTTCCCCATCCGCCACGGCGGGGAGGATCACCTGCCGCAGATGCTGGGCCCGGGCGGCGGCGAACAGCAGCGCCTCGGTCTCGGCGCACATGCCGCCATCCTCCTTGGCCAGAACGATCTTGCGGATTTCCTCCGCGATGGGGCATCCGCCGGGCTCCCGGGTGCGGCGAACGGCATAGCCGAAATGCCGCAGCTTCTTTTCCAGAGCGGCGGCCTGGGTGGATTTGCCGCAGCCGTCCACCCCTTCCAGCGTCACGAAGCAGCCCCGGGGCGGGGGCATATCCGGCGCCAGCAGGCGGCACAGCGCCGCCGTATCCGTTACGGTGTGGGTGGGCTTCGCGGCCAGCACCTCGTCGTTTTCGCCATAGCCATACAGGGCGGCCACGGAATCCATGCCGCAATCCTGCGCGCCCCGGATATCGCCCACGGTGTCGCCGATCATAACGGCCCGGCCCGGCGCTTTGGGCAGCACCTGACGAATCAGCTCGCCCTTATCGGCGGAGGGGGTGTGGATATCCGGGCCGGCCACTGCGTCCAGATAGGGCATGAGGCCGAAATACTGCAGAATCTGCTCCGCGTTTTCCCTGGGCTTGCCGGTGGCCACGGCCAGATAGGCGCCTTCTTTTTTCAGCGCGGCCAGCAGCGGCCGGATGCGGGGAAACAAATCGTTTTCCTTCCAGCCGATGGGATGATACCGCTCCCGGTACAGAGTGCAGGCGTGCATGGCCTGGGGCAGCGTCATGCCGCAATAGCGCATGAACGAGTCCGCCAGCGGCGGGCCCAGAAACCGGCGCAGCACCTTTTCCTCCGGGCAGGGCAGGCCCATCTTTTCCAGCGCATATCGCGTGGATGCGTAAATGCCCGCCTTCGAATCCGTCAGGGTGCCATCCAGATCAAAAATCACCGTGTTGTACAGCAGCAATTTCCTCATCCTTCCCATTCCTTCTACGCCTGTTATTGTACCCGCAGTGATGAAAAAAAGCAATGCTGAATATGGGCGCGGCGGTGTGCGGAAAAAGGACGGCGGGAACGATGGGCAGGCCGGCGATGCGCGAAACGAAGCTTTCGTCCTGCATGGAGGATGTGACACGCAAAAAAAGAGCGCGAAGCCGCGCTCTTTCTCCGCCACTGCCCACCGTAGTAAGACGGAGGTAGACAGCAATGCGAACATTGCCGCCGCAAGTGGGGATAACATAGGTATACGCCAGAAAAACGAAAAAAGCAAGGGTTAAAAGAAGCCTGCGCCGCCATTCCATCTGGGGCGCGTTGCGATAAACGGATGGAAAAGAATCCAGCCTGTATCCCCATGGCTTCCTGAGCGGTGTGCTTTTCTCAGATCAGGCCCTTGAGGAAATGGACGGCGGCGGCGATGTCCTGCTCAGGCTGATCGCCCACCTCGCGTTCGATGGTGAGGAAGCCATGATAGCCGATGGCGCGGAGCGCGTCCAGATAGCGGGGGAAGGGCACATCGCCCTGGCCCAGCGGCAGCTCAAGGAAGGATTCGCTCACCACGGGTTCTTCCTCCACCACCAGCCCGTAAACCTTTTCCGGCTCCCGGTAATACAGCCGGCGGCCATCCTTGGCATGGGTGTGCACGATGTATTTCTTTAGCGTGTCCACAGCCTTCACCGGGTCGTCGCCGGTGACCATCACCAGATTCGCCGGGTCCAGGTTCACGGCCACGCCGGTGGAATGCAGGGAATCCAGAAAGCGGCAGAGGGTGTCGGCGGTTTCCGGGCCGGTTTCCACCGCGAAGTGCGCGTTCAGGCTGTCGGCATATTCCGCCAGCTGGCCGCAGGCGTCCTGCATGACGGCATAGCGGGGATGGGCGGGATCGGCGGGCACCACGCCGATATGGGTGGTGACCACGCTGGATTCCAGATCCTTGGCCAGATCCAGAATGCGCTTGGACTTTTCAATCAGCGCGGGGTTCTGGGCCGCATCGCCAAAGCCGTGGCCCAGATCGCCGCACAGCGCGGACACCACCAGCCCCTGATCCTTCGCCATGCGCAGAAATTCCCGGCGCTTCTCCGCCGTCATTTTTTCAGGGGCCAGCTCCCCATACGTGGCATACGCCTGAAAGCCCTGCGCGCCCAGCGCGGCCGCTTTCTTCAGCGCTTCGGGAATGGGCAGCCGGAAGGATTCCAGCATCACGCCAATGGGAAAATCGCTCATCATTCATACCTCCTGTTTCTGTTGGGGTTTCCTGTATCCAGTATAATCGAACCGGCCCGTTTGTGCAAGAGACGAGGGAAGATTTAAGAAATATGCGCGAGCGGGCGGATGCGTGCGGGGGACGAATTGGCGCTTGTGCCGGGGCGGGGAGCATGCTATAATAAGGAAGCAGCGCGCGGGGGCAAGCCCGCCGCAAAAACGCAAGGGGGAAAAATCCATGAAAAAATGGCTGGAAGAATTCAAGAAATTTGCGCTCAAGGGCAATGTGGTGGACATGGCCGTTGGCGTGATTATCGGCGGCGCGTTCGGGAAGATCGTGTCCTCGCTGGTGAACGATCTGTTCATGCCCATCCTCACGCTGATTACCGGCGGCGTGAACACCAGCAGCCTGTTTCTGGCCCTGGGCCCGGGCGAGTTTAAGACCATTGACGAAGCCGCCGCTGCGGGCGTGGCCACGCTGAATTACGGCCTGTTTATCCAGAACGTGATCGATTTTCTGCTGATCGCGCTGTGCGTGTTCCTGTTTGTGAAGGCGCTGTCCGCCTTCCATAAGAAGCAGCCCGCGCCCCCTGCGCCCCGCATCTGCCCCTTCTGCCGCCAGGTGGTGGATGATAAGGCCACCCGCTGCCCCCATTGCACCAGCGAGCTGCCCGAGGAAGAAAAGAAAGCATGAGGTATACCGCCTTTTTCTGGGATTTTGACGGCACGCTTTACGACACCTACGGCCGCATCACCCGGGCCACCCAAAAGGCGCTGGCCGATCTGGGGGCTGCATACTCCTTTGCGGAGGTGTATCAGCAGGTGAAGCGGTCGCTGCATGTGGCGTATGAAACGCTGGCGGCGCAGACCGGCTGCACCGAGGAAGAATACATGGCCGCCTATCATCGCCACGCCGAGGAGGAGGGCGCGGATTCCATCCGGCCCTATCCGGGCACGGCGGAAATGCTCCGGGCCGTGGTGAATGGGGGCGGGCAGAACTTCCTGTATACCCATCGGGGCCTGTCTGGCTGGGAAAACCTGCGGCGGGATGGGCTGGACGGCCTGTTCGCCGGCGGCGTGACCAGCGCGGATCATTTCCCCGGCAAGCCTGCGCCCGATGCGCTGAATTATCTGGCGGAGAAATACGCACTGGATAAGGCCCGCTGCGTGATGATTGGCGACCGGGATATTGACTGCGACGCGGGAAAGAACGCGGGCATGGCCTGCATCCTCTTTGACCCGGATCATTTCTATCCCGGCTATCAGGCCGATGGGCGGTTTGCCGGCATGGATGAGATGCGCCGGGCGCTGACCGAATAAAGGCGAAAGGAAAACATGGGTATGACCTATCTGATGAAAACCCGGCAGGAAATCAAAGCCCAGGCCAAGGGCGTTTTGATGGCGAACCCGGGGCCGTGCATTGCCGTGGCGCTGCTGACCACCCTCGTGAGCAGCGTGGTTTCGGCGCTCACCTGGGGCGCTTTCGCGCTGCTGGTGGTGCCGGTGCTGATCGTGGGGGAGTATGGCTTCTTCGCGGCGGTGTATCGGGGGGAAAACCGGGCGGTTCGCGATTGGTTCGCCACGCTGTTTGACAATTACCTGCGCAAGCTGGGCGGGTATCTGTGGATGGGGCTGTGGATTTTCCTGTGGACGCTGCTGTTCTGGATTCCGGGGATTGTGAAGGCCTTTGCTTATTCGATGGCGCCCTATATTCTGGCGGATTGCCCGGAGGTGAGCGCCCGGGACGCGCTGCGGCTGTCCATCCGCATGACCGACGGCTATAAGCTGGATATTTTCGTGGCGGGGCTGAGCTTTCTGGGCTGGCTTCTTGCCTCGGCCTTTACCTGCGGCATTCTGTATCTGCTGTATGTGGGGCCGTATATGCAGCTCACCTTCGGCGGCATCTATGAGGAGCTCAAGCGCAATGCCATTGAAAACGGCGTGATCGCCCCGGAGGAGTTTGAGGGTGCGCCGGTATCGTATCAGTAAAGAATCCGTACATCCAAATCGGCGGCCCTGCGCCGCCATGTAAAAAAAGGAGAGATGCATCATGACCCTGATTACCATTAAAAGCGACAAGCTCACTGCGGTGATCTCCAGCAAGGGCGCGGAGATTCAGAGCCTGAAGGGCCGGGACGGCGTGGAGCGGATGTGGCAGGGGGATCCTGCCTTCTGGGCCAACCGGGCGCCGGTGCTGTTCCCGGTGGCGGGCGGCTTCCGGGAGGATTGCTACGAGCTGGACGGCGTGCGCTATCCCATGGGCAAGCATGGCTTCACCCGCAACCAGGAGTTTGAAATCGAGGAAGCGGTGGAGGATCAGGTGGTGCTCCTGTATCGGGCGGAGCACGAAGGCTTCCCCTTCAAGTATGAGCTGCGGGTGCGGTTCACGGTGGCGGGCGCGGCGCTGAAGGTGGATTACGCCGTGAGCAGCAAGGACGAAAAGCCCTTCTATTTCAGCGTGGGCGCTCACGAAGCCTATGCCACCCCCGAAGGCATTGAGGACTATGAGATCGTGTTCGACCAGGAAGAGGATCTGGACGTATCCCCGCTGGTGGGCAATCTGATCACCCATGAAACCTTCAATATCGGCAAGGCCACCCGGGTGCTGCCGCTGAAGGAGGAATATTTCGCGGTGGACGCGCTGGTGTTCCTGGGCATCAAGAGCAAGGGCGTGGAGCTGCGCAGCCGCAAGCATGGGCGTACCGTCCGCGTGGATTTCCCCCAGCATGACTGCTTCATGCTCTGGACCAAGCCCCATGCCGGCTATATCTGCATCGAGCCCTGGTGCAACCATCCGGACTTTGTGGATGCGCCTCTGGCCATTGATCAGAAGGACGGCTTTATGCGCCTTGCCCCCGGCGAAACCATCACCCGCTCCCATACCATCACCGTGGGGTGACGGAGAAGCTAAATGGCGGGGGGAAACCTTCCCTTTTCAGAAAAGCCTGAGAGCGTAAAATCCCTTTAATCAGCAATGCGCCCCAGATAGAAGAAGGATGAAAGCTTCCTTCCCTGTCTGGGGCGCATGTGCTATGAGGAGATTTTGATAGGCGCTGTCAGCCTTTTTGCAAACCCCCTAAGACGTTCTGATCTTCTTTCCCGCTTCCGGAGCCGACGCGGCGCGGCGGCGGAGGGCCGCCAAGCCCTTTAGTAAAGTGACGCGCTTCCCCGCAGGGGAGTAGCGCGTGGAGCCTAGCTTCCGGAGCTGGCGCGGCGCG
>CAKTWP010000040.1 GCA_934630705.1 uncultured Clostridia bacterium | reverse complement strand
CACGCTTGGACGCCCGAATTGCCTGTCAATTCGGGCGTCTCTTTGAAACAAGAAGCTTCTTGCGCAGAAAGCATGCCGGAAGGGAAGCAGCCTTGTTTTTTGCATCGATTCCATTATAAGCAGGAAGAGGAGGAAAAAGCTTTGAGCATCAAGCCGGTTCGGGTGCAGGCTCATGTGCATGGAAAATCTCTGGGTAAGCGTATTTGGCAGCATCGGGTGATCTATCTGTTCATCCTGCCGGCCGTGGTCTGGTTTCTGATTTTCAACTACTATCCCATGTACGGGCTGCTGCTGGCGTTTAAGAATTACAAGTATAATCTGGGAATTCTGGGAAGCCCGTGGGTAGGCGTGAAATGGTTCCGGAAGTTTTTGCTGGATCGCAGCTTCTGGCAGATTATCCGCAACACCCTGTCCATCAGCGTCCTCAAGCTGGTGTTTGGCTTCCCGATGCCCATCATTCTGGCGCTGATGCTGGATTCGCTGCGCAATCAGAAGTTCAAACGCGTGATTCAGACCATTTCCTATATGCCGCATTTCATTTCCTGGGTCGTGGTTTCCGCCATGCTCACCAAGCTGCTCAGCCCTTACGGCGGATTGGTGAACGAAGTGCGCAAGATGCTCGATCCCAACGCCCAGCCCATTTTCTACATGGGCCAGCGCAGCTTTTTCCTGCCCATGGTGATTCTTTCGGATATCTGGAAGGGCGTGGGCTGGGGCTCGATTATTTATCTGGCGGCGCTTTCCGGCATTGATCCTACGCTCTATGAGGCCGCAGCCATCGATGGCGCGCGGCGGGGCCAGATGATCCGGCATATTACGCTGCCCTGCCTGGTGCCCACGGCGATTATCCTGCTGATTATGAACCTGGGCGGCATTCTGAACGTGGGATACGAGCAGATGCTGCTGCTGTCTACCACGCCGACGCAGGATATTGCCGAGGTGATCGACACCTATGTGCTGCGCAAGGGCCTTTCCAGCGGCGGCCAAAGCTATGCCACCGCTATCGGCATGACCAAATCCGTCATTTCCCTGCTGCTGGTGGCCACGGTGAACCAGATTGCCAAGACCGTTTCAGATGTTTCGCTGTGGTGAGGAGGGATAAAGATGATTGAGAAAAAGTCGTTTCGAGCCAGCTTTTTCCGCATGCTGAATGCGGCGGTGCTCTGCCTGTTTGCCCTGACGGTTCTATTTCCGTTTTACTATGTGCTGGTGCTTTCCTTCAACGAAGGAACGGATACCCTGCGCGGCGGCGTGATGCTCTTTCCCCGGGTGTTCACCCTGGATAACTACAAGAAGGCCTTTGAATACAGCGTGATTGCCAATTCCCTGTGGATTTCCTTTTCCAGGACGGCCATCGTGCTGATCTGCAAGCTGTTTCTTACTTCCCTGCTGGCCTATGCCCTTACCTTCAAAACGCTGCCGGGACGCATGGGCATTTCCTTCTTTTTCTATTTTACGACGCTGTTTGGCGGCGGGCTGGTGCCCACCTACATCCTGTACCGGGAAATGAAGATTCTCAGCACCTATTGGGTGCTGATTTTGCCATCGCTCTACAGCGTGTGGGATGCGTTTATCATGCGCACGTTCTTCAGCAATCTGCCCGATTCCATCCCCGAATCTGCCCGGATTGACGGGGCCAGCGAGCTGACCATCTTCTTCCGGCTGGTGCTCCCCCTGTCGATGCCCGTAATGGCCACGATTGCGCTGTATACCGGCGTGAGCACCTGGAATGATTGGTTCACCGGCCAGTATTTCATTCTTATGAAACAGAATTTGCTTCCCGCAGCCACGGTGCTCAATAAGCTGCTGGCGCAGGCAAATCTGAAGAATGAAGCCGAGCAGCTGGCGGGATTGGGAAGAATGGTGGCCTCCGGGGCAAACGACACTTCCAAGGTAGTGAGCACAACCACCGGCGAATCCCTGCGGATGGCTTTCCTGATCATCATCATTTTCCCGGTGATGTGCATTTATCCCTTCCTGCAGAAATACTTTGTGAAGGGCGCGCTGATCGGGTCGGTGAAGGGCTGATATATAAATACAAGGAGACGGAAAAATGGCAAAGGCGCCGGCATACAAGAGCATTCAGATGGATATTTTGAACCGTATTTCCGATGGCACCCTCAAGCCGGGGGAGCGGATCGCTACCGAGGCTGAGCTGATGGAGCAATATGGCGTGAGCCGGATTACCGCGCAGCGCGCCATCTCCGAGCTAAAGCAGCGGGGGCTGCTGGTGCGCAAGCCGCGGGCAGGCACCTTCGTTGCCCAGGCGCCATCCGCGGCGCCCGCCGGCGGGCAGCAGGGGGGCGGTCTGATCAGCGGCAAATACAGCATTGCCGTGGTGGCTCCCTTTGATATGGCGTATGGCGGCGTGGGCGGCGCATATCAGTATCTGAAAGGCATCATGAGCGCGCATACCCTTGGGCGGGATCAACTGGTGCTGCTCAATACCGGCTATATGGCGGCGCTGGAGCACAGCATGCTGGAAAACTGCCTGGACCGCGGAGTGTCCGGCGTGATTTATCATCCCAGCATGTACAGCATCACGCCCCGGGACACCCTGATGCGCATCAGCGCTTACGGGCTGCCCTGCGTGCAGATCGATCAGCATACGCCGGGCGTTCCCCTGCCCTGCGTGCAGACGGATAACATGGCTGCCGCCCGTCAGCTGACGCAGCAGGCCCTGAACCGGGGGCACCGCCGTTTTTGCTTTATCGGGGATGCGGATGTCCAATCGCAGTCTGCGCGGTATCTTGGCATGTGCCAGACGCTGGCGGAAGCGGGCGTGCCGCAGGATTGCGCGCTTTACCGGCGATATGACGGCACCAACCCGGAGACACTGCCCCAGCTGGTGGATTGGCTGATGAAGAAAGAAGTGACCTGCGCCTGCTGTGCCACGGATGTGCACGCCAAGCCGCTGCTGGATGCCTGCGAAAGGGCAGGCGTGACCAACCAGATTTCCATCATCAGCTTTGACGGCCTTTATCCGGGCTTGATTGCTTCCATGCGCCAGGACTTTGAGCAGATCGGCCGGACGGCTACGGAGCTTCTGCTGCAATGGCTTCTGCTTCGGCAGCGGCCGGAAAAGGATGCGCTGCTGGAGGCGGAATATGTTGACGGGACAAGCCTGAAACAGCGCTGAAACGGCTGCCTGAGGGGCCTTTCTCACGTTTAACGGCATTCGTGGCGAATTTCTTTATTGTGTTTCCTTTGGGTCTCTGCTATATTTTCTGTAAAACATTTCCGGCCGGCCCAAGCGCCGTCCGAAAGAGGAGGAAGAAAGATGTCTCAGTTGAAAATGTATTGGCTGGCCGGCACGGCGGTGCCCGAGGCTTCCATGCCCGACGGCTATTCCCTGTCGCATTATGCCGGGCCGCAGGATCAGCAGCCCTGGGTGGATTGCTGCCGCAACGGTCTGGCCGGCCCGGGGGACGGGGTGGAAAAGTTTGAAAACGAGATTCTTCGCCATGCGGATCTGATTCCGGAGGAAGACGTACTGTTCCTGGATCATGCAGGCGAGCATGTGGCGACGATTACGGCGGTGTATCATCCGGACCGGCAGATTGGCGAGGTACATATGGTGGCGGTTCGGGAGGATTATCGGGGCAAGGGCCTGGCAAAGGTGATTAATGCCGCAGCCGTGCAGAAGCTGGCCCGGGAAAAGGGCTTGAAGTATATTTATCTGACCACTAACGCCTGGCGCAAGGCAGCTGTGAAAAGCTATCTGCAGGCGGGCTTTCTGCCGGTGGATTACGCCGAGGGCGATATGCTGGACCGCTGGAAGGAAGCACTGGCGTGCATCGACGTGAAGGAATCCCCCTTTGTGAACGAGCAGGGCGAAATCTGCGGCGTGATTCATGCCTATGACCATGAAAGCCGGCAGCGGATCCGGAATCAGGGTAAGGTGCGGGTTGGCGTGTTTGGCGCAGGCCGGGGCAACACCATGTCCGACTTTTGCAGGCAGACCGGCGAGGCAGAGCTGGTGGCCATCTGCGATGGCTTCGCGCCCGCGCTGGAAAATGCCCGCAGGCATTACGGCGATTCGCTGCACTATTATACGGATTTTGACCAGTTCCTTCAGGAAGACATGGACATGGTGGTGCTGGCCAATTACGCCAACGAGCATGCGCCCTATGCCATCCGTTGCCTGAAGGCAGGCAAGCATGTGCTCAGCGAGGTGCTGCCGGTGGAAACCATGCAGCAGGCGGTGGAATTGATCGAGACCATCGAGGAAACCGGGCTGGTGTACGGCTACGCGGAAAACTACTGCTATATGAACGCCCCACGGGAAATGCGGCGGATGTACCGGGAAGGCAAGCTGGGCACCTTTGAATATGGCGAAGGCGAATATATGCACAACTGCGAGCCCGGCTGGGCAGGGCTGACCCATGGCGGCAACCCCGAGCATTGGCGCAACACCATGTATTCGACCTATTATTGCACCCATTCCATCGGCCCGCTGATTCATATTACCGGGCGGCGGCCTGTATCCGTCAGCGGCTTTGAGGTGCCCTTTGATCAGCGCATGAAGCGGATGGGTGCCAAGGCGGGGCCCATCGGCGTGGAGATGATTACGCTGGACTCCGGCGCGCTGCTCAAGAGCGTGCATGGCGTAGGCCCGGCGCGGAATTCCATTTGGTATTCCATTTACGGCGAAAAGGGGCGGATGGAAAGCCCGCGGGAGGATGCGGGCATGGGCGCCGCCCAGAAGGTGTATATCAACGTGGATGATATGCCCACGATGCTGGTTGAGCCCACGGATGAAGCGGCCCGGCAATCCGGCATTCAGGGCCACGGCGGCTCGGATTACCATACCATGCACCATTTTCTCGCCAAGCTCCGGGGGGAGGAGGAGGCGCAGATTGTGGATATATATGAGGCGCTGGATATGTTCCTGCCCGGCATGTTTGCCTATCGCTCCATTCTGGACGGCAATCGGCCCCAGAGGATTCCGAACCTGCGGGACCAGCGGCAACGGGACGCCTGGCGAAACGACACGTTCTGCACCAATCCATCCATTGCCGGAAACCAGCTGGCGCCCAGCTACGGCAAGGGCAATCCGGCAATTCCTGCGGAGAATTATGAAAAGCTTCGGCAAGCTTTTGAAACGCAAATGGAAAAACGAAAAAAGGAGTGAAGCGGTATGGTCACCTTGATCGGCAATGCGCATATTGATCCGGTATGGCTCTGGCAATGGCGGGAGGGCTTTCATGAAGTGAAGGCCACCTTCCGCTCCGCCCTAGACCGGATGCATGAAAACCCGGACTTTGTGTTCACCTGCGCCTGCGCCTGCTATTATCAGTGGGTGGAGGAAAACGATCCGGAGATGTTTGCGGAGATTCAGCAGCGGGTGGCCCAGGGCCGCTGGGGAATCGTAGGCGGCATGTGGATTCAGCCGGACATGAATATTCCCTCCGGCGAATCGCTGGTGCGGCAGACGCTGCTGTCTCAACGGTATTTTAAGGAAAAATTTGGGAAGGCGGCAGCGGTGGGCTATAACGTGGACACCTTCGGCCATAACGCCATGACCCCCGAAATTCTGCAAAAAGCGGGCATGAACGCCTATGTCTGGATGCGGCCGGGGGCGGCGGAAAATGGGAATATCCCTGATGGTCCCATGCTGTGGACAGGGCTGGACGGTACGGTTCTTCCGGCCTATCGCATCTTTGGCGAATACAATTGCAAAAACAATATTGCCCAGAAAATCGATGCGCATTTGACTCGGGGCGACCAGCTGGGTCAGAACACCATGTGCTTCTATGGCGTGGGCAATCATGGCGGCGGGCCCACCCGGCGCAATCTGCGGGAAATCGGGAAATACCAGAAAACTGCGCCGCGCGGGAAGGAAGCCGTATATGGCACGCCCATGGATTATTTCGACGCCTTGAACCCCGATACGCTTCCCGGCTGGACGGGGGAATTGCAGCATCACGCCAGCGGCTGCTATTCCACCCACTCCCGCAGCAAAATGCTGCATCGGGAGACGGAAAACGCGCTGCTGCGGATGGAAAAATTCGCCGCGCTTTCCCAGATGCTGACCGGCCACCGGCTGAACCGGCCCTTCGTGCGCCGGGCCTGGGAGAATCTGCTGTTTAATGAGTTTCATGATCTGATGGGCGGCTGCTCCCTGCCCGAAGCCATGGAGGACGCCTGCCGCCAGCTGGATGAAGCATTGTCCATTGCCGATCGGGAGGAAAACGCCGCGCTTCAGCGCATTGCCTGGCAGATCGATACCAGCAAGGGCCTGCCTGCGCTTACCCGCTCCAAGGAAGAGGATTGGAAGCTGTGGGGCATGGAGGGGCTTGGCACACCCATCGTGGTGTTTAATCCCCATGATTTTGAGGCGGAAGATACGGTGCTGATCCGCCGCCCGCTGGGGGCTGTGGAGGACGATGAGGGCCATCCCGTGGCTGTGCAGCAGATTCGGGCCTCCCGCACCAACGGCGGCAACGACCGCTGGGACAGCGTGTTCCGCGCCCGGGTGCCCGCCCTGGGATACCGGCTGTATTGGGCGTATCTGGAACAGCGCCAGAGCGCCCCGGAAACAATGCTGAAGGCGGAGCCTTATGCGTTGGAAAATGCCTGCCTGCGTCTGGAACTGGATCCTGAAACCGGGATGCTGCGCCGTCTGATTCATAAGCCCTCCGGGACGGATGCCCTCGCCGGCCCCGCGTCTGTCCGGCTGATGGACATCTCCGCTTGTGATACCTGGGCGCACATGGTATTCGCCTTTGATAAGGAAGCGGGGGCGTTTGGGCGTGCGGAGGTGACCATGGAGGAGCAGGGGCCGGTGCGCGCCGTGCTTCGCGCCGTCAGCCGCCACGGGGAGTCCAGCCTGTGCCTGCGGTATATCCTGTATGCAGATGCGGATCAGGTGGAGCTGGATGTGACGCTGGATCTGCGGGAAACCCATCGCATGGTGAAGCTGTGTCTGCCCACGGCGGGGAAAAGGGTGTTTTCCGAGATTCCCTACGGCGTGCTGGAAAGGCAGCAGACCGGACAGGAGGATCCCTGCCAGCGGTTCGTGGCCATGGTGGGGGAGAAGGGCGGAATGGCGCTTTTGAACAACGGCAAATACAGCTATAGCGCAAAGGACGGCGAGCTGCGCATGACCCTGGCCAACACCTCCGCCTTCGCGGATCATTATGGCCAGCCCTATCGGGATTTCGCCTGCCAGTATATGGATCAGGGACGGCAGCATTTCCGTCTGGCACTGGTTCCCTTTGCGGGGGATTGGAAAAACGCCCGCCTGAGCCACAGAGCGGAAACGCTCAATCAGCCCATGACGGCCATTGCGGAAACCTATCATCGCGGCCCCCTTCCGGCGGAACAGGCGGGCGTTGCGGTGGATCATCCCGGCGTTGCGGTAACGACAATGAAGCGCGCGGAGGATGAAACAGGGTATGTGATTCGCGCTGTGGAAACCCTGGGTCAGAGAACCCGGGCGACGGTGACACTGCCCCTGTTGGGCCGCATGCTGACGGCGGATTGGCGTCCCTTTGAAATCAAAACCTTCCTGCTTCCAGATGCGGCGGATGCGCCGGTGCGGGAAATGGGCACCACGGAGCTGTGACCCGGCCGGTCATCGTCCTGCGGCGACAAAACGCTGCCCAATCGGGCGCAGAAAAGCCTTCGGATCAACGTCAAAATGAGTTTCCATTTCCTGACTGGACCGGGACGATGGAACGGAAACTGGCGGTGAGGGACGGATAAACACCTGTTGCGCGTTGTTGCACCGATAAAAAAGTTTGATTTCGTTGTGCGACAACCATCTGAATTTACACGCTGACTTTTGCAGAGGAAGCCGGGCTGTCTCTGCATGTGCAGGCGCTGACCCAGGTTTATTATGCGGACGGCGAGGCGGTGGGCGTGGATGTGATGTGCTGGAGGGCGAGCGGCTGTGTCGGCGGGGAAACGCTGGCGGCCAACGGGATCTTTCAAATCAGCGGCGGCTTTCCCGAGCAGGCCGTGGAGAGCATAGGCGTGGAGCTGAGCGGTACGGATGCTCAGGGACATGTGCTTTCCTTCCATACCTATGTGGCGCTGATCACCCAGCGAGTCGGGGAGTGAATCGTGCCTTTCATATGGGCAGCAGTTTGGCTGATTTTCGGCGATTGTATACAGATTGTTTTTTCGCTTCGTCAGGGCTTGACAAGCGCCTGGGAGACGGCTATAATCAAGCCATCCAAAGGCAGTGACCGGGAAAGATGCATGCCGGTGCGTCCCTTGCAGAGAGCCTCGGGCAGGTGAAACGGGGCAGGGCGTGGCATTGCGATACATCCCGAGAGCCGCGGCGGGAACAGCGAAAGCTCAGTAGCGTCTGCCGGGTTTCTCCCGTTACAGAGAAAGGCAATGCTGGTTGCCTGCCGAGGCTCCGTTTTCGGGGCGAACATGAGGTGGTACCACGGATGCGATTCATCCGTCCTCTGCGAAAGCTGAGGACGGATTTTTGTTTTCTGCGGCGGGCTGCATTGCTGAGCGGAGCGCCATAACCGGCGGAAACGCCGTTATGATTTTTCCTTACAATTCAAAGGAGGGTTTCCCATGAAAAAGCTGATTGCAATGCTTCTTGCTCTGGCGCTGGCCCTGTGCTGCTGCTTTGCTTACGCAGAGGACAAGCCGATTATCGGCATCATCCAGCAGATGGATCATGTGGCCCTGAACGCTGCCCGGGACGGCTTTATCCAGGCACTGGCGGATAACGGCTTTGTTGACGGCGAAAACATTACGCTGGATATCCAGAACGGCCAGGGCGATCAGTCCAATCTGTCCACCATTGCGGATCGGTTTGTGGCTGAGAAGGCCAAGCTGGTGCTGGCTATTGCCACCACCGCCGCCACCACCATGGCCGGCAAGACTGCGGACATCCCGATCCTGGGCACCGCGATTACCGATTACGAAGCGCCCAAGCTGGTGCAGAGCAATGAGGAACCCGGCTGGAATATCTCCGGCACCTCGGATATGAATCCTGTCGCCGCGCAGATCGGCCTGCTCAAGCAGCTGGCGCCGGATTGCGAAACCGTGGGCGTGCTGTACACCTCCGGCGAAATGAACTCCGTGCTGCAGGCGGGCATGGCCAAGGAGGCTATCGAGGCGCTGGGCATGAAGTATGTGGAAGTGACCATCACCAACACCAACGATGTGCAGCAGGCCGTGCAGAAGATCGTGGGCATGTGCGATGCGATCTATCTGCCCACCGATAACGTGCTGGCTTCCTCCATCCCCATCGTTTATGGCGTGACGGTGGAAAGCAAGACGCCTGTGATCTGCGGCGAATCTGGCATGGTGGAATCCGGCGGCCTGGCCACGCTGGGCATCAGCTACTCCGAGCTGGGCTATCAGACCGGCCTGATGGCAGTGGAAATCCTCAACGGCGCGGACATCTCCAAAATGCCTGTCAAGTTCATCACCGAGGGCTTTGAATACAAAATCAACAAGACCGTGGCGGATGAAATCGGCGTGGAAATCCCCGAAGAGCTGCTGCCTTACGCGTTTGAAATGGGAAAGTAAAGGAACGAGGTCTCGGGGGCTTATTCAGCCCCCGTGCCCCCGAAGCAGGGGAAGGCTTCCCCTGCACCCCCCATTTCGCGATATTTGTTGGCTGGTTGCCTGAAGCGTTTCCGCGTGAAACATTGAGTTACGTGGGTTACGGCCATGTTTCCCGCGGCAGGGAGCGGTTTTCGGATGATCGATCCCGGGGAGAATGCATTCTCCCCGGGGCTCGACAT
>CAKTWP010000039.1 GCA_934630705.1 uncultured Clostridia bacterium | reverse complement strand
CGCACCCTGATCGGCGACGGCGTGGGCTCCATCGTGGGCTCCTTCTTCGGCGGCTGCCCCAACACCACCTACGGCGAATCCGTGGGCTGCATCGCCATCACCGGCAACGCCTCTGTAAGCACCATCGCGCTGGCCGGCGTATACTGCATCCTGCTGAGCTTCTTCGATCCCTTCGTCTGCTTCGTCAACTCCATCCCCTCCTGCATCGTGGGCGGCGTGTGCATCGCGCTGTACGGCTTCATCGCCGTGTCCGGCCTGAAGATGCTCCAGCCGGTTGACCTGGGCGACAATCGCAACCTGTTCGTGGTGGCCGCCATCCTGGTGCTGGGCATCGGCGGGCTGACGCTGAACTTCGGCACCGTGCAGATCAGCTCCATCGCCACCGGCCTGATTGTGGGCATCCTGGTGAACGTGATCTTCAACAAGCGCAAGGGCGAAGAGGCCGCGAAATAAGCGGAAAAAGTTGAAAAAATAAGCCGGGACATATTTACAAACCACGCCGGTCATGATAAAATGAAAGGCGTGGTTTTTAGAACCGCCGTCTCGGGCTTTCGCCTCTCCAGCGCCTGCCTGTGGCCGCGGCGATTGATGCAGGGGACGCCACTCCCCAAGAAGGAGGAACAAACCATGGATAAGGAACTCAAGGCCCAGATCATGCAGGAATATGCCCGCCACGAAGGCGACACCGGTTCTCCCGAAGTGCAGGTTGCGCTGCTCACCGAGCGGATCAACCACCTCAATGAGCACCTCAAGCTCAACAAGAAGGATCATCATTCCCGCCGTGGTCTGCTGCTGATGGTTGGTCAGCGCCGCGGTCTGCTCGACTATCTGAAGAAGACCGATATCGAGCGGTATCGTGAACTGATTGCCAAGCTGGGTCTGCGTAAGTAATGCGCATGAAGCTATCGGCATGGATTCTATTCTGCCGATAGCTTTTTGTTTCTTCCCTGGGGCAGGGGCCCGAGGGAAAGTGTGTTGTGTGTGAGGAGAAGAAAAAAAATGGATTTCAAATCGTATTCCATGGAATTTGCCGGCCGTACCCTGACGCTGGAATTTGGCAAGTATGCCCAGCAGGCCGGCGGCTCCGCCCTGGTTCGCTATGGCGACACGGTGGTGCTGGTAAACGCGACCGCCTCGGATAAGCCCCGCGAAGGCGTGGACTTCTTCCCCCTGACGGTGGACTTTGAAGAAAAGCAGTACGCTGTGGGCAAGATCCCCGGCGGTTTCTATAAGCGGGAAGGCAAGCCCACTGATAAGGCGACCCTGACCTGCCGCCTCATCGACCGTCCCCTGCGTCCCCTGTTCAATAAGGGCATGCGCAATGACGTGCAGGTGGTGGCCCAGACCCTGTCCGTGGACCCCAATACCCCTCCGGAATTCCCGGCCATGCTGGGCTCTTCCATCGCGCTGATGATCAGCAACATCCCCTGGGGCGGCCCCACGGCTGCCGTTGTGGTGGGCCGGGTGAACGGTCAGTTTGTCATTAATCCCGATCTGGAGCAGGAAGCGGCTTCCGATATGCATGTTACCGTGGCGGGCACCAAGGACGCCATCATGATGGTGGAAGCGGGCGCGAATGAGGTGAGCGAGGACGCCATGATGGACGCCATCCTCTTCGCCCATGAAAGCATCAAGGAGCTGGTGGCCTTCCAGGAGAAGATCACCGCTGAGATCGGCAAGGAAAAGAGCGAATTCCCCCTGATCACCACTGGCGATGATGTGAAGGCCGCGGTGCGGGAGTACGCGCTGGACAAGTGCAAGTATGTGTATTCCACCTACGTGCGCAAGGAACGTCAGGCTCGCGAAGCCGAGGTGTCCAAGGACGTGGGGGAGCATTTCGCGGAAATCTTCCCCGGCCGTGAAGGCGAAGTGGCCGATGCGCTGTATTATCTGAATAAAGAAGTTATGCGCCGCAAGATCCTGGACGAAGGCATTCGTCCCGATGGCCGTAAGGTCACCGAAGTGCGGCCCATCTGGTGCGAAGTGGGCGTGCTGCCCCGGACGCATGGCAGCGCCGTGTTTACCCGCGGCGAGACCCAGGCCCTGACCGTGACCACCCTGGGCATGGTTTCTGAAGCCCAGCAGCTGGACGGCCTGTCCAATGAGGACAGCAAGCGGTACATGCATCAGTATAATATGCCCTCCTACGCCACGGGCGAAGCGGGCCGTCTGCGCAGCCCCAACCGCCGCGAGATCGGCCATGGCGCACTGGCGGAGCGGGCGCTGGTGCCTGTGATTCCCTCCGAAGCGGAGTTCCCCTATGCACTGCGTCTGGTTTCCGAAATCATGGGCAGCAACGGCTCCTCTTCCATGGCTTCCGTCTGCGGCAGCACCCTGAGCCTGATGGACGCGGGCGTGCCCATTCATGCGCCGGTGGCCGGCGTGGCCATGGGCCTGATTCAGGACACCGAGTCTGACAAGATCGAAGTGCTTACCGATATCCAGGGCCTGGAAGACTTCCTGGGCGACATGGACTTCAAGGTGGCCGGCACCATGAATGGTATCACCGCCATCCAGATGGATATCAAGATCAAGGGCATCAACCGCGAGATTCTTTCCCGCGCGCTGAATCAGGCGCTCAAGGGCCGGCTGCATATTCTGGGCATCATGCTGGAAACCATCGGCCAGCCCCGTGCGCAGCTGAGCAAGTATGCGCCCAAGATCATCAATTTCACCATCAATCCCGACAAGATCCGCGAAGTCATCGGGCCCGGCGGCAAGATGATTAACAAGATCATTGCGGAAACCGGCGTGAAGATCGATATTGAGGATGATGGCCGTGTGTTCATTGCCACCTCCGATCAGGCGGCGGCGGATAAGGCCAAGTCCATCATCCTGGGCATTGCCAAGGATATCGAAGTGGGCGATGTGTTCCGGGGCAAGGTGGTTCGCATCATGAACTTCGGCGCCTTTGTGGAGCTGGCCGGCGGCAAGGACGGCATGATCCATATCTCCAAGCTGGATAACAAGCGAGTGGAGAAGGTGGAGGATGTGGTGAACGTGGGCGACGAGCTGGAAGTGAAGGTTTGCGAGATTGACGCGCAGGGCCGGATCAACCTGATCCGTAACGACATCACCTATGACAACCCCAACTTTACGCGCTCCGCTCCCGCGGGCAACCGGCCGCCGCGCCGGGATGGCCGCCCCGAACGGCGATAATCCGTTATAAAAACACAGCCAAAGGGGGAAACTTTTGATAGTTTCCCCCTTCAAATATCAAAATGGGAAGATGCCATGGGGCGATGAACGGGGAGATTAAGTGTCTTTCTGTTGGCAGCATGCAGCTTCATCCGTAAGGATTTCGCGGTTCGATGAAAAATCCGACGGAACTGCGCTCCGAAAAAAATTTCTCCTCCCATCAGGTTTTCCGTTTATGCGCCCGGGGACGCCGGAAAGCCTGCAATCCGTAAAATGAAGCCGTTCATTTTTTCGGCGGGTACCGGCAGGCCCGTTACCCGGGGTTTCCCTTTTTGTTCAAAATCGAAGGAGCAAAATCATGGAAAAGTTTACCCTCTCAAACGGGCTGACGGTGCTGGTCGAGCCCATGCCCTATCTGCGGTCTGCATCCATCGGCGTATGGGTGAAGGCGGGATCCATGCTGGAATCTCCGGCGGAAAACGGCCTGTCCCATTTCATGGAGCATATGGCCTTTAAGGGCACGCCCCGCCGCAGCGCCCGGCAGATTGCTGAGGAAATGGACGCCATTGGCGGCATGCTCAATGCGTCCACCAGCAAGCTGTGCACCAATTATTACGCCAAGGTGATCGACGAGGACCTGCCTGTGGCCGCGGATATTCTGGCGGACATTGTGTGCAATCCGCTGCTGGATCCCCAGGAAACGGATAAGGAGCGGGGTGTGGTTCTGGAGGAAATCTCCATGGTGGAGGATTCGCCGGAGGACGTGGTGTTTGACGTGCTGGCCGAGGCAGTATTTGGCGAGCAGGCACTGGGGCAGACCATTCTGGGCCCGGCCGACAAAATCGCCGCCTATCAGCCGGAGGATTTGCGCGCCTTCCGCCGGCGCCATTATGGCCCCAAGAATGCGGTGGTGGCCATTGCGGGCAATGTGACCCCGGAGCAGGCCCGGACGCTGCTGGAAGATAAGTTCGGCGGCTGGATCGGCGCGGAGGGGGAGGCCTTTCCGGAAACGGTGGCCATCCCGCAGCCTAGGAAGCTGTGCCGGGATAAGGATACCGAGCAGGTGCACCTGTGCGTTTCCTTCCGGGGCACGCCCATGGGCAGCAAGGCCGTGTATCCCATGGCGGTGCTGAATAACATTCTCGGCGGCGGCAGCTCCTCCCGGCTGTTTCAGCGCATTCGCGAGGAAATGGGCATGGCCTACAGCGTCTATTCCGGCCCGTCCAATTATCCCCATTGCGGCGAATTCACCATTTATGCCGCCACATCGCCCAAGCATACCCAAACCGTGCTGGCGCAGATCGATGCGGAAATTGAGAAGCTGCTTGCCGGCGGCGTGGAGGACAAGGAATTTATTCAGGCCAAGTCCCAGCTGAAGGGCAGCTTTATCCTGGGGCTGGAAAGCGCCTATAACCGCATGAGCACCCTGGGCCACAACCAGATTCTGCTGGGCCGGGTGATCCCGCCGGAGGATACCATCGCAGCCATTGAGCGGGTGACCAAGGAGGATGTGGCCGCCATCGCCGCGCAAATCCTCACCAGCCCCCGGGCTTATGCTGTGGTGGGCCGGAAGGCGGAAAAGTATCTGCCTTACATGCGATAATCCACCCGGAGCGGCTTTGTGCCGGGAAACGCCGTTTCCCATCCCGCGGGACGGCGTTTTTGCATATGAAAAAGCCGGAGGATGCTCCTTCGGTACAGTCTTTTTAACAGCATGAAGAAGGGCTGCCGCAAAAACGGCGGCCCTTTTTGCGTGGAATTAAGGACACTTTTATACTCGGCTCCGTTCACAAATCCTTTACAAATCATGCTGTTGACATTTCAAAAACGTATGTTATAATTTCAAATGTTCCAATATTGAACTATTTGAAATTGGAGGGAGCTCATGCTTGACGGAGAGATCACCCCGATCCGGGTTTTCAGCAATGCCAACCGCTTTATCGAGGCCTATCACGCCGTGCTCCAGCCGCTGTGCAGGGAAAGCGGATTGCCGCCCATGGCGGTGGATATCCTGATGTTTGCGGCGAATAACCCCGACTATGCCACGGCCCGGAACATTTGCCAATATCGTGGAATGAAGCCCAGCATTGTCTCCATCCATGTGGAGCGGCTGGTCAGCGAGAGTTATCTGGAGCGGCAGAATGTGCCGGGCGACCGGCGGCAGACCCTGCTGGTCTGCACGGAAAAGGCGCAGCCCATGGTTGAACAGGGCAGAGCATTGCAAAAGCGTTTTTCCGAGCGGCTGACCATGGGGCTGAGCGACGCGGACAAGGAAGCGCTCCACAAGGCCATGACGCTGCTGGACAATAACATCGAAGAAATTCGGAAAAACGGGCTGTGAAAGGGTAAAGGAGCGTGAAACAATGATTAAGCTGCTCAAAAACATGCGCCGGAAAGAAGTGCTCATGGCGCTGATCTGCGTGGTATTTGTGGTAGGGCAGGTCTATTTCGATCTGCGGCTGCCCGATTATATGACCGAGCTGACCATGCTGATTAAGACCTCCGGCACCACGGGGGACATTCTGAACGTGGGCCTGAAAATGCTGGGCTGCACGCTGGTCAGCGCGCTGCTGGCGGTGGTTTGCGGGTATCTTTCCGCAAAAACCGCCTCCGGGTTCAGCTTTGCGGTGCGAGAAAAGGTGTTCCACCATGTGATGGATATCGGGCAGGAGGAAATGTCCGACTTTTCCGTGCCCAGCCTGATTACCCGTACCACCAACGACATCACCCAGATTCAGATGATTGTGGCCATGGGCCTGCAGATGATGATCAAAGCGCCCATCATGGCGGTCTGGGGCGTGATGAAGATTCTGGGCAAGAGCTGGGAGCTGTCCGCAGTGACGGCGGGCTTCGTGCTGGTCATCTGCGCGACAATCGTTATGGTGATGGCTACCTGCATTCCCCGGTTCCGCATCGTGCAGAAGCTGACCGACAGCATCAACCGCGTGGCCCGGGAAAACCTGACCGGCATCAACGTGGTGCATGCCTTCAACGCCGAGAACTATCAGAATGAAAAATTCGATGAGCCCAGCAAAGCCATGATGGAAACACAGATGAAGAACCAGAAGCTGTTTTCGCTGGTGCAGCCCACCATGACGCTGGGCATGAACGGGCTGGCGCTGGTCATTTACTGGCTGGGTGCGGCGCTGATTAACAATATTGCGCTGACCAATTCCATGGGCCGGCTGAGCCTGTTCAGCGATGTGCTGGTGTTCAGCACCTATGCCACCTATATCGTCATGTCGTTTATGATGCTGGTGATGATCTTCATGATGCTGCCTCAGGCGCAGGTTTCCGCCGAGCGCATCAACGAGGTGCTGGATCGCAAGGCCTCCATCCCCGAGGGCAAGACCGTCTCCGCGCCCGAAACCGGCACGGTGGAGTTCAGAAACGTTTCCTTCCGCTATCCGCATGCTTCGGAGGACGAGCTGAGCGGCCTTTCCTTCAAGGTGCAGAAGGGGCAGACGCTGGCTATTATCGGCGCCACCGGCAGCGGCAAATCCACCTTCATCAGCCTGATTCCCCGGTTCTATGACGCGACCGACGGCGAGGTGCTGGTAGACGGTGTGAACGTGAAGGACTATTCCTTCGACGCGCTTTACGATAAGCTGGGCTATGTGACCCAGAAGGCCGTGCTGTTCTCCGGTTCCATTAAGGACAATGTGTTCTTCGGCGAGAGTAAAGCCAAGCAGGACGCGGACGATCTGAATGCGGCCATCGAGCTTTCGCAGGCGAAGGAATTTGTTGATAAGCTGCCCGGCGGCACGGCGCATCACATCGCCCAGATGGGACGCAACGTGTCCGGCGGCCAGAAGCAGCGCTTGTCCATCGCCCGGGCGCTGGCGCGTAAGCCGGAGATCCTGATCTTTGACGACTCCTTCTCCGCGCTGGACTATCGCACCGACGCAAAGCTGCGGGAAGGCCTGTCCAGGCAGCTGCACGACGCCACAAAAATCATCGTCGCCCAGCGCATCAGCACCATTCGCCACGCGGATCAGATCATCGTGCTGGATCGCGGCGAGGCGGTGGGCATGGGCACCCACGACGAGCTGATGAAGGATTGCCCGGTCTATCGGGAAATCACCATGTCCCAGCTCAGCGCCGCGGAGCTGGCGTAAAGGAGGGAGAGCATCATGATGATGAGAAATAAACCCCAGGAAAAGGGCGACATCCGCACCGCCCTGCCCCGCATGACCGGCTATCTGCGCGCCAGCATGGGCATTATCGTGTTCGCGCTGGTGCTGGCGGCGCTCAGCGCCGTGATGACCATCATCGGCCCGAACAAGATTGGCGATATGGCCACAATCATGTCCGACGGCCTGATGACCGGTATCGATCTGAACGCCATTGCCAAGGTCGGCATTTTTCTGGCGGTGATCTATGGGCTCAGCGCGCTGTTTGGCTTCGCGCAGCACTACATCATGTCCGTGGTCACGTTGAAAATGTCCTACAAAATGCGGGGCGAGCTGTCCGAAAAGATCAACCGCGTGCCGCAAAAATATTTCAACACCACCTCTCAGGGCGATATTCTCAGCCGCATCACCAACGACGTATCCACCCTGCAGCAGGGCCTGACCAACAGCCTGCCCACCATTATCAGCGCGGCGACCCAGTTCATCGGCTGCCTGATTATGATGTTTGCCACAGAATGGCGGCTGGCACTGATCTCCCTGTGCGTGACGCTCTTTGGTATGGCGGCGCTGGTGCTGATTATGTCCAAGTCCCAGCGGTATTTCGCCGCCCGGCAGCAAAGCCTCGGCGAGCTGAACGGGTATGTGGAAGAAATGTACTCCGGCCACGAGGTGGTGCGCATCAGCCGCGCGGGACGCAGAGTGGGAGAAAAATTCGACCAGCTCAACGCCGCCGTTTACGACGCCAACTGGCGCTCCCAGTTCCTCTCCGGCGTGATGCAGCCGCTGATGAACGTCATCGGCAACATTTCCTATGTGGCGGTGTGTGTGATGGGTTCCATTCTGGCCCTGAACGGCACCATCCAGTTCGGCGTGATCGTGTCTTTCATCCTCTATGTCCGCCTGTTCACCTCCCCGCTGACCCAGATCGCGCAGGGCATGACCAACATGCAGACGGCCTCCGCCTCGGCGCATCGCATCTTTGATTTTCTCGAGAGTGAGGAGCTGTCCGACGAGAGCGGCAAGCCTGTGCACGAAGCCCAGACCCGCGGTCAGGTGACGTTCGACCATGTGCGCTTCAGCTATCCGGATTCCCCCGACAAGGTGATTATCAAGGATTTCTCCGCCGTTGTGCAGCCCGGCCAGAAGGTGGCCATCGTCGGCCCCACCGGCGCGGGCAAGACCACCATGGTGAACCTGCTGATGCGGTTCTTTGAAATCAACGCGGGCAGCATCTCCATCGATGGCGTAAAGACCTCCGACATGCGCCGGGAGGATGTGCACAGCCTGTTTGGCATGGTGCTGCAGGACACATGGCTGTTCGAGGGCACGGTGCGGGAAAATCTGGTCTATAACATGGAAGGCATCACCGATGAGCAGCTGGAAACCGTCTGCCGCGCCTGCGGGCTGGACAAATTCGTCCATGCGCTGCCCAACGGGTTTGACACGGTGCTGTCGGACAGCACGTCCATCTCCGCCGGCCAGAAGCAGCTGTTGACCATCGCACGGGCCATGCTGCAGAACGCGCCCATGCTGATTCTGGACGAGGCCACCTCCTCCGTGGACACCCGCACCGAGCTGCTGATTCAACGGGCCATGGACAAGCTGACCAAGGGACGCACCAGCTTCGTCATCGCCCATCGCCTGTCCACCATCAAAAATGCCGATATGATTCTGGTGATGAAGGACGGCGACGTGATCGAAAGCGGCACCCACGATGAACTGATGAACAAGGGCGGCTTCTATGCCGAGCTGTACAACAGCCAGTTCGAGCAGGCGGTATAACAGCTTCATTTGAAAAATCAAAAAACCAGATTGCAAGCGCGGCGCACCGAAGGACGCAGGCGGGAACCCGCCGGTTCTTCAGTGCGCCGCATTTGGATTGAACGGTAAAAAAACGCCCAATATGTCCTTCCTGATTAAATATTTGTCTGTGCTGGATATTCCAAAAAGGCGATCTATGCGTTATATTGAAGAAAAAGGAGGAATGACTCATGAAGAACGTTCGCACCCTTGCCTTGGTTCTCGCCCTTTGCCTCCTGTGCGCCAGCACGGCATGCGCAGAAACCGCTTTCCCGCTGGTGACGGAGCCGACGACCCTCTCTGTCTACGCCAAAACCCACAGCCAGTACCCCGACGGAAGCTATGCCCATGTATCCGCGATGATCAAGTATCAGGAAATGACGGGCGTGGAAATCCAATGGGAAAGCATTCCCGCCAGCGTCTGGGACGCTCAGCTCAGCGCCCTGATCGCTTCGGGCGATAAGCTGCCCGACGTGATCTTCCGCGGCGGCACCTCCAACGCGAATCTGGCCAAGTGGGCCGATGAGGGCGTGATCCTTGATCTGCGTCCCTATCTGGAAGAATATGCCCCCAACTTCTGGAAGCTGTTCCAGCAGGAATCCACCATCTCCGGCGCCATTGTGGCGGAGGACGGCGGGATTTACGGCCTGCCCCAGGTGATTCTGGGCGCTGAAATGCGCACCCCCACCAAGCTGTGGCTGAACAAGAAGGCCATGGCGAAGATCGGCATGGAGGACCCCAAGACCCTGGATGATTTCGTGAAGGTGCTCACCGCCATCCGCGACAGCGATTGGAACGGCAACGGCGAAAAGGATGAAATCACCGTGTGCGCCAATGTGAACAACATGCACAACTACTTCTACGGCTCCTTCGGCCTGCGCACCCGCGGCGCGCATCACGACGTGGTGGACGTGGATC
>CAKTWP010000038.1 GCA_934630705.1 uncultured Clostridia bacterium | reverse complement strand
TTTTTCTGCGCTTTGCTCCGAAAAATCGCCCCGCCCGACCGGCAAAGCCGGTCGATACGATGAAAAATGAAGGGCTTACAGCCCTTCATTGCATCCTGCTTTACGTATAGGGACCTTTTCGACAGTCTGAGCTGTCCCTGATGGATGCAGGAGCGGCCTTTCATGCCATTTATTGTTTGCTGGCCAGATGAGCGCAGAGCCGGTCCGCTGTGAAGGACAGCACGAAACCGGCCAGAATATACACTCCGGCAATCAACCCCCGTTCCGGCGACTGGAACACCCCGGCGGGGATCACGGCCAGCACGCTGGCGGCGGTTACGCCGATGATGGCGTGGGCGATTTCCGACGGCTTCTTTTCCAGCGCCAGGTTTACGGCCTTGGGCAGCGTGAGCAGACACAGCCCCATTCCCAGCGCCAGTGGGATGAGCACCGGGAAGGACAAATGCGCGATGCCCTCCAGCATGGGCTGATACAGCCCGAAGAAAATCAGCAGCGTGGAGGAGCCCAGACCGGGCACCACAAAACTCAGCCCCCAGAAAATGCCGCAGAGCAGAAAGCCGGGAAAGCCCGGGGCGATGGTTACGCCGCCGCCGTGTCGCAGACCCATCAGCGCGCCGCCCAGCACCACGAAGCCCGCGATCATGGCCAGCCAGGAAGCACGGGTGCGGCCGGTTTTTCCCGCGTCCTGCCAAAGGCCGGGCAGCGTGCCCAGAATCAGACCGATGAAGGCGCAGGTAATCCCATCGCTGTCTTTGGCCATGAGCCAGCCAGCCAGTCCGGAAAGGCCAACGAACCCAATGCCGACGCCCAGAATAAACAGCGCCAGCCGCAGCCCGTCCCGGCGCAGGGTCTGGAGGGGATGGGCCAGCAGCTGCATCAGCGGCTGATACATCCCGAAGGCCGCGCACAGCGTCCCCCCGCTGATTCCCGGCATGATCGCCCCAAAGCCAACCAGAATCCCTCGCAGCACCAGCAGAATCAGCTTCAGCATTTACGTCTTTTCCCCCCATTCGGCCATGCGGTTCAGCCCGTCCTTGCTGCCCGCCACAAACAGAATGTCCCCTTTGCGGAAGGCGTATCCCGGATCGATGGCTTCCATCAGCGCACCGCCGTTTTCAATAGCGATAATATTGCAGCTAAATTTGGCCCGCAGATTCACCGCAGCCACTGTTTTGCCCACGATCTTTTCAGGCACCCGCAGCTTGGAGATATTCAGCTTTTCGCTCAACTGCACGAAATCCATGGTCCGGGAGGTTTCCAGCCGGTGGGCCAGCCGGATGGCCATATCCCGCTCGGGATAGACCACTTCGGCCCCCAGCTTTGCCAGAATCTCCCCATGCTCCACGCTGGCAGCCTTGGCGATTACCTTGGGCACGCCCAGACTCACCAGATGCAGCACCGTCAGAATAGACGCATCCATCTGTTCGCCGATGCACACCACCGCCACGTCGCAGTTTTGCACCCCGGCTTCGGAAAGGGTTTTCTTATCCAGCGCTTTAACCACAAAGGCATTCTGCGTGTGTTCCCGCAGGGTGCGCACCTTTTCTTCGTCCGCGTCCAGCACCAACAGATCCGCTCCCGCCAGCGCCAACTCCAGGGCCAGGGCGAAGCCAAAGCGGCCCAGACCGATAATGCCATAGGTGGGCGCAGCGTTCTGATTGCGATGAAACATGATTTTTCCTCCTGCTTTTAGCCGATGGCAATATTGCCCTCGGGATAATGAATGCGTTCTCCCCGGGAAAAATACCAGAGGCTGGCGATGGTCATGGGCCCCAGCCGGCCGATAAACATCATGCCCATGGACAGCATTTTGCTGCCCGGGCTGAGCCGGGGCGTGATACCGGTGGAAAGCCCGACGGTGCCAAAGGCGCTGGCCATTTCAAAGAGAATGTCCCGCAGCGGCAATTCCGGCTCCATGGCTGCCATCAGAAAGGCGCTTCCGCCGATGGCCCCCAGCGCCAGCAGCATGATCACTGCCGCCTTGCGAAACGCCTCTCGCGGCAGGGCATAATGAAACGCCTTTTCGGAGGTATTGGTGGCCGAAGCGCGGATGCCTGCAAGCAGCGCGAAAAACGTGCTGGTTTTCACGCCGCCGCCGGTGGATCCCGGGGATGCGCCGATTACCATCAGCAGCATCATCACCAGCAGGCCCGCATTGGAAAAGGTGCCCAGCGGCACAGTGGAAAACCCGGCGGTGCGGGCGGACACGCTGTGAAACAGTGCGCTAAGGAAGGACATATCCTCCGTGAGCCACAGCAGCAGCGCGCCTGCCGCCGTCAGCGTCAGGCTGACGGACAGCACCACTTTCGTGTGCATGGAAAACCTGCGCCAGCGCAGGCGTTTTTCCAGCATCTCCCGGATCACCAGAAAACCGATACCGCCAAAGAATATCAGCAGGCAGGTGACCAGATTCAGCAGCACATCATCCCGGTAGGGGATCAGATTCTGCATGCTGCCCAGAATATCAAACCCCGCATTATTAAAGGAAGCTACGGCGTGAAACAGGCTGACGCCCAGGGCGCGCAGCGGCGGATAATTCCGGGCGAACACGGGATAGCTCAGGGCCGTGCCAAGCCCTTCAAAGATCAGGGTGGTGAAAAACACGCTTTTGATAAAACGGATCACGCCCTTGCCCGAATCCAGGTTCATGGCTTCCCGGATGAGGGTGCGCTCCTGCTGGCTCACTTTTTTGCCCATCATCAGGATAACCCCCGCCCCCACCGTCGCCACGCCCAGGCCGCCAATCTGAATCAGCAGACCGACCAGCCCTTGGCCCAGGGCCGTGAACGTGTCCGCCACATCCACCACCACCAGCCCCGTGACGCATACGGCGCTGACGGCGGTGTACAGTATGTCCAGATAGGATACCTGCACGCCGGGACGCACACAGCAGGGCAGGCTCAGCAGCAGCGAGCCCAGCAGAATCAGCCCCGCAAATCCCAGCGCCAGAATGCGAGCGGGAGACAGCCTGCGAAAAAGTCTCTTCATTGGATTCCTTTCTTTCGGGCGGAATATGCAAAAATTCGCCCGGCAAACGGCGAAAAGCCGCAGCGCCTTTATTTTATCACAGCCTGCGGGAAATAACAATCCCCGGCCTGACGCCCCATATTCCTGACACAATTTTGCCCTTGACAAAATCAGGGAAACAGATAAAATAAGAGGCAAACAGCATACCCGTGAGGGAGTAGTTTGCGCAGGAATGCGTGGCAAGTCAACATAGCTATCACGCGGCCGGGGGCCTGGCTTGCCTTAAAGAACGAGACTCATGTACAGCAGTCCAGTTGGGCAAGCTTGTACAAGGGTCTCTGTTTTTTATCTTGAGACAAGGAAGGAAAGATGCATGAAACCGTATCTGATGGACAGGGAACGGGTGCTGGATGAATTGAAAACCAGCGCGCAGGGGCTGACGGCGCAGGAAGCCCGGCAGCGGCTGGAGGAAGCAGGGCCCAATCGGCTGGCCGAGGGCAAAAAGGAAACGCTGCTGCGGCGCTTCCTCAAGCAGCTGGCCGATCCCATGATTATCGTGTTGCTGGCCGCCGCGGCGATTTCCGGGGTCACCTCCATGCTGGAGGAAAACGGCTCGCTGGTGGATGCGCTGATTATCCTGTTCGTGGTGGTGCTTAACGCCGTGCTGGGCGTGATTCAGGAAAGCAAGGCGGAGGAAGCCATCGCCGCCCTGAAAACCATGACCGCCGCCACCTCCAAGGTGGTTCGGGATGGGAAAATGCATGCTGTGAAAAGCGAGGAGCTGGTGCCCGGCGATGTGATTCTGCTGGAAGCGGGGGACAGCGTGCCCGCCGATGCGCGGCTGCTGGAATGCGCGTCGCTGAAAATTGAGGAAGCGGCGCTGACCGGCGAATCCGTGCCGGT
Source organism: uncultured Clostridia bacterium (assembly GCA_934630705.1). Lineage (GTDB taxonomy): Bacteria > Bacillota > Clostridia > Christensenellales > Aristaeellaceae > RUG563. Next base: position 9,246 of record CAKTWP010000038.1, on the reverse strand, counting down.
GCTCAAGCAGGAAGCGGCCCTGAATGGAGAAAACGTGCCCCTGGGCGACCGGAAAAACATGGTCTATATGGGCTCCACCGTGGCCTATGGCCGGGGCACGGCGGTGGTCTGCGATACGGGCATGAAAACCGAAATGGGCAAGATCGCCGATGCGCTGAACCAGGCCCAGGATGAGCAGACGCCCCTGCAGGTAAAGCTGGCAGGGCTGAGCCGGGTGCTTACCTGGCTGGTGCTGGGCATTTGCGTGGTGGTGTTTATCGCCGGGGTGATTCGCCATGGCAGCCTGGATCTGACCCATGTGGTGCTGCCCTCCTTTATGACCGCCATTTCGCTGGCCGTGGCCGCGATTCCCGAGGGGCTGGCCGCGGTGGTGACCATCGTGCTGTCCATCGGCGTGACGAAAATGTCCAAGCGAAACGCCGTGATTCGCCGACTTACCGCCGTGGAGACCCTGGGCTGCGCGCAGGTAATCTGCTCGGATAAAACCGGCACCCTGACCCAGAACAAAATGACCGTGGTGGAAAGCTACGGTGCGGATAAAGCCATGCTGGCCAAGGGCATGGCCCTGTGCTCGGACGCACAGCTGGATGAAAAAAATCAGGCCGTGGGCGAGCCCACGGAATGCGCGCTGGTGAACTTCGCGTTCAGGGAGGGCTTCCATCAGGAGGATTTGAAGCGGGAGCTGCCCCGGGTGGGCGAAGCGCCCTTCGATTCTCTGCGCAAAATGATGACCACCCTGCACGACACGGGCAAGGGCGTGCTGCAATTCACCAAGGGCGCGCCGGACGAGCTTCTGTCCCGGTGCAATCGCATTCTGGATGTGGATGGCCCCCGCGCCATTACGGATGCGGATCGCCGGGCCATTCAGGCAGAAAACAAGCGCATGGCGGATAAGGCGCTGCGGGTGCTGGCCTGCGCGTATCGGGATTATCCCACGCTGCCCCAGGATACCGGCGCATCCGCGCTGGAGCAGGAATTGATTTTTATCGGTCTTACCGGCATGATCGACCCCGTGCGGCCGGAGGTAAAGGCCGCGGTGGAGCAATGCAAGGCGGCGGGCATCCGCGCCATTATGATCACCGGCGACCATATCGATACCGCCGTAGCCATCGCCAAAGAGCTGGGGCTGATTGAGGATGCGTCACAGGCCATCATGGGCCAGGCGCTGGACGGCATGACCGACGCGGAACTGGACCAGGCGATTGACCGCTACAGCGTGTATGCCCGGGTGCAGCCGGAGCACAAGGTGCGCATTGTGGAAGCCTGGAAGCGCCGGGGCAAGATCACCGCCATGACCGGCGACGGCGTGAACGACGCGCCCAGCATCAAGGCCGCCGACATCGGCGTGGGCATGGGCATTACCGGAACCGACGTGACCAAGAATGTGGCGGACATGATTCTGGCCGATGATAACTTTGCCACCATCGTTTCCGCTGTGGAGGAGGGACGGCGGATTTACGCCAACATCCGCAAGGCGATTCAGTTCCTGCTGTCCTCCAATCTCAGCGAGGTTATTTCCATTTTCACCGCCACCATGCTGGGCTTCACCATTCTGGAGCCGGTGCACATCCTCTGGATTAACCTGATCACCGACAGCCTGCCCGCCCTGGCGCTGGGCATGGAGCCCGGCGAGCCGGACGCCATGCGCCGCAAGCCCCGGGACAGCAAGGACGGCATCTTCTCCGGCGGCGTGGGCGTGGATATTGCCTATCAGGGCCTGCTGGTTTCCCTGCTGACGCTGGCGGCGTATTTCATCGGCCATTTCATGGAATATGGCGCGTGGACCATCACCGATAGCCCTGACGGCGTGACCATGGCGTTCCTGACCATGTCCATGGCGGAAATCTTCCATGCGTTTAACTTGCGCTCCCAGCGGGGCAGCATTTTCACCCTGTCCCGGCAGAATCTGTGGCTCTGGGGCAGCGCGGCGGCGGCGCTGCTGCTTACCGCGGCGGTAATCTATGTGCCCTTCCTCACGGCCGCGTTCGGGTTTACCTCCATCTCGCTGGCTGAATACGCAGTGGCCATGGGGCTGGCGGTCTGCGTGATTCCGCTGGTGGAGCTGGTGAAGTGGGCGCAGCGGAAAATTATGAAGAAATAAGGGAAGTTTCCTGTCGCAGCAGGCTGTCGAAAAAAGTTTTTCGGCAGCCTGTTTTTTGCTTGCTTTTTTCTGGAAACATGATATAATAACCTCCCCGCGCATGGCGGCGTGATCGCTTTTTTCCGACCGACCTGCAACTGCATATCCGTCCTATTCGTCGAATTTGAAGGAGGAAGTCATGAACGAAGATCGTCCTTCGTTTTTTTTGCTGTCGCTTTCGGGCGGCAGCCTGCTTTCCCGGCCGCAGCAGGCGGAACAGATTCTTTCCTGCAATGCGCAGACGGCGGCTTATGGCCTGTCGCTGACCCCGGCGCAGGCATTGGCGCTGACAAAGGCCTGGGAGGAAACGCTGATAAAAACCGGGCGTGTGGAGCTGGACGGCGGCGTTTTGCCCTCGCTGATCCGGGCCTTTTGCGATTCGCCTTATCTGACGCAGGATAACTATGCGGATACGCTGGAAGAACTGGCTGCGCTGTTTTACGCCTTCAAAAATGAAACGGAGGATCGGCTGGGGGATGCGGCGCTGATTGCCTATATGAAGGAAGCCTTTGACGGCCCCTGCGGCGGCTCGCTGGAGCTGCTGGCAGGGCGGGGACTGGAAACGCTGCAGGCCCGGCTGGGCCCATCCGGGCTGGGCTGGGATTGGGGGGAGGCGCGGACGGATGACTGACGCGGCGGGCATGCTGGGGCGGACGCGGCAGGTGGATCCCGCGGCGCTGGATGGCCAACAGTATTTCGTATCGCTGCTGGGGCAGGGCCTGGCCTGCGGGCTGCTGGCCCAGGCGGATGCAGATCGGCTGCGGGAAGAAAGCCTTGCGCTGCTGGCGGAACGGATTCGCCGGTTTACCCGGGGCCCAAGCAGCTCCGTGCCGGTGGAGCAGGCGCAGCGGCTGCTGGGCGGCCTGACCTACACGGCGGGGCTGGCGCTGAAGGCGTATTCCTCTCCCGAGGACGCGCTGACGGCGCTGGGACAGGGGCCTTTGGCGGCGCTGGATGAAGCGGGGCGGCGCATTCTCCATCGGAAGCTGGCATCTGCACAGCTGCTGCATCGTCAGCTGCTGGGGCGGCTGTTTCAATCTCCCAACGTGTTTTATCGCGCCACCGCCGTGGAGGGGCTGGCGGGCTTTTTCAGGTTGTATCAGCCGGATGATTTTCCTCAGGAGCTGCCCATTTCGGCAGATTATCCGGTGTACCAGCCCATAACGGGCGTGACGGGGATAGAATACATGACGCAGTATCTGCGCTGCCTTGCTTATGAAAATCAGTTTCTTTTGTTGTTCTCTGCGCAGCGGGTGGATCGGCTGCTGCAGGGAGTGGATGCGCAGTATCCCAAGCTGCTGATGAACCTGTTTGGCCCGGCGCTGACAGCGGCGCTGGGCTGCGTGATGACGGGGCGGCCCGTGCCCGCGCTGCAATGCGACCGGGATGGGCTGGGGGCACTGCTTGCGGGAAAGGACGCATCCCAAATCGAGACGCTGCTTGCCGCTGCATTAGAGCGGCTGACGGCGGAGCTGGGCTGCGCGGAAGGGCTGCGGGGCTATCTGACTGCAAGCCTGCCCCGGCTTTCGGCGGAGCTGCATCGGGCGGCGAAACTGGGATGCCTGGAAGCGGTCGTCCCCCTGCCGCCGCCGGAAACGGAAGCACCACAGATTACGCTGACCTATGGCCAGCGGATGCGCGATCTGGATTATGACCGGCTGCTTTCAGCACTGATGCGTGCGGAAACCAGCGCGGAAAAAACGGCGCTGGTGCTGGAACGGGTGCATGCGCTGGGGGATCTGCTGGAGGTTTTGCGGGATGGCGATTGGAACGCGGATGACCTGGCGGCGCTTTTCCCGCAGCTGCCCCTGCCCGTTCTTGCGGCCCTGATGGCGCGATACGCGGACAGCGCATTCCTTTCCGATCCCCGGGATCGGATGCTTGATGAGACGCTGCGGCGCTTTGCTTCGCAGCTGCCGGAGGACATGCGGGAGCAGCTGTCTTCCTTCAGCCGGTCCATCACCTTTGAAATTGAATAAGCTGGACCAAATGAAAAAAGCCCGGCGTGTTTCCCCGCTTTGCAGCGGAGAGGCACGCCGGGCTTTGGCATGAATCAGTATTTCACCTTGACCGTGCGGATCTGGAAGGGCTTGAGGGACAGGGTATCGCCCGTCAGGGCTTCCTGTTCTTCTTCCAGCATGTTGCACAGGCTCAGCCCCTTCACGGGATGGCCGAAATGCAGCGTCACATTGGCATAATCGCCGGTGGCTTCATAGAGCCGCAGGATATACGCCTTTTCCGTGTCCTCGCAGGGCTTCACTGCTTCGATGATCACGTTGTCGCTGCCCGTCAGGTTCACCAGCGAATCCGCCGCAAATGCGCCGGACTGGGCGATGGGGGCGTAGTTGAACATGTAAGCGGGCTGCACCACAGCCTTGGCGCCATAGGCCTCCGCATGGGGCAGGATGGCATAGCGGCAGACGTGGCGGCCCTTGTCGCCCGCGTTGTCGGGGAGCATGCCGCCCTTATGCAGGGACAGGCGCATGCTGCCTTCGTTTACGGACAGGCCATACTTGCAGTCGTTGAGCAGGGCGATGCCGTAGGTGTTTTCGCTCAGATCGCTGTATTTATGGTTGCAGATTTCAAAGCGGGCCTTTTCCACATCCGTGGAGCGATGATTGGAGCGGCGAATGCAGCCAAACTGCACCTCGTTGCGCACGCCGTCGCAATGGAGGGCGGTGTCAAAGGCGGTCTTGAGGAAGCGATGCTCCTCCTGCCAATCCATCACCGTGTCAAAGGCGATCAGGGGAGAGGCGGCGCTGAACACCATGTCCTGCTCGATGGTGGACTTTTCGGAAATGGCCCATTTGCTGCGGATGCGCAGCTCGACCGGCCCATTGGCCACCACTTCCCGGCTCAGCAGCTTGCCCACCGGCTTGAACTTCTCTTCGATGTCCGTGTCGATATCCCAGTTATCCCAGGCGGCAGGCAGATCCTCGGCCATGATAAAGGTGTTGAAGGGCAGGCCCTGCACCAGCTCCCGGCCGGTCCGCCGGTCGATCATGGAGGCGATACCGCCGTTTTCGCTGAATTCGATTTCGGCAAAGGGCGTGGTCAGATGGCTGCCGGAAAGCACGAAGGGAGACGCCTGGGCAGCGGGCTGCGCGGTAAAGCGCAGGGTGCGGCTGCCAAAGGCGGGAATTTCCGCGCCAGCCACAGCCAGTTTCCTTTCGCCGTTCAGGTCGGTGAACGCCTGAGAAACGAGGCCCTCCACTCCTTCGCCCTTCGCGGCCAGATAGAGGGTATCCTGCCGGGCAAAGGGCAGGGGATTGAGCAGGGTTTCGGCGGCTTCTTCCTGATGGCCGGGCAGCAGGGCGGCGGTCATTTCCTGGGCCTGCTGGATAGCCTGCGCCACGACCTGCCGGGTTTCCGCGTGCACGGAATGGATGCAGGTGCCGGGCAGAATATCATGGAACTGGCGCACCAGCATGGTGTTGGTCAGGGGGGCGATTGCCTGGCCGTCCGCCGCCACGCCGCGCTTCACCGCGTCCATCACCGTGGCCAGCTCCAGGTTATGCAGCGCAATTTCGAGCAGCCGGTTGCCGCGCTTGATCTCATGCTGGTTGGTCAGCGTGCCGCGGTGCAGCTCCAGATACAATTCGCCCGCATACACGCTGGGACGGTGGATGGTCTTTTCCAGTCGATGCATGAATTCGCTGACTGTCACATCCGCGCACCGGGGCACGCCCGCCAGATCGTGCAGCCGCCGGGCGGATTCAATCATTTCAAATTCGGGGCCGCCGCCGCCATCGCCCTTGCCATAGGAGAACAGCCGCATCTCCGCCGCCCGGTTTTCCCGGATGGGATCGCTGCCGTCGGTGATTTCATGGAGGGTTTCGGGGGTGGGGCCGATATGGGTGCGGTTAAAATGGGTGAGCACCCGGGTGCCGTCCAGGCCCTGCCAGTAGAAGGAGGTGTAGGGGAAGGTGTTGGTATCGTTCCAGGAAATTTTCGTGGTCAGGAAATAATCCACGCCGCAGCCCTTCATGATCTGGGGGATGGCGAAGGAATAACCGAAGGTGTCAGGCAGCCAGAAGCTGTCGGCGGTGTAATCAAAATATTTCCGGGTGAACCGCTGGCCCCACAGGAACTGGCGGATCATGCTTTCGCCGCCGGTAAGATTGCAGTCGCATTCCACCCACACGCCGCCGTTGGGCTCATAGCGGCCTTCCTTCACGGCCTGCTGAATCCGCGAAAACAGCTCCGGATACAGCCGGCGGATCACATCGCTGTGATACGCGGAGGACTGGACAAACTTGTATTCGGGATATTCGGCCATCAGGTTGAGCTGGTTGGCGTAGGTGCGGGCGCACTTCTTCTTGGTTTCGGAGATGGGCCAGAGCCAGGCAGTGTCCATATGGCTATGGCCGATCAGGCCCACGAAAGGCGTTTCCGCGCCGTTTTTTCTGGCCAGCTGTTCTTTCAGCAGGGGCGCGGCGGCCCGCAGCCCGCCGCGGAATTCCGCTTCGGTGCAGGTATCGGGGTCGTAGAACAGCTTGAGATGGGCCTCAAACAGCGCGTTTTCCACTTCCGCCCGCCGGAAAGAGCGCTGATCCAGCGCATCGCGCAGGGAAAGCAGCGTTTCCAGATCAAACAGGAAATCCATCAGCTCGTCGTCCCGCAGGCATACATCCATGCCACCCACATCGTATTCAAACGTGGGCAGGCATTCACTGACCAGCGGCTGCGTGCCGGGCACCACGTGGTAGGCGTAGCATTCCAGCGCAAAATCCAGTTGTTGGCCTGCTTTTGCGCTGGCCAGGATGCGGTTGCAGTAATGATTGCCATGGGAGCCCTCGACAAACTTGGCTGCATAGTTGGAATGGATGCAGCCGTTGACCCAGAGGGTGGCTTCGAAAAATTTCATTTTAGGCCAGAGGAACAGGGACTTGTTCTCCAGCGCATGGGGGACGATGTAGCTGCCCTTAAACCAGCCGTATACGCCCTCGCCGCCCCATTTTTCTTTCGTGGGAGCGGCAAACAGCCCGTCATCCGGGATCTGATGGAGGGTCTGGGTGGTTTCATAGAGCGTGGTATCCACATGGGCAACCGGGGTAAACAGCCGTTCCTGCAGCGTTCCGGTGAGCCGCCGCAGCTTTTTCAGGGTCTGTTCCATGCCTCTGTCGGTAATCATCGGCGATATCTCCTTTGCATGCGCTTTGCACATATTTATCCATGATATGTTTATTCGCGGCTAAGCCCTTGTTTTCCTCCAAAAGCGCGGAAAAAAGCGAGATAATAATTGATATGCAAAAATAATTCAATTAAATAATTTGCAATTCATATGCATATATAAAATGGTAAAGAATCGGTCTAAAAATATTTTGCCAAAAAAATTCTGCATTTCTATTGACATTATATATATATATATATATAATGGTATTATCAAAAAATTGAAGGAGGCTCTCTACATGAACAAGCGCTTGGTATCCATGCTGCTGGCAGCGGTACTGCTGCTCTCCTGCGCGGGCACCGCCGGGGCGGAGGACAAGGAGATTCTCACCGTCACCTTCCTGGATTGCTGGCATGACACGGTGGGCGACTGGACCGAGGAAAAGATGAAGAACAACGCCTGCGCCGATTTCATCAAGGAGAAATTCGGCATTCAGATGATCAAGTCCGAATGCCCTCCCGGGAGCGAAACGGATTACCTGAACCTGGTGATCGCATCCGGCACCATGCCCGACATGGTAAACGGCCCTTACTGGGGCGATTATGCCGGCGGTTCCGGAGCAGTGGCGATCGAGGCGGCCAAGCAGGGGCTGATCAAGGACCTCGCCCCCTACCTGCCTGACTATGAAAACCTGAACGCCATGTACGGCAAGAATCTCTCTGCCGCTGTGCGCAAGAACCTGGTCTACAACGAAGCCTATAACGGCGCGCTGTATTTCCTCCCCGTCAACGTGAATTTCAATGGCCCGGAATATGAAACCATCCATGGCGATACGCTGTATGCCCGGGCGGACGTGCTCAAGGCCGTTGGCGTGAATGCGGAGGATGTGACGACGCCGGAGGAGCTTTATGACCTGCTGGTGAAGATCCGGAATGCCGGGCTGAAGGATTTCAGCGGCAACAATGATCTGATTCCCCTTTCCACCGGCCACGACGGCTGGCGCGAGGACAACATCTATGGCTGGTTCAGGGGCAATAACATCTCCAGCTTCCGGCAGATGGAGGACGGCACCGTGAAATACTTGCTGTTTACGGATTATCCGGAGCAGCGGGTGAATTTCATGCGGCGGCTGCTTTCCGAAGGGCTGATGGACGTGGAATGCCTCACCCAGACCGGCGAAATGGTGGACAGCAAGGTGGTTCAGGGCATGTGGGGCGTGGTGGCTGTGAGCTGCGGCGCCGTGAACGGATACTTCTACAGCAAGGACAAGCAGAACAAGCGGGAAGGCACGGAGTGGATTCCCCTGGGCCTGAAGAACCTGGACGGCAACCCCACCGTGGACGTATACCAGCCCGGCTGGACCGGCGGTGATCTGACCTGGTTCAACGCGGACATTGAGGAGGAAAAGCTCAGGGCCCTGCTGGCGCTGGCGGACTGGTTCTGCACGGAGGAAGGCTATCTGTTTGACCAGTATGGCATTGAAGGCGTGACCTTTGAATATGTGGATGGCCTGCCCTACATCCTGCCGGAGCTGCAGGAAAAGTCCAAGGCCGGCGAGATCAATATTGGCCGCGAATATGGCGTGAAGCAGTGGACTGCGCTGCGGATTCCGAAGATGAGCGAAAGCCTCTGGCCCATCCCCGATGAAAAACGCGAGGAAAGTGAAGTGGCCAGGCGGAAAATGGAGAATCAGTACTTCCGCCCCCGGGTGGAGGTGGATAAGCTGAGCGTGGATGATCTGCTCAAGCAGTGGGACGGCTATGATGATTTTGTGGAAGCCATTTCCACCATCGACACCGAGACGTATCTCAAGCGTGCATATTATTACACCAGCGACGAAGAAGTGACGCAGCTGATTGAGGATCTACGCAATCGCTTCCTGGAAGCCAACGTGGAAGATGCCTGCAGGTTTATTCAGGAAAACCTGACCGACGAATACGCCTTCTGATTACATAAGAAAAGGAAGGGCGCGGGGCCGGGGACGATTCGGCCC
>CAKTWP010000037.1 GCA_934630705.1 uncultured Clostridia bacterium | reverse complement strand
ACGTGGCCGATCGTGCCGATGTTTACGTGCGGCTTCGTGCGCTCAAAATGTTCCTTTGCCATGGGAATTTCCCTCCTGTTTCCGATTTACAAAATGATGCCGGGCTAACAGCCGGGCGAACCTGGGAAAGCCGGCATCCAGCCGGTGGTCTTCCGTGCTGCGGAAAGCGCAGGCACATCAGTGGAGCGGATGATGGGAATCGAACCCACGTGGTCAGCTTGGGAAGCTGAAGTTCTACCATTGAACTACATCCGCATTCAATACATATTGTAACCAAATTTTGCTGACTTGTCAACACATCCTTGTAAATTTTCATTCTCCCGCAGGATTTTTTCTTTTCCGGCAGAAATCTACATTCATCTTTTTCGCCGCGAAGGAGGAAGCGCCATGTATTCTGATTTGCAATATCTGTCCGTGCCCCTGCCCGAGGACGTGAGCAAGCTGAAATATTTCGGAGATTTTGACCGGCTGAACCGGGTGATCGACCTGAAGCTGCAAAAGGACATTCCCCTGGCCCTGCGCAGGCGGCTGGAGCTGGAAAAGGAAATCTGCGCGCTTTGGCCCCGGGAATATCCCCACACCCCGGAAGCGGCCCTGGCCCAATTGCAGGCGTGCTTTACGGATTTTTCGGCGCAGGAGCTGGAGCAGCTGCGGGATCTGGATCAGGTGGAATGGGCGTATGTCAACGGCCAGGTGCGCTACAAAAACAATTTTCTTTCCAATTTAATTAAGACGCAGCCCCGCTTTGAAAGCCGGCTGCGCGATCCCAAGCGGCTGCGCTACAAGCAGGAAAACGCCGCCATGCTCAATGAAATCGTGGCACGAATGAAGCGGGAAGGCCATCTCTCTGCCCGCATCCATATGCGCTCCACCATGACCATCGCCCAGGGCGCAAAGCGCGCCGGCCAGATGGTGACCGCTCATTTGCCCCTGCCCATGGAATACGCGCAGGTGAAGCGGTTTCATCTGCTTTCCTGCAGCCATCCGGACGCCATCGTGGCCCCGGGAGATTTTCCCCAGCGCACGATCTGCTTCTGCGCCGTGCCAGACCGGCCGTTCACCGTGGAATACACCTATGAGACGCACATGCAGTACGCCGATCCGGACCCGGCGCTGGTCTGCGATCAGCAGCCCACCTTCTATACTGAAGAATACGCTCCCCACATGACCTTCATGCCCTATTTGCGGATGCTGGCCCGGGAGATCGTGGGCGATGAAAAGAATCCCCTGCGCAAGGCCCGGCGCATTTACGATTTCATCACCACGAAGGTCACCTATTGTTACATGCGGGCGTACATGACCATGCCCAACGTATCCGAATACGCGGCGGCCTGCATGAAGGGCGATTGCGGGGTGCAGGCGCTTCTGTTCATCACCCTGTGCCGCATCGCGGGCGTGCCGGCCCGGTGGCAGTCCGGTCTGGAGGTCAGCCCGCTGGATGTGGGCAGTCACGATTGGGCGCAGTTTTATGTAGCCCCCTTTGGCTGGCTGTTTGCGGATTGCTCCTTCGGCGGCTCGGCCTATCGAATGGGCCACATGGACCGCTGGAATTTCTATTTTGGCAACCTGGATCCGTATCGGCTGCCCGCCAACGCCGAATACCAGCATGACTTCTTCGTGCCCTTCCGGCATCTGCGCCATGACCCTTACGACAATCAGCAGGGCGAGGCGGAATATGCGGACGCCGCCGTCCCCGCCGATGCGATGGACACCACCCACGAAGCGATGCTGATCGAGCTGCTTTGAAGAAAGGCCCAAAATCGTCTGTCCCGCCGCAGGAGCCGCGCCTTTTCAGCGGCCGTGCGACGGGACAGTGAATTGTGGATTGCTTCCATGGCTTTATGATACGCAAAAAATGTGAAGCAATCGCGGCCAAACTGTGAAGACATCCCTCCGAAAATGCGGCAAAAAACGAACGCGGAAAACGAGGTGATCCCGATGGAACGCTCCCTGCTTCCCAAGACCGCCGGGAATGAAAACACCGGCCTGCTCAAGCTCCTGGCGCTGCTGTTTATGGTGGTCGATCATGTGGGCGCGGCGCTGCTGCCCGGTTATCTGGATCTGCGGCTGATCGGGCGCATCGCGCTGCCGCTGTACGGCTGGTGTCTGGTCGTGGGCATGAGCTATACCCATGACTGGCGCAAATACGCCCTGCGGATGCTGGCGGCTGGGCTGCTGTCTCAGCCCTGTTACGTTTTTGCCATGAACCATCCCTGGGCAGAGCTGAACATTTTCGCCACGCTGCTGCTGGGTCTGTTGGGTATCGCGGGCATCCGGGAGAAAAAAGCCGGCAGCCAATACTGGGCTCCGGCACTGGCGCTGCTGATTCCGTTGGCCGTCAAAATGGATTACGGCTGGAAAGGCGTGGCGTTTATCCTGCTGCTGTATGCCGCGCGGGAAAGCCGGGGCGGCCTTGTGGCCATGATGATCGGCTTTTGCCTGTTCTGGGCCCAGGACACCCTGACCTTGCCCGCCATTTTCGGGGTGCCGGTGATTTCCTATATTCCCGCGCTGCCCGAAGCGCGAAGCCTGCTGAACGTGCTGTGCCGGGTGCAGTTTTACGCGGTGCTGGCGCTTCCGCTGATGCTCTGGCGCTCCCAGGCGCGGCTGCGGCTGCCCAAATGGTTTGCCTATCTGGCCTATCCGGGGCATTTGCTGCTTATTGGCCTGATTCGTCATTATCTGATGTGACCGGGCGGAAGCTGCCCGCCTGCCGGGCGGCCTGCGCATGCCGGGCCAGCACCCGATCCAGCTCCTGATGCCGGGTGGGCGCGGCCTGGCGCAGATAGGGAAGCGTCAGCCTGGGCAGCGGCGATTCCGCAGGCGGCACAGGCGCGGCCGGCGCTGCGGGGGCAGGGCGTTCCAGCGGTGTATCCTGATAATCCAGCTGCCGCGAACGCCATTCCCGCCAGCGGTCCTGCTGCTGGGCGAAGGTCAGCGCCGCAAAAGGCGATTGATCCCGGGGATCGGATGCCATGATGAATCCCTCCTTGCTGCTTATCCTCTTTACCAGCCTATGCGCAAAAGCGCAGGATTGTGCCGTCTCGGTTCGGCTAACTGAGCGGTTCTTTTTGTATGCGCATAAACCGGCGTTTCCCGCTGCATATTAAAGGCGGAGGAAAAACGCATGCATCCATTTGATCTGGTTCCCCCTGCGCTGGAGCAGGGCTTACTTCCCCTCGCCGCTCTGACGGCGGTGCCCGTCCCGGAGGATCACCCCTATGCCCGGGCCCGGATTTTGCTGCTGGCCGCAGCGGAGCAGGATGCCGTGGACGAATCAGCGTTGCTTTCCATGGCCTTTGCCAGCCAGGATACCCGGCGGGATCTGGCGCTGGTTCGCCGTGTGGACGCACGGCAGCGAGCCACCCTGGCCGCGCTGTGGCCCAGCGGCGATGATTTTTTGCGGCGGGGCTTAATCTATGCGCTGCTGTCGCTGGATTTATGCGCCGTGCTGGCCCAGCGCCTGAGCGAAGGGCCCCTGCGGCAAGGACTGCATTTTGCGCTGCCAGAGTTTCAGGATGAGATGTATCGGCTGGCCAATCTGATGATGCTGATTGATAACACGCCTGCCCAGCAGCTTTTGCAGGGCTATGCGGAAATCATGCCCGGGCGGCCGCTGATCGCCTGTCATCGCCATCCCTATGACGAGGTGCGCACGCCCCTCACTTCGGACGCGGAGGTGTTTTCCCGGCTGGTGCCCCGGCTGCTCCGCAGCCTGTGCCGGGCCAAGGAGGCATTTTATCTTCAGGCGGCTGGAGAAGCGGAAACGAAAGAGGCCAGGGGGCTATATCTGGAATTATCCCTGCTTGCCCAGCAGCATGCCACCCATTTTGGTTCGCTGATGCCCCAGTGTGCCCCCATGCTGCAGCTTTTGGACGCACAATACCTGGAAGCATACCTATACGATTCCTGCGCCCGGGAGGAAGAAAGCGCAGCCATGCGTCAGCTCTTTTTAGAGGAGCGGGATCATGAGCTGGCCCATCTGCACAAGCTCTGCGCCCTGGCGGAACGGGAAAGCGGCGTCAGGCCCACGCTGTCCGCCTTTCCCGATCCCCTGCGGCTGGGCCCCAGCAAGGGCTACGTGCGGGACATACTGCAATCCGTGGGGCTCACGGCCCAGCGGGAGCAATACGTGCCGGTAGGCCAGCTGCCCCAGGGGGCGGACTTTTTCCGCTATCAGCAGCTTCTGTGCGGCCGGGAGGACGCGCCATCTCATCAGGTGGTAGCCCGGCTGATTGCGCAAACCGGCAGTGATTACCGCTTTGAAATCGCGCCGCATCCCATCGATGCGCTGCAAAACCGCCAGCGGGACAACACACAGGTGGGGAGATGAAAAACGAAGGCAACGCGCATGGAGGAAACCATTCTTGTAATCAAAGAGCGGTTTCCTCCGTATCCCTTTCCAGGAGAGCCTTAAAAGGCCGCATAAGGAAAACTCTTTTTTGTTAAAAGCTGCTTCCCCTTGGCTGCCCGAAAACCGGCCGGGATATAAGCGGGATGCTCTTTAAATAGCAATGCGCCCCGGATTGAGAAAGAAAACGCATGGTTCGTTTTCTTCCCATCTGGGGCGCATTTTTGATCAGACAGGAATTTATATTGCTCCCTACGGCTTTCTGGAATCAGGCTTTCCCTCTCGCTCGCATCCCGCTTAGTCGTCCTGGAACATTTCGTAGTATTGCTCGCGGGTAATAAGGGTTTTGCGGGGCTTGGAGCCCTCGGATTGGCTTACAATCCCGCGCTTTTCCATTTCGTCCACCAGCCGTCCCGCCCGGGCATAGCCGATGCGCAGCCGCCGCTGGAGCATGCTGGTGGAGGATTGGCCATCCTCTACGGCCATTTCAATGGCCTGCCGCAGCAGATCGTTAAAGCTGCCGTCGCCGCCGCCCATATCGCTGTCCATATCCGCGCCCGCGTCATCCGCTTCGGCGCGTTCCTTGTCGGCATTATCCAGATGCTCAATGATGTTGGGATCGTAATCCGTCTGATAGCGGTGGCCGATGTAATCCGTGATGGCGTTCACCTCGTCATCCGTCACCAGGCAGCCCTGCACGCGCAGGGGCGAAGTGCCCGCGGGCTTATAGAGCATATCGCCTTTGCCCATCAGCTTTTCCGCGCCGTTAATATCAATGATGGTGCGGCTGTCCGTGCCGGAGGAAACGGCGAAGGCGATGCGGCTGGGGATGTTGTTTTTAATAACGCCGGTGATTACGTCCACGGAGGGGCGCTGGGTGGCCAGCACCATGTAAATGCCCGCAGCCCGGGCCAGCGCGGCCAATCGGCGAATGGATTCTTCCACGTCCTTGCGGCAGACCTCCATCAGGTCGGCCATTTCATCGATAATCACCACGATGTTGGGCAGCACCGCATCGGTGCCCTGATTGACTTTGTTATACCCCGCCAGGTTGCGCACGTTCTGAGCGCTGAATTTGCCATAGCGCTCCAGCATTTCCTGCACCACCCATGCCAGCGCCCCCGCGGCCTTTCTGGGATCGCTGACCACCGGCACCAGCAAATGGGGAATGCTGTTGTATACGCTCAGCTCCACCTGCTTGGGGTCGATCATAATCAGCCGCACCTGCTGAGGCGACGTGCGATACAGCAGACTGCACACAATGGAATTGATGCATACGGATTTACCGCTGCCCGTTGCGCCGGCAATCAGCAGATGGGGCATCTTGCTCAGATCGCACAGCACAGGCTCGCCGGCGATGTCCTTGCCCAACGCCACCACCAGCGGCGACGGATTATTGCGCATTTTCTCGCTGTCCAGCACTTCCCGCAGGGATACCGTGCTCACCAGCGCATTGGGCACCTCGATACCGATATAATTGGTGCCCTGAATGGGCGCTTCCACGCGCACATGCTTGGTTTTCAGCTCCAGCGCCAGATTATCCGCCGTATTCGTCACCCGGCTTACCTTCACGCCGGGGGCAATCTGGATGGCAAAGCGGGTGATGGACGGGCCGTGCATGATCTGGCGCACCTCCGCATCCACCCCAAAGCTGCCCAGCGTGCCCTCGATTACCTGCGCCCGCCGTTCGTCCTCCTGGGCCGCATCGGCCTGGGGCACATGACGGCATTCATTCAGCAGCCGCATGGGCGGTGCCTGATAGGGCACATCCATGGGCATTTCCCCCTGCTTTGCCTTGGGGGCCAGGGTGCCGTCCAGCTTCGCATCGGAGCGCGGCTGCTCGCTTCGGGGCGCGATGGATACCCGCTCCCCTGTAATGGGCATCACAGGATCGGTATACACCGGCTTGGGATCGTTTCTGGCCGTGGTATGCTCCGGCATTTCCAGCGCCGCTTCCCGCTGCCGCACCTGTGCGGCCCAATCGTGGGCCGGCAAAGCGGACAGAGAAGAAGCGGTTTTCGCAGAAGCAGACGGCGTTGTCTGCGCCGCCGCGCGCGTATTTTCCCGATCGGGCGCTTTCTGCCAGGCGGACGCGCTGCTTTGCCGTCCGGATGCATTTTCCCGTGGCCGCTTTTCCGCCAGTGAGGCCGTCGCGACCGTTTTTTCGGCATGGGAAGGCACGGGCTGGGGCGGGGCCTTTTCCGGCTCCGTTTCCCAGGGCAAATCATCCTCCGCTGCGGATGTATCCGGCGGAGTTTCCGGAGCCTGCTCAGGCGCGGCGGCATAGGCCGGGGCCGGGCTGGGCGTTTCCGGAATGGGCGCAGGCGGGGATACCGGGGCAGCGGAGGGCGTATATTCCCCAATGACCGGCTGAGACACAGCCTGCTGCGGTTCATCCGCCGGCACGTCCCGGCCGTCCGTTTCCGGTTCCGGCTGCTCCCAGGGCCGGGCCAGCGGCGCGGGCCTGGGGGACGAAACGGCTGCAGCGGCATCGGGAATGGGCTCCGCATCCGCCGGGGCAGTTTCCCTCTCGTGCAGCGGAAAGCGCTCGTCATACAGATCGGGCTGCACGGGATAGAATCCCGCCTGTTCCCGGGCAGGCCGGGACGCGGGGGTGGCATCATATACCGGGGCGGGCTGATAATACGCCGGGGGCGGATTATCATACACCGTCTCCTGCCGTTCCACAGTCTGCCCCGGATGCATCTGTGCAAAGGGATATTGCTGCGCGGCAGGGGCGGGCGCCTGCTGGCTTTCCTGCGTCTGCTGCGCTTTTTGCCGCTGCTTTTCCTCCCGGCGCAGCCGCCGCTGTTCGCCCCTTTCCGAGGCGGAACGGAACAGATCACCTGGATTCACCCGCAGCAGCAAAAACAGCAGCCCCACCAGCAGCACCGCCACCAGCAGCAGCCCCACCACCGTTCCAAACACCTTCCAGATGGGATAAGCCAGCAGCATGCCCAGCAGCCCGCCTGCGCCGCTGGTGCGCAGGGTGAAGGCCTGATAGAGGTAAGCCGGGAAGGAATCGTAGCCCAGCTCCATCATTTTATAATTCTGCCGGCCCACATAATCCATAAAGGACACCGTTTCCCCCGCCTGCTGCACCCGGGCGATCAGCGCATGCCCGGCAAGCAGCAGCAGATACAGGGCCGACACGATCAGCACATCCCGCGCCGCCACCCGATGCCGCACCGACACCAGCAGCTTCACCCCCGCCCAGCCCAGCAGCAGCGGAATGCCGATGCACATGGGCCCGCCCAGCCCCTGCAGCGCCTGGCTGAGCTGGGAAAGCACATAGCTGTCTCCTCCATTGGTCAGCGACAGCACAAAGGCCAGCGCCGCCGTCAGCAGCGTCACGCCCAGGGTCACGCAAAAAGCCGCGCCCTTGCCGGTGGTGGCCAGGGCGGGCTGGGAGGATTTGTTTTTCGCGGTTGCGCTCATGGAATGCCTCTTTCCGTATTTATTCCAGGGACAGCCTGATATAGCGGACCATGCCGCTTTCATCCGCGTACACCGTCAGCGACACCTGATTCGCCGTCTGTCCCGTTTCGCCAAGATTGATGGCCTGCTCGCTGGTAAAGACGTAGCGCGCGGCCGTACCCGGGCAGACCAGATACTGCTCCGCCATGTCTCCATCCACAGCCGTTTCAGCGGCAGGCTCACCCAGCAGGCGCTTCGCCTCCGAAAGGGTGGTTTTCCCGGTTTCAATGCCGTACATATCCACCCGGCTGGTCAGGATCCCGGACACATAGCTTTCGGCTTCGTCTGTGATCAGATACGTGCCCAGCAACTCCGGTGTTTCCGTTTCGTAATACGCGCCGCCGGGATAGAAGCCGGAATCCGTGGTGAGCGCATAGTCTCTCTCAATCAGCTCCATGGCCGTGCCCAGGGAGGGAGCGCTGAGCTCCAGCCCCTTCAGGCCGGGCAGATACTCCTGCAAAAGCTCCCGCATTTCCGCAGGCTCGCGGCTGTCCGCATACTGCCGGTGATGGCTGCCGGTCTGCACCATCTGCAGGGCGATGCCGGTTTCCGATGTATCCAGGTAATCCCACAGCTCGCTGTACCGAAACGCCACCGCCCCGGACGTGCCCGAAAGGAAGGAAAGCTGATCATGGGGGTAATAGAGAATCAGATGCCCCTCTCCGGAAAAGCCGAAGCTCTCATAGGGCACGGGAAAAAGCTGGCTGTTTTCCAGATAGGTGGACAGCTGCGGCTCCACCACATCCGTCAAATACTGCTCAATATACGCTTTGGCCCCCTCCGGATCGGCAAAGAGCTGGTCGAAGGTCACCCGTTCCCCCGTCTGCCCGTCAAACACCATGGGATAATACCGATGGGAAGGCGGGCCCTGAAGCATTTTTCCCTTTGCCTCCACCAGCAGGGCCAGATAGCCCGTCCCCTCCTGATAGAAGCTGTCCGTTGCCATCGCGCGGGTTTCCACCGTCAGCCCCACGCCGCCTTCGGCCACGGTGAACAGCAGCTGCTCGTATTCCTGAATGTGCGCCGTTTCCAGAATCGCCTGATTGATTTTCTCCGTGGCGGGGACGAGGGCGGGCTCATTGGCTTCATACTGAAAGCAGACAACGTGCCGGTTCGCATCCGCCCACTTCTCCCGCAGCCTTTGGGTCAGGGCCACATCTGCCCCGGCCAGTGTCTGAAGAGGCCATAGGCAAAGCAGCAGGGCAAGGGCAATCAGCAGCGATGTTTTCCGCAGGCTGTTGTGATTCATGGCGATACCTCCACATCTATATTATACGCTATTTTCCTTCGTTTTTCAAGCTGCCCAGCAGCATAGGCTGCAGCTGAGCCCCTGCCAGCGCCGCTGCCAACGCGTCCGGAATCTGTGCAAAATCCGCCACCAGCGAACGGGGCTTGCGCAGGGGATCATCCTGACCGAAGGGCACTATATAAACGTGGCGCATGCCCAAAATCTTCCCCAGATTTTCCGCCGCCGTGCTCAGCCCGTCGTTGGTGGAGGGGGCGATGAGCACGGGCCGGCCGTTGCGCAGATGAGATTTGGCCCCCAGCAGCGCCGGGGTGTCAAACACGCCGTGGGCCAGCTTGGCCATGGAAACGCCGGTCATGGGCGCAATCACATAGGCGTCCACCAGCTTTTTCGGCCCGATGGGCTCCACCTGCGTCAGCGTGGCCAGCGGGTGTTTGCCGGTGATTTCCTCCAGGGTGTTCCACACTGTCTCATGATCGAAAAACCGGGTGTCCTCCCGGGCCGCCGCATAGGACAGCACCGGCAGCACATCGTATCCCGCCGCCACCAGTGCCCGCAGCGCGGCAAAGGCTTTTTCGAAGGTGCAAAAGGAGCCCGTCAGGGCAAAGCCAATCCGGGTCTTACTCATGAGCCCACCTCCGCTCCACATAATCCAGCAGCAGCGCCGCTGCGCTTTGCGGGCAATAGCGCCCGGGGATGCCGCCCTCCGTCCACGCCCGCAGGCCCATTTCCCGGGCCGCCGGGCCGTCTATGCCATAAGGCGCGCTGGCCAGTTCGATCAGCAGCGCATGAGGCCTCACCCAAGCCAGCAGCTCCCGGCCCAGCACCGGCGCAGGCACCGTATTAAAAACCACGTCCATTTCCGGCAGCGCTTCATGCAGCTGAGGCAGATCAATGCTGCCTTCCCCCGCTGCTTCCCGGCTTTCTCTGCGCCGGGCAGCCACCGTCACCCGGGCGCCCAGCCCTCGCAGCATGGCGGTAAGCGCCTGCCCTATCCGTCCATAGCCGATTACCAGGCAATGGGCCTGCCCCAGCGCGAAGTCCGCCGCATGCATGGCGGCATACACCGCGCCTTCGGCAGACAGCGCCGCGTTACGGCAGATGTAATCCTCATCCGCCAATACGCGCCACAGCCTCCATCCCTTTTTCTCCGCCATGGCTTCCAGCGACGGATCCGTCAGGCCGCAGACGATTTTCTGTCCTGCCGGCCAATGCTCCGTGCCCATGGGCAGATGCGATCTGGGCAGCGTCAGCACCGCCACATCGCAGTCCGCCGTTTTTGCAATCTGGTGTCCCCGCTCCCGGGCCAGCTGGGCCACATATGCTTCCCGGGCCCCCTGACCCGCTAAAAATATGCGCATGGATGCTTCCCCCTCCTGTTTTGGCGATACTGCATCCTATGAATCTGCGCCGGGGCCGGTGCGGGGCGAAAACGAAAAAGCCCTCCGTGTGGGGGTATGAAAAAATGGCGGGAAAGAGCGATTCCTGCACGCAGAAACGTTTCTCCCCCGCCATTCGCTTTTCCAATCAGAAATCCGCCTTATGCCGGCGTTTCTTCCGGCGCATGCGCATCGGTCATGCGGCGATGAATCCATTTATCGCCCCGGAAGCGCACCGAGAAAATCACCGAGCGGACGAACCAGTCGCTGAACATGCCCAGCCACACCGCCAGCGGGCCCATGCCAAACAGCCGCACCAGCAGGATTGTCACCAGCACCCGGCAAAGCCACATGGTGGCCGTGGCCACCAGCATGGAGAAGCGCACATCCCCCGCCGCCCGCATGCCATACGCCGGCATAAACGACAGCGTCCACAGGAAGGGCTTCACAATGCAGATCAGCCAGGTGAGCTGGATCGTCATTTCCGCCGCTTCCGGCTCCATGCCGCCCATGATCGTAATGGGCCGAATCAGCGCGGCCACCGCAATGCAGGAGGCCAGAATCCCCAGTCCGCCATAAAGCGAAAGCTTTTTGGTATATCGCCGAGCCTCATCGATCCGACCCGCGCCGATGCACTGGCCCACGATGGTCATCATTCCCAGACCGATGCCGATGGACGTATAGCTGGAAAAGCCCTCCAGCGTCGCCGTCATGGCCTGCGCCGCGATGGCCACGGTGCCCATGGTGGACACCGTGGACTGAATAGCCAGCTTGCCGAACTGGAACATGCCGTTTTCCACGCCTGTGGGAATGCCCACGGCCAGAATCCGGCGAATCATGGGAAAGTCCGGCCGGATGGCGCGATAATTGCGCACCACGATGGTCTGCCGGGGCTTGCGCAGAAACAGCAGAATAATGACCGCGCTCAGCGCCCGGGAAACCAGCGTGGCCAGCGCCGCGCCCGCAACGCCCATGTTCATGCCGAAAATCAGCAGCGCGTTGCCCACAATATTCACCAGATTGCATCCCGTGGACACAATCAGCGGCAGCCGCGAATGGCCGTCCACCCGGAACAGCGCCGCCCCGGCGTTATACAGTGCAATAAAGGGATAGGAAAGCGCGGTGATAAAAAAGTAAATCTCTGCGTCGGCCATCACGGCCTGCTCGATGGTGCCGAAAATCAGGTTGAGCATCGGCCAGCGCAGGGCCACAAAAATGCCCGCAATGGCCAGCGACAGCACCAGCACCGTCATCACCAGCTGGCCGCCCGCGCGGTTGGCTTCATCCTTTTTTTGCGCACCCAGATACTGGGCGCACACGATAGTGCCCCCCGTGGCCATGGCGGAAAACACCTGGATAATCAGCACATTGATGGCGTCCACCAGCGAAACCGCCGAGATGGCTGCCGATCCCGCGTTGCTGACCATCATGGTGTCCACGGAGCCCATCATGGCGGTAAGCACCTGTTCCGCCATCAGCGGAATCAGCAGGCTCCAGATCTGCTTCTTGGTAAACATCCCGGTCCATCCCCGCTTTCGTCAAATCTCCACCATTGTTCATTATACACCGCCCCGCGCCTTTCTTCAATATCCATTCCCGCTGCCCTTTGCCCAGATAAGCGGGCTCCGGGTTCCCTTTTGGCTAAAAGCGTGGTATACTGAGTCGTAATCTCAGGGTTGGAGGCTGCGCTCATGCATCAGATCATCTGCTCCACCGGCGCGCTGTTTGGCATTCCCAACGGGCGGAATTACCGCCTGCTGGCCGACTGCGTGGATAAGCTCCAGTGCGACGGCTACGAATTCATGTTTTACAGCACCTGGTACGACCAGATCGATCAGGTGGCGTCCTTTTTATCCGGTCTGGGGATTCCCATTCCCTTATGGCACTGCGAGAAGCACATTGGTGAAAAGCTGAGCCTGCGGGGCGAGGGCGACTGGGACGAGGCCTTTCGCCAATTTGAGGAAAACTGCCAGCTGGCGGTGTATCTGGGAGCCCGGCGAATGGTGATTCATTTATGGGATGGGCTCACCTCGGATCAGCACTTTCAGAATAATCTGGACGCTTATCCGCTTCTTCTGGCGCGGGCTCAGCGCCACGGGATGGAGCTGATGGTGGAAAACGTGGTATGCAATCACGGCGATCCCATGACCCATTGGCAGCAGCTGCACGCGCTGGACGCGGATGTGCGCTTCACCCTGGACACCAAAATGGCTGCGTTCCACCGGCAGATGGATCTGCTCTATGAGAAGGAATACGCCTGGCTCTGGCAGGGGCCTATCCGCCATCTGCATGTGAATGATTATCACGGTGGGTATCTGGATTGGCCGTCCTTGCGCACGCTGCATATCGGTCAGGGAGATGTGGACTTTGAGAAGTTTTTCGCGTTTCTGCCGACGGTTCACTATCAGGGGGATTACACAGTCGAAGCCACGTCCTTCCTCCCCGACGGCGTGATTCACTGCGACGACCTGAACCGCACCTTCGATTTCATCCGCAGTCATATCTAAAAACAAAAGCGCGGGAGGGCCTTTCTTTCTCTCGAAAGAAAGGCCCTCCCGCATATTCTTTTCCAGCCGGGGCTCCTCCTGTATTTCCGTTCAGGACAGCAGCATCCGGTCGTTTTCCAGTTTACCGCCGCTGGCGGATTCAAACAGCGCCACCAGATCCTCCCGCTGGAGCCCATGCTTGCGTTCGCCCTCGATTTTCACGGCCACATTGCCTTCGTTCATCATAATCAGCTTATTGCCCAGCCGGATGGCGTCGCTCATGTTATGGGTCACCATCATGGCGGTCAGATGATCTTCTGCAATGAGCAGCTCCGTCAGGCGCAGCACCTTTTCCGCCGTTTTGGGATCCAGTGCGGCGGTATGCTCGTCCAGCAGCAGCAGCTTGGGCTTTTTCAGCGTGGCCATCACCAGCGTCAGCGCCTGACGCTGACCGCCGGACAGCAGGCCCACCTTATCGGTCATACGGTTTTCCAGTCCCAGTTCCAGCTGACTGAGAATGGCGCGATATTTTTCCCGTTCCGCGCCGGTCACGCCCCATTTCAGGCCCCGAGGCTGTCCCCGGCGGTAAGCCAGCGCCAGATTTTCCTCAATGTTCATATCCGCCGCCGTGCCCATCATGGGGTCCTGAAACACCCTGCCCAGATACTTCGCCCGCTTATGCTCGGGCAGGCGGGTCACGTCCTGGCCGTCCAGCACAATGCGTCCCGCGTCCACGGGAAACACCCCGGCCACGCTGTTCAGCAGGGTGGATTTGCCCGCGCCGTTGCCGCCGATCACGGTGACAAAATCGCCAGGGTTCAGGGTCAGGTCCACGCCCTTGAGGGCGACCTTTTCATTGATTGTGCCGGGATTGAACACCTTTTTCAGGCCGGTAATCTGCAGCATGTCAGGCCGCCTCCTTCGCGCAGGACTTTTTCAGGGTACGCAGCAGTTCCTTGCCCTGAGGGAGCCACAGCGCCAGCGCCACGGTGATGGCGGTAAAGAGCTTGAGGTCGTTGGTGGGCATGCCCAGCTCCAGCACCAGCGCGATAATCATGCGGTACACCACCGCGCCAAGCGCCAGGGAAATCAGCCGGGACAGGAAGCCCCGCCGGCCAAACAGCACCTCGCCGATAATCAGGGAGGCCAGGCCGATCACGATGCTGCCCGTGCCCATCTGCACATCGGCAAAGTTCTGGCTCTGGGCGATCAGCGCGCCGCTGAGGGCCACCAGGCCGTTGCTGAGCATCAGGCCGATGATCTTCATCCGATCCGTGCTCACGCCCTGGGCCCGGATCATGCGGGGGTTATTGCCCGTTGCGCGAATGGCAGAGCCCAGCTCCGTGCCGAAGAACCAATACAGCGCCGCAATCAGCGCCGCCACGCACACCGTGCCCACCACGATAATGGCAGTTTCCTTATTCATGCCCAGTTTTTCCAGGGGCTGAAAAGCAGTGGGAAGCCGCAGAATGGAAATATTCGGTCGGTTTCCCATCACGCGCAGGTTAATGGACCACAGGGAGATCATCGTGAGGATGCCGGAAAGCAGCGCGGGAATCTTCAGCTTTGTATGCAGCACGCCCGTGCACAGCCCCGCCAGGCAGCCGGCCAGCAGCGCCAGCAACGAAGCCAGATACGGATTTCCGCCGCCAAAAATAACACTGCAGGCCACCGCCGCGCCCAGCGGCAGCGAGCCCTCTACCGTCAAATCTGCAATGTCCAGCACCCGATAGGAAATGTATACGCCAATGGTCATGATCGCCCATAACAGGCCCAGAGATACCGCGCCTAATATTACTTGCATGCTTTTCTTCCATCCTTTTGGAGGGGATTGAGAGGGGGAGGTTGGGGGGATGGTGTTGAGGGCTCCGCCCTCAAACTCCCGGCCAGGGAGTTCCTCCCTGGACCCGGTTCACAACTTTACTGGATTTAAGAAATCAGCGTTCTTCTGTGTGGAGCGGGGGGACGATGTGGGGCTATGCGCCCCACACCCCCACCAGGGAGTTCCTCCCTGGACCCGGTTCACAATTTTACTCGGACTTAGGAAATCGTCTGGTTTCTGTGTGGAGCAATAGAAACGGATGTGTTACATCGTCCCGCGGCAGCGCCTGAGCGCTCGCTCAGGCCCCGGTCAACTTGTTGACCGGGGGTTTTCGGCATGTCGAGTCCCGGGGAGAACTTGTTCTCCCCGGGATCGATCATCCGAAAACCGTTTCCTGCCGCGGGAAACATGGCCGTAACCCAACGCTTCACG
>CAKTWP010000036.1 GCA_934630705.1 uncultured Clostridia bacterium | reverse complement strand
CGGATGGGGCTGGATTATGTGGATATTTTCTATCATCATCGCCCGGATCCGGAAACGCCGCTGGAGGAGACCATGAGCGCCCTGGCCCAGGCGGTGCAAAGCGGCAAGGCGCTGTATGTGGGCCTGTCCAACTATGATGGCCCACGGCTGCGAGAAGCGGAAGCACTGCTGCGGGATATGCATTGCCCCTTTATCATCAATCAGAACCGTTATTCCATCTTCGACCGGGGCATCGAGCATAACGGCCTGAAGCAGGCTTCGGCAGAGCTGGGCAAGGGCATTATTGCCTTCAGCCCTCTGGCACAGGGCCTGCTGACGAATCGGTATCTGCAGGGCGTGCCAGCGGACAGCCGGATGCGCACCGATGGCCGGTTCCTCAAGGATTCGGCGCTCACCCCGGAGCGTCTTTCCCAGATTCAGCAGCTGAATCTCCTGGCGGCCAAGCGCGGTCAATCGCTGGCGGAAATGGCCCTGAGCTGGGTGCTGCGGGATGGAATCGTCACCAGCGTGCTCATCGGCGCATCCAAGCCCGAGCAGATTCTCCAGAACCTTCGCGCGGCGAACCATACCGACTTCACCCCGGATGAGCTGGCGCAGATCGACCGCATCTGCGGCGTGGAAAATTCCTGAAGGGGCTTGCGGATTGCAGGAAAATCCGATAGAATAAGGCAGAAAGACTTTTCACATAAGGAGAGGATCTGCATGCAGCATATGCCCCGCCCCGAATATCCCCGGCCGCAGTTCGTGCGCCCCGGCTGGATGAACCTGAACGGCACATGGCAGTTTGAAATCGATCATGGCGCTTCCGGCCGCGCCCGGGGGCTGATGGAAAAGGAAAAGCTGGCCCAGGAAATTCTGGTGCCCTTCTGCCCGGAGAGCGCGCTTTCCGGCGTGAATTACAAGGATTTTATGGCCGCGGTCTGGTATCGCCGCTGCTTTAACTTGCCTGCAGAAGCGGCGGGCAAGCGCGTGCTGCTGCATTTTGGCGCGGTGGATTACAAGTGCGAAGCGTGGGTCAACGGCCAGAGCGTGGGGACGCATGAGGGCGGATACGCCTCCTTCACCTTTGAAATCACGGCTGCGGTTCATGCGGGGGAGAACACGCTGGTGGTCTGCGCGGATGATGACCTGCGGGGCGGCCGGCAGCCCTTTGGCAAGCAAAGCTCCCGGTTCCATTCCTACGGCTGCAGCTATACCCGCACAACCGGTATCTGGCAGACCGTGTGGCTGGAATGGGTGAGCCCGGTCTATGTGGAAAAGATGCGGCTTACGCCGGATGCGGCCAATGGCAGCGTGTATCTGGACGCTACCATCAACGGCCCGGCTGCCGGGATGACGCTGGAAGCAGCGGCCGCCTTTGAGGGCAGGACTGAGGGCAAGGCCCAGGCACTGGTGGATGGAAATCATGCCAAGCTGACCCTGACAATGGACCACAAGCATCTCTGGGCTCCCGGCGAACCCAATCTCTATGATTTGAAGCTGACGCTGAAAAATGGCGGCGAGACGGTAGACATCGTGGACAGCTATTTTGGCCTGCGCACCATTTCCTTTGACGGCAAAAAGTGCCTGATTAACGGCAAGCCCGTGTTCCAGCGGCTGATTCTGGATCAGGGCTTCTATCCGGATGGTATTTATACCGCGTCCACCGACGCGGCCCTGAAGGCGGACATTGAAATGTCGATGGCCATGGGCTTTAACGGCGCGCGGCTGCATCAGAAGGTGTTTGAGCAGCGGTTCCTGTATTGGGCAGACAAGCTGGGCTATATCTGCTGGGGCGAAATGGCCAGCTGGGGGATCGATCCGGCCAAGCCCCACACCATGTCCATTTTCCTGCGGGAATGGCTGGAGGTGGTGGAGCGTGATATCAACGTGCCCGCCATTGTGGGCTGGTGCCCCTACAATGAAGCCTGGGGAGAATCCAACGATGGCCTGCGCCAACTGACGCTGCAGATGACCTATCGCGCCACCAAGGCGATGGATCCCAGCCGACCCTGCATCGATACCAGCGGCGGCTATCATGCCCAGACCGATATTTACGATACCCATGATTACGAGCAGAATCCCGAAGTGTATGCCCAACGCTATCAGCCCGGCGCGGAGCTTTATGACGAACGGAAGCGGCATCAGCATTATGATGGGAAGCTGCCTATGTTCGTGTCGGAATATGGCGGCATTCGCTGGACGGACGATGAAAGCGGCTGGGGCTACGGCGAAGGGCCTAAAACGAGCGAGGAATTCCTTGCCCGCTATGAGGGCTTGACGATGGCGCTGCTGCGTAATCCGGAGCATATGGGCTTCTGCTATACCCAGCTTACCGACGTGGAGCAGGAGCAGAACGGCCTGTATACCTACCACCGCCAGCCCAAGTTCCCGCCCGAGGTGATCCGGGAAATCAACCGGCGCAAGGCGGCAATTGAGGAATAAACAGAATTTACCCGATAAACAAACATGCCCCGGATTAGGAGAAAGTGCTTGCGTGCCTTTCTTCCAATCTGGGGCGTATTGCTGGGTAAGAAAAATGCATAATATCCCGATCGGTTTTGGGGAGGGCGCGGGAGGGTGCTTTTGATGCAGAAGCATCTTCCTGCATATTGATAAGCATGATTTACCCTTGTGGATTTCTTGGAAGGGGTGCGGGGGAACCGTTCTTTGTCCGCAAAGAACGGTTCCCCCGCAAATCTTCAAAATACTTTTGTTACATCAGCTTCCGATACAGCGCGGCGATTTCCTCTACAGAGGTGTCCCGGGGATTGCCGGGGCGGCAGGCGTCCGCAAAGGCGGATTTGGCCAGGAACTGCACATCCTCGTCCTTCACAATGGCTTTCAGATCGGCGGGAATGCCCACATCGGCGGCCAGCTGCTTCACCGCATCCACGGCGGCCTGGCGGTATTCCGCCTGGGTCATCTTCTCGGTGCCCTCCACGCCCATTGCCTTGGCGATGTCCCGATATTTTTCACCGGTGCAGGGGGCGTTGTATTCCATGACGGTGGGCAGGATGATGGCATTGGCCACGCCGTGGGGCGTGTCATACAGCGCGCCCAGGCCGTGAGCCATGGAATGCACAATGCCCAAGCCTACATTGCTGAAGCCCATGCCGGCAATATACTGGGCCAGCGCCATGCCTTCCCGGCCCTCGGGCGTGTTGGCAACCGCGCCCCGCAGGTGGCGGCTGATCAGCTCAATGGCCTTGAGATGGAACATGTCCGTCATTTCCCAGGCGGCCTTGGTGATGTAGCCCTCAATGGCGTGAGTGAGGGCATCCATGCCGGTGGCGGCGGTGAGGCCCTTGGGCATGGAGGCCATCATGTCCGGATCCACCACGGCGATTTCGGGGATGTCGTTGGTGTCCACACAGACGAACTTGCGCTTCTTTTCCACATCGGTGATCACGTAATTGATGGTCACCTCCGCAGCGGTGCCGGCAGTGGTGGGCACGGCGATGGTGAATACCGCGTGCTCCTTGGTGGGAGCCACGCCCTCCAGAGAGCGCACGTCGGCAAATTCGGGATTCTTGATGATAATGCCGATGCCCTTGGCTGTGTCCATCGAGGAGCCGCCGCCGATGGCAATAATGCAATCCGCGCCGGATGCCTGGAAGGCGGCCACGCCCGCCTGCACGTTTTCGATGGTGGGATTGGGCTTAATCTCATCAAAGAGGGTATAGGGAATCTGGGCCGCATCCAGCAGGGAAGTCACCTTCCCGGTCACGCCGAAGCGCACCAGATCCGGATCCGAGCAGACGAAGGCCTTCTGATACCCCCGGGATTTCAGCACGCCGGGAATTTCCGCAATGGCGCCCTTGCCGTGATAGGAAATGGTGTTGAGAACAATCCGTCCAGCCATGAGCAGGTTCCTCCTTATGATAGGTTGTTTTTATGCGGGTGATTTGAATCGATGCAGGTTATATCCATTGCCATGATACCACGGGAAAGCCGCATCCGTCAAGCCGAAAATCCGCGCAGAAATGGGGCGGATGGCCGACCTGGGATGCGGCTGAAGCTTGCGGGAAGCTGGGGCAAAAGGCCTGCTTATTTTCCGCCCAGCAGGTGATTGAGCCAGCTGCGATGCACGGAAATGGCCTTGGCCGGGCACATTTCCTGGCAGCAGAAGCAGCGGATACACTTGGCGTAGTCATATTTCGCCTTCTGGCCGTTTCCGGCCTTCACGGCCTTGCTTTCCACCGGGCAGGACTGCTGACACAGCCCGCAACCGATACATTTGGCTGTATCCACCCGGGGACGATCCTGCAGGCAGGGCAGCAGCGGCAGCAGCTTGGCCGCCAGCCCCTTTTTCAGCGTACCTCGGAACACGTCAAAGCCGGGATTGCCATATTGCGCCGCAGCCTGCGCCACAGACAGAGGGCCCTCCGGCGTGACCACGCGGATTCGTGCCGGCTCCATTACGCCCAGCCCCTGCGCTTCCCCTGCGGCGCAGGTGGGCACCAGGGCGGGGGACAGCGCCACCAGGCTGGCAAACACGCTGTCCAGCGCCACGGGATCATCGGAAAACAGCAGCACGCCCATGTGAACCGGCGTGCCCGAGGTGGGGCCGTTGCCCTCCATTGCGGTAATGCCGTCCAGAATATGCAGCCGGGGTTTGACGCAGGCGTTCAAATCGCACAGCATCCGGGCAAACACATCCGAATCCGGATAATGGGCATGGCCTGCGGCTTTGTTGCCTCCGGCAATGCAGCCATACAGGTTTTTCACCGCGCCGGTAATTCGCTCCAGGGCGTGGGTTTTCATCTTGGGCAGATTGATTACCGCATCCGCCTGCTGCACGGCGCGGCACAGCATAAAGCTGTGGCTGCATTGGCCCTGGGGAAAAGAAACCAGACTGCCGTCGGAAAAATCCCCCATCGGCACCTGCCATTGGGCCGCTGCTGCCTGAATGCCGCAGCCTTCCGCTGCTTTTTCGGGGGTAGCGGTAATGTTGCCGGGGCTGTCGCCATAGGTCAGATGGGCATAACCCTTTTCCCGCAGCAGGCGGCAGACCGCCGAAAACACCACCGGATGGGTGGTGACCGCCCGCTGGGGCAGGGCGCGGCTGAGCAGATTGGGCTTAAGCAGAATCTGCTCCCTGGGAGAAACGAACCGCGAGATGCCGCCCAGCAGCGCCACGCCTGTGGCCACAGCCTGATCCACCTGCGCCTGCTCGTAGCTTTCGCAGGGCGCCAGGGCCACTGTCGCCTGCCGCGTTTCCATGCTGATCGCCCCTTATTTCACAATATAGGGAAGGCCCTTTGCGTCAAAATCCACCTGCACCCGGGAGAGCCGCCAGGTTTTTCCCTTATCAT
Source organism: uncultured Clostridia bacterium (assembly GCA_934630705.1). Classification (GTDB taxonomy): domain Bacteria; phylum Bacillota; class Clostridia; order Christensenellales; family Aristaeellaceae; genus RUG563. The sequence goes on along the minus strand of CAKTWP010000036.1, from coordinate 11,519 downwards.
CGCTGCCCTGATAGAACAGGTGATAGACGCCCTCATCCTCATACACATAGGGATGACCGGATTCGCTTTCATTCCAGCTGCCCACGGGGCCATTGGCCATCAGCGGCTCCTGGAACAGGCGGGTGAAATGCACCCCGTCGGTGCTGACGGCGCAGCCAATCTGCTGGGGGCAGCAGTTATACGCCCCCGCATAGAACATATAAATCCTTCCATCGTGCACGCAGGCGGCCGGCGCCTCGATGCACTGCTGCTCCCAGGGCAGCTGGGGGAAAAGAATGGGCGCGTCCAGATTTTGCTGGGTCCAGGCGTCCCGGGAGAAATCGCTGTCCAGCGGCGCGGTGGCCACGCCCAGCAGCTGAAGCTTCATTTCCGGATCCCGGGAGGCAAAATAGAGATACAGCTTGCCGTCAAATGCTACCACGTCCGCATCAATGGCCCGGCCGCAGTTCCAATCGCCCTGGGGGCGGAAGACGGGGTTGCTCTGATCCCGGTCAAAATGCACGCCGTCCCGGGAGGTGGCATGGCAGATGTAATCCCGGGGGAACTGGCCGTAGCTCTGATAGAACAGATGAATTACCCCGTCCAATACGATCGCGGCGGGGGCGCACATGCCACGGCCCTCCCCGGGAAGCTCGCTGCGCAGCACGCCCAGTATCTCATAATGGGTCAGGTCATCCGTCACGGCGATGCCCACGCCGTACAGATCGGTCTGTGGATCATGCTTGGTATAATACAGATAATAGCGCCCCTGAAAACGAATTACGCAGGGATCCTTGGCAAAGGACGTTTTGTTTCCTTCGAAATCTTCAAACAGCATGGCAAAAACACTCCCTTTAAAAATGAAAGCATAAAGCCGCTTTTACGGCTGGGGGGACTGATACATGGTTTTACGGAAACTGCTGGGGCTCACGGCATACACCCGCTTAAAGGCCTTATAGAAGGAATTGAGGCTGCCGTAGCCGCAGCTTTCGCAGATTTCCGCCAGCGACAAATCCGGATTGGCCATTAACTCCGTGGCGCGCTTGAGCCGCAGCTCTTCGATTTCGGCGGCCAGGTTCAGGTTTCCTTCTTTTTTATAGAGCTGAGAAAGATATTTTTCGTTCATGTTGAATTGATCGGCAATCCGGGTGAGAGACAGGCTCTGCTCCATATAATGCTGCTGGATGAACGCGCGAATCTGGGTATACAGCCGATGGGAGCTGTTGGCCTTGTAGGCAGTCATCTGCCGACAGAAGGCGCGGAAGATTTGCAGGGATTGCTCCAGCAGCTGTCCGGGCTCCTGCAGGGAGGGCAGGGTGTTGATTGCCAGCGCCACCGGCTCCAGGCTGAGCCCCTGGGTCATCTGCTGCAAATGAATCATCATGCCCCGCAGATCAAAGCTGAGCTGCTCTATTTCCAGGCGGCTGGGGGCCCATTTGCGCATTTGGGCGTCAAAAAAATCCCGCAGCACCCGCTCCAGCATGTCCATATCCCCGGCCTGGCACAGGTTCATCAGCTGGTGCTTGGTCACTTCCGGGAGCTGCCAGGCCATTTCCTGGCTCTGCTCCTGCGCGTCAGCCACAAATACTTGCCCGTGCTGGGCCAGATCAAGGGCGTAATAGGCCCGCCGGGCGCATTGCAAAGAAGCCGGCAGATCCAGCAAAGCTTCCTTGGCCGGGCCGATCACGCAGGTGACGCTGAACTTATATTCTTGGCGGATCTGGGCAAGGGCGCGCTCCAACTGCTCCCGAAGGACGGAAATGGGGCGGCCCTGCGTCAGCGAAACGCAAAGGGCATACGAATGATCGGACATGGGACAGGCGCACAGCAGCCCCGGCACCGCGGCGCTGAGCATCGTGGACAGCACCACCCGTGCGGACAGGCTATCCATATCGTCAAAATGCATAAAATGGAGATAAGCGGCGGTAATCGCCTCGCCCTCAGGCAGAACATCCACCTTGGACAGGGCTTCCAGCGCATCATCCTCAGAGCGATAGCCGAAGGAAAACAGCTTGGAAAAGACCGCATTCTTCTGCAGCACCATCTGGCGGCTCAGGGCTTCCTCCATCTGGCCCTTATCCTGCAGCAGGCGATTCAGGGATGCGCTCAGAACATGAAATTCGTTTCGATCTCCGGAGACGGAAATGGGCGCAAGCTCCACCAGCTGCTGCACGGGCCTGGCGTGAATCCGCGCCATATACCAGGCCAGCCCCAGCGCCAGCAGGAAGGCGGCGATGGCCACGAACAGGCTGGTGCGCTGTCCCGCCCAGACCCGGGAGGAAATATAGCTGGTGGGCAGGGAAAGATAATAGGTATAAGCGCTGCCTTCCGGCTGACAGGAAAACAGAATATGGTCTTTATTTTCAGAAAGCATATCCGTCTGGGGCGCTTCATCCTGAGGATACACATCCTCGCTTCCTGATCGCACAAAGACGGGGGAGCCAGATGCGTCCAGAATGTAAAACAGTCCGGATTCATTGTTTCCGGGAGAGGAAGAAAGCAATCCGTTTACCTGCTCCATATTCAGCAGGAAGGCCGCATAGGCCCGGTTTTTGAAATTGGACAGGGGATAAAGATCAAAGGAAACAATCAACTGCTCCTGCTCCGCGCCCAACAGGGAAACATGGGCCATTTCCATGCAGGAAATGCGTCTGTCCAGCTGGCGGGCCTGAAAGAAGGCTTCGAAGGGGAGATTATTGATCCGATAATCCTTGCCGGCGGCCTGCACCAGACCATTATCCAGAAAGCTCTGGTTTACCCAAGCGCTGCCGCTGTTTACAAAATACACCATTGCGCTGCTCACCAGCTGGTTATTGGAATAGCTGGCCAGCACCCGCTGATTGAGCTTATACACCAGCGCCAGCTCCTCCACGCTGATGCGCGGAGCAGCACTGAACTGGCCGATGGCGTCCTCCCGGGCCAGGCTGAAGGCGCTGCTTTGCAGCTCGTCCAGCCGGGTCTGCATCTGCTCGGCGGATTTGCGCAGCTCCTGCTGGGCCGTGTCGGCCACGACACGGTGGAGGATATTGGAATAGCTCATATTAATGAACAAAAGTCCCACCACGAAAACCAGGATCAGCACAAAATGGGATATAAAAAACTGCACCAGAACGGGCAGGCCGCTTTTCTTCTTCATAAAGGACATCCTTTCTTCCTGCAGGATGGCTTATCCGATCAAATTCTAACCAATCAAGTATACCTTGAACAACGTAAAAAGTCAATGATTGCGGACGTGATATGGAGAAAATAAGGACGAATGGAATATTTCAACCTGAAAAATTGGCATAAAAGCGCCCCATTATCACTGTTATGGGAAGAACTTCAACTTGTCTTGCATGATTAGCTGTGCTAAGCTATCATCACAAGCAGGAGCGATGGCTCCGCCGTGCCCATGGCACGAATAGAAAAGGAGGCAATCCCATGCGTAAAATTCTTTCTGTGTTCCTGGCTGCGCTGCTGGCCCTGTCCCTGACGGGCGGCGCGGTGGCCGAAGTGGCCGTGAACGAGCCGGGCCAGCTGCCCATCGTGAACGAGCCCATCACCCTGACCATCGGCGTGGAGCAGAGCGCCGTCATTGAGGATTGGGAAACCAACGCCATGACGAAAATGCTGGAAGAAAAAACCGGCATCAATTTGGATTTCGTGGTGTACCCCGCCAATGAAATGGGCACCAAGCTGGAGCTGATCGTGGCCGCCGGCGGCGAGGATCTGCCCGACGTGCTTCTGGGCAACTTCACGCAGAATCAGATCATGCCCTGGGCGGAAGCCGGCATGATTCTGCCCCTGACCGAATACTTCCAGAATTCCTGCTACTGGGCGAAGGAATCCTTCGACACCACCTCCACCATGGATCTGGAAACTGCGCTCAAGTACGTGACCAGCTATGACGGCGAAATCTACGGCCACATTGGCTGGAACGGCACCTGGAACAACGAGCTGTCCGGCGCCCGTCTGAACTTCTATGTACCGTGGCTGGAGAAGCTGGGTCTGGGCACCCCCAAGACCATCGAAGAGCTGTATAATGTGCTGGTGGCCTTCCGGGATTCTGACGCCAACGGCAATGGCGTGAAGGATGAAATTCCGCTGACCGGTTATTCCGATCAGGTGAAGACCCTGCGTCGTGCCCTGATGGATCCCTTCGTCTACACCCAGAATGATTACTGGACCGTGGACGAAAACGGCACCATTGGCGTGGCTTATAACACCGACGCCTGGCGCGAGGGCCTGCGGTTTGTGCATAAGCTGTTTGCCGAGGGCCTGATCGACCCCGCCGTGTTCACCCAGGATCAGAACGCCCTGACCATCACCCTGTCTCAGGATCCCCATGTGGTGGGTGCTTTCGCTCGCTTCTCCTCTACCAATATGTCCGCCGATGATCCCGACCGGTATCAGTGGGATCGTCAGGACTGGCTGGAAGGCCCTGCGGGCGCTACCGTGGCCATCAACCCTGCGCTGCCCAACCTGCGCGGCCTGGTGACCAAGAATTGCCAGAATCCTCAGGCTGCCTTCATGTTCCTGGATTACATGACCGGCGTCGAAATGTCCACGTTCACCCGCTTTGGCTATGCCCAGGTGAAGGACAATGAAGCCCTGCGCGCCGAATATCTCAAGTTCTGGCAGGAAGAAGCCGGCCATAACTATCCCGAGATTTACTTTGGCGACGACACCGAAAATCCCGAATATCTGCCTCTGAACGTTTATGACTTTGACGCCTCCTCCTGGGGCACGCTGCAGAACACCTGGTGGGCGCAGGTTGGCCCCAACATCCTGTCTCAGGAAGTGAACGACCTGTACACCGTGGCGGGCAACATCGGCACCGAAAAGGAAAAGATGAGCTACGAAAACGAGTATCGTGCCCGTCATGCCATGCTGGAAAGCATCAATCATGAGGACCGCTCCAAGGTCGTGGCCGGCCTGGTGTACACCGAGGACGAACAGGAAGCCATCACCGACTACTACGCTGAAATCACCACCTTCGTGGAATCCACCTGGGCCGCTTACGCCATCGGCACCATGGATATCGAAGACGACGCTACCTGGAACAACTACGTCAGCCAGCTGGAGAAGATGAACCTCTCCGCCTGCATCGAAGCCACCCAGAGCGCCTATGATCGTCAGCAAGGCAAGTAATCCCTAAAGGTTATCCCGGGGGAGAGCAGGCGTGAAATGCTTGCGCACGCTCTCCCCCCTTTCTCCATTTTCAGCAAGGAGGAGAACGCCCTGTGCTTCAGAAAATTCGGAAGAAATACGGTAATTGGTGGCAGCTTTATCTGTTCCTGATTATTCCGCTGGCCTATATCATCATCTTTAAGTATATTCCTATGGCGGGCGTTCAGCTGGCCTTCCGCAAGTATAAGATTGCCGATGGCATCTGGGGCAGCAAATGGGTGGGGCTGAAGAACTTCCAGAAGTTCTTCAATTCTTATCAGTTCACCACGGTGGTGGGGAACACCCTGAAGCTGTCCGCCTATTCCATCTTCGTGGGCTTCCCGTTCCCCATCATCTTCGCGCTGATGCTGAACACCGTTGAAAACATGCACATGAAAAAGACCGTGCAAACCATCACCTACATGCCCCATTTTATTTCCACGGTGGTGCTGGTCGGCATGATTCTGCAGATTTTCAACCCCAACTATGGCCTTTATGGCCGCCTGATGCAGACGCTTACGGGCCAGAAACCCCAAGACCTGATGGCGACTGGCAGCGGCTTTACGAATATTTATATCTGGTCGGGCGTGTGGCAGAATTTCGGCTGGGATTCGATCATGTATCTGGCTGCGCTTACCGCCGTCAGCGCCGAGCAGCATGAGGCTGCGCAGATCGACGGCGCCACCCGGTTCCAGCGGGTACTGCATGTGGATTTCCCTGCCATCCTTCCCACCATTACCATCATGCTCATCATGCGCATGGGCTCGGTGATGTCCATCGGCTTTGAAAAGGTCTATCTGATGCAGAACGACCTGAACGTCTCCGCCAGCGAGGTCATCTCCACCTATGAATACAAGCGCGGCCTTGCCAGCGCCGGTAATACCGACTTTTCGCTGTCCACCGCTATCGGCCTGTTTAACTCCACCATCAACCTGGTGATGATGGTGATCGTGAACGCCATCTGCGGCAAGCTCAGCGACACCAGCTTGTGGTAAAGGAGGGGAGAAGAAATGAAAGAAGCAGTTGCTCCTGGGAATAAGCGCAATGTCATTAAGCCCGCCGCCAGTGACCGGGTCTTTGCTGCCATTGTGGGCGTGATTCTGGTGCTGCTGACCATGATCGTGCTCTATCCGCTGCTGTATGTGCTGTCCGCGTCCTTCTCCTCGGCCAACGCGGTGTCCACGGGCAAGGTGGTGCTCTGGCCGGTGGATTTTTCTTTGGAGGGCTATCAGCGGGTGTTCGATTATTCCCGGGTGTGGATCGGCTATCGCAACACGCTGGCTTACACCCTGGTGGGCACGGCGGTGAATATCGCCATGACCATGATGTGCGCCTATCCGCTGGCCCGGCGCGGCCTGCCCCATAAGGGATTTTTCACCTTCATCTTCACCTTCACCATGATCTTTGGCGGCGGCCTGATCCCTTCCTATCTGCTCAATAAGGATCTGGGCCTGGTGAACACCTTCTGGGTGATGATCATTCCCGGGGCGATGGCCGTGTATCAGATGATTCTGGCCCGCACCTTTATCGCCAACACCATCCCTGAGGATCTGATCGAATCGGCCAAGCTGGATGGCTGCAGCGATATTCGGTTCTTCTGGCAGTTCGTGCTGCCCCTGTCTCAGGCGGTTATCGCCGTAATCGCCCTGCAGTACGCCGTGGGCCATTGGAATTCCTATTTCAACGCCATGATCTATCTGCAGAATAACAAGCTCTATCCGCTGCAGATTTTCCTGCGGGAAATCCTCATCATGAGCCAGATGGATTCCAGCGACTTTATGGATGATGAAACCGCCGTGGCCATTCAGGGCATGGCGGAACTGATCAAGTATGCCTTGATCGTGGTGTCCACCGCGCCCATCCTGTGCCTGTATCCCTTCCTGCAAAAGTATTTCGTCAAGGGCGTGATGATCGGCTCTCTCAAGGGCTGACAGCTCCCGCTATCCGCCGATGGAAAGGCCACGTGCTTTTCCATCGGCTTTTGTTTTGCCTGTCTGCCGGAGAAACTGTTGCTTCGCTGTCCGACTTTAGGTAGTGCCTACTGTGGTTATAGGTTGAGAAAGTATCAGCCGGATTATGGAAGCATTGCAACGGCCAAAGCGGGCTGACGGCGCTATCGGAGGCGATGATGGGTATCCTGGAAGCACTGCTGAGCGGCGACCGGTGGGTATGCTGCCGGCTTCTGGAAGAATTGTTACCCCCGCATCCTCCGGTCGATTGCGGGTGATGCCCGTGGCGGCTGGAAATGTCCGCCGCATCAGGAGAAGATGCCGCTGTGGCTGCCGTCTGTGTTATTGAAAAAAATCGCGTTTTCCCCCTTGACGAATCGTATATGTTGTGGTAAACTATTCCCTGTTGACGAGCTGAGCTTGTCCCGATTGTGGAGAAGTCGCCTAGCTTGGTCGAGGGCGCACGACTGGAAATCGTGTAACGGGTAAAACCGTTCGAGAGTTCGAATCTCTCCTTCTCCGCCAATGAGAAAGCCTTGAAACATTAGTGTTTCAGGGCTTTTTTGTTTTCATTTTTAGAAATTCCGGCAAAGAAAATCCTTCTGGGAAACGAATTGATCTGGAAACAGAATTGCTGGCGGATCAGCAAAAAAGCTAAAATTCGGCGCGCGGCAGCTGGACGGCCTGCGCTGCGATGGCTGGCGGTCGGGAAGGAAAATGATGAGCAAGTAATAGGCGCGTTTTGACGCATTATCCTGGAACAGAAAAAGCTTTTACGCCGCGAAGGACGCAGCGGATTAAACCAGCGGTTTAATGACAATCCGCGCAAGGAAAGCTAAAATATACCCGTGAAGAACATTTGAAGGAGCAAGCATGATGAATCTGAAAGAAGCATTTCGTTTTCAGAATAAAATCAGCGCTTTGATGGATGAAGCCCAGAATGTTCTCGGACGGGATGCCAACATTACCCGGGTTGAGAACACCTACCTGTGCAAAAAGGTGTTCGATGGCGCTGAGAATGAGACCCTCGTCGATGTCCCGCCCACGGAGTTTGCAGACAGGATCACGGAGATCGTCCGATTTCTGATGTACCTGATGGATCAGCGCGAGCGCCTGAGTAAGGCGATTCATGCTGCAAAGAACGCGCTTCCCATCGACATGGACAGTGAAGTGGGCCTGAATGCAAAACGTCAGGAAATCGCACGCGTGCTGAAGCAGATGGCGAATGTTCGCAATTCTGAGGTGCTCGTCCATGGCGGCGGCAATGGCTATCGTTTCAATCAGGATGGGAATCAGGTGTCCTATCGCTGCGACGTCCGGCGTGTGACCACCATCAACTTCGATCGCAAGGTGGTGCGTAATAATGCCGCAGAGATGGATCGAAGGGCGGATGCGGTGTCTGCGGAGATTGATCGCTGCCTGGTCAACTCGGCAGTTGCCTATGAGATGCCGTTTAACGTGAACGACAGCTTCGCAGAGATCTTCAGCGAATTCGTTGCAGCCAGGAACGGGGAATAACCGTCGTCCCTGGCTGCTTTGGAAGCGGCAGGATAGGAGCGGCATGGATATCGGTTCAGGTGCAGATGAACAATAACGCTGCACAAAAAGAAAAAAGATGCATGATGAAGCATCGCCTGCTGATGCAGGCGCGCAAGAACGACCGCTCAGCAGCTTGCGTTTCCATCGTCACGATCCGCTTTCGGCCTATCCGTCCGTTCGCTTTTTCCATCAATCGAACGCACGATCTAACGTCTCCATCCACAAAATCGTGGCTGATTGTCACAATATAAAAGAATCGGGCAATGGGTCTGGCGCTGTGAGCAGCGGGAATCCGCTTTGGCGGAACTCCTAAGCGCATCGCGTTGGAAAAAATGGTTGAAGTGCGCTCCGATTCCTGCCGCGTCCAAAGCAGCCGGGCAAAAAATGAATTGAGCAGCAGGGCTCATCCTGCTGCTCAATTATAATAATAATCGGGTCTGCGTTTGCAGGCACCAGAATTTTTTCCATCGGTACCTCCAGCAAAGCCCCCAGAGCGTACAGGTTGTCAACGGTAGGCAGGCTCTTTCCCTGCTGCCATTTGTAGATGGCTTGGGGTTCTTCAAAGCCAAAGTAGGCCTGCAGATCTCGAACGGTCATGCCGCGTTCTTCACGCAGGCGCAGGATGTTCTTGCCGGTTTCGACCATATCGATTACCGGGAAAGGTTTAGAATGCATGGCTTCCGCCTCCTTTATACGTGCGAGTCCCATTATTATACAGGAAGAAAAAAGAAAAAACAAGCGCTTATGCGTATGAAATATGCTTTCTGAAACAAACCTGGCTATGTGGCGGGTGAATGAGATGTCTATGGCAACGCGGAGTCGCACTGTGCCAAGCAGTTCATGATTCTCTAAAATAAATGCAGGCCCCGGGAAGAATTACCAGCGCTGCGTCGTTGACAAAGAGAAAGAAAGCCGTCCTTACCGAAGCGGGCACTCGAAAAAATGCGGGGAATAAAGGCAGCGCGTCAAGGCGGTTCTTTCAGGAGAAGCGATACGAGGGAGGAACGGGCATGAGGAAGCTGGCAGGAGTGCTGATGGTTTTCGTGCTGCTTTGGGCCTGCGCCTGGGCGCAGGGGGAGACGATCGGCTTTGGGAGAATCAATAAAGACGAGGTGAACGTCCGCAAAGCGCCGGGGGAGGAATACATCTTCCGCGCCGAACGGGGGCAGAACGTATTTATTCTGGGCAGCGAAACGGACGCCAAAGGGCAGGAATGGTATCATGTCATCATTTACCGCCGGCCGGTGCAGAATGGCTCTCGAACGGAGGGCTGGGTGATGGGGCGATATGTGGATGTGACGGACGAGGCCAGCCGGGATATAGTAAAGGTGGCGCTGAACAAAAATGGCTATATGGCGCTGCATGAGGACGGAACGGTGTCCGGCGCGGAGGTAGGCTTTTTCGATTCGGAGGAGCTGGCGAACCTGCTTTCGGGCCTTCGTGACGTGCGCGATATTGGCGTGGGGCTGCGCACCTATGTGGCCGCCGGGAAGAACGGCGCATTGTGGCAATGGGGTATTCGGCGGCTGCTGGACGGCGAACAGCCCTACACCGCGCTGCCTGTCCGCCTGATTGCATCCAATTTAAACGTCGGATGCGCCTTCGTGACGGCAACCGGGGAATTGCTGCTTGGTGGTACCATGGGCCGATTGAAGGACTACACATTTCTGCCAGATGGGCTTCCTGCGGCGGCGGAGATTGAGCAGATTGCCTGTTACAATAGCTTCCTGCTGCTGGTGGATCGGGAAGGACGCATGCACGCGGGAAGCCCATGGGATTCGCCGTCCTTTGGGCTGGAGCAGTGGACGAATCTTTCCTGTGCGGACATTTGTATAGAAGCAAATCATATGGGGCTAAGCTGGGCAAGCATGCGCCTGATCGGCGTGCGCCGCGACGGCACAGCCATCGCCTGGCCCGAGGCGCTGCAGGCGCAGATATCGGGCTGGACGGGGCTGACGGATGCGAAGGTGGGCGGCGATTTCGTGCTGGGCCTGCGGACGGACGGCACGGTGCTTTACGCGGGAAACAGCACCATTGCCGCGCAGGTTTCGGCCTGGGAGAAAATCGCTTCCGTCGAGACGGCGGATACCTATTGCGCGGCTGTGACGGCGGATGGCCGGGTACTGTTCGCCGGGAGCCTTTCTGGGGACTGAGCACGGCATGAACGAGCAGTGGCGGAGGATACCCCGGCGGGAGGGCGGCATGCGTCCGCCGGGTTTCTCTGCGCCGTCTGCGAGATGAAAACGGGGAATCAGCCTTGAGGATAACGGCGAGGGAAAGGACGCATGACGGGACGGCGCATGGCCGCAAAAAAGTTTTTAAAAAAAATCCTTGACAAAATGCGACAGCGCGTATATAATATATCTCGTTCCTTGTAAATGCGCCATTAGCTCAGTTGGTAGAGCACCTGACTCTTAATCAGGGTGTCCCGGGTTCGAGTCCCTGATGGCGCACCAAACCAGTTAATCCGAATCAGTTTCTAAATTGGAAATGGGTTCGGATTTTTTTCTTATTCTCCTAAGCACAAAGGTGTAACACACTTGACCTTGCAAGCAAGATCAGTGTGTAAGGGGCTGAGGTTCCTTGAGACCATTGCGAAATAATTATACAGCAAAACAACCACATTCTTCATATAGTGATTTTTTTTCATTGAGAAATATGGTATACTTGGCTCAACAAATCGGAGTTTATGGAGGTGGATTTAATGTGGTTTTGGTGGTTTATGTTAATTTGCGATTTGCTCATTCCGATTACAATGCTTATTGGCGGGAGGATGATGTGGAAACATTGTCCGAAACGCATCAATGGCATGGCGGGATACAGGACAACTCGCTCCATGAAAAATATGGATACCTGGAGATTTGCGCATGACTACTGCGGAAAACTTTGGTGGAAAATAGGATG
>CAKTWP010000035.1 GCA_934630705.1 uncultured Clostridia bacterium | reverse complement strand
GCTATCAGCAGCCCGGCGGGCAGTTCTGGATTGCCTTATCCGATGGCAAGGTAGTTGGTACGATCGGTCTCATGCTAAAAGACGATCATTGCGCTGTTTTGAAAAAATTCTTTGTGAAAAAGGAGTTTCGTTCGCAGAAAGTCGGGCTGTCTTTATATAGGGAGCTTTTGGCATATGCCATCGGCAAAGGCGTTCGCTGCATCATTTTGGATACGCCTGCAGTTGCGCAAGCATCGCATCATTTTTATGAGAAAGCAGGCTTTCGCAAAATCAGTGCCGCGGAATTACCCGTACCGTATTCTTATCCCGACAGAGACAGCATTCTTTATCTATTGAATCTGTAACTGCCGGTTTGCCCAATCGCGTTTTCTGGTTCCAGCGTGTTTTCTGCGAAACAGGATGCGGCTATTTGCCTGCACGAAAAAGGAGAAGCCATCATGCTCAAGCCTGCTTTGCCTATCACCCTTACGGAAGCATGCCTGGAGGACGCCATTGCAGATGCGATGGCGGCAGGGGAGGACATTGCCGCCAGGCATTTTTTCGGGGAAGCGCTGCCGGCGCTGCCCAGAGAAATCTGTGAATTTACGGGCTGTCACTTTGAAAAATGCAGCTTTTCTCCCTGCCAGGCTTCCCGGCTGACGTTTGTGGATTGCGTGTTCGATCGCTGCGATTTAAGCAGCATGGATTTCCAGAAGGCCACGTTTCAGCGGGTGACCTTCCTGCATTGCCGCATGACCGGGGCGAGCTTCCCTCAGGCCACGCTGATGAACGTGACCTTCGATCAATGCCAGATGGATTATTGCAATTTCACGGAAGCCAAAGCGCAGCATGCGGCGTTCTCGTGCTGTGCCCTGAAGGAAAGCGGATTTGTGGATTTTCGGTGGCGATCCGTGACCTTTGACCGCTGCAATCTGCAATCCTCAGAATGGCTGCATACGCCCATGAAGGGTTTGAACCTGGTCTCCAACCAGATTGAAGGCATCGCCGTGGAGCTTCCCGCTCTGCGGGGGTTGACCGTGACGGCGGATCAGGCGCTGGTTCTTTCCGGGCTGCTGGGGCTCAAGGTGGTTTCTTCGCCGGATACCATTTCATCGGAGACAACCTGAAAGCGAGATAATTGAAAGCAGAACAATCAAAAAGGGAAACCGTTTTGCTCGTAGCAGCGGTTTCCCTTTTGCATATCCTTTTCTACCATCAGTATTGAAGAACTAGCGCTGTTCTCGCCCCCAGCTTGACCGTCAATGGCGCACTACCAATTGAAACGATTTCTCCGGTCCATATATTTTCAGCCTGTGTGGGAGCAGCCAGCAGTCCACCTCCAAAGGGAACGGTGATTACCGCGTCCTCATCATCCCAATTAAACACACCCACCAGCGTTTTCCCCTGGCAGGGACGCGTGAAGATGCGTGGCAGCGTTTTGTCCGCGTCCACAGGCAGAAAGCCAGGTCCTCCTGCATACTGATACACCACCCCCAGCATATCCAGCGCCAGGGGCTTGAGGGCGTACAGACAATCACTCAGATTCACCAGTCCGCCGCTGAGAATCACGAAAGACAGCCAAGTGCGAGCTTCATTTTCATTAAACAGGGGCCCGGAAAAGGCGTTGAGCACATAGGGCTTATCCTCCCCGGCGCGCCAGCTTTCCTTGATGCCTTCGGGATAAAGAGTGGCATGGGAGGAAAGCACGGTGAAATCCGGGTCGGCAAGGAACCGATGGCCATTGCAGAGCAGCCGCCAGGTTACGCCGGCAGCCTGCAGGGGGACACGCGACCAACGGGGCGAAATATCGCCGCCGGTGCGGGATGCGTCCATCAGATCGCAATTAGTGGTCAGTTGTGTGCCGCAGCCCATCCAGAAGGAGTCCTCACCCAGCGCATCCCGGATGATGCGGTTGATTTCGTTCATGGCTTCCTCGGGGGTAATGGACATATCATAACGAATCAGCCCTTCCACGAATTCCGGATTGCCGTGGATCATGGGCTGCAGCGCGTCCTTGAGAAAATCGGTTTTGAAATAGCGATACCCCCAGGCGTACAGCGTCCGATACAGATCGGCCACAAACGCCTTCGTAACAGGATGCGTAATGTCCAGCACAAAGGAGCTTTTCTTGGGCGATGTTGGTACGCATTGCCCATCCGGCATTTTCACGAACATCTCAGGATGCTCCGCCAGCAGCCGGGATTCCTTCGCGGCGATGAATGGAGCCGTCCAAATCCCGGGAATGAAGCCGGCGGCGCGGATACTATCCGCGATCGCTTTCATGCCCACGTCCGCAAAGCGCTCGTTTTCCTGCCAATCGCCAAGTGCCATTTGCCAGCCGTCATCCAGAATGAAATACCGGATATGCTCCCGCAGCAGAGGCGTTTTTTCAATAGCGTCCAGACTTCTGGCGATGATTTCGGGGGTAATATCCGCCCCAAAGGCCTCCCAGGTATTGTAGCCGAAATAATCCCGGATATTTTCAATGCGTTTGCGTGACGCATCCTGCTCATGCAGGCTGGAAAGGGCGCGGGCAAAATAATCGCAATCAGAAATGCGGAACACGTCGATGGACAGGGATTCTCCCGGCGCCAGCATTTTTTCTACATATTCCAGCGCAGTTGCACGGCCTTCTTCAAACCGCAGAGAAGATTCATACCGGTGGGGCGTTTCAAAAGCCATTGCCACGCCCATGCCGTCGCTTTTCCGAACAAGTCCGCCGTTGTAAACCGCGCGGGTACGCTTGAGATTCCACAGGGAATCATCTGCGGGATCGGCGCTGGTCATGCCGGCGGCATGCCAGATATGATCCCAATCGGTATAGTATTGCAGATCGCCTGCGCCGTTGGTGTGCAGCAGTGCTTCAAACCTGGCGGAGAACGCCGTCGCCGTTTGAAGCTTTACCGCGTCCGTTCCCTGATTCGCAACAGAAAGTGCGATTCTTCGTGGCGCATTTTCCAGTCGCAAACTAAGGATGAGAGGGCCATGGACACATTCAGTCATCACGTTTGGCGATAAAAAATCCGCTTCAAATTGTTCGGAAAAGAAACCATTTGAGGTTTGGTATGCAATACCATAAGAAAACTCCATTATTATCTCCTTAATCCCGTCGTTTTCCCAGCGTTTCCCGCAGCAGATCATACATCATGATGGATCCGGCCACTGCCGCATTCAGCGATTCAGCTTTTCCCGGAATGGGCAGCTTCAGCCGCAGCGTGGCCTTTTCCAGCACGGCGGGGGAGATGCCAGCCCCTTCATTGCCGATAACCACACAGACCTTGTCCGGCATGGGCGGGCGATCATAGAAGGGCTGGCCATGCAGATCTCCAGCGATGACGGCATAGCCCGCTTTCGCCAGCGCATCCAATTGCTGCGGCAGGCTTTCACAGCGCAGGGCAGGAATCCGAAACACGCCGCCCATGGAGGCCCGCAGGGGCTTGGGCGCATAAGGATCGGCCGTCTTTTCATCCATCAGCAGGCCGGTAAAGCCGGCCGCGTCCATGGTTCGGATGATGGTGCCCACGTTGCCGGGGTCCTGCACGCCATCCAAAGCTACCAGCCAATGGCCCAGGCTCGCAACGTCCGCATCCTGGGGATAAGCGCAGACCGCCGCCACGCCCTGGGGCGTTTTCGCATCGCAGATGGCGGCCATCACATAATCTGCAAGCAGATACACCGGCAGCGCGTCCGCGGCGTGAATCAGCGCGGCATATTTGTCCTCGGCCTGCTGGGAAACCAGCAGCGCCAGCGCCTTTTCCTCCTGGAGCGCCTCGCCGGCCATGTGCTCGCCTTCGGCCAGATAGAGGCCGCTTTTCACCCGTTCGGCCCGGGAACGGTTCAGGGTGCGCCAAAGCTTCACCTGCGGGTTTTGCAGGCTGGTAATGATTTCAGCTCTCATGCGTTTTTCAGGGCTTTCAGCATCCGGGGCATGGCGGCGAAGGCGGACAGCAGCTGCTCAACCGGCAGATGATACAGCCGCACATGGGGCAGCACCAGCGCGCATGCGCCCCGATCCATCGCTTCGGCCACGCCGCCCGGGAAATCATTCTGCGTGGCGGCGATAAAGCGGCACAGTGCGCTTACGGTCGTCAGCGGCAGGGCGCGGCCCGCTCCGGCCAGCGCCCGGCGCAGCGCGGCGACAGCGTCCATCGTCTGCTGATTCAGGGGGCTTTCCCGGAGCATTTCGCTTCTTACGCTTTCCCGGCTCACGGCTTCGCAGGGGGAGAGGGGGGCGGGGATCACATTCAGCGCGCCCTGCAGCGCCACGCAGGCGAAGGGCGCAGATTCATAGAAATCCGCCCATTCGTCATAGCGATTAGGCCGCAGAGAATTGGTCAGGCACAGGGTAAAGCCGGTGCTCTTGATCAGGCCGTTCAGGCCCAGATTTTCGATAAACACGGGACTGTTGCCGCCGGGCACCAGACCGATTTTTTCTTTGTCCAGCCCGTTGACTACCGGCGCGCCCAACGCGCCGGCAAAGGCTTCCAGCAGCGCCTGCGCGTCCGCTTCGGTTTCACCGCAGAATTCCATCCGTTCCGATACGGCATAGATGGTCAGCAGCGTCTGCGCATCCGCGGCGGTTGCCATGAAACCGGCGGCCTTCAGCGCTTTTTCCACCCGGGCAATCAGCTCCGCCTTGGGGCAGGCCGTGCCCGCGGCGGGGGCTACCGGCAGAATGGGCGCATCCCCGATAAAGCTGGCGGCGGTCAGCGCGGATACCGCTTCCTGGCGCTTTTCCGCCACGGGGGCCAGCGCGGCCTTGGCTTCCTCCAGCGCTTTCTGGGCCGCTTCCTGAGCGGCCTTCAGCTGGTCCAGCTTCTGCTGCTCGGCGGCGGTCAGCTCGCCCAGCGCTTCTTCCCGGGCGGCGGAGAGATTCTTTTTGGCATCGTCCAATTGCATCAGGGTCATCAGCCGCTCCGCCTCCAGCTCCTGAAGCTGGGCGTGCATGGCGGTGAGCGTCAGATCCGTTTCCCCGGTGGAGATGGCCCGGGACAGCATGGTTTTCAGCCCCGGCTGGCTCAGCAGCATATCCACCGCCTGACGCTGGGATTCCCTGCACCGCCAGATGCCTTCCAGCGCTCGCTTGAAAGCGTCCACGGGATTGGACACCTCCTTGAGCTCCGCGCTTTTTTGCAGCACGGCCCCCGGCGCTTCATACCGGGCGGCGTACCGCTGCTGCTCCACGGCCTCCATCAGGGGATTATGGGCGCGGCGGGGCTGGGCAGGCCGCTGAGGCGCCTGATACAGCCGCGTGCCCACCAGGGGCTTCTGGGGCTGATCGGGCACATAATCCATGGGCGCGGGCGCTTGATCATGCAGCCGATTGGCGTTTTCGGACAGGGTGGCGTTCAGCGCCTGAATCTGATCATATGCGGTCTGCTCCGGTGCGGGAGATTCTTCCTCTGCAGGCGCAGGCGCGGGAACGGCCTCCGGCATGGCGGGCGTTTCTTTTTCCACGGGCGGGACGGGCGCGGGCTGGGCCGCTGATTGCCGCGGCCAATAGAACAGCAGCTCCTGCCCGGCCAGAGACACGGCGTGGATTTCGTTGCTGTCCGGCGGCAGCTGGGCAATTTCGCCCACAGGCTGGGCATCCGCCCGCCTGAAGGGCCCCTGAATCACGGCGCCTTTGCGGATATAGACCTGAGGCGTATGGGCGGCGGCCACATTTTCTTCCGCCACCACCTGGAAAAACAAATTCTCAGGCATGGCGTGCACCGCGTCGGAATAGACGATAAACTGGTTGTTTTCGCCCCGGGCGGGAGAATAATTCTTGTTGGTGCGGATTTTATTGGCTTCCGGCGGCAGCGCGCGCAGATCCAGCACGCAAAGGCCGCACATGCTGCGCATCCGCTCTTTGAAGGTATGCTGCTCGTTTTTATCCGGCACGATCCGCAAAAAACCATCGTCCGGGAATGCGGCCAGTGTTTCGGTCGCCACGCTGCCGTCTTCCGTCAGCAGCGGTTGAATACGAAAATACGCGCGGGCAATATTGTCCTCTTCTAAATAAACCAATACTGCTTTGCCCTGAAAGTTCATAAATCCCCCTCCAAAAATAATAAAACTTTTTACCATATAATAGTATTATAGCAAACAACAGGCGAATCCGTCAAGGAAAAGCTGGCGTTTTTTTCGGCAAAGGAGACATTTCCGCGTTCAAAAGAACGCCCCGCAAAAGAAGCGGCGAAACGGCCGTATTCATCGTGCAGGGCGTTTTATACGTTTGAGACAAGGCGGAAGAAGGGGCCGTCGATGGAACGTTACAGCTTGTATCGTTCCCACATTTCGTCGCCTGCGCCCAGGCGAACGGTATGATTATACCCCAGCGCCCGCAGCAGCGCTTCGCCTTCCTCAAAATAGCAATCCAGATACCGGGCGTCATGGCAATCGGAATTGAGAATCACCTCGCCGCCCCACTCCCGCCAGGCCTTGAGAATAAACGGCGCGGGATAGGGGGTGGGCAGATAGCCCCGAGCGATGCCGCCGGTGTTCAGCTCCAGCAGGGTGCCGCTGCCCCGGAGGGTATCAAGGGCATCCAGCGCCAGGCGCTGATAGGCAGGGCTGTCTTCATCCAGAAAATGCAAAATGGGATTATTCTTGCGGATCAGGTCAAAATGTCCGGTAATGGGCGGGCGCATGGCGTGGTTATAAGCGGTAATCGCCGCAAAATAGCGTCGGGCCAGCGCCAGCCCATTGCAGCCGCATTCCTGCTCGATATAAGCCCGCAAAGGCTCGCTTTTGCCATCCACGGACACATGGCCGCCATCCGGCGTGGGAAGATCATGAACAGAGGCGATGAAATAATCGAACCCGTGGGGAGAAAGTGTGGCGCAATCGTCCCGCTCGATGGCTCGATAGATTTTGATTCTGCCTGCCCATACCTGCCGCAGCCGGTTCAGCTCCTGCAGATAGGCCGTTTTCCAGCTTTGCGGCTCTGCGGCACGCTGACCATAGCCATAGGGCATGGGGGCGTGGGAGGTGAATCCCAGACTGATGAAGCCCTTTTCATAGGCCGCCTCGCAGACATGGGCAGCCACATCCCCATGGCAAAACTCCGTATGCACATGGGCAGAGGAACGCACGCTCATTTCGCCGTTACCTCCTGCAGCACCCGCAGCGCATCCGCTGCACAGGCGGCATTGCAGGCCAGCATGCCGCAGGCGGCCTCAAAGAAGGGCGCGTCATGGCCAAGAGAAATAAACCGTCCTCCCGCTTCTTCCACAATCAGCGCGCCGGCAGCCACATCCCAGGGCCGCAGCCGCAGCTCAAAGAAAATATCCGCCCTGCCGCAGGCAACGCCGCACAGATCAATGGCCGCAGAGCCGCTGCGCCGCAGATCGCCGCATTCGGAGAGAAACCGGCCTGCCGCAACCATGGTTTGCTTTGCCAGCTCCGCGTCATAGGGCGAGGTGCCTAATTCCACCAGCGCCATATCATAGGGTAGATCGGAAACGCGGATGGGCTGGCCGTTGAGAAACGCGCCCCTGCCCTTCCGCGCATAAAACAGCTCGTTTGCATAGGGATTATACACCACGGCCATCACCGGCTGTCTTCCCTCCAGATAGCCGATGGATACGGCGGACATATGCCGCAGCCGCATATAGTTGATGGTGCCGTCAATGGGATCCACCACGAAGGTGGGCGCGTCGGTAAGGGGCTCGTTTTCCTGCTCCTCGGCGTAAAAGCGCGCGCCGGGGCAGAGCGTCAGCAGCGCGGATTTCAAATATGCCTGTACGGCCACATCCGCATCGGTGACGAAGTTGTAATGCCCTTCCTTTTCGTGGATGGCGGCGTCGTGAGAGCGGCGCATCATGGCACCGGCCTCCTTGGCGATGGCGATCAGTGCTTCCGGCTGCATTTGCGTTTCTCCTTTGCAAAGAAATTTCCTGGTAATGATACTACGAAACGCTACCATTTTCAAGGAAAATCAGCTATAATGGAGAAACCTGAGCAAAAGGGGGATGAACATGGAAAACCAGGCGGAGATTATGGCTTCCCGCAGCGTGCAGCGGGATTTTCGCAAGCCGATCTGGCGCAAATTTATTTCTGCCGTGCGCACCTATGATCTGATTCAGCCGGGCGACCGGGTGGCCGTGTGCGTATCCGGGGGAAAGGATTCGCTGCTGCTGGCAGTATGCATGCGGGAACTGGCCAAATACAGCGACGTGCCTTTTCAGGTGGAATACCTGTCCATGGATCCGGGCTATGCGCCGGAAAACCGCCGGAAAATGATCGAAAACGCCCGGAAGCTGGGCTTTGACCTGAATGTGTTCGACAGTCCGATTTTCGAGGCCGTCAATTCCGTAAACCGGGGTTTTTGCCATATTTGCGCGTCCATGCGGCGGGGGTATTTATATAAGGAGGCGCAGAAGCTGGGCTGCAACAAAATCGCTCTGGGCCATCATATGGACGATGCAGTGGAAACCATTTTGCTGAGCATGCTTTACGGCGGGGAATACAAAACCATGATGCCCCGGCTGCGAAGCAAGAATTTCCCGGGCATGGCGCTGATCCGTCCCCTGTATCTGACCCGGGAAAAGGATATTATCGCCTGGCGGGATTTCATGGGCCTGGACACGCTGCGCTGCGCCTGCCGGGTGACCCAGAGCGAGGAGGGGGGCAAACGCAAGCAGGTCAAGGAACTGCTGGCCCGGCTGGAAGCCGAAACGCTGGGCGTATTCGGCAATGTGTTCCACAGCATTGAGCATGTGAACCTGCAGACGGTGCTGGGCTATCAGGAGCACACGGACGGGCCGATTCTGCGGCCCCTCTGCCCGACAGACACAGATGAAGGGGATGCGGAAACCTGACGGCCCCGCGCCTTGATTCTGCCTGAATTGCAGGATTCCATTTTGGCTTTGGGTTTGTTATACTGAATATGCGCCGCAGCGACGGAATGCCCGGAATTTTCAAAAAACCATGGTCATATGAAAAAAATGTGATATAATAAACAGAGATGTTCCGGCCGGGCGGAAAAACCCCGGCCCGGAAGCAGGCCATGGGGCGGGAGGTCGAGCGTTTGCAGTATCGCGGCACGTTTATTCGGGTGGATCTGGGGGCCATTGCCCGCAACGCGGAAGCGCTGGCTGCATCCGTGGCCCCGGCCCGGATGATGGCGGTGGTGAAGGCCAATGCGTATGGCCACGGGCTGGTGCCGGTGGCGCAGACGGCGGTGGCCCACGGCGCGTCCTGGCTGGGCGTGGCATTGCCCGAGGAAGGGGAGAACCTGCGCGCCAGCGGCATTCGGGAGGAAATTCTGGTGCTGGGCGCGGTCAATGAAAAGGGTGCGGCGGCCAGTGTCCGTTTCGGGCTTACCCAGACGGTCTTTGATTCCCAGCGGGTGATCTGGCTGGAGCGGGCGGCCCGGGAGCAGGGCCGGATCGCCCGGGTGCATTTGAAATGCGACACGGGCATGGGCCGCATCGGTGTGCGCGACGGGCACGAGCTGAAAGCGGTTCTCAGCGCCCTTGCGGACGCGCCCCATGTGCGCCTGACCGGCGCGTTTACCCATTTTGCCGATGCCGATGGCGACTGGCCGGATTATACCCTTTCCCAGATTGCGGCCTTTGAGCGCATGCGCAAAATGCTGCCGCCGGGGCTGCTGATTCATGCGGCGGCCAGTGCGGCGGGAGCCCGGTATCCCCAGGCCCGGTATGACATGGTGCGGGAAGGCATTCTGCTCTATGGCTGCCAGCCGGCGGCGGGATGCCCGAAGGTGGAGCCGGCACTTTCCTGGCACACGGAGATCGTGTATGTAAAGGAGATTCCGGCAGGAGCCTGCGTCAGTTATGGCTGTACTTACCGCGCGGATACTCCCCGGCGTATCGCCACGCTGCCGGTGGGATACGGCGACGGGTATCACCGGGCGCTGTCAGGCAGGGCCCAGGTGCTCATCGGGGGCGTGCGCTGCCCGGTGGTAGGCCGGGTCTGTATGGATCAATTGATGGTGGACGTAACGGCGCTGCCGGAAACGGAAACGCGCATCGGCGCGCCGGCGGTGCTGCTGGGGCGGCAGGGAACGCAGGAAATTACCGCGGAAGAACTGGCCGCCTGGGCGGATACCATCAGCTATGAAATGCTGCTGGCGGCTACGGCCCGGGTGCCGATCCTTTACCAGAGACAGACTGCCAAACCGGGCGCGTGACGCCCAGATGAAAAAGGGGATTAGCAATGCAGGACGACAAGGCGAAGAAAAAGAAAAACAAACAGCAACTGGTTTTCAAGCCCTATAAAAAGGGCAACTGGCACAGCGCCGCGGCGGCGAAAAGGGGACTGCGGATTTTGCTGTATTATCTGGTGTTCATTTTCATGAACGTGATTCTGGGCTCCGCGCTGCAGTTTGAAAACACGGTGCTCCGGGTGACGCTGAATCTGCTGCTGGTACTGGCCTACGCCACGCTGCTGTATATGGACGGCGCGCGGCTGGGCGAAAGCGAGGTGGCACTGGGAGAGATTACCTATGCCCGGGAACAGGCGGGCAAGGCCGTGGATCCCAAGGATCTGGACAATTGCTTCCATCCGCTCAAGGGCGTGTTCATCTGTCTGGTGGGCGTGCTGGTGCCGCTTTTGCTGGCCGTTCCCCATGCTTTCCTGGCGGAGAAGCAGGTGTATGCGCTGCAGTCTCTGCCTTCCTGGGTGAACGGCTATGCAGGGCATGATGAAATCGCCCTGCCGCTGCAGTATTACGCGCAGGAATATTCCTTCCGGCTGGAGGATTTCCTGCGGATGGCGGTGCGGATGGTGATTTTCCCCTTCGCCAATATTGCCACCACGGATAACGCCGATGCGCTGCTGCTGGTGGACCGGCTCAGCCCGCTGCTGATCTGCCTGCCCGCGCTGGGCTTCCCGCTGGGATACCTTACCGGCCCGCGCTCCCGCGCTCTGGTGCATGGGGATATCGCTACCAGCACCAAACGCTATGACCGCCGCCGCAATAAGGCCATCAAGGCCCGCAAGGCGCGGACGGAAAAGAAGAACGAGCTGATCTGATATGCGGATTATTGCAGGAGAAAAGCGGTCCCGAAAGCTGATTGCCCCGGAGGGCATGGAAACCCGGCCCACGGCGGATCGGGCGAAGGAGGCGCTGTTCAGCATCCTGATGAACCGCCTGCCCGGTGCGCGGGTGCTGGATCTGTATGCCGGCAGCGGCGCACTGGCGCTGGAGGCCCTCAGCCGCGGAGCCGCATCTGCCGTGCTGGCGGATATGTCGCCCAAGGCCTGCCGGGCCATTGCGCAGAATATCGCCGCGTTGGATTATCAGGATCGCGCCCGGCTGCTTCGCTGCCCGGATGCAGCAGCCATGGCTCAACTGCAGCGGGAGGGCGCGGCTTTTGATCTGATTTTTCTGGACCCGCCCTATCGGATGGATACCAGCCGCGTCTGCGACGAACTGGCGAAAAGCCTGCTGGCCCCAGACGGGGTGCTGATCGTGGAGCATGCCCGGGAAGCGCCGCCTGCGCCCGGGGACGGACTGGCGCTGCTGGATCGCCGGGAGTATGGCGTGGCGGGCATCAGCTTTTATCGCTGCGCAGGGGAGGAAAAAGCATGAGCGCAAAGCGCTGCCTCTATCCGGGCAGCTTTGATCCGGTCACCTGCGGCCATATGGACATCATCCGCCGGGCTGCCGGGATGTTTGACGAAGTGATCGTGGGGGTTTTGCACAACCCGGACAAGCGCGGCTGTTTTTCCGTGGAAGAACGGGTGGATATGCTACGCCGGGCCTGCGCCGGGCTGCCCAACGTGCAGGTGATTGCACACGGGGGGCTGCTGGCGGAGCTGACGCGTAGCATGGAGATCCCGGTGGTGGTGCGGGGCGTGCGGGGCGCGGCGGATCTGGAAATGGAGGCTGCCATGGCCCGGATCAACCACCAGCTTAATCCCGCCCAGGAAACCATTTTTTTGCCCGCCGCGCCGGAATTGACAGATGTGAGCGCCAGCATGGTGCGGCAGCTGGCTGCCTTTGGGGCGGATATTTCACCTTATGTGCCCAAGGAGGTGCTGTCTGAGGTGACGGCAGCCTTTTCATCCCAAAAGCATGTCTGATTAAAGAGGGGGAAACGATATGTCATCCACCAAGCTTATGACCTTCGAACTGATTGACCGGCTGAACCTGCTGGTTTCCGGGGCGCGTACGATTCCGCTGTCCAACCGGGTGATGGTGGACAAGGATGAATTGCTGCGCCTGATGCAGCAGCTGGAGCAGAGCATTCCCAACGATCTGCAGCAGGCCCGCCAGCTGCTGGCCGTGGAGCAGCAGATCATTGATGAAAGCCGCCGGCAGGCAGAGGACACCACCAAGGAGGCCAACCAGAAGGCGCGCACCACCGTGGACAGCGCCAACAGCCAGGCCCAGGCTACGCTGGCCGACGCCAACAGCCGCGCCAGCGAAACCATGCGCACCGCCACCGATCAGGCCAACGCCATGGTGGCCGACGCCCGGAACCGGGCCAACGCCGTGCTGGCCGACGCCCAGGCCCGGGCGCAGCAAATGGTGGCCGACAGCGAGATTATCGCCCGCGCGCAGGCGGAAGCCCAGGAGCTGCTGGAATCCGCCCATCGGGAATGCGAGGACTATACGATGCGGGTGCATGGCGCGGTGGCCCAGATGATGGAGCAGGCGGACGACGGCCTTTCCCAGCAGCTGGACGCGCTGCGGGCGCTGCGGCAGGAAATTACCGTGCATCCCTGAACAGAAACGGCAGAAATTTGAAAGAAATCTGCAAGAAAGCCGGAAAAAAGCTTGACACCGGTCTCCCCGATGGGTATACTATAATGGCTGTCTTGTGGTGCTTTCTATCACAATGCGCGAGATAAAATGCCTTTGGCATTTTGGAATTAGAAGGAGTTGTTGCAATCATGAAACGCACTTATCAGCCCAAGAAACGCCAGCGCAACAAGGTTCATGGCTTCCGTGCCCGCATGAGCACCAAGAACGGCCGTCGCGTGCTTGCCGCCCGCCGTCGCCGTGGCCGCAAGGAGCTGACGGTCTAATCCGCCGCCGCTTCTTTCCTTGCATGGCTTAGCCCGCCCCTGCGCTTGCCACCGTGCATCAAAACGTGGGGCGGGTTTTGCTGTATTGTGCAAAGACGGCGCGGCATGGGAGGGACAGGCACCCAACATGCTTTCACGGCGCGGGCATTTACGCCGCTGGCCCGGCCGGCTTTGCAATGCTGGAGGAATCAATGGAGCAGCAATACCGCCTGCGGAAGAATGGTCAGTTCCGCTATGTCTATAAAAAAGGAAAGGGCGCAGCCTGCCGGGAAATGGCGGTGGGGTTCGTCCGCGGGCCGAAGCTGCTGGTGGGCTTTGCCGTGAGCAAGAAAATCGGCAATGCCGTCACGCGAAACCGGGTGAAGCGCCGGCTGCGGGAAGCCTTCCGCGCGGAGCTGCCAAATCTCAAGCGGGGCCTGTATGTGGTCACGGCCCGGGAAGCGGCCGCCACGGCGGATTTCGCCCGGCTGTGCGGGTCGCTGCGGTATGTGCTGCGCAAGCAGAACCTCTATAAGGAAGCGAAGCCCAACCCATGAAGCGGCTGCTGCTTTCCATGATTCGGTTTTACAGGCGGTATCTCAGCCCGCTCAAGCCGGGCTGCTGCCGTTTTATCCCCACGTGCTCAGAATACGCCCTGGTTGCTATCGAGCGCTTTGGCGCGGCAAAGGGGACGTGGCTGGCTGTGCGGCGCATTCTGCGCTGCCATCCCTTTTGTAAGGGCGGCTATGATCCCGTGCCACAGCCTCCCAGCGCTGTCATTAGGAGGGACGAAAATCCTTGAACGCGATTACGAACTTTTTGTATGACGTGCTTTCGGCTATCACCGGCATTGTGAATAACTACGGCGTGTCCATCATGATCTTCACGCTGCTGATGCGCATGGTCTGCATGCCCTTTGACTATCGCAGCCGCAAGGGCATGCGCAAGATGACGCTTCTTCAGCCCAAGATCGACGCGCTGCAGAAGAAATATGGCAACGACAAGCAGAAGCTCCAGCAAAAGCAGGCGGAGCTGATGCGCAAAGAGCATTATAATCCCCTGTCCGGCTGCCTGCCGCTGCTGCTGACCTGGCCGCTGATGATCGCCATGTTTGCCGCCATGCGCGCCATTGCCAACGAGCAGCTGGCGCTTCAGGCCTTCCGCTATCTGGCGGGAGAGGAGCAGGTGGTTACCGCGGCGGATCGCTTCCTGTGGATCAAGAATATCTGGATGGCCGATTCACCCTTCAACTCCATCGCGCCCGACGCCAGCAGCCTGCAGTTTTTGACGGTGGACGTATGGAAAAAGGCCTGCGCACTGCTGTCTGATTCGCAGCTGGCGGCCGCGGCCAAGACCCTGTCCGTGGATGCGAATCTGGATGCGCTGCTTGCCTGCTTTGCGGATAACGCCGCCATGAAAGCCAGCGTGGAATCCATCGTAATCGCGCTGGGCGAAATCCCCAGCTATCAGGCGGCTGTGGCCACGGTGCCCGGCTGGACCAACGTGAACCTGTTCCTGACGAGCGTGTCGCTGTATCAGAACTACAACGGCCTGCTGATTATGCCTGCGCTGGCTGGCGTGACCCAGGTGCTGCAGACGCTGTTTAACCCCCAGATGCAACAGCAGCAGACCACGATGCAAAATGATCAGCAAAAGGGCATGAACGGGTTCATGAAGTGGTTCTTCCCTATTCTGTCCATCTACTTCTGCTTGTCCTCCAACGCCGGTTTCGCCATTTATTGGGTCACGTCCAACGTGGTCATGTATGCGCAGAGCGTTGTGATTACCAAGATCCTGGAAAGCAAGGATAAGAAAAACGCCGATGCGGTTACCGGAGAGGGGTCTGTGAAATAATGAAAAGCCAAGAAGTTTCCGCAAAAACGATTGAAGAAGCCATCTCCCTGGGCCTGGAACAGCTGGGCGCGTCCATCAGCGATGTGACGGTGGACATTCTGGAGGAAGGCAGCAAGGGCCTGTTCGGCCTGTTCGGCTCTCGGCCTGCCAAGGTGCGGCTGACCTTGAAGGAAGAAGAACCTGAGGATTCACTGGCCCGGGATATTTTTGCCGGCACGCTGGAAGAAAAGCCTGCTCCAAAGCCCGCGCCCAAGGCGGCACCCCAGCCCAAGCAGGAAAAGCCTGCGCAGCCCGCGGTCAAGCCCCAGGCTCCCAAAGCGCCCAAGCCCGTATTGATGGAAGAAGCGCCCAAGGCCGAGCAGCCGGCGCCGAAACAGCAGGAGAAGGCAGAAAAGCCTGCGCCCAAGCCCCGGAAGCCCCGGGAGCCCAAAGAAGCTCGTGAGGTAAAGGAACCCAAGGAAATCGTGCCCGCCGAACAGGCGGATCGCGCCACCGCAGCTGGCCGTGCGCAGGAATTTTTGCAGCAGCTGACCGAACTGATGGGCGTGCACGTGTCTGTGGCCGTGGCTACCGATGAGGAAGGCAACGTGCGGGTAAACATGGAAGGGGACACCCTGGGGATTCTTATTGGCCGCCGGGGAGAAACCCTGGATGCACTGCAGTATCTTACCAGCCTGCTGGTGAATAAGGGCCAGAACAATTACACCCGTGTGACCCTGGACACCGAAGGCTATCGCGCCAAGCGGGAAGAAGCGCTGGTGCGCCTGGCGAACCGGATGGCGAACCGCTGCCAGAAAACCGGCCGCAAGGTGTCGCTTGAGCCTATGAATCCCTATGAGCGCCGGATTCTCCACAGCGCGTTGCAGGATCATCCCGCCGTGACTACCCATTCCGAGGGCGAGGAGCCCAATCGCCATGTGGTGATTACTCTGAAAACCGAGAAATAACGGGGGGATCATTCCCTTTGCAAGCGCCCCGACTGTACCCTCTCTCCTGAAGGGCGGAATACAGGCCGATAAGATTCATATGGACAACGCACCCCGGAGCCTGCGGAAAGACAGCATTTCTGTTTTTCCTGGGTATCCGGGGCGTTTTTTGATCGGGAAGATGATTCCATTTTTCATGCGTTCTTTTATACGTTCTTAAAATTAGGAATGAGAAAAACATCGCCGCTCCCATAGCGGAAATTTTCGTAAAAAATGCCTTGACAGATGGGGAACGATACGTTATAATCATTCATGGTTCATCTTTAAGACGGTACAGAGAGACCGGCAAGAGACGAAGCGTCATTCACGCGATCATACGCGCTTTCTTTGCGCGATGAAGGTCTTGCCCTGTGCTGTCGGGGCAAGGCCTTTTTGCATGAGCCCAAAGCGGATATTAACGCGGAAGCGCTAATATAAAGATTCTTTGACGGGGGGATGCACCAATGAAACTGGTCTACGACATCAACGACAAGCCGCCGATTAAAAAGAACCTGATCTACGCTTTCCAGCAGCTGCTGGCGATCATGGCCGCCACGCTGCTGGTGCCGATCCTGGCTGACGGCACGGGCCTGTACCTGAACCAGCCTGCCGCGCTGCTTGGTGCCGGCATGGGCACCCTGTTCTACATCTTCGCTGCCACCCGGAAAAAGAGCCCCGTATTCTTGGGCAGCTCCTTCGCCTTCATCAGCCCCCTGGCCGGCGCATGCGCCTACGGCTTCCTGGGCGTGTTTGTGGGCACGGTGTTCGCGGGTCTGGTGTACGTGGTCATCGCCCTGATTATCAAAAAGACCGGCTCCGGCTGGGTGAACAAGCTGCTGCCCCCCGTGGTCATCGGCCCCACCGTGGCCCTGATCGGCCTGAGCCTGTGCGGCAGCGCCGTGAATAACCTTGCAAATCTGAACGGCGATATGAACATGTCTCAAATGCTGGGGCTTGTGCAGTCCAAACTTGCGGATGTAACCAGCATCGACCAGATTTCCAACGCGATTGGCGAAATTACCGCCGCCGCTACGGCTACGGGCTACAACCTGGTGGCCATCCTGGTAGGCATCCTGGCCTTCTTCATCACGGTGTTCGCCTCCGTGAAGGGCAACAAGAGCATGAAGATGGTTCCCTTCATCATCGGCATTCTGGGCGCTTACGTGATCGCGCTGGTGCTGACCTTCATCGGCAACGCCACGGGCTGCGAAGCGCTGCAGCTGGTGCATCTCTCCGCCTTCGACAACGTGCAGCTGTTCAAGCTTCCCCGGTTCACGTTCCTGGGCATGTTCGGGGTCTACAAGGACGCGCCCAATACCATCACCAGCATCTCCGACGTGGTGAGTCTGTTCCTGCTCTTCGCCCCCGTGGCCTTCGTCACCCTGGCTGAGCACATCGCTGACCACAAGAACGTCTCCAGCATCATCAACCGCGACCTGATCACCGATCCCGGCCTGGACCGCACCCTGATCGGCGACGGCGTGGGCTCCATCGTGGGCTCCTTCTTCGGCGGCTGCCCCAACACCACCTACGGCGA
>CAKTWP010000034.1 GCA_934630705.1 uncultured Clostridia bacterium | reverse complement strand
AATGGCTGGGGAACAAGGATTTGAACCTTGACAATACGAGTCAGAGTCGTAGGTGCTGCCGTTACACCATTCCCCAACACTGCTTGCGGAAGCTTTTCTCTCAACCGCGAGATTGATTATACGTCAAATTACCTCGAATGTCAATACCTTTTTTCATGTTTTTTCTTTTTCTTTGTTTCTTGCCAGTCCTGGCAAAAAAGGTTTGCAATTTCGCGGAAAATAGGGTATGCTTGAAGGGATTCTTTCCTTAATAGAGGGCGTTTATGGAGAAATATGTAATTGGTGTGGATTTCGGCTCACTTTCCGGCAGGGCGGTGCTGTGCCGGGTACGGGACGGGACGGAAATGGCCTCCGCCGCTTTGGATTATCCCCACGGCGTGATGACGGATCATCTCCCCTGCGGCAAGACACTGCCGCCGGACTGGGCGCTGCAGCATCCCCAGGACTACCTGGACGTGCTCTGTGCCGTCATTCCCCAGGTGCTGGCTCAAAGCGGCGTTCAGGCTGCGGATGTGATCGGCGTGGGCACGGATTTCACCGCGTCCACGGTCATGCCCGTGCTGGCCGACGGCACTCCCCTGTGTTTTCTGCCGGCTTTTGCCCGGGAGCCTCACGCCTATGTGAAGCTATGGAAGCATCACGGGGCGCAGCAGCTGGCCGACCGCATGACCGCCGTGGCCCAGGCCCGGGGCGAACGCTGGCTGGCGGATTACGGCGGCCGGGTATCCAGCGAATGGTCGCTGCCCAAGCTATGGGAGGTGCTGCAGGAGGCCCCGGAAATCTATGAAAAAATGGCGATGTGGACGGAGGCGGCGGATTGGATTGTCTGGCAGCTGACCGGTCGGCCCACCTTCAACGCCTGCTGCGCGGGCTACAAGGCCTTTTATCAGGACGGTCGTTATCCGGATCAAAGCTATTTCGCCGCGCTGGATCCCCGGCTGGAAAACGTGATGGCAGAAAAGTTTCCCCTGCCGGTTTCCCCGGTAGGCCGGCGAGCGGGCGGCCTGACCCCGGCCATGGCGCAGCGGCTGGGGCTGCTCCCTGCCACGCCGGTGGCCGTGGGCCATGTAGATGCCCATGTGGGGCTGGCTGCGGCCGGGATCGATGGGCCCGGGAAAATGCTGCTCACCGTGGGCACCTCCTCAGGTCACATGGTGATGACCCGGGAACGCCGCCAGGTGCCGGGCATTTGCGGCGCGGTCATGGATGGCATTCAGCCCGGCTTTGTGGGCTATGAGGCGGGGCAATGCAGCGTGGGCGATCTGTTCGGCTGGGTGGTCGCGCAATGCTGTCCCCCGGCATATGCGGACGCAGCCCGGGTCCAGGGCATTTCCATCCATCAATATCTGACGGACCTGGCTGCCCGGCTCGCGCCCGGCGAAAGCGGGCTGATTTTGCTGGACTGGTGGAACGGCAATCGCTCCGTGCTGGCGGATTATGATCTGAGCGGCATGATCGTGGGCCTGACGCTGCAAACCCGCTGCGAGGAGATTTATCGCGCGGCGCTGGAAGCCGTGGCCTTTGGCACGCGCATGATCGTGGAGAATTATCGGCGGCACGGGGTGGCGGTAGATGAGATCATCGCCAACGGCGGCATCAGCCAGAAAAATCCCCTGCTGATGCAAATTTACGCCGATGTGCTGAATATGCCCATGTCACTATCTGCCAGTGCTCAGGGCGCGGCGCTGGGCAGCGCCATTTTTGCGGCGGCCGCTGCCGGAGCGGAGGCCGGCGGCTATGCCAGTGTTGCCGATGCAGCCCGGGCCATGGGTAAAACGCAGGCGCATGTCTATCGGCCCATCCCGGAAAATGTGCAGGTGTACGATCAGCTGTACCGGGAATACTGCCGCCTGCATGATTATTTCGGCCGGGGTGAAAACGACGTGATGAAGCGGCTGCGCTCCCTGCGGGATCATCAGAAAACAAGGAAAGCGGACGCTTGATCCGCCGCGCCGACTGAAGCTGCAAAAAGGGGCTTTCTTCAAAAGAAAGCCCCTTTCGCATGTTTGATTGTTGTTTTTACTTGCTGTATTTTTCGCGCTTGATATAGTGGGTGTGAAGCAGCTCATGAGCCTTATGGCTGTTGGGCTGGCCCAGGAATTCATCGTAAAGCTTCTTCACCTGTGTGTTCTCATGGCTCTTGCGCTTGGCCTTGCCCGCATCCTCGCCATAGAGCGCCTTGGCCCGCAGCACCTTGGGATCGCAGGTCAACTTCGCCTGCGCGGATACGATGGGCTGGCCGCCGCCATTGACGCAGCCGCCGGGGCAACCCATGATTTCAATGAAGGTATACTGCTTTTCGCCGCGCTTGATCATGTCCAGCAGCTTGGAGGCGTTGCCGGTACCATGGGCCACGGCCACGCTCACATCCAGATCGCCCACCTTCACGGTGGCTTCCTTGATGCCTTCGATGCCGCGGACGGCGGTGAAGTTCACATCCTCCAGCTCCTTGCCGGTAACCACTTCGTAAGCGGTGCGCAGCGCGGCTTCCATCACGCCGCCGGTCGCGCCGAAAATGACGCCCGCGCCGGTGGATTCGCCCAGCAGATCATCAAAGTCCTCGTCGGGCAGATTGACGAAATCGATGCCGGCTTCCTTGATCATGTGCGCCAGCTCACGGGTGGTGATTACTTCGTCCACGTCCGGATAGCCCGCGGCGGCCAGTTCTTCCCGCTCCGCTTCAAATTTCTTCGCGGTGCAGGGCATCACGGAAACCACCTTGACGTCCTTGGGATCCAGCCCCGCCTTCTGAGCGTAATAGGTCTTGATCACCGCGCCCAGCATCTCATGGGGCGATTTGCAGGAGGACAGGTTGGGAATGAAATCCGGATAATAGGTTTCGCAGTACTTGATCCATCCGGGAGAGCAGGAGGTGATCATAGGCAGCGTGCCGCCATCCTTGATGCGGCCCAGCAGCTCGGTGGCCTCCTCCATGATGGTCAGGTCAGCGCCAAAATCGGTGTCAAACACCTTGTCAAAGCCCAGGCGGCGCAGGGCGGCCACCATCTTGCCGGTGACGCTGGTGCCCATGGGCAGGCCGAATTCCTCGCCCAGCGCCGCGCGCACGGCGGGAGCCGGCTGCACAACCACATGCTTGCTTTCGTCCCCCAGCAGGCTCCAGACCTTCTTGGTGCTGTCCTTTTCATACAGCGCACCCACGGGGCAGGCAGTGATGCACTGGCCGCAGTTGATGCAGGCCATGTCCGCCAGCTTCAGGTTCCAAGGGGACTCGATAGAGGTGATGAACCCACGGTTCACCGCGCCGATCACGCCGATCTGCTGCACCTTGGCGCAGGTGGCCACGCAGCGGCGGCACAGGATGCACTTATTGTTGTCCCGCACGATGGAGGGAGACGCGTCGTCAATGTCATACACGTTCTGGGAGCCCTTGAAAGCGTCGCCGTCTTCCACGCCCAGCTCGCGGCACAGATTCTGCAGCTCGCAATTGGTGGAGCGCACGCAGGTGAGGCACTTTTTCTCATGGGCGGAGAGCACCAGCTCCAGCAGGGTCTTGCGATACTCGCGGATCTCGGGGGTGTTGGTCTTAACCACCATGCCCTCCGCGGCGGGCAGCACGCAGGCAGCCTGCAGCGCGCGGCCGCCGGCATTCACCACGCACATCCGGCATGCGCCGATAGCGTTCACATCCTTGAGGTAGCACAGGGTGGGGATATTGATGCCAGCCTTTTTGGCAGCCTCCAAAACGGTCGTGCCGGCGGGCACCTCAACCTTTACGCCGTCAATCGTAAGGGTGATGAAGTTTTCCATTTACAATTCCTCCTCGCACGAATCAAATCTTGGAGATCGCGCCAAAGCGGCACTTTTCCATGCACGCGCCGCACTTGAGGCACTTGTTGGGATCGATCTGATGCTGCTGCTTCACTTCGCCGGTGATGGCGCCGGCGGGGCAAACCCGGGCGCAGGCGGTGCAGCCGCGGCACTTATCGGTGATCACATACTGCAGCAGCGCCTGGCAATGATGGGCCGGGCACTTCTTGTCGCGGATATGGGCCTCGTATTCATCCCGGAAGAATTTGAGGGTGGAGAGCACGGGGTTGGGCGCGGTCTGGCCCAGGCCGCACAGCGCGGTAGCCTTGATGGTCTTGGCCAGATGCTCCAGCTTCTCAATATCGCCTTCCTGGCCCTGGCCCTTCACGATGCGCTGGAGAATTTCCAGCATCCGGCGGGTGCCGATGCGGCAGGGCGCGCACTTGCCGCAGCTCTCGTCCACGGTGAAGTCCAGGAAGAACCGGGCGATATCCACCATGCAGTTATCTTCGTCCATGACGATCATGCCGCCGGAGCCCATCATGGAGCCGGCCGCGATCAGGTTGTCATAATCCACGGGGGTATCCAGCAGCTGAGCGGGCAGGCAGCCGCCGGAGGGGCCGCCGGTCTGCACGGCCTTGAATTTCTTGCCGTTGGGGATGCCGCCGCCGATGTCGTAAATAATGGTGCGCAGGGGGGTGCCCATGGGCACTTCCACCAGGCCGGTATTATTGATCTTGCCGCCCAGGGCGAACACCTTGGTGCCCTTGCTCTTCTCGGTGCCCATGGAAGCGAACCAGTCCGCGCCGTTCAGGATAATCTGGGGCACGTTGGCATAGGTTTCCACGTTGTTGAGCATGGTAGGCTTGGCAAACAGGCCCTTCACCGCCGGGAAGGGAGGCCGGGGCGTGGGCTCGCCGCGCATGCCCTCAATGGAGCGCATCAGGGCCGTTTCTTCGCCGCAGACGAACGCGCCCGCACCCAGACGGATATGAATGTCGAAATCAAAGCTGGTGCCGAAAATGCCCTTGCCCAGCAGGCCGTATTCCCGGGCCTGATTGATGGCGATTTCCAGGCGCTTCACCGCGATGGGATATTCAGCGCGGACATATACATAGCCCTCGGACGCGCCGATGGCATAGCCGGCGATGGCCATGGCCTCGATCACGGCGTGGGGATCGCCCTCCAGCACGGAACGGTCCATGAACGCGCCGGGGTCGCCCTCGTCAGCGTTGCAGGCCACATATTTCTGATCCGCCTGAGAATTATAGGTAAACTTCCATTTCAGGCCCGTGGGGAAGCCGCCGCCGCCCCGGCCCCGCAGCCCGGATTTGAGAATCTCGTCGATCACTTCTTCCCGGGTCATGGTCAGCAGCGCCTTTTCCAGCGCCTTGTAGCCGTCGAAGGCCAGATATTCATCGATATTTTCCGGATCGATCACGCCGCAGTTGCGCAGCGCAACGCGATGCTGATGCTTATAGAAATTGATGTCCTGCAGGGACTTGTTGGCGTTCTGTTCGTGGGTGGCGTGATCGGTATACACCAGATGCTCCACCTTGCGGCCCTTGAGCAGATGCTCGGTGACGATTTCGTCCACATCGTCCACCTTGACCCGGGAATAGAACGTGCCTTCGGGATAAACGATCACCACCGGGCCGGCCTCGCACAGGCCGAAGCAGCCCGTGCGCACAACCTTGACTTCCTTGTCCAGGCCCGCTTCCTTGAGCTTTTCTTCAAAGCGCTGAATCAGCTGGGCGGAGCCGGACGACGTGCAGCCCGTACCGCCGCAGCAAAGCACATGAGCGCGATAAGTTTCCATGGGCAATTCCTCCTACATCAAGAAGCTTGCTGAAATCCGCTTATTTCTCGGCCCCGCCGATCATGTATTCCGCCACGGGCTGGCCTTTTTCGATATGCTCGTCCATCACCCGCGCCACTTTTTCAGGGGTCATATGCACATAGGTCACCTTGTCCTTGCCCGGCAGATACACATCCACCACAGGCTCCAGTTCGCAATTGCCCGCGCAGCCCATCTGGGAAATGGTCACGTTGCGCAGCCCGCGCTTGCCCACTTCGTCCATAAAGGCCAGCATCACAGGCCGGGCCCCGGCCGCAATGCCGCAGGTGCCCATGCCAACCACCACGCGAACCAGCTCCGCCGCGTCTTCCCGGCGCAGATTGATGCAGTTCAGCGTCTTTTGACGGATGGCTTCCAGTTCAGCCAGAGATTTCATAGGATCACACCTCCAAAAATCGGTTGGATATCTTCCTGTATGGATGCACGCATCCACGCTGTCACTTCCGGCGCCCAAAGGGCGTTTGGATCCCCATACGCCCGCTTCATCTCCCGGGTATCCCATTGCGCCTCGCCCTGAGGCGATTGGCAATGCAGGGAAAAATCCGGGCCCTGCGGATGGACGGCGGCCAGCGCGCAAAACGTGGCGGCCAAATCCCCCAGGGGCAGGCAGTCAGGCCGATGGGTATCCGCCGTGGCCGTCAGGGTCGTCCCCTGCCCCGGCCGGCTTGACAGGCGCATTTCGCCGCCCGCCAGGCGGCAGCTTTCCCCCATCAGCGGAAGGCCCAGGCCAAACCGCCGGCTATCCCGGCCGGTTTCAAAGGGGCTTTCCGCCCGGGCCAGCGTTTCCGCGTCCATGCCCGCGCCATCGTCCCAAATCTGCATCGTCAGCATGCCCCGGCTGTCCAGCGTCACGTCAAGCGCAATGCGCCGCGCTCCGGCCCGTACGCTGTTTTGCGCCAGATCCATCAGATGCAGGGACCAATCGCGCATGCGTTACGCCTGTTCCTTCGCCCGGTACTTAGCGATGATGCCGGGGATATCGTCGGGCGTCAGCCGGCCGTACACTTCTTCGTTGATGGTCATAACAGGAGCCAGGCCGCAGGCGCCCAGGCAGCGGGTGGGGTTCAGGGTGAACAGGCCGTCGGCGGTGGTCTTGCCGATAGGCACGTTGAGCACCTCGCTGAGCTTGTCCAGCACCTTCTGGGAGCCCTTCACATAGCAGGCCGTGCCCAGACAGACGCTGATCACATATTTGCCGCTGGGCTGCAGGGTGAACTGGGCATAGAACGTGGCCACGCCGTATACCTCGCTCAGCGTGACGCCCAGGCCCTCCGCGATGATCTTCTGCACGTCCATGGGCACGCACCCAAAGATGCCCTGCGCCTTCTGCAGCACAGGCATCAGTGCGCCGGGCTGATCCTTCAGCTCGGCAATGACCTGACGGAGCTGTTCATACTTGTCTTGCATGACGGGATAAGACCTCCTTGTAATGTAGCCTTGCAATAATCCGACTATACCAATGCATATACCCTTGTATATACCCGATATGCCATTTGCTATCATAGCATATTTCTTTCGATAATGCACGTACTAATTTCGCTGAAAGCCGACGTTTTTTTCAAATCTGGTTAATATTTCGCCTTTTGCCTGGGACAAATTTCACCCAGTCAAGCTCTTTGCAGCCCGCAAAAAGAACGGTATGTTTTTTTCTTATTTTTCCATTGCCTTCTGTTTTTTTCTGTTGTATCATATTAAATTGGATTGTTATTTTCAATTCATGATTACCGCATCAGAAAGGAATGACTTCTCCCCCATGAGCAAGCTGCAGCACGATTTCACCCAAGGCCCCATCGGCCGGGAACTGGTATCCTTCTGCATTCCGTTTCTGCTTTCCAACGTGCTCCAGGCGCTCTACGGCGCGGTGGACATGTGGGTGGTGGGCAATTTTTCCGCGGCGGACGCGGCGACCCGCACGGCCATTCTTTCGGGCGTGAACATCGGCAGCCAGATCACCAATCTGGTGGCCATGATGGTCAGCGGGCTGACAGTGGCAGGCACGGTGATGGTGGGGCAATATATCGGTGCGAAGAAGCCCGGGGACGCATCCGAAACCGTGGGCACCATGTTTTCCGTGCTGGCGCTGCTGGGCGTGGTGCTGACGGTGGCGATGATCGCGCTGTCCGGCCCCATCCTGCGCCTGCTGAGCACGCCGGAGGAATCCTTTGGCTACGCCAAGGAGTATCTGAACATCTGCCTGCTGGGCACGCTGTTTATTTTCGGCTATAACGCCATCAGCTCCATCCAGCGGGGCATGGGCGATTCGGTGCGGCCGCTGATCTTTGTGGGCGTAGCCTGCGTGGTCAATATCGGGCTGGATCTGTGGATGGTCAAGGGGCTGGGCATGGGCGCAGCCGGCGCAGCCTGGGCCACCATCATCGCTCAGGCCGTAAGCCTGATGCTGGCCGCCTGGTATCTGAGCCGCTCGAAATTTATTTTCGATTTCAGGCTTTCCTCCTTCCGCATTGTGAAAAACAAGCTGGCCACCATGGTGCGCCTGGGCATTCCCTCCTCGGTGCAGAGCATTATTGTTAACGTGTCCTTTCTGGTGATGACGGCCATGGTCAATTCCATTGGCGGATACGTGGCTTCCGCAGCGGTGGGCGTGGTTGGCAAATTCAATTCGTTCGCCATTCTGCCGGCAGTGGCCATGTCCTCCTCCGTCAGCGCGTTCGCGGCCCAGAATATTGGCGCGGGCTTCTATGACCGGGCGAAAAAGAGCCTGGGTGTGGGGCTAATCATTGCTTTGGCCATTAACGTATGCGTATTTGCGCTGGTGCAGCTTTTCCCGGCGGAAATCATCAGCATTTTCGATCAGAACCCGGAAACCGTCTCCAACGGCGTGGCCTATATGCGCACGTTCAGCTTCGATTATCTGCTGGTGCCGGTGCTGTTCTGCATCAACGGCCTGATCATGGGTGCGGGCCACACCTTCTTCACTCTGCTCACCGCCTCTATTTCCTCGCTGCTGCTGCGCATCCCGGTGGCGGTGCTGCTGGGCAAGACGGCGGGCTGGGGGCTGCCGGGCGTGGGGCTGGCGGGGCCTGCGGCGTCGGTGGCGGCACTGACGCTGGCCGTGTGGTTCTTCTTCTCGGGCCGCTGGCTGCAAAACAAAACCGGCATTTCCCGGGACGAAGTTCCTGCCGAATAACCCGTTGCCCTCAAACCGCGTTATTTCTCCCGAAAAAGACGAATTTTTTTCCAGGTATGCTTGTAATTTGCGCGGATGTATGCTAAAATCATTTGTGCGTTGATTTCAAGGAGGTAAGGATTGCAATGACAATTGTGCTGAACATTCTGCTGGTTATTTCGTCCCTCGTGATGATCGTGACCGTTCTGCTTCAGTCCAGCGATTCCGATGGCATGGGCGCCATCACCGGCGGCAGCGAAACTTTCTTTGGCAAGAATAAGAACGCTACCCTGGAAGGCAAGCTGGCGCTGGCCACCAAGATCTCTGCGGGCATTTTCGTGGCGCTGGCCCTGGTGATGCTCATCGTTGGCTGACGCATAAAAAGGGTTTTCTCGGGGCTGACGGTTTGCCTGTCAGCCCTTTCTTTGCGTGAACGGGCAAGCGGATTTCTTCAGTCTCTCCTGCAAACATGATAAAGTAGGATAAAATGCCATGATTATTTTAACGGTTCAAAATCTCCATAAGGCCTTTGGCGGCAACGTGGTGCTCAAGGATGTATCCTTCACCCTGCAGGACCGGCAGCGGATGGGCCTGGTCGGCGTGAACGGCTGCGGCAAAACCACCCTGCTGCGGATTCTGGCGGGCAAGGAGCAGCCAGACGGCGGCTCCGTATCCCTGCTCAAGGGATTGCGGATGGGCTACATGGAGCAGCAATATGTCCCCCAGTCCGGAGCCACCGTGTTTGACGAGCTCAAAGCGGTGTATGCCCCGGTGTTTGCCATGGAAGAAAAGCTGCGGGCGCTGGAAGCGCAGATGGCGCAGGCGCAGGACGAAACGGAGCTGGGCCGCCTGGGCGACAGCTATGCCCGGCTCAGCGATGCCTTTGAAAAGGGGGACGGCTATGGCTGGCGCTCCTCCGTGCAGGGGGTGCTCGCCGGGCTGGGCTTTCGCAAGGAGCAATACGATCAGCCCGCCACCCTGCTTTCGGGCGGCGAGCTGACCCGGCTGTGTCTGGCCAAGCTGCTGCTGCAAAAGCCAGATCTGCTGCTGCTGGACGAGCCCACCAATCATCTGGATCTGGCCGCTTTGGACTGGCTGGAAAATTACCTGGCCGAATATAAGGGCGCAGTGATTCTGGTTTCCCATGACCGGTATTTTCTGGACCGGGTATGCACCCATATGACCGAGCTGCTGCTGGGCACGGCGGAGCAATACGACGGCAACTATTCCCGCTATATGGCCCAGCGCACCGAACGCTTTGAAAGCCGCATGCGGGCCTGGGAACAGCAGCAAAAGCTCATCGCCCGGGAGGAAGCCATTATCGCCCGATATCGCTCCTTCAATCGGGAAAAATCCATTAAGGCGGCGGAAAGCCGGGAAAAGCGGCTGGAAAAAATCGAACGTCTGGAACGGCCCGAGGATGAACATCAGGTGCGCTTCCATTTCGAGGCCAAGCGCCGCACCGGGGACGACGTGATCGCCATCCGGGATCTGAGCAAGGGCTTTGGCAGCCGCACGCTGTTTCAGCATCTGGATCTGAATCTCCGCGCCGGCGACCGGGTGGCGCTGATCGGGCCCAACGGTATCGGCAAAACCACGCTGCTCAAATGTCTGGTGGGCGAGGAAACGCCGGATACCGGCACGATTCGCTGGGGCGCGAATGTGGACGTGGGGTATTACGATCAGCAGCAAAAGACCCTTCACCCGGAAAAAACCGTGCTGGACGAGGTCTGGGATCGGTTTCCGCGGATGGATCAGGCGCAGGTTCGGGGCGCGCTGGGGCTGTTTCTGTTTACGGGCGAGGATGTGTTTTCTCCCATCCGCACCCTGTCCGGCGGAGAAAAAGGCCGGGTGGCGCTGACGGAGCTGATGCTGCGCAAGGATAATTTTTTGCTGCTGGACGAGCCCACCAACCATCTGGACATGGACAGCCGGGAAGTATTGGAGGATGCGCTGGAGGATTTCGGCGGCACGATTCTGGCCGTGTCCCATGACCGCTATTTCATCAATCGCTTTGCCACGAAGGTGGTTGTGCTCTCTCCCGACGGGGTCAGGGAATATCTGGGCAATTTTGACGATTACCAGGCGCGGCTGCAATGGGAGGAAAGCCAGCAGGGGCAGGACCCGCGCTTTGCGGATATGACCCGCACCGAAGCCGGCAAGGAAAAGCGCAGGCTGCGCCTGGCCAAGGAGCAGCGCAAGGCGCTCAAGGACGCTGTGGGGCTGGCTGAGCAGGCCGTGGCCCGGGCCGAGGAAGCCGTGGCTGCCCAGGAAGCGCTGATGGCCACGGCGGAAGTGTACGCCGTGCCGGAAAAGGCCGCTGCCGCCGCCAAAGAATACCAGCGGCTGAAGGAGCAGCTGACCGATGCTTATACCGCCTGGGAGCAGGCGGAGGAAGCCTGGGCGGAAGCGGCGGAGGAATAATATCGGAAGGAGAAAAATGCTTTGGACTGCTCAGAATCAGTTCGCAGACTATGCGCTTTATTGCGTGCACATGATTTGTCTGCCTTAGAGCATGCACTGTCCGCTGAACGCTTTTCTCCCGATGATCTTGGCGCCGCCGCCTTCCTCTATGTGGATGAATGCGGCTTTGAAATGATGGACGCGTCTTTATCCACGCCCAATTCCTCTGGCAGCGTCAATCCTGACTTTCCCTCTTTCCAAATGCCGCGCAAGCTTGCCTTGCTGCTGAAAGCCGGCATGAATCCAAATCAAATCGTTCATGAGGCGCAGGATGAAGACAATCTGATGTATGAGCTTCGCTATATTGATAACGGCTATGTCGCAGCTGATTCTCTGGCTGTACTGCTTGAGCACAACGGCAATCCGTGGCTTTCCCTGAACGGCGAGCCTTTGGCGGAGCAAGTCGGCTTTGATGTCGCATTTGATTTGCAGGAGCAGAAAAATCCGCAGATGTTGGATGCGCTCATTCATTACTGGATGGTATTGCTTGGTTTTTGTGATAAAGAAAAGCATGACTTTGTGCCTTTTCTCCATTGTTGTCCGGGATTTGACACTGCTTTGCTGCGCAATCATAGAAATTATGATTATTCTATCATCCGAACTTCTTACTGCAACCCAGTGCTTGTGATCCGCGAACGGGCTGCCGGGAAAAAGGTTGCATGGTATTAAAAATGGCCCTGCGCGTAACACGCAGGGCCATTTTGCTTGCGAGCAATGCTCTGTATTATTCCGTCGTCGTGGCGATAAAATCGTCGCCGGAGACATCGATGAGGATCGTCTGGCCGGGGAGGATATCGCCTGCAATCAGCTTCCGGGCAACCAGGGTTTCGA
The DNA here is from genome assembly GCA_934630705.1 of uncultured Clostridia bacterium. Lineage (GTDB taxonomy): Bacteria > Bacillota > Clostridia > Christensenellales > Aristaeellaceae > RUG563. The sequence continues at coordinate 5,467 of CAKTWP010000034.1, read as the reverse complement.
TCCGGCTCTGGAGCACGCGCTTCATGGGCCGTGCGCCGTAGATGGGATCATAGCCCAGATCCATCAGCTTATCAAAGGCCGCATCCGTCAGCCGCAGCGACAGCTGCTTATCCTTCAGCCGCCCGCGCAGCCGCTCCAGCAGCAGATCCACAATGGACCGCACCTGCGCCTTGGTCAGCGGCGTGAACATGACGGTATCGTCGATTCGGTTCAGGAACTCGGGCCGGAACTGGGTCTTGAGCAGCTTCTGCACGGAGGCCTTGGCCGCGTCAGACAGCCGGCCATTCTCATCAATGCCCTCCAGAATCTGGCTGGAGCCCAGATTGCTGGTCATAATCAGAATGGTGTTGCGGAAATCCACGGTACGGCCCTGGCTGTCGGTCACGCGGCCGTCATCCAGAATCTGCAGCAGGATATTGAACACATCGGGATGCGCCTTTTCCATTTCGTCAAAGAGCACCACCGAGTAAGGCCGGCGGCGAACCGCTTCGGTAAGCTGGCCGCCTTCCTCATAGCCCACGTATCCGGGAGGTGCGCCAATGAGCCGGGACACGGAGAATTTCTCCATGTATTCGGTCATATCAATGCGCACGATGTTCTTTTCATCGTCAAACAGGGCTTCCGCCAGCGCCTTGGCCAGCTCCGTCTTGCCCACGCCCGTGGGGCCCAGGAACAGGAAGGAGCCAATGGGCCGGTTTTCATCCGCCACACCGGCACGGGAGCGCAGAATGGCTTCGCTGACCGCCGTGACGGCCTCGTCCTGGCCGATTACCCGCTGATGAAGCACCTGGGGCAGCCGCAGCAGCTTCTCCCGCTCGCCTTCCATCAGCTTGCTCACAGGAATGCCCGTCCACCGGGCCACAATCCGGGCGATCTCCTCCTCGGTGACCTTATCCCGCAGCAGCGTGGCCTTGTTGGGGCTTTCCTTTTCGGCCTCGGCCAGTTCTTCTTTCAGCTTGGGCAGTTGGCCATATTTCAGCTCGGCCGCCCGGGTCAGATCATATTTGCGCTCGGCCTGTTCGATCTGGGCGTTCACCTGCTCGATTTCCTCGCGCAGCTTCTGCACCTTGCCAATTTCGTTCTTTTCGTTTTCCCAGCGGGTCTTCATCTCGTTGAACTGCTCGCGCATGTCGCTCAGTTCCTTATGGATGACGTTCAGCCGCTCCTGGGACAGGGGATCGGTTTCCTTCTTCAGGGCCGCTTCCTCTATTTCGTGCTGCATAATCCGGCGGCGGATGTCGTCCAGCTCAGTGGGCATGGAATCCATTTCCGTGCGGATCATGGCGCAGGCTTCGTCCACCAGGTCGATAGCCTTGTCGGGCAGGAAACGATCGGTGATATAGCGGTTGGACAGGGTGGCGGCGGCGATCAGCGCGCCATCCTGAATCTTCACGCCGTGGAACACCTCATAGCGTTCCTTCAGGCCGCGCAGGATGGAGATAGTATCCTCCACCGTGGGCTCATTCACCATCACCGGCTGGAACCGGCGCTCCAAAGCCGCGTCCTTTTCCACGTACTTGCGGTATTCGTCCAGAGTGGTGGCGCCGATGCAGTGCAGCTCGCCCCGAGCCAGCATGGGCTTGAGCAGATTGCCCGCGTCCATGGAGCCCTCGGTTTTGCCCGCACCCACGATAGTATGCAGCTCATCAATAAAGAGGATGATCTTGCCTTCGCTCTTTTTGATCTCCGCCAGCACGGCCTTGAGCCGCTCTTCAAATTCGCCCCGGAATTTCGCGCCGGCAATCAGCGCGCCCATGTCCAGCGAAAACACGGAGCGATCCTTCAGGGAATCGGGCACGTCGCCGCGGACGATCCGCAGCGCCAGCCCTTCGGCAATGGCGGTTTTGCCCACGCCGGGCTCGCCGATCAGCACGGGGTTGTTTTTCGTCTTTCGGGACAGGATGCGAATCACGTCTCGGATTTCGCTGTCTCGGCCGATCACAGGATCCAGCTTCCCCTTCCGGGCCTGCTCCACCAGATCGGTGCCGTATTTGGCCAGCGCGTCGTAGGTATCCTCCGGGCTCTGGCTGGTCACCCGGGCCGCGCCGCGCACAGCGGACAGGGCGCTTAAAAACGCCGGCTCTGTAATATTGTTCTGACGCAGAAGGGCGGACACGTCTTTATCCGCGTCCTTGATCAGCGCCAGGAACAGATGCTCCACGGAAATATATTCGTCCTTCATCCGGGCCGCTTCATCGGCAGCGGTGCGCAGGGCTTTATCCAGCTCAGAGGACACATAGACTTTGCCCTCCTCCCGGGCCATGCCGCGCACCTGGGGCAGCTTGTTCATGATGGCTTCCGCGCCCTTGTTCAGCGTTTCGGCCGAGCAGCCCATTTTCGTGAGCAGCTGGGGAATCAGTCCCTCCGGCAGGGTCAGCAGCGCAGAAAGCAGATGGGCCTGCTCCAATTGCTGATGCCCCCGCTCCGCAGCGATGCGCTGGGCCAGGGCAATGGCCTCCATGGATTTTTGCGTGTACTGATTGTTGGACATTGTTCATCCCTCATTTCGGGTTGGTTTGTTCAGGAAGGAAGGCTTTAGAAATTCTGACTTTCTTTGACCTTCGATGATATTGTATCACACATTTTCCGGTTGTCAATAGGTTTTGCGAAAAATTTTTGCAGAAATGGCGCAATCTGTCGGCGGGAAAGTGATTGTATTCAGGGGCAATTTATGATATGCTATAGAGGGAAAAAAATACGCCTGGCTGGCGGGCCACCCTTCATCTGACGGCTTTCGGCCCGGGCCAGCCTTCTCGCGATTTGCGGGATGGCGGCGGTTCCCCTATAAATTATTTCCAATTGTGCGGAACAAATTCCCCGTTTTATTCGTCTATATAAATAGAAGGAGCGCACACGCGCTCCAGGGAAGGAAGGATGAACCCCCATGAAACACGCCCGTGCGCTGAAACTGCTTCTGGTAGCGATGCTGATCGCATTGCCGCTGTTGCTGAGCGGCTGCTATGTGACGCCAGATATCCCTGCCAATAACAATCAGGGCGGGACGGTGGATTTTCCCGAATATAACCCCTCCACCGCAACGCCTACTGTCACGCCCACCATCGCCCCCACGGATAGCGCCAATCCCAGCATCGGCGGCGGCGGTGTGGTGACGCTGCCGACTTCCGGCGTGAATAACTGGACCACCGTTCAGCCCATCACCACCATCGGCCATGCCACGCTGGCGCCGGTGACCCAGCCCCCCACGTCCGCTACCCCCTCCCCCACGCCCCAGGGCGCGCTGAAGAAGGGCTCCAAGGGCGAAGCGGTGCGCGAGGTGCAGAAAAAGCTCAAGGAGCTGGGCTTCCTGAAGGGCAGCGCCGACGGCGATTTTGGCGACGCCACCGAGGCAGCCGTCCGTGCGTTCCAGAAGCAGTACGGCCTGACGGTGGACGGCAAGGTAGGAAACGCCACCATGGCCAAGCTGACCACGGCCAAAGCCACCATGAAGCCCACTGCTTCTCCCACGTCCCGGCCCACCGCCACGCCTGCCTATTCCGAAAACACCTATCTGCGCCTGGGCGATTCCGGCCAGAAGGTCACCCAGATGCAGGAGCGGCTGATCACCCTGGGTTATCTGGCCGGTTCCGCCAACGGCAAGTTCGGTCAGGCCACCGAGGCCGGCGTGATTGCGTTCCAGAAGCGCAATTGCTCCTATTCCGATGGCATCGCGGGCCCGGATACCCTCAAGGCCCTGTATTCCTCCCGCGCCAAGTCCACCTCCACGGCGGTTGGCGTGATCGGCGTTACCCTCAAGGAAGGCAGCGAGGGCAAGGCCGTGCGGGTGATGCAGCAGAAGCTGAAGAATCTGGGCTATTATAAGGGCTCCGTGGACGGCTCCTTCGGATCCAGCACGGCGGACGCGGTGAAAGCGTTCCAGAAGGGCAACGGCCTGAAGGCAGACGGCGCTGCGGGCGGCGACACCCTGAACCTGATGTTCTCCGGCAATGCCAAGACGGCCGCTGCCGCTTCCGCCACGAATACGCCTAAGCCCACCAGCGGCAAACGGGCCACCCCCCGACCCACCGCCACGCCATTGCCGGAAAACACGTACGTGCGCGTTACCCCCGATCCCAGCGGCGATTATATCACCCTGCAGCGGGGCCATTACGGCACGCCGGTTGAGCGGCTTCAGCGGGCGCTGAAAAACGAAGGCTATTTCAGCGGATCCGTGGACGGCTATTACGGCGAGGGCACGGCCAATGCCGTGAAGGCGTTCCAGCGTTCTCAGGGCCTGAAGGTGGATGGCGTGGCCGGCCCCGCCACCCAGCGGGTGCTCTTCGAGGGCGATTATCCCGCCGGTTCCTGATTGCCCATTCCTCTCCAGTCCGTATTTTCGGGGACAGACGATTCGGCCTGTCCCCTTTTTTCATGCCGCCAGTCCTTCGGCGGCGTATGCATCTGTTCCTTTCCATCAGCCGTTGCATTTTCCCCGCAAATATGCTATACTATATATCCGGATACAGAAAGGAGGCGTGCCGCATGGCCAAAATGCTGGGAATCAAGCCCGTTGCCCAAAACCGCAAGGCGCGCCATGATTTCTTTATCGAGGAAAGCATCGAATGCGGCATCGAGCTCAAGGGCACGGAAGTCAAGTCCATGCGTCAGGGGCGGGTGAACCTGAAGGAAAGCTACGCCATGGTGCGGGATGGACAGATTTTCGTGGAGGGCATGCATATCAGCCCTTACGAGCAGGGAAACATTTTCAATACCGATCCCCTGCGTCCAAAGCGCCTGTTGCTGCATAAAAGCGAAATTCGCAAGCTGGGCGCGCAGGTGCAGCGGCAGGGCTATGCGCTGGTGCCGCTGGACGTGTATCTCAAGGACGGGCGAATGAAGCTGAGCCTGGGATTGTGCGTGGGTAAGCATCTCCACGACAAACGGGCCAGCGAAGCGCAGAAGGACGCCAAGCGCGAAATGGAGCGGGCGATGCGGGGCAATCGCGGCGATTAAGCCGCGCCATTGACAAGGGGGTGCACTGGTTTCGACGGGGATCATCGGGGGCATGGTAAGCGAGCCGCGGACCCTGGCCGCGTAAAAACGGGGAACTTAAAATTAACTGACAATAATCAGTACGCTTTCGCTGCTTAATGCAGCGCGTCGGCCCTGAGCTGCCTACGGCGCAGGCCACCGGCGTCAAAAAAGTAGGGAACGGGGCTATGTAAGCTTTGCCATAGCCCGGCACCATGAAGCTACCAATTCCGGAAGCCCGGCAAGGGGCGGCCGGCGGCGGGAATCCTAAAACCTTGCCTGCGCTCGGAGAAAACTGTGGTCCTGAATCTTCGGACAGGAGTTCGATTCTCCTCACCTCCACCAAACAAAGAGAACCGTTGAAAATCAAGGGTTTCCATTCATAAGGAACTAATCCTTGGGGATACCGCGTAGTCGATGTAGCTACGCGGTTTTCCTTTGCTTTGGGGATGCTTCCAGGGTGATCGGCTCAGTCAGGATGGGGATTTCGATCTGGCCG
>CAKTWP010000033.1 GCA_934630705.1 uncultured Clostridia bacterium | reverse complement strand
TTGGGGAATGGTGTAACGGCAGCACCTACGACTCTGACTCGTATTGTCAAGGTTCAAATCCTTGTTCCCCAGCCATTTTTGCCTCCATTGTCTAGAGGCCTAGGACGCCGCCCTCTCAAGGCGGAAACATGGGTTCGAATCCCATTGGGGGTGCCACCCAGAAAACGCAGTTCCGATGATCGGAGCTGCGTTTTCGTTTTTGGCACGTTGGAGCTCCAGGCGCGGAGCATTTGCCTTTTCATTCGGCCTGCGGCATTTGTGCAAGAGAGGGCGGCGATGCCCGTCTGGCCGTAGCATGCCCATCCAATCAAAAAGCCGGCGCATGGCCGGCAGGGTCGGGGGATTATTCAAAATCCCGGGGCGTTTTGCCAGTTTCCCGCAGGAAGGCTTTATAAAAGCTGGAGTATTCTCGATAGCCGCAGGCCGCGGCCACGGCGGTGGGGCTTTCCCCGGCGCGCAGAAGCTTTTGCGCGTGCATCATCCGGCGGATCAGCACGTATTGGTGGAGGGACAGCCGGGTGTATTCCTTAAAGCGATGGGATAAATAAAACTTGCTCACGAAAAAGCGGGCGGACAGGCTGTCCAGCGACAGATTATCATCCAGATTCGCGTTAATATATGCGATCACCCGGGGAACCAGTGCCGAATCCTCCGCCGTGCGGGCCGGCGTGTCATTGCGGGCAATGTATTCGGCCAGCCGGGAAAGCACCAGCATGATCTGCGCCCGGTTTTGCAGATGCTGCAGGGGATCATCATCCCGGTCGGCCCGAACGATTTGCTGAAGCGGGTGGTAAAGGGCGTCCAGCTCGGGCATTTCCAGATGCAGATGCCGGTCGCCGGGATAGCCGAAGGCGTTAAACACCTCGCTGATCTTGAACTGATCGGTTTCCAGATAGCGCATAAACGGAACGGAGACATACAACAGAATCCGGCTGTATTTGTTGATTCCTTCCTTGGGCGGCTCAAACACGACGCGGTGAAACACGCTGGGCGGCATGACGGAAATATCTCCCGGCCCCAGTTCGCAAACGGAATTTTCGCTGTAATGGGTCACGCGGCCCTGGCTGATAAAGCGAAATTCATAAAAGCTATGGCCGTGGAACGTGGGCATGTTCATGCCGGTGGTGACGTTATCATAGATTTCAAACTCATGGGAAACCAGATCCGGGGCAAATTCTGCCCAGTTGTTGGCCATGCGTTTCGCCTCCCTTCAGCCGCCATTTTATGATACAACAAGAAATTCAAAAAGTAAAGCGAGAATGCCGGAACATGGAAACAGGGAAGCGGCGGCTTGAATAAAAATTTGGTTCATTTGGCGATATAAGAGAAAAAGCAACGGTAATATTCCAGCATTTAGGCTAAAAAATTGCAGCAACTGTTTTACCACTCTGCGCAAAGCAAGAAATGACATGTATAAAGCAAAATATTCCACTTGTGTTTCATGCATGAAATGTTTATAATCGAAAAAGTAGAAGGGAATTGAAGAATAAATAGATTTTTGGACAGATGAGAAATGGAGTGGTAAAAGTGCAAAAACAGGAAGTTCTGGTGCATGACCCGCTGAGGCATCCGCGGAAAACGAAGGTTCGGAAGCTGCTGTGGCGGGATCGGTATCTCTATCTGCTGCTGATTCCGGCAATCCTCTATTTCATCATCTTCAAGTTCGCGCCCATGTATGGCGTGCAGATTGCCTTTAAGGATTACAAGATCAACCTGGGCATCGGCGGCAGCGAATGGGTGGGCACGAAGTATTTCCAGCGGCTGTTCAAATCCAGCATGTTTTCCCGGGTGTTCCGCAACACGCTGCTGCTGAATATCTACAGCGTGATCTTCGGCTTCCCCGCGCCCATTATTCTGGCGCTGATGCTCAACGAGCTGCGCAGCCAGCGGTATAAGCGGGTGATGCAGTCGGTGGTATACATCCCCCACTTCTTCTCCTGGGTGATTCTGGCGGGCATGATTTCCAACCTGCTCTCGCCCTCTCACGGGGCGGTCAACCAGCTTTACAAGGCCATCAGCGGCTCCACGGAGGGCATTTACTTCCTGACGGAAACCAAATGGTGGCCCACGGTGTTCATTATTTCCGGCATCTGGAAGGAAGTGGGCTGGGGTACCATCATTTATCTGGCGGCCATTACCGGCATCGATCCCCAGCTGTATGAGGCGGCCATCATCGATGGCGCCAGCAAGTTCCGCCAGACCATCTCCATCACCATCCCCTGCCTGGTGCCCACCATCGTGATTCAGCTGATCCTGCGCATGGGCGGCATGATGGACGTGGGCATGGAGCCGGTGCTGCTTTTGTCCAACGACGTGGTGCGCGAGGTGGCCGACGTGTTCTCCACCTACATCTACCGCCAGGGCGTGCTGAAAACCCAGTATTCCCTTACCACGGCCTGCGGCCTGTTCCAGTCTGTGGTTTCCGCGATTCTGCTGCTGAGCACCAACGCCATTTCCAAGCGGCTCACCGGCGACGGCATCTGGTAAGGAAGGAGGAGAAAGAAAATGACTGCGATTGCGAAAAAGAAAAAGAAGGCCTCCGGCGTGATCCAGGGCCGGGGGGAAAAGGTCTTTGAGGCCGTGATGTACGTGCTGGTCACGCTGGTGGCCCTGACAATGATCTTCCCCCTGCTGAACATTATCGCCCTTTCCTTCTCCAGCGAGCGGGCCGTGGTGTCCAACGAGGTGGGCATCTGGCCGGTGGAATTCACCACGAACACCTACGTGCAGGTGGTGAAAACCACGCCGATTTTCCTGGCTATCAAAAACACCGTGGTGCTCACGGTGGTGGGCACGGCCATCAGCATGTTCTGCACCATCTGCACCGCGTATTCCCTGTCCAAGAAGCGGCTGTATGGCCGCACGGTGTTCCTGGGCGTGATCACGTTCACCATGATCGTCAACGCCGGTCTGATCCCCAACTTCCTGCTGATTAAGGACCTGGGCCTGATGAACACCTATTGGGCCATCTGGCTGCCCAGCGCCATTTCCACCTGGAACATGCTGGTGATGAAAACGTTCTTCTCCGCCCTGCCCGATTCGCTGGAGGAGAGTGCCCTCATCGACGGGGCCAACGACCTGCGCATCCTCTGGAGCATTGCCCTGCCCCTGTCTGTCCCTTCCATTGCCACCATCACCCTGTTTTACGCCGTGGGCTTCTGGAACAGCTATTTCAACGTGACGCTGTACATTTCCAAGTCCGGCCTGAAGGTGCTCCAGCAGGTGCTGCATGAAGTGGTCAGCAAGGTTAACGACGTGATGAATCAGGTGCAGCTGGACTCCAACGACGCCATGATGCAGCCCATGGCCAGCGAATCCGTTCAGGGCGCGGCCATCGTGATTGCCACGCTGCCCATCATGTGCGTGTATCCCTTCCTGCAGAAGTATTTCGTAAAGGGCGTAATGATCGGCGCAATCAAGGGCTGATTTTCCGCCCCGGGGCATGCGCCCCACCCATTCATCGAATTTCTGCGTTGCCGGAAAACGACAGCGCCGAAAAATAAAAAGGAGGTTCCTCTTTATGAAGAAGTACCTGGCTCTTGTCCTGGCCCTGGCGATGCTGCTGACCATGGTCGCCATCCCCACCATGGCTGAGGAAGACAATCGCCCCACCATCCGCGTGACCATTCTGGACCGCGCGCAGGTTCCCGCCGATCAGGGCACCTATGAAGACAACTGGGCGACCCGTTGGATCAACGAAAATTCTCCCGTGAAGGTTGACTTCGTGGCCTGCCCCCGCGGCTCCACCTATTCCAACTACAACCTCTGGCTGGCCGCCGGCGAAGCGCCCGACGTGATCATGGAGTTCCAGCCCGAATATGTGGAAGAATGGGCCAACGCCGGTCTGCTGATCGACATGAAGGACTATCTGGACGAATATGCGCCCAACTACCGCAAGCTGACCCCCGAAGCCACCCAGAAGTGGGGCATCTACAACGGCGGCGAATACGCCATCACTCAGGAACGCTTTGCTAACTCCGTGGTTAACCACATGATCTATGTCCGTCAGGACTGGCTGGACAACCTGGGCCTGTCCATCCCCACCAGCTGGGAAGAGCTCGAAAACGTGATCCGTGCCTTCTCTGAAAACGATCCCGATGGCAACGGCCAGAACGACACCTGGGGCTGGTCCATGATCGGCCACTACCAGACCGCTATCCTGTCCATGTACGGCGTTAACGGCAATGCCTGGTACAAGCAGGAAGACGGCACCTTTGAAAACGCCAACCTGATGCCCGAGCGTCTGGAGGCCGTGAAGTTCATGGAAAAGATCGTGGACAATGGCTGGTGCGACAAGGAATGGCTGAGCAACCCCGACGACCAGTACAGCCAGTTCGCCACCGGCAAGCTGGGTTTCCTGGCCTGCGAGCATGCCAACCTGCAGAACCGTGCCTGGGATACCCTGAAGGCCAACTTCCCGGACGCCAAGGTGTCCGTGATGCCCTCCTTCACCGGCTATGGCTACTATCAGGAACGGGAATGCTCCTTCCTGTCCTGCGTGCCCACCACCTGCAAGAACCCCGAAGCTGTGGCCCAGTACATCGACTGGATGATCACCGATGGTTGGGAAAAGCTGACCTACGGCGATGAAGGCGTTGACTTCAAAAAGGAAGGCGACCTGTACATCGACCTGCTGACCCCCGAACAGCGCACTGCCAAGCTGCAGTACACCGGCGAATACGCCATCGTGCGCCCCTACGGCACCGACGCTGAGCGGTATATGGAAACTGCCAAGGCGCTGTCTGATGACAACACCCGCAAGGAAGCCTACATCATCGACGCGGAATCCGTTGCGATGACTGAAAACATCAAGTATCGCCGCGATACGCCCACCGCGAACCTGGGCGTGGCCCTGGTGGTGGAGAGCATGACCGACATGAACACCTACGCTGGCGAGCAGTGGTCCAAGGCGCTGCTGGATGGGAATTACACCGCTGAGCAGGCGCAGGAAGACATCGCCAACGAATGGGCGAACATGGACTATGACCTGGTGAAGGAAGCCTTCAACGAAGAGGCGGCGAAGCTGGGCCTGTAATTTCAAAGCTGAAGCAAAAGCTGAGAAGTTAGACAATCAAAAAGCCGCCGGAGACGTGTTCTTCGGCGGCTATTTTTGGGGAGAATTCCGTTCCTGAATGGCAAAAAACATGCTGCATATCGTTTACGGAGGTGAATCCATCCCATGAAAACGAATCGCGATCCCGAAACCGGCTATGAGGTGCGGCAATACACCTTTGGCCCGGAGCGCAACGCCAAGCATTATTTTACCACGGAAAACTTCACTGCGGATGATAAGTATTTCTTCTTCACGAAGGAAAAGGTGGATCCCCAGCGGGATCAGGATGTGGTCGAAGGGCTGTATCGCGCCGATGTGGAAACCGGGGAAATCACCCTGATGGCCGATGCGGGCTACACGGCCTTCTGCATGCATTACGAAGAAAACTACGCGCTGCTCTATCGCACGGCGGACAGCATGGTCTGCCGCATGGATGTGGAAACCGGCGAAAAGACGGAGCTGGGCCGTTTCCCCAAGGGCGCCGTGCGTACCAGCCATCTCACCGTCTCCCGGGATGGGCGCATCGCCTGCTCCCTGCAGCTGGAAAACAAGATTTACGCCCTGGCCTATCTGGATCCCGGCGAACAGGAAGCCCAGGTGGCGTTCATGACGGACCAGTGCATCGGCCATTGCCAAATCTGCCCCTCCGATTCCAATCAGATTTTCTATGTGCATGAAACCATGGGCGACGCGCTGCAGCGCACCTGGATGTACGACGTATCCTACCGCATGTCCCGGCCCTATTATGTGGAGCAGCCCAACGAATGGATCACCCATGAAACCTGGTCCGCCGACGGAACGGAAATGGCGCTGATGTGGATGCCCGGGAAGATCATCATCGGAGATAAGGATGGCCGGCATTTCGATGTGGCGTTTGAATCGGAGCGGCGGATTCTGCATCCCGGCATTTCCCGGGACAAGCAGTGGCTCTGCACGGATATGACCTGGCCCCGGGAGGATGGGAAATGGCGCTGGGCCGTGGCGCTGGTGAATCCCCGGACGGGCAAGCACACCCTGCTGGCCCACACCAGGGGGAATTGCCTTACCGGCTCGGATCATCTCCATCCGTCCTTTAACCGGGCGGGGGACAAGATCCTTTTCTCCGCGCCGGATGAAAACGGCGTGGCGCAGGTTTGCGTGATCGATCTGAATCAGGTGCAGCGGCCCTGACGCTGCCGCCATACAACAGGAGGGATGAGCAATGCTGACCGTATCTGAAAAAAACAAGCCGTTTTTCATGAGGGCGCTGGAAAAGAGCAATGCCGCCTACAGCGAGGAATGGAAATGCCCCACCACGTATCTGGAAAAGGCCAATTATCATACCCGGCTGCATAACTGCTCCGTGCATTCCACCCGGGATGCGTTTATGTATGCCAATGCGCTGCTGGCCACGGGGGAGGAAGCGGACCGGCTGCGGGCCATCGAAGCGCTGGATCATGTGGCCCATCTGCAGGATAAGGATCCCGCCAACGCCACGTTCGGCATCTGGTCGTGGTACATGGAGGAGCCGCTGGACAAAATGAATCCCCCGGACTGGAACTGGGCGGATTTCTGCGGCAAGGAGATTCTGCAGGTGCTGCTCTATCAGGCCGAGCGCATCCCGGCGGAGCTGAAGGCGTATCTGGAAGAAACCCTGCGCTGCGCCTGCCTCTCCATCTTCAGGCGGAATATGCATCCCGGATATACGAACATCTCCATCATGGGCAGCTATGTCACCCTTTGCGGCGGCCAGCTGCTGGGATGGGACGAGATGTTCCGCTATGGCGCCAGCCGGTTTGAGAAGGCCTGGGATTATAACCTCAAAAACGGCACCTATGCCGAATATAACAGCCCCACCTACACCGTGGAGGCCATCACCGATCTGAGCCGCATTTACGCGGAAATCAAGGATGAAAAGGTGCACGCCATGGCCGGCGATCTGCTGGATCTGGCGTGGAAAACCGTGGCGGAGCATTTCCATGCGCCCACCGGCCAGTGGACCGGCCCCCATGCCCGCAGCTACACCTGGCTCACCGCGCCCAACACCCTCTCCTTCCTGCGCTATGCGCTGGATAACGGCGAAAAGCTGATCTCCGATGCGGATTATCAGTACAGCCTGCAGTTCCCCTATGTGAAGATCGAATGCCCCGAAAAGTATCGCGCGGCCTTTGATACCATCGTGCCCCATGATGTGAACCTGGGTTTCACCACGGGCATGTCCCTCAAGGAGCCGCGGAATACCATCGCCGTGGCCCATCTGACGCAGGCGTACACCCTCTCCTCCTGGGAAATCATGTCCACCTGGAACCAGCGCCGGAATCTGCTGGGCTACTGGGGCGGGGAGCAGCCGCGCTTTATCAACGCCACCATCCTGCATAACCTGTATGACTTCTCCTCGGGTATGCTCATCACCACCCAGAAGGGCGGCAATGCCATGGTCTGCGCTTCCTTCCATACCGATGGCGGGGACACCCATTGCAGCCTGGACATGGTGCAGAACGAAACCATTCGGGCTTATGACCTGCGGATGCGCATCGAACTGGGCGGCGCGCTGAGCAAGGCCCCCACGGTGACGGACAACGAAGCAGTGCTGGAAGACGGCGGCGTGAAAATCCGCATTTCCCTGCTGGATGCGCAGTTTGACGGTCATCCGGTGCATCTGGCCTTGTCCGAAACCCAGGCGGATATGAACGAGCAGGCCAAGCATACCGATGCGCATCGCCGGTTCGTGGGGGATGAGAAGCGCTGGTATGTGGATGTGGTGTTCTACAGCGGCGCAGAAACCGATATTCATCTCAGCACGCTGGAAAGCGCTTATGCGGTGCTATGCCTGAGCATGGAAGATGCGGCGCCTGCGGATGTTCGCGTGACCCGGGAAGGGGATATGCTCCGGGCCCAGGCGACCATGGATGGCACGGCCTTTGAAATCCATTCTCCTGCTAGGCCTGTGACCCGGGCCCAGTGGAATGGCTTTGGCGTGATCGATGGCGTAACCATGAACGAAACCTACGGCCTGCCGCCGGTGAAAATCTGAAAAGGAAAAACAGGTGAACGATATAATGGCTGACAAGCGACAACCGACGCCGCTGGACTATGGCAAAATGGCCTGCAACACCATGCTGCGCCGGTATCCCGACCCCAATGCCCTGCCCCCGGCCGGCTATGGCCGCGCCACGTTCAATTATCATCAGGGCGTGTTTCTCACTGGTATGAGCCGGGTGTATAACCTGTGCCGCGATCCGCGCTATTTCGATTACATCATGGATTGGGCCCACAAGATGCAAAACCCCGACGGCACCATCTATGAGCCCGGCGCGGATTGGATTTCCCTGCGCACGCTGGATTTCCGGCAGCCGGCTAACGTGCTGTTCTTCCTCTATGACGAGACGAAGGATCCCCATTGGCTGGAGCTGATCAAATATCTGGCGGATGATCTGTATACCACCTATCCCCGCAATGCGGACGGCGGCTTCTGGCATTTCTATACCACGCCGGGGCAGATGTGGCTGGACGGACTGTATATGGCCGGGCCGCTGCTGGCGCATTACGCCGCGCTGGCCGGGAAGCCGGATTATCTGGAGCTGGCGATCCGGCAGATCTTCATCATGTATACCCACATGCGCGATCCCAAGTCCGGCCTGCTCTATCACGGCTGGGATCCCACCGGCAAGGCGGAATGGGCGAACCCGGAAACGGGCTGCTCGCCGGAAATCTGGGCCCGGGCCTGCGGCTGGTTCGTGCTGGCCGTGGCGGAAATGCTGGATTACATTCCCGGGGATCATCCCCAGCGGCCGAAGATCATCGCCATCCAGCAGGAGCTGATTGAAGCTGTGGTGCGCAATCAGTCCGACGAGGGGCGCTGGTACGAGGTGGTGGACAAATGGCAGGAGGCGGGCAACTGGCCCGAAAACTCCGGCACGTGCCTGTTCATCTATTCCATCTGCAAGGGTATCCGCAAGGGCTACATCGACAAAAAGTATTTCGCCGCGGCCAAGCGCGCTTATGATCGCGTGATCGAAACGCTGCTGCCTGCGCCGGAAGGGGAATTCAGCCTGGGCGATGTGTGCGTGGGCACCTGCATTGAAGAAGGCACCTACGATTATTACATCCATCGTGCCCGCATTGAAAACGACCTGCACGGCATGGGTGCATTCCTGCTGATGATTGGCGAAATGGGCCAGCTGGCGTAAATACAGGCAAACCAAAAAGCCTCCTGCTTATTCAAAGCAGGAGGTTTTTGAATGGCAGCGTTATTGCGCCTGAAGCTCCGCGCTCAGCCCAAGGGCCTGCAGGTCTGGAAGCATCGCCTGATCGCAGGTGATGCGGCTCAGAGGAGGGAGGCTTGCGAGGGCGGACAAATCGGCCACCGTCATTTCCCGCAGCTCAAGGCTGTTCAGCCGGGGCGCGTCCCGCAGGGGTGCCAGAGTGGCCAGCGGCGCATGAAACAGGGAAAGGGAGGTAAGGCATGCCAGCGCATCCACGCCGTCCAGAGACGCCAGCTGCCGGGAATCCAGAAACAGGAATTCCAGCTGACCCAGCGCCGCCAGCGGCCGCAGATCTGTCATCCCCTCCGGCTCCCACAGAGCCAGATACCGCAAATTCGTCAGCTTGCCGATTGCCTGCAAATGCGCGGCAGAGCATGGCCACAGGGAAAGCCCCTGTAATTGCCCGCAGCGGGCGAGGGCCGATGCGTCCGTCAGAGCAGGGCAATCCAACAGATACGCCACCTGCAGCCCGGGAATCGCGGCCAGGGAATCTGCCGTGGCCAGCGGTGTTTTGCTGGCATTCAGCCGATAAAGCCGGGGACATGCAGCCAGCGGCGATAAATCCGTAACGGGATTGCCGCTGATGCGCAGCTCCTGCAGGGCAGCGCAGCCGGCCAGCGGAGATATATCATCGATCTGGTTGCCGTGCAGATTCAGCCGCTGAAGCTGGGTTAATGCGGACAGGGGCGTGAGGTCGGCAATCTGCTGCCGGCAAAGGGCCAATTCCCGCAGATGGGGCATGGCGGCCAGGTCGCGCAGATCGCTGAGCGCTGCCTGCTCCTGGCTGCCGGGCAGATCGCAGATGAAATCGCTGTCGTAAAAGCAAAGGTCATCCCAGCTGTCCGCAACAGCATTGCCTACCAGCAGCAGGGATGAAAACCCCAGCAGATCATCCGAGGTGATCTGAGAAGGATTCTTACCCAATTGCGCGGCCACGGCCTGGGCGATTACCGGGCTATGGAAAACATGGGCCCCTTGATTTTGAGTAGCCGAAGCGCCCGGCAGAGGAACGGGCCGCGCCGCAGGGGAGGAGGCCAAGCCGATACAGATTGCCGCGCAGGCCGCAAGCGCCGGAACGCCTGCCCAAAACGTCACGCGCCAGGCCTTTCGCCCCTGCTGCCATCGGGCCAGCGCCCCGTCCAGCGCATCCGCATCGGCATAGCGCTCGGCGGGGGAGAAGGCGGTGCAGCGGCGGATGATACGCGCCAGCCCCGGGCTTCTGATCGCCGTCCCGGGCTTTGTCTCACCGGTCAGCAGAAACCGCAGCAGCACGCCTGCCGCATATACATCCGATCGCGGATCCGTCTGCTGATAGCCGAATTGCTCCGGCGGGGCTACTGCCGCTGTGCCCAGCACCTGCGTGTCTCGGGATGCGCCGTCCTCATATGTCCGGGCGATGCCCAGATCAATGAGAAACAGCTGCCCTTCGGGGGACAGAATCAGGTTTTCGGCTTTAACATCCCGATGGATGATGGGCGGATGATGGGCGTGAAACCGCCGCAGAATGGCGCATAAATCCCGGGCCAGCCGCACCGCTTCCCGGGGCGGCAGCGCGCCGGATGCTGCGACGCGTTCCGCCAGCGTTTGGCCGGGGATGTATTCCCGGAGCAGATATTGCCATGCTCCCTCCGCAAACAGCCGCAGGCAGACCGGAATGCCCGGCCCTGCCAAGGCCAGGCACAGGGCGTATTCCCGGCCCAGCTCGCCTGGATGCCGGGACGCTTTGAGCAGCACCTCCCGGCCGGAGGCCTGCTCCCGCAGCAGGAGCACCTGCCGCCCAGGCGTGTCCTTCAGGCAGGCGGCGAAGGCGTAGTCCTTTTCCAGCGTTTCCGGCAGCGTCATTGGAGCGGCTCCTGATGTTCTGCCTGCAAAAGGGCCTGCATTTCATCCAGAGAAAGTCGCTGGACGAGACCGTGAATCAGCAGCGAATCCCGATACACCTTGGGATACAGCGCGCCCCGCTGGGCAGCGCGGAGAAAACGCTGGGTTTCCTCCAGGGTGAGCCCCAGAAAAAAGGCCAGGCGCAAGGTGATTTCCCGGCTGGGGGTGCGTCCGCCCTGAAGCAGCTGATAGATATAGGATCGGCTCAGCAGCAGCTCCCGGGCCACCTCGTCCGCATGCAGCTGCCGGGCGGCCAGAAACCGGCTGAGCATGGGGGCAAACAGCTCCCGGGCGGTGTCCGCATAAAAGGGATAATCCGAAAGCTTGCTCAGCCCCTCGGGCTTTTCCAGCATTTTCATCAGATCATCGGTTTGCAGATTGCTTTTTTCCTCGGTTGGCGTCATCATGGTTCTCCTATGTGGATAATGGAAAGGCTGCCGCAGACAAAAAGCCGGCGGCAGCCCAGCGCGCAAAAGATTATTCCAATACGGTTCCGTCCGGATGGAACAGGGGCAGCTTTTCCAGGTAGGTAATGTCCCGGCGCTCCTGGGCGTCGCCCTCGGCCAGAATGGCCATGCGGCCCACGATGTTTCCGCCCGCTTCTTCCACCAGCGTTTCCACAGCCTTGAGGGATTCGCCGGTGGAGATCACGTCGTCCACGATCAGCACGCGCTTGCCCTTCATGTATGCCGCGTCCTCCCCATCGATGCACAGGGTCTGCTGGTGATCGGTGGTGATGGAGTTCACATGGACGGTAAACACATTTTTCATATACAGCTTGGGCGCCTTCCGGGCGATGAGATACCGGTTCACACCCTCCTGACGGGCCATTTCATAGGCCAGGGGGATGCCCTTGGATTCCGCGGTGATAATCACATCGTGGGCCGGGGCCAGCTTGAGCAGCTCCCGAGCGCAGGAAACGGTCAGCTCCACGTCCCCGAAAATGACAAAAGCGCCGATGGAAAGATGATCGTTTAACGGGCAGATGGGCAGATGCCGCTCCAGCCCGGCAACATGCAGCGGATACGTAAGATTCATCCTGAATCGCTCCCCTTAATTTTCATCTGTAAAACCCAAAGAAAGGTTATTACTGCTTATTTTAGCAGAAAAACTGCCGATTTGTCAAGCAATATGCAGAATTTCAATTCCCGTCTTGACCGGAAGGAAAAAATACGGTATCCTATCCGTGCAAAGGAGGGATGCGGTTTGCCAACCCGCAAAAGCCAGGGAATGTTGGGGCTGATTCGGTCCCATAAGCGGATTGCCACGAAGGTGGGCAACGGGCTGATGACGCAGATTAATCCGTCGGAGGAAGTGGTAGCGCGGATGCGCATCGGCAGCGGCAGCGCATCGGTGGTGCCCTGTCTGCGGCTGCCTGCGCTGATGCTGGCCCCGGCAGGGGAACTGGCTGCCCGGGATGCGGTGCTGCTGCATCTGCACGGGGGCGCGTATATGTCCGGCGGGCTGCTGCAAAGCCGCACGTTGATGGCCCCCATTTGCGCGGCAGCCCGGATGCGGGCGCTGATTTTTTCCTATCGGCTGTCGCCCCGGTATCCGTATCCGGCGCAGCTGCAGGACGCGCTGCAGGCCTATGATTATCTGGTGGCCACGGGCTATGCCCCGGAGCGGATTTTCTTTGTGGGCGAAAGCGCGGGGGGAAACCTGGCCCTTTCCCTGTGCCGGGAGCTGCGGCGGCAGGGGCGGCCCCTGCCCGGCGCGCTGGCGCTGCTGTCCCCCTGGGCGGATCTGGCCCAGCAGGGGGAGAGCTATCGCGCTCTGCGGGAGGTGGACGCCACGCTGGACCCGGACGAGCTGATGCAAAACGGTATTGATTTTGCAGCCGGCCGGGCGCTGACCGATCCGGATATTTCTCCGGTCTATGGAGATTTTTCCGGCTTTCCGCCCACACAGATTCACTGCGGCACCAGTGAGATTCTGCTGAGCGATTCGCTGCTGCTGGAAAAGGCCATGCAGCGAGACGGGGTGGATGCGCAGCTGATCCGCTGGGAGGGCATGTGCCATGTGTTCCAGGCGTTTGGGTTTGAGGAAAGCAAGGCATCCATCGGACAGATCGGGATGTTTCTGCAAAAGCAATTAAACAGATAAAGCATATACGGGTTATATGGTTTCATGTGAAACGCCGCCGGATGCAAAAAAACGCGGTTTCTGGCGGCGGAATGAGATGATTGCGGGGGAAAGCTATTCTTTATGGCAAAAGAATGGTTTTCCCCCGCCCCCTTTTCCAAGAAAGCGATAGGAATAAGAACAGGGTTTGACGAAAGCAGCAATGCGCCCCAGATTGGCGAGGAAAACGCTATCATTCCTCTACAATCTGGGGCGCGTTACTGATAGAATATCGTTTGTTTTTTCTTCCATCCGTTTTTCAGGCGCGTGCGGGATGGGGCGCAAAAGCCTTCTCCCGCATGATGACGCTTATCGCTTTTGGCCCAGTTTATTTTCCGTGCCGTCCCGCAGGCGCTGCAGATTACTGCGATGACGATATACGCCCAGCGCCAGCAGCAGGAATGCCCAGGCCCCATAGGGCCAGAGCCCCATGGAAAAGAGCATCAGCAGGAAGAAAACGGACAGCATGGTCAGGCTGCCTACGGAAATATAGCGGGTGAAATAAATCACCAGCAGGCAGGCAATCGCCGCCACGGCACCCTGCCAGGGAAACAGAATCAGCAGTACGGCCGTGGAGCAGGCAATGCCCTTGCCGCCCTTGAACCCGAAAAACAGCGGCCAGTTATGGCCCAGCACAGCGCCCAGGCCCCCCAGCATGCCGCAATACGTGCCACCGATCAGCAGCCCGGCAATGACGGCCAGCGCTGCCTTAAGGAAATCCCCCAGGAAGGTCAGCGCGCCGCCCTTAAGCCCCAGAATACGCAAGGCGTTGCTGGCCCCGGTATTATGGCTGCCCTCGGCCCGGATATCATGCCCTTCCTTATTGGCTACCAGAATACCCGTGGAAAAGCTGCCCAGCAGATAGCCGATGACCAGGCAAAGCAGCAGCTTAATCATGGCGCACATCCTCCTTATTTTTTTCCCGCAGGGCAAAGCGGATGGGCGTGCCCTCAAAGCCGAAGGCCTTGCGGATGCAGTTTTCCAGATAGCGCTCATAGGAGAAATGCATCAGCTCCTCGCTGTTGATAAACAGCGCGAAGGTGGGCGGGCAGGTGGCGGCCTGGGTGGCGTAATAAATCTTGAGCTTGCGGCCTGCGATGGTGGGCGGCTGCAGGGCCATCTGCGCGTCGCCCAGCACGTCGTTAAGCGCGCCGGTGCCGATACGGCGGCTGGCCTGCGCCCATACGGCGTTCACCTGGGGCAGCACGTTCTGGGCCCGCTGGCCGGTGAGGGCGGAAATAAAGAGCACGGGCGCGTAGTCCATGAACTTCAGGTCGGCAATCACCTGCTTCTGGAATTTTTCCAGCGTGCCGGTTTCCTTTTCCAACGCATCCCACTTGTTCACCACCACGATGGCGGCCTTGCCTTCCTCATGCACCATCCCGGCAATGCGGGCGTCCTGTTCGGTCACGCCCTCCTGCGCGTCCACCAGCAGCAGCGCTACATCGCAGCGGCGAATGGCGGCGATGGACCGCAGCACGCTGTACCGCTCCAGCGATTCATCCTCAATGGCCCGCTTGCGGCGGATGCCGGCGGTGTCGATGATGTTGTAGGCCGTGCCATCCGGGCCGGTGAACTGGGTGTCGATGGCGTCCCGGGTGGTGCCCGGGATATTGCTGACCATGGTGCGCTCCTGGCCCAGCAGCCGGTTTACCAGCGAGGATTTGCCCACATTGGGCCGGCCCACCACGGCCAGCTGAATCACATGGCCGGTTTCATCCGTTTCCTCGGGCTGCCGGGGCGGCAGATGCTTCACGATCTCATCCAGCAGATCGCCCAGGCCCAGCATGTTGGTGGCGGAAATGCCAATAGGCTCGCCCAGGCCCAAAGCGTAAAACTCATAGAGCACGTCGTTCAGCCCGCCGTGATCCAGCTTGTTCACCACCAGAATCACCGGCTTACGGGTGCGGCGCAGCATGTTGGCCACTTCCTCGTCGTCGGGGGTCATGCCAGCCCGGGCGTCGGTGA
The DNA here is from genome assembly GCA_934630705.1 of uncultured Clostridia bacterium. GTDB lineage: Bacteria > Bacillota > Clostridia > Christensenellales > Aristaeellaceae > RUG563. Next base: position 4,967 of record CAKTWP010000033.1, on the reverse strand, counting down.
AGAAGCAGATCACATCCGCCATTTCCATGGCGATTTCGGCCTGCCGCCGCATCTGGGACAGGAGCACATCGTCGCTCTTGGGATCAATGCCGCCAGTGTCAATGAGGGTAAACTTGCGGCCTGTCCACTCCACATCGGCGTAGATGCGGTCCCGGGTCACGCCGGGGATGTCCTCCACAATGGCGATACGGTGACCGGAGATTTTGTTAAAGAAAGTGGATTTGCCCACGTTGGGACGGCCCACAATGGCAACCAGGGGTTTAGCGGAAGACATGGTGTTTTCTCCTTTATTCTTGATCGGTTACGGGCTGCCCCGCAGGGCGGAAAGCAGCGCCGCGCCGGTATTGGGCACAATGGTCAGCTTTCGGGGAGCCAGGGCGGCGCGCAGCTCATCCAGGGGCATATCGTCCAGAAACAGATCGCCTTCGCTGCGCAGGGTATTGCCGCACAGGAGAATTTCCTGCTCCGGCGCATCTGCCAGCTGGGTTTTCAGGTCGCCTCCGGTGATCAGGCCGGTGACGGTGACGGTTTCCCCAAAGAAGGTGTTGCGGATAGGCTGCACCGCGACCTGCACCTCTTCGGGCCCATAGGTATCCACCCACCGGCGCATCACCGGGGCAATGGACGTGCCGCAGGGAATGCGAACTTTCCGGGGAACGGCGGGCAGCCCGGCGCTTTCCTCCGCCGCCTGCCGCAGGGATTCCTCAAACCTGCAAAGCAGCCCCACGCCGTTTTCAATCTGGGGAAAGCCCTCGTATTCTTCGGGCGATGGCATTTGCTCCCCGGAAATGAGCACCATTTCATCGGAGGGAAATACGAACCGGGTGCCGATTTCCCGCAGCAGCTTTTCCTGAAATTCGTGGGCGATCTGCATTACGGCCCCGGCGGTTTCCCGGTTAAAGGGCACCACATGATCCAGCCCCTCCCGGAACTTGGTCAGCCCCACCGGCACCAGCGCGGCGGATTGCGCGGCGGGATAGAGGGCGGACAGGTCGGTGAGCGTCCTGCGCAGCTCGTCCCCGTCGTTATAGCCGGGGCAGAGCACGATCTGACAATGAAAATGCAGCCCCGCGTCCGCCAGCCGATGCAGCCGGTCCATGATGAACCGGGCGTTTTTGTTGTGCATCATCCGCACCCGCAGCTCCGGGTTGGTGGTATGCACGGAAATATAAAGCGGGCTGGCCTTACGGCGGATAATGCGCTGAAACTCCTGCTCGTCCACGTTGGTCAGGGTGACATAATTGCCCATCATCATGGACAGCCGCCAGTCGTCGTCCTTTACATACAGGGAGGGCCGCATGCCCGGCGGCATCTGGTCAATGAAACAGAAGATGCATTTGTTGCGGCAGCTTCTGGGCTTGCAGGCCACGGTATCCGCCAGCTGCAATCCCATAGGGGATTCCTTGGCCTTGATCACCCGCACGTTTTCCTGCCGTCCGTCCGCCCGCTGCACCAGAATATCCAGCTTGCTGCGGCTGCAAAAAGCCTGATAGTCAATTTCATCAATAATGGGCTCGCCGTTAATGGCGATCAGGCTGTCGCCCGCCCGGAGCCCCCGGCGGTATCCCACCCCATGGGGATCCGCCTCCACAATCAAATGCGCCATGCCCGGCCCTGCTCCTTCTTTCTAATCGGTAACAATTTATTATCCTTCATCTATGCAAAAAAGTCAAGCGCTCCCGGGGGCATGCGAGGAAAAGAAAAAATATTGGGGCAGTGCTTTCAGAGAAAGACGTTCTATGCTATAATAAGCGGGAAGAAAAAAGCCGGGCCCGGCCCGGATCAGGCGAAATGCAGGGAAAGAGGGAACGAGCATGAACGTAGGAATATGTGTCCGTCACGCCCAGGAGGGCATGGAGGAGGCGTTTGCCGCCGCGGTAGCTCAGGGATTCAATCATTGCCAGCTGATCAGCTGGAACCCGACCCTTTGGACGGCGGAAAACGCTGTGCAGATCAAGACGCTGAGCGAAAAGCATGGCATGACCATCACCGCCTTCTGGTGCGGCTGGGAAGGGCCGAAGATGTGGAATTTCGTGGAGGGCCCGGAAACGCTGGGCATCGTGCCGCCGGCCTATCGCGCCCGGCGGGTGCAGAACCTGCTGGACGGCGCGGCTTACGCCAAGGAGCTGGGGGTGCAGGATGTGGTCACGCATATGGGCTTCATCCCTGAGAATATGAGCGACCCCAATTATCCCGGCGTGCGCGCGGCGGTCAAGGCCGTGGCGGCGGCGCTTAAGCGGCAGGGGCAGAATCTGCTGTTTGAAACCGGCCAGGAAACCCCGGTGGTGCTGCTGCGGCTGTTTGAGGAAATCAACACCGGCAATCTGTTTATCAATCTGGATCCCGCCAACCTGATGATGTATGGAAAGGCCAATCCCGTGGATGCGCTGGACGTGATCGGGGATTATGTGCGGGGCGTGCATGCCAAGGACGGCCTCTATCCCACCAACGGCAAGGAGCTGGGCGAGGAAGTAAAGGTGGGCACGGGCAAGGCCAATTTCCCGGCGCTGCTCAGGGGCCTGAAGGCGCATGGCTTTGATGGCAGTCTCACCATTGAACGGGAAATCGACGGCGAACAGCAGCTGCTGGATATTCGGGAAACCCAGAAATATCTGCAGGAATTGATCGATCAGCTGTAACCCCAAAGCGCTTCAGCAAAGCGTATCGAAAAATGCAAATCTGAAAACGCGTCCCAGGCTGGCCAAAGGACTTACAATCGTTTCCTTTGCCCGCTGGGGCGCGTTTGATTCAATTCAGGGCACAGGTCTTATTCTGACTCTTTTCCTTGAAAGAAATCACTGTTCCTCCGCCTGCTGGGGCAGAATCACGCTCATGCGAGTGCCGAAATCCTCCCGGGAAAACACATCGAAGTATCCGCCGTGACGCTCCACAATCCATTTGGCAATGGACAGCCCCAGCCCCGTGCCGCCGGTTGTCCGGGCGCGGGCGGGATCAGAGCGGTAAAAGCGGTCGAAAATATGATTCAAATCCTCGGGCTTGATGCCCATGCCGTTGTCCTGCACTTCAAAGCAGGGGTCGTTTTCCTTTTGCCGGGCGATCAGGGTGATGCTGTCGCCATCCGCGGTATAGCGCACCGCATTATCCACCAACACCCGCGCCGCCTGCTTGAGCAGCGCTGCATCGCCCTGCACCGGCAGACGCTCCTCTGCCAGCCGCAGCCGCCAGCGCCGGTTGGGATGAATCATCTGCGATTCATCCATGACCTCCCGCATCATCTGGCACAGATCCACTTCCTCCATTACCAGCTGCGTGCGCCCGCTGTCGCCACGGGCCAGAAACAGCAGCTGTTCCACCAGCGTTTTCATATGGGCCGATTCGGTTTGGATAGCGCTGATGCCTTCATCCAGCACCTTTTCGTCGCCCTTGCCCCAGCGGCTGAGCATATCCGCGTAGCCCTGAATCACGGCAATGGGCGTGCGCAGCTCATGGGATGCATCAGATACGAAGCGGCTCTGTTCCCGATAGGATTCCTGCATCCGCCGCAGCAGGTCGTTAATGGCGCCTTCCAGGCCCTGCAGCTCCCGGTCACCGGTGGTGAGCCTGGCATCCGGGGAAAGGGGGGAGACGGTGGCGATTGCATCCTCCAGGTCATGGAGCTTTTCCGGATCCAGAGAAGCGCGGCTCAGCTCCTGGGTGGTAGCCGCCATGCGCTGGAGGGGCAGCAGCAGCCGGCGTGCCCTGCGCCTTCCGCCCAGCCCCTGGGCCAGCAGCAGCACGCCTTCCAGCAGCAGTATTCCCCCAAACAGCGCCTGGGCAAGCTGGAAATAGCCCTGGCCGCTGGCGGTATAGGTGGTGCCGCTATCGTCGGCATAGGTATAGGAGATCGTGAGCGGCCGCTCCCAGATGGGGAGGCTCGTATCCCAGGTCAGTTCCCGGCTCAGGCGGGTCTGTTCCCAGCCGCCGTTGGCGGTTTCGGCCAGATAGCAGAAGCCGAAGACCGCGATACCCGCCAGCGCCACATCCACAATCAGCAGCACCAGCGCCATGCGAAAAAGCCAGGAACGGTTCATCCGCCTGGCAATGGACGTCATTTTCCGGTCGTCTTTCATGGCTCATCCCTCAACACATAGCCCACCCCGCGCACGGTATGCAGGTATTTTCGGTCATGGCCGTCATCGATTTTCCCCCGGAGATAGCGCACATACACGTCCACCACGTTGGTTTCGCCCATGAACTGGTAGCCCCACACCCGTTCCAGCAACTGTTCCCGGGTAAGCACGATGGTTTTATTTTCCATGAAATATTGGAGCAGCGCAAACTCACGGCCCGTCAGCTCGATTTCCTGATCGCCCCGGGTCACGCGATGGCGGGACACATCCACCGTCAGCTCGCCCAGATGCATCACCTGGCTTTCCTCCCGCTGGGAGGCCTGTTTACGCAGCGCCACGCGGATGCGCGCCAGCAATTCCTCAATGGAGAAGGGCTTGGTGATGTAGTCATCTGCGCCCATGTCCAGCCCGGTCACTTTGTCCATCACGGCGTCCCGGGCGGTGAGGATAATCACGGGCAGGGTCTTGGTGCGGCGCAGCCGGCGGAGCACTTCCAATCCGTTGAGTCCCGGCAGCATAATGTCCAGCAGCATCAGGTCGTAATTCCCCTGTTCTGCCGCCTCCAATCCCGCGCGTCCGTCAAACGCTTTCTCCACTGCGTAGCCTTCATGGGTCAGTTCCAGTTCAATGAATCGCGCCAGCTTTTCTTCGTCCTCAACCAGCAGGATCTTTGTCATTTGCTTTACCACCTTTGATGAGGGGACGAGGTTCCGGGGGCATTCTGCCCCCGCGCCCGCACCAGGGAGTTCCTCCCTGGACCCAGTTCACAATTTTACTTGGACTTAGGAAATCAACGGGTTTCTGTGTGGAGCGGGGGAACGATGTGGGGCTATGCGCCCCACACCCGCACCAGGGAGTTCCTCCCTGGACCCGGTTCACAACTTTACTGGATTTAAG
>CAKTWP010000032.1 GCA_934630705.1 uncultured Clostridia bacterium | reverse complement strand
GTCTGTGGGGCATTGGCCCCTTTTTGCCAGTTTTTTGGTCAGGGCAGCGGTTTTGTCTATTGCCTGCCTGAAAAATCCACGCTATCATGGGCAACACGGAAGGGAGGAGAAACGCGCGCAGACCACGGCACAGAAAATTAACCCTTTTTTAAGATGCTTATGGCTTGCAAAACAGCCGCGGTTCATTTATAATTGGATGCTGGGTAGAATTGATCCTGACGAAGGCTGAATAACGATAAACGGCAGAAAGGAATGATTCCCATGAGCAAAGTCCATGTATTCGATCATCCCCTCATCCAGCATAAGCTGAGCATTATGCGCGACAAGAACACCGGCTGCAAGGAGTTCCGGGAGCTGCTGGACGAAATTTCCATGCTGATGGTTTACGAAGTGACCCGGGATTTCCCCACCGAGGAAGTGGAGATCGAAACGCCTATCACCACCATGAAAGCCAAGATGCTGGCGGGCAAGCCCATCGGCATTATCCCCATCCTGCGGGCGGGCCTGGGCATGGTGGACGGCATCATGGAGCTGATTCCCAACGCCAAGGTGGGCCATATCGGCCTGTATCGCGATCCGCAGACGCTCAAACCTGTGGAATACTATTGCAAGCTGCCCGAGGATGCGGAGCATCGGCAGCTGATCGTGCTCGATCCCATGCTGGCCACCGGCGGCAGTGCGGCTGCGGCAATTTCCTTTATTAAGGAACGCGGCTGCCAGAATATCCGCCTGGTGAACCTGATCGCCGCGCCCGAAGGTATTGAATACATGCAGAAGGCCCATCCTGATGTGGATATCTACGTGGCCGCGCTGGATGAACGGCTCAATGAGCATGGCTACATCATCCCCGGCCTGGGCGATGCGGGCGACCGGCTGTTCGGCACCAAGTAAACCCCACCGACCCCACCCCTCTGCAAAGGAGGAATGAAAAACGGCTATTGAATTATTGGAATCCATCCGCGCCGCGGAAACGAAGGCGGATGAAATCCGCAAGGCGGCGGCGGAACAGGCCCGGGAGATGGTGAAATCCGTAGAGGAAGCCACCCTGGAATCCTCCCGCCAGGCTTTCGGAGACATCCGGGCGGACTATCAGCAGAAGCTGAAGCAGTTTGAAGCCGGCGTGGAGAAGCGTATTGCCGCCCAGGCGGGCGAAAAGCAAAAGGCCCTGGAAGCATACCGGCAGAAGGCCTCCGGCAGGCTGGATCAGGCTTCGGCGCTGATTGTGGAAAGGGTGTTGCGGCATGGCGATCGTTGAAATGAAGCGGTTCACCATGCTGGCGCCCAAGGCAGATAAGGAAAAAATTCTGCGGGCGCTGCAGCGGATGAACTGTGTGGAAATCATCGGTCCCTCGCCGGAGGAGGAAGCCTTTGCCGAGCAGGCCAAAACCGGCGCGGAAGAAACGGACGAAAAAATCAAACGCATCAGCTGGGCACTCAACCAGCTGCGGCGGTTTGATACAGTGCCCAAGCCCATGTTCGGCACCTTCCCGGAGGTTGCGCAGGCCGATGCGGAAAAAACGGCTGCCCAGGAAGCACAGCTTCTTGAACAGGTTGCGCAGCTGGAAGCGTTTGAACGCCGGCGGGGCGAGCTTTCCGCCATGGAAACCCGGACGCAGGCGGGCATTGACCAGTATACGCCCTGGATGGCGCTGGATATGCCGCCCAAAGAGGCGATGCCTTCCGGCGGCCCTGTTCGTTATCAGGCGGGCACCATGCCAGCCCGAAACCAGCAAAAGCTGGAGCAGGCGCTTGCCGCACTGGACTTGGCGGCGATGACCGCAGTAGGCGCTGCCAAGGAGCTGCTGTGCGTGATCGTGGCGGCCCATCAGGATGTGGCGCGAGACGTATCCGCCGCCCTGGAGGAATGCGATTTCACAGCGGAAACCTTCTCGGCCCTGGGCGACCAGACCCCGGCGCAGTACGTCGCCGCCCTCAAGGCGCAGCTGACGGAAATTGCACGGGAGCGGGAACAGATTCAGGCGGATACTGCAGCGATGGCAGGCGACATCCCAGGCTTCAAGGTGCTCTTTGAGGTGCTCAGCCAGCAGCTACTGCGCCAGCAGGCGGCCAGCCGCTTTGCCGTGACGGAAACCACATTCCTGCTTAACGGCTGGGTGCCAACGCCTGCTTACGAAAAGGTGGAAGCGAAGATTCGCAAGCTGTCTCCTGATGCGGCGCTGGAATTCCGGGATCCGCTGGACGACGAGAATCCGCCCATTCAGCTTAAGAACAACAAGTTTGCTTCGCCCTTTGAAATCGTGGTGGAGGGCTATTCCCTGCCCGATTACCGGGGAATTGACCCCACCGCCGTAATGGCCCCCTTCTATGCCTGCCTGTTTGGTATGATGGTGTCCGATGCGGGATACGGGCTGATAATGGCCCTGCTGATCCCCATCTTCATGAAGATCAAGAAAATCAAGTTCGAGAATGCCAAGATGCTCTATCTGCTCACCTACGGCGGCATTGCGACCATTATCTGGGGCTTGATTTACAACACGGTGTTCGGCTTCAATCCCCTGCCCCAGAAGTACTGGCTGCTGGATTCGGTAAACAATTCCATGCCGGTGATGATCGTGTGCATTGGCGTGGGCGCGGTGCATCTGTTCGCGGGTCTGGCGGTAGCGGCATACATGAACTTCAAGCGTCACGATCCGCTGGCCGCGCTGGCGGACCAGATCGCCTGGGCCACCCTGCTGGTGGGTCTGGGGCTGCTGATGCTGGACGCCACCAAGCAGATCGGCCAGATCATGGCGCTGGTCTCCGTGGCCATTATCCTGCTGTTTACCAAACGCGGGGAAAAGAATCCCATCAAGCGGATCTTCGGCGGCCTGGGCGCGCTTTACGGTGTGACCAGCTGGGTCAGCGATCTGCTGTCCTATATGCGCCTGTTCGGCATGGGTCTGGCCACCGGTGTCATCGGCATGGTGTTCAACCAGCTGATCGGCATGATCTGGGGTGCGGGCATCATCGGCAAGGTGATCGGCGCTGTGCTGTTTGTGGGCTGCCATGCGTTCAATCTGGGCATCAACGCCCTGGGCGCGTATGTGCATTCCTGCCGGCTGCAGTACATTGAATTCTTCGGCAAGTTCTACGAGGATGGGGGCAAGCCCTTCACCCCGCTGGGAACAAAGCCCAAGTATGTAAGCATTCAGCCCGCGAAAGCGGAGGACTGAGGCTGCATGATAGAACGTAACAAACGAAAATTGGGGAGGTAAATCATCATGACTATCGGTCAAATTCTGGCACTGGCTGCAGCCGCCATGGCTGCAATCGTTTCCGGTATGGGTTCCAGCAAGGGCGTTGGCATGGCCGGCGAAACCGCCGCGGGCGTGGCCAGTGAGAATCCCGACGTTTCCAGCAAGCTGCTGGTGCTGCAGCTGCTGCCCGCCACCCAGGGCATTTACGGCTTCCTGATCGCTGTGATCGTGCTGATTAACGTGGGCGTGCTGGGCGGCGCCATCAAGGCCGTTACCCTGGAGCAGGGCATTGCGTATCTGGTTGCCTGCCTGCCCGTCGCGCTGGTTGGTTACTATTCCGCCATCCGTCAGGCCAAGGTTTCCATGGCCGGCATGCTCATGACCGGTCAGCGCGCCGAGCTTTCCGGTAAGGGCGTTACCATGGCCGTTATGGTTGAAACCTACGCCGTGTTTGCGCTGCTGGTATCCTTCCTGATGGTGAATGCCATTGCGCTGTAATAAAGGGGAAACACAATGGAAGTGAAGGGCATCCTGAACAAGATTGAGTCCGATGCGCGGGAAGCTGCGTCCGCCCAACTGGCGGACGCTGAAAAACGCGTGGCGGCCATTCGCGCCCAGTGCGATGAGCAGACCCGCCAGCAGCAGGAGGCCATGAACGCACGGCTGAAAGCGGACTGTGCGGAGATGGAAGCCCGGATGCTGCGAATGGCCGAACTGGAAGACAAGAAAAGCCAGCTGCAGGTGAAGCGGCAGGTGATGGACGCGGCCTTTGACAAGGCGCTTTCTCAGCTGCTGGCGCTGTCCAAGGCGAAAAAGCGCACTTTCTTTCTGGAGGAGCTGCTTGCCGCCGCCAAGGGAGACGAAACGGTGCTGATCGGGGAAAATCAGGCCGATTGGTTTGACGCTTCGTTCCTGGAGGACGCTAACGCCGCGCTGAGCAAAGCGGGGAAGACGGCGGCGCTGCAGCAGGGCATGTCCATTCCCGGCTGCGGGTTTGAGCTGCGCCGGGGCGGCGAGGCGCTGAACTGCACCTTTGAAGCCCTGGTGAGCGGCAGCCGCATGGCGCTGGAAGGCGACGTGGCCAAGGTGCTGTTTCCCAATTAAAAGCGGAAGGGGGATTAGGCTTGCCCCAGGATAGCATTTATTATGCCATTGGACGGCTGAGCGTGCTGCAGAAGAACGCGCTGGACCAGACCAAGCTGGACCGGCTGCTGCAAGCCCCCTCCGCCCAGGACGCCCGCCATGCGCTGGCCGAAATCGGCTGGACAACGGGCGAAAACTACGAACAGATGGCCGCCGCCCATGTGGAACAGGCGTGCCAGGTGACGCGGAGGCTGGCCACGAACGAAAAGCTCATTGCCTGCTTTCTGCTGCGCTATGATGTGAACAATCTGAAAATCCTGCTTAAGGCCCGGTGTCTGGGCGCGGAAGCGGAATCGCTGTCCCTGTGCGGGGGCTATTCCGTGGATACGCTGCGGCATGACGTGGCCGAACACAGGTATACCAATCTGGATCCCATTCTGGCCGCAGCGCTGGACGGGCTGGAAAGGCGTCTGGCCGTCAGCCCGGATCCGCTGGACGTGGATGTGACGCTGGACAAGGCCCAGTACGAGACCGTCTTCTCCTGGCTGCCCAAAAATGCCAGGACGGAGCGAGCGTTTTTTACGGCCAAGGCTGATCTGGTGAACCTTTCCATGGCACTGCGCGCGTTGCACATGGGCAAGCCTGCTTCCTTTTTCAAAGAGATGCTGCTGCCCGGTGGCACGATCGCCCAGCAGGCGTGGCTGTCGGCTTATGAAAAGCCGGAAAAGCTGCCGCAGCTGGTGAAGGAGTACGGCCCCAGGGTGTATCAGGCCGCCCTTGCGGCGCAGAACGCGCCCGGAAAAATCGCGCAGCTGGAACGGGCCACGGACGATTATCTGCTCAGCGTTTACGCGCCGTATCGCCGTAGCATTGACGCGGCCCAGCGGATCGTTGGGTATCTGCTGATGCGGGAGCGGGAGGCGGCCGCCGTGCGGCTGATCATGGCCGGGAAAACCGCCGGGTTTGCGGAGGAGAAGATCCGGGAAAGGCTGCGTGATTTGTATGGCTGATACGCGATACGGCATTGGCGCAGTGGGCGAGCAGGAGGTCATCGGCGCGTTCCGTACCATTGGCATGCGCGCCCTTGCCGCGGATACCGACCAGGGCGTGGCCCGGGCTGTGCATCAGCTGGTGCAGGAAAACGTGCGGGTGATTTTTATCACCGAGCATGCCGCCCGGGTGGGCCAGGAAACCTTTGAACGCTATAAGACCGACCCTTCCGTGATCCTGATCCCCATTCCGGGCTCGGGCGGAACGGATGGGCTGGGCATGGAGCGGGTTCACGCCAACGTGGAAAAGGCCATCGGCGCGAACATTCTGATTGATGAAGAGCAATAAGGAGATAGATATATGGCGCAGGGAACGATAGTGAAGGTGGCAGGCCCCCTCATTATGGCCACCGGCATGGCGGACGCGCGGATGTACGACGTGGTACGCGTGAGCCACAGCCGCCTGGTGGGCGAGGTGATCGAGCTGCGCGGCGATAAGGCCTCCATCCAGGTATACGAAGAAACCTCCGGCCTGGGCCCGGGCGAACCGGTGGAATCCACCGGCGCGCCCCTTTCCGTGGAGCTGGGCCCCGGTCTGATCGAATCCATCTTTGACGGCATTCAGCGGCCGCTGACCAAGATCCGCGATAAGGTGGGCGAGCGTATCACCCGCGGCGTGGAAGTGCCCTCTTTGGACCGGGAAAAGGAATGGGGCTTTGAGCCCAAGGTCTGCGTGGGGGACAAGGTGCAGCAGGGCGATATTCTGGGCACGGTGCAGGAAAGCGCCGTGGTGGAACATCGAATCATGGTGCCCTATAAAATGGGCGGCACGGTCAAGTCCATCCACCGGGGGGCTGCCCGGCTGGAAGATGTGATCTGCGTGCTGGTAGATGACCAGGGCAGGGAGCAGAAAATTACTATGCTGCAGAAATGGCCTGTCCGCCGCGGCCGGCCGTATCGGGAAAAGATGTCTCCCAAGGCCCCGATGATTACCGGACAGCGCGTGATTGACACGCTGTTCCCCATCGCATCCGGCGGCGTGGCTGCCGTGCCCGGCCCCTTCGGCTCCGGCAAAACGGTGGTGCAGCATCAGCTGGCCAAATGGGCGGACGCGGATATTATCGTGTATGTGGGCTGCGGCGAACGCGGCAACGAGATGACGGACGTGCTGATGGAGTTTCCGGAGCTGCATGACCCGCGCACCGGCGAATCCCTGATGAAGCGCACCGTGCTGATTGCCAACACCTCGGATATGCCTGTGGCGGCCCGCGAAGCTTCCATTTATACCGGCATCACCATTGCGGAATACTACCGGGATATGGGCTATAAGGTGGCCATCATGGCTGACTCTACCAGCCGCTGGGCCGAGGCTCTGCGCGAAATGAGCGGCCGTCTGGAAGAAATGCCCGGCGAAGAAGGCTATCCGGCCTATCTGGCCAGCCGCATCGCAGAGTTTTACGAGCGGGCCGGCTATGTGAAATGCCTGGGCAGCGATGGCCGCGAGGGCACCATCACCGCTATCGGCGCTGTGTCGCCTCCCGGCGGCGATATTTCCGAGCCCGTTTCTCAGGCCACCCTGCGAATCGTGAAGGTGTTCTGGGGGCTGTCCGCACAGCTGGCGTATAAGCGTCATTTCCCGGCCATTGATTGGCTGCAGTCTTATTCGCTGTACGCCGATCATCTCTCCGACTGGTTTGACGATAACGTGACCCCTGAATGGAAGGAACTGCGGGCCAAGGCCATGCAGATTCTCCAGAACGAGGCCGAGCTGGAAGAAATCGTGCGTCTGGTTGGCGTGGACGCGCTGAGCTGGAAGGACCGGCTGACCATGGAAGTGGCCCGTTCCATCCGCGAGGACTATCTGCATCAGAACGCCTTTGACGATGTGGATACATATACCTCCCCCCAGAAGCAATATCATATGCTGCGCCTGATTCTGCTCTTTGGCGAAAAGGGCCGGGCCGCTTTGGATCAGGGGGCCAATCTTTCTCAGGTGTTGGGCATGCCTGTGCGGGAGCGCATCGGCCGGGCCAAGTATATCAAGGAAGAAGACATGGCGCAGTTTAACAAAATCGAGTCCGAGCTGAACGATCAGATCGGCGCGCTGCTGACCGAAGGAGGGATGTGAGCATGCTCAAGGAATATCGCACCATCCGGGAAGTCGTGGGCCCGCTGATGCTGGTGGAAGGCGTGGCTGGCGTCAAGTATGACGAGCTGGTGGAAATCGAGCAGGCGGATGGCGAAATCCGTCAGGGCAAGGTGCTGGAAATCAACGAGGACAAGGCGCTTGTGCAGCTCTTTGAATCCAGTAACGGCCTGCGCATCGATAACGCCAAAGCCCGTTTCCTGGGCCGGAGCATTGAGCTTTCCGTGGCCCCGGATATGCTGGGCCGGGTGTTTGACGGCATGGGCAATCCCAAGGATGGCGGCCCTGCGCTGATTCCAGAAAAGCGGATGGACATTAACGGTTCTCCGCTGAACCCTGCCGCCCGCAACTATCCCAGCGAATTTATCCAGACCGGTATTTCCGCCATTGACGGCCTGAATACCCTGGTACGCGGCCAGAAGCTGCCCGTGTTTTCCGGCAGCGGTCTGCCGCACGCCCAGCTGGCAACGCAGATTGCCCGCCAGGCAAAGGTGCTGGGCACGGACAGCAAGTTTGCCGTGGTGTTCGGCGCGATCGGCATCACCTTTGAAGAAGCGGATTATTTCATCAGCGACTTCAAGCGCACCGGCGCTATTGAGCGGGCTGTGCTGTTCATGAATCTGGCCAACGACCCCGCCATCGAGCGTATCGCCACCCCGCGTATGGCGCTGACGGCGGCGGAATACCTGGCATATGAAAAGGGCATGCATGTGCTGGTTATCCTCACGGATATCACCAACTATGCCGAGGCGCTGCGCGAGGTTTCCGCAGCCCGGAAGGAAGTGCCCGGCCGCCGCGGCTATCCCGGCTATCTGTATACCGACCTTGCCACCATGTATGAGCGGGCCGGCCGGGTGGTGGGGAAGGAAGGCTCCATTACCCAGATTCCTATCCTGACCATGCCGGAAGACGATAAAACCCATCCCATCCCTGACCTGACAGGCTACATCACCGAGGGACAGATCATCCTCAGCCGCGAGCTGTACCGCAAGGGCATTCAGCCGCCCATTGATGTGCTGCCCTCCCTGAGCCGTCTGAAGGACAAGGGCATTGGCAAGGGCAAGACCCGCGAGGATCACGCTGCCACCATGAACCAGCTGTTCGCCGCCTATTCCCGCGGCAAGGACGCCAAGGAATTGGCTGTGATTCTGGGCGACGCGGCGTTGTCGGACGTGGATAAGCAGTATGCCGCTTTCGCGGATGCGTTCGAAAAGGAATACGTTTCTCAGGGCTATCAGACTAACCGCAGCGTGGAAGAAACGCTGGACATCGGCTGGAAGCTGCTGGCCATGCTGCCCCGGTCCGAGCTGAAGCGTATCCGGGATGACATGCTGGATCAGTATCTGCCCAAGAAGGAGGAAGCCTGATGGCTACCGCGCTTCGCGTGAACCCCACGCGCATGGAATTAACCCGCATCAAGCGCCGGCTGGTGACGGCCAAGCGCGGCCATAAGCTGCTTAAGGATAAGCGGGATGAAATGGTGCGCCAGTTCATCGTGCTGGTGCGGCAGGACGCCAGGCTCCGCAAGGAAGTGGAGCAGGAATTAAAGGGGGCGCTGGGCGATTTCGCTTTGGCCCGTGCCGTGATGGACAGCCAGAGCCTGGAAGAAGCCATCATGTATCCTGCGCGCAGCGCTGCCATCGAGCTGGGCCAGCGGAGCGTGCTGTCCGTGCATGTGCCCACGATTACTGCTGTGCAGGAAAACGCGAAGAACAGCGCCCTGCCTTACGGCCTGGCCGAAACCAGCGCCGATCTGGATGACGCGATCGCCACCATGGCCGCCCTGCTGCCCAAGCTGATTCAGCTGGCCGAGGTGGAAAAGGCCTGCGATCTGCTGGCGGATGAAATTGAAAAGACCCGCCGCCGGGTGAACGCGCTGGAATACGTGATGATTCCCCAGTTTGAGGAGACGATTCGCGTGATCTCCATGAAGCTGGATGAAAACGAGCGCGCTTCCCTGACTCGCCTGATGAAGGTGAAGGATATGATCGCTGAACGGCAAGCCCAATAAATACGCGTAAAAACAGCGCCCGCAGAGCATAAAGGCTTTGCGGGCGCTGCTGCAATGCGGCGGTAAATCAGTTTATTCCCGGGTATGCGCCTTGATGTATTGGGAGGGGGTCATGTCATAACAGGATTTGAAGGCGCGATAAAAGGTGCGCAGACATTCAAAGCCCACGCCCAGAGAAATATCCAGCATGGTCATGTCGCTTTCCAGCAGCAGCTGAGCCGCCTGACGGCAGCGCAGCGCGGCCAGATACTCGATCATGGAGCAGCCCAGATGATCGTGAAACAGCCGGGAAAAACGGCTTTTGCTGTATCCGAATTGCTTGGCCAGGCTTTCCATCCGCAGGGGCTGCTGATAATTGCTTTGCAGATAAATCAACACATCCCGCATCAGCCCGCTTTGCTGATTGCTGGGCTGATCCACCAGCCCAACCCGTTCAATGAGCAGACCCAGCAGAAAATAGGAAATTCCTTTGGTGGTTTCCAGGCTGTATTGGGCCCGATGCTTGGGCAAAAGCGGCAGCAGCGCCTGAATTTCCTCGTCCTGCCGGGCATCATATACCACCTGCGCAAAGGCCTTTTTGTTCAGCTTTTTCTGCAGAGACGGCACGCTGGCCAGCGGAATAATCAGCACGATCACATCGTTGCTCTGGCTTTCCTCGGTGCGATAGGCATGAACGGCATAGCTGGATGTGAGCAGCAAGTGCCCGGCGGGCACCACATATGCCTGACCATCCAGAATCGCCGTCATGGCGCCCTGCTCCACATACACCAGCTCGATGCTGGAATGAAAATGGGGCAGACAGCCGTTGTTGTGGGAACGCCAAAAATCAGCGGAGGTCATGCCATCCCGCTGGATTTCATAAAAATCGGTGTCTGCCGGCGTGCGCTTCATGCATCCTCCTGCAAAAAAGATTTGTAACAGTATACCACATTTGCGCTGGAAAAGAAACCCGAAACAGGAAGAAAACTTGATATGCCAGAAAAACGGATACGCAATCTGAAATCCAGACATTTCGGCGAGGAACGCGCAGAAAGTGCTTGACAAAACAGCGGAAAATGCATAAAATAGATATGCATTGGCGATGAACCGGCATCTGGGTGTAGCGCAGCTTGGTAGCGTGCTTGAATGGGGTTCAAGAGGCCGGAGGTTCAAATCCTCTCACCCAGACCAAAACAGCACGGTGGTTTCGATTTTACATGAAACCGCCGTGTTTTTTCTTTACGCGGAATCCGGCGCAGGGCGAATAGGAATTTCGTAAGCAAAACCGTGAATCCAAAGCAGAAAATAAAGGAGGACAAGCATGCTCATCCCCGCCACAATGGAAGACATACAAACGTATGGGGACAGCGCTTACGCTTTGGCGCGGGACCCGGCGCATTCCTGCTATCCGACCTATGCTGATGGAATCAAGACCCGGGCCGACTTTTGCAAGGCAGCGGAAAAAGCACTGACGCAAGAAACAGCCGAACTGCTGCTGTTTCTCCTGGAAGGATCGGTTGCTGGATGGATTTCGTATGATTGGATTCCGAAAGATCGGTATCTCCAAATTGATGGATGCAATATCCAGCGCGGCACGGCGCAGGCGCTAAGCGAGCTGCTGGCCCGGCTGTCGGATCGTTTTGCCGGATACACGGCCTATTTCGGTTATCCGGCTGAAAACCACGAGGCAATCGCTTTTCTTCAATCCAACGGCTTTCAATGCATTGAAAAAAGCTGGAACCATGTTTTTTCCTTTGGAAGAGCAGCGTCCTTCCCATGCGCTCCGAACATCGAACGGATTTCACGTAGGAATTTCCAGCAGTTTCGGGCCGTGTATCATGCCGATTCCGAGACCTATTGGAATTGTGATCGGATTTTTGAGACGCTGGATAACTGGATCATTTTTGTTTACAGGAAAGCGGATGCGCCCATGGCGGCAATCTTCCTGTCCCGCGGCAGCGCGGCCTATGAAGTGTTCGGGACAGTGTTTGCGGACAACCGGTTTCAGGAGGACGTGTTTCGGGATTTGCTGGCAGCCGCGCTGAACGCATGCAGGGAAGCTGGGGCGAAGCATCTGATTTATTTCTGCGAGGATGCGCAGCAGCATGTGCTGGCCGAACTGGGCTTTCGGTCCATCGGGCAATATGTTTTATATACGAAAACCCTGTGAGCCTGCAGGAACGCTTTCGGTGCTCCAAATCCACATGATACGAAAAACCCGCCCTTTTCGCGCGGAACAGGGCGGGTTTGCCATAGAAGAAGAAATTCCCAAACAACGTTCGTCAAGCCGTTAAGTCAGCTTCTTTTCCAGCCACGTATCATCGATTCGGATGCGGCGATGCAGCAGATACTGGCGCACAAACGCGTCAATCACAAAGGCGATCCAGGGGCCCATGACGGCGATATAGTAGCCGGGCATGGCGGCATCCAGCGGATAGCAGAACAAATACGTGAGCACAGGCCGCAGCAGCGTTACGCTGATGAGCGCGCAGACCGCTACATATTTCACATCGCCCGCCCCACGGAGACAGCCGGAATAAATCACCCGGCCGTTCTGGGGAAGCATGCCCAGCATCAGCACATAGAAGGACAGCGTGACGCCCTGAATAACCACTTCATCCGTGGTAAACAACAGCGCCAATTGCCGCCGCAGCGCAAAGATGACCAGAATCAGCCCCAGAGAAATCACGATACCGATCTTTCGGCTTACCGTCACATGGGCCCGGGCCAGATCCTTGCGATTGGCTCCCAGACTCTGGCCCACCAGCGATGTGGCGGCGCTGGCCACGCCGTCGCCCAGCGTGAAGGACAGAGAAGAAACCTGGGACACAATCTGGTACGCCGCAAAGGAATCCGTACCCGTACCGGCCACCATTTTGGCCATGATAAAAAAGCCGATTCGCAGACACGCCGCTTCCAGCACCGAGCCGGAACCCACCGTGCTGAGGCTGGAAAGGGTTATGCGGTCAAATTTGGGCAATTCCAGATGATAGTATCCGTTCTTTTTGCAGGCAAAACCGATGGCAATAAAGCAGGAAATTATCGTGCCGCAGGTTGTGGCAATGGCCGCGCCGCGCACACCCAGCGCCGGGAAGCCGCAATGGCCGTTAATCAGCAGATAATTCAGGCAGACATTGATCAGATTGGCTGAAATATTTGTCACCATGGTGATTCGGGTTTTGCCGATGGCGCGCATGGCAGCGCAGATGCACAGGCTCCAGCAATTGAAAACCATGCCCAGGCTGATGATTTGAAAGTAACTTACGCTCATCTCCAGGGTATCCTCGTTGGCCCCGGCCAGCTGCATCAGCCAGCCTGCGCCGAAATAACCGAGGACCGTCATGAGAATGCCCAGAAGCGTCACCACGGCCAGAGACTGGTTCAGGCAGCTGTTTGCCCCGCGCTGGTCGCCCGCACCTTTGCGGCGGGCACAGATGGCCGTGGTGCCCACGCACAGGGCCTGGGCCACAATCAGCAAAATCATGCGGGGCTGGCTGGTCAGGCCCACAGAAGCGATGGCCGCGGTGCCCAGGGTGCCCACCATGGCAGTATCCACTGAGCTGATAATGCTCATCAGCGCGCCTTCCACGGTGGACGGCCAGGCGATGCTGATGTTTTCCTTGTAAAGCGCCATGGCTTCCTGAGACGGCATGACGTTTTTGTCCCGATCTTTGATCTGGAACAGCGTGTGCAGGAGATTCATGATGTGCCTCTTTTCTTTGGTTGTGTCAGGAGATTATAAAGCCAGCTGCAGCTCAACCGGGCAATGATCCGAGCCGAAGATTTCCGGGTGAATGCAGGCGCTTTTTAGCTGGGAACGCAGCGCCTCGGATACCAGAAAATAATCAATCCGCCAGCCCGCGTTCTTTTCCCGGGCGTGGAACCGATAGCTCCACCAGGAATACGCGCCCGTTTCCTCGGGATGGAAGAAGCGAAAGGTGTCGATAAAGCCGGATTGCAGAAGATGGGTCATTTTATCCCGCTCCTGCTGGGTGAAGCCGGCGTTTTGCCGGTTCGCGGCGGGATTCTTGATGTCAATTTCCATATGCGCCACGTTCATATCCCCGCAGACCACAACGGGCTTTTCCCGCTCCAGCTCCTTGAGAAAGCCAAGAAATGCGTCCTCCCAGGCCATGCGGTAATCCAGCCGCCGCAGCCCATCCTGAGAATTGGGAGTATACACATTCACCAGATAATTCGGCCCCATATCCAGCGCGATGACCCGGCCCTCGTGGTCAAATTCATCTACGCCGATGCCATAACGAACCGAAAGCGCGGGCTGCCGGGTAAAAATAGCGGTGCCGGAATAGCCCTTTTTCTCGGCGGAATTCCAATATTGCTGGTAGCCGTCCAGAGAAAGCGATACCTGTCCCTCCTGGCATTTGGTTTCCTGCAGACAGAATGCATCCGCGTCCAGCGCTGCGAAAGCATCTAAAAAGCCCTTATCCAGCGCCGCCCGTAGGCCGTTTACGTTCCACGAGATCAGCTTCATCGGCATTCCCCCTATTTTACATTTTCTTTACAATTATACCACAGGTTTTATAGCTTGTAAAACCCGGAGCGCCGCCTTCATCAATTTTCTTTTCTGCGGAAAATCGAAATTTGCTCTTTTCATTCGGCCATTGCCTGTGGTATAATTATAAGGTTAAAAGGAGGGGTTTACCCATGCGAAGCATGACGGGCTATGGCCGGCGGCAGCTCAGCCGGGATGGCCGGGAAATCACGGTGGAGATCAAGACGGTGAACCATCGCTTCCTGGATGTGGCGTCCCGCCTGCCCAGAGCGCTTTCCTTTGCCGAGGATGCGGTGCGCAAGCAGTTGTCCGCATCCCTGCGCCGGGGGCATGCCGATGTGGCCGTTACCTATACAAACCTGCGCACCGATGCCCGAACCGTGACGGTGGATGAAGCGCTGGCGCTGCAATACAAGGCGGCGCTGGATAAGCTGGGGGCCATGCTGGACGGACAGGAAGCGTCTCTTTCCTTCATTGCGGCTCAGCCGGATGTGCTGCGGGTGACCCTTTGCGAGGAGGATCAGGACGCGGTGCTTTCCCTGCTTGCGGACGCAATGACGCAGACGCTTGCGGATGTGAACGCCATGCGGGAAAAGGAAGGGATGGCGCTGCGGCAGGATCTTTCCTTCCATCTGGATCAGGTGGCGCTGCTGCGGGATCAGATCGCACAGAAAGCGCCGGGCGTGCCCCGGGCCTATCAGGAGCGGCTGCAGGCTCGGCTGAGCGAGCTGGGCGTGAAGGAGCTGGATGAGCAGCGGCTGGCCCAGGAAGTGGCGCTGATGGCGGACCACTGCGCCATTGACGAAGAACTGTCCCGGCTGGAATCCCATATTGCGCAGATGCGTCAGGCTATGGCAGAGGACGGAGAAGTGGGCCGCCGGCTGGATTTCCTCACCCAGGAGTTGAATCGGGAAGTGAACACCATCGGCTCCAAAGCGTCGGATGCAGAGATTACGAAGCTGGTGGTGGCCGCCAAGAGCGAAATCGAGAAGCTGCGCGAACAGGTGCAGAACGTGGAGTAAGCGCGAAAGATGAAGCTGCTGAATGTTGGGTTTGGCAATATGGTGGCGGCGGCCCGGGTGATCGCGGTGGTGGGGCCGGATTCCATGCCGGTGAAGCGGATTGTGGGGGAAGCCCGGGAATCCGGAAAGCTGGTAGACGCCACGGCGGGCCGTAAAACCCGCGCCGTGCTGATGATGGACAGCGGCCATGTGGTGCTTTCCGCCATTCAGCCGGAAACCATTGCCGGAAGGATGCAGGGCGACAGGGAGGAGAAGAAGGAACTATGAGAGAGGAACGAAAGGGCATGCTGATCGTGGTGTCCGGACCGTCGGGGACGGGCAAGGGCACCCTGTGCGAACGGCTGCTGGCGGAGGATCCCAGCCTGACCTTTTCCGTCAGCGCTACCACCCGCGCTCCCAGGAGCACGGAAATCGAGGGCGTGCATTATTTCTTTATTTCAGACGAAAAGTATGACGAGCTGCTGGCTCAGAACGCCTTCCTGGAGCATGCCACCGTGCATGCCCATCGCTATGGCACGCTCAAATCCCAGGTGGATGAGCTGATGGCCAAGGGCCTGAACGTGGTGCTGGATATTGACCCTCAGGGGGCCAAGGAAGTGATGCGTCAGCGGCCGGACTGCGTGTCCATTTTCATCCTTCCGCCGTCTTATGAGGCTCTGCGGGTTCGACTGCATACCCGGAACACGGATGATCCCGTGGAGATCAATCGCCGCCTGGGCAACGCAAAGGGCGAGATTGAGCAGATGCATCTGTATCAATACGTGGTGGTCAACGACGATCTGGAGCTGGCATTCCAGCAGATGTCGTCCATTATCGCCGCGGAAAAACAGCGTACAACCCGGTATTTCCCCGTGGTTGAATGATAAAAGGAGGAGCCTATTATGCCTATTAACAAGCCTGCCATTGACGATCTGTGCAAGAAGGTGGATTGCCGGTACACCCTGGTGGTGGAAGCGTCCAAGCGCGCCCGGGAGCTGATCGGCGGCTCTCAGCCTCTGATCGATCCCAAGGATATGAAGCCCGTTTCCATCGCGGTGGAAGAAATTGATCGCGGCTTGCTGACCTACCATCGGAACCTGGAGGATGAGGATGCCTGAAACGTCTTTTTCCCTGGCGGGGAAATGCGTGGTGCTGGGCGTGACGGGGGGGATCGCCGCCTATAAGGCGTGCGAGCTGACCTCCCGGCTGCGCAAGGCGGGGGCGCAGGTCTATGTGATCATGACGAAAAACGCCTGCCAGTTTGTGGCGCCGCTGACCTTTGAAACCCTTTCCAATCATCCCGTGGCGACAGATACCTTCGCCCGGCCTGAGACCTGGGAAGTGGAGCATGTGGCGCTGGCAAAGCGGGCGGATGTGTTTGTGATCGCGCCGGCCACGGCCAATATTCTGGCAAAAATGGCCTGTGGCCTGGCGGATGATATGCTCTCCACCACTGTGCTGGCCACCCGCGCGCCTGTGCTGGTGGCTCCGGCGATGAATACGGGCATGTGGGATAACCCGGCCACGCAGGAAAATGTGGAGCGCCTGCAGCAGCGGGGTGTACATTTCATCGGCCCGGAAGGCGGTTTTCTGGCCTGCGGCGATACGGGTGCGGGGCGTATGAGCGAACCCAAGGACATTTTCGACGCGATCGAAAAGCTCCTTGCGATGCAGCAGGATCTGGCGGGGTTATCCGTGCTGGTGACGGCGGGGCCCACCCAGGAGCGGCTGGATCCCGTGCGGTTCATCACGAATCGCTCCTCGGGCAAAATGGGCTATGCCATCGCGGCGGCCGCGGCAGCACGGGGCGCGTCTGTGACGCTGGTCACCGGGCCTACCAGTCTGCCCATTCCGCAGGGGGTAAACGCCGTGCGGATTCTTTCCACGCAGGAGCTTTACGATCAGATGCTCGCCCTGTGCCCGAAAATGGACGTGGTGATTCAGGCTGCTGCGCCTGCGGATTTCACGCCGGAAACCGTGGCGGATCAGAAGATCAAGAAGCAGGGGAATGAACCACTGGTCATTCGTCTGACGCAGACGCCTGATGTGGCGACGGCTGTGGGCAAAACGAAAAAAGAAGGGCAGACTTTGGTTGGTTTTGCGGCAGAAACAAATGATGTGCTGCAAAATGCACAGAAGAAGCTGGCAAAAAAGAATCTGGATCTGATTGTTGCTAATGATGTCACCGCGCCGGGGGCGGGGTTCGATGTGGACACAAACATTGTCACCTTTGTCACCCAAGATGGCTTGGAAAAGCTGCCGAAGATGAAAAAAGCAGAGGTGGCAGACGCACTTTTAGACCGAATTCTGCGCGCTCGAGAAGGAAAGCGTCAAATCAGCAAATAATAGAAAACGGTTTATTCATGCGCAGGCAAACAATAATAGACCGTATTTCACATGAGAGAAAGGAGCCGAAAAGGTGTACGCCGAGGTCATTGTGGATATCGCGTCCGAACAGGTTGATCGGTTGTTCACCTATCGGGTCCCTGAAACGCTGAACATTGTGCCCGGTATGCGGGTGCTGGTGCCGTTTGGTCCTCGGGAAAAGGAAGGCTTCGTGGTTCGGCTCAAGGAAGAACCGGACTACGATGAAAGCAGAATCAAAACGATTCTGGCCACGCTGGAAGAGTATCCGGCTCTGCTTCCGCCGCTGATGGCGCTGGCGGAGGAAATCCGCAGCCGGTGTCATTGCCCGCTGTGTGAAGCGCTTCGGCTGATGCTGCCTGCGGAAATGCGGGGCGGACGGATTCAGGTGAAAACGGCGGAATACGCCAGGCTGACCATCCCGGCGGATCGGATTGAAGAAGCGATCGCGTCTCAAAGCCGTGCGCCGAAACGTAAGCTGCTGATCACTCTGCTGAGCGATTTGCAGGAGCATCCGCTGGATGAGCTCAAGGGCATGATGAGCGATGTGCGCACGCCGCTGAAGTATCTCGTTGAAAAGGAAATGGCGCAGATTATTGAAAGGGAGGCGCTTCGTTCTCCCTTTTATGGTCGTGTGGATGCGCCGCCTGATCCTGCGCTGACACCGGAGCAAACCGAAGTTCTTTCTGAACTGATTCCTGCATTGCAGCAACAAACCAAGCCCTTTTTGCTGCATGGCGTTACGGGATCGGGAAAAACCGAAGTCTATATTCGCCTTGTGCGCGAAGCCTTAAAGGCCGGAAAGGGCGCCATTATTCTGGTGCCGGAAATCGTGCTGACTCCCCAGATGATTAACTGGTTTCGCTCGCGGTTTGGGGATACCATGGCGGTGCTTCATTCCCGTCTGACCCCGGGCGAACGTTTCGATGAATGGCGGCGTATCCGGCTGGGACGGGCGCGGATTGTAATTGGGGCGCGCTCCGCAGTGTTTGCGCCAGTGGAAAATCTGGGCGTTATCATTGTGGATGAAGAACACGAACAGACCTATTTTTCCGATCGCTTTCCGCAATATGACGCGCGAGAGGTTGCGGTATCCAGAGGAAAACGCGAGGGCGCGGTGGTGCTGCTGGCCAGTGCAACGCCCAGCATTTTTTCCTATGCCATGTGCCGCCGGGGAGATTACACGCTGGTGGAAATGCCCCATCGGGTGCTGAACCGACCGCTGCCGGCGGTACACATTGTGGACATGCGCCAGGAGCTGCGCATGGGAAACCACAGCATTTTTTCTTCGCTGCTGACGCAGAAGCTGGAAAGTTGCATCGCCAGCGGGCAGCAGGCCATGCTGTTTATCAATCGCCGGGGCTATGCCAGCTCGGTGAACTGCCGCAAATGCGGAGCGACCATTAAGTGTGACCGCTGCGATGTGTCCATGACCTATCACAGCGTGGACGACACCCTCCGCTGCCATTATTGCGGTGCGGAGCGGCCCATGCCCCGGCAGTGCCCCGCCTGTCAGAGCACATATATCCGCCCCATGGGCACGGGAACCCAAAAGGTGGAGGAAGAGCTGAACAAGCGCTTTCCGGGTGCGGGCGTGATTCGGATGGACGTGGATACCACGGCTTCCCGAAATGCGCATTTCGAGCTGGTAGACCGCTTCCGGGCCGGGCAGGCGAAAATCCTGCTGGGAACGCAGATGATTGCCAAGGGGCTTGATTTTCCCAAGGTGACGCTGGTGGGCGCGGTGATGGCGGATCTGACGCTGAATTTCCCGGACTATCGCGCCCCGGAGCGCACCTACCAGCTGCTGGTGCAGGTGGCGGGCCGGGCCGGGCGGGGCGAAATGCCGGGCGAAGTGGTGATTCAGACCTATCAGCCGGATCACTATGCCATCCGTGCCGCTGCGGCGCAAGATTACCGGGCGTATTTTGCTCAGGAGTTTGACAGGCGAAGGGCCGATCTGTATCCGCCCTTTACGCTGATGGCCCGCTTCCTGTGCGAGGCCCGGGAAATGGAAACGGCCATGGGCGTGGCTTCGCAGCTGCGGGATCAGGTGATGGCCCGGTTCGGCGGCGAAAAGCTGGGGCGGCGCATTCTCTTTATCCGGGCAGATGAAGCGCCCATTACCCGGATTCAGGATAAGGCCCGGGCGCAGGTGCTGATGAAGCTGCTGAACCATCCGGACACGGACCGGCTGCTGGCTGCGTTTCAGGAAATGGCGGGCGGCGATTATCCCTGTAAGGTTTATCTGGAAATTAATCCCACATCCTTTGCTTAGGAGGCATCCATCATGATTCGGAAGATCGTAAAGCTGGGCGACGAAACGTTGCGCAAGCAAAGCAAGCCCATGCAGAAGTTTGATTTGCGGCTGTGGCTGCTGCTGCGCGATATGGCGGATACCATGTATAAGGCCGACGGCGTGGGCCTGGCGGCGCCGCAGGTGGGCATTTTGCGGCGGGTCGTGGTGGTGGATACCGGGGATGGGCTGGTGGAGCTGATCAATCCCGAGATCATCGCCCGGGAAGGCGAGCAGGCAGGGGCCGAGGGCTGCCTGAGCCTGCCGGGGCGGCAGGGCTATGTGGTGCGGCCGCAGAAGGTGACTGTCCGGGCGCAGGACCGCAAGGGCAAGCCCTTTGAAATCACGGCAGAGGGGCTCAAGGCCCGGGCGTTTTGTCATGAAATCGACCATCTGGACGGCGTGCTGTACATCGACGTGATGGACCACGAAATCTTCGATGAAGACAAGGAGAGCAAGTAAATGCGGATCGTATTTATGGGTACGCCGGATTTTGGCGTGCCATCGCTCAGGGCGCTGGTGGAAGCGGGCCATGACGTTGTGGGCGTGTTCACTCAGCCGGATAAGCCCAAGGGCCGGGGCAAGCAGATGCAGCAAAGCCCGGTAAAGGAATGCGCTGCCGGCTATGGCATTCCCGTGTTTCAGCCCAGGAAGATCCGGCTGGACGGGGT
>CAKTWP010000031.1 GCA_934630705.1 uncultured Clostridia bacterium | reverse complement strand
GGGAACAACAGGGCTCGAACCTGTGACCCTCTGCTTGTAAGGCAGATGCTCTCCCAGCTGAGCTATGCTCCCCCGCCAGTGCCCTTGCTTCTCGCACGGGACGATGTATATTTTACCGCATTTACCGCCGTTTGTCAAGCAGGTTTTGAAATTTTTTGTTCCTTTTCAGAAAAAACTTTTCGATTCGCACCCGCCCCGTTGCACAGCGGAAGGCGGGCATAGTATAATCATAAGAAAGCGCATCCGCCTTTTCCGAATCGCCAGACGGCGGTTTCCGATCTTTGCAGATGCTGCGGCGGATAAAAGTGCGCCGCATGAAGGAGGCTTTCATGATCACCTGTCTTTCCCTGAACCCCTGCCTGGACAAAGCCCTGACCCTTCCCCGTTTCACCCCGGATGCGCCCAACCGGGTGTATCTGGAGCGAGTGGACCTAGGCGGCAAGGGCGTGAACGTGGCCCGGACGATCGGCGTGCTGGGCGGGGATTGCCGTCTGGTGGGGTTTGATTATCAGGGCATGCCGGTCGCCGCCGCGCTGGAAAGCGCCGGTGTGGCCCATGATCTGGTAACGCTGGATGCGGCGCTGCGGGTGAATTTGAAGCTGCGGGAGACGGAAACGGGCCGGATCATCGAAATCAGCGAAAAGGGCGCGGTGGTCAGCCCGGATGCTCTGGCGCAGATCAGTGCCCGGCTGAATCCGCCCCGGGGCAGCTGGGCAGCGCTATCGGGCAGCTTGCCGCCAGGCGCGCCGGAAAACACCTATGAAGCCTTCTGCCGCCGGCTTCACGCGCTGGGCTGCCGGGTGGCGGTAGACTGCGATGGGCCTGCCCTGCGCCATGCCATTGCCGCCGCGCCGGACGTGATCAAGCCCAACGCCCAGGAATTTGCCGCGCTGACAGGTGTCGATCCGGCAGATGAAGCGGCGATCAGAGCGGCCTGTCAGGCGCTGCACAGGAAGGGCGTGGGGATGATCTGCCTGTCTCAGGGTCCCTGCGGCGCGCTGCTTTCCACGGCGCAGGGCTGCTGGCATTGCCCGGCGGCGGATGTGCCGGTGCGCAGCGCCATGGGCGCAGGAGACGCCATGCTGGCGGGGCTGCTGCTTGCCCTGTCCAAAGGCGAATCCCCGGAAACGGCGCTGCGGTATGCCTCGGCCGTTGCCGGGGCGGCGGTGATGCAGCCCGGCACCCAGCCCGGTGATCCCCGGGATGTGGCGCGGTTGTTTCTGCCGTAAGCGGACAGCAAAGCATGCGAACGGCGGCGCTTTTGAAGCCGCTCTTCTCCCAAGAATGCTATCGATAGATCATTGAATTTCATCCGCATCGACCATGCGCCCCAGACTGCTAAGGGAAACGGCATTTCCGCTATCCCTTCCAATCTGGGGCGCATGGCTTTCATAAGGACAGGCCCTTTCATCCCTTTCGGGAAAGGAAACCGGCCTTTCGGGGGGCGCAGCGTTTCAGCGCCAATCGCAGCCGTATATACCAGGGCGCGGCCGCCCGGAAGCGCAGATAGGCTGCCTGGAAATCCGCCGGCGCGGCGGGATGACGGCCATAGACCTGACCGGCGTATGCATCCGCAAGGGGCAGCAACGGCGGCAGATTCCCGTCCCCCAGGGCTTCATCCGCTCGGATGGCAAAGGCATGCAAGGTCTCCGCAGGAGCCTTGGTCAGCCCCCGGCAGCGCAGCAACGCACAGATAGCGGCAAAGAAGATATCCGCCGCCTGCGCCGGATGGCGATTCGCCCGGCGCACAGGCTCCGTCCACAGGTATCGCCAGACGAGCAGCGCCGTCAGCAGCGCCAGCGCCAGCAGCATCCACGGCCAAGCCGCAGGGGACTGATTCGGGGGATTCTCCGGCGGCGGAGGCGTTTGCCCGGGCGGCGGAGGCGTGGGCGTCTCGGACGCATCCGGGGATGGAGATGGATTTTCGGACGGTGCGTCCGAGGGCTGAGGCGAAGGCGTGGCAGCTTCAGGCGGCTCCGGCGTGGGGGTCGGCAACGGGCTTTCAGACGGCGCAGCGGAGGGCGACGAATCCGTATCATCGCTTTGGGGCGGATCGCTGCGCTGGTTATCGCCCCGCGGCGTAGCGTCAAAATCCAGCCAGCCAAAGCCGTTCAGATAAACCTCCGTCCAGGCGTGAGCCTGGGCCCCCGTCACCTGGGCCAGTCCGCTTTCATCCGGGATGGCCAGATAGCCGGTCGCATACCGGGCGGGCACCCCGGCAATGCGGCAGAGCACCGTCATGGCCGTGGCGAAATAGGTGCAGTAACCCTCCTTGGCCCCCAGCAGGAACCAGGCCACAAAATCTACCCCATCCGGAGGCGTTTGCGCATCCAGAGTGTAGCGATAATGGGTTTGCAGATATTGCTGAATGGCCAGGGCTTTTTCATAAGGCGTATCGGCCCCCTGGGTGGCCGCGTTTGCAATATCGTAAATTTCCTGCTGGATATGCCGGGGCAGGGCCAGGTAGGTATCGGCAATCTCCGCGTAATCCCCGTCCTCCATCTCCGCGCAGGCCGCCACCGTCCGGGCCGTGCGCGCCTCGCCGGGCGTAAAGGGCAGATAGGACAGGGTATAGCTGTCTCCGGCAGCCACATCCCGGGTGATAAACAGCTCGGCGGCGCTGTTATAATACAGCACCATCCGCTGGCTTTCCATCTGCAAAGACCGGGTGGCCACGGGGGCGAACAGGGTGGTGGGGCCGTCCGCCAGCATATGCACCCGCAGGGTTTCCTCCCCCCCGTTCTCCGCCCCGGCCAGCGGCTTATTCAGCCCAAACAGCTGCTCCCGCAAGGAAGAAAACCGGGGCGAAGCATACAGATACCGGCGGCTGGACAGGGTGTCATACCAGTTCAGCCCGGAATAATCATTATAGGTTTTGCCGCGAAGCAGCACGGTTCGCCCCGTGACCACCTCCATCACCGGGGCGTTATTGGGCGTAGCCCTGCCCCCCAGCCGGTCGGTCAGGGGCTGAAAGCCCTGAGAGGACAGGGAGAACGAGGTGCGGAACTCATTAAAGAACAGATAGTCCTCCAGAAATTCCTGCACCTGCCGGGCGGTGTTTTCCAGGGCGGGCACGGTGGACGTTCTGGCCGGGAGCAGCAAAAACGCCGCGCCCACCGCCACTGCCGCCACCGGCAGCACGGCCCCGCGAAACCTCTCGTTTCGCCCCAGCAGCATCACCAGCCCGCCAAAGGCCGGCAGGGCATAGCGCAGCAGCTGTTCGTTTCCGCCCAGAATCAGGCAGAGCGTCACGGTGGTGAGCACGCAGAAAACGCTCAGCGGCAGGGTGTCATCCCAGCTCAGCGCCGCGGCCAGCAGCGAAAACATCAGACAGACCGCAATCCGTGCCGCATCGGCATAGGGAGCGGCGGCGTCCGGAATGCCCCGGAGGGCCAGAATTCCCGCCTTGCACAGCTGAATAAACGTATATCCCGGCCCGCCGCCCAGCGCGCCCCAAATCAGCAGCGCAGCGAGCGCACCCACCGGAAGCAGCCATTTGAACCGGAATTTCAGAGAAAACAGGCCCTCAAACCCCAACGCAAACAGAGCACACCAAAGCACCGTGGGCGCCGGCGCCTGGGCGGGCAGCAGCGCGCCCAGCACACACAGGGCCATGCCCGCGCCCAGCAGCAGGGCTGTGATATACCGCAGCAGCCCATCGCGAATTGCATCCTTATGCTGGCGTAACATAGCAAACCTCCACCAAATGATGCTGCAGCCGGGCCACATAGGGCTGATAATCCGGGCTTTCGGGGGTGTATGTGACCAGATACAGCCGGGCGCTGGGCCCCATCCGCCGAATCCGGCTTACCGCTTCCACGATGGGGGCCGTCAGCCGGGTGGTGATGATAATGGTAGCCCCGGTGCGGCGCATGCGGCGCAGCTCCAGGTTCAGCACCCGGGAAAAATCCTCTCTGCCCCGGAAGGGCTGGGCCGCCAGCATTTCCTGCAAAAGGGTAAGATTGCCCGCGTTATCGGAGGCAAACTCATTGGCCTTCTCCCCATACAGGGGCAGGCGCACGGGGCTTCCATCCGCCATTTGCAGCTTGGCCACGGCCACCGCCGTTTCGCACAGCGCGTCCCGCAGGCTTTCCGGGCCCTCGTTTTTTCCTTCTCCGCCCAGGGGCGCGGCGCAGTCCAGCAGAATCAGGGTATCCGGCGGCGCGGGGGTTTCAAACCGCCGCACCCACAATTCCTGCTTCCGGGAGGACAGCTTCCAGTGCACCCGCTTCATGGCGTCCCCCGGGCGATAGGGGCGCACGTCCTCGGGGGCGTTATAATCCTCCTGGGTGCGGGACAGGGCCGCGGCCCCGTCGTCTCCCAAGGTAAACCTGGGCTTATCGATGGCAAACGGCCGGGGTAGCACGGTCAACACCGCCGCGCCGCTGCGCAGCTTCTTGCGCCAGGCAAACAGACCAAACAGATCACTGACCGTTACAGATTGCAGCGCCACGGAATATTGCCCCACATGCCGGGCGGACAGCGGCAGCCGCCGGGTATGGAAAACAAAGGGCCGTGCAGGAAACACGCAGGCCCCTTCCTGATTTGCGTCCAGATACGCGCCCTGAATGGGCGCAATGGGCAGCGGGCAGCGATGGCGGAGGGTGACCGTCAGGCTCACGCTCTCGCCCCGGTTTACCCGCGTCCCGGACAGCCGCTGCTGGCATTGCAGGCTGGCATATCCAAGCAGGGAGCTGACCAGCCCATACGAAAGCAGCAGCGCCAATAGCAGGCTGATGAAATAATACAGCCGATCCCCCAGCGACAGCGCGCACAGCAGCGCCGTGATCAGGGCGCTGAGCAGCGCAAAGCCCCGGCGGGTCATGCCCGGCCGGCCGGCACGGGGATGCTGTCCAGCAGCTGGGAAAGCACCTGGGGGGCCGACACCCCCTTCATCCGGGCTTCCGGGGTGAGAATCAGCCGGTGGCTCAGCACCGGCAGCGCCATATGCCGAATATCATCGGGCAGCACGTAATCCCGGCCGCTGAGCAGCGCGCAGGCCTGGGCCGCCCGCAGCAGCGCGATAGCCCCCCGGGGAGACGCGCCCAATTGCAGCGCCCCATGATTGCGGGTCATGGCCGCGATGGTGGCCACATAATTCCGCGCTTCCGGGCTGGCATACACCGTGCCCAGCTGCTCCTGCAGGGAAATGATCTCCTCTGCGCCGCATACGGGCATCAGCGTCTGCAGGGGCGACACCTGGCCGGTATACCGCTCCAGCACGTCCATTTCCTCCTCCACCGTGGGATAGCCGATGGCGATGCGCAGGAAAAAACGGTCCATCTGGGCCTCAGGCAGCGGATAGGTGCCCACGAAATCCACCGGGTTCTGGGTGGCCAGCACCATAAAGGGCCGGGGCAGCGCATGGGTCACGCCGTCCACCGTCACCTGTCCTTCCTCCATCACTTCCAGCAGGGAGGACTGGGTTTTGGGCGAGGTGCGGTTGATTTCGTCCGCCAGCACAATCTGGCTCATCACCGCGCCGGGCTTAAACTCCATTTCCCCGGTTTTCATGTTCACCATGGTGAATCCCGTCACATCCGAGGGGGTCACATCCGGGGTGAACTGGATGCGCTTAAAGCTGCACTGCAGGGATTTAGCCAGAGCGGACACCATCGTGGTTTTCCCCACGCCCGGCACATCCTCGATCAGCACATGCCCCCGGCAGATCAGGGCGATGAGCATCAGCTCAATCGCATCGTCCTTTCCCACGATCACCCGGCGGATATTCTGCTGCAGGGCATACACCAGCGGTCGGGGCTGGGCAGGGGAAGCGTTCATTTGCTGCATATACGGTCTCCTTTCCCGCTCTGGCATGCAGAGCGAAAAACGCAGGTTTTCTTTTATTCTCGGGCCGGCTTGGCCCCCTTAAGCAGGCGGACGCCGCCGTTGATAGCATGCCCGCCCTCCCCTTAGTATACCCTCCCGCGTCCCGAAATGCAACAAAAAACGACACACTTATGCAAAACAATCGAAACATTTTACATTTCGATACATATAAACGAGAGAGTATTTCCTTCAAGAAGAAAGAAATACCCTCTTGCGCGCTCCCAAAGAAAGCCGGTCAGGATAAAGCAGATTTTCCTTCATTCTGCAATGTGGCGGAATAAAGGAAAAAAACGGAAATCCGGTTATGCCTTTCTTCTGGAAAAAAGCCAATATCGCTATCATATTCCTCTTTGGTTTTCCCGGAAAAAAACGCGGGGAAAACCATTCCCTGACCGCAAAGAACGGTTTCCTCCGCGTTTCGGATTGATCCTCAGAATTTTCCGCCGGAGCCGCCATGGGTGGTACCGGAGCTGCCGCTAAAGGTGCTGGTTCCGCCGCCGCCACCGCCGCTGCTGTGATGATCGGTATCCGTTTCGATCTTATGGCGCTGGGTGGTGGTATACAGATAAATGTCCTGCGACCGGGTAAGATGGAAGGAGCCGTCCCGCACATAGGACATGGCCTCGTTCTTCCGCCGCACGGTTTTCAGCTGGCCTTTCAGGGAAAAGGCCGTAATCAGCGAAACCACCAGCGCCGCAATCAGCACAAAGGGAAACAGCTTGCCCGCCCGTTCGCCGGAGGTGTAAACGCTCTCGCCATATCCGTCCGCGGGCACGCCCAGCCCCATAATCACGTCCACCCGGTGCAGATACTTCTCCAGCGCGGTGAAATACTCCCCATCGCTCAGATAGGGCACAATCTCCTCATGCAGCAGATCCTGCCGCGCATTGGTAAACACCGGAATGGCCCGGCCGGTAAGAAGGGTGAAATAATCCCGGGTGCCCATGCTCAGCAGAAAGAGTACGCCGTCCTTGCTGCTGCCCAGGCCGTAGCCGCCGTAATCGTAATAATCCGCGGCATAATCCCGGGGCCGCTTGCTGCCGATGCTGTCCACCAGCAGCAGCACCACGTCCATCTGGTGCTTCTCCTGAATCTGCCTGATGGTCTGCTCCAGCGTTTCCTTCTCCTGCGTGGAAAGCAGCCCCACCTCGTCAATCACCCGGTTTTCCGCCAGCGCGCTGCCAACTAGACAACACAGCGCCAGGAGCACAATCCAAAATCGTTTCATTTTCACAGCACCCCCAGCACAGCCAGCAGATAGCACAGGGCGTATCCCCCCGCGCCAATGCCAAAGAACAGCCCCAGCAGCCATTTCCAGAACTTGCCCCTGTCCGTGGGCAAATCCCCGATGAACCGGCCGGTCTGGCCGTTCATGGCGAAGGTATAGGTCGTGTCCCGCCAGCGGGTGTTCAGCAGCCAGACGGGCATGAGAATCTGCCGCACCTGGCCGTGCTGCAGATGAATCTGCGTGTTGGCCGGAAACACAGCGGAATACCCCTGCACCGTGCCGCGCATCAGCGCCTGCACGCTTTCGCGAATACGGGCGTTGGCCCGGGGCTGGCAGGCCTGCGCGTCCACATCATGACGCTGGGCCTGATAGCCGGCCAGGTAGGCGATGGTAAAGTCCTGGGCCGTGTCGCTGTCATAGGGCTCGATGGATTCCATCAGCGTATCGTCCATTTTGCTGGAGCCGTCCACCGGCACGCCCTTAAACGCCACATGCCCGCCCCGGCGCACCAGGAAATGGGAGGTGCGGGTCACTTCGTATTGTCCTTCCCGCCGCACGCTCACCTTCTGGGCGTTATAGGTCACGTCCGCCTCGGCCTCGCATTGGAACAGCCAGAAGGGCACATATACGCCGGTGATTTTCTCCAGCCGGGATTCGTCAAAGAAGCCGTTGGGCAGCAGCTTTTTGCCCTTGCAATGGCGGCGAAGCGCCTCCTGGGCCTCCTGCTTGCTTTTCTGAAAGGGAATCACCCCGTCGGGCCGATACACGCCGGTGAGCACATCCGGCATCACGGACGGATTGCCGCAATAAACGCATTCGGATGCGGCGGTGGTTTCGTCCAGCAGCATTTCCGCGCCGCAGGACTGGCAGCGGTACGCTCGCATATGGCTGTTTTCCGTGCTGTCAAAGCCGGCGTTGGCCGCCTGCAGCCATTGCATTTCTTCGTCTTTTGTGTCTTCCACCTGGATTTGAGCGGCCTGCTCGACGCTTTCCAGCGAAAAGGAATTTCCGCAGGCTTCGCATTCCAGCTGTTGGCTCTTGGAGCCAAAGGTCAGCGCCGCGCCGCAGCAGGGGCAGCGGTAATTTGTCGCTTGCATAAATCCTCCGAAAAATCAGGTCGTTATCCCGGCGTCAGGCCTGGCCGTCCGTCTTAGGCGCTTCCTGGGCCGGGGCCAGCTGCCAGTTTACCAGCAACGCATTGTTATCATCGGTTTCGTTCATCTGCGCGATCAGGCCCGGCTGATCCTGGACCCACATTTCCCGCATCTTTTCCGCAGCCTGCATTTCCGCCGGGGAAAGCAGCAGCTCGGGCCGGCGATTGGCGCTGCGGGCGAAATCCACGGCAGGGAACAGCGCAGCCTTGGGCGCCGCCCTGCCGATAAACATTTCCAGATTGGCCGCGCCCCGCAGCTCCTCCACGATGGCCTGATCCAGTGCGCTGCCCGCTTCCTGCTGGGCCAGGGCAATCACGGTGAGGGTGCCGCCTTCCCGGGTATTGCGGGCGGAGCCAAAGAAGCGCTTGGGCTTATTCATAGCCCCAGCCGCCAGGCCGCCGGGCAGCGTACGGGCGGATTGGGGCGCCATCGCGTTATAGGCCTTGGCCATTTTCGTGATGCTGTCCACCAGGATCACCACGTCCCGCTTCTGCTCCACCAGCCGCAGCGCCCGTTCCAACGCCAGCTCGCTGACCTTGGCCAGGGTTTCCGGCGTTTCATCCACGGTAGAGCAGATCACCTCGCCCTTGACCGCCTCGCGCACCTCGGTCACATCCTCGGGCCGCTCATCCAGCAGCAGCACCAGCAGCTGGGCTTTCAGATACCGATTGCCAATGGACGCGGCCAGGCGCTTGAGCAGCGCCGTTTTCCCGGACCGGGCCGGGGCCACCACCAGCGCCCGCTGGCCAAAGCCCACGGGAGCCATCAGATCCATCATCCGCAGCAGGATATCCGTGCCCGCCCGGGGCATCAGCGCCATTTTCCGCTTAGGATACAGGGCGGTGAGCTCCTCAAAGCTCAGGCGCTTGGGAGCTTCTTCGGGGGCCTGACCATTGATTTCGGTAATATACAGCAGCGCGCAGGACCGATCGCCCTCCCGCTGGGGCCGGGTTTTGCCGGCCACGAAATCGCCGGTGCGCAGGTTAAAGCGGCGAATCTGCGCGTTGGATACATAAATATCGTTTTTCCCGGGGCGATAATTGCTGATGCGCAGGAAGCCGTAGCCGTCGGGATGCACCTCCAGCACACCCTCGCCATCGCCGCATTCGCCGGTCATGAGCATATCAGCCATGGCCGGGCTGCCGCCCGGGGCCGCGTCCTTATGATAATAGGCAGGCTGCCGGGGCGCGCCATATTCCTGGGGAGCAGGGGCCGCATAATCCGTCCGCGGGGCGTAATCCTGCCGGGGCGCGGAATAATCCGGTGTGTAAGGCCGGTAATCCGCAGGCCGGTTCTCCCCTTCCGGCTGCTCGGGGCCAAAGCGGGAGGATGAATAGGCCGGTGCTGGCCGCTGGGGCTGCTGAACACCCCGGGGATCATACCGCTGGGGCTGCTGGGGCCCGCGGGAATACACCCGGGGTTCGCCGGGAGAAGCAGGCTGGGTGGGCTTTCCCCATGCGCCGCCGGGAGCAGAACGCTGATAGCCGCCTGCCGGGGCATAGGCCCGGGGGTTATGCCAGGCCCGGGCGCCTTCCATGGTGAAGGCCGGGGCCTTGGGCGAAATGGTGCTCAGGGACGAAGCACCCGGCGCGGGATTGGCCGCAGCGGGCCGGGATGCAGGCCGGGGATTCATGGTGCGGGGAATGCCCTGCAGCGTGGGGTTGGGCGTCAGCACGGGCACATCGTCGTCCTCCTCGTCCGGCTCCTCATCCGCGATAATGGCGGCATGGCGCACGGGCGCGGCAGGCTGGGGCTGCGCCTCAGGGGCGTCCTCCTCAGGCGCGGCAACGGCAGCGGCTTCCTCCGTATGGGGCGGGTCCCCGGCAGGGGCAACGGCCGCGGCGGCACTCAGCTTATCGATAATTCCCTGCTTGCTGATGCCTGCGCCCAGCTTCACGCCCATTTCCTTGGCGACCCGGCGCAGCTCCAGCACGGTCATGGCTTCATATTTTTCGCTCATTCAAGTTCCTCCTTGAGATACGGGCCCGGGAAACGCAGCGGCATAAAAAAGCCGGCCATTTGCCGCTCTCGCACAGAAAATCCGGGGGGATGGGACGCCGTATGGATTTTCAGGGGTTTCTGATGATGGCATGTCCTCGTTTCACGGTTTGATCCGATAATAGGCAGAATCGCCCAATGGCGCTGTCTTTCTTGATTATAGCAGAACCGGCCCGGATTTTCAATCCCTTTTTTCCTGATTCTAATGAAGGAGCTTGTATACAAATGCATTTGTATACAAATTTCTTGCTTTTTCAGCAAAAAGCCCCTTCTCCACCTTGGGAAGAAGGGGTTTTAACCTATTAT
Organism: uncultured Clostridia bacterium; assembly: GCA_934630705.1. Classification (GTDB taxonomy): domain Bacteria; phylum Bacillota; class Clostridia; order Christensenellales; family Aristaeellaceae; genus RUG563. Next base: position 10,232 of record CAKTWP010000031.1, on the reverse strand, counting down.
AGTACGGCTTTTGTGCTTTTCATCTGCACGAAACGCGCCGCGTTATTCCGCGAACAGCGGCGTGGACAGATACCGGTCGCCCGTATCGGGCAGCAGCGCCACGATGGTCTTGCCCGCATTTTCAGGAAGCCTGGCCAGCTCCACCGCCGCATGCATGGCCGCGCCGGACGAAATGCCCACCAGCACGCCCTCTGCCCGGCCAATTTCCCGGCCCATGGCGAACGCATCGGCGTTTTCCACCTGAATAATCTGATCATACACGCTGGTATCCAGCACCTTGGGCACAAACCCCGCGCCGATGCCCTGAATGGCATGAGGGCCGGCATGGCCGCCGCTGAGCACAGGGGACGCCGCAGGCTCCACGGCCACGATCCGCACGCCCGGCTTGCGTTCCTTCAGATACCGGCCCACCCCCGTGATGGTGCCGCCGGTGCCCACGCCCGCCACAAACACATCTACTTCTCCATCCGTATCCTGCCAGATTTCAGGGCCGGTGGTGGCATAATGGGCGGCCGGATTGGCGGGATTCACAAACTGGCCCGCCACGATGCTGTCCGGAATCTCCTTTTGCAGCTCCTCCGCCTTGGCGATGGCTCCGGCCATGCCCTTGGCCCCGGGCGTGAGCACCAGCTCCGCGCCATAGGCCTTCATGGTCATCCGCCGCTCCACGCTCATGGTATCCGGCATCACGATCACGGCCTTATATCCCCGGGCAGCCGCCACGGCGCACAGGCCGATGCCGGTGTTGCCGGAGGTGGGCTCGATAATCGTGGAGCCCGGACGAAGCAGGCCCCGCTTTTCCGCATCCTCAATCATGCCCTTGGCCACCCGGTCCTTCACCGATCCGGCGGGGTTCAGATATTCCAGCTTGGCCAGCACCCGGGCCTTCAGGCCATATTTCTTTTCCAGATGCGTCATTTCCAGCAGCGGGGTATGGCCGATCAGCTGATCAGCGGAAGCATAGATACGGCTCATGGGCAAGCGCCTCTTTCTTTTCAAAATATAGTGATATTATAGGCTTTGAAATCGTCCTTGTCAAGAACAGATTGCAAGCACGTCCGTGCCGGAAAAACGGCCTGTTTCCTGTTCCCTGCCCAGCCCGTTTTGCTTTCTTTCTTCCGATTTTTCTTGATTTTTTCCTTCGTTTCCGCTTGTTTCCGGGGGGCGAAACGTGCTATAATGGTGCAGTATGTTGAAAAAACGGGGGAAGGGGACGCCGCCATGCAAATCGGGTTTGACCACGATAAATACACCGCCATGCAATCCGCCCATATCCGGGAGCGCATCGCCGCTTTCGGGGGCAAGCTGTATCTGGAGCTGGGAGGCAAGCTGTTTGATGATTACCATGCCTCCCGGGTGCTGCCCGGGTTCCGGCCGGACAGCAAAATGGCCATGCTGCTGAACCTGAAGGATCAGGCCGAGTTGGTGATCGCCATCAATGCCGACGACATTGAAAAGAACAAGGTCCGGGGTGATTTGGGCATCACCTATGACGCCGACGTGCTGCGGCTGATTGATGCATTCCGGGCCATCGGGCTGTATGTGGGCAGCGTGGTGCTCACCCGCTGGCGGGATCAGCACACCGCCGTGGCCTTCAAGCAGCGGCTGGAAAGCCTGGGCGTGAAGGTGTATCGTCATTATCCCATCGAGGGCTATCCCTATAACGTGCAGCACATCGTCAGCGACGACGGCTTTGGCCGCAATGAATACGTGGAAACCTCCCGTCCCCTGATTCTGGTCACGGCCCCCGGCCCGGGCAGCGGCAAAATGGCCGTGTGCCTCAGCCAGCTTTATCGGGAGCATCAGCGGGGCATTCAGGCGGGCTACGCCAAGTTTGAAACCTTCCCCATCTGGAATCTGCCCCTCAAACATCCGGTGAATGTGGCCTATGAAGCCGCCACAGTGGATCTGAACGATGTGAATATGATCGATCCCTTTCATCTGGAGGCCTATGGCGAAACCACCGTGAATTACAACCGGGATATCGAAATTTTTCCGGTGCTCAACGCGGTGTTTGAAAAGATTTACGGTAAATCCCCCTATAAATCCCCCACGGACATGGGCGTGAACATGGCGGGCAACTGCATTATCGACGACGAGGTCTGCAAAGCCGCCGCCCGGCAGGAGATCATCCGGCGGTATTATATCGCCCGGTGCGAAGCCCGGAAGGGCCACGGCTCCCAAGCCGACGTGGAAAAGCTGCTGCTGCTCATGCAGCAGATGAACCTGAGCGACGCAGACCGGCCTGTGGTCGCCGCCGCCCGGGAGCGGGCCGAGGCCACCGGCGCGCCCGCCGCTGCCCTGCAGCTGCCGGACGGCCGGATCGTTACCGGCAAAACCTCCAGCCTGCTGGGTCCCTCCGCCGCGCTGCTGCTCAACGCGCTCAAGGCCCTGGGCGGCATCTCCAAGGAAACGCATCTCATTTCCCCTTCGGTCATTGAGCCCATTCAGGCCCTGAAATGCGATTATCTGGGCAATCATAATCCCCGGCTGCATACGGACGAGATCCTGCTGGCGCTGTCTATTTGCGCCGCCACGGATGAAACGGCCGCCCGGGCCATCAGGCAGCTGCCCCATCTGAAAAGCTGCGAGGCCCATTCCACGGTGATTCTTGCGCCCGTGGATGATAACGTCTTCCGCCGTCTTAAGGTCAATATCACCTGCGATCCCCGCTATCAGAGCCATAAGCTGTATCATAAATAAGCATTCCGCTGATCGGATGCGCCATGCGTCCCGGCATGAAGGAAGCTTTCGCTTCTCCATGCCGGGGCGCTTTCGTTTTCCCCGCAAGCTTCCTGCATGTTTTCCTCTTTGCTCTCATACACATAGGCGCAAGGACAAAGGTGAAGGAGTGTGCATGCAAAATGAAATGGAAATGGAAGCTGAATATCCGGCGGATTGATGTGGAACGGATGCTGATTTTGTGTGCGTCTGCGCTGGTGGTGGTGCTGGCGCTGCGGCAGGACGACGCCGTGACCACCCAGCACGAAGAACCCGCGCCGCAGATCCCGGTGTCCGCCGGCACGGAAGCCGTGGAGACGTCGGCGGACACCCAGCCCACCGTGGTCTATTATCAGGATGGCGAGGGCTATCTGGTGCCGGTCACGCGGCAAATTCCCAAAACCGGCGGCATCGCCAAGGCCACGCTGGCCATGATGGTGGCTTCCAGCCAGAATGATCTGGCGGCGGCCCGGCTGGGCCTGAAAACCACCGTTCCCGAAGGCACCACCATCGACCTGGACATCTCCGGCGGCAAGGCCCGGGTGGATCTTTCCAAGGCGGCGCTGAACTGCCAGAGCGCCGAGCAGGAAACACTGATGGTTCAGTCCGTGGCCCAGACCCTGTGCCAGTTCGATTCGGTGGAGGAGGTTTCCTTCCTCTTTGACGGACAAAAGCGCAGCAAGCTCACCCACGGCACCGATGTATCCGGGGTGTTCACCGGTGCCAACCTGAACCTGGAAAGCGTGGAAACCATGGCCGGGGCCGGGGCGCAGGCGGTGCGGCTGTATTTTCCCTCCGCCAACGGGCGCATGCTGGTGCCCGTCACCCGCACGGTCTATTCCGATGCGGATGTGACCACCGCCGTACTGGAGCTGGCCAAGGGCCCCAAGCCCGACAGCGGCCTTGCCTCGCCCCTGCCGGATAACTGCGGGCTGCTGGGCGTGACCATGAAAAACGGCGTGGTTACCATCAATTTCACCAAGGAATTTATGGAGGCCGCCCAGGGCGAAAACGGCACCCAGGCCCTGCGCGCCGTGCTGTTCACGGCGGCCCAGTTTCCGGGGGTGAAGCAGGTGAAACTCGCGGTGGAAGGCAAGGAATATCAGCCGCCCCAGGACGCCGCGCCCACTTTCCTGAACCAGGATTCCGAAATTATGACCTATTATCCCGGCGTGATCGAAATCGATTGAAAGGCCATGCAAAAAAGCCGCGGTCTGGGCGCTGTGCCCCGGCCGCGGTTTGCGATGACGGAATCATGCCCGGTTTACAGGCCAGGATTCACTTCCATCTGATAAATATACACATGCAGGTTTGCATCCACGGTTACATGGTAAACCAGCGTGGGCACATTTTCATCGGCCGCATTGGCCCGGGCATAGCGAAGGGTGATGATAGCTGCGCCTTCGGCCACGCCGTCAAAGCGGAACCAGTATTCCCCGCCCGCGCCCACCTGCTGGGCCGCGGTTTCATCGGGATAATACTCACTCACAACCGTGACGACCTTTTCATCATCCACCTCCGCCGTCCAGGCATAGCCGGTGGCGGGGTTGCCCTTGAGAAAAATGGCGGGGGCCAGCGGGGGATTGCCCTCGTCCACGCTGCCCATCTCCCCCATCGCGGGAACCGCCAGCAGGCACAGGGCCAGCAGCAGCGCCAGAAGCTTTTTCATGGTTTCTTCCTCCTTTGTGGTTCAAAATGCGGAATATCTGCTTTATTGGACGGCGCCCTCTGCTTTTCCTGCCGTTTTCATCCTAAAAGCTGTAAATGATATGCAGGGGACAGCTTCCCCCTTCCGCACCCGATTATTTTTTCATCAGGAAGGGCATATACAGGCCGCCCTGAACGCTGCGGGCGATAAAGTGGCAATAATCGCCGGTCTTGGTATCATACCAGTCGGAGAAGGCCACGCGGGTGCTGCTTTCCTTGAGAAAGCGGGCGATGGCGGCCATGATCGCATGGGAGACCTGCTTATTTTCCGCCATGGCGGCGCACCAGACCATCCAGTCGCTCTTGGTATAATCCTTGCGGCTGTCCAGCGGCAGGCCGTAGGGATTGATCCGGGGCAGATAGCTGTCGGTCTCGGCGCGATAGAATTCCCGGGGCAGCAGCCCCAGCTCCAGCACCCGATCCCAGCACAGGTTGTATTTCATGCTCCAGCCCTGCTTATCAAAGGTCAGGTAGGTGCTCTCGCCGTTCACGGCCCGGTTCAGCCAATCCCGCGCCATATCCCTGGCTTCCTTCTCCCAGGGAGTGCCGTCCTCGCCCAGCAGATTCAGAATACGGCCGTAGCAGGCGATGCCCACAATGGCCTTGGCGGCCAGGTTGATATTGTGGTTCAGATGGCCGGCGAAATCATCGGTGCACAGCTGCTCGCCGGGATCCCGGCCAAACTGCTCCAGATACTTCACCCACTTGTCCATCAGCGGCCGGTTTTCCCGAATCAGCTCCCAGGACGCGCCATAATGCACGGCCGTGTAGAGCATAATCAGCATGTTGCCGCATTCCTCCACCGGCATCTGGAACTTGAATTCGTAGGGATCGGCAGAGGCGGGATAGAGATAATAGGGCGGATAGAGCGCGCCCTTTATATTGCGGAATTCATCCCGGTCCTTCACGCCGTACACCTGGCCGCCCGCGATGGGATACCTGCCCACGTCATGGGGCGCGAAATCATAGGCCCACACATCCATCTTTGCAAATTCCAGCACCGGGCGGCACAGCGCGTTTACCAGCTCGGGGCAGAAACGCAGGAAAATGGGGGTAGAGGGATAGCTCACGTCCACGGTGCCCAGGCAGCCGTTGGAATCATTTTCCTTGGACAGCAATACCGGCTTGCCCTTGGGATCGGCAATGAGCTTATGGGCCGCCAGGGTATGCCGCCAGGACGCGGCCACGATCAGCTGATAATTCTCGCCGCCGATTTTCCCCGCCTGCGCCAGCAGCTCCGCATCCAGCGCCCGGCATTTTTCCAGCAGCGTGTCAAACTGCGCCTGGGTTTCCGCCAGCGCCTGGAACATGGTCTTGCCCTCCCGGGCATACCAGGCCTTGCAGGGCTGGCCGAAGTAGAGGATGGAGGCCACATCGTCATAGGCCAGCAGGCCGCGGATGGCCACAGGCGCTTCGCCGCAGACAACGCTTTGGCGCAGTGCCAGCCCGTCCTGACGCAGCACTTCGCCTTTTGCCGTGGCCAGATAGAGATAGCCCCAGTCGATGGTGATATGGTCGCCGCTGTGGCACAGCAGCTTTTGCTGCCGCTGGCCCAGAAAGCCTACCGTCAGGCCGCCAACGGGCATGCAGCGATAGAGCATGTCCGGCGCGGTTTCGCCGGCGTAGCACATTTTATCGGACAGCTGCAGCGTGAATTCCACGTTGTGGGTCTTGCCATCCCGGGAAGCGACCTCCGCGTCCAGCAGCGTGATGGGGGTGGACAGCCGCTCCAGATCGCTCAGCAGCAGGGGGGACACGAACCGCACCGTCAGCGCCACACCCGCCGCTTCCAGCACGGCGATGGTGGCGGTGGGGGTCACCTCCTGAGACAGGGTTTTCATTTCCGGCGCGTTGCCCAGACCCAGAAAGCGATAATCCACGCCGTCAATTTTCAGCGTGCCGTGCATGGGCTGGGATGCGCCGCACCAATGGGTGGTGTCGGCGGCGGTAAGGGTATCGGCGGGCATCCAGACAGAAAAATACGGATCCTGCGCAATCATGGGCAGGGCGGGCAGACGGGTCATCATCGATGCATTCTCTCCTTTTGAAATTGAGATTCGGTATTATGTGCTTTATATTTCGACACCCCCGCGCGCTCCCCTGCCGCCGCGCAAAATATTCTCCTTGCTTTTGCCGGGACGCTATGATACAATGCCTCTGGATACGACAAATGCGAATTCCTTTCAGGAGTTGGCCACAATGAAAAAGATCGATTTCCAGGCGATCCGACTGATGCTCTCGGACATTTACAACCTCAAGGACGACAGCGCAAAGGGCCGGCTGATCAGCCTGGGCAGCGGCCTGATGACGGCGTTTTACAACGTGTTCATCACCGGTATTTTTTATACCGGCTTTTTGTCCATGTACGGCATGTCCATTACCGGCGTGGGCATTATTTCTTTTATCCCCTATATCGCCAGCTGCTTTTCGGTGTTCTCTCCCATGGTGCTGCGCAGGTTCAAAAAGCAAAAGGGCGTGCTGCTGCTTTCCAAAGTCTATTTCTATGCCATGTATATTCTGGCCACCACCATCATGCCCGCGCTGGTGGAGGGAGAGCAGGCGCGGCTTTTATGGTTCACCATCATTCTGTTTCTGGCCTATTCCGTTTACGCGCTGTTCAGCCCGGGGATTACCGCCTGGTTTTACGCCTTTTATCCCGAGGATAACGAGCGCCGCACCCGGTATATCACGCTGAACCAGATTTTCTCCTCCGTGATGAGCAGCGCGGTGCTGCTGCTGTCCGGTGTGCTCACCGATGCGGTAGCCGGATCGCCTTATCAGGATACGCTGATTCTGGCCTTTCGATATCTGGCCTTTGTGCTGGTGCTCATTGACGTGGGCATGCAGGCCTGCGCCAAGGAATATCCCACGCCAGACTGTGGGCCCATCCGCCTGCACCAGATCTTCACCCTGCCGTTTCGCTATCGCAAGTTTTTGCTGTGCATGCTGCTGATGTTCTATTGGAATTTCATTTCCAATCTGAACAACGGCCTGTGGAATTATCATCTGCTGAACCACATGCATTTCTCCTACACGCTGATCAACACCATGTCGGTTGCATACACAGTGGTGCTGGTGCTCACGTCGGGGGTATGGCAGCGGCTTTTGCGGCGGTATTCCTGGATCAAAACCTTTGGCATCGCCAATCTGATCTGGGTGCCAACGGAAGTGCTGTTCTTTCTGATGACGCCGGAGCGGGCGTATCTATATGTGCCGCTGTGCATTGCCCAGCATCTGATGGCGGTGGGGATGAATCTGTCCTATGCCAACGTGCTGTACATGAATCTGCCCGAGGAAAACGCCACTGCCCACATCGCCTTTTACAGTATCGGCTGCAATCTGTTTGCCTTCCTGGGCCTGATGACGGGCACCGCCATCAGCGGCATCACCGGGGACGCCACCTTCTCCTTCCTGGGCATGCCCACCTATTCCGTCCAGTTTACCACCCTGGCCCGGGCGGTCACCATGGGCTCCGTGGCCTTCATCTGCCTTTTCCACTGGCGCGCTTTCACCCGGGATGAGGACATTGCCGATGTGGAAGCCCAGGACGAGGTCAGCCGCACGCACCGCGCCATGCGCCGCAAGGCCCGGCAGCGGGGATGAAAAAGGCCGTAGGGATACGCTCGAATTGTTATTCATATAAACAATGCGCCCCAGAGGACGGAAGAAAACGACAAACCGTTTTCCCATTCCTCCGGGGCGCATCATCATATGATCTTATTTTACCCAATCAGTTTGAACCGGGCGCGGGCAGGCGTTCTTCGCCCGCCCGCAATAAAAACCTTTACGCTTCGGGCACCAGCAGACCCAGGTTGCCATCCTTGCGCAGATAAAGTACATTGGTGCGCTCGGTTTCAATATTCACAAAGACGAAGAAGCTGTGGCCCAGCAGTTCCATCTGCAGCGCCGCATCTTCCACGGCCATGGGGCGAACCGGGAAGCTCTTGGTGCGCACCACCTGACGTTCTCCCGTGCCATAGGCGGAAATATCCTCGATAAATTCGGGGGTTTCCTCCACATTTGCGTCCTCCCGCAGCCGCTTTTCCAGCTTTGTGCGATGGCGCAAAATCTGGCGTTCCAGCTTCGCCAGGGCGCTGTCAATAGCCATAAACAGATTATCCTTGCTGGAGGATTCAGCCCGCAGCGTCACGCCGTTCATGGGCACCGTGATTTCGCAAATGCGTTCATCCCGCTCCCGGCGCAGCCGCACAAACATCTCCGTGTCCGGCTTGAGATAGCGCTCCATGGTGGCGATTTTTTTGGTGATTCGATTGGTGATGCCCGGCGTTACAACCATGTTCTTCGCGGTAATCGTCGTTTTCATAAAGGCAACTCCTCTCATGTTATGTTGGCCGCCCGGCGGCCTTTTTTCTCTCCCTCTCTTATGTTTTTGGATATTCGACGAGCAAACCGGATTTCCTGCCCGCCTCAACCTGTTTTCTAAAAAAGTGCATCCCGCGTAGACAGGGTGCGCAAATTTTCTGCATAGAAACACGGAACCGCCGGATATGCCGGCGCTTCTTTAATTGGTTTTCGGGCGGGCGCGGGAGGGGGCTTCGGGCTCAAGGGTCTCCTCCCGCGCGGTTTTTCCCAACAGCTCAGTTAACCGCCTGCGGCCTTCCCGCAGCAGGCCCGCAGGCGGCTCCAGGAGAGATTGATAGAGGGTCTGGTTTCCGATACGGATCAGGGAAACCACAGCCCGCAGCAGCATGCGCTTTTGTTCTTCTCCCATCTCGCCCAGCGCCCGAACGGCCCGCAGCAGCCCGCCCAACCCCTCGGCGCTGAGCTCCTCAATGCGGGTGGCCCCGGTAGCGTCCAGCATGTTAAACAGCGCGTTGATGAACGCCCGTCGATGCTCCTCGTCCAGCCCGCCCAGCCATTCGCGCATGGTCTTGTCGATCATCTGGCTGGAGCTGGTGCGCTCCTTCACCCGCACAAACTGGGTGCCCATCACATGCCAATGCACCCCGTTGTGCTGCAAAACGCCGTTCTGATCGCTTTTGACCACGATGTGATCCTCAGTATGCTCCAGCAGCATCCCCACCACCGACGCCTGCGGCACAATGGTTCTGATCCGGGGCTGCATCCGCCGGTAATCCTCCCCGGCGACGAAATGCGCCGTGAAGCCCGGGCCGTCGTTATTGAAAATCGTGTCGATCCGCCCGGCGATTTCCGGTCCGCATTTCACCCCGGCATATACCGCCAGATTGCCGCCCTTGGAATGTCCGCCGATATACAGCCGCCGCCCGGAAAGCTGGGGCACCTGCGCCAGATATTCCGCAGCCCGCACCTGGGAGGGCACCGCCTCGGACAGGCTCAGGTTGCAGTCCTCCCGCCAGCCGGTAAAGGTGCTGTCCGTGCCCCGATAGGCCACATACGCCCACGCGCCCCACAGCAGCGTGACCGCGGCAAACTGCTTTTGCGCTTCCGGGTCAATCTCATTCACATACCCGCACAGCCGCATGCTCCCGAACCGCGGCTGGCGGCCGGCCCGGCTCGCCATCACCCCGCCGGTCACCTGGGCGTTGATGGAATAGGCCCTGGATGCGGTATCCGCTCCGGGATGCGTTTCCAGAAACCGGTTCACAGCCTGGGATAGGAGCACCTCCCCCGCGCCGGGCGGAGGCACTGCATCGCCCCAATCCGCATAAGAAAGCCAGCTGAGAATTAAATTATCCACTTCGTTAAGCGGGGACTGATCAAAGCTCAAGTCCCCCCGCCAAAGCAGATAATCATACATATTGGCCATCGTCTGTCTCCTATAACAATTCGGTAAAAGCATTGCGGGGGACAACCATTCTTTG
>CAKTWP010000030.1 GCA_934630705.1 uncultured Clostridia bacterium | reverse complement strand
GGCGTCGATCTTCTGGATTTCGTGGCTGGTGCGGAAGCCGTCAAAGAAATGCAGGAAGGGAACGGAGCCCTTGATGGCGCTCAGATGGGCCACCAGCGCCATATCCATGGCTTCCTGCACGGAGCCGGACGCCAGCATGGCAAAGCCGGTCTGGCGGCAGGCCATCACGTCGCTGTGATCGCCGAAAATAGAAAGGGCATGGGCAGCCAGCGCACGGGCGGACACATGGAACACGCCGGGCAGCAGCTCGCCGCTGATCTTATACATATTGGGGATCATCAGCAGCAGGCCCTGAGAAGCGGTAAAGGTGGTGGTCAGCGCGCCAGCGGCCAGAGAGCCGTGCACAGCGCCGGCAGCGCCGGCTTCGGACTGCATCTCAGCCACATGGACCGTCTGGCCAAACAGGTTCTTGCGGCCCTGCGCCGCCCATTCATCCACATATTCGGCCATGGTGGACGACGGCGTGATGGGATAGATCGCGGCTACGTCACTGAACGCATACGCGATATGGCTAACCGCACCATTGCCGTCAATGGTCATTTTCATTGCCATGGGAATTGCCTCCTTTTGCCTTGTATGAGAGCGGAAAAGCCTTGTTTTTTCCGCATCTTCTCCAGGTAAATATTATACGGCTATCCGCAAGCATCTGTCAAGGAAAAGCCCGGAGAAAAAAACAAATAAATCGTAAAAACGGGCGAATGCAGTCGATTCCGGGGCGTTTCCCCCATCCGCGATTATACCATTTATAATGATGAATAAAAAACTGTGGGCAAAGCGGAAAAAGTATGGTATACTAACAATCGATGCAATCGGGAATAAAATGAAACGAGATTTTCCCGAGCCTGATAACAAAGGAGCGAAGCGAAACCATGTATGACGTTCTCATCATCGGCGGAGGCGTGGTGGGCTGTGCGCTGGCCCGCCAGCTGAGCCGCTATCAGGGAAATATTGCGCTGCTGGAAGCAGCCGAAGACGTGGCCGACGGGGCCAGCAAGGCCAACAGCGGCATCGTCCATGCGGGCTTTGACGCAAAGCCCGGCACAAAAAAAGCGTATTACAATGTGAAGGGCGCGGCCATGTACGCCACCCTCGCCCCGGCGCTGGGCGTGCCCTATCGGCGCAACGGCGCGCTGGTGCTGGGCTTTGAACCCGAGGACCGGCAGACCATTCAGAAGCTCTACGATCAGGGCCAGAAAAACGGCGTGAAGGAGCTGCAGATTCTAGAGCGGGACGAGATCCTGCGCCTGGAGCCTCAGACCAATCCCGCCGTGACCTGCGCCCTCTATGCGCCCACCAGCGCCATCGTCAGCCCCTATGAAATGACCATTGCGCTTTCCTATCATGCGGCGCAAAACGGCGTGGAATTTATCTTCGATGCGCCGGTTTCCCAGCTGTCCCATGACGGCGAAGCCTGGCATGTCGCCACCCCCAAGGGCGAATTTGTCGCCCGGGCCATCGTCAATTGCGCAGGCGTGGGCGCAGCCAAGCTGCATAACCAGATCTCCGATATGCCGGTGGAAATCATCCCCCGCAAGGGCGAATATTATCTGCTGGATCATACCGTGAAGCCTCCCTTTGACCACACCATGTTCCAGGTTCCCTCCAAGATGGGCAAGGGCGTGCTGGTCACCCCCACCGCCCACGGCAACGCCCTGCTGGGTCCCTCCGCCATCGACGTGGAGGATCCCGACGATAAGGCAACCACCCAGTCCGGCCTGAACTTTGTGCTGGATCGCTGCCGCCTGACCTGGCCCGCGGTTTCCGTGCGCCCGGTGATTACCACCTTTGCCGGCATCCGCGCTCATTCCACCGGCGATGATTTTATCATCGGCGAGGTTTCCGGCGCGCCCCAGAACGCCTTTGAAGCCATCGGCATCGAAAGCCCCGGCCTGTCCGCCGCCCCCGCCATCGGCGAGGAGCTGGGCGAAATGGTGGCCGAAGCGCTGAAGCTGCCGGGCAAGCGGCTGTTCCAGCCCGCCGTGCCCCTGCGCAAGCCCTTCTTCGCCATGACGGATGAAGAACGGGCCGAAGCCTGCCGGCAGGATCCGGATTACGGCCGGGTGGTCTGCCGCTGCGAAGTAGTCACGGAGGCGGAAATCCGCGATGCCATCCGCCGTCCCGTGGGCGCCCGGTCCATCGACGGGGTCAAGCGCCGCACCCGGGCCGGCATGGGCCGGTGCCAGGGCGGGTTCTGCTCTCCCCGGGTGCTGGAGATTCTGTGCGAGGAACTGGGCGTTTCGCCCCTGAGCATCACCAAGAGCGGCGGCGAAAGCAGGCTGCTGGTGGGCACGCTGGAAGAAATTGCGAAGGAGGCACGGGGCGATGCGAAATGACGATTGCGTGCAGGTGGACGTATTGATTATCGGCGCGGGCCCGGCAGGCCTGGCCGCCGCCATTGCGGCGAAAAAAGCGGGCACGGAAAGCCTGATCGTGCTGGAGCGGGAGGATCAGCCCGGCGGCATTCTGCGCCAGTGCATCCACAACGGCTTCGGCCTGCATCGGTTCAAGGAAGAGCTGACCGGCCCGGAATATGCCCAGCGGGATATTGACACCGCCCGGGAAATGAACATTGACATCCGTACCGGCGTGACCGTTCTGTCCGTTTCCCCGGACAAGATCGTCACCGCCGTGAGCCGGGAAAACGGCTTTATGCGCTATCAGGCCAAGGCCATTGTGCTGGCCATGGGCTGCCGGGAACGGCCCCGGGGCGCGCTGGCCACGCCCGGCACCCGCTGCGCCGGCATTTACAGCGCCGGCACGGCTCAGAAGTTTGTGAATCTGGAGGGCTTCATGCCCGGCCGCCGGGTGGTGATCCTGGGCAGCGGAGATATCGGTCTGATTATGGCCCGCCGCATGACGCTTCAGGGCGCGAAGGTGCTGGCCTGCGTGGAGCTGATGCCCTATTCCTCCGGCCTGAACCGCAATATTGTGCAGTGCCTGCAGGATTACAACATCCCCCTGTATCTGTCCCACACCGTGATCGACATTCAGGGCAAGGAACGGCTCACCGGCGTGACGGTGGCGCAGGTCGGCCCGGATCGCAAGCCCATTCCCGGCACGGAAATGCACTTTGACTGCGACACGCTGCTGCTGTCCGTGGGCCTGATTCCGGAAAACGAGCTGTCCGTAGGCGCGGGGGTACAGATTTCTCCCGCCACCAGCGGCGCGGTGGTCAGCGACACGCTGGAAACCAGCGTGCCCGGCGTGTTTGCCTGCGGCAACGTGCTGCATGTGCATGACCTGGTGGACCACGTGAGCAACGAAAGCTTCCGGGCGGGGGAAATGGCGGCGCGCTATGCGGCGGGCCAGCGCAACGAAGGCCGGGAAGTGGCCGTGAAGGACGGCGCCGGCGTGCGCGGCGTAGTGCCCCAGAAAATCATGATGGGGCCGGATACCCAGCAGGTGGATCTGATGTTCCGCCCCACCCAGGTGTATCGGGATCATTATCTCACCGTCTACGCCGACGGCAAGCCCGTTTCCTCTCTGCGCAAAATGATTCTCACCCCCGGCGAAATGGTGGTGCAGCCCCTGAGCGGCAAGCTGCTGGACGCCTGCCGGGATGCGCAGGAAATCACCGTGGGCATCACGAAAGAAAAAGCGCAATAAAATATTGTGGAAGGGAACCGTTCTTTGTGGTCAAAGAGCGATTCCCCTCCACGTTCCCTTCCAGGAAAACTTTAGGGCTATGAACTGAACTCATAAAATCCGCAATGCGCCCCAGAATGAAGAAGGCAACATTTTTCGTTCCTTCATCCATTCTAGGGCGCATTGTGATAAAGTGCAGAAGCCTTATTCCGATTGGCTTTCTTTAGGCGAGCACAAGAGGGCCTTTTTTCTTTTGAAAGAACGGGCCTCTCGCACTCGTCATTTCGATCCCTCGTCAGCCGTCGATTTTCTCGGACAGCCGCTTCATTTTCGCCTTGATTTCCTGCTGCATGGCCTTCCGCCGCTGGCGCAGCTGCTGCATTACCGGCTTGGAATACAGCCGGGCATAGGGGAACGCAGCCAGCGTGCGGCGCACCAGCGCGCTCTGCTTGGCCAGATGGGCCCGCACCGCCTTGGTGATGGCCTCGGTATCGTCCTCGCCGGACAGATCCGCTTCCTTGCGAATCTTGCTCAGCACCGTCACCGACAGCACCGTATCCACCAGAATCAGGCAGGTGAGTCCAATGCACAGCCCCTCCAGCAGCCCCGGCGCCATTCGATCCATCAGCCCGAACAGAAAGGGCTTCACCACGTAAATCATCAGCAGCCCCAGCAGCCCAAAAGGAATCAGCGTATCCGCGCAGACGCGGCCATTCAGGTTAAACCGTTTGTGGCTGTAATCCCACCACCGGGCGTGGAACAGCTTTTCCGTCAGATAGCTGGTCAGGTATTCCAGCGTGCCGCAGACCACCATGGCCAGCACAAATACCGCCGCCGGCGAACCGGCATAAGGGGACAGCAGCGCCGTCACCAGCACCGCGCCAAAGCCGTAAATGGGGCAATAGGGGCCGATGAGGAACCCCCGGTTGATAAACCGGTGAAACTGCCACAGCTTGCAGCAAACCTCCATCAGCCATCCCAGCATAGAGCTGATGAAAAAGAACAGAATGTAGTGCTCGATCAGCGACCGCGTCATGATTCTCTCTCCTTCGCAGATTGCAGCGCTTTTGTATTTCGGGGGTTACAGCAGCACGATCCCGGCCTTTTCGCAGGTTTCCCGGGTGGCCTGATCCCAATAGGAGGACTGCACCTCACCAATATGCGCCTTGCCCAGCAGCAGCATGCACAGCCGGCTCTGGCCGATGCCGCCGCCGATGGTGTAGGGCAGCTGGCCGTTCAGCAGCGCCTGATGGAAGGGCAGGCTTCGCCGCTCCTCCTTGCCCGAAAGCCGCAGCTGCCGATCCAGCGATTCGGGAGACACTCGCACACCCATGGACGAAATTTCAAACGCACAGCCCAGCACATCGTTCCAGAACAGAATATCGCCGTTCAGTTCCCAATCGTCATAGTCCGGGGCGCGGCCGTCATGGGGCTTGCCGGAGCGCAGCTGCTTGCCGATCTGCAGCAGGCCCACGGTTTTATGCTCCCGCAGGAACAGGTTCTCCCGCTCCTTGGGCGTTTTATCGGGATAGCGGTCCTCCAGCTCCTGGGTGGTCACGAAGGTGATTTCCCGTTTCAGGCTCACGTCCACCTGGGGATACTGCCATTTGAGCATATCCAGCGTAACGCAGATGGCGGTGACGATCCGCTGCATGGTGTCCTTGAGGGTTTCCATGGTGCGGTCCTTTTCGTCGATCACCTTTTCCCAGTCCCACTGATCCACATACACGGAATGCAGGTTATCCAGCGTTTCATCCCGGCGAATGGCGTTCATATCGGTATAGAGGCCCTCGCCCACAGGAAAATGATACCGGGCCAGGGCGTAGCGCTTCCATTTGGCCAGCGAATGCACCACCTGCGCTGTTTCGCCGGTTTCCAGCATATCAAAGGACACGGGGCGCTCCACGCCGTTCAGGTCATCGTTCAGGCCGGACGCGCCATCCACAAACAGCGGCGCGGACACGCGCTTCAAATGCAGCGCATGGGACAGATTGCCCTGAAACAGCTTTTTAATCAGGCCAATGGCCTCCTGGGTTTCATACAGCGACAGGGTGGACGTGTAGCCCGCGGGCACGATAACGTGGCTCATAACGGCATTTCTCCTTTGTTCATTTGTCTGTTGATCGGGCAGGAAACGGAAAGCGGCTCAGCGGTTCTGCAGCGGCGGGCATTTCCCCATATCCGCCGGCAAGCGCCAGTCGCCCCGGGGCGAGAGACATACCGAGCCGATTTTGGGGCCATCGGGCAGGCAATTGCGCTTGAATTGGTTCTGGAAGAACCGGCGCAGGAAGGTGTCCAGGGTCTTTTCGATTTCGGGCAGCTGCCAGGCCCCGAAGGCCCCCGCCGCCAGAAAGCGCAGGGCGCTGCGGGGCAGGCCGTAGCGCATGAAATAATAGAGGAAGAAATCGTGGAGATCGTATTTGCCGATGCGTTCCTCGGTGGACGCGCCGCCGGGCACCAGCTCCGGGGTAATCTCCGTGCCCAGAATGCTCAGCAGGGTTTCCCGGGTATCCGGCGCGGCCAGCTCCCGGGCATAGGTTTCCACGATGAATTTCACCAGCGTTTTGGGCACGCCGCAGTTCACGCCATAATGGGAGATATGATCGCCGTTATAGGTGCACCATCCCAGCGCCAGCTCGGATAGATCGCCCGTGCCCACCACGATGGCGTTTTCCATGTTGGCCACGTCCATGAGCACCTGGGTGCGCTCCCGGGCCTGAATATTTTCAAAGGCGATGTCCGCTTCCTGCATGGCATGGCCAATATCGTGGCCATGGGCTGTGCAGGCCGCGGAAATATCCACCTTGCGGAAATCCGTACCCAATTGCAGGCAAAGATCCGTAGCGTTTTTCAGGGTGCGGCCGCTGGTGGCAAAGCAGGGCATGGTGATGGTAACGATATGCGCCATAGGCAGCCCCAGGGCTTCAAAGGCCGTTTTGGTCACCAGCAAAGCCAGGGTGCTGTCCAATCCGCCGCTGATGCCGATCACCGCTTTTTTGCAGCCGATGCCCCGCAGCCGCTGACACAGGCCCTGGGCCTGCAATTGCAGAATATCCAGGCACCGCTGCTTCCGGGCGCTGCCCTCCACCGGCGGCACGAAGGGCGCTTTCCCCACCGGCGCGGGGAAGCGATAGGTGGCCATGGAGAAGGGAACCTCCCGGAAGGAGGCGGTGCTGCCGGAGGTGAAGCTCTTCATTCGGGCGCGATCCGCTGCCAGCAGGGCCAGGTTCACCGTAGCCGCCGCATCCGGGCCCTCATCCGCCAGCCCGGCCCGGGTCTCGGACAGCAAATGGCCGTTGGCAAAGATCATCCGATGGCCGCCATACACCAGATCGCTGCTGCTTTCCCCCGCGCCGCTGGAGGCATACGCATAGGCGCAGATGCCCCGGGCAGACAGGGAGGAGAGCATTTGCCGCCGGTATTCAGGCTTGGCCACAATATCATTGCTGGCGGACAGGTTCACCATCACCCGCGCCCCTGCCGCGCATTTTTCCATGCTGGGGGGCAGGGGAGCCCATGCGTCCTCGCACAGCTCCGCGCCGATAAGCAGCCCGGTTTCCGCCTGCCGCAGCAGCACATCCGCCCCAAAGGGCGCCTCCTGCCCAAACAGGCAGATCGTGCCGCCTGCCCCTTCCAGCGCCGAAGCAAACCAGCGCCGCTCATAAAACTCGCCGTAATTGGCCAGATGGGTCTTGGGAAGCACCGCCAGCAGCCGGCCGCCCTGAAGGGCCAGCGCGCAGTTATACAGCCGCTCGCCCCGGCTCACCGGGCAGCCGATGAAAACCAGCTGCTTGAGCTCCCGGGTTTCCTCCATCACCAGCCGCGCCGCATCCTGACAGGCAGCCACAAAGGCCGGGGACAGAAACAGATCCTGACAGGTATAGCCGCAGATGGACAATTCCGGAAATACCAGCACGTCCCCGTCCGTTTCCCGGCAGCGGCGAATGATTTCCCGGGCATTGGCCATGGGATCCCCCAGATACACTTGGGGAGAAAGGGCGCACAGGCGCAGGCAGTCCGGGAATGCGCCCAGGGCCGGGCCCAGCAGCGGATCGGCCTTCAGCCCGGGATCATGCCGGGCCATCCGCAGCCGCAGCGCGCTGGCATGGGTTTCCTCCGTGCCGCGGGGCAGCAGCAGATAATCCCCCTGCACCCCGTCCGGCAGCGCAGGCGCGGCCGGGTCATAGGTGAGCACGATAAAGCGGCAGCTTTCCAGCAGCGCTTCCGCGTGGGCCCATCGGGGCAGCTCAGGCAGCTTATCCTCGCCAATCACAAACCGCGCTTCCGCCTGGCCGTATGCCGCCCGCAGCCGCTGCAGGGCGTCGAAGGTGCACAGGTTTTCCTGCAGGGCGGACAGATCGATTTTCACATCGTCCATTCCCGCCTGCGCCAGAAACGCCCGGAGAATATCCAGCCGCGTCAGATCAGGCAGCACGCCCTGGCCCGGCTTCCATTGGGCGATGAACCGCCCGCCGGAGGGCAGCAGCACCAGCGTATCCTCCGGATACTGCGCCCGCAGCGCCCGGATGGCCGCCTGATGGGCCGCCGTCAGGGGATTAAACGCCCCGCCGTATACAATCAGCATGGCTTATCCTCCTTGGCCCGGTGCTCCGTGTGAAGCATGTTCATTTTCAGCTCATACATCTTGGGGCTCATGTCGATATAATGGATATGGGGATTCTGGATGCGCTGCTCCTCCTCCCAGACCTGCTCGCGCAGCTGGCGCTGCACATAGGCGCGGCTTTCGGCCAGCGACGGCAGGGAATACACCCGCTTGCCATCAACAAAAACAGGCTGAAGCAGTTCTTCAAAGGAGCAGCCCTCAAAATAGCGCACCCGCCAGGGCCGCACGGGATCCACATAGCGATAGGGCTCTGCGCTGGGCAGCGGCTCATCCCGGAGGGTAATCAGATCGGCCACGCTTTTTCCCGCGCCGTCATACACCCGCAGCAGCCGTTTCAGTCCGGGATTGGTGATTTTTTCCACATTCTCTGAAATCTTGATGCGGGGAGCCAGGCGGCCGTCTTCCTCCACTGCGCACAGCTTGTATACCGCGCCGAACACCGGCTCGGACCGGGCGGTAATCAGCCGTTCGCCCACGCCGAAGCCATCCAGCCTGGCCCCCTGGCTGAGCAGGGACGCAATGGTGTTTTCATCCAGGCTGCCCGACACGATGATCTTGCAGTCCTCCAGCCCCGCCGCATCCAGCATGGCCCGGGCTTTCTTGGACAGGTAGGCCAGGTCGCCGCTGTCAATGCGGATACCCTTTAGCCGCTTGCCCATGGGTTCCAGCACATCCTTGGCCACCCGGATGGCATTGGGCACGCCGGATTGGAGCACATCGTAGGTATCCACCAGCAGCACGCAGGCGTCGGGATACGCATGGGCGTATTTTTCAAAGGCCAGCCGTTCATCGCCATAAAACATCACATAGGAATGGGCCATGGTGCCGGACACGGGAATCTGAAACATCTGCCCGGCCAGAACGGTGGCCGTGGAGTCCACGCCGCCCAGATACGCCGCCCGGGCGCCATAAACGGCGGAGTCCATGTTATGGGCCCGGCGCGCGCCGAAATCGGACACGCCCCGCCCCTGCGCCGCCCGCACGATGCGGCTGGCCTTGGTAGCGATCAGGGATTGATGGTTGATTTCCAGCAGCAGCGCGGTTTCCACCAGCTGCGCCTGAATCACCGGGGCGATTACCGTCACAATCGGCGTGCCGGGATACATCACCGTGCCCTCCCGCAGGGCATAGACGCTGCCGGTGAACCGAAACGCCGCCAGATAATCCAGAAATTCCTTGCTGAAAATTCCCTGGGAACGTAAAAAATCAATATCCTCCGGGGAAAAATGCAGATTTTCGATATATTCTACGATCTGTTCCAGCCCGCCGAAAATGGCGAAGCCGCCCCCGTCGGGGTTCTGGCGATAGAATACGTCAAACGCCGCCAGGCGCTGACCCACCCCATCCTGAAAAAAGCCGTTGGCCATGGTGAGCTCATAAAAATCCATCACCATGGTGAGATTGCGCTCCCGGTTCTGCTCAAACATCCCCGTGCCCTCCTTGCCGCATACTGAGCTTAGTATACCACCGCTTGGTGCAAGAAACAAGCAAAAGAAGGGGAAGTTCGCAGGGGAAACCATTCTTTGGAGGCCAAAGAATGGTTTCCCCTGCAACCCCTTCCAAGAAAGCCGAAGGGATACATCCAAATTAATATCTTATCTGCAATGCGCCCCAGATGGGGAAAGGAAACGGTTCATCGTTCTTCCTCCCATCTGGGGTGCATTGCGGATTGCGTGAGCATATGTTTTTATCCCTATGGCTTTCTTGGAAGGGCGCGAGAGGGACTCTCCTTCTCCTGAAAGAAAGCCCCTCTCGCAGAATTCGTTTTCTCTTCACACCTTGGCGTTGACCCATTGCCCCTTGGCGAAGCGGCGATAGAGCAGCAGACTGCGCACGCCCAGATCGGCCACCATGGCCCACCAGAACCCAGCCACGCCAAACCCCAGCACTGTGCCAAACACCCAGGCGAACAGAATCCGCACGCCCCACATGCTCACCAGCCCATACAGGAAGGGCACCTTCGTATCGCCCGCGCCCCGCAGCGCGCCTGCCGTGACAATGGATACAGCGTTAAACGGCTGTTCAAAGGCACAGATGCGGATCAGCATCGCTCCGATCCGGCGCACCTCCGCGTCCGGCGTAAGCAGGGAAATGAAGAAGGGCGCAAACACAAACAACAGCACGCCCACGCCCGTGAGCAGCATCAGGCACAGGAAGTTCGCCCGCTTGCCGCTTTCCCGGGCCTCCTCCGGCCGGCCCGCCCCCAGGCGCTGGCCCACCAGCGTGGTGGCCGCTACGGAAAAGCCATAGGCCGGCATGTATCCCAGGCTTTCCACCTGAATGGCCTGATTATGCGCTGCAAAGGCCGCCACGCCGGCGGAGGATACCATCCGCGCGAACAGGATCTGGCCCAGGTTAATGGCCGCCCGCTCCAGCGCCGCCGGGTACGCCACCCGCATCACCCGCCTGACCACGCCGCCATCCCATTTCCGCTGCCAGCGAATCCGCAGCGCGCTGCCCTTGCGCAGCACGCCGATAATCATATACATTCCCGCCGCGCCGGTGGCAATGGCGCTGGCAATGGCCGCGCCGGAAACCCCCAGCCCCGCGCCGGGCATCATGAACCGCAGGCCCAGCAGCCCGATTTCCCGGGTCTCATAAATCAGCAGATAATTCAGCACCAGATTGGCCCCGGTGGAGATCAGGCCGCCGATCATAGGCGTTTTCGTATCGCCTGCCCCCCGCAGCAGCGCGCCCATGGCCACGCCCGTAAACCGGGGGATGAACCCCAGCGCCAGGAAGCGCATGTATGCCGTAGCTTCCGGATAAATGGACGGATCGGCGTTCATCAGCAGGGGAACCGCCGGGGCGGCAAAAAGCATGAGCACGGTAAGAAAGCTGCTGAGAAGCAGCGCCATTTTCATCACCTGGCCGCCCACCCGGCCGGCCTCCTCCTTTTCGCCCGCGCCAATCAGCCGGGCCACCAGCGCCGTGCCGCCCACGCCCAGGGCCTGCACCACGCCGCCCAGCAGCCAGGAAGGGGGCGAATTCACGCCCACCGCCGCCGTGGCCGCCGGGCCCAGAACGCCGATCATGGCCGCGTCTAAAAAAGATACCAGAATATCCGCCAGATTTTCCAAAAAACAGGGGCATGCAAGACGGAGCACCAGGCGATCCGTCGCCCGGTGCTTTTTCAAGGCTGCTAAGCTCATGGGTGTTCAGGTTCTCCTTGCGTATAATTCAAAGGGGAAGGCCGTCAGCTGGGCAGCTTCAGGCAGGCCACCAGCTTTTCCGCTTCCGCCAGCATGGCCGCTTCGTCAGGCAGCTGATCCTGAGTCAGGTGGCCGGAGGTGCAGTTGATAAGCACGCAGGAATCCTTCACCGTGTCCGCATACATGATCAGCAGGGCGGAAAACACGCTCGCGTCGGTGGAATCCGGATTCATCTGGGCGTACACATAGTGCACCTTCATGCCCGCAATTTCCGTTTCCTTCGCTTCAGAAAGGGAGGCATACATGCCCGAGTTCATCACCGTGTCCAGCATTTCCTGGCTGGTCTTTTCCTTCACGCCGGCGTAATACACGCTCTGCACTGCGGCGCTTTCATCGTCGGCATTATAATAGAAGCTCTGCTCGGATTTGTCCGAGGTCACGCTGTAATCCGCGTCCAGGGTGTAGCCTTCCGGCGCGTCCACCTGGCCAAACTTGAAATACAAAGGATGCTTGGTGGTGCCCAGATTGCGCACGATCCAGCTATCCTCCACGCCGATGAGCTTGCCCATAAACATGCGGATGGAGCCGCCGGGGGTATAGAAATAATCAATGGCCATCCAGCCCAGCGCGATCACCAGCACCGCGGCCACCACGCCGATGAGAATCTGCTTTTTATGCGCGGCATAAAACGCTTGACGCTTTTGCAGCTTCAGTTCTTCTTCCTTCTTTTTGCGAACGGATACGTGTTCCCTGCGCTGATGTTTCTTCGCCATAAAAAATCATCCTTCCGAGTTTTTTCTTTCAGTATACCACACTTTTTCTGTTCGCGCCACCTTTCTTGGAAGGTTCAAGGTTTGTTCATAATTTTGCTTGCAGACGGCGGGGCAAGTATGGTATCATGAAAGCGCGGCAAGAGCCGTTGACGGCAAGAATAAGGAGGCATCATTTTTATGGATTACAGCATTCAGCTTTACAGCGTGCGGGACGTTTGGCCCCACGACTACAAGGGCACGCTGGAAAAGCTGGCCCGGATGGGCTACAAGCAGGTGGAGCTTTACGGCGGCATGGCAGGCCCCGGGGCGGAAAATCTGAAAAAATGGATGGATGCGCTGGGGCTGACCATGTCCGGCACCCATACCGGCGCGGATGCGCTGCTGCCTGAAAACCTCCAGCAGACCATCCGGGATCACCAGACCGTGGGCTGCAAATATCTGATTATTCCCGGCCATGATCTGAGCACCAAAGCAAAGCTGGATTCGTTCATCGAGCTGGTGAACAAAACCCAGCCCCTCCTGGAAAAAGAGGGCATCACCCTGGGGTATCACAACCACTCCCATGAATTCCTGCCCAATGAGGACGGCCAGATCATCTACGACGAGCTTCGCGCCCGCACGCAGCTGGCTCTGGAGCTGGATATTTACTGGGCCTACAACGCCGGCCAGGATGTGCCCGCGCTGCTGGACGCCCTTCGGCCCCGGCTGATTGCCATCCATCTCAAGGACGGCGTGATGGGCGGCGAAGGCTTCCCGCTGGGCCGCGGCACCGCGCCGGTGAAGGAAGCCCGGGAAAAGGCCATTGCCTTTGGCCTGCCCATCGTGGTGGAGAGCGAAACCTGCAAGCCCAGCGGCCTGGCCGAGGCCCGGGAATGCATCGATTTCCTCCATTCGCTGGAGGGCTGAGCCATGGCGCTGATCGGCATTCGCGCCCATGATTATCCCGGCGACACCCCGGAAAAGCTGTTTTCCGCCATTGGGGCGGACGGGTTTCAGGCGGTGCAGCTGGCCATTCCCAAATCCTTTGGCGCGCCGTATCCCACCCCCGGGCCGCTGCTGAACCGCATCGGCCAGGCGCTTTCCGAAAACGGATTGCAGGTGGCGGTGCTGGGCTGCTATATTCAGCCTGCGCTGGCGGATGAAGCGGCACGGCTGGCCCAGGTGGATACATTTATCAACGCCATGCCCGCGGCGCGATTCCTGCATGCCCATTGCATCGGCACGGAAACGCCGCCCTTCTCCGGCCCTGAAGCGGACCGGGCTGCGGCCTTTGCCCGGGTGGTAGACAGCGTGCGCCGGATGGCGGACGCGGCGGAAAAATTCGATGTGCGCATCGGCATTGAGCCGGTGGCCAACCATGTGGTCGCCACGCCCGAGCTGGCAGCGGAGCTGCTGGAAAAGGTGGGCAGCGATCGGATGGGCATCATCTGGGATCCCGTGAACCTGCTCACCGAGGCGCTGCTGCCCGATCAGCCCGCCTTTTACCAGCGCTGCTGGCAGGCGTTCGGGAAACGGGTTGTGGCCGTGCATGTGAAGGACTGTGTATATGACGGCCGCGGCGGCCGCGAAGGTGTGGCGCTGTTCACCGGGCAGGCGGATTGGGATGCGCTCTTTGCGCTTCTGCGTCAGTCCCCGCAGCTGCCTCTGATCCGGGACGAGGGCATTCATGCCTTGGGCCGGCAGGAACAGCAGCTCATCCGGGAAAAAATGATGGATTAAATATTTACGAGCTGGTCTTTCTTTAGAAAGGCCCGCTCGCGCTCTTTCCAAAAAAGCCCATTAGGCTAAAAACTTTTTGCGCTTTATCCGCAATGCGCCCCGGATAGGAGAAGAACGATGAATCGTTTTCTTCCCCCATCTGGGGCGCATTGCAGATTGAAAGATCATTTGTTTCTAACCAGCCGGTTTTCGGATGGACAGGCGAAATGGTCGGCCAGTATCAGGTGCAGCCGGAAAGGCCGCGGGAGGTTGAACGAATCAATCGAAACAAGCATCGTTGCACTGCGCCGATTGAGGTTGCGGAAGGGAAGGGCTTTTGACTCAACGTGATCCTTCCACAATTCTTTCCCTTACACAAGCCGCATCGTTATCATCACGGCCACGGTGCCCAGCAGGATGCTCAGCAGGGTATTGTGCTTCCAGCGATAGCTCAGCGCCACCACCGCCACGCCCAGCGCCTGAGGCAGGGCGTTTTCCCAGGGCGCAAGCACCGCATCCTTCAGGCAATAGACCACCAGCACCGCCATAATCGCGGACGGCAGCACCTTGCCCAGTCGCTCCAGCCAGGCCGGCAGCGGCTTATTCCCCCGGAAAAAGAGAAAGGGCAGCGCACGCATGAACAGCGTGCATGCCGCGGATACCAGAACTGCCCAGATGGTCTGCATCGTCATGCCGCCTTCTCCTCCTTTCCCGGGCGCACCAGCAGCGCCGCCGAGGTGAGCAGCAGGGCGGGCAGCATAAAGTTCGTGCCGCCGAAAATCAGCAGGCAGATCAGCGCAATCCCGCCGCCCAGCAGCGCGGGCAGATGATCCCGGCTGTGCTCCCATTGATCGATCAGAATAATCACAAACAGCGCCGTCATGCAAAAATCAATCCCCGTCATATCCCAGGGAATCAGCTGCCCCGCCAGCGCGCCCAGCGCCGTGCCCAGCAGCCAATACAGATAGCTCAGCCCCGCGCAATACCGCATCACCGTTTCCCGCCCCGGCATATCCTTGCTCAGCGAGCAGTTTACCGCATAGGTTTCGTCGGTCATGGTATGAATCATAAAGGGCATATAGCGCCCCATGCGGCGGAAATCGTCCAGAAAGGTGATGCTGTAAAAGGCCTGACGGCTGTTCATCAGCAGCGCCGTCAGCGCCACCGTGCCCAGCGGCGTGGCCGCAGCCAGAAACGAAATCAGCACAAACTGAAACGCCCCGGTGTATACCAGCAGGCTCACCAGCAGCGACGCATACCAGGGCTGCCCCGCCTCCGCCATCATCATGCCATACGCCGCCCCAATAAACAAATAACTGCACAGGATGGGAACCGTACGCTTAAACGCCTCCCGAAACAGCGCCCGTTTTTCCATGGTTTTATCCTTTCTGGCCGCTTTGGTGCCAATCAAGTCAGCCTATATATTTAATAGGCTTTGCGTATCATAGCATAGACAGGAAGGCCTGTCAAGAATCCGCAATGCGCCCCGGACGGAGGAAGGAAACGCGCTTTTGTTTCCGCTTCCATCGGGGCGCATTGCGGATTGAATGTATCTCGCTATTTGTTGTTTTTCAGAAAAAAACAGGGGAGTGCTTCTGGCGCACCCCCTTGCATACCGGCGTTTTCAGTTCTTAGGCGGCTTCTTTTCCAGCTTCTTGTGGGAGCCGTCCTCCTGCTGGATATAAACCCGATCCAGCTGGGCGGCCAGATTCTCCCGCACTTCCTTGATATACTGCTTGCGCAGGGTTTCATGCTCGCCCAGTTCATCCTCGGTGAGCCCCACGGTCTTTTTCTTCCGTGCCAGCTCGTTAATGCGATCCACCTGATGTTTTTCCATGATTCATCTCTCCTTTATTCCGCAGCGCAATGCCCAGCGCCGTGGGCGCAGCCAGCACCAGCGCCATAGCCAGATACAGCAGATAGCGGCTGATGTTGGTGCGGTCAATCATAAATTCCAAAACAATGCCCAGCCCCACGGCCAGGGTCAGGGCTGCCCCGGCGCTGACGGCCAGCGCCCTGTGACTCCGTCCCTCCCGGCAAATGCCCCAGATCACCCCGGCCCCCAGCAGGGCCATGGCCATAATCTGCTGCAAGCCCACAAAGGAAATGCTCATATGCCGGTCATAGCGCAGGCTTTCCATCACCACCTGCGTGGCCCCGAACAGCAGCAGAAACATTCGCAGCGTGTCTCCCGGCTGCACATGGCGCGCGCCATCCCGCCACAGGGCCAGGAAAATTAGCAGCGCCATCAGGGCTTCCAGATCATAGGTAGCCAGATAAAAGTCATACTCGCCTTCCAGCGCAATGGGCAGCTGCTGGATGAACCGGCCCACCAGCGGGCGGCTGACCCCAAAATCCGGGATGCAGCTTTCCCCCAGCCGCGCCCAGAAAATGAACAGCAGGCAGGCATAGGTGAGCTGATCCAGCACACGCAGCGGCTTCATTTTCAGCAGCTTCGCTCCGGCCACACCGCCCAGGGCCGCCCCGCAAAGGGCGCCCATCATGGAGTATCCGCCGCCGGAAAGCAGCGCATACGCCTTCAGGGGCATGGCCGTGCCCAATGTGCCGTCCATCAGGCAATAAAACAGCCGGCTGAATACCAGCCCCAGCGCCAGCGCGCACAGACCGATCAGCCCCGTCGCCCCCTTGGGTGCATGCATCCGCCGCAGCCGCAGCCCCAGCGCCGCCAGCGCCCAGGCCGCGCCCAGGGCCGTATACAGCCCGTAGGCGTATACCTGCACCCCCAGCACGGAAATCTTTGCCGCTTCTTCCCACATAAGCCTTAGTTCCCGCCTTCCGGATTCACGGCGGAGGCAAAGTAAATAATATCGCTCACAGCCCGTTCGCTGCCCGCCAGGGTGTTATAATATTCTCCCTGATACACCATGGCCGCCGTGCCGCCGCCATCCAGGTTATAGGCTTCCAGACAGCCCAGGCCGCCCATAAACTCCGCCAGCTCCTGCTGGGTGACGCCCTTGGATTCGCCCCGGCCCTCGGCCACCACCAGCACGTAGCTGAGCGTTCCGGTCTGGCCGATGGCGGAGCGGGGCTCCCGGCCCTTGGGATTATAGCCGTACTCCTTATTGATGGTAAGCACCTCGCCGCCCTGCACCAGCGCGGGCCCAAAGGTGAACGCCTGCAGGATCTGATGGCCGGTTTCCTTTTCCCAGGTATCGGCGGGGTTTTTCTTGCTCAGGCCCTGAGACTGGATGA
This sequence comes from uncultured Clostridia bacterium, assembly GCA_934630705.1. GTDB lineage: Bacteria > Bacillota > Clostridia > Christensenellales > Aristaeellaceae > RUG563. The sequence continues at coordinate 6,127 of CAKTWP010000030.1, read as the reverse complement.
ACATATGGAAATCGCCGTTTTCATCGATAATCAGAATATCCTTGAGCCTGTTGATCTTTTCCCGAATTTTCTGGCCCATGCGGTATTCAAAGCTGGTTTTGGTGGGGTTATCGGCGAAGTAATCGCCATTCAGGGCCACCACGGCGTTGTTCTTCACCGCCATGGATTTCACCCGGGCGGTATTGGAGGAGGTGAGCTTCCCGGCGGTGGCAGTGCGCAGCTGGGTGGCAGAGGCCACCTCCACCCACGCGATGCGCCAGATCACGCCGTTTTCTTCCCGGGTTTCCATTTGCACCCGGATGGAATCGTCCTCATAGCCCGCATCGGTATAGCCGCTGGGATTGGGGGCGTAACCGGGGGTAAAGTCCATTGGCAGGGTATAGTCCGGGATGGCTTCATCCGCAGATGCGTCCTCAGCCAGGGCCGTGGGCAGCAGCCAGGAAAGCGCTCCCGTCTCATCCTCCATTTCCTCCAGCAGCTGCCATTTCACCTCGCCCAGCATGGCCGGGGAGGACAGAAAAAAGGGCATGGCCAGCACCAGCGCGGCGCACAGCGCCGCCGTGAGCACTCGAAGCGTTCGATTCATTCTTGGTTTCTCCTTTCGCATGCGCATCAGCCTTCGTTCGCCTGAGGGAAAACCCAGGCGCGCTGAATGCGATAATTCACAAAGTACAGCACCGTATCCACCAGCGCCTTGAGGATGGTGGGGTTAAACCAGGCCGGCAGCACGGCCCCCAGCAATCCCTGCGCCAGATTGGAGCACAGCAGCACACAAACGCACAACAGCGCGTATCGTCCCGCCGCGCCCTTGCATTCCTTCAATTGGAACACAAAGCTTTTATTCAGCCGGTAATTCACCACTGCCGAGCAGATGCGGGCGATGGCGTTGGCGGGCAGCTTGAGCAGCACCTCGCCGCCGATGCTGGCGGCGGTCACGCCGGTGGCGCCGGGGAAAACCCAGCGGAACACCACCGCGAACAGCGCCAGATCCACGATCGTGGCCGCGCAGGAGGCAGACATAAACCGGAAGAAATTCCCGAAGATCAGCTTATAGATTCGCCAGGAATCCCGGAAGGGATGGAAATGGGAGCCCTTGTTATCATCGTGATACACCGTCTCGATGGGAATGGGCCGCATGGGAATATGCCATCCCGCGCAGTGGATCAGCTGGTTCATTTCGTATTCAAACCGTTCGCCCTTCACCCCGTTCATAAACGAGATCAGTGCCCGGGGAAACGCCCGCAGGCCGGTCTGGGTATCGGGCAGCCAGGGGCCGTAAAGCAGCTTGAACACGCAGGCGGTGATCCGGTTGCCCGCCCGGGACTTAAAGGGAATGCCGCTGCGTTTGCTGAAAAAGTCCCGGGTACCCAGCAGCAGCTCCTGCTTGTCCCCCAGCGCCGCTGTCAGCTTAAGGGTGTCGGGCACGGTATGCTGGCCGTCGGAATCGGCGGTAATGATTCCCCGGAGTCCGGTCTGCTCCTGAATATAGGCAAAGCCCGTTTTCAGCGCCGCGCCCTTGCCCCGGTTCACTCCATGATGGAGCACATGGCATCCCGGCCAGGCCGCAATCCGGGCAAAAATCTCCTGATAGCTTTCCGCCGATCCATCGTCCACCACCAGCACCAGCCCATATCCCGCCGCCTGCAGCGCCTGCACATACTCGGGCAGCCGCTCGTCCGGGGACAGGGAGGGGATCAGCACGCAGCATTCCTGTGGGGTCATGGGATGCACCCTTTCTTTGGTGGGAATTGGTTCACATGAGGGTATCCAGATAATCCAGCAGCAGCGGGGACAGATCCATCCCCGCGTACGCATGCAGGCAGCTTTCAAAGTCCGTCCGGGAGGCGTAGGAAAAGGCAAATGTCTCCGCGTATTGGCGCAGAAACCCATCCACGCCCCCGGGCAGCAGCGTATCCAGCGCCAGCAGCAGCGCCGCGCCCCGGCCGTACACCACCGTGGCGTAATCCGTCAGATTGCCGAAATAGGAAATGGGGCTGCCCGGCGTCAGCGATCCGGCTACGCTTTCCCGCATGGGCGCGTCCACCCGGAAGTATTTCAGGCTTTCGTAGCTGCCCTGACCATACCGGGCCTTCACGTATCGCAGCATGGCGTATTCGCTCAGCGCCTCGTCCTGCCAGGGCTGATTTACCTGATCCGATCCCACCAGCGCGTAAAACCACTGATGGGCCGTTTCGTGGGCCATGACCAGCTCCAGGCTGTCCTGCATATCCTTGTCAAAATAGCGCCCGGCAATCAGGCTCATGGCCGGGTATTCCATGCCGCCGAAGGGGAAATCCACCTGACAGATCTGATAGGATGGATAAGGATACTCCCCATACAGGGCGCTGAAGGTTTCCAGCGTTCGGCAGGCCGCCTGCAATCCACGGCGTGCGCCGGCAGCATCCAGCGCATAGGCCGTCACCAGCGTGTTTCCCTGCATGGCGCTGGCGGTTTTGTAGGCGGCGCTCACACACAGCCCCAGATCCCGCGCTGCCATTGCTTCCCCCGTCCATACGCCGGTCTGCGCCTGAGAAAGCGCCGCCGTGCAGGCGGGCACGTATCCCTCCGGGACAAACAGCTGCACCCGGAAATTGGCGCAATCGCTCAGGAAGGGATCGCCGACGGCGCTGTATTCATCCTGCCGCCAGGCCCCATCCTCATAGCGGGACAGCAGGGGAATCACATTGCCCAGCATCCACACCCCATCGGCATAGCCTGTGCGATGGGCGCAGACGGGAATATGCGCCACAGCCCGCAGCGTCAGTTCGCCGCATTCCCCCGGCTTCAGGGCGGGAATGGGCACGGAAAGAGCCGTCTGCGCCGCGTCCAGATAGGCTGTCGTCACGATCTCCCCCTGCCAGCGCACGTCGAACAGTTCCAGCCAGCCCGGGCTGAATCCATCGGGATAGCACGAATCGTACAGCTCCTCCGTGGCGGCAGGGCTGGTTTCCTCGGTCTGGTAGGCGTTAAGCCAGGTGCGCAGCAGCAGGGTATCCAGCGTATCGCCGGTATCGTTGCGATAGGTCAGGGTTTGGGTGATGGAAAGGGCGCTGTCCTCAGGGTTGAGGCGCAGGGTGAGCTGATAATCATTGCGTCCTGCTGCCGCCGTTTGCAGCCGCTGGGAGGGCGCGGGCGTTTCCGGCGCAGCGCCATGCCGCAGCAGAATTGCCGCAATCAGCAGCAGACAGCCCGCAGCAGCCGCCAGGGCCATCTTCCCGCCCCGGGACGATGGCATTATACACCGCCGCTCCCGCATTTTCCAGCCCCTTTCCGCATTTCGTTTCGCTTTTCCTGCCGCGCCATGCGCGGCCTTTCTCATTATAACATAACCGCGGCCCATTTCCTTCCCTGAAACAAAAAATTTACGAATTATCAAAGAAAAAAGATTGATGAGGCTTTTTTGCCCCACGATGCTGTCTTCATGCAGAGGCGTATTTCGAGACTGCGGATGATTTTCACTTTCCTGATCGGGCGATTTCCCCATCAGGGATTCGTTGCTGATTGGAACCGTCCAAGCCTATATCCAGCCGGTTTTCGGAAGGCACATGAGAAATCAGCTTTGGGCTCCAAAGCAGGCCTCTCATTAAAAAGGGCCTTTTTTCTGAAAGAAAGGTCCCTCGCATATTTCCTTTGCTTTTCCCTTACAGCACGCCGAAGTGGCTCAAGAGCATTTTCAGGCCCAGGAGAATCAGAATCGCGCCGCCCAGAAGCTGGGCTTTCTTTTCATATTTCGCACCGAACACGCTGCCCACCTTCACGCCGATCATGGACAGCAGGCAGGTGGTGGCGCCGATGATGGCGACCGACGTGCCAATGCCGCCAAAGACGCCCTGCATGGCAAAGGTAACGCCCACGGCCAGAGCGTCAATGCTGGTGGCCACTGCCATGGGAAACATGGCCTTCACCGAGATCGCCGCGCTGGCCTCCGCCTCGTCGTTTTCGCCCAGCGCTTCCCGGATCATATTTATGCCAATCAGCGCCAGCAGCGCAAAGGCGATGTAAGCCGAATACGCTTCAATGCTCCCGGCGAACTGCGCGCCGATCAGATACCCGATCAGGGGCATCAGCGCCTGAAACCCGCCAAACCACAGCCCCACCACGCCCGCGTTTTTCAGCGTGATTTTTTTCAGTGCCAGCCCTTTGCAGATGGACACGGCGAACGCATCCATGGAAAGGCCGATAGCCAGCACGATCAGATCCAGCAGTGTCATATTTTTTCCTCCTTTTGAACAAAAAAGACCCCCGGGGCAACGAAACAAACGCCGTTGCTCCGTGGGTCTTGCTGTTTCAGGCAATACCAGAATAGATCAGTATGTTGATATTGCCACGGCGCTTCCGCCGCCAACTACTCCCCCACAGGCTATGCCTGAAACCAGGCGCGCATGCCGCCCTGAAAATCAGGCCAGCACCTCGCCGTCATTTTCCACAGACACCTGCTCCACCGACCGGATGGCCCACCGGGCCACCACCATTTCGGTGCGCTGCTGGCCGATGGCCAGGGTGATGGTATCTTCCTTGATGCTGGTGATGGTGCCATAGATGCCGCCGATGGTGGTCACCCGGTCGCCGGGCTTCAGGGCGTCCAGCATTTCCTTCACCTTTTTGTCCTTCTTGCGCTGGGGCCGAATCAGCATGAAATAGAACACCAGGCCCATCAGCAGCAGCGGCAGCACCAGAGAAACAATGGAAGCCACCGCAGAAACTTCTTGCGTCGCGTCCGCAGCCGTCGTGCCGGCAGCGTCCGCCGTTTCGGCCATCGCCGAGGAAATACCAAGCAGCCAATTCATGAGCATATCCAGAAACCGCCTTTCACCACATATATGTAGCGTATTCTATTATATAATGAAATTTCGTTTGTGTAAACCCTTTTTTTACAGCAAAATTCGCCTGTTATTTTCAAAGCCTGAGTTCCTGCAGTTTTTCGGCCTGCTCGGCCAGGATCAGGCCATCGATGATTTCGTCCAGGTCGCCGTCCATGATGGCATCGATCTTATAAAGCGTCAGCCCGATGCGATGATCCGTCACCCGGCCCTGGGGAAAATTATACGTGCGGATGCGTTCGTTCCGTTCTCCGCTGCCCACCTGAGACCGGCGGTTCTGGGCGTAGGCAGCATTCTGCCGGGCCTGATACAGGTCATACAGCCGGGAACGCAGCACCTTCATGGCCTTTTCCTTATTCTTGAGCTGGCTCTTTTCGTCCTGGCAGGTGACCACCAGGCCGGAGGGAAGATGGGTGATACGGACGGCGGAGTCGGTGCGGTTAATATACTGTCCGCCATGGCCGGAGGCGCGATAGGTATCAATGCGCAGATCCTCGGGGCGGATTTCCACCTCCACGTCCTCGGCCTCAGGCAGCACGGCCACGGTGGCGGTGGATGTATGGATGCGGCCGCCTGCCTCGGTGACAGGCACACGCTGGATGCGATGCACACCGGACTCGAACTTCATCCGGGAGAAAGCGCCGTTTCCGCTGAGGGTAAACACCGCTTCCTTCACGCCGCCCAGCTCGGTATCCGCAATATCCACCGGTTCAAACGCGAACCCCTTCCGCTCGGCATAGCGCTGATACATCCGCAGCAGCAGTGCGGCAAACAGCGCGGCCTCATCGCCGCCCGCGCCGGGGCGGATTTCCATCACCACGCTGCGCTCGTCGTTGGGGTCTCGGGGGATGAGAAACAGCCGCAGCTGTTCCCTTTCCCGGGCTTCCCGGGGCAAAAGCGTTTTCAATTCCTCCTCGGCCATGGCCTTCATGGCCGGCTCGGCCAGCATTTCCTGGGCCTGGGCGATTTCCGATTGCAGCGCGCGGTATGCCCGAAACGCGGCCACTGCCGGCTCCAGCTGCGCAATCTCTTTCAGGATTCGCTGCCAGCGCGGCACGTCCGCGATGATCTCCGGCTGCGCCGACGCTTCCTGCAGCTCCTCCAGCCGCCCTTCCATGGCCTCAAACTGCGCTTCGATCATCTTGCTCCTTTCATGGAGGGAACAGGGAACGTTGTGTGTCTGTGCGCCCCACGCCCCCACCAGGGAGTTCCTCCCTGGACCCGGTTCACAACTTTACTGGATTTAGGAAATCAACGAGTTTCTGTGTGGAGTGGGGGGAACGATGTAGGGCTATGCGCCCCACACC
>CAKTWP010000029.1 GCA_934630705.1 uncultured Clostridia bacterium | reverse complement strand
TTTTCGGAATGATTCGTTCGTCCGGGAAAGCTCGCTTTCCCGGCGACGATCATCCGAAAACCGCTTCCTGCCGCGGGTAACATGGCCATAATCCCACGGTAACCCCACGCTTCACGCGGAAACATTTTGCACAACCCGCCAACTTTCATCGCGGAATGGGGGTGCAGGGGAATCATTCCCCTGCTTCGGGGGGGTTGGGGGCGAAAAGCCCCCAAAGACTCTCCTGCCCGCGGTCGGCCCCCGTTTAGCTGCTTAGGGGACGAATAACCCAACAGCTCCCCCGTCCGCCGTTCAGTTCACGCTGCGGTACGCCTCAATCACGTCGGAACGCTTTTGCAGCTTGCGGATGGCGTTGTCCAATTGTTCGCGGCTCTGCACCTGAATGGTGGATGTAATGTTGCAGGTCTTGTTTTTGTTCAGCTTCACGGAAATAGCAGTAAGCGGCAGATTCATCTCGCTGATGAACGCGGAAATTTCGCCCAGCAGCGAAGGATGATCGTAGCAGATCATCTGCAGGTTCGCGCTGAAGGTGCCCGCGCCCTCGTCCGCCCAGGAAACGGGGATTGCCCGCTCCGGCTCGGTGTGCAGCGCGTTCACGCAGTCCGCCTTGTGCACAGTCACGCCCCGGCCCCGGGTGATGTATCCCACAATATCATCGCCCGGCACCGGATTGCAGCACTTGGCGAACCGCACCAGCATGCCCGATTCCCCGTGCACGTAAATGCCATGGGTAGGCTTTCCCTTGGGCGGCTGGGGCGTAGGCGCAGGGGCAGCGCCATCCTGCACCACGGTTACCTTGGGCAGCACCGGCGCTTCCCTCTTCTGCTTTTCATCAATCAGCCGGGATAACACATACGCCGACGCCACGCCGCCATAGCCCACCGCGCCGTAAATGTCCTCCAGATCCTGAAACATATACTTGCGCAGCAGCGGCTCATAATACTCCGGCTTGGTGTAATCCCCCAGCTTCACGCCCCGGCGCTTGGCCTCATGCTCCAGCATGTCCCGGCCCTTCTGCACGTTTTCGCCCCGCAGCTCCTTTTTCAGGAATTGGCGGATTTTCGCCTTGGCCTGCTGGGTTTTCACGATCTTGAGCCAGTCCATGCTGGGGCCCTTGGACGCGCCGGAGGTGATGATCTCCACCCGGTCGCCGGTGGACAGCTGGGTATCCAGCGGCACCATCTTGCCGTTGATCTTCGCGCCCACGCAGGTGTTGCCCACCTGGGAATGAATGCGATAGGCAAAATCCAGGGGCGTGGCCCCCCGCTGCATGGAAATAATGTCTCCCTTGGGGGTAAACAGGAAAACCTCCTCGGAGAACAGATCGGTTTTCAGGCTGTCAATAAATTCATGGCTGTCCCGGGTTTCGGATTGCCAGTCCAGAATCTGCCGCAGCCAATAGAGCTTCTGATCCAGCCCGCCGTCTCCATGCGCGCCCTCCTTGTAATTCCAGTGGGCCGCAATGCCGTATTCCGCCACCCGGTGCATTTCCCAGGTGCGGATCTGAATTTCAAAGGGAAAGGGAATCCGCCGCCCGCCCACCACCGTGGTGTGCAGGGATTGATACATGTTCGCCTTGGGCACGGAAATGTAATCCTTGAACCGGCCGGGCACCTGGTTCCACAGGGTGTGGGCAATGCCCAGCACCGTATAGCATTCCGGAATAGTGTCCACGATCACGCGAATGGCGATCAGATCGTAAATCTGATCGAAGGGCTTGTTCTGAATCACCATCTTGCGGTAAATGGAATACAGATGCTTGGGTCGGCCGTCAATTTCATAATGCATGCCGGCCTCATTGAGCTTCTGGGACAGCTCGCTGATCACCAGCTTGATGTTTTCCTCCCGCTCGGCCCGCTTCATGCCCACCTTCCGGGCCACATCCTGATACCCCTCGGGATCGATATACCGCAGCGCCAGATCCTCCAGCTCCTGCTTGATGGTGTATACGCCCAGACGGTGAGCCAGAGGCGCGTAAATATCCAGCGTTTCCCGGGCAATGGCGATCTGCCGGTCCACGGGCTTGAAGCGCAGGGTGCGCATATTGTGCAGCCGGTCGGCCAGCTTAATGAGCACCACCCGGATATCCTTGCTCATGGCCAGGATCATTTTGCGCAGGGATTCGGCCTGCTGCTCCTCCCGGTCGGCAAAATCCAGCTTGCTCAGCTTGGTTACGCCGTCCACCAGCTGGGCCACCTCGTCGCCAAACTCCGTCTGGATGCTCTGAAGCGTCACCCCCTCGCAGTCCTCCACCGTGTCATGCAGAAAGGACGCGGCAATGGTGGGCGGGTCGATCATCAGCTCGGTCAGGATGGAAGCCACATAGGTGGGATGCACGATATAGGGCTCGCCGCTTTTGCGCACCTGCCCCGCATGGGCCTTTTCCGCAAAATGGCAGGCCCGCTCGATCAGATCGCAGCCCTTGCCGCTGGGATCCGATTTGCGCACCCGTTCCAGAATCTGTTCCAAAGTAAGGCATTCATAGGCCGTATATGCCATCCTGATCCTCCTTTAATGCGCCGCCTGATACAGCAGGCTTTCCTCCGGCCCGCGCTTTTGCATGGGCAGCAGCGAAACGGAAAAAGGCGAAAGCGTGCAGTCAATCAGCGCAATCTGCCGCAGCACCGTCAGCGCAAATGCGCCCTGAGATGGGGTGATCCCCTGATCATAAGCAAAGTCTTCCAGGCTCCGGGGCGTGGCAGACCGCAGCAGCCGATAGCAATCCCGCAGCGCGGCCACATCCAGCGCCATCTGCTCCATCAGCCGTTTGGCCGCCGCCGTGCGCGCCAGCGCGTGCACCGTGGCGCCGGGGCAGGCGTGCTGCCATGCGCCCGCGTCAAAAAAGTCACCGTCGCATAATACCACATGCCGGTACGAAGCGCAAGCGCCCGAAGCGCATCCCCGCAGCAAAATGCCGTGAAACGCCCGGGGATCCGCCGCACGGCCCAGAAAAAACGCCGCTTCGGGATAGCGGGAGCGCATGCGCATCGCCGTTTCATGGCAGCGGCAGACCAGCAGCGTTCCCTGCTGCCCGGTCATCAACGCATCCAGCGCATCCGCCGCCAAGGGCGCCGCCGCTTCCGGCTCCATCCGTTCTCCAAGCCAGGCAAGCGCATCCGCTTCCGGATCGGGCGGCAGGGTTTCGGGCTGCAGCTCCAGGGCGTACAGCTGGCATTGCGCCGTCACCTTGCCCCGAAATTCGTTCAGCGTCGGGGTCATCGCCATCCGATACGCCCCGCCGGGCGCAAGCGCCTGCTCCCCGCCGCCAAAGAAAATGCCGTCCCGCATGGCGTCGTTTTGACGGAAGGTGCATTTCAGATGCTTGCCCCCCTGCCCCACCGGCCGCAGCGCCAGCGCTTCCACACTGTCGCACAGAAAACGGGGCGCTGGATTGCCCATGCCGAAGGGTTCCAGCAGGAAGAGCAGGCCCACCGTCTCCTCGGTCACATCCGCCAGCGCCAGTTCCCCGTCGCACCAGACCGGCGCCGATGGCACCCTGCCGCCGGTCTGCGCCCCGACGGCCTGGGACAGCCGCTGCCGAAATGCATCCACATTTTCTGCCGGCATGGTCAGCCCTGCTGCCTGCTTATGGCCGCCAAAGCGCACAAACAAATCCTGACACTGCCCCAGCGCTTCATAAATGTCCACGTCGCCTGCGCTGCGGGCGCTGCCCACGCACAGGTCCCCATCCCGGGAAAGCGCCACCGTGGGATAGGCGTATTTTTCGGCGATCCGCCCCGCCGCCAGGCCCACCACGCCGCTGTTCCAGCCCTCGCCGCAAACCACAATGGCCCGGATCGCCACCAGATCCATTTGCTGCACCTGATTTTCCGCCGCGTCGATCACCTGCTGCTCCTGCGCCTTGCGGCTCTGGTTCAGCGCCTGGGCCTGCGCCGCCAGCTCCCGGGCCCGGGCAGGGTCTTCCGTTTCCAGCAGCTCCAGCCCAATCCGCGCCGACGCCAGCCGCCCGCAGGCATTGATCCGGGGGGCCAGCTGAAAGGCCACCTGCTCGCTGGTCACCTTTCCCTGCATCCCCGCTTCCGCCATCAGCGCCCGCAGGCCGGGGCGGCGAGTTTGCTGAATGCAGGGCAGCCCCAGGGCTACGATGGCCCGGTTCTCCCCCGTCAGGGAAACCAGATCCGCCACCGTGGCCAGCGCGGCCAAATCCATCGCATCCCGGGCTTCCGGGCCAATCAACGCCAGGCTCAGCTTCCATGCCACCCCCGCGCCGCACAGATAGGGGAAGGGATATCCCCCCAACAGCGGGGACACAATCGCATCTGCCGCCGGCAATGCCGGGCCGGGGCGATGGTGATCCGTCACAATCACCTGCATCCCCGCCGCCTTCGCCGCCGCCACTTCATCCACGCTGGCAATGCCGCAGTCCACGGTAATCAGCAGCGCGGCTTCCCCGGCCAGCTTTTCCACCGCCGCCCGGTTCAGCCCGTAGCCCTCCTCGTGCCGGTCGGGGATATACACCGTCGTGTCCATCCCCATTCGCCGCAGCGCCTGCGCCAGAATAGCCGAGGCGCATACGCCGTCCACATCGTAGTCCCCATAGACCACCGCCCGCTGCCCCGCATCCCGGGCAGCGCGGATCAGCGCCGCCGCTTCCGCCACGCCCGGCAGCGCTTCCGGGGGCAGCAGCTGCTCCCAGCCGGGATGAAGAAACGCTTCCGCCTGAGCGGGCGTTTCAACGCCCCGAGCAGCCAGCAGCCGGCACAGCCAGGCGGGCAGGCCGGGAAAAACCGGCGCGGACGGGGCGGGACGCAAGGCAATGGACTGCATAAAAGGCCTCCAGCAACTTCGAAAAATGCCTCAAAAAGTGTAAAAAGAGGGTGCCGGCGGCAAACCGGCACCCTCAATTGCGTTCTTACTTGGTTTTGCCAAACAGGGCGGGCTTGGAAGAAATCATGGTGAAACAACCCTGGAACAGGCGCATCAGGGGCGCGGCGGCCGCGCTGGCCACCACGGCGGCAGACAGGGTGTAGCCGATCATCTTGGTGCCGGGGATCAGCATCAGAATGAGGGAGAGCACCAGCACGCCGCCATGCACCAGCCAAACCAGCTTGCCGGCTGCCCGGAAGCCCGCCTTGGAAGCGGCCTTGGGCGCAGCGCCCTTGGCGGTTTCCCGGCTGATGGCGTCGGTGCGGGTGACGGCAGTGAAGATCGCCAGCAGAATGCCCAGCAGCAGCGCCACCACGATGGCCACATTCACCGTGGCCAGCACCAGCGTAGCATACAGGAACATCATCATGATGATGGCGCACCAGACGCTCCAGATGCCCGCAACGCCGGTGAGCTTGCCCTTCACCACCAGATACACCAGCGCCACAGCCAGCATCACAGCGGCAACAATCAGCACAACCCGCAGTGCGGACCCGTTATTTTCCAGCTCGCCCGCAGCACCCTTGGTGAGCACGGCGGAGAAAGCGCCCTTGTTCATTTGCGCAGCCACATTGGCCGTGCCGTTCAGATCCAGGCCCAGGGGCACGGAAATCTGGCCGGTGGTGAAGGCTTCGGGCACGGTGGCGGAGATCAGCAGGGTGCCGTCCCGGTAAATGCTCATGGTGCCCTTGATGTTGGCAGAGGTGGCATCGGCCAGCTTTTGCTTGCCTTCATCGGTGGTCTGCAGCGCCAGCACATAGGAGGCGCTGGAAGAAGAATCGGACAGGCCCACGCCGGCAGACTTGATGTCCTCGCCGGTCATGAAGGCTTCATCCCCGATCCGGAATTCAAAATTGCCGTTGCCGCTGAGCATGCTCAGCACGCTGGCGGCGTCGTCCAGCTTGGGCAGCTCCACCCGGATGGTGCTGTCGCCCACCAGGGAAACCTTCACATCATTCATGCCCCGGGCAGAGAGCCGGTCCCGCATGACCTTCACGGCAGCATTGGCCAGATCCTTCACGGATTCTTCGCTGCCTTCGGGGGCGGTGACGGTATATTCCGTGTATTCGCCGCCGCCCAAGCTGCGGGACAGGGACAGAGACTTGGGCCAGTTCTGGCTGCTCACGGGCACCCAGGGCAGAAGCAGATTCACGCCATCCTCACCATACCGCAGGCCGCTGATGGACAGGAAGGAAACAAACACCGTCACTGCCAGCAGAATCACCAGCCAAATCAGGCCCTTGCTGCGGGCGCTCATGGGTTTCCGGGTTTTCGTGTTCGCCATAACCAAATTCATCCTCTCGTTTAAGTTACGCTTTTTCAACGCGCCGGGCGCGTTTTCATCGCCTTGATATACTTTGTTATTATACTATTTCCTTCCTTTTCCGTCAAGCCATTCTATGAGCCCGCGGAAAGGGACGATAAAATTTCTCATTTCATGAAGCTGATGGGCATTACCGAATCATAAACGGAGGGGCATCGCTGATTTGCACAATTTTCGTCACTCCTACCAATGGGTTTTCGGGAGGGCGCGGGAGGGCGTTTCTGACGCAAAAGCATCCTCAATATTTTATATCGTCTTTGCAGCCAGATCGTAGGTGCCGGCGCTGGTAATCCGGGCGCGGACAAACTGTCCTTCCGTCAGCGGCAGCGCGCTTTCCAGCAGAATCTCGCCGTCCGCGTCCGGCGCTTCCCAGGCGGAACGGGCCGTGTATCGCTTGCCCTGCCTGCCGGTGATCAGCACCTTTTCTTCTCGGCCCACCCGCAGCCGGTTCCGCTCCAGACTGATCTTCGCCTGCAGCGCCATCAGCCGGTCCAGCCGCTCCTGCTTGATCTCCTCGGGAATCTGATCGGGCATGGATGCGGCGGGCGTATCCTCCTCGGGCGAGAAGGTAAACGCGCCCATTCGGTCAAAGGCCATTTCCTCGGTGAAGGCCATCAGCTCCTCAAAGTCCGCCTCCGTCTCCCCCGGGAAGCCCACGATAAACGTGGTGCGCAGGCAGAAGCCCCGTTCCCGGGCCGCCCGCAGCATTTCCTTGGTGTGGGCCACCGTGCCCCGCCGGTTCATCCGCCGAAGCAGCCCCGGCGCGGCATGCTGCAATGGCAGATCCAGATATTTGCAGATGTTGTCCCGGGCAGCCATTGCATCCAGCAGCGATTGATTCACTTCATCGGGATACATGTACAGTGCCCGAAGCCATTCCACCCCTTCAATCCCCGCTGCTTCGGCCATCAGGCGCTCCAGGGAGTCCCCGGTGTCGATGCCATAGCGGGTGGTGTCCTGGGCGATGAGAATATGCTCCTTCACGCCCTGCCCCGCCAGCAAGCGCATTTCATCCAGAATGGCCTGCCGGCTCCGGGAGCGATAGGGCCCCCGAATCAGCGGGATGGCGCAATAGGCGCAGCGATTGTCGCAGCCGTCGCCGGTCTTGATATAGGCGGAATATCCCGGCGTGGTGAGCACCCGGCCGCATTCCAGAAATTCTTTCTTGCGCTTCGTCGCCACGGGATGCTGCCCGGCCAGGGCATTTTCCAGATACGCGGCCAGATCGGCATACTGGCTCACGCCCAGCAGACAATCGATCTCCGGAATTTCGGAAAGCAGATCCTTTTCATAGCGCTGGGCCAGGCAGCCCGTCACGCACAGCACCTGGCATTTCCCCGTTTTCTTGTATTGGGCCATTTCAAAAATCGCATCGATGGATTCTTCCTTGGCCGGAGCGATAAAGCCGCAGGTGTTCACAATGAGAATCTCCGCTTCCTCCGGCGCGCTGGTAATCTGGCACCCAGCCGCTTTGAGCATGCCCAGCATCTGCTCCGAATCCACCCGGTTTTTCACGCATCCCAGCGAAATCATCCCAACCTTTAAGCCCTGCAGCATGGAAATTGCTCCTTTCATTTGCAACGCGGCAGGCGAAATCGGCCCCGCCGCGACAGCTATTTTATCATACTTTTTCCCGCCTTACAAGGCCCGCACGCGCCTTTCGCCCTTGCCGATGCGGCGGCTTCATGATATACTATCCGGGTATTTATGGATTACCCCGGCGCTGCCAAAGGAGGATGCCCCATGCTGCGAATCGCCAATTTGAAGCTGCCCCTGGACGCGGGGCCGGATGCGCCGCTGCTGCTGGCGCTGAAAAAGCTGCGCGTGCCCCGGGAACAGGTGGTTTCCTGGCATGTGAGCAAAAAAAGCGTGGACGCCCGGGATAAGGGTGACGTGCATTTCGTGGTGGCCGTGGATGTGGCGTTGAAAAGCGAAAGCGCGGTGCTGCATTCTCTGCGCCCCGGTATCGCCGTGCAGGCGCCCACGCCCTCCGCGCCCCCGCGGCTCATTGCACCGCCAAGGGGCATGCGGCCCGTGATCGCGGGGTTTGGTCCCGGCGGGCTGTTCGCGGCGCTGACGCTGGCCCGGGCAGGGCTGCGGCCCATCGTGCTGGAGCGGGGAGAACGGGTGGATCAGCGGGCGCAAACCACCAGCGCTTTTGCCGGCGGTGGGCCGCTGAACCCCGAAAGCAATATTCAGTTTGGCGAGGGCGGGGCCGGGGCTTTTTCCGATGGCAAGCTCACCACCGGTATTAAGGACCGGCGCTGCCAGCTTGTGCTCAAGGAGCTGGCGGAGCATGGCGCGCCCGAGGAAATCTGCTATGAGGCCCGGCCCCACATCGGCACGGACCGGCTGCCCAAGGTGGTGGCCGCCATCCGGGAGGAGATTCTGGCGCTGGGCGGCGAGGTGCGGTTTTCCACCCGGCTCACCACCCTGAAAACCCGGGCGGGAAGCCTGACGGCAGTGGAATACCAATCCAGAGAAGAAAAAGGCGAAATCGAAACCGACGCGCTGATCGTGGCCATTGGCCACAGCGCCGCGGATACCCAGCAAATGCTCTATCGCGCCGGCGTAAACATGATCCAAAAGCCCTTTTCCGTGGGCGCGCGGATCGAGCATCCCCAGGCGCTGATTAATAAGGCCCAGTACGGCGCGTTTGCCCGCCATCCCGCCCTGGGCGCGGCAGAATATCATCTTTCCGCCAAACTGCCAGACGGCCGGGGGGCGTACACCTTCTGTATGTGCCCAGGGGGCACGGTGGTGGCCGCGGCCAGCCGGATTGGCGGCGTATGCGTCAACGGCATGAGCCCCTATGCCCGGGATGGACAGAATGCCAACGCCGCACTGCTCATCGATGTGCGCACCGAGGATTTTGGGGATGATCATCCGCTGGCAGGCTATGTGCTCCAGCGGATGTGGGAAGAGCGGGCCTTCCGCGCCGGCGGCGGGGATTACCGGGCGCCGGTTCAGCGGGTGGAGGATCTGCTCCACGGCCGGGAGACTCAAAGGCTGGGGGATGTGTCGCCCAGCTATCGCCCGGGAGTGACCTGCGCCGATCTGCGGAGCGTGCTGCCGGCGTTTGCCTGTCAGGGCCTGCAAAAGGCCATTGAAATCTTTGATCGCCAGCTGCGCGGCTTTGCGCTGCCTGATGCGGTGCTCACCGGCGTGGAAAGCCGCTCCTCCTGCCCGGTGCGGCTGGTGCGGGATCAGCGGTATGAAAGCAGCGTGGCGGGAGTGTATCCCTGCGGCGAGGGCGCGGGCTATGCCGGCGGCATTATGAGCGCGGCGGTGGATGGCATGCGGGTGGCCGAGGCGGTGCTGATCCGCCGGGGCATGATGGAGGAATGAGAAAATGCGATGCGTGGTGCAGCGGGTTTCGGAAGCGTATGTGACGGTGGACGGCCGGGAAACAGGCCGCATTGAAAAAGGCCTGTGCGCGCTGATCGGCGTGGAAACGGGCGATACGGAAAAGGACGCGGCCTATCTGGCCGGAAAAATCACCAAGCTGCGAATTTTTGAGGATGAAAACGAGAAAATGAACCGTTCGGTGCTGGATGTGGGCGGCAAGGTGCTGGCGGTGAGCCAGTTCACATTGCTGGGCGATGCCCGGGGGCAAAACCGCCCGGGCTTCACGAGGGCCGAAGCGCCGGAGCGGGCCCATGCGCTGTATGAAAGCTGCTGCGCGGAGCTGCGCAGGCTGGGCCTGACGGTGGAAAACGGCGTGTTCCGCACCCATATGATGGTGCATCTGATCAACGATGGCCCCGTGACCATCCTGCTGGACAGCAAAAAAGTGTTTTAAGATGGAGGAAATCATGGAAATTCAGGCTTTGCAGGTGGGCTCCATCCCCACCAACTGTTATCTGGTATTCGACCCTGGGCGCACCGACGCGCTGGTGATTGATCCCGGCGACAATCCGGAGCGGATTTTTGCCGCGCTGAACGGGCGCACGCCTGCCGCCGTGCTGCTGACCCACGGGCATTTCGACCATACCGGCGCGCTTTCCGCTTTTGCGGGCGTGCCCATTTATATCCATGAAGCCGATGCGCCCATGCTTTCCGACCCCCATTTGAGCGTGGGTGACGGGAACGGCGATCTGCGGCCCCGGCCCGCCGCCACCCATCTGCTCGCCGACGGAGAGCAGCTGCATCTGGCGGGGCTGGACATTGCCGTGCTTCACACCCCGGGCCACACCCCCGGCGGCGTGACCTATCAGATTGGCGATGCGCTCTTTACCGGCGACACCCTCTTTGCCCATGGCTATGGCCGAACCGATCTGCCCGGCGGCGATTTTTCCGCCCTGCGCCGATCCCTGCGGCGGCTTTTGCATCTGGCGGGCGATTTCCGGGTGTTCCCCGGCCACAGTGAATCCACCACCCTGAACCACGAGCGAGGAATCGACGGATGATCGTGAGCATTTTCACCCCCACGCCCCAGTTTGCCAATGATATGGCAGATGTGGTGCGGGTGTTTTTCGGAAACATCGATCTGCGCATCAATGAATCCGGCGGGGAGCTGGCGCTGACCCACACGGAAGCCGTTTCCGGCGGCGCCCGGCAATGCCGCATTGAAGCGTCCGGGGTCTGCGCCGCCCAGGCGGAAAGCGTCCGGCCGCTTTATACGGATGCATTGGAGGAAAAGCGCATCCACAAGCGCCAGCTCAAGCAGGGCGTTTATGCTGTGATGAAGCAGATCACCGGCCGCACGCCGCCCTGGGGCTCCCTGACCGGCATCCGTCCCACCCGGCTGCTCTATGCCGGGCTTTCCCAGGGCCTCACCTTGGACGAAGCCGCCCGGCAGGTGCAGGAGCAATTCGACGTGCAGCCGGAAAAGCTCTCCCTGCTTCGGGAAATCGTTTCCGTGCAGACCGCCCTGCCCCAGCCCGGCAGCCGGGATATTGACCTGTATGTGGGCATTCCCTTCTGCGTATCCCGGTGCGCCTATTGCTCCTTTCTCAGCGGCGAGGTGGGCAAGGGCAGGCAGCTCCCCCCCTATGTGGATGCGCTGGAGCAGGAAATCGCCGCCGCCCTTGCGCTGATTGCGGAAAAGGGGCTGCGTCCCCGGGCGTTCTATATGGGCGGCGGCACGCCCACCTCCCTGCCTGCGCCGCTGCTGGCGCGGGTGCTGCGGGCGGCCCGGCCCTTTATCGAGCAGGTAAGCGAGGTGACGGTGGAAGCCGGCCGGCCGGACACCATCGATCAGGACAGGCTCCTGGCCATCCGGGATGCGGGGGCCACCCGCATTTCCATTAATCCCCAGACCATGCACGATGAAACCCTGCGCCGCATCGGCCGCAACCACACCACTGCGCAGACGGAGGCAGCCTATGCCCTGGCCCGGAAGATCGGTTTTCATCATATCAACATGGATCTGATCGCCGGGCTGCCGGGCGAGGATCTGGCCATGTTCCGCCAGACCCTGGCATGGAGCCGCGCCATGGCCCCGGAGAGCCTGACGGTGCATACCCTGTCCATCAAGCGTTCCAGTCTGCTGCATTTATGGGAAGCCGCCCTGCCCGATGGGAAAATGACCGGAGCCATGGTGGACGCGGGCCGGGAAAGCGCCCATGAGCGGGGCATGCGGCCCTATTATCTTTACCGGCAGAAGTACATGGCGGGGAATCTGGAAAACGTAGGCTATGCCCTGCCCGGTCACGAATGTCTGTACAACATCGGCATGATGGAGGAAACCGCGCATGTGCTGGCCGTGGGCGCAGGGGCCATCAGCAAACGGGTGCAGCCGGAAAAGGGACGCATTCAGCGCGCCCCCAATGTCAGCGATATTGAAAATTACATTGCCCGTGTGCCCGAAATGATCGATCGCAAGCGCCAGCTTTGGGATGAAATCTGGACATGAGGATTGGGATTGTGGGGAAAAACCATTCTTTGTGGTCAAAAAAGGTTCTCCCCCCTGCACCCTTCCAAGAAAGCTATAGGGATAAACGCTATCTGTCTTATTATCAACATGCGCCCCAGATTGGAAAAGAAAGCGAAGAATCTTTCATTTCTTACCAATCTGGGGCGCATTGCTAATGAGAATCGTTCTTATCCTTATGACTTTCTTGGGCGGGCGCGGGAGGGGCGTCTTTGGTCACAAGGAATCCCCTCCCGCAATTTTTCTGTATTCTGGAGTCAGACGCTTCCCCCTGTATAATTCGTTTTACATCCACGGCCCGTTGAGCACCGTGCCGTCTACCGCGGAAACAACGACCTGAAAGTCATAGCCATTTCTCGAGGTAGCTTCGGGGTCGGGTGCGGTAATGCGCCATGCGGGCAGCAGCAGCGACTGGTTCTGCACCGTATAAATCAGCTCGATTCTTTTCGCCTGCTTCAGCGCGGGGCCCAGAACGCTGAGCCAGCTTTTCTTCGCCGCATGCGCCGCCCGGCTCAGGGCCTCCTCCGCGCTGATCAGCTGCTTTTTCCCCTGGCTTTCGCCCGGCAGGAAGGGCACGCGGATCACGCAGCAGCGCACGCCGTCCCGGGTCACATACAATGTGGCCGCGGCATACATTTCCTCCGCCGCCGCGCCTGCCATCCGCGCTTCGTAGGCCAGGTAATATCCCTCGTCCGCCGCGGTAAAGGGCGCTTCCCAAACGTTGCAGTTAAGCAATTCCCCGTTTCGAATCAGCCCGTTCTTGGCCTCGTTCAGTTCCGTGAGCGTGGCCGCATCCGCCGCATAGCGCCAGGAGCAGGTCATCTGCACG
Source organism: uncultured Clostridia bacterium (assembly GCA_934630705.1). Taxonomy (GTDB): domain Bacteria; phylum Bacillota; class Clostridia; order Christensenellales; family Aristaeellaceae; genus RUG563. The sequence goes on along the minus strand of CAKTWP010000029.1, from coordinate 10,601 downwards.
CCCAGCTTTTCCAGCAGCGCCTCCGCCGCAGCCTGGGCTTCCGCCAGCGTCACCTCCGGCAGCACCGCGTCCGGTTTCTCCGCTCCGCCGTCAAAGCGCAGGGAACCGATCAGATCGTACGCCTGCTTAGCCCCCTCATTTCGTGGCATGGGCTCGCTTTCAACCCGCTCGCCGTCCGCCGTCTCATACATCACGGTTTCCGTGCCGGCGTAAGCATAGAGATAGAGATAGCCGTCGGTGTCCACGGTCAGCTGATCCTCATCGTTGAAGGTATAGACGGTGCTGTATTCGCCCTTTTCTTCCCGGGCCACGCCACTGGCATTGAACCAGTCCGGGTTCACCTGCCAGCCCGACCGCCTCGTCACGGCGTACACATCCATGGTTCCGTCGTAATCCCGAGGCGTTTCCACAGGGATGCCGTCGGCGCTGAGCTGGGTAATGATTTCTTTCTGGTCGGCATTCACCCGGGGCTTCACATCCAGCGTAAACCGGGTGAGCCTGGCATGGGCCGCATCCTCCTGCCCATCCGGGGACATTTCGATAGTTCGCAGCGTCATTTCCAGGGTGTAGCTTTTCGCCCGCTGAATGGCGCCATTCCAGCCGTGAAGCTCGAAGGCCGCCACGATGCTGCCGTCTTCCTGGGGCTTGGAAAAATAGCCCAAGGTGCCGCTGAGGTTTTCCCCATCCAGCACGTAGCCATCAGGCATACAGCTTGCCTTCACCAGCTTCGCGCCCTTTTCCTGCGCCGCCTGGGCGTAGGTGGCTTTGCCGTCCGGCATCAGGCAATCGGCCAGGTTTTCGCCTGCATAATGCTCGATTTCCTCCGGCAGCAGTATCACATTGGCTTCCGCTGCCGGTTCCATCACCACCGTGCCATACAGCACGCCGCCTTCCCAGATCACATCCGTCACCGTGCAATCCACCCAGCCATCGCCATGACGGCTATTGAGATCGGCAATATCCCCATTGCTGAGCCGCGCGCCGAATTCCGGGCCAACGGTTTCAGAGAATTGCTCCACCGTTCGGGGATACAGGGCCGCCGCCAGCGCGCCCATGCTGACCAGCGCCAGCACCAGGGCCAGAATCAGGCCCAGAGACACTTTCCTTTTCATTTTCGGTTTTCCCTCCGCATCGATGATCTGCTGCGCCAGCCGAGGGTTCCCCGCCATGCCGGACAAGCGTGCGTCCACCGCCTGATGAATCGCCCGACGTTCTTCCTGCTCATTCATCCTGCTCGTCTCCTTCCAGCAAAGCCTTCAGCCGTTCCCGGCCGCGCTTAAGGCGATTGGATACGGCGGAAACGGACAGATGCAGGCTCTCCCCGATCTCCGTCACCGTCATATCATGATAATAATACAGCAGCAGCGTTTTCTTCTCCCTGGGCGGCAGGGCCATGATTGCCTGGGTCAGGGAATCATCCCGGGCGGCAAAGGGCACGGCTGCTTCCGGTATTTCCTCCGGCGTGATCCGCCGATCCATATACCGAAACCATGCCCGCCGCCGCATATCCCGGCAGGTGTTCATAGCGATGCGCATGAGCCAGGTTTTTTCGCTGCATTGGCCGCGGAATGTATCCGCCGCCCGATAGGCTTTCAGGAACGTTTCCTGCACCGCGTCCTCCGCCATCCCCCGATCCCGCAGAATCAGATAGCAGGTGCGCAGCAGGGCGGTCTGATGGGTTTCCACCAGGCGGCAGAAATCCTCCCGCAGGATGCTGTCCGGGCCCGTGACAACCTCCATTTCCCTCGCCCCCTTTCACCTATATAGACGCGCTGCAGTTCCTTTTTTTCGATGCTTAGAGAAAAAAATACGGGAGGAATAAACATGCGGGAGGATGCTTTTGTGTCAAAAGCGCCCTCCCGTCAGCGTGTCAAAAAACGATGTTTTTGACACGCTCCATGCAGGATGAAGGGATTCATCCTGCATGGCAAGGCTGCGGAAATGATTTTTCTGCGCTGTGCTCCGAAAAATCGCCCCGCCCCACCGGCAAAGCCGGTGGATACGATGAAAAATGAAGGGCTTGCAGCCCTTCATTGCATCCTGCTTTGCGTATAGGGACTTTTTCGACAGACTGGCGGGAGGATGCTTTTGTGTCAAAAGCACCCTCCCGTACCCTTCCGAAAACCGATTGGGATATGTGCGGGATTCTATGAAACCCACAATGCGCCCCGGTTTGTGGATGGATCGAAAAGAGAATTGGTTCTTTCCCTAAGCTGGGGCCGCACTGCTGATAGAAGCTCGCGCCAGCCTTATCCCAATTGGTTTTCGAGAGGCGCAAGGGTACTTTGGGTGACAAAAGTGGCCCCTCGCGTCCTTACTCCTTCGCTTTTTCCAGATAATTCCTGTGTTCAGAGACAAAGTCCCGCCGGAGATTGGTTTCGGCCTTTTTGCGGTAGGCGGCTTCAAACTCCTCGGCGCGCACATTGCAGCAGAGCATCACGTCCGTGAGATACATGAACACGTCCGCCATTTCCTCGCAGAAGTGGGCCCGCACCGTTTCATCCTCCACCACGGCCCGGGGCGTGCGCTTTTTCAGAATGGCCGAAACCTCGCCAATCTCCTCCACCGCGTAAAGCAGATGATTCTTGGCTGTGGCCGGGCTGTCGCCCTCCCAAATGCCCTTGTATTTCTCCTGCAGCTGCCGCTGAATATCCATCAGTTCCTGAATGGTCAGGCTCATGTGCGTCTCTCCCTCGCCGCATTACTGCGCAATGTTCTCAAAGAAATCATTCCTCAGCGCGTCCTGACCCACTGCCGTGTACGCCAGGCCGAACCGATAGCAGGAATAATCGCTGTCCCGGGGCTCCACCTTGAACACTTCAAACTTCCCGGTGTCCTTGTTCTTCTGCCCCGCTTCATGCTGGGATTCGTGCCAGGCGTATCCCGCCACGGCCACCTCGTATCCCGTCTCGCCGCCGAAGGCTTCCATGGGCTGATCCCAGTCCATTTCCAGCGCGCCCTGATCGTACAGATGCAGATACACCTTCTTCACCTGCCACGCCCCGTACAGCGCCGAGGATTCGGGATACTTCCCTGCATCCGCCGCAAAGGCCGCACACTTCACCGCCGCGTCCGCGCACACCCGATGGGCCCCGTGGCCGTATTCCCCGTTCACATCGTGGGTGACCACCACCTCAGGCTGGTATTTCCGATAGAGCTCCGTCACGTATTTCAGCGTCTTGGTCTTGCCCCAGTTCTCGTAGGCCGTGTCCAGCTTTTTGGAATACTTATCCCAGAACGTGCCGATCACGGGATAGTTCCGCAGGCCCATTTCCCACAGCCCGTTAAGCAGCTCGCTGCGCCGCTCCATGGTGCCGCAGGTCATATAAGCCACCACCACGTTCATCTGCTGCTCCGCGGCATAATAGGGAATCGTGCCGCCGAAAAACAGAATCTCATCGTCCGGATGGGCCGAAATCACCAGCAGATCCGCCTTTTCGCAGGTGGGGTCCCACTGCTGCACGTATCCGGGCACATCCCCTTCCCCGAACGCGAAAATCTCGCTGATGGTGAGCACCGCCTGCTTGTTCGTGTCCGGCACCACCCGCACCTCCGTTTCCCCGTTCAGCGGCGCGTACTGATGGGCGTATTCCGCCATGGATTGATACACCGTCTCCCATTTTCCCTGATGCATGGCCTCCACCCGCCAGGGGGTCACCTTGTCCCCAAAGCACACATACAGGCCGTAAATGGACTGGCCCTGGGGCGCGGTAAGGGCCACATAGGGGTTCTTCACCTTGTTGCTCACATAGGTGGTGCCCCAGTCCCGATCGTTAATCCGCTTGAGCTTGAATTTGCCCGCCGTAGCGCTGATGGCGCAATCCGCGGTAATATCCCGGGCCTCCTGGGCCAGCGCCGGCATGCACAGCAGCATGGCCAGCACCGCCAGGGGAATCAGCCACCGTTTCTTCATGGCTTCCGCCTCCGTTTTCTTGATGCTTTTGCGATTGGGTATGCCATCCCCCACACCCTTTGTATAACGGAAGACAACTGGAATTTCATTCCAGCATCCGCCAGATCGCAAAAAAGCCTGCCGCACGGTGAGCATGCGGCAGGCAATTGAACAGATTATTCCGCGTCCACGGGGGCTTCTTCGCCGGGGATTTCCATGCTGTCGCCCTCGGCAAAGGCTTCGTCCGCCAGCGCTTCGCGAATGCTCAGGCTGATCCGCTTCGCTTCGGGATCCACGGCCAGAACCTTCACCCGCACCATCTGGCCCACCTGCAGCACATCCTCCACCTTGGCCACGCGGGTCAGCGCGCACTGGGAAATATGCACCAGGCCGTCCACGCCGGGCTCCAGCTCCACGAAAGCGCCGAAGGGGCGGATGCGAACCACGGGCCGCTCCAGAATCACGCCCACGGGATACTTTTCTTCGATGTTGTCCCAGGGCTTGGGCTGCAGCTGCTTGTAGCCCAGCTGAATCCGTTCCCGTTCCTTGTCCAGAGACAGCACCTTCACCTCAACCTCCTGGTTGATGCTCAGCACGTCGCTGGGATGGTTCACGCGGCTCCAGGCCAGGTCGGTGATGTGGATCAGGCCGTCCACGCCGCCCAGGTCCACAAACGCGCCGAAGTCCGCGAAGCGGCGCACGATGCCCTTCACCACAGCGCCTTCTTCCAGCTTCTCCCACGCGGCCGCCTTCTTGGCAGCGGATTCTTCCTCGATGACCTGCTTGCGGCTGGCCACGATGCGCTTCTTCTGCTTATCCACGTCGATGATCTTCAGCTTCATGGGCTGGCCCACGAACTGCGCGATCTTTTCCACGTACCGCTGCGCCAGCTGAGACGCGGGCACGAACGCGCGCACGCCGCCCTCGACGCTGGCCAGCAGACCGCCCTTGACGGCTTCCTTGCCCACGGCGTCAATGTATTCATTGTTTTCATACTTGGCCATCAGATCATCCCAGGCCTTGCGGTTGACGATGTTGCGCTGAGACAGCAGGACGTTGCCTTCGCCATCGTTGACCTTGACGACTTCGACCTCGATCTCATCGCCGAGCTTTACGTCTTTGTCCACCAGGTCGTCGCGCTTGATCAGCCCGTCGGACTTGTAGCCAATGTTGACGCAAACTTCGTCATCGGTGATTTGCACAACCGTGCCCGTTACGGTCTGGCCGTTCCGGATGCGGACGAGCGTTTTTTCTACGTCATCCATGGTAAGCTGGGGTTCCTGGTCGATTCGTTCCATGTCGTTCATGCGTGTGACAACCTCCTTAAATGACCAATCCGGTGTGGAAGCGCCGGCGGCTATTCCTATGTATTCCGTGTGGATATTTGCAAAGTGCGGCGGAATCTCCGCCCCACGTTCCACCAAACAGGTGCGCGGACACCGCGCACGGCAGGCCTCAAACAGCTTGCGCGTGTTCGCGCTTTTGCGCCCGCCTACCACCACCATCGCGTCCGCGCGGTTCGCCAGCGCGATGGCCTCCTTCTGCCGCGTCGCCGTGGCGGGGCAGATGGTGCATTTTTTTTGCAGCCCGGGGATTTTCTCCCCCAGCGCCGCCGTGATTCGCTCCCACGCCTCGGGGGGAAACGTGGTCTGGCTCACGGCGATGGCCGCGGGCATTGCCGGCAGCGCCGCTGCCTGAGCTTCGTTTTCAATCACGAAGCACGTTCCCCTGCACCAGCCCGCCGTGCCCGTCACTTCGGGATGCTGGCGTTCGCCAATCAGGATGACCGGCAGGCCCTTTTCGCCCGCGTCCGCCACGGTCTGATGCAGCGCACGGACGAACGGACACGTGCAGTCGCGGATTTCCAGGCCCTTTTCCCGGCAGGCGGCAATCACCTCCGGGGCCACGCCGTGGCTTCGCAGCAGGATCATGCCGCATCGTGCCTGATCCACGCTGGTTATGGGGATCACGCCCGCCCGGCGCAGCGCTTCCACCGCGTCCGGATTATGGATCAGTTCGCCCAGGGAATAGCAGGGAATCCCCGCTGCCTGAGCATCCCGGGCTGCGGCAAACGCCGCTTCCATGGCCTGACGCACCCCTGCGCAGTATCCTGCGTGGGCCGCAATCTCATACGGCATGGTTCATCACCCCATAATTAGAGCAATATTTTTTCTTTCGCCGCAATGCTGCGAACTCCTGCAAAAATTTAAAAAAAAGTTATTTTTTTTCCGCCGCGACACGTTTTTGCCTAACGCTCCTTGCAGCCTTTGCTTCTTCTTTCTATCTTCTTTTCCATATGTTCCTTCCTTCTGTCGGCTTTCCGCATCATCATTCAAAAATGGATAAAGATTTTTGAACGCAAAAAAAGAGAGACCCACCGAAGCGGGTCTCTCGATTTTGTGGTTTAAGCTGAATTAGTCGATCAGAGCGATCAGAGCAGCCAGCTTCGCTTCGTCAGCCTTGAAGGAGGCAACGCCAGCGCCCACAGCATTGTAGTCAGCCTTGGCAGCGAAGGCCACGATAACCTTGGTATCTTCGCCGAAGTTGGCAGCGATGTCGATGGGGGTGCCCACGGTGGCGGTCAGGCCAGTGCCGTTCTTCAGAGCTTCGAGGTTCGCGTACAGGGTCAGGGTTTCTTCGTTAACCTTGATCTGGTTGGCGTTCAGCTCGTAGTTCACGGTGACGGTGCCATTGGCAACGGTCACAACCAGGGTGCCGACCACGTACTTGTTGGAAGCAACCAGGTCATAGGTGTAGGTGCCATCCACAGACAGGTCAACGGGGGTCACGCGGTTCCAGGTCTTGCCGCCGATCAGATCACGGGTGCAGGGACCGAAGCCGGCGAGGGTGTTGTTGTACATCATTTCGCTGTACACGATCGCCTTGGTGTCCAGGATTTCGCCGCAGATCTTGCCATCGTTGTCCACGTTCTGGCAGATCAGCTTCTTTTCGCCGTTAGCCTTGGGGGTGGCGGGGGTGGTAACAACCCACTTGCCCTTGTGGCCGGTGGCGGGCACGACAACCGCGTCATTCACGGTTTCGCCGCAACGGGTGCACAGCACGCGCTTGAGGCCCTGGGTCTTGCAGGTGGGGCGCAGGTAAACCTGTTCCACAGTCGCATGGCCCAGCTTGGCGATGGTCTTGCGGGCCATCTCATAGCCGCAGCGTTCGCAGGTGGTCACTTCGGAGCCATCCATGGTGCAGGTGGGAGCGGTCTTCACGGTCTTGCCCTTGTGGCCCAGAGCCGGAACCTTTTCGATCTTGGTCTTGCCGCACACGGAGCACTTGTAGCCCTGAGTGCCGCCCACGGTGCAGGTGGCGGGCACGGTGCCGGCAGTATCCTTCACCCAGGTGTGATCACGGGTGGGCTTCACAGGCTCTTCCTTGGTGGCCTGGCAACGGGTGCAGGTATAGATCATCTTGCCGGCAACGCAGGTAGCTTCCACGGTGCTGGTCAGCTGCCAGTCATGGCCCAGCGCGGGCAGAACCTTCACGGACAGCACAACGCCGCAGTCCTTGCACTTTTTGGTTTCGGAGCCCTGGGCGGTGCAGGTGGCAGCCACAACGTCATTCATCACGCCAGTGTGATTGTTGGGGTTGATGGCGCCCTTTTCAACCTTGGTTTCCTTGCACTTGGTGCAGGTGAAGGTGTTTTCGGCAACCTCCGTGCAGGTGCCGGGCTTGGACGCAGACAGATACCAATTGTGCGCGCAGGGGGTGGGGGCGGGGGTAGCGGTGGCTTCGCTTGCCAGTGCGCTCATGCAGGTACACACGAGAAGCACGGACAGCAGAGCCACGAGTACGAGTTTCCACTGTTTCATTTTGTCTTCCTCCGTTTTTGTCAATTTATATCAACGCATGAGCGCGTGATATACTTGACAGATTGGTGGATACGAATCAGAAAACGTTTTTTCCGGGCCAAGGAGACGTCGAAAAAAACTGCCTACTGATCCCTTTCCTGAGGCTATAATAGCACAGCTTTTCATCCCTGTCAACGCCAATTTTGGCTTTTTTTCATTCTTCGCCCGCTTTTTACATTCTCAGGGCCTATTTGGGGACAGAAAAGACAACTGCCAATTTCGGAAAAAACCATGCAAAAAGGGGGCTTTCGCGTCAAAAACCCCCTTTGCGCAGGTTCTTGAAAGCCTGTCGCCTAAGCGTCCATACACGCCTTGAAACTGGCGATAAGCGGCGGAAAATCTTCGGTGATGGTCTGCCAGACAATCTGAAGACGAACGCCGTCATCATCATGGACGATGCGGTTGCGCATGCCGTAGATTTGCCGCCAGGGCAGGTTTGGATGGGCGGCGATGAAGGAATCCTCCAACCCACGATGAGCCAATTCGCCAATTTGAAGAAGATTAAAGACGCACGCTTCCTGAAGCATGGCATTTTCCTGAAAGGCAGCAAAGGAAATGCCCTGGCAATAGGAGACGGCGCGCTCCATCCGGGCAACCATTTTGGCAAGGGTCTGAGCGGTTTTATTGTTCATAGAGCACCACCCCCGTGGCCCGGATTTCCCGATCGACAGGCGAGCCGGGGATGACGTCGGCGCGGTCGATCAGATCGACGGGACAATGAAGGGACTGGCATACATCCTCCAGCAGCCCAAAAAAGGACAGACCGCGCAGGCCGCTGTCCACCCAGAGATCGACGTCGCTACGGGACGTGGCGGCGGAACGGGCATAGGAGCCGAACAGCACGGCCTTGCGCACGCCGTTGCGACGAAAAACGGGCGTAAGACAGGCGCGAAGATCATCAAGGGAATAAGGAGCGTTGGACATAATAATTCCCCCTTTCATGCTTATTATACCGGAAAAGGGGAAGATTTACAAGGTTTATAACCGTTTTCCCAGAAAGGGGGGGACGTGGGGGAAATCACGCTTTAACTTCAACGAATGGTCTTCCCCCTGTTTCATAGCTTACTCCACCCCTCGGGGCGCGATTTCGGCCAGCTCCAGGCCCTTGTTCTTTTCCTGCGCCAGGCGGATGGACCAATCGTTTTCAAAGAACAGAACGGGGTTATCCTGCCCGTCAAAGCCGCGGGCGGAGGTGGAGGTGAGCTGCAGATCGGGCACGGGCACGGGCGAGGATGTGACCCAGCGCACAAAGCGATAGCCCAGCCGGTCCATCAGCAGATCCACGCTGTATTCGCTCTTGAGCCGATAGGTGAGCACGTCAAACTGCAATTCGCCCACCACGCCCACGATGAACTCCTCCAGGCCCGTTTCATTGCGCCGGAAGGTCTGGATTGCGCCCTCCTCGGCCAGCTGATGAATGCCCTTGACAAACTGCTTGCGCTTCATGGAATCCAGCGGCCGCACCCGGGCGAAGCGCTCCGGCGCGAACACGGGAATTTTCTCAAAGCGAATCTTGCGGCCCACGGCCAGCGTATCGCCCAGGCGATAAATGCCCGGATCGAACAGGCCGATGATGTCGCCGGGATAGGCCTGCTCCACGCCCTCGCGCTCGTCGGCCATGAACTGCTGAGGCTGCTTGACCTGGATTTCCTTGCCCGTGCCGGAATGCCAGACCGTCATGCCCTTTTCAAACGTGCCGCTGACCACCCGCAGGAACGCCAGCCGGTCGCGATGGGCGGGGTTCATATTGGCCTGAATCTTGAAAATGAAGCCGGAGAAGCGGGGATCATCCGGCGACACCAGACCCTGGTCTGATTCCCGGGGCAGGGGCGGAAGCGTATAGCGCAGAAAGCGATAGAGGAAGGGCTCCACGCCGAAATTGGTGACGGCGGAGCCAAAGAACATGGGCGTGAGCTCGCCCCGGCGGACGGCGGCCAGATCAAAGGGATCGCCCGCTTCGTCCAGCAGCTCGATCTCGTCGCGCAAGCGGGCGCGGTAATGGCCGTCCAGCGCGGTTTCAAAGGCAGGATCGTCGATGGAAATGACGGTCTTACCCGCCTTGGTCTTGCCGTGATCGCCGCCGAAATACAGCTCCACGGCTTTTTCATCCCGATGATACACGCCCTGGAAATCGCCGTCCACGCCGATGGGCCAGTTCATGGGGCAGGCGCGGATGCCCAGCACGTTTTCGATCTCCTCCATCAGGGCGAAGGGATCCTTGGCCGCCCGGTCCATTTTATTCACGAAGGTGAAGATCGGGATACCCCGCATGCGGCAGACCTTGAAGAGCTTGACAGTCTGCTCCTCCACGCCCTTGGCGGCGTCGATGAGCATGACGGCGCTGTCCGCGGCCACGAGAACACGATAGGTATCCTCGGAGAAGTCCTGATGGCCGGGAGTGTCCAGAATATTGATATGATAGCCGTCAAAGGAGAACTGCATGGCGGAGGAGGTGACGGAAATGCCGCGCTGCTTTTCGATCTCCATCCAGTCGGAGGTGGCATGGCGCTCGGCCCGGCGGGCTTTCACGCTGCCGGCCTGGCGGATGGCGCCGCCGTAAAGCAGGAGCTTTTCGGTGAGAGTGGTTTTGCCCGCGTCGGGGTGGCTGATGATGGCAAAGGTACGCCGGCAGGCGACCTGAGAGGACAGATCAGGCATGGGATATTCCCTCCTTGTTGATTGATAAAAAAAACGTGAACCCGGAGGGCTTTCTTAACGCGGAAGCATGGGATTCCTCCTCGCAGCTTAGCTTGATGGCAATAACATGTTATTATACACCCGAAAGCAGGGGAAATGTCAAGGGGGATATTTATTTGCGGGAGGAATACTTGTGGGGGAGTACTTATGGG
>CAKTWP010000028.1 GCA_934630705.1 uncultured Clostridia bacterium | reverse complement strand
GTCGAGCCCCGGGGAGAATGCATTCTCCCCGGGATCGATCATCCGAAAACCGCTCCCTGCCGCGGGGAACATAGCCGTAACTCAACATAACCACCACGCTTCACGCGGAAACACTTCAGACAACCAGCCAACAAATCTCACGGAATGGGGGGTGCAGGGGAATCATTCCCCTGCCCGCCGGAGGCCCTCGTTTAGCGTCTGAAAGTCTCTAAGACTTTCCAGTCCACGATCGGCCCCTTGGCTTGGCAGCAGGGACGCGGATCACGGGGAAATTTTGATCTAAAAAAAGGGGGAAGCCTCACTCCATGTCCCCGCTCACGGTGAGCAGGGAAATCAGCGCGGCCAGACCGGCAGTCTCGGTACGCAGGATGCGCGGACCCAGCGTGACGGGAACGGTGCCGGCAGCCTGCATCAGCGCAATCTCGGATTCGGAGATGCCGCCTTCGGGCCCGATCACAATGGCCGCATTCTTTTGCCCGCGCCATTGCCGGGCAATGCCATTGCCCCGCTGCTCCTCCCAGGGTACCAGCGCAAGCGCATGCCCGGGCAGCGCGGCGCAAAGCTGCTTTACTGTGATGGGCGACAGGATCTCAGGCACGATCGCCCGGCCGGACTGCTTGGCCGCTTCCGCCGCAATCCGCTGCCAGCGCAGCAGCTTTTTTTCATCACCCTTATCCCATTTGGCCACGCACCGGGAGAACAGCACCGGCACAATCCGGCGCACTCCCGCTTCCGTGCATTTCTGGGCCAGAAAGTCCATTTTATCGCCCTTGGGTAGCCCCTGATAAAGCGTTACTTCCACGGAGGGTTCCGGCGAAGGCAATGCATCGCCCAGCGCCAGCAAAACCTCCGGTTCCGTCTGCGCGATCACAGCGGCGTATAGCCCGCCATCCACAATGGCCTGGCATGCGTCCCCGGCCTTCATCCGTAAAACCCGCAGCGCATGGGCCGCTTCTTCGGCGGAAAGCGCCGCCTGATTTTCCCCTGTCCGGGACGCAAAAAAACGATGCATGCCCGCTCAATCCCCCTTCTGCTCCTCCGCCAATGACAGCCGCAGCGCCCGGTATTCCTGGTGCAGCAGCTGGATGAGGAAGGACTCGTCATAGGTCATAAACCCGGTCACGATCATGGACGCAAGCCCATGCACAAACACATAGCTCATGCCGTGAAATTCCCGGGCGCTTTCCAGCGAAATGCCCAGGCTCCGGGCAATCAGCCCTGCGGCATAATCAAAGGTGGCATCCGCACCGGGACGCGCCTGCTCCGCATCGGTGCGCGGGCGCATGAATAGGAAACGGAAAAGATGCGATTCTTCCCTGGCAAAGCGCAGATAGGCAATGCCGGAGCTGAGATAGGGCGTTGGCATGATCTGGCTGCGCTGCTGAATGTAATCCTCAAAATACCGCCGCGCTTTTTCCATCACGGCGGCGCGCAGCGCGTCCATGCCGGGCATGGTGCGATACAGCGGCTGGGTGGAGCAGCCCAGCTGCCGGGCAATGGCCCGGGCATTGAGCGCCTCCTGCCCCTGGGCACGCACCAGTGCAAAGGCGGCGTCCGTCACGGCTTCCCGGGTAAAGCGAACCTTGGGCGGCATGGCGCAACACCCCCCCTTTCTTACAGCCCTTCGCCTGCTATTCTAACACAGCCGCGGAAAAAAATGAAGCCCCCCTTCATGCCGCGCTCCAAAGTATTGCCCTCAGCAAGGGGACGCTCCGGGTATGCTCTCTCAAACATACGGTATGCGCCCTTTTTCAATCCGGCGTTTCTTCATGCTGCTGCCGCCCGCCCTCTTGAAGAAAACACAATTCTGCGGTATAATATACCCTGTATTCTTTTAGCCTAAAGGAGGATTCTTGCTATGGCGCAGGTATCAAAGGCTGTGGTTTCCGTGCTGGGCATGGACAGGAAGGGGATTATCGCTCGGGTGAGCCATGTGCTTTATGAGCGCGGCGTGAATATTCTGGATATATCCCAAACCATCGTGGACGGTTTTTTCAACATGATTATGGTGGTGGACATCGCCGATGCGCCCTTTGATGGGCTGATGGAGGATCTGACAGCCCTGGGGCAGAGCCTGGGCGTACAGATTCGCATCCAGAAAAGCGAAATTTTCGAAGCCATGCATCAGATTTAACGGGAGGCAGCCATGATTCAAACTCAGGAAATTTGGGATACCCTGCGCATGATCGATCAGGAAAAGCTGGACGTGCGCACCATCACCATGGGGATATCCCTGTTTGAGTGCGTATGCGATGATGAAGCGCGGCTGGCGGCCCGGGTATACGACCGGATTACCCGGCAGGCGGAGCATCTGGTGGCGGTTGGCGAAGGGCTGGAGCGGGAGTTCGGGGTGCCCATTGTGAACAAGCGCATTTCCGTTACGCCCATTTCCCTGATTACCGGCGCGATTGCGCATCCCGTGGTCGTGGCCCGGGCGCTGGATAAGGCGGCCCGGGAGACGGGCGTCAACTTTATCGGCGGCTATTCCGCGCTGGTGCAAAAGGGCATGACGGCGGCGGACCGGCGGCTGATTCTTTCCGTGCCCGAGGCGCTTTCGGAGACGGAGCTGATGTGCTCGTCCATCAATGTGGCCTCCACCCGGGCGGGCATTGATATGGATGCGGTGGCCCTGTGCGGCCAGGTGGTGAAGCAGCTGGCGGAGCGGACGAAGGAGCAGGACGGCCTGGGATGCGCCAAGCTGGTGATTTTCTCCAACGCTGTGGAGGATAACCCCTTTATGGCCGGGGCGTTCCATGGCCCGGGGGAGGGGGACTGCGCGGTGAGCGTAGGGGTCAGCGGCCCCGGCGTGGTGAAGCGCGCATTGGAAAACGTGCGCGGGGAATCCTTTGATGTGGTGGCGGAAACCATCAAGCGCACGGCCTTCCATATTACGCGGCTGGGACAGCTGGTGGCCCAGGAGGCGGCGCGCCGGCTGAAGGTGCCCTTTGGCATCGTGGATTTGTCCCTGGCGCCCACCCCTGCGGTAGGCGATTCGGTGGCGCATATTCTGGAGGAGATGGGGCTGGAAAAGTGCGGCACCCACGGCTCCACGGCGGCGCTGGCGCTGCTCAATGACGCGGTGAAGAAGGGCGGCGTGATGGCTTCTTCTCATGTAGGCGGTCTCAGCGGCGCGTTCATTCCCGTCAGCGAGGATATTGGGATGATCAATGCGGCGGCCTGCGGTGCGCTGACGCTGGACAAGCTGGAAGCCATGACCTGCGTCTGCTCGGTGGGGCTGGACATGATCGCCATTCCGGGAGACACGCCTGCTGCTACCATTTCGGCCATTATTGCGGACGAAGCGGCCATTGGCATGATTAACAACAAGACCACCGCCGTGCGCGTGATTCCCGCGCCGGGCAAGCAGGTGGGGGATTTTGTGGAGTTTGGCGGGCTGCTGGGCCGCGCGCCGGTGATTCCGGTGCATCCCTTCGGCAGCGAGGATTTTATTGCCCGGGGCGGGCGCATCCCCGCGCCGCTGCATAGCCTGAGAAACTGAGGACCAAGAATCGGGCACTATCGGGGAACCTGCTTTGGTGCCCAAAGCGGGTTCCCCGAACCCCTCCCGAAAGGCAAATCAGAATGGCGGAAGGCCGAACAATGTTTGGAGGTTTCCATGACGCGTGAAACTTCCATTTGTAAAAAGATTTTTTTCTTCGAAAAAAGAAGGTGTTAGCAATGAGCGAAAAGCTGAATGAAAATTATGCGGTAATGAATCTGCCCGATGAAATGCTGCATATCTCCCTGATGGACGGGCAGGCGCGGGTGCTCCTGTGCCGCACCACGGCCATGGCCCGGAAAGCGGCGGAGATTCACGCGCCTTCGTCCACGGCGTTGGCGGCCATGAGCCGGTTGATGACGGCCACGGCCATGCTGGGCGTGATGATGAAGGAAAAGGACGCTTCCGTCACCGTCACAGTGGCCGGCGATGGGCCGCTGGGCAAGATGACGGCAGTGGCTCACGGAGGAAACGTGAAGGTTTCGGCGCATCATCCGGAGGCAGACCTGCCCCTGAAGAAGGACGGGCATCTGGACGTGGGCGGCCTGGTGGGACATCATGGGCGGCTGACGGTGATTAAGGATCTGGGCATGCGGGAGCCTTATGTGGGGCAGACGGAGCTGGTTTCCGGCGAGCTGGGCGAGGATTTTGCCCAGTATTTCACCGTCAGCGAGCAGCAGCCCTCGCTGGTGGCGCTGGGCGCGCTGGTGCATGAGCGGTATTGTCTGTCCGCAGGCGGCGTGCTGGTGCAGGCCATGCCGGGCTGCTCGGATGAATTGCTGGATCAGCTGGAAACCCGGTCCATGTTCTTCACGGCCATCAGCCGCGAGGTGGCGGACATGGCGCTGGAGGATCTGGCCAAGGGCTGGTTTGATGGGCTGGACATGCAGATTCTCAGCCGGGAGGCGGTGAAATATCAGTGCGATTGCAGCCGGGAGAAGATGGAAAAGGCGCTGATCGCCATGGGCCGCAAGGATTTGCAGCAGCTGATGGAGGAGGATGGCGGCGCGGAGCTGACCTGCCATTTCTGCCGTGCGGCGCATCGCTTCTCCAAGGAGGATTTGCAGCATTTGCTGGAAAGGGCGAGCCAATGAGCAAAGCGGGACGGAATATCGTGCCCTTCGAGCGCCCGGCGGCCTATTGGGCCACCCGCGCCCGGCGGCACTATACGCCCGCAAAGCTGCCTGACGCGGCGCTTTTGATGCGCAAGGCGCTGGAAAAAAGCGGCGATCCGGCGCTGGCGCTGGAGCTGGCGCGCATCTACGGGGCCATGGATTGCCCCACCGCCGCCGAGCGGAATCTGCTGCGGGCGGTAGCCCGGGGCGGGCTGACGGCGGATGCGTGCTTTGTGATTGCGTCCTGCGCCCTGGCCCGGGATCAGGAGGAGCTGGCGGAGAATGCGCTGGAGGCCTGCCTGCGGCTGGACCCTGCCGGCGCCTTTGCCGATCAGGCCCAGGAGCTGCTGGAAACCCATCCCTGGCCGGGATACGATGTGCCGCCCCGCTGCGCCCGCAGCGCAGTGCTGTGTGGCCGGGCCCGGGAAGCGCTGGCGGCGGGACGGATTCAGGAAGCGCAGGCTCTGGCAAACCGCGCATGGAAGAAGGGAAAGACCTGGCAGGGGGCTGTGCTGATGGGGTCATTGCAGCAAACGCCTCAGGAAGGCGTTCCCTATTTCGCTTATGCCGCGCAGCATTGTCCCGGCAAAATGCAGCCCAGGCTGCTGCTGGCCCACGCCTGTTTTCTGGCGGGGGATGCGGCTGCGGCCCGGCGGCATCTGGCGCTGGCCCGGCTGATGGCGGATGGCATTTCTCAGGCGGAGGGCTATTGCCTGGCCTGCTGGCAGATGGGCATGCCGGAGGAAGCGCTGTCGCTGTGCAAAGAGCGGCTGGAGCGGTCGCCGTCCAGCGTGGATTATCTTCGGCTGAAATATCTGTCTCTGCGCCAATGCGGCGATGCGGAAGGGGCCGGCCGCGCCCTGTCCACCCTGCTGGAGCTGGATCCGGATGATGGGGGCGGCATCTGGTATCGCCGCCATCCGGAGGATACGCGGATGTATGCCGGGCAGCTGATGCTGCTGCCGGCGCTGGCGGCGCAGGTAAGCCTGGTGCCCCGGCGATTGCAGCGGGGAGCGCTGAACCGCACGCTGCATATGCTGGTGCTGATGCTTCAGGATTCCCTGACCCCGGAACAGATTTCTCGGGCCATACCGACCCTGTGGCGGCAGATGACGAAGGCCCAGAAAGCCGCCTGCGATGAGCGGCGGGACGGGCATTGGCCGCTGGTGCTCAGCGCGTATGCGCTGATTCGCTCCGGCATGCCCCGGGAGGCCGCGTCGCTGCTGGCCGCTGCCCCCGGCAGAAAGCGGGCCATGCGGGCGCTGAAGCATTTTCTGCAAGGATCAAACGAGGAGTGAAAACACACATGCGCTGCATCAATTTCGATAAGGAATTTCAGCGGTTTATGGCCGCTTACGTGAAGGAACACGGCAAGGAATACAAAAACTATGACGCGATCGAAGCCGCGCTGCCCGAAATCTACGAGCAGTTTCTGGACACGCCGGCCAATTGGCTGAGCAACGCCAAGCCCGGGGAATACTTCCAGCAGTACGATCAGCCCCGGCAGCTGGTGAACTGGATGGAGGATTACCTCAAGCAGCGCATCCCGGTGCCGGATATGCTGATGAACCGGATCTCCGAGCTGGGCAAGGATGCCGAGGAATCGCTGATGAATCTGCTGCGCAAGGAGCGCGCCCCCCGGGAGGCCGTAATGGCCGCCATGACGCTGCTGCGGGAGATTGAAAGCGTGGCGCCCATGGCCTGGTATATCGAGCTGCAATTGGCCCGGGGCGAGGCAGAGGACGAGCTGGCGGATAACGCGCTGGAAAGCCTGGAGGATATGGGCGCGGACGCCATTGACGCCATGCGTGAAGCGCTGCCCAAGGCCACCCCTTCGGGCCAGGAAGCGCTGCTGACGCTGCTGAGCAATTTCCCCGGGGATGAGCAGGTGTTCCAGACGGCGCTGGCGCTGCTGAGCGCCCGGAAGGAGCGGGTGGCCGTGCTGGCGGATTGCCTGGCCCGGCTGGGAGACGAGCGGGCGCTGCCGGCGCTGAAGGCCGTGGCCGCCAGCGAGGAAACGCCGTATCTGGATTACATCGAGCTGCGCAGCGCCATCGAGGCGTTGGGCGGCGATGCGCCCGAACGGGAATTTGACGAAACGGATCCTGCTTATGAAGCCATGCGCGCCATTCAGGATCGTCCCGGGGATCAGGGCCACGACCATGACCATGGCCCGCTGAACTGATTTTGCGCGAAAAATTTCCCGGCCCAAGGAGGCGATACGAATGGTATGCAAGCATTGCGGCAATTTGCTGCGGGAGGATGCGGTGGTCTGCGATCAGTGCGGCGCGGAAGTGCGTCCGCCCCAAAGCGGACAGGGCGTGTCCGGCCGGCGGCAGGGCAAGGCCAGCGCGGAAAGGCCCCAGCGGGTGGGCAGCGCCGTGCTGCCCGAAAGCCAGCCCTATCGGGCGGATGCGGTGGTGGAAAGCCGCCGCAGGCCCCGCAGCGAGGGCGCCAGCCGTACCGATAATCGCCGGGGCACCTATGCGTCGCCTGCCACGGGCAGCCAGATGGGCCGGGAACGCCGGGAGCGCAAGCGCCCTGTACGCAGGATGATGATCAATTGGGCGCTGGTGTGGACGGTGCTGCTGGTGCTGTGCTTCGTGGCGCTGATCGGTGGCTATGTGTTCCTGAAAAAGACGGACGCAGGCCAGCTGATGCTGGCCCGGATGGGCAAGGACGCCGATGCCCAGGCGCTGTGGACCTATGGCCAGGAGCTGCTGGATCAGGGTTATGTGGAAAAATCCATCCAGACCTTTGAGCAGGCCTATGAAATGGATCCCGAGCGGGAAGATATTTACAGCCGTCTGGAGCAGCTGGCCGACGCATATGAGGCGGGGGGATATGCCGCCAAGGCCGAGCAGGTGTATACGAAAATGTACGCCGAGGTGGATCCGGACAACGTGTTTGCCTATCAGGCCATCGTGCGTATGCTGCAGGATCAGGACCGGCGGATGGAGCTTTCCTCTTTCCTGCAATTGGCCTATGAAAAAACGGGAGACACCTCCTTCCGCCGTCAGCGGGAGGAATTGATCCCCACCACTCCCACCACCGATATTCAGGCCGGCAGCCTGATGCTGGAGCAGGATATTCAGCTCATTTCCGCCGAGGATTATGACATCTATTATCTGCTGGGTGAGGAGGGCCAGCTGCCCGAGGACGGCACCCTCTATACCGGCAAAATCCATTTGACCGAGGGTACCCATCTGCTCCGGGCCGTGGCCGTTTCCAATGATCTGGTGAGCGACGAGCTGAGCGTAAAATACACCATTAATCTGCCCGTGCCCGCCGCGCCCTATGCCTCTCTGGCTCCCGGCGAGTATAAGCAGCGCCAGCGCATCTGGCTGCGCTATCAGGAGCCGGAGGGAACCCCGGATTACGGCGATCAGGCAAGCAAGGACATCACCATTTATTACACCCTGGACAGCCAGACACCCACCTCCAATTCCCCCATCTATACCGGCGAGCCGTTCTATCTGCCCGACGGGAAGGTGACGGTGAAGGCAGTGGCGGTGAATGGCTATGGCAAGGTGAGCAACGTGATGGAGCGCACGTATAAGATCGGCAAGCTGACGAAAACCTACTTTGGCGCGGATGATAAGTTTTCCGAGTTTACACTGCTGACCACCACCAAGGACGCATTTGAAAAGAAGTTTGGCTCGCCTGCATCCGAAACGGAAATCACCGATGCGAACATGGCGGGCAACTGCCTGAAATGCACTTACAGCTGGGGAGAAGCCCGGTTTGTGATGAGTGAGAAGGGTTATATCATTTACGCCTTTGAAACCAACAGTTCTTCTATCACTGCGCCCCGGAAACTGAAAATCGGCGCCAGCGAATCGGATATTACCGCCAAATTCCGGGATGTGGGCCAGACCTATGACCAGAACGGCGACCGCAGCCTGTATTATGACGATCAGAACGGCACCATGGGCAAGCTCTACGCTCTGGGCGGCAGCTCTTCCCGGATTGATTATCGCTATACCCGCAAGGAGGATGGCGCCAGAGTGACGCTGTCGTTCTATCTGCAAAACGATAAAACCGTGAAAATCGGCATCCGGGCGGAAAACTGAAGAAGGCAGGCTGCCCCAAAAGGGATACGCCCGCTCTGGTTCTCCCTGCACCCGGGGATACATTGCTGATCAAGGAGATGCCTGAATCATTCCCCCTACGGCTTTCTTAGAGGGGGCACGGGGGAACCGTTCTTTGGCCACAAGAACGGTTCCCCTCGCATTATCCATGTCGCATTTTTACACGAAAGGAACGAAAGCATGGTGACCAGAAAGATTGCTGCGGGGATTGTGCGGCTGCGGACGGGAATCCTTATTGTGATGCTGGCGTTGGCGGTAGTCTGCGCCGGGTGCATTGGCAAGACTCATATCAATTATGAGCTCACCCGCTATCTGAATTCCGAAACCATGACCCGCCGGGCGCTGGACGTGATGCAGGCGGAGTTTGGCAGCAGCGAGCAGCTGCGGATCATGTTTCGGGATGTGAGCGCGGATACGCTTTCGTCCTGCGTGGCCCGGCTGAACGCGCTGCCGGAAATCCAGCTGGCGTCTCATGACCCGGAGACGGGGGAAAAGACCGTGGATGGCGTTGCCTGCTCGCTGGTGACCCTGACGCTGAACGCCAATTGCGACGCGGCGGCGCTGGTGACCCATCTGCGGGAGATGTTTCCCGAATGCGGGGAATACGCCGTGGGCGGCGCTGCAGCCACCCAGCTGGACGTGCAGCGCAGCGTAGGCGAGGAAATGCCTCAGGCGCTGCTGATCGCCGTGGCCGTGGTGCTGGCAGTGCTGCTGCTTACATCCCATGCCTGGCTGGAACCGGTACTGATTCTGGTCACGCTGGGGGTATCCATCCTGATCAATATGGGCACGAACTTTGTGTTCCCGGATGTGAGCTTCGTCACCTTCGCCGTCTGTGCCATTTTGCAGTTGGCCCTGTCCATCGATTACGCCATTATGCTGCTGCACAGCTTCAACGGTCTGTGCGATGAGGGCCTGCTCCCCAAGGAAGCCATGATCGAGGCCCTGCGCCGCTCCTTTATGCCCGTCTCGTCCAGCGCGTTTACCACCATTGCCGGGCTGCTGGCGTTGCTGTTTATGAGCTTCACCATCGGCTTTGATATCGGTCTGGTGCTGAGCAAGGGCATTCTGATCAGCATGGCCACGGTGTTTCTGCTGATGCCTGCGCTGACGCTGCTGCTTTATCGTCCCCTGCGCAAAACCCGCCATCGGCCGCTGCAGCTGGGCGGCGCGCAGCTGGGCAAGGCGGTTTACGACATCCGGCGATGGCTTGCCGGGGCCCTGGCGCTGGCGGTGGCCGCCGGGGCGTATCTGCAAACGAAAAACACCTACATTTTCAGCGACGCGGGCCGCTCGGACGCGCAGACTGAATCTGCCGCCATTAATGCGGTGTTCGGCGCGTCGGATCCGTTGGTGCTGCTGGTGCCGGGCGGGGATGACGATGGGGATTACGCCCGGCAGCGGGCGCTGGCGGACGCATTGCAGCAAATCCAGGTGGCGGATCAGCCGGCGGTGAAGGAGCTTTCCGCAATGGTCACCACCGGGGCGGCCGCGCTGGATTATTACACGGCTGCGGAGCTTGCCAAGCGCACGGGGCAAAACGTGCTGGCGGTGAATCTGTTTCTGATGGCGCAGGGGCTCACGCCGCCGGTGCGGGGGGACCGGCTGCTGGAAAAGGCGGGCAGCCTGGCGGCAGAGAATCCGCAGCTTGCCCAGCTGCAATCCGCCCTTGCCCTGGCCAAGGCAGCCTTTAATGGCCCCCATTACAGCCGTATGCTGCTCACCCTGAATTTCCCCGTTTCCAGCGCCGAAACCCGGGCGACCATTGATCAGATCATGGCGGCGGCCCGGGCGGAATACGGCGAGGATTTTTATCTCACCGGCACGGGCATGTCCGTCTATGATATTGGCAACGCCTTTGAAAGCGATCTGATGCTGGTGAATCTGATCACGCTGGCGGCGATTCTGCTGATCGTGGCGCTGTCCTTCCGCTCTTTTGTCACGCCGCTGCTGCTGGTGCTGGTGATCGAGGGCGCGGTGTGGATCACCATGGCCGTTTCCTATCTGGAAAGCCAGCCGATTTTCTTCATTTCGTATCTGATCTGCGTGGCCATTCAGATGGGCGCCACCATTGATTATGGCATCCTGCTGACCAGCCATTATCAATCCTTCCGCAAAACCATGGCCCCGCGGGAGGCCCTGTGCGCTGCGCTGCATAAGGCGCTGCCCACCATCCTCACCTCCGGCGCCATTCTCATTACCGCCGGGTTCATTATCGGCAAGCGCTGCTCCATTTATTATATTTCCTCCATCGGGCTGCTGCTGGCCCGGGGCGCGCTGATCTCCGTGATTCTGATTCTCACGCTGCTGCCCGCCCTGCTGACGCTGCGGGATGGAAAGGAAAAGCCGAAAACGGAATAAGCCGGCATAACGTCAAAAGCCCCTTTCCGCCGCGAGCAATCGCTTTGCAGCAGAGAGGGGCCTGTTTTATTTGCTTGTCAGATGCCGAAGATATCCTGATAAACCGCATCCCGCAGGGGCGCATGGAGCCATTTTCGAATTGCGGGCCAGCCCCGGACATGGGTGGTAAAGGCGATGGAAATCCCGTTGACCGGATCGCACATTTCATAGGAACCCGCCGCGCCATCCCAGCCAAATTCGCCCAGCGGGGAGCGCTGGCCGTCGCTGCGGTCGATCAGCGTGCGCACCCCCAGCCCATAGCTGTATCCCGGGCCGGCGGCGCATTCAAAGGCCGGATTCTGCAGCAGGGCGCCCAGCTGGGGCGCGGCTAACTGACGGATGGTTTCAGGCCGCAGCAGCGAATAGCCGTCCGCCGTCTGGCCGCCGCAGGCCAATGCATCCACCAGCAGGGAAAGCTCCGAAGCGCAGCCAATAATGCCCGCGCCGCCGCTGTAATAATGGGGGGACAGAATATAACCGCAGGCATTGGGATAGGGCTGAAAAACACGGGCATCTGCATCAAAGAGATACTGGGGCGCCAGCTCCTCCTCCGTATAGGTATAGGAGGTGCGCTGCATGCCCAGCGGGGCGAACACCTCCTGCGCCATATATTCCGCGAAGGGCTTGCCGGTTGCTGCTTCCGCCACTGCCGCCAGCACGTCATGGCACAGGCTGTATTGGAATCGATCGCCTGGATCGAAGCACAGCGGGGATTCGGGGATGGCATTGACCACGCTGATGGTGTCCGCGTCCGCTTTTCGGGCGGCCGCCTGAATTGGAGCGGTCTGGAGGTTATAATCCAGCCCGGCGCTCATGGTGAACAGATGACGCAGGGTCATGGTATTGTGTGGAGGCCGGGGCACGCCATTCTCCATCACGAACGCGCGGCCAAACGCGGGCAGGTATTTGCTGACCGGATCGTCCAGCCCGATCACGCCCCGCTCCACCAGCCGCAGCGCGCCCGTGACCGTGAACAGCTTGGAGCAGCTATAGAGGAACACGCGCTTGCCCAGGCCTTCCGTGCCCCGGTGATCCTGAAACAGCAGCTGATGTTTTCGCCGCACGACCACTTCGCAATAGGGCAGGCCCAGGGCCTGGAGCGCATCCAGATCCTTTTGCAAATGCGTAAAGTCCAGCATGGGCTTCATTCCTTTCTGTTTTGCATTCCCGCGCCGAACAGGCGCAGGGCGTTTTTCGCGGCGGCGAGCAGACTATGCTCCGCGTTCTCCATGGCTTCTGCCAGCGAGCAGGGCCCGGCGCAGAGCGGAAATGCGGCGGTAAGCCCGGCGGCATATGCGGGAGCCAGATCGCCTGCATAGCTGCCCACCAGCGCCAGGCAGGGCACTCTTTTTTTTGCGCAGCGGCGGCTTACGCCGATGACAGCCTTGCCCTCCAGGCTTTGGCTGTCCAGCCGGCCCTCGCCGGTAAGCACCAGCGCGGCGTCGTCCAGCAGACGATCAAAGTCTACTGCGTTCAGCAGCGTTTCAATGCCCATTTGCATTTCGCCGCCCAGCAGCGCGGCCATGCCGCCGCCCATGCCGCCCGCCGCGCCTGCGCCGGGAAGCAGCGCCATATCTGCGCCGGTATCCCGCAGCACGATTTGGGCCAGATGTGCCAGCCCTGCGTCCAGACGGCGAATCATGGCCGCATCCGCGCCCTTTTGCGGGCCGAACACAGCCGCCGCGCCTTGGGGGCCGCACAACGGATTCCGGATATCGCACATAACGCGCAGGCGTTTATCCCGAAGCAGGGCGCGGGCGGGAGCAGGATCAATGGCCGCGATGCGGTGCAGGGTTTCGCCGGTGGGGGTGAAGGCTACGCCGGATGCATCCAGAAAGCGCACGCCCAGCGCCGCAGCCGCGCCGCAGCCCCCGTCATTGGTGGCGCTGCCGCCCAGCCCCAGAATAATCTCTTTCGCGCCTGCGTTCAGCGCGGCCAGTATCAGCTGGCCCACACCGCAGGTGGTGGTCTTTTCGGGGTTTTTATGATGGCCGACCAGCGGAAGCCCGGCCGCCGCGGCCATTTCGATCACGGCCGTATCTCCCGGCAGGCGGCCATAGCATGCATCCACCGGCTCACCCCATGGGCCTGTCACCGTGCAGGGGATTCGATCGCCACCCGTTGCGGCCAGAAAAGCGTCCGTGGTGCCCTCGCCGCCATCCGCAATGGGAATGGACACACAGGGCATACCCGGCAGCGCTGCTTCTGCGGCCTGGGCCATGAGCTGGCACACCCGCTGAGCGGACAGGCTGCCCTTGAATGAGTCGGGCACAAAGATCAGCTTTTGGGGCATGATACCTCCTTGGCGTATGAAGAAATCCGGGGGATTTTCGTCAACCGCTGCACAACGGGGGACCGACCGCGTGCAGGGGAAGGCTTCCCCTGCACCCCCATTCCGCGATAATGGTTGGCGGGACGATACAACACATCCGTTCCTACTGTCCTACACAGAAGCCCGCTGATTTCATAAATCCAGTAAAGTTGTGAACCGGGTCCAGGGAGGAACTCCCTGGTGGGGGCGTGGGGCGCATAGCCCCACATCGTCTCCAAATCCAAGTCTCATTGTGAACCGGGTCCAGGGAGGAACTCCCTGGTGGGGGTGTGGGGCGCATAGTCCCACGCCGTTCTTCGTTCCCCGTCAATCGGTCATGCCCTTAAAGCCCTTGCCGATAATGTCACTGGAGGAGGTGATGGTAATGAAGGAGTGGGGGTCGGTCTGGCGGACAAAGCGCTGCAGACGCGCGGCCTGAGAGCGGTTCACCACGGTCATGACCACTTCGCGGGGGCCATGGCTGAAGGAGCCCACGGCATGGGTCAGCGTGGCGCTGTGATCCAGCTTTTCCATGATGTAATTGCAGATGGGCTCGGGGTTCGTGGTGATGATCTGGAACACCTTGCAGGTGTGCAGATTATCCATCACCAGATCCACCAGCATGGACTTGAGGAACAGCCCGAACAGGGAGAACAAGCCCGTTTCCATCCCGAAGGCAAAGCATGCGCCGATGGCCACCGCCGCATCGGCCATGGCCAGACCCGTACCCGCCTTCACCCGGGTGTATTTCTTGAACAGCATGGCGATCACATCCGTGCCGCCCGAGGACGCGCTTACGTCAAAAAGCATCGCTGTGCCAACAGACGGCAGCGCTACGGCAAAAATCAGCTCCATCAGAGGCTGGGAGGTCATGGGTGCGGTCATGGGAATCCATTTTTCAAAGGCCAGCGTAAGCAACGAGGACATGACCGTGGAATACGCAGTGCGGATGCCGAACGACCTGCCCAGAAAAATCAGGCCCACCAGCAAAAGCACCATGTTCAGAATCAGGTTCAGGGTGGCGGTGGTGACGGAGGGAATATACTTGCTCACCAGAATGGAAATGCCGCTGACGCCGCCGGTGGTGAAATGATTGGGAAACTTAAAGAAGTATACGCCTGCGGCCACCAGCAGGGTGCCCAGATTCAGCATTCCCATTTCCTTCCACCATTTGGGCGACCGCAGCTTTTCCTGCATTTCTTCCATCATGCGCCAAACCCCATTTCCAGCAGCCACAGGCAGCAGGCATTGCTCCAGCCGGCGGCGGGCGGCGTTTCCTGCGCCAGCCCCAGTCCGTGCCGGCCCTTGGGATAGACGTGCAGCTCAAAGAGCACATGATGATCCGCCAGCGCCGCAGCCAGCTGCAGGCTGTTCTGCACGGGCACGGCCTGATCCTCGGCGGTATGCCAGATAAAGGCCGGGGGCGTATCCTCGGTGACATTCTCCTCGGCGGAATAGCGCCGGGCCAGTGCATCATCCTCCCAATTGCTGCCCAGCAGATTCTGCCGGCTGCCCATATGGGTGTATTTACGGTTCAGGGTGACGACCGCATAGCAGGGAATGAATGCGTCCGGGCGGGAGGAAAGCCGGTCGATGGGATCGGCCGCATCGGGGTTTCCCGCGTCATAGAGGGTGGCGGCGGTGCAGCAAAGATTGCCGCCGGCAGAAAAGCCCAGAATGCCCACCTTCTGATAGCCCAGGGAACGCACCAGCCGAATGGCCCGATGGGCGTCCGCCAGGGGGGATTCCCGATGACAGGGCGCCACTCGATAATCCAGCACGTAAGCCGCAATGCCCTGCGCGTTGAGCATCCGGGCAATGGGATCCCCTTCGTGATCCGCTTTCATGCAATATCCGCCGCCGGGACAAACCACCACCGCGCCCCGGGCTCCATCCACGGGGAAGGGCTTGAGGGAGGGCTGAAGGCGTGCAGGATCATCCCGGGTATAGGGCGCTTCCTGGCCGGGCCAGAGCAGGATTGTATCTTCCATTGTAAGAATCTCCTTCCTGATAAAACGACAGAATAACCGCCCCTATTTTACACCATCCCCCTCCTGCGCTCAAGGGCTTTGCGGCATTTTTTCGACAATTAAGGCGCAAAATTGTATGATTCAGGGAAGAACCTCTGGCGGATGCGCGCCATCCATGCTATACTGAAACCGTTTTCAGGGAAGAATTCCCACGCGCTATCAGAAAGGAAGAGAGAACATGAGCAATCGCACCAAGAAACATCTGATCCTGGCCCTGCTGGCGGTGATCGTGGTCGCCGTGATCGCCAGCTTCTGCACCGCCCAGGTGCCCACCGGCTATACCGCCATTATCACCACCTTCGGCAAGGTGGAGGACTACACCCTGGAAGCCGGCTTCCATTTCAAGAGCCCCTTCCAGAAGATCATCCTGATGGATAACCGGGAACAGAAAATGACGTTTTCCACCCAGGCTTTCTCCAGCGATATTCAGCAGGTGGATATCGGCGGCTCCATCAACTATGCCATCAACAAATCCACCGCCATGAACCTGTTCAAGGAAGTGGGTACGGATTATTTTGTGAAGCTGATTAACCCCCGCATGATGGAAAATACCAAGGCTGTGTTTTCCAAGTATACGGCAGAAAACCTGATCAGCGCCCGGGAGGAGCTGTCGGTGCAGATCCGGGATCAGCTCAGCAATGAAATGCAGCGCTATGGCATCTCCGTGATCTCCATCTCCATCGAAAACGTGGATTTCTCCGATGCGTTCACCGATGCGGTGGAGGCCAAGCAGGTGGCCGCCCAGAAGAAGCTTCAGGCCGAAATCGAGCAGGAGCAGAAAACCATGGAAACCGAGCAGCAGGCCCAGCGCCAGAAGATTGAGGCCCAGGCCAAGGCGGACGTGGTGAAGGTGAACGCCGATGCGGAAGCCTATTCCACCCGCATCAAGGCTGAGGCCGAAGCGGAAGCCAACCAGAAAATTGCCCAGTCCCTGACCGAAGCGCTGATCCGCTTTACCCAGGTGAACCGCTGGAACGGCGAGCTGCCCCAGTTCGTTTCCGGCGGCGCGGCGGAAACGCTGCCGGTGCTGAACCTGAATGGGCTGACGAAAACCGACGGCCAGTAAATCGCAGCCTGAACGCCTGAAATAGGCGACAAAAAAAGCCCCGGGTGCAGCGAAACCAGACGGTTTCGTCCGCATCCGGGGCGCATGTTTTTAATTGGATGATTCAAACGTGAGATGCAGCTCGGTGCCCTGAACGGCAACGGCGCAGCCAAGCTCCTTGAGGAACGCATCGCTGACATACAGATCGTTGTTCCAGAAGATGGAATACGCAGCGGGAAGCAGCTTTTCATCCACGGTCAGGCGATCCTTGGACGCGCTTACCGCATGCCCCAGAATCACGCCCGCGCCGTCCTTGTAATTCCAGTTGGCTACAGTGGCCATCTGCTGGAGACTGATAAAGGGCGTATTGCTCGCATCCCGATACCATGGCAGCGTCCGCACATCATTATTGAACGCCACTACGCCGCCTGCCTGGGTCAGCGGTTCCGGCGTGGGGGTAGGCGTGGGCTCCTCCGTGGGCGCCTGGGTAGGCGCATCGGTGGGCGCCGGCGCGGGGGTAGGCGTGGGCTCCTCCGTGGGCGCCGTTGTGGGCGCTTCGCTGGGCTCGGCGGAAGGCTCCGCAGTGGGCACATCGGTAGGCGCTTCCGTGGGCGCTTCGCTGGGCTCGGCGGAAGGCTCCGCAGTGGGCACATCGGTAGGCGCTTCCGTGGGCGCTTCGCTGGGCTCGGCGGTGGGCGCCTGAGTAGGCGCGTCGGTAGGCGCCGTTGTAGGCGTTACCTCGGGCGTGGGGGTAGGCGTCACAGTCCCGGTGGGTGCGGCGGTTTCCCTGGCGGCCAGCAGGAAGGTGACGGAGGCGGGGGTGCACACGCCATTGAGATTCACAGACACATTCACCGGGCTTTCGCTGAATAGCGCATAGCCTTCGGGAATCCGGGATGCATCAGCGTAAACCGGCGTGACGGCGTTGAACGGCACCTGAACGTACCCCGAGTAAATCAGTTGCCCATCCCGGGTTTCATAGACGACCGGCAGATTGGCATAGCTGGGCACGGGGGTGGTCACCCGCTGATAGCGGAAGGTGACGGAAGAAGGCGTGGCCACGCCCCTGCGGATGTTCACCGTCACGGCCCCGGAGGAAATCAGCGCGTATTCGCTGCCAACAAAGGCATTGTTGGCGTAGATGGTGGTGGTGCCGTAGCAGTTCACAGCCATCTGATACAGCAGCAGCCCGCTTTGATCCACATAGTACACCTGCACGGCCACGGCGGGCTGCAGCGTCACGGTGGGGTTGGGCGTGATGTTCGGCGGGGCGGTGACCACGCTGGTGCTTTCATACAGCTTGGTCAGGGTCGCTTTGCCGG
The DNA here is from genome assembly GCA_934630705.1 of uncultured Clostridia bacterium. Taxonomy (GTDB): domain Bacteria; phylum Bacillota; class Clostridia; order Christensenellales; family Aristaeellaceae; genus RUG563. Next base: position 7,738 of record CAKTWP010000028.1, on the reverse strand, counting down.
CCTTGCCGTCCTGGGTCAGGTTGTTGTAATACTGGAAGCGCTCCACAGCTTTTTTGGTATTCTGGCCGAAGATGCCGTCGATTTTGTCGTTCAGGTATCCCAGCTCCGCCAGCCGGCGCTGGAGCTTTTTCACGTCCTCGCCCCGGTCGCCCACCTGCAGGGTGGTATAGGGCGTGGGGGTAGGAGTCATGGTGGGCGCGGCGGAGAAGGTGGGCGCAAGGGTGGGCGCCTGAGAGGGCGCGACCGTTTCCACCAGGGCCGGGGTCTCCGAGGGCTGGGCCTGCGGGGGCGGCGGCGTCAGCGCCGGGGATGCTTCCGTGGCCCCGGACACTACCATCACCATATACACCAGCAGCGTTTTAATCAAATCCATGTTTTCATCTCCTTTGCAGGGCATAATGGCAGATCATTCATAGAACGGAAAAAACCCGGCAATTCTTCCTGCTTTTTCGCTGAATACAGGAAATTTACAGGTCGATGAATTTCTTGAACTCCGGCAGGATGCCGATGCCGTCGGGATAATGGGCGGCAAACTGGGGCACGGCGTGGCTGGGGAAGGAATTGCCCTCGATGAACCGGGGGCCGTCCGGCGTGATGGCCACATCCCAGGCCACGAACCGCAGCTGGGGCACCACATGCATGGCCTCCAGACACATTTTTTTCGCTTCTTCAAAATACGGCACCTGAAATCCCACAATGGGCGTGCCCGTCAGCGGATGCACGGCATAGGTGTTTCCCTGTTTATCCGCGCCCACGGTGAGCAGCTTGCCGCTGTCCAGATCCACCCGGGCAGCCATGCCCCCGCAGTCCACGTTATCCATCACCCGGCCGTTGCCGATCCGCAGGAAGGCGTACACGATGCCTTCCTTTTTATCGCCAAGCAAGGTGGCGATGCGCACGGTGTTCACCGATGTGGGGCACAGCCGGGCCATATCCGGATGCTGCTTTACCACCTCTTCCAGCACGGCCGGGCCGTTTTCCTTCACCTGATCCAGAAATTCGGGCAGGCTTTGCCAGTCTTCCTTCTTATATTTAACGATGCCCTGACCGCTGGAGCCTTCCAGCGGCTTGAACATGATTTCGTCCTTATTTTGCAGGAAACGGGTCAGCGCATCCAAGGTGAGGTTTTCATCGGCCCTGATCCAATCCCGCTGCACCCATTTGGCAAACTTTTCATTGAACTGGGTTTTGTCATCGAAGAAGTGCCAATAGGCCTTGTCGTTCATCCGGCGGACGATGTCGTTGGAGATGCCGCGGGTGATAACGGTGCGGCGCTGTGCGTCGTTTAACCGATACATCTGGGCGATTTTGTAATCCATATAGCCCGCGTTATATTTCAGGGCGCACCGGCCCATATCCGCCAGCAGCCAGGCCGTGGGCTTGCCGGTTTTCTCGTGGAGCAGTTTCGCGGTGTCCCGCATCCGGGAGAAATCCATCTTGCCCACGCGCTTGATCACATAGGAAATTCGGCTCATCCTTTGCCTCCGCATGTTGTTTTCATCCCAGGAAATAATATCCCAGAATATCATTGACATTATACGCCATTCCGGGACGCAATGCAAGGCGGCGGGGGAGAAACGGTAAAAATTCAGGAAGTATTGAGAGAAATATAGGGACGATTCTTCCATTGGGGCAGGAAACGCCCTTCTGCGCACCTCAAGAAAGCTGGTTTTATTGAATCTCCTGCTCCAATTCATCAAAAAGCGGGGCGCTGAAGAATGCGCCCAGGGGCATATCCAAGCCGTCGCACAGCTTTTTCACCAGATTGACCGACACCTCCTTACGCCTTGCGTCCAGCATGCTGTATACGCTGGAGGGTGTCACGCCAGCGCGGTTCGCCAGCTCATTGGGCTTCATATGGCGTTCCTGCATAATCTGTTCAAACCGTGCCACCACCGCTTCTTTTACTGTCATGTTTATCACCTCACCGATGATAATAAGAAAAAATACGCAAAAGCGTATACGCACTTGCGCATTTCCAAAAACTGTGCTATAATGCACTTGAAAAAATACGCAAGTGCGTATATTGAGGGAGGGAAGACATGGAAAAAGAACAGTTCTTGCAGTTGGCTGGGCAGATGCTTGAAAAGAATGAGACAAGGCTGAGAAGGAAGGAGACTAACAAGGGATGCTTCACGCTCAGGCAGATTTTCGACAGAAAGGTGTGGTATGGCATTCCGAAGAATGAACGACCTGAAAAAGGCGTATGGTTTTGCGCTGCAGTGCACAATGGACGGTATCCTCAAATCAAAGAAGCAAATGATGTAAATGAGCATTGGCATACACTTTACGAATTTGTAGAAAAGAGGAATGATGAGTAAAATGAAGAAGAAAATTTGGCTAAGAGTTGTGCTTGCATGTTTGGTGACTACTGTGTTTGTACCGTTTGGTGCGTATGCTAAATGCGGATATACTCTTGGCGTTTGGACATGCACAATTGATGAACATCGCACAGTGTTTCGCCCAAATGGAGAGGGAAAACACGATGTGTGTATTGAACATATTGATAAAGAGTATAAAGACTGGCCGCATGAATTCTATCAAGTTCAGAATACGGAAAACTGCACAGCTCAGATAGACCCAGCGATTAGCCCAACTTGCACTAAAAGTGGTAAAAGCGAGGGAAAGCATTGCTTGTTTTGCAAGCAAATTCTTGTAAAACAGGAGGTTGTTTCTGCAACTGGTCATACCAGTGAGATTGACCCTGCTATCCCTGCCACCTGCACCAAGCCGGGGAAAACGATTGGAGCGCACTGCTCTGTATGCGGAGCGGTGATTCTGGCGCAAACCGAAATTCCTGCCAACGGCCACAAGGAAGTGATTGATCCCGCTGTTGCGCCCACGGAAACCGCTCCCGGCAAGACCGAGGGCAAGCATTGCTCGGTGTGCGGCGAAGTGATCGTGCCGCAGCAGGAAATTCCTGCGCTGCCCACGGCAACGCCCGCTGCAACGCCCACCGTGAAGCCCACAGAAACTCCTACCGAAAAGCCTACGGAAACCCCGACTGAGAAGCCTACGGAGGCTCCTACCGAAAAACCCACGGAAACCCCGACTGAGAAGCCTACGGAAGCTCCTACCGAAAAGCCCACGCAAGCCCCTACTGCGAATCCCACGGCTGCGCCCGCCGGGGTGGTAACCCCTGCGCCCTGCTTCAGGCATCATTATGGCGAATGGAGCCCCAGCCGGAACGGGCATACGGCCAAGTGTCGTGACTGTAAAAAGCGCGTGACGGTTGGCTGCACGTTCCTGACCGTTACCGTGAATGGCGTACCCCAGCAAATTTGTCCCGTTTGCGGCAAGTTCGGCAAGGAAACGTTTGCCAAGATCAGCGGTACTGCCACCGGCGCTAAGAAGCCCTTGGGCAGTATCATTCTGCGCAATCGCAGCTTGCCCTTCGGAATGGACAAGGTGCGGCTGAATGGCTGGGATGCGGAGGTGAAGGTGCTCTGGGCGTTCACGGATGTGTCCAGTCTGGATGGCAAGCCCCAGATATGGCCGAATTCGCTGTATCTTTCTCTGCCCACGGGTGCGTTGAGCGGCACGCTGCTGCGGGTGGATCTGAATGGCCAGGTGAGCCAGGTGGATTATCAGCTGGTAAATGGCAATCTGATGGTCACTGCTCAGGGTACGGCGCTGTACCTGATGGTGGAATAAATTTCATACCATTTCCCAGAGCGATGTGAAAACGATTTATTCTGTACACATTCCCCCTAAGGCTTTCTTGGGAGGGCGCGGGAGGGGGTTCTTTGGCCACAAAGAACCTTCTCCCGCATTTTCGTCTGCGTTTTTGCGTAGAAAAAAACAGGATGATTTCATATGGCTATGCAGGAAACGGTCGGGGTTTTTCCGAATCGGGAAGAAAAGGGAAAGTACGGAAAAAGCCTGAAAAATCAAGGTTTTTTTCATAATTTCGTAAGGGAAAAAGGTTGACAATTGCAATCGGGAATGCTATCATATTATGGTTGCCTGTAGTATGCGGGGCGTATGCTCTGCGTTAGCGGCGGCGAAGGAGCAAGCCATGTCCGAGAAGCTGAGAAAGCGCGCGCTGCGCGTGGTGGGGGCCAAGCAGGTGCTGCGGGCCCTCCGGGAAAACGCGGCGGAATGCGTGTTTCTGGCCATGGATGCGTCCCCCGCTCTGCGCGGCCCCATCGAGGCTGCGGCCCGGGAGCAAGGCGTGGCGGTGGAATTCATCGCCAGCATGCAGGAGCTGGGCGAGCGGTGCCGGGTGGAGGTGCCCTCCGCTGCGGCGGCCAGCCTGAAGGTAACGGATGGGGGCATGTCCCCCTGACGCTTCAAGCGCGGCTGCGTCCGCGCCCCCGGAAGGGCCGGCGCCCGTTCCGGCTTATGATCGACTATATATCCCCGAGGGTTGCGGGGATGTTATAGGAGGAGACCAGATACTGGCTCCGAACAATTATCAGGAGGTGCTTCCATGCCTACGATCAATCAGTTGATCCGCAAGGGAAGAGAGAAGGTTGTCAACAAGTCAACCGCGCCCATCCTGCAGGGTTGCCCGCAAAAGCGCGGCGTCTGCCTGTCGGTGAAGACCACGACGCCCAAGAAGCCCAATTCTGCGCTTCGGAAAATTGCGAGAATCCGTCTGACCAATTCCATCGAAGGTACTTGCTACATTCCTGGCATTGGCCACAATCTGCAGGAGCACTCCGTCGTGCTGATTCGCGGCGGCCGTGTGCGCGATCTGCCCGGCGTCCGCTATCACATCATCCGCGGCGCGTTGGACACGGCCGGCGTTGCCAAGCGCAACCAGGGCCGCTCGCTCTACGGCGCTAAGCGCCCCAAGAAATAAGGAAGTTTTCCATCGTATGGGCCGCTGCCCTGGCCGGAGGAAGAAACGGAACCGCCCGTGGGAAGGAACACCCGCCGAAAGGCCGCCTTTTCCCTGCGCCACGCACCCAGACAAGCGGAACGGCATGATGCTGACATGCTGTGGTCGGCCCGATGGAAAGCCAACAATCTGAGGAGGGAACTACATGCCCCGTCGTGGATTTATTCCCAAGCGCGAAGTGCTCCCCGATCCCGTGCATGGGACCGTGGTTGTAACCAAGCTCATTAACCAGATCATGCTCGACGGCAAGCGCGGCGTCGCCCAGCAGGTGTGCTACACTGCTTTCGACATGATTAAGGAAAAGACCGGCAAAGAGGCGAACGAAGTGTTTCAGCAGGCGCTGAACAACGTGATGCCTCAGCTGGAAGTGAAAGCCCGCCGCGTTGGCGGCGCCACCTATCAGGTGCCTGTGGAAATCCGGCCCGAGCGCCGGCAGACCCTGGCCCTGCGCTGGATCGTTGATTTCTCCCGCAACCGCGGCGAAAAGACCATGGCCGAGCGCCTGGCCAATGAGCTGATGGAAGCTGCGAACAACGGCGGCAACGCTGTGAAGCGCAAGGAAGAAATGCATCGTATGGCCGAGGCGAACAAGGCTTTCGCGCATTACCGCTGGTAAGAAGCCGGGCAGGGGCCTGCGCCCCGGCGCCGACGCTTCGTCTCAATGTTATCAAAATCAACGAATTAGAGGAGAACGCAACACATGCCCAGAAGTCACCCGCTTAATAAGGTCCGCAACATCGGCATCATGGCGCACATTGACGCCGGCAAAACCACCACCAGTGAGCGAATCCTGTTCTATACCGGCAGGACCCACCGGCTGGGTGAGGTGCACGAAGGCGCGGCCACCATGGACTGGATGGAAGAAGAGCAGGAGCGCGGGATTACCATTACCTCCGCCGCCACCACCTGTCAATGGAAGGGCTATCGGATCAATCTGATCGATACCCCCGGTCACGTTGACTTCACCGTGGAAGTGGAGCGCTCCCTGCGCGTGCTGGACGGCGCTGTGGCCGTGTTCTGCGCCAAAGGCGGCGTGGAGCCCCAGAGCGAAACCGTTTGGCGCCAGGCCAACAAATACCATGTTCCCCGGATCGCCTATGTCAACAAAATGGACATCACGGGCGCGAATTTCCACCGCGTGGTGGACATGATGCGCACCCGCCTGAACACCAAGGCCGTGCCCATCCAGCTGCCCATCGGCAAGGAAAACACCTTCCGCGGCATCGTGGATCTGGTGCGCATGAAGGCTGAAGTCTATTATGACGATGACGGCAAGGATATCCGCGAGGAAGAAATCCCCGCCGAGCTGCTGGATGAAGCCACGCAGCTGCGGGAAGAAATGGTGGAAGCCGCGGCCGAGCAGAACGACGAACTGATGGATAAGTTCCTCGAAGGCGAAGAACTGACCAACGACGAAATCGTTTCCGCCCTCCGTCAAGGTACCCTGGCCTGCGCCCTGACCCCCGTCCTGTGCGGCACCTCTTACCGCAATAAGGGCGTACAGCCCCTGCTGGACGCCGTTGTGGCATACCTGCCCTCTCCCTTGGATGTGCCTCCGGTGCACGGCATTCTGCCCAAGGATCCGGATACGGACGTTGTTCGCCATGCCAGCGACGACGAGCCCTTCTCCGCCCTGGCGTTCAAGATCGCGGCCGACCCCTTTGTGGGCAAGCTGGCGTTCTTCCGCGTGTACTCCGGTACCATCAACAACGGCAGCTATGTCTATAACTCCACCAAGCAAAAGCGCGAGCGCTTCAGCCGCATCGTGATGATGCATGCCAATCACCGCGAAGATGTGGAAACCGTGTACGCCGGCGAGATTGCCGCGGCGGTGGGCCTGAAGGACACCACCACCGGCGATACCCTGTGCGATGAAAAGGCTCCCATCGTTCTGGAATCCATGGAATTCCCGGATCCGGTGATTCAGGTGGCCATTGAGCCCAAGACCAAGGCTGGTCAGGACAAGATGGCGCTGGCGCTGCAGCGGCTGGCGGAGGAAGATCCTACCTTTAAGACCTACACCGATCAGGAAACCGGCCAGACCATCATCGCCGGCATGGGCGAGCTGCATCTGGAAATCATCGTGGACCGCATGATGCGCGAATTCAAGGTGGAAGCGACGGTGGGCCGTCCCCAGGTGGCTTACCGCGAAACCATCACCCGCGCTTCTCAGGCTGAGGGCCGTTATGTCCGCCAGACCGGCGGCCATGGTCAGTATGGCGACTGTGTCATCGAAATCAGCCCCCAGGAGCCCGGCGCCGGCTACACCTTCGAAAACAAGACCGTGGGCGGCGTGATTCCCAAGGAATTCATTGCTCCCATTGATGCGGGTATCCGCGAAGCGGCGGCCTCTGGCCTTCTGGGCGGCTATGAGGTGGTGGACTTTAAGGCCACGCTGCTGGACGGCTCCTACCACGAAGTGGACTCCTCCGAAACGGCCTTCAAGATCGCCGGCTCCATGGCTTTCAAGGAAGCCCTGGCCAAGGCGGAGGAACGGCTGCTGGAGCCCATGATGAAGGTGGAAACCATTGTGCCCGATCAGTACCTGGGCGACGTGGTGGGCGATATCAACTCCCGCCGCGGCCGGATCGACAATATCGAAACCCGCCTGGGCGAACAGTCCGTGCACAGCTTCGTTCCCCTGAGCGAAATGTTCGGCTACGCCACCGACCTGCGCTCCCGTACCCAGGGCCGCGGCATGTATACCATGCAGTTTGACCACTACGAGGAAGTGCCCAAGAGCGTGGCTGAAAAGGTAGTAGGCAAGCGATAAAATCAACAACTGTTTGTTTTCATAAGCAATGTGAAGGAAACAAGGAGGGAAATTCCCATGGCAAAGGAACATTTTGAGCGCACGAAGCCGCACGTAAACATCGGCACGATCGGCCACGT
>CAKTWP010000027.1 GCA_934630705.1 uncultured Clostridia bacterium | reverse complement strand
AGAAGTTAAGACCTTCAGCGCCGATGGTACTTGGCTGGACACGGCCCGGGAGAGTAGGTCGCCGCCGGATTCAAAAAAGAGACTCAAGAAGTTGGGTCTCTTTTCTTTATATAACAAACTGAGTTCATTTGGGATGGAGCTTGTTTTGCTGCTTTTTTTGCTCTTTTGTAATCTGATTTATTGCTGATTTTTTCATGTCGTTTATGAGTCGATGTTCAAAATAGCCGGTTAGCGCATCTTTTTTCGTCTTGTCGCGCCTCATGGGGTGCCTGCTCTGCTGGCGCTCTTTTCCAATGCCCCGTTTAAATTATAATTGATGTCCGTAATGCTGCTTCATTTATTACTGGTTCACTGATTGTGCCTGTATACTGCAAAATGATCCAACTTTTATATGAAGCTTCATTTTGGATCGCAGAATAAAGAGCTCCTCTGACGGTCGACATACTACCCCATTTCGCCGTATAAAGGCGTTCAAATTGATTACACGTGCTTTTTTGCGGGCTGATAAAGGACATGTTCTTGGATGCTTTCTTGCGTTCGCTCAGATTAATGCTGCTCTGCTGATAGAAATTCTCTTAGTCGTTCCGGCATTTGGTAGCCATGAGACATCCTTTCCTTGATGATTCATGGCTTGGAAGGCGATGGAGAACGCCCCTGCGCTCAAATACTATGATGGTGAGAGTCTCAAGCCCTTAGGTGCGACGTGACATATCTTTCGTCCTGTTACATCACCTCAGCATATTCATGCCTCCTGGACTCAGGACACGGCAGCGGATACCAACGTCATCATCTATCATCTGTTCATGCCATCTCAAAATATTTTTTTCGTACAGTTGTGTTCAACACATCTTTTTCGACATAGGTCGTTGTCATGACATTTGTTGTAATTATCTCACTCAAAAAGAAGTTTTTACTCTTTATTGCTTTTGATTTGCCAATGGAAGAACAGGAAATCGCTTTTTGATCGCTGGCTCTATTGGTGTTCTCTTTATACTTGGTTGCGGTATGTCAAAAGACCATATTGCATTCTCCTACGTGACTTAGCAGGTTAAGGAAAAACGTCCACAAAAATAAGACATGCGGGTTGGATTGAAATGGATGAAAACAATGCTATAATATGGATAGACATTGATCTGAAGCGCAGGTGAAGCCCGCCAAGACATATCGACGCGCGGGCACGTTTGTGGGCGCGGCACCTCTTGAGATTAGGAAAGCGAGGGACAAGGAAATGCACGAAAAGAAAAAGATCGTCGCCATCATCGCTACCATGATGTGTTTTTGCATGTTGTTTTCTGCCGCTGCAGAAACGGATCAGATGAGCATGAACATGCTCCGCGGCTTAACCGCATACAGCAATCACCAGTATTGGGAAGCGATGAACTGTTTTCTGTTTGAACTGGAGGAGAAAGAGAATGCCGATGCGATGCTCTATGTAAGCAAAATGCTTGCGGCGGGGCAGGGATTCGATGAGAAACAGGAGGACTCTGCCGAGCCGTTGACTGATCTGGCGGCGGTTTGGGCAGCGAAGGCAGCTCTGTGCGGCAATGCGGAGGCAGCGCAGACGACCGTTTCCGACGAAGCAAAGATGCAAGCGGAATCGTTCACCCTGCTCCTTATGTGCGCCCAGCTGAGATATCAGATGAAGCTGTATGAAATGGCATACGGCTTGTTTTACGGCTGCGCTGCAGAGTACGATCCTGTCGCCATGTATTGGTTGGGGCACATGATGGAAAATGGCGAAGGCGTGCAGCAGAATGCCGCGCTGGCCAAGGCATGGTATCAGAAGGCGGTTGAGCTTGGCAATGCGGACGCGGCGAAGGCGCTGGCTGATCGGGATGACGCGGACATGGATACGCTCTATCAGTTGGCCGTGCCCCTTTACAAGGCGGAAATGTATGACGCGGCCTATCCGCTCTTTGAAAAGGCCGGGCAGCTGGGCGAAATCCGTGCCCTTTATTATGTGGGGCTGATGCGGCAAAAGGGCCTTGGCACGGCGCAGGATTATGATGGGGCATTTGCGGCCTATCAGCAATCCGCAGATGCAGGCTATGATGGCGCGCTGACTGCCCTGGGCACGATGTACCTCAACGGCATGGGCCGGGAGCGGGACGTGGAAAAGGCAGTGGAACTGTATACGCTTTCTGCGGAGAAGGGCAGCCGGGTGGCGATGTATAACCTGGGCATCCTGTATAAGCGGGGCGAATTGGGCCAGGCTGATGTGGCCAAAGCGGCGGAATGGTTTCAGAAAGCTTTGGATGCAGGCTACGAACAGGCGCAGGAAAAGCTGGACGAATTGCAGCCTGCATTGGATGAACTGAACGCGAAAAAAGGGGACACGGAGGCGGCGCAGCGGGTGGCGCAGCAATTGGCGGAAGAACCGGACAAGCTGTATACCATTGCGTATGACGCTTACTGCGCCGGATATAAGGAAGCTGCCGCGGTGATGATGACGGTTTCTGCGGATCATGGCAATGCCCTCGCACAATTCTATTCCGGCTATATGCTGATCAACGGTCTGGGCGTGGAACAGGATGTGACGCAGGCTTTGCAATACTATGAGGCGGCTGCCGGGCAGCATGTGGCCGCTGCCATGCAGAATTTGGGCGTGTATTATTATAGACAGAAAGACCTTGAAAACTGCCTGGCCTGGTTCCAGAAGGGCGCGGAACTGGGGGACGCTGGCAATATGAAGAACCTGGGCATCGTATACGCCAATGGTGAGCTGATGGAACCCGATCCGGAAAAGGCGCGGGAATGGTATCAGAAGGCAGCGGATTTGGGCAATGAAGAAGCTGCCGCGCTGCTTGAGCAGCTGGATGACGCGCAGCAGACTGAAGATAAACAGAATGTTAGCGACTTTAACCTGTCGATAAACGCCCTGCAGCAGCTGCAGAATACGAATCAGAACAAATAAGAAAGGGGGAGGAACAAACGTGCAGAAGAAATGGATGATGTGGCTTTCTGCAATGATGGCCGTGTTGCTTGCCATGCTTCCAGTGTGCCTTGCGGAGGCAGACGCCTGCCCGGGATATAAAAGCGGCATGAAGCTTGATCTGGTTCGGATTCGTCCCCGAAATCAACCTGCTCCCACCGAAATCACCGTGACCCCTATCAAGGGATCAAAGGGAATGAACAGCCGGGAGGAATTTACAAACCTGTTTGATCAGGATTTGTCCACCAAGTGGTGTCTGAACATTGGCAGCAAGCCGGTATACGCCATGTGGAAAACCTCTCAGGCCATCTGCACGACGGGATACATCATTGGAACCGGCAATGACAACAATTACTGGACAGGCCGGAATCCCGCCTCCTGGACGCTCTACGGGTGCAGCCATGAGCCCAGCGGCAAAGACGACCCGGACTGGGACGTGATTCAAATTGTAATCGGGGATCGGACGCTGCAGGATGTGAACCAGCAGACGTATGAATTCACTTTGGATAAGGCGGCTCCCAGCTATCAGTATTTCAAGCTGGAAGTATCCAAAACGCGCGGCGGAAAGTCTTGCATGCAGATTTCGGAGTTTGCCTTGAAATTTGAAGGAATGCAGGAATATACTTTTGCCAATGTGGGGGGCGGCAGCACCAGCAGCGGCAGCACCAGCAGCGGCAACTCTGGCAACGGCGGCTCTGGCAGCAGCAGCGGGCATGAGCGATGCAGGTATTGCGATGGCACGGGCCGCCGTCCCTGCTCTTTCTGCAATGGGAAGGGCACCAACTATCGCTCGGGACAGGGATACATAACCTGCACGAGCTGCAGTGGGGCAAAAACAAAGCCATGCGCCTATTGCGGCGGAGATGGTTATCGATAAACAACAATAGAAAGCGGGCGTGTATGTTTATGCATACACGCCCGTTATCATGACTAAATTGAATTGTCTGGAAACGTGAAGACAAAACGGCTTCCTTTAAGCCTCAACGATCAGATCAGCTGTTTCCACCGGTACTGCCCGGCGCAGATCGCTTAGCGGCAGCTCCACCTGATAGCCCACCTTGCCAGCGCTGAAACAGATTTTGTCCTGCTCCTGCGCAGAGCGGTGGATGAAGGTGCGGAAGGCTTTTTTCATGCCGATGGGGGAGCAGCCGCCGTGGATGTAGCCGGTGAGAGGCAGCAGATCCTTGCTTTTGAGCATTTCCAGCGCCTTTTCGCCCGCCGCCGCCGCGGCTTTCTTCAGATCCAGTTCCTCGGCGACGGGGATTATGAACACGTAATGTTGCCGGGATTTGCCCTCTGTCACCAGGGTTTTGAAGGTGGCAGCCGGGTCCTTGCCCAGCGCCGCAGCCACATCCACACCGCTGACCGCGCCGGAATCCACATAGCAATAGGCCTGATACGGGATTTTCAGCCGGTCCAGCGTGCGCATCACGTTTGTTTTTTCCATGTTGATCTGCTCCTTCGCCATGGTTTATTGCCGTTGGCAATGGCGTTATTCCAGCGGCTTGCCTTCCTCGATCAGCTTAAACATATCAATGCGCCGCTGATGCCGGCCGCCTTCAAATTCACCTTTTACCCAAATCTCGGTGATCATCTTGGCCAGCTCCGGCGCGATGACCCGGCCGCCCATGGCCAGCATGTTGGCGTCGTTATGGGCGCGGCTCATTTTCGCGCTGTAGCAGTCCGAGCAGCAGCAGCAGCGGATGCCCTTCACCTTGTTGGCTGCCATAGAGATGCCCACGCCCGTGCCGCAGAGGATGATCCCCCGGTCGCATTGGCCGGAAACCACCGCATTGGCCGCCCGCACGGCGAAGATGGGATAATCCCGGGGATCGCCGTCGTTGATGCCAAAGTCCACATATTCCACGCCCAGTTCCTTCAGGGTTTCCTCCACGGGGCCCTTCAGGGGCAGCCCGGCGGGATCGCAAGCCACAGCAATTTTCATGATGGAACGCCTGCCTTTCTGAATGAAAAATACCGTCTCCCAGTATACCGCACTTGGGGATAATTCTCAAGCCCATGAGGATAAATTTATCATCGTGAATTCCGGCGGGCCAAAGCCTTGTGGCGAGGGGCGGCCTATGATATAATGTCAGGGAAGGAAAGACAAGGAGAAGCAGGCAACATGGGCAAAATCAAGGCGTTTTTGACGCGGAAGAACGTGCTCCCTTCCGCCAGGCGATACGGCGTGGATGCCACGGGCGCAATGGCGCAGGGGCTGTTTGCGTCCCTGCTGATCGGCACGATTATCAAAACGCTGGGCCAGCAGGCAGGCGTGCCGTTTCTGGTGGATGCGGGCAACTTCGCCCAGCAGGTGGCAGGCCCGGCCATGGCCGTTTCCATCGGCGCGGCGCTGGCAGCGCCACAGCTGGTGCTGTTCAGCCTGATTGCGGTGGGCATGGCGGCGAACAGTTTGGGCGGCGCAGGCGGGCCGCTGGCGGTATATGTGATTTCCATCATCGCCTGTGAATGCGGGAAAATGGTCAGCAAGGAAACAAAGGTGGATATTCTGGTCACGCCCGCGGTGACGGTTCTGGCCGGATGCGGGCTGGCGATGCTGTGTGCCCCCGCCATTGGGGCGGCAGCCAGCGCGGTGGGCGGTTTTATCAAATGGGCCACCCAATTGCAGCCGTTCCTGATGGGCATGCTGGTATCCGTGGCTGTGGGCATGGCGCTGACGCTGCCCATTTCCAGCGCAGCCATTTGCGCGGCGTTATCTCTCACCGGTTTGGCCGGGGGTGCGGCGGTGGCCGGCTGCTGTGCGCAGATGGTGGGCTTCGCGGTGATGTCCTTCCGGGAAAACGGCGTGGGCGGTCTGGTCAGCCAGGGGCTGGGCACCTCCATGCTGCAAATGCCCAATATCCTTCGCAATCCCCGCATCTGGATTCCCCCGACGCTGGCTTCGGCCTTTACCGGCCCCATCGCCACCTGCCTGTTTCATCTGGAAATGAACGGGCCAGCCGTGTCCAGCGGCATGGGCACCTGCGGGCTGGTGGGGCAGATCGGGGTGTATACGGGCTGGCTTAATGATATTGCGGCGGGCGCCAAGGCGGCGATTCTGCCCATGGATTGGATCGGCCTGGCGGTGGTCTGCTTTGTGGCCCCTGCCGTGCTGAGCCTGATCTGCTGCCGGGCACTTCAGAAATGGGGCTGGATCAAGCAGGGAGACATGCGGCTTCCATAAACGGATCCGATTCAAAGGATAAACGCAATACCAGAAAGGCTGTGTGGGAAAACCCACAGCCTTTTCTTATGTGAAATATGGCATGAAATTGCCTGTATAGAAACAAAAAAGCGATTGAAAGACGCGAATCTGAGCCGGGGAAGCAAGCTCAAAAATTTTTTTAAAAAAAATTAGCACTCACCTATTGACATTGCTAACAATTCGAGTATAATAATGGCTGTACGAAGGAACAAGAGCTGAGAGGCCTGAGAACCGGAGTACGACAACAAGGCTTACGCCGCGCACAGGCCCCCGCCAGGCGGGAGCGCCGGAACCGCGCGAAACGGATAAACGAAAGGGAGTTTGACTTATGTATCCTATGATGATTAGCGAAAACCTGTTTGATGATCTGTTCAATGATGCGTTCAACCGCAGCCTGTTCAATGTGGACAAGACCCTGTATGGTAAGAACGCCGGCCGGATTATGAAGACCGATGTGCATGAGACGGAAGACCATTACGAGCTGGATGTGGATCTGCCCGGCTTCAAGAAGGAAGAAATCAGCATTGAGCTGAAGGAAGGCTATCTGACCATCTCCGCCGCCAAGGGTGTGGACAAGGATGAAGAGGATAAGAAGAGCCGCCGCGTGATCCGTCAGGAGCGTTACGTGGGCAGCTGCCAGCGCACGTTCTATGTGGGCGATGTGAAGGCGGAAGACGTGAAGTGCAAGTATGAAGCGGGCGTGCTGTCTGTGATCGTTCCCAAGCGGGACGTGAAGAAGGTGGAAGGCCCCCATACCATTGCCATCGAAGGGTAAGCACAAATCGGCAGCAGCAGTTGCCGATAACAGGAAACGCCCCGGAGGAACAGGAAACCCAAACGGTTTCCGCCCTTCCGGGGCGCTTTTCAATAATGCGGTCAGCGGCGTTTTTTTTATGGAAACTGTTAGCGCAGAGAATGCGTCCTTTCTATACTTATGTTTTTTCAAATAGCAGCACGTTTTCCACATGCCCTGTCTGGCAGAACATATCCACGCTTTGGCAACGCGTGGGGAGATAGCCATGGGCGCAGAGAAGCTTTGCATCCCGGGCCTGGGTGGCGGGATCACAACTGACATAAACCACGCGCTGGGGCGCGGCCTGGGCGATAGCGGAAAGCACCGGCTCCTCGCAGCCCTTTCGAGGCGGATCCAGCACCACCACATCCGGGCGCAGCCCCTGCGCCACCAGCTGGGGCAGCAGCGCCTCCGCGGCGGCGGCATGGAATGAAACGTTCTCCACACCATTGGCCCTGGCGTTTTCCCGGGCGTCTTCAATGGCCTGAGGCACGATCTCAATGCCGATCACCTGCTTGGCGGCCCGGGCCAGCATCAGGGAAATGGTGCCCGCCCCGCAGTAAAGATCCGCCACGGTTTCCTGCCCGGTCAGCGCGGCAAAATCAAAAGCCAGCTGATAGAGCTTTTCCGTTTGCACGGGATTGATCTGGAAAAAAGACAGCGGCGATAAGGAAAAATGCAGGCCGCAAAGGGTGTCCTCCAGCCGGGATGCACCATACAGCAGCCGGTTTTCCGGCCCCAGAATCACGTTGTCGCCTCGCTTGTTTACATTCAGATACAGCGAACACAGCCCGGGCACCCCGGCCAGCAGCATGGCGGTGAGCTCCCGCTCGTGAGGCAGTGTGTCCCGGGTGGCCACAATCACGGCCATTACCTGCCCTGCCCGGGAAACCCTGCTGACGCAATGACGAATCAGGCCCTGACGGGATGCTTCATCATAAGGCGGGATGGCGAATTTCTGCATCCACAGCCGCAGAATCTTCAGCACCGCATTGCTTTCTTCCTTGGCAATCAGGCACTGATCAATATTGATAATCCGATGGCTTCGGGGCGCGAAAAAGCCGATCTGCGGCGCGCCCTTCTGCCCGGCAACGGGGAGGGCGGTTTTGTTGCGGTAATGCCAGGGATTCTCCATCCCCATCACCGGCGGCACGACAATATCCAGCCCGCCCAGCCGGGACAGCGCATCCTGCACCCGCGCCCGCTTCATTTCCAGTGACAGGGGATAGGCCATGTGCTGGCAAACGCAGCCGCCGCATTTTTCATAATACGGGCAGGGCGGCACAGCCCGGCCCGGGGCGGGGGAAAGCACCGCCAGGGTTTTGAGGAATGCATGGGTCTTTTCCACCCGCTGCGCCCGGGCGCGAACGGTCTCCCCGGGCAGCGCGCCCTCCACGAACAGGGTCATGCCCTCCTGATGCGCAATGCCCATTTCGCCGCCGAAGCGCTCGATGGATACGGTCAGTTCATCGTTCTTTTTCAGCATAATCATCCTTTGTATGCCGCGTCACGGGTCCAGATCATCCCGCTGATGGGCTTGCTCCCGCAGGCGTTCCTCCATGGTGGGCGGCACGATGGGCAGCTCCCGAAGGGCCTGCACCTCCTCCCGGCTCAGGGCCGTGCCCGTGCCCTGACAGGCATAGCAGCGATACAGGCAATCCGGGCAAACGCAGGCGTTATCCCGCTCCGAATGGATCATGAACGTGCCGCAATTGGGGCAGCCGCAGCGCATGAAAACCTCACCTCGTGACGAAAATTTCTTTCCAATTATACCACGATCCGACGGCACTGTAAACCGTCCGATGGCCGCCCTTCCTGCCAGAGGGCTTATTTCTTCTTCTTGAAGATCACGAACCGGCTGGCGACATAATTAAACACGATCACCAGCACGTTCATCAGCAGCTTATCCCATTTATCGTTCATGCCGCACAGCTGCAGCACCGTGAACAGCCCCAGATCAAACAGCAGCAGGGAAGCCACCCGGGCGGACACAAACAGCCCCAGCTCCCGCCATACGCCCTTGCGGTTTTCTGAATGGCTGCGGAACACATAGCGCTTATTGGTCACAAACGCGAACAGCACCGACAGCACCCAGCCCACGATCTGGCCGATGTTGGAAATAATCAGATACGGTGTGGAGCCGGGCAGCGTTTGCCGCAGCCCCAGCGCCCAGGTGATCAGCAGATAGGCGGCCCAGTTTACGGCCGTGGTGAGCACACCGAAAATCAGATACATCGCCAATTCCTGCAGCTGCCGATGGTTTTCAAGCAGCGTTTTGATTTTTGCCATGAGCTTTTTCATGATTGCTTGCCTCCATAGGGAGTATATTGCAGGGTATCGCCGTCATCGCCCCGGGCGTAGGCGGCGGAAAGAAAGGCGGAAAGGGGCAGCGTCCTGGGGCTTTTCCGCCGGCCGGTCAGGAAGGATACCTGAGATTCGTCCAGGGCGATCACCGTGATGGTCTGGTATTTCAACGTATCTGCCAGCAGCACCCGCACGGGACGATTATGGTTCAGAGAATAACGCAGAAACCGTTCCAGCATGCTTCAGCCCTCCGGCAGCCCGAAGATCAGGATGCCGCCGCTTTTGCTTTCATACAGCTTGGGAAACTGGTTTTCCAACGCTGTAAGATCCACTGTCAGGTTTGCCCGTTCATAGGCACTGACAAGCATATAGGATACCTCGTATTTTTTCAGCACATCCATGTTCCCGGCGGGATCGGCATAGAAGCGGCGGATATCCTCATGGCGTTCGCTGGTGGACAGGCCGTGGTAATACAGCCAGGTGTCCGGCCCGCAGACAATATTGCGCCCGGCCAGGCTGCTGACGAAGTTGATGTGGTTGGTATAGGTGAGGAAGGTGGCGTGCTCCGGCGTGTTTTCCTCCACGAAGGCTGCCGCTTCTGTTTCTTCCCTGGAAAACATCTGATAATCGCCAATGCATTCCCGGGCGATGCTCAGCGTGCCCGTGGCAAAGCAGCCGATGGCGCACAGCACCGCAATCACCGGCCTGGCCCGCAGGCCTTTGAGCCGGCCCAGCAGCTCCAGCGCGTAATCAGCCGCCAGCACTGCGCAGATCATATACCAGATATAGAACAGCTTGTTGTTGTCATATTCATTGGGCTGGAACAGGATAAATTCCGCCACCAGATAAATCACAAACGCACCGCTGGCCAGAAAACGCCGTTTTTCGTTTTTTTCCAGCAGCGACAAAAGCAGCAGCAGGAAGGGCAGGCCGATGTTCTTGATATAGAACCAGAAGTATCCGTCCAGCATGCCCGCCTTGCCGTTGACCCAGTTGAACTGAATATTCAGGAATTGCTTATTGCCCACGGCCTGATGAAAGGTCCAGGTGAGCAGCTGCGGCGCGGCCACGGCCACGGCCAGCCCCCCATATATGGCCCAGCCGGCCAGGGCCCGCAGCCGCTGGCCCCGGCAATGGATCAGATCCCATGCCATCCATCCGGCGCTGAGCAGTCCAAGGGCCAGAAAGCAATGGGTGTTGATCATGGGCAGCATCCCCGCCCATACGCCCAGCAGCACCATCTGCCGCACCTGCATCTCCCGGCGGGTGAATACGGCGGTGGGGCCATCTGCGCCTTCCAGAATCGTCACGCCAGCTGGCAGCGCGTTTTGGGGCCGCAGCGCGTCATAGAGCAGATACAGGCAGGGAATCACCTGGCTCCATCCCGCCAGCGTGGTGCGCTGGGGCACCATCATGTCCACGATCACATTGCTCCAGCGCAGGTTGTAGGTGGTGAATTCCGCGTGATTGGCGGGGGTCTGATACCAGCCGTTCAGCACCATCCTGATCCGGTTCCACAGCCCGGAAACGCTTTGCAGCGCATTGCTGCCGGATTGGCCCAGCACCGCGCCCTGCATGTCCACCAGATACAGAAAGCCCAGGCCACCGTTGATAAAGAAAAACAGCACGGCCAGCGCGGCGCCCTTACGGCTGTCCGCCATGCGCTCGGCCAGAATCACATATCCGGCAAACACCAGCCCCATCATCACAATCCCCGGAAACACGATGGCGTCCCGCAGAGAGAAGCCCAGCAGCATGAAGCTGGTGCTCAGGGAATCCGCCAGGAAGGGATAGGACAGCAGCGTGCCCGGCAGGATGGAATAATCCGCAGGCACGGATGCGTTGCGCAGGCTGGTGGCAATGGCCAGATGCAGGGGCAGATCGCCATAGGTGCTCTGGCCAACATGGAGCGAGCCGTCCGCAGCAGGGCGGAGCACATGGGTCCATTGCAGGTATCCGCCCAGCACCGTCAGCGGCAGCGCCATTATCAGCAGCAGCCGCAGCAGTTTCCGTTCCCGGTCATCCAGAGGGGCAGGGGAGCGCTTGTCCCGGCCCAGATAGGCCAGCCCTACCAGCATAAACAGCGGGATCAGCGCCCAGAGATGAGCCGCCACGGTGAACTGACAAATCAGGGCGCACAGCAGGGGCAGCCACATTTCCAGGGCCAGCCCCAGGGCCAGCCCCAGCCAGCACCGGGCCACCGGCCGCACCCGCGGCAGCAGCAGAAACGCAATGCCCACGCCGCAAAGCGCATACAGCAGGAAGTACGCAATGGCCAGCATCTTTCAGCCTCCAAACCATTTATTTCTCCCTCATATTATAATCTATTCCCCGGGAAAAGGC
Source organism: uncultured Clostridia bacterium (assembly GCA_934630705.1). Taxonomy (GTDB): domain Bacteria; phylum Bacillota; class Clostridia; order Christensenellales; family Aristaeellaceae; genus RUG563. The sequence goes on along the minus strand of CAKTWP010000027.1, from coordinate 16,223 downwards.
AATTTCTTCGGCCTGAATTTACGATTTGTTTACCCGGACACGCGCCTGGCACGCCGCTAACGGAAAAAAACCCCCACTGACAAAAATTTTCTTGCCATTTATGGCGGAAAAGGGTGGCGCAAATCCTGGAATTATGCTAAAATACAATGTGGTATGCTTTGCATATCCTGGATTCTGATGATGGGAGGAAATCTCCGTGAATCGAATGGATAAAGTGTTGAGCCTGGCCCATGTGCAGCCCGGAGAAGGCGTGCTGATCCATAAGCCTTCCAACATGTTCTATCTGAGCGGCTATACCGGCGAGGGGCTTATTGCGGCTGGCCCGGGCTTTCAGGCCATCGTGACCGATTTCCGCTATACCGAGCAGGCTGAGCGTCAGGCCCCGGGCTTTGACGTGCTGATGGTGGAAAAGGGCGTCAGCCACGCGGCGCTGGCTTATCGGCTGTTTCAGGAAAAGGGCGTTTCCCGGGTGCGCTATGAGGATGATCAGGTCACCGTTCGCTCCTTTGAAGCGCTGAAAAAGGCTATGCCCGGGATGGAATTTGCGTCTCTTGACAATGCGCCGGAAACGGCCCGCCGCATCAAGGATGCGGGCGAGCTGCAGTGCATTGAAGACGCATGCAATATTTCCTGCAAGGCCTTTGACCTGCTGCTGCCCCGGATCAAGCCGGGCCTGACGGAAAAGCAGCTGCAGATTATGCTGGATTACACCATGCTGGAGCAGGGCGCGGACGGCTTGGCATTCAATACCATCGTGGCCTCCGGCGAAAACGGCTCTCTGCCCCATGCCATCCCCGGCGATCGGGTGGTGCAGCTGGGCGATATGATTACCTTTGATTTCGGCGCGAAAAAGAACGGCTATTGCGCGGATATGACCCGTACCGTGGCCGTGGGTCAGCCCAAGCCCGAAATGAAGCGGATCTACGATGTGGTGCTGGAGGCACAGGAAACCTGTCAGGCCGCGCTGGCTCCCGGCAAATGCTGCAAGGATATTGACGCCATGGCCCGGAAGATTATCGACGGTGCGGGCTATGCCGGCCGGTTCGGTCATGGGCTGGGCCATGCGGTGGGCATTGATATTCATGAGGAGCCCCGGCTGTCTCAGCTGTGCGAGGATATTCTCCAGCCCGGCCACACCATCACCGTGGAGCCCGGCATCTATGTGCCCGGCCTTGGCGGCGTGCGAATCGAAAACACCTGCGCCATTACCGAAACCGGCGCGCGAACCCTGGTTCATGCACAAAAGGCGCTGCTGATCCTTTGATCGGCCCCTTATGCAACCCATATACCATCAAAATTGGAGGAGTAAACCATGATTACTGCGGGCGATTTCAAAAAGGGCATTACCATCGAATGGGACGGCGGCGTGTGGAACATCGTTGACTTCCAGCATGTGAAGCCCGGCAAGGGCGCTGCCTTTGTGCGCACCAAGATTAAGAACGTGATGACCGGCGCGGTGGTGGAGCGCACCTTCAACCCTACCGATAAAATGCCCCGGGCCATCATCGAAACCAAGGAAATGCAGTATCTCTACAACGATGGCGATCTGTATTACTTCATGGACCCCGAAACCTTCGAGCAGATGCCGCTGGGCAAGGACGCCGTGGAAGACGCCATCAAGTTTGTGAAGGAAAACATGAACGTGACCATCCGCTACTTCAAGGGCCAGGCCTTCTCCGTGGAAGCGCCCAACTTCGTGGATCTGGAGATCACCAAGACCGAGCCCGGCTTCAAGGGCGATACCGCTACCAATAACTTCAAGCCCGCCACCACCGAAACCGGCTACGAGCTGCAGGTGCCGCTGTTCATCAACATCGGCGATGTGATCAAGATCGATACCCGCACCGGTGAATATCTGAGCCGCGCGTAATGCCCATGGATAAAAGGCCGCCTGAGGCCTTTTATCCTTATTGGGGGCAATGTCTGCCCGGCGGCGAAGAGCCCCCTTCCTGACGAAAGGAGATGTGAAAAAATGAGCAATTTGACGGACCGTGTTTCTTATATCAAGGGCCTGGCCGAAGGCCTGAAGCTGGATACCGAAAAGAACGAAGGCAAGCTGATCGAAAAGATGCTGGAGCTGCTGGACGATATGGCCCAGGAGATGGACGCGTTGCGCAAGGATCACGATGAGCTGGACGAATACGTGGAATCTATCGACAGCGATCTGAGCGATATGGAAGACCTGGTCTATGGCGATGATGAGGACGAAGAAGGCGATTGCGCCTGCTGCGGCCAGTGCCATCAGGATGACGATGATGACGAGGATGAGGACAGCGATAACCTGGTGGAGTATACCTGCCCCCATTGCGGCGAGGAAATGACCTTCGAAGCGGACAACTTCGACTTCGATGAGGACTATCTCTGCCCCAACTGCCATCAGCCCCTGTTCCCCGAAACCCCCGACGAGGAATAATTCCTGCCCTTAACGCAAAAGACGGCGAGGTATGCTTGCCCCGCCGTTTTGCGTTTACCTGCCGGATGCGGCAAGGCGGTAATGAAAAGCGAACCGCCCATTTGCAGGAAGCCGCTCTGATTCGTGCCCGGATGACAGGCATGGCCAGATGACAGTCATATTCGTAAACGATCAGATACTTTCCGGATACGGCCTGTCACCTCCGCGAATTCCGATGGACAAGCCGCCTTATCACAGACCGGCCCAAAACACAAGAACCGCCGCAGCAGCGCAAGCTCCTGCGGCGGTTGATGTATGTACCGAAAAGACAGGCTCAGGCCTTGCCGTTGCAGCCCAGAACGTCCACCAGCTTATGACGCACCATATCGCGCAGCGCATCACGGGCATCGGTGAGATACTGACGGGGATCGAAATGATCGGGATGCTCCGCGAAGTGCTTGCGGATCATGGCGGTGAAGGCCAGACGCAGGTCGCTGTCGATATTGATCTTGCACACAGCCATGGTGGCCGCCTTGCGCAGCTGCTCTTCGGGGATGCCCACGGCATCAGGCAGCTGGCCGCCATTTTCGTTGATGATCTTCACAAACTGCTGGGGCACGGAGGACGCGCCATGGAGCACGATGGGGAAGCCGGGCAGACGCTTGGAGACCTCTTCCAGAATGTCGAAGCGCAGGGGCGGGGGCACCAGAATGCCTTCGGCGTTGCGGGTGCACTGCGCGGCGGTGAACTTATACGCGCCGTGGCTGGTGCCGATGGCGATGGCCAGAGAGTCGCAGCCGGTGCGGGTGGCGAATTCCTCCACCTCGTCAGGGCGGGTATAGCTGGAATCGGCGGCGGACACCTTCACATCGTCCTCCACGCCGGCCAGACGGCCCAGCTCGCCTTCCACCACCACGCCATGATCATGAGCGTATTCCACGACCTTCTTGGTCAGCGCGATGTTTTCTTCAAAGGGCAGATGGCTGCCGTCGATCATTACGGAGGTGAAGCCGCCGTCGATGCAGCTCTTGCAGGTTTCAAAATCGGGGCCATGATCCAGATGCAGCACGATGGGCAGATCGGTTTCCGCGATAGCGGCTTCCACCAGCTTCACCAGATACGTATGATTGGCATACTTCCGGGCACCCTTGCTCACCTGCAGAATCACAGGCGCGTTTTCCATCTTGGCCGCTTCCGTGATGCCCTGCACGATTTCCATGTTGTTCACATTGAACGCGCCGATGGCGTAGCCGCCCTCATAAGCCTTTTTGAACATTTCAGTAGAGGTAACAAGTGGCATAAATCTCATCCTCCTTAGAATACAGTCCAACTTATTATACACGATATTTCCTGTTTTGACCAGCCCGCGCTGCAAAAAAAGATAATATTAAGGGAGGCGGCTTTTTGCGTCAAATGCCCCCTCCCGCGTCCGCACAAGAAAGCCATGGGGATAGAAACCGCGTTACATTATCAACAATGCGCCCCAGATCGAAGAAGAAACGATAAACCGTTCCTCTTCCGCCATCTGGGGCGCAATGCGGATTGTAAGAAAAATGTTTCATTGCCCGACGTGCATTCAGACAGAGGAAAAAATGGGGCGTAAAGGATGGGCGTATCCCTCAAACGGGTTAATACACCTCTTGGGCCCGGAGCTTATAACCATGGCGATAGACGGTCTCAATACAGGAAAAGCCCAGCTTTTTGCGCAGGCGCTGCACGTGCACATCCACGGTACGGGTATCGCCGGGGGAGGCATAGCCCCAGGCGTCCCGCAAAAGCTCCTCCCGGCTCATGGCCCGGTCGATATTCTGGGCCAATTCCTGAAGCAGCGAAAATTCTTGCTGGGTTAATGCGCAGGGCTTGCCGTCCACATAAACAACCTTTTCTTCCTCGTCAATCGCCAGCAGCGCTGGGTTGTCTTCCTTGGGATAAATCGAAAGCATTGTGCTCATTCTTTCGTCACCTCATCTATATAGACGATCAAAAAACGCGTTTTGTTCCATTCGGGCAAAAATTTTGTAAATGAAAAGAAATACTTTTTTTGAGGCTGTATGCCGCATCGCGTGCATATTCTCAAGGGGAGAGGCGCATACTATGAAAGAAAACAGGCGAGGGGAAGGGAGCATGAACCATGGAACAGACCATGCCATTGATGCGAAACGGCTGGAGCCCGGAGGAAACAGAGCTGCTCTGGCAGGAAATACGTGCCGCCGCCGAAAGCGGAGCGCCCCTGCGCGGGGTGTTTGAGCGGATGGGCCAGGCCCTGGGCCGCAAGCCCAACAGCGTGCGCAATTACTATTATATGCAGCTTCGGGGCCAGGGAGACGCATCCATCCGCCGGGCCGCGCCTTTTGAGACGTTTACCGATGAGCAGGTGCACGCTCTGCTGCGAAGCGTGCTGCAGGCCAAGGGCGAAGGACAGTCCGTCCGCGCCTGCGTGACGGCCATGGCCGGCGGCGATCGGGCAATGATGCTGCGATATCAGAATAAATACCGCGCGATTCTGCGCAAGCATCCCGAAATGATTGCGCAGGTGTGCCAGGAGCTGGCGGCAGAAAATCTGCCCTGGGCGGATCCATTGGCGGCGGATAAACGGTCTGCCATGGCGCAGAACGCGAAAGCACGGCTGGAGGCTGCGGCGGACCCGGATGTGGACGCGATTCTGTGCAGCCTGGAAGCGCTGGCCCGCCGGGCGAAGCAGGGCGATGCGCCGGCAAGCGATCGGCTGAAGGTGCAGCGAGATCTGCTGATGCTGCAGCTGGAGGATGTGCAGCTGGCGGCCCGGGATATGCTGAGCATATGCAAGGATTTTCTGGGCGCGCCTGCCCAGGAACGGCCCGGACAGCTGCCGGAATTCTGCCAGCAGCTTTCCCGGCAGATTGCCCGGCTGGAAAGTGTGTCGGGTTAAGAACGCCAATAAGAGAATGCAGGAAAATTACCGAAGAAGCCGTTAAAATCAAAAAGAGCCGGATAATATTGAAAATGCGCCCCTGCATGGAGAAGAACGCGAAAACGTTCCTGCTTCCATCTGGGGCGCATAACAATTGGGCCGAAAACCGGCGGTCATCCGCAAATCGCTGCGGGCTTTACGTCAATGGAACGGATTCTCCGTGGGATAGGGCAGCCCCTTGGGCTGGTTATAGGCAATGTCCTTCACGCCCAGGAACTTGAACACCTCAAACAACGCCTTGCCGCAATGGCCGAAGGCTACCGCGCCGTGATGGGGATAATGCTTCTGCACCAGCACATGGCGATAGAACCGGCCCATTTCCGGGATGGCGAACACGCCGATGCCGCCGAAGGAGCGGGTGGCCACGGGCAGCACCTCGCCCTGGGCAATATAGGAGCGCAGACGCCCCTCGCTGTCGCACTGGAGACGATAGAAGGTGATGGGGCCGGCGGCAATGTCCCCTTCCAGCGTGCCGCGGGTGAAATCCGGCTCGCTGCCGGCAGGCTCCAGCAGGCGATGCTGAATCAGCTGATATTTCACGGCCCGGCTTTCGCACAGATGGCATTCCGGGGTGTTTCCGCAGTGGAAGCCCATGAAGGTGTCCGTCAGCGCATAATCGAACTTGCCGCGGATGTCTTCATCATAAATATAGGCAGGTACGGTGTTGTTGATATCCAGCAGCGTGACCGCGCCGCCGGAAACGCATGCGCCGACGTATTCGCTCAGCGCGCCGTAAATATCCACCTCGCAGGCCACCGGGATGCCCCGGGCAGCCAGGCGGCTGTTCACATAGCAGGGCTCAAAGCCGAACTGGCTGGGGAAGGCGGGCCAGCATTTATTGGCGAAGGCCACATACTGCCGCGCGCCCTTATGGGCTTCCGCCCAGTCCAGCAGCGTCAGCTCAAACTGCGCCATCCGGGCGCTGAGCTCGGGATAATAGCGCCCTTCGCCCATTTCCCGGGCCATGTCCTCGCATACGGCGGGGATGCGCGGATCGCCCGCATGGGCCTGATAGCTCACCAGCAGATCCAGCTCGCTGTTTTCCTCGATTTCCACGCCCAGCTCATACAGCCCCTTGATGGGCGCATTGCAGGCGAAGAAATCCTGGGGCCGGGGGCCGAAGGTGATGATCTTGAGGTTCTTTACGCCAAGAATCGCCCGAGCGATGGGCGCAAATTCCCGGATCTTCTGGGCCAGCTCCTCGGCCGTGCCGATGGGGTATTCGGGGATATAGCCCGTCAGATGACGCATGCCCAGGTTATAGGAGCAGTTCAGCATGCCGCAATACGCATCGCCCCGGCCGTTGATCATATCGCCGTCGCCTTCCGCCGCCGCCACGAACATGCACGGGCCCGCAAAATGCTTTGCAATGAGGGTTTCGGGGGTTTCGGGGCCGAAGTTGCCCAGAAACACTGTCAGGGCGTTGCAGCCCTGAGCCTGCACATCGGCAACGGCCCGGAGCATGTCCTGCTCATTTTCCACCGTGACGGGGCATTCATACAGCCCCTCGCCATAGGCCTTGGCAATGGCGGCCCGGCGGCTTTCGCTCAGCTGGATGGGGAAGCAATCGCGGCTTACGGCAATGATGCCCAGCTTCACCTGCGGAATGTTCTGCATCATAAAATCATACGCTCCTTTTCTGATCGTTGCTGAAAACGCTTTTGCAGTTGGAAGTTCTGAAAATATATTTCATAACCTGATTTATGATACGGCTTTTCTGGGGCCTTGTCAATAGGTTTTTGCCATTTTTCCCGGGGCGCAGGCCCGATGGCCCGTCATCCGGGCTTGACAAAACGGAGAATCCCGCTATGATAAAAAGAGCAGGCGCGGCGGGGGCCGGGACAGACCGGACGCGAACGCGCGCTTTTGGAAACGGGCAAGAGCCGCCAAGGCAAGCCGGAAGGGAGAGCAACGCAGAATGAACGCGTCCTTAACCCATGAGCAAATCGCCATGCCGGCGGACATCAAGCGGGCAAACCGGCAGAAGATCATCCGGGCGCTTCGATCCGGCCAGATGGTGACCGCGGCGGATATACACGAGCAGACCGGCATCAGCCGTCCCACTGTGATGCGCGCCCTGCAGGAATACTGCGACCGGGGGGTCGTGAAATCCCTGGGTCTGGGCAGCACCACCAGCGTGGGCGGGAAAAAGCCGGAGCTGTTTCAGTTTGCCGATGAGCGCAAGATTCTGTCCATTGATTTATGGCCGGGAGAAACTACATTGGCCCTGAGCGGGCTGATCGGGGATACGCTGTGGATGGAAAGCCTGAAGCAGCCGTTGGATAACGATTTGGGCGGGGCGTTTTCATCGCTGCGGACGGCGGCGGAGGCCTGCCTGACCCGGCATGGAGTGAGCGTTGGGGAGCTGTACGGCGTGGCGCTGACTGTGCCCGGTACCGTGGATTACGACGCCCGGCTGCTGCGCTATAATTCCCAGGCCCCCGGATGGGGCAAGGATGTGGCGCTGGAAGCCTATCTGCGGCCCATTTTCGGGGAAGAAACGGAGTATTTCGTGGATAATGCGGGCAAGGCCGCAGGCAGGGCGGAGCTGCTGGACCGGCCGGAATACGCCGACCGGCGGATGCTCACCCTGTTTACCACCTGGGGCGTATCCGCCTGTATGCTGGAGCGGGCCCATGTGCTTAACGGCCGGGATTCGCTGATTGGCGAGATCGGGCATATGCTGATTGCGGATGACGGGCCGGTACTGTGCGGCTGCGGCAAGCGGGGCTGCCTGGAAAGTCTGGTCAGCATGGCGCAGGTGCGCGCGCGGCTGGAAAAGGCGGGCCGCCCCGATTTGGGCCTGCCCGCGCCCCTTACCTTTCCGCAGCTTTTTGAAGCGTCCCGGCAAGGGGATACGCTGGCCCGGGAGACGGTGGAATATCTGGCCCATTGCTTTGCCGTAGCGCTGCATAATCTGTCGCTGGCGTATAATCAGGAAATGGTGGTGTTTCAGGGGGATTTTGCCTGGGCCGATGAGGCCTTTGACCGGCGGCTCAAGGCCGAGCTGCAGGAGTTTCGCTATTATCCCCAGCAGGCATGCTTCGCCATCGCCTATGACCGGCGTTCCCTGCCCCAGCTGGCGGCCCGGGGCGCCACGGAGCAATTGCGGCGGCGCTATTTCACGTCTCTGGACTGAACCTTTCCGGAAAAATACTTTCTCAGCCATTCATATTACAAAGGAGGATTTTACCCATGAAAAGATGCTTCGCCATGCTTCTGGCCGCTTTGATGCTCCTGCCTGCAATCGCGTTTGCGGATGCGCTGCCCTATGCCCGGCAGATGTATCAGAACACCTACGTCCACACGCTGTTCATTGCGCCCGAAACCTATGGCCGGGCCTGCATTTCGCCCTACGCGGTTTCTTCCATGGCTTCTGGCCGCAGTCCCATGGCCTTTGTTTCCTTTGACGCGCCGGATAACAGCTATGCCTCTGAATTTGACGATACCTCCTGCGCGTTCATTAACGAGCAGGAAAAAATCCAGTATTCGTATCAAGCGCTGCGCAAAAACACCTTCGAGCGCTTTGTGGAAGAATGCGAGGACAGGCAGTATCTGATCTATGACGGCAGCGAAGGCTATGCCGCCTATGTAAAGCCGGATAGAAACCGGGGCTATGCCATGCTGGCGCTGCCCGAAATCAGCGAGGATGCCAAGCTGTATGCCGCCATTTATGATGGCGGGTTTCTGGCTTCCGATACGGATGCGCGCCGCGCCGAGGTGTTGACGGAAATGGTAAAGCAGGAAATTGAGCGCATCCGCAGCACGCTGCAGGTGAACACCCTGAAGGAATACTGGAGCAGCGGAAAGTTTCAGGGGCTGAAAATGCCCATGCTGGATCATGCCCCGGATATGCTGGTGATGAATTTTTCGCAGCTGCCAATGATCCGGGAGGATGGCTCGGTCGTGCAGGCGGACGCATTCCTCTATAAGCTGCGCGATAATGAAATGGCGCTCTATGCTCAGGCGGGCGACATGTCGCTGGAGGTCACCTGCCGCCTTGAAACCATTTCCTCCGCCCTTAATCGGAAGGAAAAGCAGCCCGAGGATGTGTTCTCCGTCACGCTGCAAAGCGGCAGGGAGATGGATGTGGAGCTTTATGATTTCTCCGAGAGCGGCAAGTCTTCTCTGTCGCGGTGCAGCTATCTGCTGGCCACGGACGCGGGCAATAGCAAGAATAAGAATTATTATCTGAATATCACCCTGAGCGCCTCCCGGATGAACTGGACGGAGGTGGCGCAGGTGACAGAGGTGCTGGAAGCCATTATGGGCGGGATTGACATGGCGGATTATAACGCAGACCCCTATGTATCCAGCCAGCGCGCCGCGGATGACGCGGCTGCCGCTTCCGGCTGGGTCTGCCCTGCCTGCAATACCCGGAACAGCGGCAATTTCTGCTCCAATTGCGGCGCGAAGCGGCCCTGACGCGGCAAAAGAAAAGCACAAATTTTTCCCCCTGCAGCCGACAAACGGCGGCAGGGGGCTTTTTTTATTTACGCATCACGCGCTTTTCATAAACCTGCCGGATGCACTGGGCTGCATAGTCCAGCGCTTCTTTTTGCGTGTGGCGGCCAATACTGATGCGCAGAACGCATCGGGCATCCTGTTCGCTCAGGCCCATGCCGCGATAAACAGGGCTGACGCTGCCTTCCTGCATCCGACAGGCCGCGCCTCCGGAAACCTGAACCGACAGCAGATCCAGATCCGCAATGGCCTGCACCGCGTCCAGCCCCGGCAGCAGCACTGCCGCCACCCCCGGCAGCCGCGCCGCCCCTTCGCCCAGCACCCGACAGCCGGGAATGGCGCTTTGCAGCTGCGAAAGAAAATCCGCCATCAGCAATCGTTCTCTGTCGGCCCGGTCGTTCATATCCGCCTGTGCCAGCCGGGCCGCTTCCCCAAAACCGCAAATGGCGGCCACGTTTTCCGTGCCGGCCCGAAGGCGCTGCTCCTGCTCCCCGCCCAGCAGCAGCGGCGGCAGCACAATCCCGCTGCGCACATACAGCGCGCCCACCCCGCGGGGGCCATACAGCTTGTGGGCGGAGAGGGTCATCAGATCGCAAAAATCCGCCTGCAGCGGCAGCTGGCCAAAGCCCTGCACCCCATCGCAGTGGTAGGGAATGCGCTTCTCCCGGGCCATGCGCCCGATGGCAGCAACAGGCTGGAGCACGCCGGTTTCATTATTGGCGAATTGGACGCTGATCAGCGCCGTGTCCGGCCGCAGCGCTGCCGCCACCGCATCGGGCTGAATCACACCCTGCGTATCGGGCTGCACCAGCGTCACCCCGGCGCATCGCCGCCTGGCAGCCTGGATTACCGAAGGATGCTCGATGGCGGAGATCACCACATGCTTTCCCGCAGCCAGCATCAGAGCGGCGTTATTGCCCTCGGTGCCGCCGGAGGTGAAGATCACTTCCTGGATATCGCATCCCAGCATCCCGGCAATCTGCCGCCGGGCCAGACGCATTTCCCGCCGGGCGTTTCCTGCCGCAGCATACAGGGCGGAAGGGTTTTGCCAGCCTTCCGCCATGCAGCGGCCCATGGCGGCGATGACGGTCGAATCCGGCGGCGTGGTGGCGGCGTGGTCCAGATAGACGGGCAGGGGAAAGGGGGGCATGGCGTTTCGCGCTCCTTTGCAGGCGTTTTTCCTTAGTATAGCACACTTCGCTTCCGGCGCATAGCGGGAAAAAATGCTTGACATTCCCGGAGGGATGCCGTACTATACACCTATAAAGCGAAGTTTCAAAACCTTATTACGAAACGGATGGCCCCAGGCGGGCAAACCGGACAGGAGGATTTCATGAATCGGGAAAAAGCACAGGAAAAGGCGCAGGCGCTGGTGGCGAAAATGACGGTGGACGAGGCGGCCAGCCAGCTGCGCTATGACGCGCCGGCCATCGAGCGGTTGGGTGTTCCGGCCTACAATTGGTGGAATGAAGCGCTGCACGGGGTGGCCCGCGCCGGGGTGGCCACCAGCTTTCCCCAGGCCATCGGCATGGCCGCCACGTTTGATCCCGCGCTGGTGGAGGTGCTGGGCGATATTGCGTCCACGGAGGGCCGGGCCAAGTATAACGAAGCAGTGAAGCATGGCGACCGGGATATTTATAAGGGGCTTACGTTCTGGTCGCCCAACATCAATATTTTCCGGGATCCCCGGTGGGGCCGGGGCCATGAAACCTATGGCGAGGATCCCTTCCTGACGGCAGAAATGGGCATCGGCTATGTGAAGGGCCTGCAGGGCAATGGCGAGCATCTCAAGACTGCCGCCTGCGCCAAGCATTTCGCCGTGCATTCCGGCCCGGAAGCCCAGCGGCATCAGTTTAATGCCAAAGTATCCGAAAAGGATCTGCAGGAAACGTATCTGGCCGCCTTTGAGCGGCTGGTGAAGGAAGCGCATGTGGAGGCCGTGATGGGCGCTTATAACCGCACCAACGACGAGCCCTGCTGCGGCAGTAAAATGCTGCTGCGGGATACGCTGCGGGGCAAGTGGGGTTTCGAGGGCCATGTGGTGTCCGACTGCTGGGCCATTCAGGATTTCCATCAGTTCCATCAGATTACGGATACCCCCGAGGAATCTGCCGCACTGGCGCTGAAAAACGGCTGCGATGTAAATTGCGGCGTGACGTATGTGTATTTGATGAAGGCTTACGAAAAAGGGCTGGTAACGGAGGCGGAGATTCGCCAGGCCGCCGTTCACGCCTTTACCACCCGCTATATGCTGGGCACGCTGGAGGGCAGCGAGTTTGACCAGATTCCCTACACCGAGGTGGAAAGCCCGGCTCATGTGGAAAAGGCGCTGGAGGCGGCGCGGGAGGGCTGCGTGCTGCTTAAAAATGACGGCGTCCTGCCCCTGAACCCGGATGCGCTGGGGACGCTGGCCGTGATCGGCCCCAATGCCGACAGCCGCGCCTCCCTGATCGGCAATTATCATGGCACTTCGTCCCGGTATATTACCGTGCTGGAGGGCATTCAGGATGCGCTGGCGGGGAAGGCCCGGGTGCTATATTCCCAGGGCTGCCATCTGTATAAGGATCGGGTGGAAAGCCTGGCCCAGCAGGACGACCGGCTTTCCGAAGCCCAGACCGTGGCGGAGCATGCGGACGCGGTGGTGCTGGTGCTGGGGTTGGATGAAACGCTGGAGGGCGAGGAGAGCGATGACCGCAACGCCTCTGCCTCCGGCGATAAATGGAATCTGCTGCTGCCATCCAGCCAGCGCCGGCTGATGGACACGGTGCTGGCCGTGGGCAAGCCCACGGTGATCTGCCTGATGGCGGGCAGCGCCATTGACCTGCAGGCGGGCAATGAAAAGGCCAACGCCATCCTGCTGCCCTGGTATCCCGGGGCCCGGGGCGGCAAGGCCGTGGCGGAGGTGCTGTTTGGCAAGGCGTTCCCCTCGGGCAAGCTGCCGGTCACCTTCTATCACAACGAGCAGCTGCGCCAGATGCCCGAATTTACCGATTATGCCATGGATGGCCGGACGTATCGCTATTTCGCCTCCGCGCCCCTGTATCCCTTTGGCTTTGGCCTGACCTATGGGGACGTGCGCGTGACCGGGGCGGAGGCTGCGGAAACGGCGGACGGCGTGCTGGTGACGGCAGAAATTGAAAACGCCGGGCAGCGGGATGCCCAGGATGTGGTGCAGGTGTATTGCCAGAACGAGGGCAGCGCCTTTGCGCCCCGGAATCCCCGGCTGTGTGGGTTTGCCCGGGTGTTCTGTCCTGCCGGCGGCAGGGAAAAGGCGCTGATCCGGGTTCGCCGGGAGGAACTGCTGGTGGTAAACGATCAGGGCGAACGAATTGCGGATGGGAACGCAGTGCTGTATGTGGGTATGGGGCAGCCGGATGAACGCACCCGGACGCTGACGGGGCACGCATCCGTCTGCGTGAAGCTGTAAATGGGGGCGGAACCATGAACGAATATGTGCTGGGCGTGGATTTAGGCACATCGGGCACCAAAACCGTCCTCTTTGATAAGCAGGGCCGGGCCATTGCCAGCGCCAGCCGGGAATATCCGCTGGATCAGCCCCGGAACGGCTGGGCGGAGCAGGATCCGGAATGCTGGTGGCAGGCGGCCCGGGAAACCATTCGTCAGGTGATCGGTGAAAGCGGCGTGGCCCCTGCCCAGATCAGGGGATTGGGCATCAGCGGGCAGATGCATGGGCTGGTGCTGCTGGATGAAAACGGGCAGGTGCTGCGCAAGGCCATTCTCTGGTGCGATGGGCGCACACAGCAGGAATGCGATGAGATAACCCGGATCGTGGGCCGGGAGCGGCTGATCCGCATCACCGCCAACCCGGCGCTGACCGGCTTCACCGCCGGGAAAGTCCTGTGGGTGCGGCGGCATGAACCGGAAATCTGGAAGCAGGTCAGGCATATTCTGCTGCCCAAGGATTATGTGCGCTTCCGCCTGACCGGGGAGTATGGCTCTGAAATGAGCGACGCCAGCGGCACCAATCTGCTGGATGTGCCCCGCCGGTGCTGGTCCGGCGCTATGCTGGATGCACTGGATCTGGATGCCACGCTGCTGCCGCCCCTGATGGAAAGCAGCGATGCGGCAGGCACCGTCACTTCCCGGGCTGCCGAGGAAACCGGCCTGCAGCCGGGCACGGTGGTGGCCGCCGGGGCGGGGGATAATGCTGCCGCCGCCGTGGGCACGGGCGTGGTGACGGCGGGCAAGGCCTTCGCCACCATCGGCACCTCCGGCGTGGTGTTTGCGCACGCAGATCAGGTACAGATCGATCCAAAGGGCCGGGTGCATACCTTCTGCGCCGCCGTCCCCGGGGCGTACACCGTGATGAGCTGCACGCTGGCGGCGGGGCTGTCGCTGAAATGGTTTCGGGATCAGTTCTGCCAGGCGGAATGCCAGACGGCGGCACAAATGGGCGAGGATCCGTATACGTTGATGAGTCAGGAAGCGGCGCAGTCGCCCATCGGAGCTAACCGGCTGGTGTATCTGCCCTATTTGATGGGCGAGCGCAGCCCGCTGCTGGATGCGGATGCGCGGGGGGCGTTTATCGGCCTGTCCGGCATCCATGCCCGGCGGGATTTGCTGCGGGCCGTGATGGAGGGCGTAATCTATTCCATGCGGCAGAATCTGGAGGTGCTTCGGGGCATGGGCATTGCGCCTGCCGAAATGCGGGCCTGCGGCGGCGGGGCCAGGAGCCCCTTCTGGCGGCAGATGATGGCGGATGTGTTCGCCTTGCCGGTGCGGACCGTGAAAAACACCGAGGGCCCGGCTTTGGGCGCGGCCATTCTGGGCGGCGTGGCAGCGGGCATGTATGCGGATATTCCTTCCGCCTGCGCGGCGCTGATTCGGGAAAACGCATCTCAGCTGCCCGATGTGCAGCGGCATGTGGATTATGAGAAGTATTACGATCTATATGTGTCCCTGTATCCGGCGCTGAAGGATGCGTATCGCGCGCTGGCGCGGCTTTGACGGCTGCGCGGCCCCGCAGGGCACTGCGGAATCTATGAAAAACGCTTTCTGGAAACGAAAGAGAAAAGCCGCCTGACATCGTGCAGATGCCAGGCGGCTTGCTTTACGCAATCGCAAAAAGAAAACGAAATGCCCAGATTTCCTTACTGCGCCAGGGCGTAGCCGGTGATGGTGTCCCAATCTCGGCGAATGGCGATTTCGGCGGTCAGCTCCGTGTTGTTATACACAATGGACCATTGGGTATTGCTGGTGATGTCGCCTTCCTTAGGCGCCTGAGAGGCGGCCTTCAGCGCGTCCCAGGCAGTCTCCTTCGTGGCGGTGTCCTGGGCGGCGGCGAGGATTTCCTCAATCCGGTCATAGCGCTCCCGGCCATGGCCGTATACGCCGTTGCGCTGATCAGGCAGCACCTGATCGGCATACATTACGAAGAAATTGGTGGCGGTCTGGGACGGCGTGACCACCATTTCCCGCTTTTCGCTCAGGCAGTCGAACTCCACCACCCGGCCGTCTCCGGATGCGTCGGTGATGTAAAAATGATAATCCCGGCCGCTGGTGGCAAACATATCATATTGGGCGATCAGCGCCACGGCCTCCTCGGTAGTGGCGGCACGGTCCAGCACCAGACGGATCACCATGGGCGTGGCCAATACCTCCTTGCCCGTGGATTGCAGCGTGGGCTTGCTGTCCAAGGTCAGCACGGCGATGGAAACGCCCTTTTCGTTCACCCCGTCCAGGCAGATGAAGGGTGCGGTCAGGCAGGCCAGCTTGCTTTTCACCCCGTCCACCTGATTGGCGGAGATGTTGTCCAGCGCGGCGGTGGCCACGGATTTATAGCCGTTCCTGGGGCTGCAATAAACCAGCATGGCCGACGAATTGTTCTTAAAATCGTAATTCCGGCCCATGAGCACCTGGCCGTCCGGGGTGTTCACGGTGAAGGCGCTGCAGCCAAAATCGGGAGCCTTCATTTGGATGGGCAGCAGGGGCAGGGCTTCCTTGAGCAGGGCGTCGATCAAGCTCTGGTTGTCCGCCTTGCAGGCGCTGAGCAGCTTGTCCAGATCGTAGTCATACTTCACATCCATACGATAGAGGTTATAGTCCTCATAGGCGGTGAGCTTCTGGATAGAGCCCATGGACTGGAGCCTGGTGAAATAGACGCCGGTAAACGCGGCGGCGGCAACGATGATGATCGCCAGCAGGGCAAGCAGGATTCGTTTGATGGCTTTGCGCATGATTACCTCCTTCAATGTGAAAGGTTGGAGCGGCCCGAAGCCGCCCGGAGAGCCTGTTTTTTTCATTATAACACAGAAGAACAGCTTTTCGCAACAAACGGATGGGATTTTTACATGAAAAAACGCTCCTGACGCAGGCAGGAGCGGCCCAGCGTGTCAAAAAACGACGTTTTTGACACGCTCCATGCAGGATGAAAGGGTTCATCCTGCATGGCAAGGC
>CAKTWP010000026.1 GCA_934630705.1 uncultured Clostridia bacterium | reverse complement strand
TTCTGGGCCTGGGCATTCAAAGCCCCGCCACCAGCTGGGGGGTGTTGCTCAAGGATGCGCAGAACATCTCCAATATCGCCAATTACCCCTGGCGGCTGATTCCGCTGGTGTTCGTCGTTATCGCCGTGCTGGCCTTCAATTTTCTGGGCGACGGCATCCGCGACGCGGCGGATCCTTACAAATAAACGGCACACGGTTTTGATACTAACAAGGGAGGCGTTCGTTTGGACAAAAATCAGACGCCCATCATCCAGGTGAAGGACCTGCGGATTCAAATCAAAATGGACGAAGGCACGCTGACCCCCGTTCGCGGCGTGAGCTTTGATATTCGGCCCGGAGAAACGCTGGGGCTTGTGGGCGAAAGCGGCTGCGGCAAGAGCCTCACCAGCAAGGCCATTCTGGCCATCAATGATAAAAAATGCGCCGCGTCAGGCGAGATCCTGTTTCGGAATGACCGCAACGAGGAAACCGATATTCTCAAGCTGGATCCCCGGGGCAGGGAAATCATGGATATTCGCGGCCGGCAGATCAGCATGATCTTTCAGGAGCCCATGGTGGCGTTCAGCCCCATGTATACCATTGGCAATCAGATCAACGAATGCACCCGGCTGCATATCACCAGAGACAAAAAGGCTTCCAGGCAGATCAGCCTGGAAATGATGAAAAAAGTGGGCATTGCCAACGCCGAAAAGCGATACGATCAGTATCCTCATGAGTTTTCCGGCGGCATGCTGCAGCGGGCGCTGATCGCCATGGCGCTGGTTTGCAAGCCTCGGCTGCTCATTGCCGATGAGCCCACCACCGCCCTGGACGTGACCATCCAGGCGCAGATTCTGGAGCTGATGAAGGCGCTGCAAAAGGAGCTGGGCATGGCGATCCTGTTTATCACCCATGACCTGGGCACGGTAGCAAAAATGTGCGACAAGGTGGCGGTGATGTATCTGGGGCGGATCGTGGAGTATGGCGATGTGCGCGACATCTACAAAAACCCGCAGCACCCTTACACCCGCGGCCTGATGGGCAGCGTACACAAGATCGGCACCCGAAAGCTGGACCGGCTGTTCTCCATCGAAGGCACCGTGCCGCTGGCACTGAACCTCAAGCCCGGCTGCGGCTTTTATGACCGCTGCCTGGAACGGCAGGCCGGCGTATGCGACCAGCAGGAGCCTGACCTGACAGACATGGGTGGCGGTCACTGCGCCGCCTGCTATCGCTGCCGGAAAGGAGGGGAGAGCGCATGAGCGAAAAAGAAAAAAAGGAAGTCATTCTGCGTATCCGAAACATCTCCAAGCGCTTCACCTCCAAGGGCGTTTGCGTCCGGGCAGTGACCAATGTTTCCTTCGATGTGCACAAGGGCGAGACCATCGGCATCGTGGGCGAAAGCGGATGCGGCAAAACCACGCTGGGGCGCTGCATCGTGCGTGCCATCGAAGCCAGCGAGGGCCAGGTGATCTATAAGGGCAGGGACGGCCGGGAATACGATTTTCTCAAGCTGGATAAGCGGCAGATGAAAGGCGTGCGCAAGGAAATCCAGATGATTTTCCAGGATCCCTATTCCTCGCTGGACCCGCGGATGACGGTGATCGATATTATCGCCGAACCCATCCGGGCCAATTACCCCAAGATGCCCAAGCGGGAGCGGGAGGAATTGGTGATGCGCATTGCGGAAAAGGTGGGCCTGAACACCACCTATCTCAAGCGCTATCCCCATGCCTTTTCCGGCGGCCAGCGCCAGCGCATCGGCACGGCCCGGGCGCTGATTCTCAAGCCGCAGGTGATCGTGTGCGATGAGGCGGTCAGCGCGCTGGACGTATCCATTCAGGCGCAGATCATCAATCTGCTCAAGGAATTGCAGCAGGAGATGGATTTAACCTATATTTTCATCAGCCATGATCTGTCGGTGGTGGAGCACATTTCCGATAAGGTGGGCGTGATGTATCTGGGACGGCTGGTGGAGTTTGCGGAAACGGAAGCGCTGTTTTCCCATCCGCTGCATCCGTACACGGAAGCGCTGCTTTCCGCCGTGCCGGTTGCGGACCCGGATGTGAAAAATGAGCGCATCCCGCTGGAAGGAGAGATTCCCAATCCGGCCAATCCCCCATCGGGCTGTTATTTCCATGAGCGCTGCCGGTATTGCCAGCAGCGCTGCGTGGACGAAGCGCCGGAGCTTACGGAGGCGGAGCCGGGGCGGCAGGTGGCCTGCCATTTTGCCAAAGAGCTTCATTTGCGCGGGTTTGACTACGAAAAAGAATAAAGCCGAATCAATCCTGAGGGGACGCTTTTCAAAAGCGCCCCCTCCTGTTTTTGCGGAGACCGGTTTTCTGATCGGTACGGCGAATTGGAAAGAACGGTTTCCCCGCATTTTATGTGCGTTATGCCTTTGATCGTCTGGCACGCGCCTTTTATTCCAGCCGCAAATCCTCGATGATGGTATCCCGGCGGATTTTATGGATGGCGTAAGCCATGGTAAGCGCCACCAGGATAAACACCGCGGCCACGCCGATGCTCATTTGCAGCCAGGGCAGCCGGAAGGGAACATCAAAGGAGTTCTGGCTTGCCTTCCAGATCAGGAAAATCACGCCCACGCTGCCGATCAGCCCCCAGATCACCGCCTTGAGGCCATAGAACACGCTTTCGCAGCGGATCATTTTGTCAAAGGCCCGCTGGCCCATGCCCACGGACTTGAGCATGGCGAACTCCCGCTTCCGAAGCATGAGGGAGGTGGAGATGGTGCCCACGATATTCGCCGCGGCCACCAGCGACAGCAGCGTAATGAACCCATACACGAAGATATTGATAATCGTGACCATATCCCGATTGGCCTTGATCGTCTGATCGTAGTTATACACGCTGGCATAGATCAGGCCGTCGGATTGCTGCAGGGCGTTATACGCGCTTTCCTCCAGCGGCCGCCGGCCGGTGGCGTATTCCGCCGTCACGCTTTCCAGCGCCTGCGCCAGCTCGTTGGCCTGCCTGGTGGTGTAGAACACCTCCATCCAGGGAGCCAGATCGGGATACAGCGCCCGGGCCACCCGCTCGGACACAATCAGCCGGGCTTCGGGGCTCATCATCAGCAGCTGCTGGCAGGGCGGTTCTTCCCGGGTGACGGCTGCCAGATGGAAGACCTGTCCGTGGTTTTGCAATGTTTTCTGATCCGTGTGCATCACGGTAACGCCGTCCCCCGCATGTGCATCCAGCAGGGTCATATCATACATTTTGCTGTCTCTGAGCATGCTGCCGCCGTTAAGCAGGATGGCGCCGGGATTATCCGGATCCAGCAGCACGGCCACATCCACGCCCAACTGGGCGGCATAAGCGGCCAGCCCCTCGTTATCCATGGCCAGAATGGAGACCTTCACCGGATACGCATTCCCGTCCATGGCCTTTTCCAGCTGGGCTGTGGGCTGAACGGACGCGGGATCGAAAAAGAAGCTCTCGCCGGGAAAGCGGGTGTACGCCGTGGCCTGATCGGCGTAGGGCGCAGCCAGCGCGGCATTCTTGAGCCGGTCCAGCGCTTCATAGCGTACCGGGCCGCGTTTCATGGGAGAATCGCTTCCATAGCGGAGAATATGTCCGCTCAGGGACACGTTGTAATTGGCGGTAAAGCTGGCCATGCTGTAAGCGCCCGTCATATACTGGGTGAAGGAATAGGCGGACAGAAACAGCACCAGCGACATGGCCAGAGACAGGGTGGTAATCCGATAGCGCTTTTTATTGCGCTTGAGATTTTTCAGGGCCAGCTCACCCTCAAAGCCAAAGAGATGCCGGGTGAGCCGGGAGGTTTTCAGCTTTTTGCCGCTGAGCTTAATATCCTGGGTTTTGCGGATGGCCTCCATGGGCGATACCCGGGCGGCCCGGCGGGCAGGAATCCAGGCGGAAAGCAGCACCGTGACCAGTGCCAGCACAACCGCCAGCGCCATGGCGCCGGGCTCCACCACCAGATGCAGCTCCGCCGTCACATTGGAGGCGACCATGCTGTTCATCAGCCGGCTGACGATGGAGAATGTAACGCCGATGCCCAGATACCCAAACAGCAGCCCGAAGGGAATGGCGATTCCTGCGATCACCAGCGCCTCAAACAGCACGGCCTTGCGCCGCTGGCGCATGGTGGCGCCAATGGAGGAAAGCAGGCCGAACTGCGCCGTGCGATCGGTAACGGAAATGGCGAAGGCGTTATAAATCAGCGTCACGGCGGCAGCCATGATAATCGCCAGAATCACGCCCACCATCAGCCAGATGGTCACCATAATGGTTTTGTCGCTCACACCCATGTACAGCAGCAGCCCCGTATTGGTGGAATACTTCTGCACGCCAGGCATCTGATCGCACATGGATTGCAGCCATTTGCCCAGGCCCTTATCCGGCTTGTAGAGGCGCAGCAGCGCATCCGCGCCATCCTGCTCCCGGGTTTCCGCGCTTTGCCGCAGCAGGATGGGGGTTTCCCCCGCCCCGTAGGTCTGGCTTTCCAGCGGATGCATGCTGGCAATGCCGCAAATGCGGTAATTACCCCCGGCGGTTTCCAGAATATCGCCGGGCTGCAGGGAAGCGGCCTTCGCCAGCTCCGGGGAAATCAGCGCATCGTTTTCCGCCTGGGGATATGCGCCCTCTTGCAAATGAATCTGCATCACGTCCATGCCCGATTCATCCAGCGAATAGACGGATACATTGGAATACACGCCTTTTTTCTCATGCAGGGCCCAGTTGCCATGCCGGCCCAGCACAAACGCATCCCGCACCTGGGACTGCGCCCGGAGCATTTCCCGGTCGGCAGCGGAGGTGTTGGTGATTTTGGCATGCCATTCCCCGTCGCTGGCGATTACCACCTGCTGAAACATCCCCATAAAGGACGCCCCAAAGGAGGACACGGCCGCAATCATGGCCACCGCCACGATCACACCCAGGATGGTAATCACCGTGCGCCGCTTCTGGCTTTTCATCTGCCGCAGCGCCACCGTATCCATCACGTTCATCAGCCCATCACCTCGTCCGCCGCGATTTTCCCATCCTCAATGGTGATGATTCGTCTGGCCTGATGGGCGATGCGCTCATCATGGGTAATCACCAGCAGGGTCTGGCCGTATTGCTGGTTGGCCAGCTTCAGCAGGTCCATGATCTCGGCGCTGTTTTTGCTGTCCAGATTGCCGGTGGGCTCATCGGCCAGCATGATGGCAGGGGTGTTCATCAGCGCCCGGCCAATGGACACCCGCTGCTGCTGGCCGCCGGAAAGCTGATTGGGCAGATACTGCCGCCGGGCGGACAGGCCCAGGGTGTCCACCAGCGTGTCCAGATACAGCGGGTCCACCTTCCTGCCGTCCAGCAGCAGGGGCAGCGTGATGTTTTCCTCCACGTTCAATACCGGGATCAGATTATAGAACTGATAAATCAGGCCCACCTGCCGCCGCCGGAAAATGGCCAGCTGCTCTTCATTTTGGGCGTACACATCCACGCCTTCCACAAACACCTTGCCCGATGTGGGCCGGTCCACCCCGCCCAGCAGATGCAGCAGTGTGGATTTGCCGCTGCCCGATGGGCCGATAATGGCGATAAATTCGCCCTTCTGCACGGAAAAGGATACATCATCCAGGGCGTTGACCTGATTTTCTCCCTTGCCGTAAATCTTGCTTAAATGATCCACCTTCAAAATTTCCATGGCTTGACGCCTCCTTCTTACAGGAATTATCATATCATGCTCCGGTGACGCCTGCGTGACTTTTGGGTGAGAGATTCGTCACTTAGCGAAAAAAGAAACGAGGTTCTGATTGACAGGCCCGGAACGGACGTTTATAATGGAAACAGTTTTTCGAAAGGAGGCTGCGCCATGGGATGGAAAAAGCGGGTGCTTTGGAAACAAAAAGGGAATCTTTTTGCCTTCCCGGGGAGCAGTCTGCCCTTTTGGAAGGAGGAAGCCCGGCCGGATGCGCTGATAGCGCTTTGCGGCCTGACCGCGGCCATCTTTGACGATTTCCTGGAGGTGCGCTTTGACGCGAAGGTCAACGCCATGGTGCCCTCCGCGCAGCGGGCCACGCTGCTGTCCGTGATTTCGCTGATTTTCTCGCTGGTGATGATTCTGCTCTCGCCCCTGCTGGGAATGGTCTTTGCGCTGGCCTGACAGGAAGCGCCCCTGTTTTTACGGCGGAGAAGGGATGAATCCCTCTCCGCCGTTTGACGTATGCTCACAAAAATCTGCCGGTGATGCTGTCTTTGTTTCTTTTGATTTCCTGGGGCGTTCCGCATGCCACGATCCTGCCGCCCGCATCGCCTCCGCCCGGCCCCATATCGATCACATAGTCGGCGTTATGAATCACATCCAGATCGTGCTCAATGACAACGACCGTTGCGCCGTTATCCAGAAGCGCCTGAAAAACCTTCAGCAGCACCCGCACATCCAGCGGGTGCAGACCAATGGACGGCTCATCAAACACAAAAATGGAATCCGTCTGCGTTTTGCCGATCTCGCTGGCCAGCTTGAGCCGCTGCGCTTCGCCGCCGGAAAGGCTGGGGGTTTCTTCACCAAGGGTCAGATAGCCCAGGCCAAGCTGCCTGAGAATACACAGCTTCGGGCTGACCGCCTTCATATCTTTGCAAAAATCGATGGCGGAGTTGACGTCCATGTCCATCAATTCCGGCAGGGAAACGCTTGCCCCGGCCCGGTTCGTGAGCTTCACGCCGTAGGCGGCCTTGCCGTATCGGGAGCCGCGGCAGTCCGGGCAGGGAATATCCACATCCGGCAGAAACTGCACATCCAGGCTGATCGCGCCGGTTCCATCGCAGCCGGCGCAGCGGAGCGAACCGGTATTATAGGAAAAATCGCTGGCCTTATAGCCATGGGCCCGGGCATCCGGCGATTGGGCAAACAGCTTCCGCAGCTCGTCATGCACGCCCGCATAGGTGGCTACCGTGGAGCGGACGTTGACGCCGATGGGCGTGGCGTCGATGAGCTTGATGTGCGCAATGCCTTCTGCCTCAATCGCGCGAACATGCGCCGGCAGCGCGCTGCCGCTGATTTTTGCCTCCAGCGCTGGGATCAGGCTTTCCAGCACCATGGTGGTCTTGCCCGAGCCGGACACACCGGTGACCACGGTCAGCCGCCCCTTGGGGATGCGCACCTCCAGCGGTTTAACCGTATGGATTTGCGAAGTGGACAGATGAATCGTACCGTTTGCAAATATTTCTTCCTTTGCAACGGAGCTTTCCCGTTTCGTTTCCGCCTTGCCCGAAAGGAACGGCCCGATCTGGGATGCAGGGTTTTCCTCGATGCTCGGAATCGTCCCCTGCGCAATCACATGGCCGCCCTTGGCCCCCGCTTCCGGGCCCATTTCGATGATCCAGTCGGATTCCTTCAAAATCTGCGTGTCGTGATCCACCAGAATGACAGAGTTGCCATCGGCCACCAGATCGTGCATCACGCCGGTCAGCCCCACAATGTTGGACGGATGCAGACCGATGGACGGCTCGTCCAGCACATAGAGAACGCCGGTGGTGCGGTTGCGCACGGCGCGGGCCAGCTGCATCCGCTGGCGCTCGCCGGTGGAAAGCGTGGCAGCCGAGCGATCTAAGGTCAGATACCCAAGGCCCAAATCCATCAGGCGTTTGGCAGTGCTGAGAAAGGCTTCGCAGATGCTTTCCGCCATGGGACGCATTTCCTCCGGCAGGCTGCCAGGAACCCCTCGCACCCAATCCACCAGCTGAGAAAGCGTCATCATGCAGGCTTCATCCAGAGAAATGCCCCGCAGCCTCGGGGCCCGGGCAGCGGCAGAAAGGCGCGTGCCGTGGCATTCCGGGCAGGCCTCCTCTTTTAAAAACTTTTCCACCCGCTTCATGCCCTTTTCGTCCTTGACCTTGGAAAGCGCGTTTTCCACGGTGTAGACGGCGTTGAAATAGGTGAAATCCAACTCCGCAAAGTCGTTGGAGCCGGCTTTTTTCGCATGGTAAAGAATGTGCTTTTTCTCCGCGGGGCCATGGAAAACGATGTCCTTTTCCTTTTCCGTCAGCTCGCGGAACGGCACGTCCGTCCGCACTCCCATCGCCCGGCAGACGTCCGTCATCAGCGACCACATCAGGCTGTTCCACGGAGCGACCGCGCCCTGGTCAATGGTGAGGGAATCGTCCGGCACAAGGCTTGCCATATCCACAGTGCGGACGCTGCCCGTGCCGCCGCATTTGGGGCAGGCGCCTTGGGAATTGAACGCCAGTTCTTCGGCGGACGGCGCGTAAAAATGCACGCTGCACGCCGGGCAGACCAGCTCCTTCCCGGCGGCGACCAGCAGAGACGGCTCCAGATAATGCCCATTGGGGCAGCGGTGGCTGGCAAGGCGGGAATACATCAGCCGCAGGCTGTTAAGCAGTTCCGTTCCCGTGCCGAACGTGCTGCGAATGCCCGGCACGCCGGGGCGCTGATGCAGCGCCAGCGCAGCGGGAACGTATAAAACCTCGTCCACGCTGGCTTTGGCAGCCTGCGTCATGCGGCGGCGGGTGTAGGTGGACAGTGCTTCCAAATAGCGGCGGGAGCCTTCGGCATACAGTACACCCAAGGCCAGAGAAGATTTTCCAGAGCCGCTCACGCCCGCAATGCCCACGATTTTGCCCAGCGGAATATCAACGTCTATATTTTTCAGATTGTGGACTTTCGCGCCGCGAATCAGCATTTGATCGATCATTGTTCTGTTGCTCCAGTCTTTCGTAATTCAGCAGGAGCCGTTTTCCTCCGCACAAGCGGGATGCCGTTCGGCCTGTAACGGCGGGCATGACGGCTGCGCTTCCCCTGCACAAGCGGGATGCGGGAAATAGGCGGCCCTGCCGGCGCGCCTGATTCCCTCCATTTTTTCTGCGCGACACGGCGATTCTCCTGCTATGGTATCTCGCGATCCTGCCTTTCCGCGCCGGTCGGGCGGGGCGATTTTTCGAAGCAAAGCGAAGAAAACCCATTTCCGCAGCAGGCTGTTACAGGTTGGTTTTTTTGATCTGCAACGAAAAGGCTGTCGAAAAGGGTTTCGACAGCCAGAGCGCTTCGCCGCAGAACGGAGCGCCTTTCATAGAACGGAGCGTTTCAGCAGTAGTATTCCATGGGATAGGCCAGATAGGCTGCCGGAGCCAGCTGATCGGCGGTCACATAGCCCGCGGGCGCAGCCAGCAGACTGGGCAGACGGTTTACGATGGTGGCGCAGGTATGCTCCACCGTGGCGGGCTTCACTACGTGAAACGCCGTATCCGGTTCGCCGGTAATCTGCCAGTCGCACAGATCGCCGTCCTCCGGGCCATACACCTTGCCGATGGTCTCCTCCTCAAGGGTGATTCCCTGCAGGGTTTCGATGGTGACCACAGCGGACATGCCGATGCACCGGCCCGCCGGGATGGTCTGGCCCAGGGTTTCGGAATAAATATCGTGATCGATCACGCAGGGCACATGCTTCTGGGAAATGGAGCGGATGGTCAGCCCCAGCTTGCTGCACAACGCCTCGCTGGCATTCCAGGCATAGGACGGCTCAAAGGCCGCCGGATGCGCGATCTGCCGCTCGAATTCCTCCGGCGTCAGGCCGCAGCCATGGGCTTTCGCCAGCGCCAAACCGTATTCGTCCACGTTATAGCTGTATGCGCCCTTGATTCTTTCGATCCGATGACAGCCGCCTGCCACCAGCGCCACCATATTGATCCAGAAAATATCCTGCATGCCGCTGCCGGTGATGGTGCAGCCCGTTTCCTTGGCCAGTGCGTCCAGCCGGTTGATTTGGGCGGCAGCGGTAGTCCAGGGATAAATGGCTTCCTCGCAGGTGGTAATCACGTTGATGCCCCGGGCAACGCATTTTTCCACCTGCTCGTAAATATCGCCGATGAAGCTGAACAGGGTGACGACGGCCACATCCGCGTTGCATTCGTCCAGCACCCTGTCCGCATCGCTGTCAATGCGGATGCCGGTTTTCAGGCCAAGACCCGCATAATCGCCCACATCCTGGCCCACCACCGCAGGATCCACATCAATGGCGCCCACGATCTGCGCGCCGTGCTCATGCAGATAGCGCAGGATATACCGGCTCATCTTGCCGCAGCCATATTGAACAACCTTGATTTTCTCCATGGTTCGTTTCCTCCTTGCCATGCGCCCAGCCTTTCAGACGGGCTCCCTGTTTTATTATGGCCGCAGGCAGGGAGGATTAATCAGAAATCAGAAAGGGAAACAGGCTGTTTCTCAGGCGGGAGAACGATCCAGCTCCCGCAAAGAATACGCCACCAGAATATCCAGAAACTGAATCACCGTTGGCTGATAAGCGAGGGGGAAGCCGGCCAGCTGGGAAAGATATTCGGGATTGGTGCGCCAGGCATGATCGATCACCGTGCGAATATCCCGCTCCACGCTGCGGAAATCGCAGCCCAGCTCCACGGAGATGGGCTTGTATAGTTCATTTTGCGCGCATTGCAAACGCGTCTCATCCTCCAGCGCAAGATTGACAGCAAGAACGGTCATTCTGTACCCTTTTAATCGATGGCCGACGCCCAGGTGCCAAAGGTGTTCCTCAACGGTTGTCATGCGTATCTACCTCCGAAAAAGATCGTATCTGTGCTATAGCTTAAACAGAAAAAGATACAATTCGCTTAAAAAATACGCATTTATACACACTTCGACGTAATTCGACACATCTGCAAAGAAGAAAACACCGATGAGCGGCTGCATGAAAAAACCGGATTTGCTGCTGCGTATTCTGGGCGGATGGGACGAAAGCCCTGCGGGTGCGAAGCCCTTCAAACGGCGCACGCTGCCGCCCCGGCCGACGCCCTGCGGGCGCGGGGCGTTTCTGGCAACGCAGGCGATGGATGATCCGGCGTTCCCCCTTGTGAACATATGCCCACCAGGAAAGAAGCCGATCTGCCCTGGCCGGAGACGGCGGGTGCCCTGCGGATTTACAGGAAACCACGCAGGGCCACGGCCAGTCCCCCCTCCAATGCGATGAGCTTTTTGCAAAGGGCTTTGGATTTTTCATCCGCCGCAGCGTACTGATTCAGATACTTGCTCAGGGATTTCACGCCCATGTTGCATCCATCCGTCATCAGATCGGCAATGGCTGCGTCGGATTCCTGGAAGGTCAGCGTCACCTTGGTTTTCATGGCCGCCATGCCCTGCGCGATTGCAGGGGGGCTTTTCCCCTCGTCCTGATACTGGCGCAGCAGCGCGTCCGTTTCCCGCTGCATGCGCTGGTTTTCGGCCTGACCATTTTCCAGCAGCTTTTTAAGCTTCTCGCTCCGGGCGTGAGGCAGCGCATCGCCAATAGCCTGCACGCCCATTTGAATCCCCGCATCGCATTCCCGCAAAAGACGGATGGTGTCCTGCCGAATCATGATTGATTCCTCCTTCATAATAAGCCGAGGGCTGCCGGAAACACGGCAGCCCTGCTGGCGCTTGCTTTTCTGGATCGGATTACTTGCCGCTCATCTGGCGTTCCTGCTGCTCAATCATGCGCTTGACCATGTAGCCGCCGATATAGCCGGCCTGACGGGAAGGCAGATCGCCGTTATAGCCCTGCTTGAGGTTGATGCCCAGCTCGCTGGCGATTTCAAACTTCATGTTGTCCAGGGCGGCGCGGGCTTCGGGAACGTTGGCACGGTTGGAATTGTTGGAAGAAGAAGCGTTGTTGCCGGAATTGTACATAGCGATTCACTCCTGTTTCATTGTTATTGAGGTTTCCCGGTTGGATTGACGTAAAGCCAGGGAAAGGCCATCCACAGATTCTTTCTTTCCCCCTTGCTTGCCTGCCTGAGGAAAGAAAAAGCCTGCTGCGGCTGCTTTTAGCCCTGCTTGCCCGCCATCTGCTTTTCGGCCTGCTCGATGAGGCGCTTCACCATGTAGCCGCCCACATAGCCGTTTTCGCGGCTGGTCAGGTCGCCGTTGTAGCCCTGCTTGAAGTTGATGCCCAGCTCCCGGGCGATTTCAAACTTCATGTTGTCCAGGGCGGCGCGGGCCTGGGGCACGTTGGGCTGATTGCCGTTTTGGCTGCCGGTCTGATTCATTGCTCTGTTCACCTCCTTTTTCAAGGTCACTGCTATTTTGACCCGTCCGCAGAAAAATACGCTGCCATTTTGTTCAAACCGACAGAAACCGAAAAAAACCGATTTTTTTGCGGAAAAAGGGTTGCTTTTTTTGTAAAAATGCTGTACAATGAGAAAGGTTTTCAGAAAAATGTTCGTGTTTTTAGGAGGCGCTTGACGTGATGAAGGAATTGCAGCAGGCCATTGAAACCTTTGGCCGGGCCCGTGGGGAAAATGTGGTGAAGGTGGATATGTTCCTGAACCACCGGATTGATACGGGGCTGCTGTTCAAGATGGGCAAGGCGTTTGCCGATGAATTTGCCTGCGAGCGTCCCACCATGATCCTCACCGTGGAAGCCAGCGGCATTGCCCTGGCGGTGGCCGCGGCCCATGAAATGGGCGATCTGCCGGTGGTGTTCGCCAAGAAGGGCGAAACGGTAGTGCAGTCCGACGATGTGGCGCAGGCCCCGGTATATTCCTTCACCCATAAGAAGGAAACGGTGATCCGGGTGGAAAAGCGGTACGTGCCGGTGGGCAGCCGGGTGCTGATCATCGACGATTTTCTGGCCGACGGCCAGGCCGTACACGGCATGACGGATCTTTGCAGCCAGCTGGGCGCGAAGGTGGTAGGCATTGGCGTGGCGGTGGAAAAAGGGTTCCAGAAGGGCGGCAAAGCCCTGCGGGCCCAGGGGATTCATCTTAAGTCTTTGGCAATCGTGACCGGCATTGAGGATGGCAAAATCCAGCTGGCCGACGATTGATCCAATAGAAAAACCATTGGGATTTTAGGAGGAGAATGACCATGAAAAAGCTCGTTGCGCTGGTGCTGTCCCTGGTTCTGTGCCTCACTGCTTTCTCTGCCCTGGCTGCCGACACCGAAAAAGCGGTGAAAATCGGCTTCATCTTCCTGCATGATGAGAATTCCACCTATGACCTGAACTTCCTCACCGCCGCCAAGGAAGCCTGCGAAAAGCTGGGCGTTGAATACGTGCTGCGCACCAATATCCCCGAAGGCCAGGAATGCTATGACGCCGCCGCTGATCTGGCGGATGAAGGCTGCAACATCATCTTCGCCGACAGCTTTGGCCATGAATCCTTCATGATCGAAGCGGCGAAGGAATTCCCCGAAGTGCAGTTCTGCCATGCCACCGGTACCAAGGCCCATACCGAAGGCCTGGAAAACTATCACAACGCTTTCGCCACCATCTATGAAGGCCGTTTCCTGGCGGGCGTGGCCGCTGGCCTGAAGCTGAACGAAATGATCGAAGAAGGCAAATTCACCGCTGAAGAAGCCAAGATCGGTTATGTGGGCGCTTATCCCTACGCCGAAGTGAAGTCCGGCTACACCTCCTTCTTCCTGGGCGCTCGCTCCGTGTGCCCCACCGTCACCATGGAAGTGACCTTCACCAGCTCCTGGTATGACGAAGCGCTGGAAAAGGAAGGCGCTCAGATGCTGATCGAACGCGGCTGCAAGCTGATCAGCCAGCATGCGGACTCCATGGGCGCTCCCACTGCCTGCGAAGTGGCCGGCGTGCCGGACGTGTCCTACAACGGCAGCACCGTGGCCGCCTGCCCCAACACCTTCATCGTCTCCTCCCGCATCAACTGGGCTCCCTACTTTGAATACATCATCAACGCCGTGGCCAATGGCGAAGAAATCGCCACCGACTGGACCGGCACCATCGCTACCGGCTCTGTGGAACTGTCCGATGTGAACGAAACCGTGGCCGCCAAGGGCACCGTGGAAAAGCTGGCCGAAGTGAAGGCGCAGCTGGAAGACGGCTCCGTGAAGGTGTTTGACACCGCCACCTTTACCGTGAAGGGCGAAACCCTGACCACCTACCTGGCCGACGTGGACGACATGGGCGACTTCCAGCCCGAAACCGAAGTGGTTACCAACGGCGAATTCCAGGAATCCCATTTCCGCTCCGCTCCCTACTTCGATCTGGACATCGACGGCATCACCATCCTGGGCGTGTAACAAATTCTTGTTTTTCGGGCTTGCCCCGACCCCTTCGGGGGCCGGGGCGGCTTTTCGGTTTTTGAGAAATACTGTAAAGGTCAGCGCAGTGTTGCGCCGCTCTGTCCTTTGCAGTATGGCCCGGTTCGGAATACTTGCAAATGGGATCGAAGCAAAGGAGTGACGGCATTGAGCAACCCCGTGCCCGCGGTCAGCATGCGGAATGTGACGAAGCGGTTTGGCCCCGTGGTGGCCAACGATCAGGTGAATCTGGACATTTACCGGGGCGAGATTCTGGCCCTGCTGGGCGAAAACGGCAGCGGAAAAACCACGCTGATGAACATGCTTTCCGGCATTTATTTCCCGGATGAGGGCGAAATTCTCATCAATGGAAAGCCTGTTACCATCGCCTCCCCCAAGGACTCCCTGCGCCTGGGCATCGGCATGATTCATCAGCATTTCAAGCTGGTGGACGTGCTTACGGCGGCGGAAAACATCATTCTGGGCCTGGAGGGCAAGCTGGATCTCAAATCCGCCTGCCGCAAGATCACCAAGATCTGCGAGGATTATGGGTTTGAGGTGGATCCCCGGCAAAAGATTTACGAAATGTCCGTTTCCCAGAAGCAGACGGTGGAAATCATCAAGGTGCTGTACCGGGGCGCGGATATTCTGATACTGGATGAGCCCACCGCCGTGCTCACTCCCCAGGAAACGGACAAGCTGTTCGCCGTGCTGCGGAACATGCGCAACGCGGGCAAGGCCGTTGTGATCATCACCCATAAAATGCACGAGGTGGAAGCCCTGTCCGACCGGGTGGCCATCCTGCGCAAGGGGCAGTATATTGGCGATGTGCGAACCGCCGACACCAATGCCCAGGAAATGACCAACATGATGGTGGGCCACACGGTGGCGCTGAACATCGACCGGCCCGCGCCCGTCAATCCCCAGCCCCGGATCGAGGTGAAGGATCTGACGGTGCGCAACGAGGAAGGCATCGTGAAGCTGGATCATGTGTCCTTCACCGCCAATTCCGGTGAGATTCTGGGCATCGCGGGCATCGCAGGCTCCGGGCAGAAGGAACTGCTGGAAGCCATCGCAGGCCTGCAGGTCACGGAAGCGGGCAGCATCTGCTATGTGGAGCAGGATGGCAGGCGTGAGCAGCTGATCGGCAAGGATCCCCTGAAGATTCAGGAAAAGGGCGTATCCCTTTCCTTTGTGCCGGAGGACCGGCTGGGCATGGGGCTGGTGGGCAGCATGGATTTGACCAACAATATGATGCTGCGTTCCTTCCGCCGGGGGCATTCGCCCTTTGTGGATCGCTCCGCACCCCGGAAGGTGGCGGAAAACGTGGTGCGGGATCTGGAGGTGAGCACCCCCAGCCTGGCCACGCCGGTGCGCCGGCTGTCGGGCGGCAATGTGCAGAAGGTGCTGGTGGGACGGGAAATTACCTCCGCCCCCACCGTGCTGCTCACGGCCTATGCCGTCCGCGGGCTGGATATCAATTCTTCCTATACCATCTATGATCTGATTAACCAGCAGAAAAAAGCGGGCGTGGCCGTGATTTACGTGGGCGAGGATCTGGACGTGCTGGTGGAGCTGGCGGACCGGATTCTGGTGCTGTGCGGCGGCAGGGTCAGCGGCATTGTGCCGGGCCGGGGCGCCACGAAGCGGGAAATCGGCATGATGATGACCCAAGTGGGAGGGAAGCAGGATGCGTGACACGAAACGGGAGCCCCTGATTCATATTTCCAAGCGCGCCGCCCTGCCCTGGTATCAGGCCTGGGCCATTCGTGCGGCGGCGATCTTGCTGGCGCTGGTGGCCTGCGCGCTGATCTGCCTGCTGATGACCGGCGAGGATCCGCTCCAGATTTATGCCACCATGTTTAACGGCTCCTTCGGCAAGGCCCGGAAAACCTGGGTCACGCTGCAGGAAGTGGCCATGCTGCTGTGTGTTTCTCTGGCCGTGACCCCGGCGTTTCGGATGCATTTCTGGAATATCGGCGGCGAAGGCCAGACGCTGATTGGCTGCCTGGCGTCCGCCGCCTGCATGATTACCCTGCGGGATGTGCTGCCCAACTGGGCGGTGATTCTGTGCATGGCGGTGGCCAGCGTTGTGGCCGGGGCCATCTGGGGCATGATTCCCGCGATTTTCAAGGCCAAATGGAACACCAATGAAACCCTGTTTACGCTGATGATGAACTATGTGGCAACCCAGCTGGTGGCGTTCTTCTGCGTGGTTTGGGAATCGCCCAAGGGCTCGGGCCAGATCGGCATCATCAACCCCAACACCAATATCGGCTGGCTGCCGGTGATTGGCGATCAGAAGTATCTGCTGAATATTCTGGTGGTGCTGTTTCTGTGCGCGGGGCTGTATTTCTATCTGAATTATTCCAAGCACGGCTATGAAATCTCGGTGGTGGGCGAAAGCGAACGGACAGCCCGGTATGTGGGCATCAAGGTGGACCGGGTGATCGTGCGCACGATGATGCTCTCTGGCGCCATGTGCGGCCTGGCGGGCCTGCTGCTGACCGGCGGCACCAACCATACCCTCACAACCACGCTGGTGGATGGCCGTGGGTTCACGGCGGTGATGGTGGCCTGGCTGGGCAAATTCAACCCCATCTGGATGATTCTGACCAGCCTCCTGCTGGTGTTTCTGGATCGGGGGGCCGGCGATATTTCCACCAAGTTCCACCTGAACAAATCCTTCTCGGATATTCTCACCGGCGTGATTCTTTTCTTCATCATCGGCAGTGAATTCTTCATTTCCTATAAGATCAACTTCCGCAAATCCGCCGCGAAGGAGGAACAGATGCATGTTTGATTTTGTTTCGTTTATCCCCCGCGCGGTGGTGCAGGGCATTCCGCTGCTCTTTGGCAGCACCGGCGAAACGCTGACAGAAAAATCCGGCAATCTGAACCTGGGCATCCCGGGCGTGATGTATGTGGGCGGCATTTGCGGGGTAATCGGCTCGTTTTTCTATGAGCAGTCTCTGGCCGACAAGGCAAACATCAACCCCTTTCTGGCGGTAGGCATTCCCATGCTCACCTGCCTGCTGGGATCGCTGCTGATGGGCCTGCTTTATTGCTTCCTTACGGTTACCCTCCGGGCCAATCAGAACGTGACCGGCCTGGCCATGACCACCTTCGGCGTGGGCATCGGCAATTTCTTCGGCGGCTCGCTGATCAAGCTCTCAGGCAGCGAGGTGCCCTCCATCGCCCTGTCCTCCACCAGCTATTTCTTCCATCGACCGCTGGTGAACACCGAGGGGCTGGGCTGGTTTGGCACGGTGTTCCTGTCCTACGGGTTCATGGTATATCTGGCGATTATCATTGCGCTGGTTGCTTCCTACGTGCTCCGGCGGACGCGCACGGGGCTGCATCTGCGGGCCGTGGGCGAAAACCCCAATACCGCCGATGCGGCGGGCATCAACGTTTCCCGGTACAAGTACGTGACCACCTGCATCGGCTGCATGATCGCCGGGCTGGGCGGGCTGTATTACGTGATGGACTATGCCAGCGGCGTGTGGAGCAATAATGCCTTTGGCGACCGGGGCTGGCTGGCCATCGCGCTGGTGATCTTCACCATCTGGCGGCCTAATGTGGGCGTGCTGTCCTCCATCCTGTTCGGCGGGCTGTATATCCTGCATATGTATATTCCTTCCGGCATGAACCTGGCCGTGAAGGAGCTGTACAAGATGCTGCCCTACGTGGTCACCATCGTGGTGCTGTGCATCACCTCCCTGCGCAAAAAGCGCGAGGATCAGCCGCCCCAGCATCTGGGCCTGCCTTACTTCCGCGAGGAACGATAAGCATCAAAAACCATTGCAGCGGGGAACCATCCCGAAAAGCTGTAAGGGATCAGGCCAGCACTTCTGCTGGCCAGCATTGTGCCCCAGATGGGGGAAGAACGAAAAAGCCTTCGTTTTCTTCCTCTGTCTGGGGCACTCTTTTGATTTGCGAGAAGTTCTTTTTCACCCTGCGGCTTTTCCCGGCCTTTTTCGCGGCCATAAAAGAGGAGCGCATCGCGTTCGATCCGCTCCTCTGGGGCAATCAGCAGCGCACCTGCCGCGGATCGAATAGATCCTGCGTATGCGCTCCCTGCTCCGATATCAGGTTTGCCCAGGCCGCGTCATTTTATGCAGCCTTTTTGCGCGAAGCCTGCGCGCCGCCATCATTCGCTCCGCAGCGCCACCACAGGATCGCGCTTGGCCGCCATGCGGGAAGGAATCAGGCCGGCAATAAAGGTGAGCAGCATGGAAATGCCCACCAGAATGGCCCCGCCTGCCAGCGGCAGTCCCGCGGCATGATGAATGCCCGTCAGGGATTGAATGACCATATTGATCACAATGTTCAGCAGCAGCGTGGCGGCAATGCCGATGGCCCCGGCCGTGAAGCCCACGATCAGCGTCTCGGCGTTAAACACCCGGGAAATATCCCGTTTGGACGCGCCGATGGACCGCAGAATGCCGATTTCCTTGGTGCGCTCCAGCACGGAAATATACGTGATAATTCCAATCATAATGGAGGATACCACCAGCGAAATGGCCACAAACGCAATCAGCACATAACTGATGGCATTGATAATCGTGGTCACGGAGGACATCATCAGCCCCACGTAGTCCGTGTACTGGATCTGATCCGCCTCGTCCGCCGTGGCGTTATACGCATCGATAATGGCCGTAATCTTTTCCTTCGCCTCAAAATCGATGGGATAAATGTTAATGGCCGAGGGCACATCCGGATCGCTGACGCCCAGCGCGGCGAGGTTTTCCTCCAGCGTGGTATCGGACTGCGCGGGCATGTATCGCTTGGCCATGGCCAGCAACTGCTCATCGGTGAGCTTTTCGGCCATCTTGCGCTGGGCCTCGGGCATCTGCGCCAGCTGGGCCTTAATATCCTCAATGGTGATTTCCACATTGCCAAAGGGCTTGCCGGTGAAAATATCAATCTGGGGCTGCGCCAGCTGAGCTTTCACAATCTCGCTGTCATTCACCCGCTGCAGCAGCTGATCCATCAGCCCGCCCAGATAGCCCACGCCCCCGGCAACGGAGGTGGTCACCGCATCCTCCGCAGGCCGCAGAATGCCCACCACCTGAATCTCCGGCGCGTTTTCCAGCAGCGCCTGCATAAATTCCGGGTCGTCCCGGCGATCCACCCAGATATCGCCCTGCCGCTCGTAATAATCCGTGTTCACCACCAGCCTGAACCGCAGCGCCAGCAGCTCCTCATAGGTGTAGCTGGCATCCTCGCTTTCGATGGGCTGGCCCGCCATCAGTTGCTCCATCTGGCCCTTGAGCTCGCTCTGATCCTTCAGGCCCAGGGCGTAAAGCATGTAATCGCTGATTTCATTGCGGCTGTTGGCGATGATCACCACTTCGTTTTCCTTTTCCGGCAGCCGCCCCGCCAGCACCTCATATTGGGATTGCATCAGCTCCTGATTGTCAATCAGCGGCTGGAAGGGATCCATCCGTTTCATATAGCTTTGGGTCATGCGGTTGCCGGAGGCCAGGGCGGCGTTCATCATATCGCCCATGCCGCTGGCTTCCATCACCGTGGAGGGGTTCACCTGCATGCCCGTGCCGTCGTCCAGGATGCGGTAAACGGTCAGGGGCGTGGCGTAATCATATTGAATGCCGCTTACCAGCGCGTCCATGCCGGAATCGCCGCTGTCCAGAAACCGCTTGAAGGCAGTCAGGTTGTTCTCCTTGATTTCGCTCATCATGGAGGACATCATCTTCGTCATCACGTTGCCGGCGTAGATTTTGTCCATGTCGTGCTCCTGTGCTTCCCCCGCCGCGCCCATCATGGCATTAAGCATGGCGGACATATCCACCGCCTGCTCTTCGATGGTCAGCGGATAGGAGGACAGGGTATCCTGCTCCACGCGGGCGATATACGCGTTAATGCCCGAGGACAGGGACAGAATCAGCGCAATGCCAATAATGCCGATGGAACCGGCGAAGGCCGTCAGGATGGTGCGGCCCTTCTTGGTCATCAGGTTGTTCAGCGACAGGGACAGGGCGGTCAGAAAGCTCATGGAGGGCTTTCTCTGGGGCTTTTGCTGTTTTTCCAGGTTTTCCTCCTCCGCCGTATAGGGATTGGAATCCGCCTGCACCAGGCCGTCCAGCAGACGGATAATCCGGGTGGCGTACTGATCCGCCAGCTCGGGATTATGGGTGACCATAATCACCAGCTTTTCCTTGGAAACCTCTTTGAGAATTTCCATTACCTGCACACTGGTTTCGCTGTCCAGCGCGCCGGTGGGCTCATCAGCCAGCAGGATTTCCGGGTCGTTCACCAGCGCCCGGGCGATGGCCACCCGCTGCATCTGGCCGCCGCTCATTTGGCTGGGCTTCTTTTTCAGCTGATCGCCCAGGCCCACCTTTTCCAGCGCCGCGATGGCCCGCTGCCGCCGCTCCGCCTTGCCCACGCCGGACAGCGTCAGCGCCAGCTCCACATTGGCCAGCACTGTCTGATGGGGAATCAGATTATAGCTCTGGAACACGAAGCCGATGGAGTGGTTGCGATAGGTATCCCAATCGCTGTCGCGGAATTTCTTGGTGGAGCGGCCGGAAATCAGAAGATCGCCGCTGGTATACTGATCCAGCCCGCCGATAATGTTCAGCAGCGTGGTTTTCCCGCAGCCGGACGGGCCCAGAATCGCTGCGAACTCGCAGGCACGAAACCGCAGATCAATCCCCCGCAGGGCCTCCACCCTGCTGTCTCCCGCCTGATAATTCTTGATAATCTGTTTCAGTTCCAGCATATCCGTCTCCTTTCGGCCCCGCGCCCGCGAAACACATCTTCATTATAGTATCCAGGAATCGCGTGGCAAGTATAGCAGATAATTGTAAACAAATTATGAACAAAGCAAGGCCCCGGCGGGGCAAAATGGCAGAACGAAAAAACGGGGGAATCCCTTTTGCATGAAAGGCATTCTCCCGCAGGACTCGTCATTCCTCATCCCTCCAGCGCGCCGCGGTAAAGGATGCGGTTGGTGAAATAGGTGGTTTCCCGGGGGGCGTCGGGGAAATCCGCCCGGTAAATCAGCTGGCGCGCCATGCGCCGGCCCAGCGCCGCCGTGTCCACATCCACGGTGGTAATTTGCCCGGCCACGTTGGCATACTCTGTATTGTTGTCAAAGCCCGTCAGAATGGGCGCGCGCTCCGGGGGAATGCCCTGATCGGTCAGATAGCGCTGGATGTAATGGGCAATAAAATCGCTGGGACAGACGAAAGCGTCCGGCAGCGCGGGCAGCCCCTGCAGGAAAGCGCTGATTTCTTCATAATGGCTGTGCAGCCCCAGGGCGCCGGTCATGCTCAGCGCCGGATCCACGGCCACGCCCCGCTCCGTATGCGCGTCCAGAAAGCCCAGATACCGGTCCATGTTCGTCTGGGCGTAATTCACATCGCCAATAAAGCCCAGCCTTCGGCAGCCCCGGTCCAGCAGCCGTCCCGTAATCTCCCGCAGGCAGGCGCGGCCCTCCAGAATAATCAGATCGCCCTCCAGCGTCTTGGGCGGCAGGGCAGGGATCGTATCCAGAAACACCTTGGGCTGCGCGCTCTGGGCCAGCTTTTGCAGCAGCCCCGGATCATAAATGTTCAGCACAATAAACCCGTCCACCGCGTCCTGGCCCAGGGATGCGGGCAGGGAAAAGCCGGGCCGGTCCGCCGTGGGCATATAGGTATACATCAGGTTAATCCCGTGCTGGGCCAGCTCCTTGGCAATATGATGGATGATCTGCATCCAGAAGGCAGAGGATTCCGGCCGGGATACCACCACGGAAAAGGTGCGGCGCGACTGATCGGAGAGCATCGTGCGCTCCGGCTGGGCATAGCCCATCTGTGCCGCCGTGGCCTGCACCTGCCGGCGCAGCTTATCGGAAACCCCGGGACGGTTCGTCAGCGCCTTCCAAACGGTAATGCGCGATACCCCCAGCGCTTCGGCCAGATCCTGCATGGTTGGCTTGGACATACAGCCTCCCCCTTTTGCGGCTCATTGATATAGGAATAGGATACTATGTTAACACAAAAAAGTCAATAGTTAAGTAAATATTGTTAACTTTTTTCTTTGGTTTTCTACTTTACGGAAAAAATTAGAATAAAATTGACATTTTATATTGACAAGGGAAACGACTTATGCTAACATACATGTAAACAATGTTAATTGATGAAACGGAGGGCAAACTTGTGAAACAAGGGGGAACGCCGGTATCGGTCAAGACCGCCGCAAAAACGGGCGGCCGGAAAAAGTGGTCCCGGGAAGATACGGAGCTGAGCCTGCTGGGCCTGCCCGCGTTTATTTGGTACGCGCTGTTCTGCTATCTGCCCATGTTCGGGCTGTTGATCGCCTTCAAGCAATATAAAATTTTCCCCCGGCAGTCCTTCCTGTATAACCTGATCCACAGCGAGTTTGTGGGCTTCAAGAATTTCAAGTTTTTTATTAACAACAATTCTTTTACCCTGCTGCTGCGCAACACGCTGCTGTACAACATCGTATTCATCATCCTGGGCATCGCGATTCCCGTGACGCTGGCCATCATGATCAACGAGCTGCATTCCAAGCGCAAGTCCAAAACGTATCAGACGCTGATGTTTTTCCCCCATTTCCTGTCCTGGGTGGTGGTAAGCTATTTCGTGTTCGCCTTCCTGAACACGGATTACGGCATGCTGAACCGGATTGTGGTATTCTTCGGCGGGGAGCCCCATCGCTGGTATTCGGAGGCCACATATTGGCCGCTGTTCTTCGTGATTCTCAAGGTATGGAAGGGCACGGGCTATGGCATGGTGGTTTACCTGGCCAGCATCACCGGCATTGACGGCTCGCTGTACGAAGCGGCCATGCTGGACGGCGCCAGCAAATGGCAGCAGGCCAAATACATCACCCTGCCCATGCTCAAAACCGTGATCGTGATGATGTTCATCCTGTCTGTAGGCGGCATTTTCGCCTCGGATTTCGGCCTGTTCTATCAGGTCACCCAGGGCGTGCCCAATTCGCTGTACAAGGTCGCTTCCACGTTTGACACCTATGTGTACGCCGCCCTGCAGGGCAACGCGCCCATCGGCAAAACCGCCGCCGCGTCCACCTTCCAGTCCGTGGCCTGCTGCATCACGATCCTGCTGGCGAACTTCATCGTGTCCAAGATCGATGAAGACAGCGCCGTGTTTTAAGAGGAGGCGAAGCACACATGAAATCCAAATCCTCTTTCCAGATCAACCGGATTGGTTCGGGCACCAACGCGCTGTTCAACCTGCTGTTCGCGCTGCTGGCCGCCTGCGCCATTCTGCCGGTGATTCTGGTGTTTATGATCTCCATTTCCTCGGAGGAATCCATTCGCCAGGTGGGATACAGCCTGTTCCCCGTGGAGTTTTCCAACAAAGCGTATCTGTTCCTGTGGAATGAACGCAGCACCATTTTCAACGCCCTGCTGATTTCGCTGACGGTTACCTGCGTAGGCACGGCGCTGGGCGTGGCGGTGACCACCGCCATGGGCTACGCCCTGTCCCGGC
Source organism: uncultured Clostridia bacterium (assembly GCA_934630705.1). Classification (GTDB taxonomy): domain Bacteria; phylum Bacillota; class Clostridia; order Christensenellales; family Aristaeellaceae; genus RUG563. Next base: position 6,130 of record CAKTWP010000026.1, on the reverse strand, counting down.
CCAATTTCAGGCTGAAGAGCTTCTACACCTGGGTGATCTTCATCCCCATGCTTTTCAGCGGCGGCATGGTGGCCAGCTATGTGGTGAACGCCAACATCCTGAGCCTGCGCAACACCATCTGGGTGCTGATCCTGCCCTTGATGGTCAGCTCCTACAACATCGTGATCTGCAAAACCTTCTTCAAAACCTCCATTCCGGACAGCATCATCGAATCGGCCAAGATCGATGGCGCCACCCAGATGCGCACGTTCCTGAGCATCGTGATCCCTATCTCCAAGCCCCTGTTCGCCACCATCGCGCTGTTTCTGTGCTTTGGATACTGGAACGACTGGTTCCTGTCCTCCCTGTATATTTCCAACAACAAGCTGATTTCCCTCCAGGCGCTGCTGAACAACATCATGCGCTCCCTGGAATACATGGCCAAAAACCCTGCCGCCGGCGTTTCCCTGCAGCAGTATAAGGCGCAGATGCCCAGCGAATCCGTCCGCATGGCCATCGCTATCGTGATCGTAATCCCTATCGCGTGCGCGTATCCGTTCTTCCAGAAATACTTCATTTCTGGTCTGACGATCGGCGCGGTAAAGGGTTAACGAAAATAAATCATCAAAGGAGAGAACGAACTATGAAGAAGATCCTGTCCCTGGTTCTGGCGCTGTGCATGGTGCTGTGCATGGCCAGCTTCGCCTCCGCCGAGGATGTGCCCACCGTCAAGGTCATCACCCTGGGCAACGGCCAGCCGGATAACTACGAAGCCTGGATCGAAAAGCTCAACCCCTACGTGGAAGAAAAGATCGGCGCAAGGCTGGATGTGGAATGCATCGGCTGGGGAGACTGGGGCTCCCGCCGCAGCGTCATCATCAACACCAATGAACCCTATGACGTGATCTTTGGCGACAGCGGCAACCTGCGCCAGGATGTGGCCGTGGGCGCTTACCTGGACATCACCGACCTGCTGGCCGAGAATGCCCCCGGCCTGCTGGAGCTGATCCCCGCCGGTTACTGGGATGCCTGCCGCGTGAACGGCCGTATCTACGGCGTGCCCACCTATAAAGACTCCTCCATCACCCAGTACTTCGTCTGGGACGTGGAAGTGCTCAAGGAGCTGGGCCTGGAAGAGGACGCCAAGAACTGCCACACCCTGGAAGAAGCCACCCCCCTTCTCCAGAAGATCAAGGACGCCAAGGGCGTAGCTTCCTTCCCCCTGACCAAGGACGGCGTTTCCCAGATCCCCTTCATCTTTGACAGCTTTGGCGCCGGCCTGCGCGGCATCGGCGTGCGCTACAACGACAAGGAAGCCAAGGTTGTGAAGATCTTCGAAGAAGAAGACGTGATGGCGCAGCTCAAAACCGTCCGCGGCTGGTATGAGAGCGGCATCATCAATGCCGACGCTCCCAACCTGGCCGAAGGCCCCACCTACAAGGCCTGCTTCCTGGCGCAGGGCTGGTCTCTGGCTGCCAAGACCGTTTGGGGCCCCAACATGGGCAAGGAGCTGGTCGCTTACACCTATGGCCCCACCATCCTGTCCAACGATTCCGTGCTGGGTTCTGTGAACTTCGTTTCCGTGAACTCCGAGCATCCTGACAAGGCGCTGGCTTACCTGAACCTGATCAACACCGATTCCAAGGTTCGCGATGCGTTCTACTATGGCCTGGAAGGCGAAAACTTCACCTACACCGAGAACGGCCGCGTGCATAAGAATGCCGATAAGGGCTGGGGCCTGGCTGGCTACACCCAGGGCACCTTCTTCAACGTGACCCCCACCGACGACGTGGAATTCAACCAGTGGGACGAAGTGCATGAGCTCAACGACGCCGCGGAACCCTCCGTGCTGCTGGGCTTCGCCTTTGACGCCTCCAAGGTGGAAGACCAGATTCAGAACTGCGCCACCATCTGGGATCGCTATCATCCCGAGCTGCTGACCGGCTCTGTGGATCCCGAAGCCACCGTGAAGACCATGTACGAAGAAATGGAAGGCGAAGGCCTGAACGACATCATCGCTGAGGCCCAGGCCCAGATCGACGCTTTCCTGGGGAAGTAATGAATCCCTGAGGGCAAATCGAAAAAGCGATGACCCCATAACAAGCTCGCCCGCGTCTTTGGGACGGGCGGGGGAGGAGAAGCTCTCCTCACCCCGCCCGCAGGGCGCGGGCCCTCTTTATGGCCAGCCGAAGGGCATCACCTTCTCCCGGCCTCTCAAGCGCAAAGCATCTTTCATTTCGAAGATTTTTCAGAAAGCGAGTGTTGCAATATGGCACGGATCATCGGCGCGGCATTGCCCAATATTCCCTGGCAGGATAAGCCCGCGGGGATTGCAGAGCCCGTCTGGCGCTATACGGAAAACCCCGTTATCAGCCGCCACGGCAATAAAAATGCCAACAGCGTGTTCAACAGCGCCATCGTTCCCTTCCACGGCGGATTCGCAGGCGTATTTCGGTGTGATAGCCGTTCCATTTCCATGGATCTGTTCGCCGGCTTCAGCCCCGATGGCATCCATTGGCACATTGAGGATGACCCCATCCGCCTCACCGGCGCGGATCCGGAAATCGCCCCCAATGAGTTTCGTTATGACGCTCGGATCACCATGCTGGACGGCCGCTATTACGTGACCTGGTGCAACGGCTATCATGGCCCCACCATCGGCGTGGCTTGGACGGAGGATTTCAGGCATTTCTATCAGTTGGAGAATGCGTTCCTGCCTTTTAATCGCAACGGTGTGCTGTTTCCCGAAAAGATCGGCGGCATGTATATGATGGCCAGCCGTCCCAGCGATAACGGCCACACCCCCTTTGGGGATATTTATGTGAGCCAGTCGCCGGATCTGACGTTCTGGGGCCGCCATCGCTACATGATGGGCACCATCGGCGGCAATTCCTCTGCCTGGCAATCCACCAAGATCGGCGCGGGCCCTGTGCCCATCAAGACGGATGAAGGCTGGCTGATGATCTATCACGGCGTGATTACCACCTGCAACGGTTTTGTTTATCGCATGGGCTGCGCGCTGCTGGATCTGGAACAGCCCTGGAAGGTGCTCTATCGCACCAAGGACTATATCATGGCCCCGGATACGGAGTATGAGCGGGTGGGCGATGTGCCCAATGTGGTGTTCCCCTGCGCTGCGCTGACCGACGCGGAAACCGGCCGCATCGCCATTTATTACGGCTGCGCCGATACCGTCACCGGCCTGGCCTTCACCTCGGTGGATGCGCTGGTGCGCTACACCAAGGAACGGTCTGTATAAGCATATAAAACACATTGCGGGAGAAAGCTTTCTCATTAAAAAGCTTTCTCCCGCATTTTCTATGGCTTTTAGCGCAAACCAGGAAGAACCATTCTTGAACCATGAAGGATGGATTTCCGTTATCATATCATCCCATCCGTCCCGCAAAATTCTTTACCCGGTCATGGGCGAAAACCTGGTCAGGGGTGCCGTCGGCGGCAATCACGCCGTTTTCCATATACACCACCCGGTCGGCCACCTCCCGGGCAAAATTCATCTCGTGGGTGACCACCACCATCGTACGCTTGTCCTGGGCCAGATCCCGGATCACAGACAATACCTCCTGCGTGAGCAGCGGATCCAATGCGCTGGTGGGCTCGTCAAAGCAAAGAATTTCCGGGTTCAACGCCAGCGCTCTGGCAATGGCCACTCGCTGCTGCTGCCCGCCGGAAAGCTGGCAGGGATAATTATTCATCCGCTCTCCCAACCCCATTTTCCGCAGCAGCCCCTCCGCCTGGGCGCGAATCTCCCCCTGGATTCGCTTTTTGTTGGCGGCATAATCCGGCTGCTCCCGGGCCAGAAGATCTCGGGCCAGAATCACATTATCCAACGCTGTATACTGAGGGAATAAATTGAAATTCTGAAACACCAGCCCGAAATGCAGCCGCTTGCGGCGGATCTCCTTTTCCCGGAGGGTGGCGGGATCATTTGCGTCAAACAGCACCTGTCCATTCAGGCGGATGACCCCCGCATCCGGCCGCTCCAGAAAATTCAGGCAGCGCAAAAAGGTGGTTTTCCCGCTGCCGGAGGACCCGATAATGGACACCACCTGGCCCATTTCCATGGAAAAATCAATATCCCGCAGCACCTGCGTTTTCCCAAAGGATTTGCTGATGTGCTCCGCCTGCAGCATGGTCATGGCTCCGTCCTCCTTATTGGAAATAGCTCAGCTTTTTTTCCAGCCGTCCCAGCAGCACCGTGAGCACCCCGTTCCACACCAGATAATACACCCCGGTGAAAAACAGCGGCCAGATGGCCCCGGAAATGCCCTGGGAGCCCTTCATGAATGCCTGACCGGCCCAGATAATTTCCTGCAGCGCAATGATGCGGGACAGGGACGTATCCTTCACCAGCGTGATAACCTCGTTGGACAGGGGCGGCACGATCTGCTTGACCATTTGCAGCAGCTTCACCTTGAAGAAAATCTGCCGCCGGGTCATGCCCAACACCAGTCCGGCCTCCTCCTGGCCCTTGGGAATGGCCTGAATACCGCCGCGATAAATCTCCGCGAAATAGCAGGCGTAATTGATAATAAACGCAATGGCCGCCGCCGTGAACCGCCCCGCTTCGCCGCCGCCCCAGATATTTTTCTGCAAAACCAGCCCGGGAAAATAATAAAAGATCAGCAGCTGAATCATCAGCGGGGTGCCCCGGATCACGCCGATCACCAGCCGGGTGAGCCAACGAAAGGGCGTTATCCGCGTCATGGAACCAAAGGCGATCACCAGTCCCAGGGGCAGCGCCCCCAGCAGCGTGACGAAAAAGAGCCGCAGGGTTTGCAAAAACCCCACGTTCAGCGCCTGGAATACCACCGGGAACTGCTGGGAAACCAGCTCAAGCTGCATCCGTAATGATTCCATGCCGTTTCCTGCTTTCGTATCGTTTTCTCTTTTCATGCGTCAGCGCGGGGGAGCTTTTCCCGCCCCCTCGCGCTGCGCATGGCTTCATTGCCTTTATTCCTGCGCGATCAGCGCGGCCTGCACGCCATAGGTTTCGGCCAGCTTGGAAAGGGTGCCATCCGCGTAGGCGGCCACCAGGAACGCATTCAGCTTCTCCGCCAGATCAGAACCGGTGCGGAAGCCCACGCCATATTCCTCGGTGCTCAGGCCCACAGTGTAAGCCAGGGATGCGTAGCTGGTGCCCTCACCAATCATGGCGGCGGCCATCAGCGAATCAATGGCGGCGGCGTCCGAAGTGCCCGCAGCCACTTCCATCAGCGCGTCTGCCTGGGTGGCGACGGGGGTGTAATTCAGCCCCAGCTCCTTCACGGCCGCTTCCCCGGCGCTGCCCGCTTCCACGGCGAAGTTCAGGCCTTTAAGGCTGTCCACGGTCTGATACTGCTCCGCCGCGTCGGCCTTCACTACCACCACCTGGGCGTTGTTCAGATACGCCTTGGAGCAGGTCATGGCGCTGAGCACCTCGTCGGTGAGGGTCATGCCATTCCAAACACAGTCAATGCTCTTTCCGTTCAGCTCCAGAATCTTGTTATCCCAATCGATTTCAATAAATTCCACTTCCACGCCCAGGCTTTCCGCAAATGCCTTGGCCAGATCCGCATCGAAGCCAATCCAGGCGCCGTCCGCATCCTTATAATCCATGGGTTCAAAGTCCGTGATGCCCACCACCAGCTTGCCCTTGCCCTGCACATACGCAGCGTCGCCATCCTCGGCCACGGCAAAAGCGGTCATACTCAGCACCATCACCAGCGCCAGAATCGCGGCAAAAATCTTGTTCAGCTTCATGAATGTATCCCCCTTCGCAAAACAGCATCGTTTGTTATTTTTGCTTCATCGCTTTATCTTGATGAAGTGATAACATCATAGCAAAGAGAAGCATGCTTGTCAAGGGGTTTTTGAAAAAAACTCTGTTTTTTTTAATCTGCCGATTTGTCCGCCTTTAGGCCCTGTCAAAAGGCCGCCTGCGCCGCGACAATCCAAAAGGGCCTCTCTTTTCAGCGGCCCTTCAAACTGTCGAAAAAGCCCCTATATGTAAAGCAGGATGCAATGAAGGGCTGCAAGCCCTTCATTTTTCATCGTATCGACCGGCTTTGCCGGTTGGGCGGGGCGATTTTTCGGAGCAAAGCGCAGAAAAATCATTTCCGCAGCCTTGCCATGCAGGATGAATCCTTTCATC
>CAKTWP010000025.1 GCA_934630705.1 uncultured Clostridia bacterium | reverse complement strand
AAGGAACCTATGTACAGCCCGAAATACGTGGATTATTTGGACGAAAAGCGTATCGAGAGTGCATTTTATAACCCTAAATCAAAGCCCAAGACTTGAGTGGGAATAATACCCGAAAAGCTGAAAAGCCTTGAAAGTGCTGGACTTTTGCGTTACGGAATTGCCCCGTGACAACAAAATGACGACATTTTAGATTATCCAAGAATAAAGAGCTATCTGATTTCTGTTAGAGAAGTCAGATAGCTCTTTTTGTTTTACCCAGATTTAGTTCCACCATAACATCTTAATCATCCAGTGCAAATACTGGAGCGCTAAAAAACAGATTCACGAAAAACATATCAATCAGCTTTATGGCACGATGGTCAGTTATTGCATTGAACATCAAGTGGCCAAGGAAAAAGTAATGGCTATCCTGATTACAAATACCAAGCTGTCGCCCATGGCAAAGAAAATGGCTTCTTATCTTGGGGTTGTATACGTTGAAAATTATGAAAGCGGAGACTATCCCTGCATTAAGTGCAATATCGGTCACGGAAAAGACGGAGAAGCAAGGAAAATTTATCATTTGCCTTTTGACCAGCAATATGATTCCACAAAAATCAGGAACAAAGGCGAGTTTTATGCATCTACCGTTGCAGAGGCAGAGGCGTCAGGATTCAGAAGGGCATTCAAATGGTTCGGAGCAGATTGAGACATCCCATACGTGCCCAAAAGTATCAAGCAAAAAAGCGCTGATTTCTCAGCGCTTTTTGATGTTCTCTGCACGTTTGCCCGCCACGCAGGGGGCTTAATCGCCGTACATGGCCAGCAAATTCGCGAGGGCTTTTCTCAATCCGTAGGCAGGCCACAAGCTTGAAGGGTGGCCTTTTGCAGGGCGATTTCATAGTCGTGATCAAAGGGATTGCGCTTTTCGCCGCGGATATAGGCGGCAAAATCCTGCACCATCAGATCGTATCGGCCCGTCATCGGAGACACCTCGACCGTCTGCTTGGTATCCTGATAGGTGGGCGGGTTATCCTTCGCAAAGGAGACCGTCACCGTAGGCGGGCCTTCCAGCGGCTTCACTTCCACCGTCCCCTCCGTGCCGCAAATCACCAGCTGCCGGCGGCCAAAGCCGTTGACCTCCACGGACGTGGTGCGCACGGTGCAGGTGGCATCCGGATATTCCACCACTGCCAGCGCATTGTCCCGCAGCGCCACTTCCTCGGGCTTGGTCTGGCGCAGATAGGGAGTCAGCTTCTGATAATCGGGCCCCAGCACCTGGAAAATCATGTCCAGCAGATGGCAGCCGAAAATATACATCGTGCCGCAGGAAAAGCTCTGCAGCCACTGCCGGTAGGCAATGGGATGGCAGGTGCTCATCTGGGTGTCGATTTCAAAGATTTTGCCCAGACGGCCGTCCTTCGCCAGATCCAGGGCATAGCGAATGGCCGGATTATAGCGATACATATACCCCATCTGAACCACCCGCTGCTTTTCTTTAGCCAACAGCATCAGATGCTCAAACTCGCGGAAGTTTTCCCCGCCGGGCTTATCCATGTGGATATGATAGCCGCGCTGGATGCATGCCAGCGCCGCAGCGTCCAAATCTTTCACATCCGTTTCCACGGAAACGGCTTGCAGCCCCGGAATGGCAAACAGCTCCTCCTGTGTCATAAACGGCAATCCCGCGTAGCCCGGCAGATCCTTGCGCCGCTCCAGCCAGACGGGATCAGGCTCGCATACGCCGACCACATCGAAAATCTCCGGGAATTTGCGAAACGCCTTCATTTTTTCTTCGCCATGGTTATGGCCGATGCCAAGTTGGGCAATTTTGATCCGTTCCATGTCCGCTCTCCCCTTTCAGCTTTTTCCTTCCGCCGTACATGCCGCAGGCGTATGGCGCTTTGCCGCGCCATTGGCGATCATCAGCCCTGCGCATACCAGCGCCAGCGCCAGAATGTTTTCCAGCGTAAAAATGTTTTCCCCCAGCAGCAGCCCGGACAGCGCCACGCCGAAAATCGGCGTGAGGAATTTGAACACGCTGATGCGGCTCACATCATTGCGCTGCAGCAGATAGAACCACAGGCTGTACGCCGCCGCCGCACACACTACCAGAAACAGAAACGTGGCCACGCCCAGGGCATTCCATTCCTGCAGCCGGCCGCCGCAAAGCAGCCCGATCACCAGCAGCGTTCCGCCGCCCAGCAGCTGCTGCCAGCCGGTGGTGACGATGGGATCGCAGGCAGACGGCATGGCCTTGGCCAGCAGATAGCCCGCCGCCGCAAAGCAGCTGGACAGCACCACCACCAGATCGCCCCATTCAATGGAAAAGTGCAGTCCGCTCAGGTTCATTACCACGATCCCGGCAAAGCCCACCACGCAGCCCAGCAGCTTCTGCTTCGTCAGCTTTTCCTTTTTGAAAAACAGCGGCGTGAGCAGCACCAGCAGAAACACGTTGATCTGATTGAGCACGGAGCCCTTGGTGCCGCTGGTATTGGCCAGGCCCACATACAAAAGCCCGTATTGCAGCACCGTCTGGCACAGGCTCAGCCGCAGCATGGCGGGCAGCGTCTGCCGGTTCGGGAAGGCGGGCCGCTTTCCCCGCAGCCAGGAAACGCCCAGCAGCAGCGCCCCCGCCAGCATAAACCGGCATCCCGCGTGCAGCAGTTTTCCGGGCACATCCAGCGGCTGAATGCCGAAATAAGCGCAGCTTAATTTAACGACCGGATAGCCCGCCCCCCAGAAGAAGGTGCAAACCAGGCATAAAAGCACGGTCTGAAGCTTTGTATTATTCATTGTCATTGGGTTAATCCCTAACTTTCAGCACAACCTTGCCAATGTTTTCGCCCCGTTCCAGAATTCCGTGAGCCGCCTCGGCCTGGGCGATGGGCAGCGTCTGATAGATGGTGGGGCGGATGGAGCCGTCCGCCAGCTTGGGCCAGATCTGCGTCACCAGCTCTGCAAGGATATCGCTCTTTTCCTGCACGGAGCGCTTGCGCAGCATGCTGCCCTTCAACACGATGCCCTTGGTCAGCAGCGCCCGCAGGGGCACGGTGGTGGTCACGCCCGCCAGCGTGGAGATCAGCACCCAGCGGCAGCCTTCGTTCACGTAGGGGAAGCACTGGCCGATGGTCTCTCCGGCCAGGCAATCAATGGCCACATCCATGGGATGCCCCTTTTCCGCTTCCTCGCGGATGACCTGCGCCGTATCCTCCCTTGCGGATACGATGACCCGGTCAGCCTGCAGCGGCGCAATCTTTTCCGCGATTTCATCGGTGAGCACGCTGGTGATCACATACGCGCCGAACGCCTTTGCCATGGGAATGCCCACGCTGGCCAGCCCGCTGGCCCCGGCCGGGAAAAAGAGGGTTTCCCCGGGGCGATAGCCGCCCTCGCGGAACAGGTTCAGATAGCAGGTGGCATACGCCTCGGGCAGGCTGGCGGCTTCCTCAAAGGTCAGCTTTCCCGGGATGGGCATCACCATGCCTTCGTCCACCGCCACGGCCTCGGCATACCCGCCGCCGCCCAGCAGGGCGCACACCCGGTCGCCCTTGCGCCATTTGGTCACCGCCGCTCCCGTTTCGCGCACAATGCCGGCCACCTCCAGCCCCATCCACGGCGGGCAGCCCTTCGGGGACGGATATTTCCCCTGCCGCTGCAGCAGATCCGCGCGGTTAAGCGCCGCGGCGTGGATTTCGATGCACACGTCATGCGCGCCTACCACCGGCTCCGCTACATCCGACCAGACGAAATTCTTATTTTCATCAATCAGCATGGCTTTCATCTGCTTTTATTCTCCTTCGCTCCCGATTTTGGTGCTGAGCACCACCACCTCGCCCAGCGTTCCTTCCTCCGCCAGCGAAATGCGCAGGCTGGAAAGAGCCATGGGCTGCGCCAGCGGCAGAATGATCGAGCCGCCCGGCACATCCCGGCAGGCGGAAAAATCCAGCTGGGCTTCATAGCAGCCGTTCACCAGCAGCGTTCCCTTGCCCAGATATCCGGCGGGATAAATCTGAATCAACTCCGCCTCCGCAGGCGATTCCCAGACAAAATCCGCCTGCGTCCCCTGCCAGGCATACGGCTGGGAGGATGAGGAAACGCAGGTATCCCCATCTGTCAGCGCCGCTGGTGCGTCCGCCAGCGGGGCGAGATTTTGCCGTCCCAGCTCGGCAAGGGGCAGCAGCTGCCAGCCCAGCGACGGGCCGCAGATATACGCCGTGCCATCCGCATGATGGCCGCTGCGATCATAGCACAGCTGCCGCGTGGAGGGCAGGGCGTTGGGCTTGCAATGGGTATGGTAGGCAGAGAAGGTTTCCTCGCCCACGGTAAAGAAGCTGTTGTGCCCCGGGCCGGAAACCAGAATGGATCCATCCTCGGCCTGCTGATAGGTCAGGATCGGATTACCGGTGTATTTCTCATAGGGCCCCAGCGGCGATTTCGCCGTAGCCACGCCCACGCTGTAATCCTTTCCGGAATACACATTGCAGCTGTAATACAGATAATACAGGCCGTCATGCTTCTGCACCACGCCGCCTTCGGCCCACACCCGCTGGCCGGTGCGCGTTTCCCAGGGCTCCGTGGCCTCGATCAGCTTCACCGGTTCGCCGGCCATGCCGGACAGATCCCGCTGCATCTCCACGCCATAGGTGATGCTTTCATAATGATCGCCCATATTCAGGTTGGCCGAATAGAAGATGTAGGGCGTGCCATCGTCGTCCACCAGCAGGCTGGCGTCGATGATGGTGTATCCCAGATCCAGCAGCGGCGTTTCCTGGCAGATAAAGCGGTCGCCCGCCTTTTCCGCAAAGGCGATGCCCAGGCGGCAATAGTCTTTTGCGCCTTTGCCCCGGGCAGAAAAGAACATGCACAGCCGGCCGTTGTATTCATACACCTCGGGTGCCCAATGATCCGATCCGGCCCAGGGGGCGGGGCGCATGGCCGTAAACCGGGCGCTGGGCGGCCAGTGGGCCAGCGAATCGGTCTGATAGCCCACGAAGTTTGCGCCGCCCGTGGTAGCGACCATGTAATAAACGCCGTCCGCAGAGAAAACAAAGGGATCGGCCACGCCGCTCAGATGCGGATTCCGATAGAACAGGCCTTCCGCTTCAGAAAATTCCCGCAGCGCCAGCGGCTGTTTTTCTTCCTCCGCATGGGCCGCAGGCAGCAGCAGCGCCGTGAGCAGCACCGCCGCCAGCGCAAACAGCTTCACCATCGTTTTCCTCCTATTCCCGGTTCAGGCACAGCGCGGCAAAGAACGCTGCGCCCAGCGGCAGCATGCCCTCGTTAATGCGGAACTGGGGCGTATGAATGGTTTCGGTATACCCGGTGGTGATGGACACCTTAGCGCCGGGAACCCGCTGCGTAAATTCTCCAAAGTCCTCCGAGCCCATGGACAGCCCCGAGGCCTTCCGAACGCGATCATCCTCCCACAGCTGCCGGATGGTCTGCCCGGCATAGGCGAGGCATGCTGCATCATTCTGCACGCAGGCGCACTTTTCCCGGAACACAACCTCCGCTTCGCCCCGCAGCGCGCAGGCAATCCCGGACGCAACCTGGCCAATCCGCTGGTACAGCCGCTGGCGAACCTGCGGCCGCATGGTGCGCAGCGTGCCCTCCAGCGTCATTTCGCCGCAGAGAATATTCCGTGCCGTGCCGCCGTGCATGTGCCCGATGGTCAGCACCGCGTTATCCCCCGCCCAGGTTTCCCGGGACAGCAGCTCCTGCAGCGCCAGCAGCACATGGGCACCGATCACCGCCGCGTCCACGCCGCCCTCGGGATACGCCCCATGGCAGCCCTTGCCCCGGACGATCACATCAAAATTATCGCAGGAGGCGTTGATGCACCCATCCGCCAGATAAAACAGACCCACCTGGGGATCCGAGCGCACATGCATGCAATAGGCCTCCGCCACATCCTGCATCACGCCCTGGGCGATCATAAATGAAGCGCCGCCCAGCGTTTCTTCCGCCGGCTGGAAAACAAGGCGCACCGGCCGGCGAAGCGCATCCTGATGGCTTTGCAGCAGCTGCGCCGCGCCAAGGAGCATAGTGGCATGGCTGTCATGGCCGCAGGCGTGCATCACGCCCGGATTCTGCGAGGCATAGGGCAGGCCTGTGGCCTCCGTGATGGGCAGCGCGTCAATATCCGCGCGCAGCAAAATGGCGTTTTCCATTTTGCCATCTACCGGCAGATCGACGATCGTCCCGGTTTGCGCTGCCGTAAAAGGCAGGCCGAGTTTCGTCAGCTCCGCCCGAATCATTTCTGCCGTTTCCTTTTCCTGAAAACCCAGTTCAGGGTGCATATGAAGCCGATGATAGATATCCGTCAGCTTTTCTTCAAGTGCACCCGCTTCCTGCCGCAGCGCCTGCGCTGTTAAAGCTTTCATCTCAATCCGTTCCCTTCAGCGCCAGCCCGCGCCCGCCGTCTACCACATACGTCTGTCCTGTAATGAATCCCGCATCCTCGGACGCCAGGAAGCATACCAGCTTCGCGACGTCCGCTGCGGTGCATTTCTGATGCAGCTCGTTCGTTTCCAGGGCGCGATGGTCGCTGGCCTTTTCCTCCGGCCGCATCACAATGCCGGGGGCGACGCTGTTTACCGTGATTTTATATTCGCCCAGCTCCTTGGCGAGCGATTTCACCATCGCGATCACGCCGCCTTTTGCAGCGGAATAATCCGCCAGGTTGCGGCAGCCGTTATAGCCGATAACGGAGGAAAACGGAATAATCCGTCCGCCACGCCCCTGCGCGATCATAATGCGCGCCGCCGCACGCGCGGTATAAAACGCGCCGTACAGATTCACCTTGATAATTCGGTCGATCACCTCGTCTGTCTGCTGCACCAGCGGACGGTTCTCGTCCCGTGCGCTGCCGCCCGCGGCATGCACCATGATATCCAGGCCGCCCATCCGCTCCACGGCGCTTTTCACCGCTTCGTCCACAGAAGCCGAAGAAGTCACATCTCCCGTCACGCCGATGGCCGTTCCGCCCGCCGCGTTAATCTCATCCACGGTTTTCTTAACGCCCGCCGCGTTTTGGTCAAACACAGTCACTTTCGCTCCGCGCGATGCAAATTCTTTTGCGGTAAAGGATCCGATATATCCGCCCGCGCCTGTGACAAAGACATTTTTTCCTTCAAAATCCATATGTGCTCGGCACCTCCGCATCTTTCCTCAAATTACAGCAGCCGCTGTCCCAAAGCGCCGCCAGGCGTCGCCTTGGGACAATTTCCGCTATCCACTATTTGCAACGGTATCGCATAAAGCGATACCGTTGCAAATAAGCTCAAATTAGTCTGCGAAGTAACGCTCCAGGCCGCGCTGCGTGATTTCAATCGCTTCGGGCAGGCCCAGGCTGTTTACCTTTTCCACGTACTTGTCAAAGTTGTCCAGAGACTCCTTGCCCGTGATGAAGGCGAACTTCATCTCGGCCACATAGGTGCCCACCTCGGCCATGATCTCGTTGCGGCGTTCGGTGTCCTCGGTGCTCAGGTTGATGGCGGGCATCACATAGGCGTTGTCCACGTTGGGGTCATCGCTATACAGCTTGCGGTTGATGGCCTTGCCGGTGTAGGGGCCGGTCATGTTGTCGCCCCACCACATCTTGCTGCCCAGATGAATCCGGTCGCAGTAGGCGATGTTGCCGGCGGTCTTGCCATCGGGGTTGTTGAGAACGTAGTCGGTGTAGTAAGGCACGCCGTCCTTCCATTCAAAGGTCAGGCCTTCCACGCCCACGCCGGCGATGACAGCGCCTTCCCAGGTGTAGGAATAGTTCAGCAGCTGCACAGCCGCTTCCACATCCTTGCAGTTGGTGGTAATCACGGACACATACGCCAGGCCGCTGCTCACAGGGGCGTTGGAGATGTCCGTATGCAGCTTGGAATCTGCTTCCTTGCGCATGTAGGGGCAGGGCGTCTGCTTCACGCCTTCCACGCTGAGCAGACGGTCATAGGCCTGGTCCACGTTGCCGGTATAGCAGGCCAGCTGGCCGCCGTCAAAGAGGGCGTACACTTCGTTGCTGGTCAGGGTGGCCAGGTCCTTGCTCATGTAGCCCTTTTCATACCATTTGTTCATCAGGGCCAGATAATCCTTATAGGCGGGCTCATTGGCGTAATAATGCGCCTGGCCGTCGATCTGATACCAGTTGCAGTACATATCGAACGCGCCCATGAGCAGCACCTGCTGGCTGCTGTCGGACAGAGACATATAGAAGGGGGTCACGCCCGGCTTATTGGCCAGCACGGCGTCGAAATAGGCTTCGTATTCCGCGATGGTGGTGGGCACGCTCATGCCGAATTCTTCCAGCCAGTCCGCGCGGCAGATGCAGCGGTTGAAGGGAATGGCCTTGCCCAGGTCCATCCGATAGAAGCCGTAGATGCGATCCGCATTGTCGCCCTGATAAATCTTCTTGCTGGCGGCGCGATTGCCATCCACCAGAGACTTATACTGGGGGGCATACTGCTCCAGATACGGCGCGACGTCGATAATCAGGCCGTCTTCGTACATCTGGTTCAGGCCGCCTTCATACCACGTGTCGTTGGAAAGCATGATGATGTCGGGCAGAGAGCCAGTGTCCATGAACAGCAGGTTAAACTGTTCCTTGGCCATGCCCACGGTAGGATGGATGAATTCGATGTTGATGCCGGTCTGCTTTTCGATTTCCTGATACGCGGTGTTTTCCGCATAGCTGCTGATAAACGCCACGGCGGACTTGTTGATTTCCATCCACCAGGAAAGGGTCTTGTTGCCGGGAACGGGATACTGCCCCTCATTCACATGAGGCGGCATGAAGCGGTCGGTCATGCGTTCTTCTTCCGCAAGCGCCGCACCGCAGGACAGCAGCATCGCCACTGCCAGAGCCAGAGCCAGAATCTTTTTCATTGAGGTCTCTCCTTTCATATTTTTATGCGGGTATCCGCATAAAGCACTTTTTTACCCCTTCACGGAGCCCAGCATCACGCCCGTGACAAAATACTTCTGCACAAAGGGATAGATGCACAGAATCGGAACGGTGGAAACGATAATGGTGCAGTATTTGATGACTTCCTCCAGATAGAACATGCCGT
This sequence comes from uncultured Clostridia bacterium, assembly GCA_934630705.1. GTDB lineage: Bacteria > Bacillota > Clostridia > Christensenellales > Aristaeellaceae > RUG563. The sequence goes on along the minus strand of CAKTWP010000025.1, from coordinate 21,185 downwards.
CCTCGGACGTCACGCCATCGTTGCCGCTGGTCTGATTGGCAATGAGGATTTCCCGCAGGAACAGCTGCAGCGGATATTTCGAGCGGCTGCGCAGGAAGATGGAGGCATTAAACCATGCATTCCAGCGGCCCACGGCGTAGAACAGCGCCACCACGGCGATCGTGGCCTTGGTCACCGGCAGAAGAATCCGCCAGAGAATCACAAAATCGTTGGCCCCGTCCAGCATGGCGCTTTCCTCCAGCGAATGGGGCACCTGCAAAAAGGCCGTGCGCATAACCATCAGGTTATAGGTGGTAATCGCGGTGGCCAGAATGACGGACCAGCGGCTGTCAAACAGCCCCAGCTTGCTCACCACCATGAAATCCGGGATCATGCCGCCGCCGATATACATGGTGATAACGATCATCACCATGATGGGCTTTTTGAGCATCAGGCCCTGCCGCGTGAGAGCATACGCCCCCACCAGCGTGAGCACCATGCTCAGCGATGTGCCCACAATCACGTAAAACAGCGTGTTCTGATAACCTGTAAGGATGTTCTGATTGCTAAGCACGGCTTCATAGCCCCGCAGAGAATAGCCCGCCGGCCAGAGCAGCGCGCCCGAATTGGCCAGCAGCTTGCCCGGATCGCTGAAGGAAGCCATCAGGCAATGCCACAGCGGGTAGAAGAAAATCAGCGTCAGAAGCAACAGAATAAAGATATTGACCCCGTTAAAGATCCGCTCTCCCCTGGATTTGTTTTCCACAATGGCCATGCTTTTCTCCCCCCTTTTTACCAGAGGCTGTTCTCAGTCAGCCGGGAAAACGCTTTATTGACGCTCACCAGGATGATGATGTTGATGACGGAATTCATCAGGCCGATGGCCGTGCCCATGCCGTATTTCGCGCCCAGCAGGCCATAGCGATACAGATAGGTGGAGATCACGTCCGCCGTCTCATAGATGGTGCTGTTATACAGCAGGATGATTTTCTCATAGCCCAGGCTCATGATGTGGCCGATACGCATGATAAACTGCACCGTGATAATCGGCACCAGCGCCGGCAGCGTCACATGCAGGATCCGCTGGAATTTGTTCGCCCCATCGATGTACGCCGCCTCATAGAGCTGCGTATCCACGCCGGAAAGGGTGGCCAGATAGATGATGCTGCTCCAGCCCACGCTCTGCCAGATGCCCGAGCCGATGTGAATCGTGCGGTACAGCGACGGATCGGTAAGCAGGTTATAGCGCTCCAGGCCCAGCAGCGCACGCATGCTGTTGAACAGGCCGCCGGAGGAGCAGAATTCCCGCAGCATGCCGCAAACCACCACCAGCGAAATGAAATGGGGAATATAGCTGATGGTCTGGATGGTTTTCTTCAGCGCCTTTTGCTGCACCTCGTTAATCATCAGCGCCAGCAGAATGGGCGCAGGAAACGAAAAGAGAATGCCGAACACATTGAGCAGCAGTGTGTTCCGAATCAACCGCCAGCAATAGCTGTTGTTAAAGAATTTCACAAAGTTGTCCAGGCCCACCCACTGGCTGCCCAGAATGCCCTTGGCCGGCTTGAAATTCTGAAAGGCAATCACCAGATAGCCCATCGAGCCGTACTTGAAAACCAGATAAAACGCCACCACCGGCAGCAGCATCACATACACCCGCCAGTACCGCCGCATATCCCTGCCCAGGCGGTCGAGGAAAGACCTCTTTTTCTCCGTTCTTATGACCGCGTGCACACCTTCCACCCTCTTTACCTCGTGTTTACAAATCTGTCCCCTATTTTATGCAAAAGAGACATCTGTGTAAATGGTTTTCATGATACATTTGTCATTTTTGATACTTATTTTCTCAGCCGCCTTGTCAAATCCGTGATTTTGTTTATAATGAGAATGCAGGTTTTGTCCCAAAACGCCTGTTTTTAAGGAGGTTCCATGCGCCTTTCCGATGTTCTGATTCAGCGGGTTGTGGCCGTTAACCGGGTAAACCGCCTGCTCGGCCATTATGTGGTGAAGGACCGGCCCCAATGTACCCTGAGTTATAAAATTTCTGGCCACAGCGAATTTGTGCAGGATGGAAAAAGCTATGTTTCCGATCGGAACCACATCGTGTTCATTCCCGCCGGGGCTACGTATACCTTCAACTGTCAGGAAAAGGGCGAATGCATCCTGCTGGAATTTGAAGCACAGCAGGCCGGAGACACGCTGCAGAGCTTTCTGATTCATAACGACGTGGAGGTGCTGTCCCTGTTCAATAAAATCGAGCAGGCCTACACCTTCCGCAAGGCAGGCTATCTTTCCTATTGCATGAGCGGCTTGTATCGCCTGTTTTATTACATGGATCTCCAGCTGGAAAACGCCTATATTGCCGATCAGAAAAAGAAGCGCATCCAGCCGGGGCTGGATTATCTGGAAGCGCATATCTATGACCCCGGCCTGAACTGCAAAACCATGGCCGAGCTGTCGGGCGTGAGCGAGGTGTATTTCCGCAAGCTGTTCACGCTGATTTACGGCCTGCCCCCAAAGCATTATATTCATCTCACCCGCATGGAAAAAGCCAAGGGCATGCTGCTCTCCCGGGAAATGTCCGTCCGGCAGGTGGCGGAGGAAACCGGCTTCTCGGATATTTATGCCTTCAGCAAGGCTTTCCGCAAGGCCAACGACTGCACGCCCTCGGAATACCGCCGAAAACGCTGACCTCAAAAATGCGCGGGAAACAATTATAACGCGCCCCGGATGGAAGAAGAAGCGATGAATCGTCCGCTTTTCCATCCGGGGCGCGTTTTCGGGCGCTGTCAGTTTGCCTTCTGCTGTATCAAATGGGTGCGCCGCCCGCCTGAAGCAGCGTGCGAACCTTGGCGATATCCACATCCCGCAGCGAAACGCCCGCCTGATGCGCCACGCCTGCGGCCGTGCCTGCCGCTTCGCCGATGCAGCAGACGATGGGCATGATGCGATAGGACGCCTGCGCTTCGTGGGTGGAAGAAATGCAGCGTCCCGCCACCAGCAGGTTTTTCATATCCCTGGGCAGCAGGCAGCGATAGGGAATGGTATACCAGGTGCCGGGGGCGAAGTAATAATGGCTGGTGCCGCTGCCCTCGGGGTTGTGAATATCAATGTCGTAATTGCCTGCGGCAATGCCGTCGGAGAACTTGGTGCAGGCCTTGAGGTCCTCCTGCGTCAGGCAGTATTCCCCGGCAATCATCCGGCTTTCCCGCGCGCCGATCCGCAGGGCGGTGGACAGCACCCGGCTGTGCTCAAAGCCCGGAATGTTGTCCCGCAGGAAACGCCATAGCTCGTCCACCTGCTCCCGGGCATCGATCTCCGCCTGCGTCAGATCGAACGCATCGGTGGGATCCCGGCGCACGATGCGGGTGGAATTGAAATGCAGCACGCCGTTGTGGAGCGTGTCAAAAATCAGCACGTCCTCCCGGATATTCTTGATTTTTCCTTCCTTCTGGAACTGCTGATACAGGGGATTGATCTCCGCCCGGTGCTGCCGGAACTGCTCTTTATCCACCTGATCCATCCGGAAGCACAGCGTCATGGGCTGACACAGGTGATCGCGCTCCCGGCCCAGCTGGAATGCGCAGCCTGCCAGCATGGAAAGGGTGCCATCGCCTGTGGCGTCAATATAGGTGTCCGCCTCCAGCGTAATCATGCCGCCGGGCGTGGCGCAAAGAACGGATTGGATTTCTCCGTTTTCCGCCTGCGCCTGCGCAATCTGCGCATGGAACAGCAGCCGCACCCCCGCCTGAATGGCCATGCGGTTCAGCAGCAGCTTCAGCGCCTCCTCGTCAAAAGTCTGGCCGTCGTTTCCCAGCGCATCCATTTCCCTCAGGCCGGAAAGCACCTGCGCAAAAATGCCGTTGCACAGGGCTCTCCATTCCCCCGTTTCTGGCATATGCGTTCCATAGGGCATGAAGGGGTTCACCAGTGCATTGCAGGCCGCCCCGCCCAGACAATTATACTGCTCCACCAGAATCACCCGCGCCCCCTGCCGGGCCGCCGCAATGGCCGCCGCAGCCCCCGCAAAGCCGCCGCCTGCCACCAATACATCAAATCGCTCCATATCCGGTTCCCTGTCCTTTCGCTTTTTTCTTTTATTATAGCTGCCGCCCGGCTGTAATTCCTCCACAAAGCAGAGAATCGCTTGCACAAATCGGATTTATTTGTTATAATTCCAAAAAAATGTTGATTTTGTGAAATGAGGAAAACGGCAATGGCAGAAGAATTGGCGCCTTTGCGGCAGCTGCTGGAAGGGCTGTGCCGGGGGAAGGGAATGCACATCTGCGTGCATGATATTTCGGGGGTGCTGCAATCCCCGGCGCTGGTGCTGCCCGATCGGTTTCAGGTGCATGCCACGGCCTTCTGCGATACAGCCAAGGCCACACCCCGGGGCTACCGGGCCTGCATGCGCTGCAAAACCCTGGCCAACGACCGGGCCCAGCAGGAGCGGGCGCTGTTTTACGGTCCCTGCTGCTATGGGGTGTTCAAGGTGGCTCAGCCGGTGGAAATCAACGGACGGGTGGCCTGCATCGTATATCTGAGCAATCTGTCGGCAGAGCCGGCGCGGGAAGCGCGGCTGCGGGAAAGCGCCTGCCGCTTCACCGGCGCATCGCTGCCCCGGCTGCAGGCGGAAGCGGAGGCCTTTGAGCCGGTGACGGAGCTGGAGCCGTATCTGGCCATAGCCCGACTGGTGGCAGGATATATTCAAGCGCTGTACCGGCAAAGCGGCCAGGCCTCCGCCGCGGAGGGGCATTGGGCGGTGGATGCCATCCGCCGGTATGCCGAGGCTTCCTGGCAGCAAACCGTGCGGCTGGAAGACGTGGCCCGGCTGTATCATATCAATCCTCAATACGCGGGGCGGCTGTTTCGGCGGCAGATGGGCTGCTCTTTCCATGCGTATCTCAACCGCCTGCGGCTGGCCCGGGCGGCCCGGCAGCTGCAAGAGGAAAGGAACAAAACCGTGCTGGACGTCGCCCTGGACTGCGGCTTCCCCACCATCACCTATTTTAACCGCCTGTTTCTGCGGGCCTATGGCCAGTCCCCCACGGCCTATCGTCAGGCCGCGGCGGCCCGGCAGGATAGCCCAGTGGCTCCCCCGGCGCATTAGGACGCTTTCAGCGGCTTTTCCATGGCGATGGATGCTCACGGCTTCATTTTTTAGCCGGCAATAGCGGTTCGCAGCCCAATGTGCCTGAGCACGGACGGCCCGAGGGCCCGGCTCTTTACGGAATTTTTTCTTTATATTTCTGCAAAATGCATCATTGACGCAGCGTTTCCCACGTTGATATAATGGCTGCAGCAAAAAAGAAGGAAGGATGCTTTTCTTGAATAATCGGCTGAATCTCGTGCATTTCATTCGCGGCTCTGAGCCCCGGGATCGCGCCCTGGATCTGGCACTGCCGGTGCAAAAGCAAATCGCGCTGATGCAAAAATATCGTCTGCCCGGAACCTTTCTGCTGCAATATAATGCGCTGGAGCGGGAGGACATCATAACCCTGCTGCGGGATCTGGATCCCGGCCAGTTTGAGCTGGGTATCTGGCTGGAGATGTGTCAGACGCATGCGCTGGCCGCCGGGCTGCCCTGGCGGGGCCGGCCGGGCATGGACTGGGATTGGCGTGCTTACGCGGGCTTTTCCGTGGGATACGCCCCTGCAGAACGTGAAGCCCTGATCGACGCGGTTTTTCAGAAGTTTCGTCAGGTATTTGGCCGGGAGGCCCAGGTGATCGGCTCTTGGATGATCGACGCCCATTCCCTTTCCTATCTGGAATCGCATTACGCCATCGCCGCCGCCTGCATTTGCAAGGATCAATGGGGCACGGATGGCTACACCCTTTGGGGCGGCTATTGGAACCAGGCGTACTATCCCAGCCGCAAAAATGCCTTCGCCCCGGCCCAGCAGCGGGCGGCGCAGATTTCGATTCCCGTATTTCGCATGCTGGGAAGCGACCCCGTGGTGCAATACGATATGGGGCTGCGCCTGGATGAAGGCGCGCCTCATCGGCAGCAGGTGGCCTCTCTGGAGCCTGTGTATCCCCTTTCCGGCGGCAATGAGGCCTGGGTGCAATGGTTTATGGCACAGAATTTTTCGTCCGCCGCCCTTGGCTTTTCCTATGCCCAGGCGGGCCAGGAAAACAGCTTCGGATGGCCGCGCATGGGGCCCGGGCTGGAAATGCAGCTGCCGCTGTTCGCCGCCTGGCGGCGGGAGGGAAGGCTGCAGGTGGAGCCCCTGGGTGAAACAGGCCGCTGGTTTCGCCGCCAATATGCGCTTACGCCGCCTACCAGCGTCTGTGCGCTTGCGCCCTTCGGCCAGCGTCAGGCGCAGTCTATCTGGTTTGACTGCAAGGCATACCGGCTGAATCTGTACGGCGATGCCTCCGGGATTCGCATTCGGGATTTATTCTGCTTCGATCAGGATTATCCTGAGCGCTATCTCGCCGCTCCCTGCCAGACGGACGCGTTCATTTATGATAACCTCCCGATCATGGATGGCAATCGGATGAGCGGCCGCGGGGTGCTGGCCGGCGGATGGCTGACCGATACCGAGGGACAGCCGCTTGCGCCTGCGGCCATGACTGCCATCCCCCAGAATGAAAACAGGCTGCTTGTTTCCTGGCCCGGGCAGATGCTGGTGCTGACGGAAAGCAGCATAACGCTGCGCGGCAGCGGCTGCCTGCTGCTGCGCTGGCTTCCGGAAGCATCCGCCTTTACCGGCTGGGAACCGCATGCCCTGCGCTTTTCCCATCATGGACACGCCTATTTCCTGGCGGTTTCCGGGTTCGTGATGCAAACAAAAAAAGGCCTGCTTCTCTGCCCGGATGAAAACGGCCTCCTGCGTTTAACGCCGCGGCGTCAAGGAGAATAACAAGCCTCTGGGGCGGCTCTCTTGTCCGCCCTGCAATTTGGTAATGTTTGTTGGTTTTGGGCATGGCCTTTGGAATGGCCCCAAGGGATAAAATCTTGCCGAATGCCTTCCGGTTAATCGTCTCTTGCCGTTTTTGTACGGCCACCATTTCTGCGCCCTCCAGGAGGCCTGCCCAGGAAAAATGTCCGCGTCTCCTCAAGCTCATACAGCTTTCTTGGAAAAAGCGCGGGGGAACCATTCTTCTGGCTTCAAGAGTGGTTCCCCCGCATTATATATTTACTGCAAAAAGCCCTTTTCCGCCAGAATATCCCCCGCCATATCCAGATATTTCTGCACGGTTTCATCCGGCGATTGATAATGGAACAGGATGAACGAATGCTTTTGCCCCGGGAGCAGAATCAGCCGGCTTTCCACGCCGCAGGCGAGCAGCCGGTCATGGAGCTGGGCGGTTTCATAGGGAAAAATGATTTCGTCGTTCAGCCCCTGCATATGGGTCACAGGGGTGTTGCCCGGCCCGGCCTGCAGAAGCGGGGATACAGCCGCCCCGGCCCGGTATTTTTCCAGCCACGTATCCGGCGTCACCGTCTCCATATCGCATCGGCCAAACAGCTCCCAGTTCAGCCGCCCGGTCAGGTCCACCGCGCCGTTGAAATTGATAATATAGTCAGGCCGGGCTTCCGGATCGGCCACAATGGCCGGCGTGCCCAGACACAGGGCCAGATGCCCGCCTGCGGATTCGCCGCAGACGCAAATCTTGTTCGGCAGAATGCCCAGCGCCGCCGCATTTTCCCGCAAATAACGCATGGCGGCCACGCAGTCGCGGATGCAATGGTGCACGGTGCGGCCCTCCGTGGCCAGCCGATATTCCACCGATACGCCCACCGCGCCTCGGGAGACAGCGTATTCCGCATGCCGCGCATAGGAATCCGCCAGCCCGAAGCGCCAGGCCCCGCCATGCAGAAACACCACGCAGGGCCGCGCTTCCCCGCCTGCCGGGCGCGCCAGCAGCAGGGAAATCTGCTCGCCGTCAAAGGATGGGAAATAGATACGATCCATCGATATTTTCCTCCCATGCATCGATATTTTCCTCCCATGATGATTTCAAAGGGCTGCAGCCATCCGGGAATCGGATGCATTCCCCTTATGGCCGATTGGAAAAGCGGAGGAGCGCCTGGCTCCCCCGCCTTTTTTCTTTGCCTGCGGACAGCTTATTCCATGCCCGCAGCCTGGCGGCGATCCGGCCAGCCAGTGATATTGTTTTCAGTGACGAATTCGGTGATCTGGCGCTGAAGCTCATCCATCACTTCCTGCACGCCGCAGCTTTCGAAATCCTTATCGCGCTGTTCGCGGCGCGCCTGCCAATCGTCCATTACCATGGCGAACAGATTGTTCCAGACGAAGGAGGTGCAGTTATTGAGCTGATCGTTCACCGCGGAGGAATCAAACACGAAGCCGTCCAGAGGATTGGCCACAGCGTTCTTGGCCAGCTCAACCTGCTTGACGACGATTTCCCGATCCTTGGGTTGGAGCCCACGGCCCAGTCAGACAGGCCATAGGTGGAATCCGCGCTTTCCCGGCCGTTGGGGTTGGCGAAGGTGACGGTGCCATCTTCGTTCACGGTATAATGCTCGCCCTCAATGCCGTAAACCAGCAGGCGGAACAGATCCTGGCCCTTGCTGCTATGGAGCAGGTTAATCAGCTGCATGGCGCGCTCGGGGTTCTTGGAGGTGCAGGGGATGCCCACGCCGGAGGAGAAGCCGCGGCCGCCCTTGGTCTGCACGGGGTTGCAAACGGCGATTTCCACATCCCAGCCGTACACGTTCTTGTAGATTTCGTAAACTTCTTCCTTGGTCCAGTTCACATAGTCATGGGCACGATGTTCAGCTTGGTGTTGGGCAGGTATTCCGCCAGCTTTTCATTCACGGCTTCCTACACCCGGTCAGAATCCTTCTGCTTATAGCCGCCCACCCAAACGTTCAGGGTAACGGTCTCATCAGCAGCCAGGGAGAAGGGGACGCAGGTGACGATCATCACCAGCGCCAGCAACAGGGCAACCAGAGACTTTTTCATGGAAACAACCTCCTTCTATATTGAAAGGGAAAACCGTCCCTTTCTTGACAGGGAAAAGCGTCAGCCCTTCACAGAGCCGATGGTCAGCCCCTTGGAGAAATACTTCTGGAAGAATGGGAATGCCACCAGCATGGGGCCGCCGCAATGATGACCATCGCATAGCGCAAGGTTTCCGTGGGCGCGGTATAGGAGCTCATGTCCACGCCCTCCACCGGATTCTGGGCCATCTGCTTCATAAACGATTCCTGAGACAGAATGCGCTGAAGCAGATATGCAGCGTGTATTTATCAGGATCGCGGATATAGACCAGCGAGGTTCCCCAATCGCTCCACCGCCCCACCAGGCTCATGAAGGACAGCGCCGCGACCATGGGCACGGACAGGGGCAGCACAATGGAAAAGAAGATGCGCAGCTCGGATGCGCCATCCAGCTCCGCCGATTCATACAGCGATTCGGACAGGCCCTTCATATACGCCCGCAGCATGAATGTGGTGCCCGCGCCACCGCAGATGCAGGGCAGCATATACACCAGCAGGCTGTCGCCCAGATGATAATACTGAGTGTAGACGATATAGGTGGGGATGGTGCCCGCCCCAAAGAGCATCGTCACCAGCAGATAACGCTGGATAATGGGCTTGTATCTGAAATTGCTCCGGGACAGCGGATAGGCAAGCTGCCGTTTTGCAGGCCGCGGTAAACGTAGGTGTTGATCACGTCTGTGGTTTCATAGAGCAGCCCCACGTTGCGGGGGATGGTATAGAACAGGCCAAAGTCATTGGAGAAAATGCCGGCCACAGCGGAAATAAGGAACAGCGTAATCAGGGGCACCAGCGCCGGCAGCGCCATGTATCGCCGCTGCTGCCAGCGGGTGGCGCCGTCAATCACGGCGGCTTCAAAGAGCGTTGGATCAATGCCCATCAGGCAGGCGTAATAATGGCCGTCAGCGTCAGGATCAGGGGCCACCAGGTGGGGTCCGTATACACATCGTAATAAGGCAGGCCCATAGCGTCGCGGATCTGGCGCAGGAAGCCAAAAGAGGGATGGAGGATGGCGTAGGTCACATACCCCACGATAACCCAGGACAGAAAGTTGGGAATCATCATGCTGGTCTGATACAGCTTCTTGAGCTTTTTGCCGGACAGCTCATAGAGCATCAGCGCCGTGAAAATGGCGATCACGTGGCCAATGATGATAAACGACGTGCTGTAAGACACGGTGTTGCGGATCAGCTTGCCAAACGCCGGAGAGCGAAACAGGGTGGTGAAGTTTTTCAGGCCCACCCATTTGCTGCCGAAAATGCCGTCCCGATAGGTGTATTTGGTAAACGGCATGATGATGCCCGCCAGCGGCACAAAATGAAAAAAGATATAGCCGATTACCGATGGCGCGCACAGCAGCAGATACTGCCAGTTCTTTCGAAAGTTTACCAGCGCGCGCTCTTTTTTCCGAACCGGCCGAATTTGCACAGGTTTCAGGCTCATGCTCCATTCCTCCCCCAAAAAAGCTCAGGACGGCGTGCTCCGGCAGCCGGAAAAGCCCCTGCCTCACGCCCGCTTTTTTCATGACCCCATTATGGCACAGATTTCCGCCGCTTCAAAGCGAGAAAAAATTAACATATTGGGAAAAATATTATCATTTTGTGCAAACAAAAGGCCCCTCGCTTTGGAACGAAGGGCCGCGGGGGGCATGCGTTATTGGCGTTCTTTCGGCGCCGGGGCAGAAGCAGGAGGGTCCGCCATGCCTGACACCCGCTCGGGCAGACGCATTACGGCGATCATCCCCGTAGGCGTATTCTGCAAAGAAACGCCAAAGGAGGTGCCAAACAGCAAATGGATGCGCCGGGCGATATTGGACAGGCCGATATGCTCATCCAGATCGCTGGCCTCGGGATGGGCCAGCTGAGCGTTCATCCGGGCCAGCTCCTTTTCCGGCATCCGCTCCCCATCGTTTTCCACCGTCACCACGATCACGCCTTCTTCCTCCCGATGCGCGCCAATCCAGATATTGCCCATATAGCGCCGGGGCCGCAGCCCATGCTTGATGGCGTTATCCACGATGGGCTGCACGCTGAGCTTGAGCACACGGCAGTCCAGCATATCCTCCGGCACATCCCGGTGCACCTGCAGCCGCCCGGCATAACGATAGGCATATAATTGCATGAACAGATCCACATGATGCAGCTCATCCCGCAGCGGCACCAGATAATCGCTGCGCCGCAGGGCAATATGGAAATATTCCGAAAGCGTGCGCGCCATTTCCTCCAGCGCGTTTCCCTCACCCAGCTCATCAATGGCCACCCGGCGGAAATAATCCAGCACGTTATAGAGGAAATGCGGGTCCATCTGATGCTGCAGCGCCTGCACCTGCTCCAGAGAAAATTCATGAATCTGCTCATTCAGCTGGGATTGCATGGCCGAATTGGTGGAGCGCAGATCATACACCGATTGGATAATCCGCTCCACCTCCTGCATCCCCTTGGCAGCTTTATCATGATGATTCATTTCTCCTTTGCGCTGTCCTGAGCAGCGCGGCGTTCCATATATTTATGAAAAACCCTGCTGAAATAATGGCTGTCCTTATAGCCCACCAGCGCGGAAAGCTGGGCATAACTGTAGCGATGGCGCAGCGGCAGCGCCGCCGCCTTTTCCATCCGCTGCTTTTCCACATAGCCCATCACCGTGTCGTCCGTGGCCTTTTTGAATTCCCGGCATAAATGCCCCTTGCTTACATACAGCGCGGAGCAGACGTCCTCCAGCGAAAAATCCTCGCTTAAATGCGCGGCAATCCACTGCTTGGCCCGGCGCGGCAGATCATCCTGCGCAGGCAGCGCGCTGCACCAGCACATGAACAACGGCCAGATTCGGCCGGCCCTGCATGACGTCCAGCTGGCGATAAGCCGCTTCCCGGCTGTATTCTTCCGGCATCAGCATGCCCTCGTGCTCCAGCCGCTGATACACGTTTTTCATCAGCCGTACCGCCAGCGCCGACGCCGTGGCGCCGGACGCGCCCTGAACTGCGTCCTGCCAGCCCTGCCATGCCCCTTCCAGCGCAGCCAGATTCCCGACGGCTGCGGCGCAAGCCAGCGCGTTTTCCTTTTCCTCCAACGCCTGGCTGGTCAGATGCCGCAGGGAATAACGGCCCGCCTTCTGCTCATCCAGCTTTTTGCGCACCTTCTCAAACGCCCGGATCAGCGCATCCTTCATCACAGGCTTGACCAGAAAATCCACCGCTTCGCTTTCAATGGCGGCGTGGACGTATTCAATTTCATCGTAGCCGGACAGAATCACCACCCGGATATCGCTGCGCTGGGCCTGCACCCACTGGGCCAGCTCCAGCCCGGATACCTGAAACATCTGGATGTCGGTGAGGATGGCGTTCACTGGATACTTTTGCAGATAGGCAATGGCATCCGAGCCGTCCTCCAGCGTGGCGGCCACATGGAAGCCCAGCTGATGCCAGTCCAGATATTTGGCCAGGCGGCGGCGCGCCTGTTCTTCATCGTCCACAATGATCAGCTGATAATATTCCTCATCCATGGCCGCCGCCCCCTATTCATATAGATAGTCATTTTTATTATAGCATAGGTGTGCGGCCTGTGGAAACGGGAAATTGTTGATAATTATGGCGAATAATTCACCTATTTCTCCGTTTTCTAACAAATTACTGAATCTTCTTCTCCCAGCCTTGCAAGGGGCGAGTGGATGAATTATCATGCAAGCAGCCCTATTTTAAGGAGGGAAAGCCATGCCGCAGCCCATCATTTTTTATACAGGAAATACCGTTGCCCGCCCCGGGGATGCTCTCTGTGTGCGCGGCGAGGCGCTAAGCGCCCTGACCGATGCAACGCTTTCGGACGGCGAACAGACGCTGCCCGTGGCCCTGGAACAGCTATGCGCCCAATCCTTCAACTTTGCCGGCAATCTGATGACCGCTCGCCACGCCAAATACAATTTCCCCGAACGATGCCAGCTGTTGGGAGAAACGATGATGGATCAAACCGACATGCTGCGCATCACCGGCGAAAACATAAGCATCACCGGGTGCGATTTCTCCTGGTCGGGCCGGCCCTTTTCCCATCTCCACGCCATGGATTTCCTGCTGATCCAGGATACCGCCTTCTGGGGGAAAAGCGCCGTGGACGATTGGATGCCCCTGGGCACGCTGCATAACGCCATCATCGAAGATTGCGAAATCCGGGAATGGACCACCGGCTTTGGCGGCGACAACTTCTATTTCGCCCGCACCCGCATTCAGGACGTGCTGGATAACAACCGGGAATCCTTCACCACGGATATCGCTACCGGGATCGACTATGCCGGGCCCGTTTCCGGCGGCGGGCAGCAATTCGTTTTTCCCGAAACTGTGGATATGCAAAACGCCTTGCCGGGCAGCAAATTGTGCATTCTCTCGGGCCGGGGCGCGGGGCAGTACCGCACGGTAACGGCAGTATCCGGCCATATGGTGACGATCGATACGCCTTTCGCCGCAGAGCCGGATGAAGCCTCCGTCCTGACGGTCAACGCCATGTTCAGCAATTGGTATTTCGTTCATCTGACGGTAGAAAACGGCGGCGCACTGCAGTTTTACACTGCCCAGAACAACACCGTGGTAGATGGCGCGGAAATCATCCGCAGCGGCGGCATCGGCGGCTGGGGCCAGTTCGTTTATGGCGGCGTGGCCAACAACTGGTATAATTCCTATGTATATAATCATTTTTCCGATTGCAATTATTATCATATGGGCGGCTGGTATATGGATCCTGCGCTGCCCGGCTCCTCCTTCCTCAGCGCAAGCGCCTATGGAAAGGGCACAGTGAACCTGTGCTGCCTGATGCGGGGAAATGTGATGGCCGATCGAAGCCTGCTCTATCTGTGCGGCTGCCGCGCCCCCGCCGTGATGGAGGACCCCGTGTTGGACGGCAACCGCTCCATCGGCTGCGAATGCGGAATATACGTGGAGGGCGCGCCTCTGCGCCTGCTGCTGAGCAGCAACACGGCCGAGGATACAAAGACCGAAATCCTCTATCGCCCCTGAAAATTACAAAGCAAGGAGAATGCGCCATGCCGTCTTTTCTGGAAAATCTGTCGTCGTCCCTGATTTATCAATTGTTTCTGCGCCCCTTCACGCCGGAGGGCACGCTCAAGGGTGCAGAGAAAATGCTGCCGCATCTCAAACGCCTGGGCGTGGACCTGATTTATCTCACCCCCGTCTGCGAAGCGGACGATGATATGAACCCCCGCTTTTGGAGCCGCCGGATGCTGGAATGCGGCTTTCAGAATCCCCGCAATCCCTACCGCGTGAAGGACTATTATAAAATCGACCCGGAATACGGATCGGCTCAGGATTTGAAGGATTTTATTCATGCGGCCCACGCGCTGGGCATGGGCGTGCTGCTGGACGTGGTATATATCCACTGCGGCCCGGGCAATGCCCTCCGAATGGAGCACCCGGATTTCTTTAAGCCCGTGGAGCAGAGCGATTGGCCCTTTCCACGCTTTGATCTGGAAAACCCCGCCGTGCGCGATTATTTTGCAGAGAACATGTGCTATTTCATCCGGGAATTTAAGGCGGATGGCTTCCGGGCGGATTGCGGCGATCTGATCCCCTGCGATTTCTGGCAGGCGGTAATTGGCCGGGTGCGCCGGGAAAAACCGGATGTGATTCTGTTAAACGAGGGCTCCGATCCTGCCCATCTGGCGGCGGGGTTTGATATTGATTATGGCACCACCTATGGCGATCCCCTGCGCTGGCTGACCCGGGGCGACATCTCTGCCCAATGGCTGACCCGCCATTTTCAGGAGGTGGACGAACGCACGCCCGCCGGAAAGCTGGGCTGGCGCGGGCTGGAAAACCATGATTTCGTCAACGACGCCATGGATCACCGGCTGGAAAAGGACGTGGGCGCGCCGCTGATGGATTGCGCGCTGGCCCTGAATTTCACCGGCAGAGGGGTACCCTATCTGTACTGCGGCCATGAAATCGGGGATGTGACCCGCCACAGCATTCTGGGCAGCCGCTTCTGCGCCCCCAATCTGCGCATCAACTGGTCCTTCGCCCAGACGGAGGCAGGCCGGGCGCGCATGGCGCTAATCCGGGATCTGGCCGCCCTGCGTCATGGGCTGCCCGTGCTGGCCCGGGGAGACGTGTACTATCCCGTGCATGCCTGTCAGGACGCCGTTATCGTCTATTGCCGCCGGGCTGCACAGGACTGCGTTTGCGTGTCGGTGAATATGACCGGCGCGCCCCAATCCCTGTGCCTGCCCCTGACCTTTACAGAAACGCTGCTGTGCCGCGGCGCATCTGTGCAGGGAAATGGCGCGCGCGGCTCAGCGCAGCGGCGCGAATGTGCGCCTGACGATTTACCCGGATGCGCATCACGAAGCATGGGAACAGGCATACGCCGATGATCGCATGTGGGCCTGGCTGCTGGCGCAGAAGCGCGGATAAATGGCGCGTCCGCTCTCTATAGAAGATTGCAGCGGAGCAACAAGCTGCTTGCAAAGAGGCGGCAAATGCCGGTGAACGGCTGCTTTCATTTCTCTTTCTTCGCCTTCCGATACGCGCTCGGAGACATTCCGGTTTGCCCCCGAAAGTGCTTTCCGAAATGGCTGGTCTGCGAGAAACCTGCGCGGATTGCGATCTCGCTGATCGGAAGGTCGGTATGCTCAAGCAGCTCCGCCGCTTTGGAAAGCCGATATTCCGTCAGATACTGGTATGGTGCAGTCTGCAGCGATGCTTTGAAGCAGCGCAGGCATTCGGATTTGCTGACATGCGCGCTTTCTGCAAGTGCATCTAACGAAACGGGTTCCGCATAATGCTGTTCGATATAGCGCAGGAACGCCGTCATGCGTTCTTCGACGATGCTTTTCGGAAGCGATACCTGCGGCAGCGGCGCAACGCGGCAGAACTCCAGCCATAGCGCACGGAGCATCGTCAAAACTTCGTAGGCATAGAATGGCGTCTCCTGGCGCCCTAAATTGGATAGCTTTTGCAGCAGCGCCAGTACCTTTCGATGTTCCTCCCGATTTTCAATGTGAAAAAACGGAAAGTTTTCCTTTCCCGCCCACTGCTCCACGATGCGGTTTGCCGGACAATCTGTGTAGAATTTCAGAAAGAAGTCCGGAAACACAAAGCTTTTGTAGTGACAGGAGCCATTTTTCCGGACCAGATGCACCACGTTCTTGTTGATGAAAGCGCCCTCGCCCGAATGCAGCAAAACACTCTTTTCCAGCGTCACGACCTTTGCCTCGCCGGACAGCACAGCGATAAACTGCAGATCCTCGAGCCAGTGCATAACCTGAAACCCCGGATTGCGCGGATAGCTGTTGTCATCCACCCCGTCCAGCACCAGATACGGGAAATTCGTGTTCTTGTTCAGATTGACGGAGTTAATATAATTTTGCTGTTCCATGGTCATTCCCCTGTTTTGGCGTAATTATGATAATTTTTGGCTGTTTTTCGATAGCGCAGCTCGCTAAATTACGATATAATTATACCGAAGCCAGAGAAAAACGCAAGAGGGAGGATGGCCGTGTATTTTTCATACGGAGAAGCCGAGCTTTCCTGTCTGCGAAAGAAAGACAAGCGGCTCTGCGAGGTCATTGACCGCATTGGGCATATCAACCGTGCGGTGGATTCCGATTTATTTTCATCCGTCATTCACCATATCGTTGGACAGCAGATTTCAACCAAGGCACAGGCAGCCATTTGGCAGCGGATGCAGGATGCGCTGGGCGAGGTCAACGCCGAAACCATTCTGGCAGCAGGCGTTTCCAAACTGAAAGGGTTTGGCATGACGTTCCGCAAGGCGGAATATATTACGGACTTTGCCGAAAAAGTCCATACAGGCATATTTGATCTGGATGCCGTGGAACACATGCGCGATGAAGATGCGATCCGGGCGCTAAGCGGGCTGAAAGGGATCGGCGTATGGACGGCGGAGATGATCTTGCTGTTCTGCCTGCAGCGCCCGGATATTTTCAGCTACGACGACCTTGCCATCCAGCGGGGATTGCGCATGGTCTATCACCACCGAAAAATTGACCGCAAACGGTTTGAAAAGTACCGTCATCGTTTTCACCCTTATTGCAGCGTGGCAAGTTTATATTTCTGGGCAGTGGCAGGCGGGGCCATCCCGGAAATGAAAGATGTTCAAGCCAGAATCGGAGGAAAATAAAATGGCAAATATCATTGTTTTGTTTGAAGTGAAGCCAACCAAAGCGGGCATGCAAAAATATCTCGGCCTTGCCGCCATGCTGAAACCGATGCTTTCCGGCTTTGAAGGCTTCATCCGCGCTGAACGCTTTTCCAGCCTGAACGAGGAGGGCAAGCTGCTTTCCCTGAACGTCTGGACGGATGAGGCCGCCGTGGAACGCTGGCGCAACGCGATGCAGCACCGCATGTGCCAGAAGGAGGGGCGGGAGACGCTGTTTGAAAGCTACAGGATCACCGTCTGCTCGGGAATTCGCGCCTACACGGATACCAACCGGGCACAGGCTCCACAGGATTCCAATCTTTTTTTCGAGGTGTAAGCCATGGTTTTCATTCAACATTACGATTCGCCGCTAGGCGGGATTTTGCTGGCGGCAGATGAAATCGGTATGAGGGGGCTTTGGTTTGACGGGCAGAAATACTTTGCCCGGAATTTGCCTGCGGAGCGTACCGAGCAGGGCACACCCGCGCTTGCGGAAGCCAGACGCTGGCTGGACATTTACTTTGCAGGCCACGAGCCGGACTTTCTGCCGCCGCTGCACCCCGTCGGCTCGGCGTTTCGTCAGGATGTGTGGGGCATTCTCCTGCAAATTCCCTATGGGCAGACCACGACCTACGGCGAAATCGCAAGGCAGCTTGCGGAGAAGCACGGACTTTCCCAAATGTCTGCGCAGGCAGTCGGAGGGGCAGTGGGACACAATGAAATTTCTATTATCATTCCCTGTCACCGGGTGGTCGGCGCAAACGGCAGCCTGACCGGGTACGCCGGCGGGATTGGGAAAAAGGTAAAGCTGCTGGAATTGGAGCATACCAATATGGCCCCTTTTTTCGTGCCGAAAAAGGGCACTGCGCTTTGACACTGATTGGCTCTTGAATGGAAGGAACGCAATGATGATTGCAGCCGCGACGCAGAAGATGATCGCGTTTTACAAGGGGAGCACCCACGATATTGGCCATTTTCTCAAGGTCTGGGCGCTGGCCCAAACCATTGGGACGCTGCAGGGGCTGGATTCGCACACGCAGGAGATTCTGGAGCTTGCCGCCGTGGTGCATGATATTGCCTGTCCGCTGTGCCGGGAGAAGTATGGCGATGCCAACGGGAAACATCAGGAGTTAGAGAGCCCGCCGCTGGTGGAGGCGTTTTTTGAGGGGCTGCCTGTGGCGCGCCCTAACGTGGCGCGTATTTCGTGGCTGGTGGCCCATCATCACACCTACACAAACGTGGATGGACTGGATCATCAAATCCTGCTGGAAGCGGATTTTCTGGTCAATGCGGGCGAAAGCGGCTATACGCAGCCGGCCATTCAGCATTTCCGTGAATGCGTGTTCCGCACTGCCGCAGGCACGGCGCTTCTGGACAGCATGTATCTGCGCGGTGCTGAAAACCCATGAGAGATTCCAGGCAGATTCAAATTCACCAGGCGTTCCCCCGGCAGCCCACCTGGTATGAAAGCGGCCATATAAACTTCTCCAAGCAGGATTTATTGGGATGACGCGGTACAGAAAATCGCTCCGTAAAAAAATGGCGCTATTCTGGAAGCACGACCGGGCAAGCGCACCCCAGCAGGGGAATGCGGTTTATAGAGCCCCTGATAACAACTTGAAAAAAAACAGAATTTCGGAAGGTGATCAAAATGAAAATAGACATCGATCAGCAGCTTCTTTCCGTATATCCGGAGATTCGCTTGGGGGTGCTTCGCTTTCAGGCGAATGTAACCGAATCGAATCCTGCATTTTGGGAGCATATGAACAACGATATTCTCCCAAAGGTACGGGAGGAAATCGATGGAAAAGAGTGGAGCGAAATTCCCGGCATCCGGGGCAGCCGTGCAGCGTATAAGGCGTTCGGCAGGAATCCCGGAAGATACCGGGTTTCGTCAGAGGCGTTAATCCGCAGAGTCCGCCGCGGCGATGAATTATATCATATCAACGCTGTTATCGATGTCAATAATCTGATCTCCATTGAAAGCGGATTATCGGTCGGCTCGTATGATTTGGCGAAAATCCATGGCACAGTCACATTGAGAAAGGCTGAAAACGGCGAGGGGTATACCGGCATTGGAAAAGATTTTCTGGATATGGAAAAGATGCTCGTACTGGCAGATGATGAGGGCATCTTCGGCAGCTCCATGTCCGATTCTACAAGAGCGATGGTAACCGAAGAATCGAAAGACATTCTGGTGGTTATTTACTGCTTTGAAAATGACATTGATCTTCAGGCACTGCTGAATAACGCCAAAGCGGCGTTTCAGAGGTTTGCCAATAGTCAGAATATCGAAACCCGGATCATATAAATCGGACTTTACAATAATCCGATACGGTGCAGCTTCTTCCGCTGTATCTGCCACTCGGGCTTCCGCTCCATGCCAGCTCCTGCTTTGCCAGATCGAATCCCTCATGGCTGATGATGACAGGATGGCCGTTCAGCGCGTAATACTTGGGCACCACGCTGCCGTCGTTCACCACAAAGGTTTTCAGAAGATAATCCGTGCAGTACGTTTTTTGCTGGATGGCGTCCCCTTGTATATTTGGTTGGTCTGGGCATTCTCCACTGTGGACGTTCTCCGACGCGCGGTTTTCTTTTGCGCTTTAGCAATAGCTTCTTTCTTCTCACTCAGCAGACTTCTCCGGTCAAAACAGACCTCAACACTGTATTCCTTCCGCTTACTGATGGCAGGCAGCGTGTCCACGGTATTTCTGACGAAGTTGGAGACGCTCTTGGTGATAAACAGGTCAAGCCTGCCCACCAGCGCGTCCTGAATCTGCGATTAAAGCCCTCGCGTTTTTGGTGCTCACGCACGTAATGTCCTTATCCGTATACACATCCACGAACTGCCAGTTGTCTGAAGTTTTTTGGGAATTGATATATCGGTATAATGCTTTACCTGCGCACCGTAGCTGGTCAGCTGCTCCTCGCTGCTGGTGGAGAAACGGGCGGCCGCCACGCGCCTGGAACGCGCCGAAAGGCCTGGAATGCCGGATAGCGGCTGAATGACGTCTGTGATGACCCGAGCCGTTTTGAAGCGCATTACTGTGGGTTCATAGGCTCTGCCAGCAGGAGAGCCTAATACGCTGGCTTCGCTCATTGTTCCTACTCCTTTCTTTTCTGAGGCCGAGGTCGGGGTTTCTCCGCGGCTTTCCGGCGGTTTTCCGCATCCCAGCTGGCGCAGTGGGGATGGTCTTTCTGAAAGCGCCCTATGGTATGATCATCCCGAAAAACAAACAGCACTCGGTTGCCCGGGTGCATCTTATATGATGAACGTTGTCCTTCGTATGAATCGTTCCAAGAACGGAGGTAATCAGTTCTTTCAGGATGTCCTCGGGGATCTGCTTCGAAGCGCAGTACGCCTTGCCCCGATAGTTGAACGTACTGCAAGATCCCGACCGACACGGCATAGGGCATGCCCAGCCGCGTGACCCTGTATCGATATTTTTTTCCGCAGATGCCGCGGTAAAAGCGGTCGGTCAGAAGCTGGCTTCTCTGTCAACGCTTCCAGATGGCAGCGTGTGTTTTCACTGGGAGAGGCAACTGACCATGCATTCCATGCACGGGATAAGCGAGAATCGTCTGCTCCATTTCCAAGGCAGTCTTTTTTTTCAATAGCGCTTTTGCCTGCCAAAGCCAAACTGGAGACTACTCAGCGATACTTTGAACGAAACAACGCATTGCAGGCGAGAGCCTGTTATCGTCTAATGCAGGATGCATTCCATGGTGCATCTCCTGTTTTGCCCCACCCAAAAGTGGTCATGCACAGACTAAAGAAGCAAGGGAGCGAAAAACATCATCCAACAAGGTGCCGCCAGACGCTCGGCTTTATGCGCCTGCAGCGCGTAATTGTCGGTTTTGTTCTGTGTCCAATTGAACAATCAAAATAGCGTGCATTTTCCATCATATATTTAGGTAAGCCCGTTCCCACGCAACCTGTATAAAAGGCCACTATCATCATCGTATTATGCTGTGAAGAAGCACGTTTATTGTTGAGCAATGCGAATAAGGAACAGAGCAGAGTGCACACACATAGCTGGCGGTGCAAGGCGAAAAGTTCCGGGCATATTGGA
>CAKTWP010000024.1 GCA_934630705.1 uncultured Clostridia bacterium | reverse complement strand
TTGCCGGTCGGGCGGGGCGATTTTTCGGAGCAAAGCGCAGAAAAATCATTTCCGCAGCCTTGCCATGCAGGATGAACCCTTTCATCCTGCATGGCGCGTGTCAAAAACGTCGTTTTTTGACACGCTGAAAGGAGACCCGAAGGTCTCCTTCCTGATACAGCCTGGAAGATTGTTTTGTTATCTTATTTGTACAGCGGGCCGTAATGCTTGCAGGCGGCGTAATCCGCGGCCTGCGCGTCCTGGGTGCCAAACGCCGCCCAGCAATGGGGGCGATATACCTTGTCCGCAGGCACGTTATGCATGGTCACTGGGATACGCAGCATGGAACACAGAGTGATCAGGTCGGCGCCCACATGGCCATACACAGTCACGCCGTGGTTAGCGCCCCAATTGGCCATCACGGAATACACATCCTTGAACGCGCCTTCGCCGGTGAGCCGGGGCACGAACCAGGTGGTGGGCCAGGTGGGATCGGTGCGCTTATCCAGAATATCATGCACGTGATCGGGCAGCGTGGCGGTATAGCCCTCGGCAATCTGCAGCACCAGGCCCACGCCGTCCACGATGTTGGCCCGCAGCATGGTCACAGGCATTTCGGCCTGCGTCTTGAAATGGCTGGAGAAGCCGCCGCCGCGGAAATACTGATAATTGGCCCGGCACCAGTCAGTGGCCTGCAGGCAGGCATTCACATCCGCTTCGGTCATTTCCCAGAAGGGCTTCATGCAGCCTTCGCCTTTTTCGTTTCTGGCAGCGCCGGTGCCATCCAGCGCCGTGGCGCCAGAATTGATCAGATGAATAAACCCGTTAGCAGCCACGCCTTCCGGCTTCCAGCCCGTCACCCGCTCCACAGC
This sequence comes from uncultured Clostridia bacterium, assembly GCA_934630705.1. Lineage (GTDB taxonomy): Bacteria > Bacillota > Clostridia > Christensenellales > Aristaeellaceae > RUG563. The sequence goes on along the minus strand of CAKTWP010000024.1, from coordinate 29,712 downwards.
CTCGGGGCTCCAATAGGTGCGCACGTCATGGAAGCAGGGCGCGGTGTTGCTTACCAGGGTGCCCAGCATCATGGACGCGCCATTGAGGGTGTCGTTTTCCGTAGCAAAGGGTGTGGGGGCCTTCACGCCGTTCCAGTCGAAGGAGGAGGCCATAATCGCTTCGGTAAAGTCCGCATTGGGCAGCCAGTCCGTCCACTGCCGCTGGCCCTGGAAGCCCGCCGCCACGGCGTTCTTGCCCAGGGCTTCCTCATGCCAGCCCAGCTCGTCCAGCTTGGGATTGCCATACAGAATGTCCTTGATGATAATGGTCATCTTGGCGATAAATTCCCAATCCTTGTCCGGCGCAATCACCTTGGACCGGGTGACGATCTCGATCAGGTCCTTGCCCGCATTACAATCGAAGCCCTCGGGGCAGTTCTTCCGGATCCAGGCCAGGGCCTTTTCATATTCTTCGGGATCATAGATATTCAGCGCCATGCGGCGGAGAATTTCCACTTCGTCCACCCATTCGGTGCGGATGCCGAAATACTGCTGGAACACGTTGGTGTCGCAGTAAGAACCCATGATGCCCATAGCCACCGCGCCGATATTCACATACGCCTTGTTCTTCATCCAGCCGGCAGCCACGGCGGCCTTGGCAAAGCGGATGATCTTTTCGGCCACATCGGCGGGAACGGTCTTGTCCCCCAGATCCTGCACGTCATGACCATAGATGGAGAACGCAGGCAGCCCCTTCTGGGCGTAAGCGGCCAGCACGGCGGCCAGATACACCGCGCCGGGGCGCTCGGTTCCATTGAAGCCCCAAACCGCCTTGATGGTCAGGGGGTTCATATCGAAGGTTTCCATGCCGTAGCACCAGCAGGGAGTGACGGTCAGGGTAGCGGTGACGTTCTGGGTGGAAAAGTATTCTTCGCATTTGGCCGCTTCTGCGCCGCCGCCGATGGTGCATGGGGAAATGACCACCTGTACGGGCGTGCCATCGGGATATTTAAGACCCTCAATCAGGGCCTTGGCGGACAGGGCCATGCCCATGGTCTGCTCTTCCAGACTTTCCCGGATGCCGCCCCAGCGGCCGTCGATCACGGGACGGATGCCAATCTTGGGATACATCATGATCTTGTGTCCTCCTGTTTTATGATTTTTGCTCGGGATGATTCACCGGCGCATCGTTGCATTTTTCATAGCCCGGATGCCGGCCAGTCACATGGTAATAATTTTCCCGCAGATCCATCAGCTTGTCGATCTGCGGCTTGGGAATCTCCTGCGCGCCGCCAAGCAGATGCGCCGTCAGGCTGATCTTGGCAAACAGCTCCAGAGTCTCCATGCGGTAATACGCGGTAATCAGATCCGCGCCCACGGTCAGCGCGCCGTGATTCTTCAGCAGCAGCACATCGTGGTTTTGCAGATAGGGTGCAATAGCGTCTGGCACCTCATAGGTGGAGGGCGTGCCATAGGGCGTGAGCGGGATGGAACCGATGGCGATCACCGTCTCGATCATGGAATATTCATCCAGGCTCTTCCCCGCCACGGCGTAGCCGGTAGCCGTCGGCGGATGGGCATGCACCACCGCGCCCACATCGGCCCGCTCCTGATAGCAGCGCATGTGCATCTTGGTTTCGCTGCTGGGCTTGAACCCAGGCAGGCCTTCCAGCACGTTCATGTCCTTGTCAATCCGCACCAACTTTTCAGGCGTGATGAAGGATTTGCTGATACCGGTTGGCGTGCACAGGAAGGTGCCGTCCTCCAGTTTTACGGATACGTTACCGTCATTGGCCGCCACCCAGCCAAGCTGCCACATTTTGTGGCACACATCGCAGATCTGCTCCCGCAGTGCGGTATCATTCATGGGCCTCGCCTCTTTCTTATATACATCTGGTGTCAGTATCATCATATCCCTTGTGTATCCGCTTTTCTTATGATATAATAGCAAAAAGTAGGACGATATTCACTTTTTTCAGGAAGGGACGCTGGTTATGCTGTCATTTCGCTTTCATGAGAGCCTGCAGCGGGGGTCTCCGGATTTTCCGCTGGAATATTATCTGCTGGATCAGCACCATGCCCGGTATGAAATGTCCTTTCACTGGCATGAGGAGGTGGAGCTGCTCAGGATCCGTTCCGGGGCGTTTACGCTATCGCTGGAGGATCAGACCCTGCGTCTGCTCCCGGGCGATATGGCCTTTATTCCCTCCGGCTGCCTGCACGGAGGCGTTCCAGAGGACGCGGTCTACGAATGCGTGGTGTTCGATATGCGCTTCCTGCTCAAGGCGGGCGAGGCATGCCGGACGTATATTCTGGATGTACTGCACCGGCAGGTGACCGTATCTCCCCTGCTGTCAAAGGGCTCCCCTGCCGCCCGGGTGCTTTCCTCTGCCTTTGATGCGCTGCATAGCCGGACGCCCGGCTATGAGGCCATCACCGTGGGCGCATTGCTGCAATTCATCGGCTGCATTTTTCAGGATGGTCTTTACACGCCCGGCGGGTCGGCGGACGATTGCCGGAAAGTGCTCCAATTGAAAAAAGTCTTTGAGCTGATCGAAAGCGATTATGCCGCTCCGCTGACGCTGGCTCAGTTGGCTGCCTGTGCTAACATGACCCCCAAATACTTCTGCCGCTTCTTCAAGCAGGCGGTGCATCGCAGCCCCATGGATTACCTGAATTTCTATCGCATTGAAATGGCCTGCTATGCCCTGGCAGCCACCGATTGCAACGTTACCGAAGCGGCGCTGGACGCAGGATTCAATGACCCGGGCTATTTCATCCGCACCTTCAAACATTTCAAGGGCGAAACCCCCGGCCATTATGCCGCCCGTATCCGCCGAATTGCATGAGGGGAAAATTTCCGAAAAACGGTTGACAAACCCAGCGTCATCCGTTATAATCATATACGCTGTCTGATAAAAGGGTAGCGTATCCATGCGGTCGTGGCGGAATAGGCATACGCGCACGTTTGAGGGGCGTGTTCTTAACCGAGTACGAGTTCAAGTCTCGTCGACCGCACCATTGATCCGTCTCAAGAGGGACGGATTTTTTGTTTGCTGTGCGTTTGGAGGTGAATGCTGTGGAATTGCTTTATGGAACGCCTGAACACATTGACGCATGGATGGAGCTGGTCAAGCTTGTCAGCATGAATTTTCCGGGCTTGGAAACCCGGGAAGCGCTGGAGGAACACAGGGAAACCGTGCTGCGTTTCATGAAAAAACGGCAGGCAATCTGTGTAAAGGATGAAAGCGATATAGCTGGCGTAATGCTGTTTTCCCGGCCGCATAACATGATCTGCTGCCTTGCCGTTTCCCCGGCATTCCGAAGGCAAGGCGTGGCCTCCATGCTGATGGATGAGGCGCTTCGGCGTCTGGACAGAACCCGGAAAATTACCGTGTCCACCTTTCGGGCGGAAGATGAAAAAGGCGCTGCGCCGCGAGCGCTTTATCTGAAATACGGCTTCATCCCCGATGTGCTGACCCTAGAGTTTGGCTATCCGAGCCAACAATTCGTGCTGCATGAAACGTCCCGAGGAGCATGAGTCCCCGGGACGTTTTTGTGTTATTCTTTTTTACCATGCGAGCTGCTCCAGCCCGGACAAACGGGTAAGCGCGTCCAGCAGGAAAAAATCTGCATACTGGATGGCGGCGTTATGCTCCCGATCCGCATGGTAAGCCGCGGTGCTTTTCTGGAGAATGACGGGATTTTCAGCCGACCAGTCCCCATGGGCGGTCAGGGTGGCCTGAATCAGCCGAATCGCCTCATGGCGATAGGCTGCGCCATCCCTTTCCCCTATCTGCTCGGAAAGGCACAGCAGCCCCGCAGCAGCAGCCATCGCGCCGCTATCGTCATAATACAACGGTTCATCCGGCGCGCACAAATCGCAGCGAACCAGACCATTCGCTGGCAGGTGGGCCAGAAAGAAATCCGCTGCCTGGCGGGACACATCCAGAAAAGCGGCATCGCCGGTATGCTGGCAGCACAGCGCAAAGCCGTAAATGGCCCAGGCCTGTCCCCGCGCCCAGGCGCTGTTTTCCGAATAGCCCTGACCACGGGGATAGGCGACCAGCTGACCGTTTTCCGGATTCAGCACCGCCATATGCCGCACCGATCCATCCGGACGCTGCAGCAGCCGCTGTGCCGTTTTCGCATGGGCAGTCGCCATCAGGCGAAAGCGCGGATCCTGAAAATGACGGCTGGCGGCGAAAAGAAGCGGCAGATTCATCAGCGTGTCGATGATAATATGCCCCACCCGATCCCGGTTCCAGGCGCGGATGAAACCGTTGGGATTGAACCGCGCCGCCAGCAGATCGGCAGCCAATGTCAGCCGGCGCAGGCTTTTCTCATCCTGCTCCAAGGCATAGTGCATGCCGGAGCTGATTTTCCAGATAAACCCCACATCGTGGCTCAGGTTTTCAAAATCCGCGAAGGCTGCGTCCAGCATATCCTCTCCGCGCAGGGCTTCCGCCCGGTAAATTTCCTCCCCAGTCAGCCGGTACATCTGCCACATGGTGCCCGGCCAGAAGCCGTTGGTCCAGGCTGTGATACGGATGTTCGGCTGAAACGCGCCATCCGCTGCCAGATAGGGAATAATGCCGCTCTGTCGGGCTTTTTCAATGGCGGCGGGCATTTTCAGGCGCAGCTTTTGCAGAATCTCCGGCAGGTTCATCCATTGCTCCATGCGTTTCACCCCTTCAAAGAGCCGATCATCAGCCCGCCCACAAAGTATTTCTGCAGGAACGGATAGATGCACAGAATCGGCAGCGTTGCCACGATAATGGTCGCGGCTTTGACAACGGTAGACAGATCATTGTAATTAGCCCCGGCTTCCAGCGCGTTCACATCCAGCGCGCTGCCCTCAATCAGCATATTGCGCAGAATCAGCTGCAGCGGAAAGCTGCTGGCCTTGCGCAGATAAATCATGGCGTTAAACCAGCTGTTCCAATGGCCCACGCCGTAATACAGGATCATCACTGCCATGGCCGCCTTGGAGAGGGGAATGAAAATGCGGAAAAGGATGGTCCAGTGTCCACCGCCGTCAATGCTGACAGACTCTACCAGGCTTTCCGGAATGGACGCAAAATAGGAGCGCAGCAAAATCAGATTATACGTGGAAATGGCCGAGGGGATAATCAGCGCCCACAACGAATTATACATGCCCAGGCTGCGGACGGTAAGGAACGTGGGGATCAGACCGCCGGAAAAGTACATGCTGATCAGAATCATCAGCATCACGGGCTTATACAGCAGCGTTTTGGTGCGGGTGAGAAAATACGCGCCGATACTGGTGAGCATAATATTAAGGCACAAGCCCACAGCCAGCACAAACAGCGTGTTTTTGTATCCGGACAGGATCTGCGGATTGCTCAGCACCGCTTTATAGGCAATGGAGCTCAGGCCGGCCGGTGCCAGCAGCAGCCCCCGATGACGCACCAGCTCGTTGGGATCGCTGATGGACTGAAAAAGCACATACAGCAGCGGATAGAGAAAGATCACACTCAGCACGATCATCACCAGGTAAATCAACGCGTCTGCGATGCGGCCATGAATGGTTTTGGGCGATACCATATCTGCATTCCTCCTTAGAACAGGCTGCTTTCGGTCAGGCGGCGGCTCATCGCATTGGCCCCCACCACCAGCGCGCAGTTAATCACGGAATTGAACAGGCCTACGGCCGTGGAAAACGACCAGTTCAGTTCCAGCAGGCCCCGGCGATACACATAGGAGGAAATCACGTCGGCGGTTTCCATGGTGGAATTATTATAGAGCAGAATAATCTTGTCGGCGGACACATTCATCATTTTGCCGATCTGCATAATCAGCAGCACCACGACGGTCTGCTTCAGCCCCGGCAGCGTGATATGCCACATGCAGCGCCAGCGCCCGGCCCCATCCAGCGCCGCAGCTTCATACAATCCCTGATCGATGCCAGCAATGGCCGCCAGATAGACGATGCTGCTCCAGCCAACCGTCTGCCATACGCCGCTGCTCACATAGATGGTGCGAAACAGCAACGGATCCTGCAAAAGCGGCTTGGGCGAAAGCCCAAACAGCGCGCGAATCTGGTTAAACAGCCCATCTGACAGGCAAAACTCCGTCAGCATGCCGCAGACCACCACCAGCGAAATGAAATGCGGGAAATAGCTCACGGTCTGCACGGCGCGCTTGAAAGGGCGGCACTTTACCTCGTTGAGCAGCAGGGCAAACACAATGGGCGCGGGAAAGCCAAACAGGAGGGTATACAGATTAATCAGCAGGGTGTTGCGCAGGGTACGGTAAAAATAGAAGTTGGTGAAGAAATCATGGAAATGCTGAAAGCCGCCCATGCCGGCCCAGGCGCTGCCGAATACACCTTTGGCGGGCTTATAGTTTTTGAATGCAATGATTACACCGGACATGGGCAGATAATGAAACAGAATATAGAATGCCACCACGGGCAGCACCATCAGATACAGCGATCCGTTCAGATGCAGATCCCGGCGCAAAGCACCAGCCTTTTTCATTTTGTTCCTCCAAGAAAGCGGCCGCCCCGCGCAGAGGCAAGGCGGCCGCCGAAATGGGTTTCCTTTGAATCAGCGGGCCAGGAAGCGGTCGTACATCGCCTGGCGCACCGTCAGCACTTCTTCAATCCCCAGCGCTTTGAGCTGGTCCACGAAGGCGTCATAGCGATCCATGGGCTCCATGCCGATAATGAACTTCACGATCATTTCCTTGCAATAGGTGTCGATAGTGGTATAGGTACTGGTAATCGCATCGGATTCTTCCACGGTGGGCGTGATCGCGGGATAGAGATGCGCCAGCATATTGGTATCGCTCCACACCTCCACCATTTCCCGCAGGGTCTCGTTGGTGTCGTACACGTCCAGATCGTTATGCAGATGGGGCCAGGTCACCCGGGAGAACAGATTGCGGGCTGCGGCGAAGGAGAGACCATCCGGGTTTTCGGCAACCAGCTTGGTAAACTGAGGATGGCCGTCCACCGTTTCGTAGGAGACGCCTTCCGTGCCCAAAGAGGCAAACTTGCCGCCCTCTTCCGTCCAGAAATAATCCAGGAACCGGCATGCCGCTTCGATATTCTTGCACTGGCTGGAGATGGACACGCTGCCGCCGGCAGAGCCGGGCGCGGTCACCTGGCCAAATTCCCGGGTATCGCCTTCATGAAGCACGGGGGTATACAGCGCCGCCACCTTAAAGCCGGGATTATTGGTGTTGGCATTGATGGCGTTCTGGGTGCAGCTCTTTTGCTGGATGCAGATGCCGGTATCGCCGCCGGCAAACTTGGCTTCCACAGTGGCCTTATCCACGCTGGCAAAGTCCTTGTCGATGAGGCCTTCCTGATACCACTGGGCCATGGTGGCAACAAATTCCTTGAAGGCGGGCTCCATGGGGCCGAATTTCACATCGGTGCCATCCATATAGAAGCCGTAAATGGTGCCCCAGGGAGAAGAAAGGGCGTTGCCCACATTCTGCACGAAGATCCAGCGGGCTTCCATGCTGAACGGCGCGCTGGCGCCCTTCTGATCCCGGAACGCCACCAGCACGTCATGCCACTGCTGGACGGTCTTGGGCGCTTCCAGATTCAGCTCTTCCAGCCAATCCTGACGGATCTGGGGGCCGGCAAACACTTCGGCAAGGCTGGCGATATTGGTGCGGGAGAAGCAATACAGATCGCCGTTATCCGTGCGCAGCAGCTTGTTCAGCGCAGGATCCGCTTCCAGCGCGGCCATGTAATTGGGCATATATTCCGCGTAATCGTTCAGAGAGATGATGTATCCATCCTCCAGCGCAGCCGCCGGGCCGCCGGGGAACACATACCAGTTGGCCTGAATCAGATCCGGGTATTCCAGCGAAGCCAGCATCAGCTGGAATTCTTCCGACACTGTGGAATAGGGAAACGCCGCGCCGGTGTATTCCAGCGTAACGCCGGTTTTGTCGTCCAGCAGATCCCAGAAGTAGTAATCCTTGGCGTAATCGGGCACAACGGTTGTATCCTCGGCCATATTGATGGTCAGCGTAATAGGCTCCATGGGATAGGAAAAATCATCCGCCAGCGCCGGGAAAACGCTAAGCGCCAGCAGCAGGGCCAGAACCAGGGCAGTCATCCGTTTCATACAGTTTCCTCCGTTCCATTTTCTATGCCGCGCAGCACAATCTGGGTTCAGCGTATCCATTTTCTCGCCCGTTGGCAAGATTCTATTTGTTGATTCACGTGCGAAATGTTGATTCTGGCCATTCTTTTTTGTTTATGTTCATGGCTTTTCCGTATTCTCTCCTTGGATTTCCTTGAAACTGCCCGGCGCGATCCCCGTCTGCTTCTTAAAGGCGCGCATAAATGTGTTTACGCTGGCATAGCCAACGGCCTGCGCCGTTTCGTTCACACTGGTTCCCGCGGCCAGCAGCTGCTTGGCTGCATCGATACGCACCCTGGTAATATGGGTCATCAGTCCGCTGCCCGTGGCTTGCTTAAACAGATTAAACAGCCCGGAGCGAGACCGGCCAAATTCCCGGCAAATGTCCTCCACGCCCAAATCGGGATTGGTATAATGCTGAGCAATGTAGGCCAGAATCCGCTCTTTTAGCGCTTCGTCCGTATGGGTTTGGCTGCTTTCCTCGCTCATGGCGATGGCGCAGACCGTAATGCCTTCACGAAGCGCAGGAAATTCCTCGGGCTGCGCCCGAAGTACCTGCTGCACCAGATCCATGGTATCGCCATGGGCCTTGGTGAGGGTTGAGAGCAAATCCAGCAAAAACAGGCGCTGCATACGGGTGCTGGTCAGGCTTCCGTTGGCCTGATAAAGCGATTCCAACAGGGTCTGTACATCCCGGGTCTTACCGGCGGCAATCACGGAAAGGAGCTGCCGCTCCGTTTCAGGCGAATAATCATATGCCGGTTTTTCCTCGCCTTGCGCCAGTTGGCTGTAAAATGTCTGGGGCTGCTCGCCCACGGCCTGGGCGTATTCCAGCGCGGTGACCGCTTCATCATAGGCCTGTGCCACGCCCAACGTGCCCTCATGGAGATCGGAAAAGCCCATCAGCAAATCAGGGGCGGCGGGCTGCAGCGCAATAAGCATTTCCCTTCCCTGTGCTTCCAGCACTTCCCGGGTATCGCATGCCAGCAGGCACAGCGCACGCCCCGCTTCCTGCGCGCAAAGCAGGCAATAGGCCGGCAGCTCCAGACAATGGCCCAATAATTGAGGGCTTTTCTCGCTGTCGTCCTCCAACAGCGCGATGGCCAGCTTTTGTCCCTGATAGGGCACCTGAAGCAGCGAAAGATACTCTTCTAATCCAACCGCCGCTTCCCCATGCCCATGGGCCAGGCGCAGCAAATAGGATTCCCGCAGCTTCTGCTGCTGATAGGAAATGATCTGGCGATTTTTGTGGCGATCCTGCAAAACCGTTTGCACGGATGCTTTGAGATACGCATATTCGTTTTCCTGACTGCTGCGCTTGCGGATGCCGTCCCCCTGTTCCAGATGATGGGTGAGCTCACAAATGGGCGCGTAGTTCTTCCGCATAAAATAGTGGATCACAAGCAGACAAAGCACCGTCACCAGCGCCGCGCTGAGATACATCCGCCGCTGCATGGTGGAAGACGCCTGTAGGAAAGTGCTTTCCGGCGTGGTCATGCAAAAGCGCCAGCCGTTTTCGCCGGTGACCACCGTATCAATCGCGCGGCCCGCAGGCAACGCGGCGCCGTTATTCGCCAGAATCTGTCCATCCGCCGATTCAATCCAGATATGGGTCGCCGCGTCGGTTTCCGTCAGGGCAATAAAGCTCGTCAGTGCCGTGGGGCGCAGCAATACAGCCAGTGCGCCCCGGGGCTGCCTGCCCGGTTGAAGGGGCAGCGCGGAAAGGCAAAAGACGTTGGTTGTCTGAAACCTGTTATAGCAGTTTACGATGCCCCAGCGCCAGCGCTGGGATTGACGCAGAAATGTGCGATACGTTTCGGCGGTATAGCCGGTTTCATTCAGCTTCATGGCGTAAAACAGAGAAAAATCCGCCACGGTCTCACTGGTGACCACAAAATCTCCCTCGGCAAAATAAACAATAATGTCCGCAATCAGGGCGTTGCGGGCTTTGAGGGTTGCCAGCAAATCAATGCTGTCGCGCACGTCCTGCATGTCCTGGGGTGTGGTGCGCTGCTGCCCCTGCAGCAGGCGCTTGATGCGCGAATCAGTGGCGGCGGACAGGGTAACGCTGGTGGCCTGCTTCACAGCCGCATCGGCCATGGTTTGCAGCAGGGTCATGCGGCTGGTGTTCAGCTGCCGGGCCTGACGGATAATGATGCTCCGGGAAAAAGCCATATTTCCCAGCCATACCCCCAGCAGCAGCACCAGCACCAGCAAATAGGACACCAGCCACGTCCAATAGACCCGGCGGCCCTTCAAGCTGTTTCCATCCTTGCCCTTCATCATCGCCAGCCTCCACATAGACACACGATTCTTGTTTATCGTATCATACTTTTGGATATGCGGCAATTCTGAAAAATGGTTATAGCCTTGAAAAATGGTCAGAACGCAGCCAAATTGTTCCGTAAATAAAGGGCATGCTCTTGCTGCGGCGCATTCCATGGCCTTCGCGCAGCAAAAAGAGCACACCCTTTCTGATCGTGTTTAAGAGGATAACTGCCGAACCAGTTACAGCTGTTTACAGTATGCGCTGTATCCACGGCGCAAGGCTTCTTTCCCTTCCTCGCTGACAGGGGCAAAAGGCTTGCGGCAAGGGCCAAAGTCCATGCCTTCAAAGCCAAGAATCATTTTAATCGAAGCGAACACACCAAATTTGCAGATCAGAGAGATCATGTCATTGGCGATGTGCTGGCAGTGCAGCGCCTGCGCACTGTTTCCAGCCTTAAAAGCGTCCTAAACCCGATGGATGATAGGGCAAAGCACGTTATATGTGCTGCCGATGCCTCCGTCCGCACCTGCGCTTAGGCCAGAAAGCAGCATCTCATCGTAACTATTCCAGATTGCCAGCTCCGGATGGGCGTGCTTCATCCGCTCAAGCTGGAAAAAATCCGATGCAGTAAATTTCACACCGGCCAGATATTGGCATCGACACATCTCGTCCAGAACATCCGGAGACAGAGAAAAGCCGGAAAATGCCGGAAAATTATAAATAAAAAACGACGTTTCTGCGGCATTCATCAGGTCAAAATAGTACCCTTCGATTTCCTGCGTTGAAAACTTATAATAGAATGGACTGATGGAGGAAATGGCATCCACCCCTGCTGCTTTAGCATGCCGCGCCAGATCGATGGCATGCTTCGTGGCAATTTGTCCCACATGGGCGATCACCAGCTTTTCCCCGTTGTTTTCCTCGCATACGGTTTCCAGAATGGCTTTCCTTTCTTCCATAGACAGCAGAAATGCCTCCCCTGTGCTGCCGCAGACGTAAAAGCCATCAATCCCCTGCTGAATGAGAAACCGCACCTGACGCTTCAGCATGGCGTGGTTAATCCGGTCCGTGCTATCAAATGGCGTTAATAATGCCGCACAGATTCCCTTAAATTCCTTCATGCTTTCTTCCTTTCTGCCTGCTTCCATTTTTCGGCCTATCATAGTGCTGTCTGCTCGCTTTCTTTCAGGACGAGCGCTTCCACCGTTTTGCTGTTATAGGAATACTGTTCATAAAAAGCGTATATATGGCCCCTCGCGTAAGCAATGTCCATATAGCCGCCCATGGAATCCACGGGCCTGATTGCCTGCCAGTGCTCCCCCTGTGTCCCCGGAATACTGAACGGCGGCATGCTCGCGCCTTTCCCGTCTTACGCATTTGCTAAAGAGAATCCCTTCTTTTCCTGCCGTCCGGCCGCCAAAGCACATTGGGTCCGGGAGCTCCTCGCACCGCCAGATTTTCTCCAGCCCCGTCCCATCCGCGGAAATCGACAACACCGGATGTCGATCTGCGTTCATGTTTCCATGATTCAGCAAAAGCCGTCCATCGGGAAGCTGCGCCACGGCGGTTTCATTGCCGTTCACTATACACGCATCCTGCGCCAATACGCCGGCACGCCTTATGTTTCCCTGATCGTCGCTGAAAATGCACCCCGCCGTCGAGGGAGCATGGGAACGGGTCATGCCGGCAGCTTTACAACTAAAAAAGCCTGCCGCCGAAGCAGCAGGCTGTGTTTTTTTGACAGACACGCGGTCATCGTTTTTCTGTGCCCACCAGATACACTGCGGCGCGGGCCTTACAGGTATCCCGGCTCACAAACGTTTCGGAAACCATGGTATTGCCTTCCCAGCGCTGGAGGTAGGTTTCATTGATAAAGCCATCCCGGGCGTTGCGCACCAAATATTCCTCATCCTTGTAGGTCACGTGCTCGTGGTTGGTATCCTTGCGATATTCCGCTTCCAGCGGCGCAGTCAGGGTTTCCACGGTCTGGGTACGCAGCTTGTATTTCACGTTATCTCCCAGAGACGGGCCGTAAATCCGCACCACGCACTGATAGCTGTTTTTCTTGACTTCCTCCACCTTGGCCACGATATAAAGGGTGCTGTCCGTATTATTCTTGAATACGAAATCAATTTTTCGATTACTGCTGTAATACACCGTTGCATCCTGGCCAAAGGTGGTATAGCTCACCTTATCGGAATGAGGCGTGCGGGATACGATTTCCAGGTTGGACAACAGCGCCGCCAGATACACCGTGGTGCTGGCCTGACACACGCCGCCGCCCACGCCGGGTTCTTCCATACCGCTGACATATTCAATGGCATACTGGAAGCCGTTGTTCAGCGTCCGGGCGCCCACCACCGTGTTGAAGCTCACCTGTTCCCCCGGGGCCACCTGCAGCCCATTGTATTTGGACATAGCCAGCCGGATATTATCCGTCCGTGCCAGCGTGGACGCGGAAGAAATAGGTGTAATGCTTTCAGCACGCAGTACCAGCTGCTTGCGAATATCCGCCTCGGTCACGGAAGCGGCAATCTGCTGGGGGGCCAGCTCCAAAGAACCGGACTGTCCCTCGGCCACCATGGCCAGAATCTGCTGTTTCACCGCATCCACATCCAGCCGCCTGCCCGCCTGCTCCTTCTGAATCACAAAAGGATCCGATGCATTCGGATCGAAATAGGCCAGATACGCGTTCACAGGCTCCTGATTCAGATCCTGCTGAATGGTGGTCAGGATGCTGTTCAAATAGTCTTCATTCAGGCTGGTCTGGCTGGTATACGCCTGATAAGGCGTTGCAGCCAAACGATCCATATCCGCCTTGCGCTGGGTATAGGTGCCTGCGTGGCCCAGCTGATAGGCCTCCCGCAGCAGGGAAACGGCTTCGTTGGGATCGGTATTGATGCCCAGCATGCTGTAGGTAAGCACACAGTATTGATGGCCCTGATAGGTGACAGCCAGCTGCCAGCTGTTTTGCCGGGCATTGATGGCAGCAATCACCGTGTCAATGGCCTCCTGGGGCTTCATGCCGCCCACGTTGATGCCGTCCACGTAGATGTTTTGCAGAAATACGCCCTGCACCGCATCCACCTGCTGCACGATTCGGTCATAATTCGTTTTTTGCTGATAATAGGAAACACCAGCGCAAATCGCCCCAATCAGCACAGCTGCAATCAGCAGCCCCAGAAGCGCCGGATGGCGCTTTCTGCGCCGCCGGGTTCTCTGGGGCGGATTGGGCAGCGGAGCCGGCGGCCGGTATCCCCCCTGATAATTCATACGCGTTCTCCTTTTTGGTGTCAATTCTTATCCTGCCGAACGGCGGAATACAGCGCCCAGGCATCCTCACAGGCGGTGGGCCAGGCGGTGATGGTTTCGCCAATCTGGCCGTGCCCCACGCCGTCGTGGAAATCACTGCCGCCCGTCACCAGCAGCCCGCGCTGCCTTGCCAACCGATCCAACGACGAGTAGATGGCACTGTTGGCCGGGTGATATACCTCGATTCCCATCAGCCCGGCTTCCTGCCAGGCCTTGATCAACGGCAGCAGCCGTTCCATGGGCCAGGGAATCAGCGCCGGATGCGCCAGCACCGGAACCGCGCCTTCCCGCCGAAGCAGCGCAATAGCCTCGGACGCGGCCAGCCGCTCTCTTGGCACATACGCCGGACAGCGGCTGCCCAGATACTTCTCAAACGCCTCCTGCACAGAACCGACCACGCCATTCTGCATCAGCGCCCTGGCCAGATGGGGCCGGCCAACGCTGCTTCCGGCTTTCGCGATGATTTCTTCAATGTCCACAGGATGGCCCAGCGCGTCCAGCTTGCGGGCCATTTTCCGGGCTCGATCCACACGCTCCTGCGCCATCTGCTGAAAGAAAGCAGCCAGCCGGGGGCTTTGCGCGTCCACGCCGTATCCCAGAACATGCACCTCGGCGTCGCCCTCCGTGCTGATTTCCGCGCCGGGCACAAAGGCAATCCCCCGTTCATTGGCAGCCTTGGATGCCTCAGGAATGCCATCCACGGTATCGTGATCCGTAACGGAAAAGAAGGTAATATCCGCTTTCTGGGCTAAATACGCCACTTGCGCCGGGGCATAAATGCCATCCGACGCAGTGGTGTGCAGATGCAGATCCGGCCGCCTCATTCCACGCTGCCTTCCGCCTGCACCGGGGCGGGATCCTGCATGAACTTCACAAATTCCTCCCGGGAAACGGTCTCCTTTTCAATCAGCATCTGGGCCAGGCCGTTAAGCTTGTCCATATGCGCCTTAAGAATATCCAGCGCCTGCTGATAGGCATTGTTCAGAATCTTGCGCACCTCGCTGTCAATGATCGCGGCGGTCTCTTCGCTGTATTCCCGGCTCTGGCCAAATTCCATGCCGACGAAGATTTCCTGATCGCTGCCCAGATAGACGTTGCCCAGCTTATCGCTCATGCCAAAGCGGGTAACCATGCTGCGGGCCACTTCGGTGGCGCGTTTGAGATCGCTGACCGCGCCAGTGCACACATCCTCTTGGGTCAGACTTTCAGCCGCCCGGCCGCCCAGCGCCATAGCGATGGTCTGCAGCAGCTTTTGCTTGCCCTGATGGTCCAGCTCCTTTTCAGGGAGCGACAGGGTCAGGCCTGCCGCCTGGCCGCGGGGCACCACGGTAATCATATGCACATCATCGCACAGGGGCAGATAATGGCCCACGATGGCGTGACCTGCTTCGTGATACGCGGTGATGCGCCGATCTTCTTCCAGCACCTTGTGGCTGCGCTTTTCGGGGCCCATCTGCACCCGTTCCACTGCCTCGATCAGGTTGGCCTGGGTGATCTGCGTCCGCTTTTCCCGGGCCGCCTGAATCGCGCCTTCGTTCATGATGTTTTCCAGATCCGCGCCGGTGGCATAAGGCGTGCGCTTGGCGACGTTTTCCAGATTCACATCATCGGCCAACGGCTTGCCCTTGGCATGCACCTTCAAAATGGCGATGCGGCCTTCCAGATCGGGATAATTCACCGTGATCTGCCGGTCAAACCGGCCGGGCCGCAGCAGGGCGGGATCCAGAATATCCTTGCGGTTGGTGGCAGCCATCACGATTACGCCTTCATTGGTGGAGAAGCCGTCCATTTCCACCAGCAGCTGGTTCAGGGTCTGCTCCCGCTCGTCATGCCCGCCGCCCAGGCCCGCGCCGCGATGACGGCCCACCGCGTCGATTTCATCGATAAACACAATGCTGGGGGCATTGCGCTTGGCCTGCTCAAACAGATCGCGCACACGGCTGGCGCCAACGCCCACAAACATTTCCACGAAATCCGAACCGCTAATGGAGAAAAAAGGCACATTAGCCTCCCCCGCCACAGCCTTGGCCAGCAGGGTTTTGCCGGTGCCGGGAGGGCCCATCAGCAGCACGCCCTTGGGAATGCGAGCGCCCAGATCCACATAATGCTTGGGGTTCTTGAGGAAGTCCACGATCTCCCGCAGTTCTCCCTTTTCTTCCTCCGCGCCGGCCACATCCGCAAACGTGACCTTGTTTTTGCTCGGATCGACCATGTTGGCCCGGCTCTTGCCAAAGTTCATCACCTTGCCGTTGCCGCCGGTTTGCTGGCGCATGATATACCACCACATGGCGCCCAGCAGCACAATGGGAATCAGATACGGCAGAAGCTCCACGTACCAGGGCGTGGTTACAGGCGCCAGGTATTCAATTTCAAAGCTCAGATCCTGCACCGTCACCAGATCAGGATCAATGCCCTTCTTCTGGGCCGCCAGGGTGCACACCGTGGCGTAAAAATCCGGGCCGATGGTGGTTTCAAAATCATAGCCGCGGCTGGGGTAATCCGCCTTGGAAATACGGCTGTCCTTCAGCCGGCCCACCAGAGACGTGCCCCGGATGGACACACGGTCCACCTGGTCGTTTTCAATCAGTTTCAGCAGCTCGGGATACTCAATCCGTTTGCTGGCGCCGCCCATACCGCCGGACAGCGCCGCAATCAGCAGAATAAACGCAGCGATCATCACGGCATAGCCCAGCAGCCCTCGCGATACTTTTCTCAAAATGCAAATCCTCCTAAAATTCCGGGATCCTGCATATTATACCATATCCCGGTGGGAATTGACAACGGGGATTAGTCCTGGTTGGTGTAAATTCTCGGGTGCAGCACGCCGATATCCGGCAGATTGCGATACTTTTCATCGTAATCCAGCCCATAGCCCACCACGAACGCATTCGGAATATTGAAGCAGGAATACTGCACCGTCAGGGGCACCTTCCGCCGGGCGGGCTTATCCAGCAGCGTCACAATGGAAACGGACGCGGCGTTGCGGGTTTTAAGCACCTCGCTCAGATAGGAAAGGGTCAGCCCGCTATCTACAATATCTTCCACCACGATCACATGGCGGCCGGAAATATCCCTGTCCAGATCCTTGAGAATCCGCACCACGCCGGAGGACTTGGTGCTGCTGCCATAGCTGGAGATGGACATGAAATCCGTGGTCAGGGGCAGGTCAATTTCCCGGATCAGATCGGAAAAAAACATCATCGCGCCCTTGAGAATGCCCACCATCACCGGCGGCCGGCCGGCGTAATCCTGGGTAATCTGTTTTCCCAGCTTGGCAACCGCCTCATGAATCTGTTCCCGGGTCAGCAGGATGCGTTCCAGATCCTGATAGATGTTGGCGTTGGTATCCATCGTTGTTTTTCTCCTTTAATTGTAAATTATTCATTCGCCCGGAATTTCACCGGGCAGGAAACCGTCATACCGCAGCAGGCTTGCATCCGTGCCCGCCGTCACCCGGGCTTCCTCGCCGGGTCCCACGCCGATGGCCCAGATCACACGGCGGCCCGCGCACAACAGGGGCACATAATCGCGAAATGGCTGATCCACGCCGCGATCCACCAGATAATCCTGCAGGGATTTTTCCCCCATGCAGCCCAGCGGATGAATCCGGTCGCCCGGCAGACGAAAGCGCAATTGCGCGCCTGCCAATGCGGCCTTGGGGAACGCCTGGCAGCGTTTCCCGTCCCCCGGCCAACCGGCATAAGGGGTTTCAGTCAGATGGCCCGGCGTCGCCGGGACAGGCGATGGCGGCACAAAGTGCAGCCGTTCTTTGCGGCACAAAAGCCGCCAGCCCTCCGGCAGGTTCACGCCTTGGCCCGGAGACAGCGCCAGGGCGCGAAGGGTCGCGTCATAATCCAGCGCGACAGGCGAAGCCGCACGCAGCACCCGCTGCTGCAGCGCCGGATGCAGCGCCAGAAAGGGCAGCCGCATCAGAAAGATGCAGGGCGGATGGAGGCAGGCATGCGCATCCAGAAAATCCCGGCACAGCTGCGCAAGGCAATCATCCTCCCCCTGCAGCACCAGCGCAGCCCGATCCATGGCCGCCTCCGCGCCGGGAATCCTTTCCGCCAGCACCGGCAGCACACGATGCCGCAGAAAATTGCGCAGATACGCATCCTGACCGTTGGTCGGATCCTCCCGCCAGGAAACGCCCTGCTCCATCAGCAGCGCCCGTAGGGTTTCGGGCGTTTCATGGAGCAAGGGCCGCCATAAGCGAAGGGCTGTACCGTCCGGAAACGGGCGCTCCGCCCATTGACGCATGCCGCAAAGCCCGGCCGTTCCGCTGCCACGGCACAGATGCAGCAGCAGCGTTTCCGCCTGATCCCGCTGGTGATGGGCCAGCGCCAGCGCCTGTGCGCCGGATTGGGCACAGGCTTCCGCCAGCGCTGCGTATCGGGCCTCCCGGGCGGCGTCTTCGCCTTTCCCGGCAACCTGCACCCGCGTAATCCGGCAGGGAATGCCCCATTCCCGGCACAGCGCCGCCACAAATGCCGCATCCTCCCCGGATTCAGGCCGCAGCCCGTGATCCACATGAACCGCAAAAAGGCCAAAGCGTTGGCGCTTTTGCAGCCGGTTCAGCACCCAGAGCAGGGCAACCGAGTCGGCGCCGCCGGATACCGCCGCCAGCACACACGCCGGCCTGCCGCCCGCACGCCAGGACGAATCCACCGCGTCGAGCAAAAAATCCCATTTACTCATACTGGTTTATTGTACCCCGCAAAGCCCATAAGTGCAAGGGTTTGCGCAATTATTTAACAGATTTGTGCGATTCGTCCCGGTTAAACAGAGGTTTCTCCGAAACTGGACGCGTCTAATTCTCCCTGCGGCGGCATAGGATGGAAGCGGAGGTGATGGCGCATGCCATGGCGGCGGGAGGACAGCGTGGAAACCAAATGCTACGCCAGCGAAAAAAGTCCGGCGCTGCGCATTGCCGGGGCGGTATTGATTGCGGTGGGCGCAGCGGTGGTTTTGCTGTTTGTGCCCTGCTGGGCGTTGGCCGCGCTGGTGGGATTGGCGCTGGTAGGGCTGGGCGTCATGCTGATTCGAAAATAATAGGAGGCGATTGAAATGGCCATTCGCGTGATCTGCGTGCGCGCCCCCCGGGGCGTTCGGGGGCTGCTGCGGCTTCTGGCAAGGGGAAAACAGGGATAAGCTGAATCTTTGCTTGCGTTTTTCGCGTTTGTGTGCTATGCTAAAGCCAGCAAACGCGAAGGGGTGAAAGGATGCGGAACAAGTAACAACCTGCTGTCGATCAGACAAAAGGCCAATGAACCGGCGGGAAGCGAGCGAACGCTGTCCCCTGTTTCATGTGCGCCTTGGCAGGCTGTGAAAGTGCGCATCCTTTTTGCGTGTCTTTTAGGCGTGTTAAAAAAGCGTGCTTTTAGCCTGCGGAATCATCCGGAGGATTTTTTATGGCGCGAATTCAGGTATCACATTTAACCTTTGCCTATGACGGCAGCCCCGATCTGATCTTTGACGATGCGTCCTTCCAGCTCGATACCGATTGGAAGCTGGGCTTTGTGGGCCGCAACGGCCGGGGAAAAACGACCCTGTTGCGCATTCTCTGCGGCCAGCTGCCCGATCACGGCGCAATCAGCGCTCCTGTCGCCTTTGATTACTTTCCCTTCCCTGTTCCCGATGAGGGGCAGTCCCCCTTGGAGCTGGCCGCGGACCGCTCACCGGATGGGGAAATCTGGCGCTTTCTGCGGGAGGCGTCCCTGCTGGAGATAGAAGACGAGGCGCTGTGCCGGCCCTTTGCCACGTTGTCCGGCGGCGAGCGGGCCAAGGCGCTGCTGGCCATGCTCTTTGCCCAGGAACAGCATTTTCTGTTGATTGACGAGCCAACAAACCATCTGGACATGCATGGCCGGGAGGTGGTGAGCCATTATCTGAATGGGAAAAAGGGGTTCATCCTGGTCTCCCATGATCGGACGTTTCTGGACGGCTGTGTGGATCACATCCTGTCCATCAATCGCGCCAATATCGAGGTGCAGAAGGGCAATTTCTCCTCCTGGGAGGAAAACAAGCGGCGGCAGGATCAGTTTGAGTTAGAGGAAAACGCCCGGTTGAAGCGGGAAATATCCGGCCTGAAAGCCGCCGCGCATCAGGCCCGGGCCTGGGCGGACAAGGTGGAAAGCACCAAGATCGGCATTCGTCCCGGCGGCCGGGAAAAGAGCATGGACGCACGGGCGTTCATTGGCGAAAAATCCCGGCGCATGCAGCAGCGGCGTAAAAACCTGGAAAGCCGAATGGAGAAAAACATCCAGGAAAAAAGTGCCCTGCTGAAAAACATTGATCAGGCCGAGGCGCTCAAGCTGTTTCCCCTTTCCCATCCCGGCGGCGTAATCGCTTCCCTGCGCCACGTCAGTCTTGGCTATGATCCGTCGCATCCCTTGATCCAGGGGCTGCGCTTCACCATCCGCAACGGCGATATTCTGGCGCTGACAGGCAAGAACGGCTGCGGAAAATCCACGGTGCTGCGCATGCTGGCCGGAGATATGCCGCCGCTTTCCGGCGAAGTGTATCGCGCCAGCGGGCTGATTGTGTCCGTCGTGCCCCAGCAGGCGGCGCTTTCCGGACCGCTGCGGGATTTTATCCAGCAAAGCGGCGTTGATGAAACGCTGTTCAAAACCATTCTGCGCAAGCTGGATTTCTCCCGGGAGCAATTTGAAAAGGATATGAGCGCCTACAGCGCGGGCCAGCAAAAGAAGGTGCTGATCGCCCGAAGCCTTTGCCAGCAGGCGCATCTGTATCTGTGGGATGAACCGCTTAATTTCATCGATGTGCTGTCCCGGATGCAGATTGCCCAGCTGATTGCCCAGTTTCATCCCACGATGGTGCTGGTGGAACACGACAAGGCGTTTATCCAGCAGCTTTCCACACAGATTATTGCATTGAGTTGCAAATGATTGCAAATAAACACTGGACGAAAAGCCCAAAAGCGCGTATAATGACCCCAGCATCATTGCGGCAAGGAGGCGTTTTTTATGAAGAAAACCCAATTGGTGATTATGGCGGCAGGGCTGGGCAGCCGGTATGGCGGGCTCAAGCAGATGGATCCCGTGGATCCGCAGGGACATTTCATCATTGATTATTCCATTTTCGATGCGCTGCGGGCAGGCTTTGACGAGATCGTGTGCATCGTGAAGCCCGAAAACGAAGCGCAGTTCAAGGAGACTATTGGCAGCCGCATCGGCAGCAGGGCCAGGCTCCGCTTTGCCAGGCAGATTCCCACTATGCTGCCTGAAGGCTTTTCCGTACCTGAAGGTCGGGTGAAGCCCTGGGGCACGGCCCATGCGGTGCTGTGCGCCAAGGATGAGATCGATGCGCCCTTTGCCGTGATCAATGCGGACGATTTTTATGGTGCTTCCGCCTTCCAGGCGATCCACGATTTCCTGGCGGCGGATCATCCGGGCTATGAATATGCCATGGTGGGCTATCGCGTGGAAAACACGCTGACGGAAAATGGCCATGTGGCCCGGGGCGTATGCCAAACGGATGAAACGGGCAAATATCTTACCGGGATCGTGGAGCGCACCCATATCGAGCCCCGGGAGGGCGGCGCCGCCTTTACCGAGGACGATGGCAAAACCTTCACGTTCCTGCCCGCTGGCACCATCGTGTCCATGAATCTGTGGGGCTTCACCCCGGAGGTGCTGAGCGAAATCGAAGGCCGCTTTGCCGGTTATCTGCGGGAGAACCTGCCCAGGAATCCCCTGAAATGCGAGTACTTCCTGCCCCTGATTCCCAATCAGCTGATTGAAGAAGGCAAGGCCACCGTGGAGGTACTGCCCACCCACGAAAAGTGGTTCGGCGTGACTTATCATGAGGATATGCCCAAGGTTCGCCAGGCCATCGCCCGGATGAAGGAAAACGGCCAGTATCCGGACGAGCTGTGGAAGTAACCGGGATAATAGGAATGCTAATTACCTTTCCATCATCTTCGCTTTGCTCCGTCAATCTTGGAATAAACAACGGGACGCTCTGCTAAAGCGTCCCGTTGTTTTCATTATATATTTACCTTTTTCCGGATTTCAGGCCAGGCATTGCTGAGGGCGGCAAAGTCCTGCAGCGAAAGGGTTTCGCCCCGGGCGGATTCCGAAATGCCGCAGGCGCCGAGCCAGTCGGCAGCCGTGTCCCGGCTGATGCGGAAGGCGGCGATCAGGTTATTGGCCATGGTCTTGCGCCGCATGGCAAAGGCCGCGGAGGCCACTTTGAAAAACAGCCCCTCGTCCACTACATCCACCTTGGGCCGCTCCCGGCGGCGCATGGTCACAAACGCGCTATCCACCTTGGGCGGCGGCGTGAAAAAGCAGGCAGGCACATCCAAAGCGATTTCCGGGGCATAGGCGTATGCGGCGCGCACCGCCAGCATGCCATAGCCCTTATCCCCCGGCCGGGCCACAATCCGCTCCGCCGCCTCGGCCTGCACCATCACATTGATGGATTGGATGGGCATGGCGGAGGTAAGCAGCAGGTTCATCAAATCGGTGGTGAGATAATAGGGAATATTAGCAACCACATGGAAGGGGCCCAGCTTTTCCGTCAGCTGCGGCAAATTCAGGCGCATCACATCTCCGTGCACCAGCTCCACGTTTTTGCATTTTTCCAGCGCCACCCGCAGGATGGGCAGCAGCGTGCCGTCCACCTCGATGGCCATGACCTGACGGCATGTCCGGGACAGGGCCTTGGTCATCCCCCCCGCACCGGCGCCAATCTCCAGCACCACATCCTCCGGCCCTACGCCGGACAGCGTCACCAGCTGGTCAAACAGGCTTTCGTCGGTGATGAAATTCTGTCCCAGGCTGCGCTTATGATGAAATTCCTGGGGCCTGGCATTCTTTTGCTGTTTCATGCAAGCTCCTTGATTTGCTGGGCCACGGCAGCAGGATCCGCCGCTTTGAAAAACGCCGTGCCCATCACCAGCAGATTGGCCCCGGCCTGGGCCAGCAGCGGCGCGTTATCCGGGTTCACGCCGCCATCCACGGCGATCACGCCCTCAAATCCCGCGGCCCGCAGCATTCGGATTTTCTCCACCTGATCAGCCATGAACTTCTGGCCGCCGAAGCCGGGCTCCACGGTCATAATCAGAATCTGATCCAGCAGCGGCAGATAGGGCAGCAGCGTTTCCGCCGGTGTGCCGGGCTTCACAGACAGGCCGCATCGAATCCCCAGCCCCCGGATCGCCTGCATGGCGGCGGGAATATCCGCCAGCACCTCCTGATGCAGCGTGATGGCATGCGCGCCCGCCTTGGCAAACACATCCAGATATTTTTCCGGGTTATCCATCATCAGATGCACATCCAGCACGCATCCGGGAAAAGCCTTGTGAATGGCCTTGCACAGATCCGGCCCAAAGGAAAGATTGGGCACAAAATGCGCGTCCATCACGTCAAAATGCAGCGTCTGCACGCCGGTATCCAGCATGCGGGCAATTTCATCCCCAAGGCGCAGCGCATCCGCCGCCAGCAAAGAAGGCGCAAGTTCAATCATATCGATTCCTCCAAGCCTGGCGGCAATCCGCCAGCAGAATGTGATACCGCTCCAGCCGTTCCCCGTTGATAAGCCCGCTTTTTGCCGCCTGCAGCACCGCGCAGCCGGGCTCGCTGCCATGATAGCAGGGCGCAAAACGACATTTTCCTTCATAGGGCTGAAACTCGGGATAATACTCCCGCAGCAGCACCGGGTCAAACACCTCATCCATTTCCAGCAGGCTGAAGCCCGGCGTGTCGATCACCTGCGCGTCCCCCCGGGCGAACAGTTCGGCATGGCGGGTGGTGTTTTTCCCACGCTGGATTTTTTCGCTGATTTCGCCTGTTTCCACGCCCAGGCCGAACAGCGCGTTGAGCAGCGTGGATTTTCCCACGCCGCTTTGGCCGGAAAAGCAGCAGGTTTCCCCTGCCAGCCGTGCTTCCAGCGGCTGGAGCCCGTTCTTTTCCCGGGCGCTGACCGCCAGCATTTCCGCTTCCGCCCCGGCGTACATGGCCTGCATTTGTGCGAAGGTTGCCTCCGCGCCTTCGTCGTCCGCCTTATTCATGATCAGCAGCGGACGGATGCCCTGCTTGCGGGCATAGATCAACAGCTTATCCACCAGCAGCCAGTCCGGCGCAGGCCGCGGGGCCACCACCACGCACAAAAACGTCACATTGGCCACCGGCGGCCGCAGGCACTGGCTTTGTCTGGGCAGGATTTCTTCCACCCAGCCGTGTTCATCGCTGATTTCGCCAGGCGTGAACAGGATGCGATCCCCCACCAGCGGGCTCATGCCCTGACGGCGGAATTTCTTTTTGGCCCGCAGCACATATTCCCGGCCCGCCCCATCCCGGGCCGTATACAGCCCGCCGCGCCCGCGGATGATGATTCCTTCCATTACTGCGAAGCATCTCCCTCCGGGGCGCTGGTATGGGGAGGCTGCAGCGTGGCCGGTTCCGCGGACACATAGACTGCCAGCGTCACCTTGGTTTTCTGCATCACCCGGTCGCCCACGTTATACTGGTTCATATCGTCGTCAAAGTATCGCTGGGTGGCCACACGCTCTACCTTGGACGCATCCTGCACCGGAATTTCCTTGATTTCGGCCAATTCCAGATCCAGCTCGGCAAGCAGACGCAGCGCATCGCTGCGCAGCATATCCGAAAGCTCAGGCAGCGTTACGCTGCCGCCGCTGAGCGTCACCTGCACCACGCTGCCGCTGGGCGCCATTTCCCCTGCCGCCGGGCTTTGAGAGAGCACGGTGTTCCATGGGGCGTTGGACAGCTTGCGCTCCGGCAGCGCCAGCAGCGTGAAGCCATAGCGTTCCAGCTCCCGCCGGGCCTCGTCCAGGCTCACGTCTGTCACCCTGGGAATGGCCTTTTCCTCCGCGCCGGTGGAGATGGTCAGATAGACAATCTCGCCCTTGCGCATGGATGTGCCGTATTCCGGCTTTTGCAGAATCACCGTACCGGCGCTGTGGTTTTCATCCGCCACGCGGATAATTTCATAGCGCAGCCCGGCCCGGGAGATCAGCCGCAGGGCGCTGGGCTCCTGCTCGTCCAGCACGTATGGGGCCGTGGTGGTATTCACAATCTGATCATAAACATAAGAGCCCGTAAAGCCAAAGACGATCAGCATCAACAGCGCCACAATTCCGGTTACGGCCATCAGCAGCTTTTTTCGCCGGGCACGCAGGGCCTGATGCCGGCCCGTCGCCTGGGCGACGGCCTGCTTCTTATCCGGCAGGCGGCCCAGCCAGGTGCCATCCGGCTCCTGCAGGGCGCGCTGCAGATCCTGCGCCATTTCCAGCGCGCTCTGGTACCGGTCCTCCGGCCGCTTTTCCATGGCCTTGGCCACCACCCGTTCCATGGCCGGGGGCACGGCGGGATTGATTTCGCTCATGGGCCGAGCCTTGCCGCTGATATGCTGCAGGGCGATGGCCACCGGCGTTTCCCCGTCAAAGGGCGGCTGGCCTGTCATCATTTCATAAAGCACCACGCCCACGCTGTACAGATCGCTGGCGAAGGTCACATCTTTCCCCTGAGCCTGCTCCGGCGAAAAATAATAGACCGACCCCATCACGCTGTCGCTATGGGAAATGGTGTTGCTGCCCGCCACCCGGGCAATGCCGAAATCGGCCACCTTAATCAGCCCATCGGAATGCACCAGAATGTTCTGCGGCTTAATATCCCGATGGATAATCCCGTTTTTATGGGCATGCTGCAGGGCGGACAGAATGCGAATGCCGATCTGCGCGGCCACGGCGGGCGGCAGCGCGCCCTTTTGCTGGATCACGTCCTTGAGGGTGCGTCCCCGCACATATTCCATCACCAGATAGCGGAATTCCCCGTCCTGGCCCACATCCAGCAGGTTCACAATATTATGATGGCTCATCCGGCTGGCCGTGGTGGCCTCCCGTTCAAAGCGCTCCAGAAATTCTTCGTCCTGGTTAAACTCCGGCCGCAGAATCTTGACCGCCACGGAATGGCCGGTTCGGTGGTCGATGGCGCGATATACCAGCGCCATGCCGCCCTTGCCGATGAACTCCACCAGCTCATAGCGGTTATCCAGCGTTTTTCCCAGCATCAGGCTGTTCATGCGCCCACCTCCGCCAGAACCAGCGAAATATTATCCCGTCCGCCGCCGTCCAGCGCCAGCTGCAGCAGCATGTCCGCCGCTTCCTCCAGCGGCGTGCGCAGCAGAATGGCTCGCATTTCCGCGGGGGCCACATATGCCGTAAGCCCATCCGAACAAATCAGATACCGATCGCCCCGTACCCGTTCCAGCGCCGTCACATCCACATCCACTGTTTCCGCCGAGCCAAGCGCCCGGGTAATCACATTGCGGTAGGGATGATGCTGCGCCTCTTCGGGGGTAATCGCGCCCTCACGCAGCAGCTCGGCTACCAGCGAATGATCCTGGCTGACCTGGGTGATCTCGCCGTTATGAAGCCGATAGGCCCGGCTGTCCCCCACATGGCCCAGCAGCAGCCGATCCGTATCCTCCCACAAAACGGTCAGGGTCGTGCCCATGCCGGACAGCTCCGGATTGCGCAGCTGTTCCTGAAAAATCATCTGGTTCACTTCCTCAATGCCGCCCCGGAGCAGCGCCTCGTCCGGCTTGGCCCCGTCCAGCACCCGGGAGAGCATCAGCGTGGCCATATTGCTGGCCACATCGCCGCCCTTATGGCCGCCCATCCCGTCCGCCACCCCAAAAAGCCCGTACAGGCCGGGCAAAATCAGCAGCGAATCCTGATTGGTGGGGCGCACGTTTCCGATGTGCGTTCTGGATGCCACGTTCATTTGGGCTGTTCCTCCATTACCTTTTTGCGCAGCTGGCCGCATGCGCCTTCAATGTCATCGCCCATTTCCCGGCGCCGCGTGGCAGAAATATGCCGTTTTTCCAGCGTTTCGAGAAAGGCGCGCACCTGCGCCTCCGTCACGCCGAACAGATTGCGTTCCTTCACTGTGTTCAGGGGAATCAGATTCACATGGCACTGCATCCCCCGCAGCCGGGAGGAAAGCTCCTCGGCGCAGGCCGGGCTTGCATTTACGCCATCCACCAGCGCGTATTCAAACACCACACGCCTTCCGGTCTTTTCGATGTAATTGCGGCATGCGTCCAGTGTTTCATCTATCGTGTAACGATTGGCGATGGGCATCAGCTGGCGGCGAATCGTATCATTGGGCGCATGGAGCGACAGCGACAGTGTCACCGGCAGCCCCTCCTGGGCGAACCGCTTCATCTGATCCACCAGCCCGCAGGTGCTCAGAGAAATATGGCGCAGGCCGATATTCAGCCCCTCCGGATGGGAAACCAGCCGCAGAAACCGCACCACCTGTTCGTAATTATCCAGCGGTTCGCCGCTGCCCATCAGCACGATGTTATGCACCCGCTCCTCCCCGGAAAGCGTGCGGTTGGCGCATTGCACCTGCCCCAGCATTTCTGCCGCCGTCAGATTGCGCACGCAGCCGTCCAGCGTGCTGGCGCAAAAGCGGCAGCCCATCCGGCAGCCCACCTGCGTGGACAGGCACAGCGTGCAGCCGTAATGATACCGCATCAGCACGCCCTCCACGCAATTGCCATCCCGGAGGGCATAGAGAAATTTCCGGGTGCCGTCCAGCTGGGAAACCCGTTCCTCCCGAATCTCAACGGGCTGATCCACCCCCACCGCCTTCAGCTTTTCCCGAAGGGACAAGGGCAGATTGGTCATTTCATCAAAGCGCGCGCCCTTATGCAGCCAGGAGAAAAGCTGCCCGGCCCGGAAGGGCTTTTCGCCCATCTGGGCAAGCGCCGCCTTCAGTTCGTCGGGGTACATTCCCATCCATTCCTGCATGTTATTTCACCCTGCGCAGCCGCGCAATAAAGAAGCCCTCCACCCCATCCCGGTGGGGCAAAAGCTGTAATCCATATGCGCCGTAAAGAGCACGGAAATCCGCACCAACGCCTGCGGGCAGCGGCGCGATTTCAAACGCGGAATGCCGCTCCAGGAAACGCTGTATCTGCTGGGCGTTTTCCTCGGGAAGCATGCTGCAGGTGGAATACACCAGCACGCCGCCCCGCTTCACATACTGGCAGCAGCTGTCCAGCAGCTTTTCCTGCAGCCGTGTCAGCTCATCCACGGATTCCCGGGTGGCCCGCAGCTTGATATCCGGCTTATTATCCATGACCCCCAGGCCGGAGCAGGGCGCATCCAGCAGCACCGCGTCCATGGTGCCGATCAGCTCGTCCTTGACAACCGTGGCATCCCGCACCACAGGACGCACATTATCCAGCCGCAGCCGATGGGCCATGGCCCGGATCAGCGCCACCCGGTGATCGTGCACATCCCAGGCATATACCCGGCCTGTGCCCGCCATCTGCTCGGCTATGTAAGCCGTTTTTCCCCCCGGCGCGGCGCAGCAATCCAGAATCTGCATACCCCGGCCGGCATCCACCGCCTGGGCGGCCAACATGCTGCTTTCCCCCTGAATGGAGAAATTCCCCGCAAGATAATCCGCATCCCGGGCGATTTCAGAGGCCAGGCGCACCCGATAGGCATGGGCCACCTTGCCTTTCTCCACCTCCCAGACCTTCTTTTGCAGCAGCGCTTCAAATTCCGCATCCGTGAACCGGGACAAATTGGGACGGATAGTGGTAAAGTGCGCCTCATTGCGATAGGCGCAGATATCCCGGGCCATGTCCGGGCCATATGCCTGAGTCAGCCGTTCCGCCAGCCACAGCGGCACGGAATACATAATAGACAGATACCGTGCGCCCTCCTCGGGGGCAGGCCATTTGATCTCGTCCTTGCCCCGCACCAGCGACCGCAGCACCGCGTTGGTCAGCCCCGTCAGGCCCTCCAATCCCAGCTCCCGGGTCAGCTTTACCGCTTCGTCCACCACCGCATTTTCAGGAATCCGATCATGGAACAACAGCTGGCAGGCGCTGATACGCAGAATATCCCGCACCCGCGGATCCAACGCGTCCGCATCCTTGAGGAAAAAGCTCAGGGCATAATCGATGCGAATGAGGTTTTCAATGGTGCGATACACAATGCTGGCGCAAAACCGTTTGTCCAGCTGAGACAGATTCACATTTTTCAGCTTATCATCCAGCGACAGCGCGGCGAACGCATCCTTACGCACCACATCCTGAAAGATTTCCAGCGCCACCCGGCGGGAGATCGTAGACGGCGCGTCAGCCCCCGGGGCCTTAGGCCTGGCAGGCGCAGGCCGATTGCCGGGACGCGCCGTGCCCTGGCCCGTCCGACCGCCGGAGCGGAATCCGCCGCGATTCCCGGATGCGGGCTTGCCATAGCTGCCCCGCGAACCGTTTCCCATGGGCTTTCCACCCCGAGGCTGGCCATTGTTGGCTACCGGCTTTGCTTCCGGATGCGCGTATGGCTTGTCGAAGGCGCGGGGTGCATCGCTCCCGCCGGAATTTCCCGTCCGCCGCTGGCCATAAGCAGACTTGTCTCCCTGCCCGGCAGGCTGATAACGTCGGTTTTCGCCCTCCGGGCCGGGCTTTCCATGCTGGGCAGGCTTTGCGCCATACATCCGCCGTCCGTCCCCTTTTCCGGCCCCAAAGCCAGGCTTGCCATTCCCGCCTTTTCCATAGGCTCGCCCGCCTTGCCCGGCACGCGCCGGCGCTTGATTGCGGGCGGAACGCTTTTCCTCAGGCCGCTGCTGATGCTCATCCATGAATGGTTTCCTCCTGCATATCGCATGCGGCGGCATCCATGGGATGACCCCGCAGATAGTCTTTGGCGTTCATGCGTTTGCCGCCCTGCGCCTGCAGCTCCAGCACCCGCAGCGCATTTTCCCCGGCGCGGATGACCAGGCCCTGCCTGCCGTCCGCCGCCAAAATATCACCCGGCTTGCCTGTTTCAGCGTCGCAGCTTTCCGCGCGCCAGATTTTCAGTGGTTCCCCGCCGATCAGGGTATACGTGCCCGGCCAGGGAGACAGCCCACGCACCAGACAGGCCAGCTTCTCCGCCGGAAGCCGCCAGTCCATCAGCCCCATTTCCTTTTTCAGCATGGGGAAATAGCTCATCTGGCTTTCGTCCTGAGG
>CAKTWP010000023.1 GCA_934630705.1 uncultured Clostridia bacterium | reverse complement strand
CCATCAAGGGCTCCGTTCCCTTCCTGCATTTCTTTGACGGCTTCCGCACCAGCCACGAAATCCAGAAGATCGACGCCATCGAATATGATGACATCGCCAAGCTGGTGGACTGGGCGAAGGTGGATGAGTTCCGCGCCCGCGCGCTGAACCCCGAACATCCCCATCAGGCCGGCACCGCGCAGAACCCCGATATCTACTTCCAGAACCGTGAAGCCGCCAATAAGTACTACGAAGCCATCCCCGGCATCGTAGAAGCTTATATGAAGAAGGTGGCCAAGCTCACCGGCCGCAGCTATAAGCTGTTTGATTACTATGGCGCTCCGGACGCCGAAGAAGTGATCGTGGCCATGGGCTCCGGCTGCGAAGCCATCCATGAAACCATCGACGCCATGCTCAAGAAGGGCAAGAAGGTTGGCGTGGTGAAGGTGCATCTGTATCGTCCCTTCTCCGCCAAGCACTTCATGGCTGCCATCCCCGAAACCTGCAAGAAGATTGCCGTGCTGGACCGCACGAAGGAGCCCGGCTCCCTGGGCGAGCCCCTGTACGAAGATGTGTGCGCCGTGCTGGCCGAAAACGGCCGCAAGGACATCGTGGTTGTGGGCGGCCGGTATGGCCTGGGCAGCAAGGAATTCAACCCCACCATGGTCAAGGCCGTCTATGACAACCTGGCCAAGGCGGAGCCCAAGAACCACTTCACCGTGGGCATCATCGACGATGTGACCAAGACCAACCTCAAGCTGGGCAAGCAGTATAACGTGGCCCCCGCGGGCACGGTGTCCTGCAAGTTCTATGGTCTGGGTTCTGACGGCACCGTGGGCGCCAACAAGAACTCCATCAAGATCATCGGCGACCATACCGATAAGTACGCGCAGGCCTATTTCGCCTATGACTCCAAGAAGTCCGGCGGCCTGACCGTGTCCCATCTGCGCTTTGGCGATGTGCCGATCCGGTCCACCTATCTGATCGACGCGGCCGATTTCATCGCCTGCCATAACCCCGCCTACGTGACCATGTACGACATGGTGTCCTCCCTCAAGGACGGCGGCACCTTCCTGCTCAACTCCCAGTGGGAGCCCGAGGAAATGGACGAGCATCTGCCCGCTTCCATGAAGCAGCTGCTGGCCAAGAAGAAGGCCAAGTTCTACACCATCAACGCCATCAAGCTGGCCGCGCAGGTCGGCATGGGCAACCGCATCAACACCATCATGCAGGCCGCCTTCTTCAAGCTGGCCAACATCATCCCCTACGAGGATGCTGACAAATACATGAAGGCGTATGCCAAGAAGACCTACGGCAAGAAGGGCGACGCCGTTGTCCAGAAGAACTGGGACGCTATCGACATCGCCATCTCCGGCCTGAAGGAAGTGCCCGTGCCCGCTGAATGGGCGACCGCCACCACCGGCGCTGTGCCCATGAAGGTGGAAGCCAGCGAATACTTCGACACCCTCATCCGGCCCATCCTGGCGCAGGAAGGCGACAGCCTGCCCGTGTCCGCGTTCGATCCTCGCGGCTTCGTGCCCACCGGCACCACCCAGTACGAGAAGCGCGGCATCGCCGTGAAGGTGCCCGAATGGAATGTGGATAACTGCATCCAGTGCGGCCAGTGCTCTCTGGTTTGCCCCCATGCCTGCATCCGCCCTGTGCTGGTGAAGGAAGGCACGGACAAGCCCGAAGGCTTCGTCACCAAGAAGGCCATTGGCAAGGAGTATGCCGGCTACGAGTATCGCATGCAGGTCAGCCCCATGGACTGCACCGGCTGCGGCAACTGCGTGGAAGTCTGCCCCGCCAAGGTCAAGGCCCTGACCATGCAGCCCCTGGATTCTCAGCGCAAGGAAGAAAAGAATTGGGAATTCGCCATGAAGCTGCCTAAGCCCGAAGTGGCCATCAATCCCAACTCTGTCAAGGGCAGCCAGTTCATGCAGCCCCTGTTTGAGTTCTCCGGCGCCTGCGCCGGCTGCGGCGAGACCCCCTATGTGAAGCTGGTCACCCAGCTGTTCGGCGATCGGATGATGATTGCCAACGCGACTGGCTGCTCCTCCATCTATGGCGGCTCCGCTCCCACCTGCCCCTACACCGTCAACGAAAAGGGCCAGGGCCCCGCTTGGGCCAACTCCCTGTTCGAGGACAACGCCGAGTTCGGCTTCGGCATGAACCTGGCCACCGCGCAGCGCCGCGCCAAGCTGGCTGAAACCGTGAAGGCCCTCATCGCTGTGGAATGGACGCAGCCCGACATCAAGGCTGCCGGCGAAGAATGGCTCAATAACATGGACGACGCCGAAGGCTCCCGCACCGCTGGCGAAAAGCTGCTGGCTGCCTGCAAGGACGGCATCGACCTGACCGGCACCGAATGGGAAGGCAAGGAGTGCAATTGCGACGCCTGCCGGCTGGCCAAGGAAGTGATCGCCAGTGCCGACCTGCTCACCAAGAAGTCCATCTGGATCTTCGGCGGCGACGGCTGGGCTTATGACATTGGCTACGGCGGACTGGATCACGTGCTGGCGCAGAACCAGGATGTGAACGTGCTGGTGCTTGATACCGAAGTGTACTCCAACACCGGCGGACAGGCTTCCAAGTCCACTCCCACCGGTTCTGTGGCGAAGTTCGCCGCTGCCGGTAAGCGGACCAAGAAGAAGGATCTGGGCCTGATGGCCATGAGCTATGGCTACGTCTACGTGGCCACCGTGGCTATGAGCGCCAACCCCGCCCAGCTGATTAAGGCCATGATCGAGGCCGAGAAGTATCACGGCCCGTCTCTGATCATCGCTTACGCGCCCTGCATCAACCACGGCATCAACATGTCCCTGGCGCAGGCCGAAATCCGCAAGGCTGTGGCCGCTGGCTATTGGCCCCTGTACCGCTACAATCCTGAACTGGAAACGCCCCTCACCGTGGACAGCAAGGATCCCACCGAATCCTATCAGGACTTCATCCGCGGCGAAAACCGTTACCAGACCCTGCTGAAGATGTTCCCCGAAGCTGCCGATAAGCTCTTCGCCCAGAACGAAGAAGACGCGCAGAATCGTCTGGCCATGTATAAGAAGCTGGCCAAGAAGGACGACTAAGGGATATATCGGAATACCGGGCGGGAGGGCACATTTGATTCAACCGTGCCCTCCTGCATCCGCTCCAAAATCGATTGGAATGCAGGCTTGAACTGCTTCTGACCGGCAATGCGCCCCAGGTTGGCGAAAGAGACGATGAATCGTTTCTGCGCCAATCTGGGGCGTAATTGTTGATAAGCACAAGTTGGATTTTCGCGTTTGCTTTTTCCCCGGAGGCTTTCCTGTGCCGGGGTCGGTATGGCAAGGCTGAGGGGCAGGGACACAGGATGCGTTCGCAGCTCAGAATCTGTGCCTGCCGGCAAAATATAAGCGTTGACGTTAAAATAAGATGGTTGCATGGAGCCGCTTCCAGGAGCCGCCGTTCGCAAAGGCCTTTTCTGCATTATAAAATAGAAAAAACAGAATTAATAAAAAAATATTTGGATAACCTATTGACAACCGGGGGAAAAGGTGCTATTCTATCACCGTAGTTAGCACTCGAGCAAAGAGAGTGCTAACAACAAAGAGAGAAAGGGGGCCGGCATCATGGCAGAGACGATCATCGGGGCACGGAAGGAACGGATCCTGCGGGCCATTATCGATGATTATGTGCGAACCGCCGTGCCGGTTGGCTCCCGCACCATCTCCCGCAAGTATGAAACCTCTCTTTCCAGCGCCACCATCCGCAACGAGATGAGCGACCTGGAGGAGCTGGGTTATCTGGCGCAGCCCCATGTGTCGGCCGGCCGGGTGCCCAGCGACAAGGCGTATCGGCTGTATGTGGATGAGCTGCTGGGCCAGGGCGCGCTGCTGGCGGATCCGGAAGCACGGAGCTATTTTTCCGAGCGGGTCTGCCAGATGGAGGACGTGGTGAACACCGCGGCCCAGGCGCTGTCCGAAGTGACCAAGTACACCGCGCTGGTGATGATGCCCAAGCAGCTGGAGCTGCGGGTATCCTGCCTGCAGCTGGTGCCCATGCCCCGGGGAGCGGCGCTGCTGGTGATCGTGACCGATACCGGCGCCATCCGCGACACGGTGATTCGTGTCAGCGAGGGGCTGGATGGGGATGCGCTGTATGCCATCTCCCGGATGCTCACCGAACGGCTGGCCGGCCGCACGCTTCAGGAAGTGCAGGATATGCTGCAGGGCTATTCTCATCAGGCGGGCGTGAATGCCCGGGTGCTGGACGGAATCGCTTCCCTGGCGGCGCAAATGGCCCGCCAGAGCGCCACGGATACCGTGGCCATTGGCGGCTCCCAGAACATTCTGAATTATCCGGAGTATTCCGATGTGGAAAAGGCGCGGTCGTTCCTGTCCGTGCTGGAAGAAAAGGATAAGCTGATGGGGCTGCTTTCCACGGATGGACGGGCCTTCGCGGTTCGCATCGGCGAGGAAACGGGTCTGCCTCAGATCACCGATTGCTCGGTGGTGACTGCCAGCTATCAGGTTGGCAACGGCCATCAGGGCGCCATCGGCGTGATCGGGCCCACCCGGATGCCCTATGAAAAAGTGCTCTCCGCCCTGAATGAAATGGGCCAGGTGCTCAGCCAGCTGCTGGGCGAATAAAAGGAAACGAGGAAAAAAGCCATGCCTTTCAACAAGAAAAAGGATGCGCCCGCCCCGGAGGAAACCCCGGAAACGGCACAGGCCGCTCAGACGGAAGCCGAAGCGGAAGTGGAAACCGCCGCGGAGGCTGCCCAGGAGCAGCAGGCGCAGTCTGCGGAGCAAAAGCTCCAGGACGCGCTGGCCAAGATTGAGGAATACCTGAATCTGGCCCAGCGGGTGCAGGCGGACTTTGATAATTATCGCAAGCGCACGAAGGCCACCCGGGCCGAAGCCTTTGAGGATGGGGCACGGGAGGTTGTAAAGCAGCTGCTGCCGGTGGTGGATAATCTGGAGCGGGCAATCGCCCAGGAATCCGCCGATGACGCGCTGCTTGCCGGCGTGAAGCTGGTTTACCGCCAACTGATGGACACCCTGGAAAAACGGGGCGTCAGCGAAATCAGCCGGGCGGGTGAAAAATTTGATCCCAATCTGGAAAACGCCGTCATGCAAGGCGACGCCAGTGAAGGAGAGCCTGGCACGGTTTGCGCCGTGCTGCAAAAGGGCTATAAAATGGGAGACTTCGTGCTGCGCCACGCAATGGTGAAAGTCGTTGCGGAATAAGCGGGACCGGGAATCCCCTTCAAAACAGAAATGAACCAAACCATTGGATTGAAATAGGAGGAAACAATTATGAGCAAGATTATCGGTATTGACCTGGGTACTACCAACAGCTGCGTGGCCGTGATGGAAGGCGGCGAACCCGTTGTAATCGCCAACGCTGAAGGCGCGCGTACGACCCCTTCTGTGGTTGCTTTCACCAAGGACGGCGAACGTCTGGTGGGCCAGATTGCCAAGCGGCAGGCCATCACCAACCCCGAGCGCACCATCTCCTCGATTAAGCGCCATATGGGCACCACCTACACCGTGAATATCGACGGCAAGAACTATAATCCTCAGGAAATCAGCGCCATGATTCTGCAGAAGCTCAAGGCTGATGCGGAAGCGTATCTGGGCGAGCCTGTGACCCAGGCGGTCATCACCGTGCCTGCGTACTTCTCTGACAGCCAGCGTCAGGCCACCAAGGATGCCGGTCGTATTGCGGGCCTGGAAGTGCTGCGCATTATCAATGAGCCCACCGCCGCGTCTCTGGCCTATGGCCTGGACAAGGAAGAAGCCCATAAGATTCTGGTGTACGACCTGGGCGGCGGTACCTTCGATGTGTCCATCCTGGAAATTGGTGATGGCGTGTTCGAAGTGCTGGCCACCAACGGTGATACCCATCTGGGCGGCGACGACTTTGATAACCGCGTGATCGATTATATCGCCGACACCTTCCAGAAGGAAAACGGCATTGATCTGAAGAAGGATCGTATGGCCTTCCAGCGCCTGAAGGAAGCTGCCGAAAAGGCGAAGATTGAGCTGTCCGGCGCCATGACTACCAACATTAACCTGCCCTTCATCACCGCCGACGCCACCGGCCCCAAGCATCTGGACATGACCCTCACCCGGGCGAAGTTCAATGAGCTGACCGCCGATCTGGTGGAAAAGACCATTGGCCCCATGAACGCCGCGCTCAAGGACGCCGGCCTCACCGCTGCGCAGATTGACAAGGTGATTCTGGTGGGCGGCTCCACCCGTATCCCCGCCGTGCAGGATGCTGTGAAGAAGGTAACCGGCAAGGATCCCTTCAAGGGCATTAACCCTGATGAGTGCGTGGCCGTGGGCGCTGCCATTCAGGCCGGCGTGCTGGGCGGCGAAGTGAAGGACGTGCTGCTGCTGGACGTGACGCCCCTGTCTCTGGGTCTGGAAACCGAAGGCCACATCTTCACCAAGCTGATCGACCGCAACACCACCATCCCCACCCAGAAGTCTCAGGTGTTCTCCACCGCTGCGGACGGCCAGACCACCGTGGAAATCCATGTGCTGCAGGGCGAACGCCCCATGGCTTATGACAATAAGACCCTGGGCCGCTTCCAGCTCACCGGTATCCCCGCCGCGCCCCGTGGCGTGCCCCAGATCGAAGTTACCTTCAATATCGACCGTAACGGCATCGTGAACGTGAGCGCCAAGGATCTGGGCACCGGCAATGAGCAGAAGGTGACCATCACCGCCTCCACCAACATGACCGAAGAAGAAATTCAGGCCCGGGTGAAGGAAGCTGAGCAGTTCGCCGAAGCCGACAAGAAGAAGAAGGATGAGATCGAAACCCTGAACCACGCCGATTCCCTTATCTATGAGATGGAAAAGCAGCTCAAGGATAACGGCGATAAGCTGTCCGACGAGGATAAGCAGACTGTGCAGAGCGAGATCGACGCGTTCAAGAAGGTGCGCGAAGGCAACAACGCCGACGAAATCAAGACTGCCATGGAGAGCCTGACGCAGAAGGTGTACGCCATCTTCGGCAAGCTCTATCAGCAGCAGGGCGGCCAGGCCGCGCCCGATATGGGCTCCCAGGCGGGCACCCAGAACGCCGATGGCTCCGTGAATGCCGACGGCTCCGTGCAATAAACGCATGAATCCCTGCGGGAGGAATCGCTGGAGCTCCCTCCATCCGGTTCCTCCCGCAATCATTTTGTTTTGATTCGAGGACAGCATGGCAACGAAACGTGATTATTATGAAGTGCTGGGCGTAGATAAAAACGCCTCGGCTGATGATATCAAAAAGGCCTACCGCAAAATGGCCAAGGAATGCCACCCGGATCTGCATCCCAATGATAAGGAGGCGGAGGTCCGGTTCAAGGAATTGAATGAGGCCAATGAGGTGCTTTCCGATCCGGAAAAGCGCGCCCGGTATGACCGCTATGGCTTTGATGGGCCTATGGGCGGCTTTGGCGGCGCCGGCGCCGGCGCGGCTGGCGGAGCCGGCGGATTTGATTTCGGCGGCTTTGGCATGGGCGATATTTTCGATCAGCTCTTTGGCGGCGGCATGGGCGGCGCAGCGCAGCGGCGCAATGCGCCCCAGCAGGGCAACGATCTGCGCTATGAGCTGCGCATCACCTTTGAGGAAGCGGCCTTTGGTTGCGAAAAGTCCTTTGAGTTTATGCGCAATGAGAATTGCGAAGCCTGCCATGGCACCGGCGCCAAGCCCGGCACCCAGCCCAAACCCTGCCCCACCTGCGGCGGCACGGGCCAGGTGCGTGTGTCCGGCGGGTTTATGGTCACGGTGCGCACCTGCTCGGCCTGCGGCGGCACCGGCAGGGTGATTACCGATAAATGTCCCACCTGCGGCGGCGCGGGCCGGGTTCGGAAACGCCGCACGGCCACCGTGAAGGTGCCGGCTGGCATTGATAACGGCCAGACCATCGTGATGAACGGCCAGGGCGAGCCGGGCCGGAATGGCGGCCCCAGCGGCGATCTGTATATTCAGGTTTCCGTGAAGCCCCATAAGCTGTTCCAGCGCGAGGGCAGCAATCTGCATCTGGAGCTGCCTATTTCCTTCACCCAGGCGGCCTTGGGCGCGGATGTGGAAGTGCCCACGCTGGGCGGCGGCAAAACCACCTTCCATATCCCTGAGGGCACCCAAAACGATGCGGAATTCCGCATTAAGGGCCAGGGTATTCAGCAGCTGCGGGGTAACGTCCGGGGCGATCTGGTGCTGCATATTCGGGTGGAAGTGCCCAAGCGGCTCACCGAAAAGCAAAAGGAGCTGCTGCGCCAGTTCGAGGAAGCCACCTCGGGCAAGGAGTATGAAACACGCAAAAGCTTTTTGGACAAGGTAAAAGACATTTTTAATTCGTAATATTCAGCGCATGCCAGGCGTCAAGCCTGAAAAAAAGAGATGATGCATTGCATGCTTCCCGCCCCGCGTTTGCACTCAGGTCAAGCGCGGGGCGTACTGTTAATAGAAAGCAGCTTATGGCTATATCCCAGCCGGTTTTCGGGAGGGTGCGGAAGGGCTTTTGACGCAAAGGCCCCCGCTTTTTTTATGGACAATAAACGTCCGCAGGCTCCTTCCCCTGATACAGGGCGCGCCCGTTCATCGTAAGCACACTGCCCTGCCAGCCGTCGCAGATCAGCGGGCCGTCCCGGCTGGGCCGCATGCGGGCGGGATAGGGGCAGGGACGGCGAAAGGCGATCTGGCCATCCCGGCGCAGGCAGGTGATTTCGCCATGGCAGCCTACCAGACATCCGCCATCGGACAGGGCGCATAGACCGCAGGGAACCGCGTCCCATCGCATTCCTTCCTCGCAAACGCCGCGGGGACTGATTCGCGTGAGACAGGCTGTCAATTGACTTTCGCCTACGGCGCATAACACCGCCAGCGCTCGGGGAAGGAAGCAGACCCCACAGGCCACGCCTGGGACGCGCTGCTGCTGCACGCAGGAAAAGCCCCGATCCAGCACCCAAACCTCCCCGGATGCGCCCCCGGCAATGGCCAGATAACGGCCGCATGGGCTTCGGGCCAGGGCCCGGGGATAGACCCCTGCGGGAAGGCTCAGGGCGGGCGCGCCGGTGGCGCTATCATAAACGCACAGGCAGTCCGCATCCGCGGATAAGGCGCATATATACCTGCCCAGCAGCTCCAGCGCGCAAACGCCGGTGGGCACGGGAAAATCAAATCGGGCCTGACCGGAGGACGCGTCATAACAAATACAGCGATGCTGCTCCGCGCAAAAAACGCAGCCATTCCCGCCGCACAGCGCACTGCCCGGCGGGCCGATCCGCCGCATCTGCCCGCCTGCGATCCGCATCAGTCCCTTTCCCATATCCGCCACCCACACGCACCCTCACCCCTTTCTTCCATGCTATGCCGCTCCTGCAAAAAAGGGACGAACGCCGCGCAGGCAAATGGCAGGTATCACATGTAAGGCATGAAAAGGGGGCTTTGCGTATGCAAAAACCCCGCGCCTGCCTTGGGGCAAAACGCGGGGGAAAAAACGGTATCAGACCAAAGGCCTGGCAATTTTTTTTTAACGGATATTTACTGACCGAAGGATTACTTGATCACGTCCACGCCCATGTACTTGCGCAGCGCTTCGGGCACGGTGACGGAGCCGTCATCGTTCTGATAGTTTTCCAGAATGGCGGCCACGGTGCGGCCCACGGCCACGCCGGAGCCATTCAGGGTGTGGCACAGCTGGGGCTTGCCCTTCGCGCCGTCGCGATAACGGATCTGGGCGCGGCGGGCCTGGAAATCTTCGCAGTTGGAGCAGCTGGAAATTTCCACATAGCGGTTGTAGGAAGGCATCCAGACTTCGATGTCATAGGTCTTGGCGGCGGAGAAGCCCATATCCCCCGTGCTCAGGCACACCACCCGATAGGGCAGGCCCAGCAGCTGCAGCACCTTCTCGGCCTGACGGGTCATGGATTCCAGCTCGTCATAGCTCTGTTCGGGCTTGGTGATTTTCACCATCTCCACCTTGTTGAACTGATGCTGACGGATCAGGCCGCGGGTATCCCGGCCGGCGCTGCCAGCTTCGGCCCGGAAGCAGGCGGAATACGCGCAATGGCGGATGGGCAGCCGGTCCCCATCCAGAATCATATCTCGATACAGGTTGGTGACAGGCACTTCGGCCGTGGGAATCAGGAAGGTGTCCTGATCCACATCGGTGTCACCCTGCTTGCCGGTGAACACCTTGTAAGCGTCCTCCTCAAACTTGGGCAGCTGGCCGGTGCCGGTCATGGTGGTACGGGTAACCATGTAGGGAGGAAGCACCTCGGTGTAGCCATCGGCGGCGTGGGTGTCCATGAAGAAGTTGATCACGGCCCGCTCCAGCCGGGCACCCAGGCCGCGATACACGGTGAACCGTGCGCCGGAGATCTTAGCGGCGGCTTCAAAATCCAGAATGTTCAGATCGGTGCCAATATCCCAATGGGCCTTGGGCTCCCAGCCAAACTGCCGGGGCTCGCCCCAACGGCGCTGCTCCACGTTTTCGCTGTCATCCTTGCCCACGGGCACGGAGGCGTGGGGAATATTGGGCAGGCGCATCAGGATGTAATTGATTTTGTCGTCAATCTCGCCCACCTGCTTGTCCAGCGCGGCGATCTGATCGCCCACCTGACGCATTTCTTCCATCACGGCGGAAGCATCGCCGCCGGCCTTCTTCACCTGGGCGATCTTCTTGCTTTCCTCATTGCGGCGGTTCTTCAGCGCTTCCACCTGGCCCAGCAGCTCCCGGCGATTTTCATCCAGGGTCAAGAGCTCGGTCACATCGATGGGAGAATTGCGCTTTTTCAGCGCGTCGATCAATTCCTGGGGATTCTGGCGAATGCGTTTGATATCCAGCATGGGGTCTCATCCTCCTTCAATTTTTGCAATAAAAAAAGCCGCCCTGATCCAGGGACGGATTCACCGCGTTGCCACCCCGGTTGACCCGGCCAACGGCCAAGCCCACCTCCATTGCGCGATAAGGGGCGCGCCCCGGCGGCTTTTCGCCGCCCGCTCCCGGGTGGATCGCAGGGCCGCACCGCCGGCTTTCACCCTCCGCCGGCTCTCTGAAGGCGCATTCTCCCGCTTGTTCCCGTTCCTCGCGGTATGGCGTTATTATAGCCCGAATAGCGGAAAAAAGCAAGAAAAATATCAGTCCGCCGAAAAAAGAATTTTCGACGGACTGCAAATGGAAGGCTAATCCCGTGCGCCGGCGTGTTACTTGCCAAAGCGGAGCACGTTCCAGCTGGCGGCAGGCAGGAGCACCGGCTCGCCGGGCTTGGACACAGGCGCATCCACAGGGGCGACCTCGTGGGGCTTTTCTTCCGTGTTCACGGCCTTCATATCATCGTGATGAAGCACGCTGTGGCTGAGCATCCGCAGCTCTCCGAAGGAGCGCAGATCCAGCGCCAGCTCCGCGCCCTCCTGCAGATCCCGGTTTACGGCAAACACGGTGACGCTGCCATCCTCACCCAGTACCGCAGCCGCATCCACCACCGGCACATCGCAGAAGTGCTTGGTATCGAACTTGTCGCAGGAAAGCAAGGGCAGCAGACTCACGCCCCGGCCCAGCGCGCTGCACTGCATCAGGGGATAGAAAATGGTCTGCGCCCAGGCGCCGCCGCCTGCCCGGGTCATGATGGGGGCGATCACGTTCACCAGCTGCGCCATGCAGGCAATCTTCACCCGATCGGCATTTTTCAAGATGGTAATCAGCATCAGGCCCACCAGCAGCGCATCCTCGAAATTATAAATGTCCTCCAGCAGGGGCAGCGCCTGGCCCCAGGGGCTGGCTTTAAGCAGCTTTGCATCTTGCTCGCTGGAATGATACCACACGTTCCATTCATCCAGCGACAGCTGCACCCGCTTCTTACTGTGCTTTTTGCCCTTCACCGCATCGCAGATGGAAGCCACGGTGCGGATGAAATCGTCCAGATCCATGGTGGAGGCCAGGAAGTCCGGCGTGTCGTTATGGGGATTGCTGTAATAGCGATGGAGGGAAACATAATCGATGTTGTCGTA
Organism: uncultured Clostridia bacterium; assembly: GCA_934630705.1. Taxonomy (GTDB): domain Bacteria; phylum Bacillota; class Clostridia; order Christensenellales; family Aristaeellaceae; genus RUG563. The sequence continues at coordinate 19,234 of CAKTWP010000023.1, read as the reverse complement.
GGCTTCGTCCAGCATCCGATATTCCCATTCCCCGAAGGAGGGCATGGTGGAAGAGGAGGAGCCGCAGGCCACCAGCTCAATGGATGGATCCACCCATTTCATCAGCTTTGCCGCTTCATTGGCCGTCCGGCCGTATTCATAAGCGGTTTTCGCGCCCATCTGCCATTTCCCGTCCATTTCATTGCCCAGGCACCACAGCTTGATGTCAAAGGGCTGCTCCGCGCCGTTTTTCCGCCGCAGATCGCTCCAGGCAGTGCCGCCTGGATGATTGGCGTATTCCACCACGTTCCGCGCGTCCGCCGGGCCCCGGGTGCCCAGGTTCACGGCATACATCACTTCCGTGCCAGCCGCCTTGGCCCAGGCCGCAAATTCATGCAGCCCAACCGCGTTGGATTCCGTGGTTTTCCAGGCCAGATCCAGCCGCCGGGGCCGATCCGCCGCCGGGCCGATGGAATCCTCCCATTGGAAGCCGGAGACGAAATTCCCGCCCGGATACCGCACCACCGGCACATCCAGCCGCCGCACCAGCGCAATCACATCCCGGCGAAAGCCGTTTTCATCCGCGGTGGGATGGCCCGGCTCGTAAATGCCGGTATAAACCGCCCGGCCCAGATGCTCGATAAAGGAGCCGTAAATGCGCTTGTCAATGGGGGAAACCTGATAGTCCTTGTCCAGGATCAGCTTGGCTTTTCTCATGGCTTTTCTCCTTGTACTGATGTGCTTTCTGATAACGATATGTGCCATCATCAGTATATCTTTTTTCTTCCGATTCGTCAATGCTGAATCCGCGAAAGCCGCCCAAGTGCATCACCCACGCGGCCTGCATGCAGCCGGCAAAGGCCTTAACGGGGACGCATTGCAGATAGGGAATAACAATGTACGCCCCAACAATCGTTTTTCTGGGGAGGACGCGGGAGGGATGTCTTTCCTCCCTTTTGCGTTCCATCCTGTCGCTTTTATTCCACCGTCACAGATTTGGCCAGGTTCCGGGGCTTGTCCACATCCTGGCCCTGGGCCACGGCCATGTGGTAGGCTAGAAGCTGCATGGGCAGCATCGCCAGCAGGGGCAAAAGGGGCTCCGGCGCGTCCGGCACCGTCCAGACCCGGTCCGCCTCCCGGGATGCCCGCAGGAAAAAACGCTCCGGGCAGACGCAGACCGTCTCCGCCCCTCGTGCTTTTACCTCCCGAAGATTGGAAAGCGTCTTTTCCAAAAGCCGCTCCTGGGTGCATAGGGCGAATACCGGCGTGCCCGCCTGCACCAGCGCAATCGCTCCGTGCTTCAATTCCCCTGCCGGATAGGCTTCGCAGGGCAGATAGGATACCTCCTTGAGCTTCAGCGCCGCTTCCATGGCCAAGGCACAGTCTACCCCCCGGCCCATAAAAAACATCAGCCCCGCATGCAAATGCCCGTCACAATACTGCTGGATTTCCTGCCGCCGGGAAAGCACCTGCTCCATCTGCCCGGGCAGCTGTTCCAACGCCTGCAAAAACGCTCTTGCCTGCGCGGAGGACAGCACGCCCCGCCGCCGCCCCATATCCAGCGCCAGCAGCAAAAGCGTTTCCACCTGGGTGATATACGCCTTGGTGCTGGCCACGGCGATCTCCGGGCCCGCATAGGTGAGCAGTGTGGCCCCAGCCTGCCGGGAAAGCGTGCTGCCCACCGTGTTGGTCAGCGCCGCCAAGGCCATCCCGGCTTCCCGTGCCGCGCGCAGGGCTGCCAGTGTGTCTGCCGTTTCGCCGCTCTGGCTGATGGCCAGCGCTGTCGCACCCGCCGGAGGAAACAGCCGCTCATAGCGATATTCGCTGGCAATCCGCGCCCGGGCCGGAATGCCAGCCAGCTGGGATGCGTATTCCGCGCCCACCAGTCCCGCATGGTACGCCGTGCCGCAGGCGATGAAATCCAGTGCGGATGGCACATCCGGCAGCAGCGGACGCAGCCCATCTCCTTCCCGATAGGCCCGAAGCGTGCCCGCCACGGCGGCGGGCTGCTCCATGATTTCCTTGAGCATGAAATGAGGATAGCCGCCCTTCTCGGCCGCCGCCGCATCCCAGCTCACATGCATGGGCTGGACGGGCAGCTGTTCTCCAAGCGCGTTGTATACCGTAACGCCCGCCCGGGTGAGCACCGCGATTTCCTTGTCCTCCAGAATCAGCACATCCCGGGTGTAAGGCAGCAGCGCGGGAATATCCGAGGCCAGAAAGCTCTCTCCCCGGCCCAGACCAATCACCAGCGGGCTGCCCACCCGCACGCAGTAAAGGGCTTCGGGATGGCTTTCGCAGATCATGGCCATGGCATAGCTGCCTTCCAGCAGATGCATGGCCTGCCGCAGCGCTGCCAGCGGATCTCCTCGATACAGGGAATGCAGCAGATGTGCGGCCACCTCGGTGTCCGTCTGACTGACAAAGCGGCAGCCCTTTCCTTCCAGATGGGCGCGCAGGGCCTGATGGTTTTCGATAATGCCGTTATGCACGATGGCAATCTCGCCCTTCACATCAGTATGGGGATGGGCGTTGCGGTCCGAGGGTTCGCCGTGGGTGGCCCAGCGGGTGTGGCCGATACCCAGGCTTCCCGGCAGCGGATGCGCCTGAGCCAGCGCTTCCAGCGCCGCAATGCGTCCCGCGCATTTGCATACGCGAATGCTGCCGTCTCCCAACACGGCGATGCCTGCGCTGTCGTATCCCCGGTATTCCAGTCGCCGCAGCCCGTCCAGCAAAATGGGCTGCGCATCTTGCGCGCCAATATAACCTACGATTCCGCACATGCGTTTCCCTCCCTTACGGCTGCGCCGGCAGCAGCTGCTCTGGCAGACCGTCCTGATAGCAGATGATACAGACATGTCCGCGGCCTTCCAGATAGACCTCTGCCCCGGCCAGCCCCACCTGTTCTCCGGCTTTCACCCGCTGGCCCGGGGCGACGGTCAGCTTCGCCAGGCCGCGATAGCAGGTGCGCCGGCCATCCTCATGGAGCAGATACAGCCCGTCATCCTCGATCTGCACGCTGCCCGAGCGGATGGCGAATATCATCTCTCCGGCCGCCGCTTCATAGTCCACGCCCGGATGAACGCGCCAAAGGCCGTAGGCAGGGAAATACAGGGGCACTTCGCTATACAGCCGCAGAACCCTGCCGTTTTTCGTGGGCAGCGCCGGGGCCAGGGATGGCGGCGGGGATGCGGCGTCGCTGAGGCGTTGGCTGTCATCCGCCAGCACCTGCGCATCCGCGATTTCCAGAAGCTGCTGTTGCCTTGTCCACAGCGCGGACAACAGGATCACCCCGGCGCACAACAGCGCCAATAAATAATGCCCCCATTTTTGAAACAGCAGGCCGATTCTCTTCATTGCGCATTCCTCCCGGGCCTATTGTATCCACGCGGGCGCGGATGCATACCGGGAAGCTGACAAAAGCTGCCGGGCATAAGCCGGGACGGACGGCGCAAAATAGGGCCATGAGATTCAATGCGTGGATGGGCGCGGCAGGGTATCCGTGCCTGGAATTGCTCTGGCGGGGGCGTACCCACCCTACAATGGCCCTGGCCGGGGCGCTGGGCGCAGGAATCATCCGGCGATGCGGGCGGATGAAAGGCCGCCCCTGGAAGCGGGCGGCGATGGCTGCGGCGGGCATTACGGGCGTGGAGCTGGCGCTGGGGCTGCTGTTTAACCGGCAGCATCAGATCTGGGATTATCGCAGGCTGAAGGGCAACTGTATGGGCCAGATCTGCCCGCGGTACTTCTGTATCTGGCTGCTGCTGGCCAGAGCCCTGCTGGAAGAGCCCTGAAAACGAGGGGGCGGAATGCGGAGGCATAGGAGGTGCTTTACGCGTCCTGCGCTTCGCTTGCCCGCGTTACTTGGCGATACTTTTCTGGTTCACTCTGCGCCCTCTCCGGAAAACCGTAGGAGCATGAGAAACGAATCCCCAAAAATCCATAATGTGCCCCAGAAAGGACAGAGAAACAATGTTTGGGAAACCGAAAAGTCCCGATACGTAAAGCAGGATGCAAAGAAGGGCTGCAAGCCCTTCTTTTTTGATCGTATCGACCGGCTTTGCCGGTCGGGCGGGGGCGATTTTTCGGAGCAAAGCGCAGAAAAATCATTTCCGCAGCCTTGCCATGCAGGATGAATCCCTTCATCCTGCATGGAGCGTGTCAAAAACATCGTTTTTTGACACGCTGGAAAGGGCCTTTCTTTCGAGAGAAAGAAAGGCCCTCTTGTTAATCAATTCTCGCCAACTGTCACAGCCCGGTCTTTTCTGCGATATACTTCCGGGCCTTCACGGCGTATTCAAAAGGATTAGCCTTGGCGGGATCCTGTTCCGCTTCCACCACGACCCAACCTTCGTAGCCGCTTTCCTCCAGCACCTGGAAGATGGGTGCAAAGTCCACATCGCCATCGCCGGGCACAGTAAACACGCCGTTGCGTACGGCGGTCAGGAAGCTCCAGCCTTCCCGCTGGGCCTGATCCCGGATGGGCAGGCGCACATCCTTGAGATGCACATGCTTGATCCGATGAATATACTTCTTCAGCACGGGCAGGGGATCGATGCCGGCAAAGGTGAGATGGCCGCTGTCAAAGAGCAGGAACACCTTGTCCGGATCCACCAGGCTCATAAACGTGTCGATTTCTTCCGCAGTCTGCACGCCGGTGCCCATATGATGATGGCAGGTAAGGGTCATGCCCTTTTCCTGTGCCAGCGCGCCCATTTCATTGTAGCCCTTGGCGATCAGCGCCCACTGCTCGGGGGTGTATACGGGCTTCTGATCCCCGAAAATGTTCAGGGGCTTGCCCTGGATGGAATTGCCCTGCTCGGACGCACCAATCACCTTGGCCCCCAGGGCGTGGAGCCGATCCCGATGGGCGATGAAGTTACGGATGGTCACTTCGTAGGGCTCGGAGGTGAACAGGGAAGAAAACCAGGCGTTGCAGATCTGCAGCCCGCGCACGTCCAGCTTGTGCTTGAGCACGGTCGCATCCTGGGGATATTTGTTGCCGATTTCGCTGCCTTTGAACCCGGCCAGCGCCATTTCGCTGATGCACTGCTCGAAGGTGTTTTCCTTGCCCAGATCAGGCAGATCGTCGTTGGTCCAGCCGATGGGGGCGATGGCCAGCTTTACTTTCTTGGGATCCAGCATGCGTATTCCCTCATTTCTTTTTTCATTGGCCGGGTAATCAGAATTCCCGGACGGATTGAATGTGGTTTTGCTGCTCCTGATAGGCCTGCTGTACCCGTTCCATTTCGGATACCTCCGCCACGCCGACCCGCCACCAGCTGTCAAAGCCGGGGGTCATGGAGCCGGGAAGCACCTTGATGTCATACAGCACAGGCAGAGGCTGATTGCGGCCCGCCTCCAGCGCAGAAAGCAGCTCCTCCTCGGTGCGGATGGTAAAGGCCAGGAGCCCGTAGCTGCGGGCATTGGCGGCGAAATCCACCGGCAGCACCGGGCCGTCCAGTTCGCCCGTTTCCGGGTTGCGCCGGCGGAACACGGTGCCGAACGTATCGCAGCCCTGATTGTTCTGCAGGTTTTCGATGCAGCCCCAGCCGCTGTTGTCAAACAGGCAGAAATGCACCCGCAGGTTTTCCTGCACGCAGGTGAGCAGCTCGCTGTGGGCCATCAGATAGGTGCCGTCGCCAAAGAAGGAATAAACCTCCCGCTCCGGCGCGGCCAGCTTCACGCCCAGGGCGCCGTTGGTTTCATAGCCCATGTTGGAGAAGCCGTATTCCATGTGGTAGGTGCCGCTGTCGCCGGATTGCCAGAGCCGCTGCATATCTCCGGGCAGGCTGCCCGCCGCGCCCATGGCGATATCGCTCTTTTGCATGAAGCGGTTGATGATGCCCAGTGCCCGGGTCTGGCTCAGGCCCTGAGGCCGGCGATCGTCATAGAATTCCTCCACCTTGTTCAGCCAATCCTGGCGGGTGGCCTTCAGCGCCGCTTCATCCCAGCCGGAGCGATAGCCCTCCAGCCCCTGATCCAGCGCGTCCAGCCCCGCTTTTGCATCGCACAGCAGGGGCTCCGCATCCATTTTGATGGTGTCAAAGGGGCAGATATTCAGGGTGATGAATTTGCAGTCGTCCCCGAACAGCCATTTGGAGCTGGTGGTGAAGTCGGAAAGGCGCGTGCCTACGGCCAGCACCACGTCTGCCTGCTGCGCCACGCGATTGGCCGCCTGGCCGCCGGTAACGCCGATGCCGCCCATGTTCATGGGCAGATCAAAGGGCAGCGTGCCCTTGCCCGCCTGGGTTTCCCCAAAGGGAATCTGGTGTTTTTCGCACAGCGCGGCAAATTCCGCTCCTGCCTGAGAATAGCGCACGCCGCCGCCCAGAATGGCCATAGGATGGCGGGCGGCGCGAAGAATCTCCAGCGCCCGGGCCAGCTGGCCGTCAGTGATGAGCCGGCGATCCTGATGCCAGACCCGCTTGCGGAAGAAGGCTTCGGGATAATCGAAGGCCTCGCCTTCCACGTCCTGGGGCATGGCCAGGCAAACCGCGCCGGTATCCGCCGGATCGGTGAGCACGCGCATGGCGTGGAGCGCGGCGGTCATCAGCTGCTCGGGGCGCTCCAGCCGGTCAAAGTAATGGCATACGCCCCGGAACGCATCGGTAACGGTGCGGCCATAGGAATCGAAAAACTCCGCCTGCTGCAGCACGGGGTCGGGCTGGCGGCAGGCAAAGGTGTCGCCGGGCAGGAGCAGCAGGGGAATGCGGTTAGCGGTGGCGCAGCCGGCGGCGGTGACCATGTTCATGGCGCCCGGGCCGATGGAGGACACGCAGGGGATAATCTCCAGCCGATCCTTCTGCTTGGCAAAGGCGGTGGCGGCCAGGGCCATGTTCTGCTCATTTTTTCCCTGCAGGAAGCGGATGTGATGGCCGCCCTGCTGCAGGGCCTGACCCACGCCCACCACGCAGCCGTGGCCGAACACGCCGAAAATGTTGTTTACAAATTTATGCTCCCGGCCGTCCAGCTCCACATACTGCTGATCCAGAAATTTCACCAGCGCCTGGGCCATGGTCAATCGAATATGGTTCATGGGCTTGCCTCCTGGTCACTTGGGATCGCCAAAATAGGCGGCGTCGGGATCCTGTACCCACAGGTATTCCTTCAGGAACACGGGATAATGGGGCTGGGCGTAGCGGTCGCCCGGCAGATGCCGGATGCCCCACAGATACCACAGGGCATACCCCGGCGGGGTGCATTGGGGATGGGTGAGACCCGGAGCGATGAGCACGGTATCATTGCCATGCACCTTCACCACCCGGTCCCCCAGCTCCGCATAGGCAAAGCCGCCGACGGGGTTGGTTTTGTAATAATACACCTCAGGCTGGGGATGATGATGAGGGGGATAGCTGGACCATTTGCCCGGGAAGCCGATCACCTCGCCCAGCACCAGATTGGCCTGGGGCGCGTTGGTATCATCGAAAATGGTGCGCACGATCCGGGTGCTGCATTCCCGCATGGTGCCCTTGCCCCGGTATTCGTCCGCGGTTTCGGCGGGCAGATACAGATGGTTTTCAAACAGCGTATCGTTGTCCGTGCGCAGAATGTTGATTTCGCAGTCCGCGGACAGGCAGGTGATTTCCACGGCGGTGACGCGGTTTACATGCAGCGCCGTGGGGGATACATCGAAGCAGTTTTCCCGGTACTCCTCATGGGTTTTTCCGTCCCAGGCCAGGCGAACCTTGCCGTATACCAGCAGATACGCCTTTTCCAGGGGCCGATCATCCCGATAGGTTTCGCCCTGCCGCAGGCGCAGCAGGCCGAAATCCATCAGCATTTCCCGGTTTTTGCCGTTCAGCTCCGTCACGGCGGTATACCCGAAGGGAACCTCCGAGCCCTGACGAATCAGTTCCTCCATGGCCTTAGCCCTCCAGCATTTCGCTGATCTTCACGGGCCGATGCTCATCCAGAGACTTCTTTGCCGCCTTGGCCAGCACCACGCTCATCAGCCCTGCATGGATGCCCACGGGCACATCCTTGTTTTCGGTGATGGCGGCGATGAACTGGCGCATTTCTTCCACGAAGGAATCCATATACCGCTCCAGGAAGAAGAACTTGGGCTTGTCGCTTTCCACGCCCGCTGCGGTGGACAGGCGAACGGTGCTGTCGCCATCGTTTTCACCGGCGGCCATGCCCAGACTGCCAAACACTTCCACCCGCTGGTCGTAGCCATAGGCGGCCCGGCGGCTGTTGTCGATCACGCCCAGTGCGCCGTTTTCAAAGGTGAGGGTCACGATGGCGGTGTCCACGTCGCCGGCCTGACCGATCCGGGGATCCACCAGACTGGTGCCCATGGCGTATACCTCGGTCACATCGCAGCCCGCCAGGAACATGGCCATGTCAAAGTCATGAATCATCATGTCGATATACAGCCCGCCGGAGGACGCCGCGTATTCAGGGGACGGGGGCTCCGGATCCCGGGAGGTGATCTTTACGATTTCGATGTTGCCCAGCTTCCCGGACTTGGCCAGCTGCTGCACCCGGCCATGATTGTGATCAAAGCGGCGGTTGAAGCCGATCTGCAGCTTCACGCCCGTTTCCCTGGCCACCTGCGCGGTTTTCTGAATCTTCTCAATGGTCAGGTCCACCGGCTTTTCGCAGAACACATGCTTGCCGGCCTTCATGGCGGCGATGGCGATGTCCGCGTGGGTGGGGGTGGGGGAGCAGACCAGCACCGCGTCGATGGTGGGGTCGTCGATGATGTCCATATAGTTGGTGGAATAGGAGGGAATGCCATAGGTCTCCGCCAGACGCTTAGCCGATTCCTCCACCACGTCCGTCACCTTTACCACCCGCGCCTGGGGAATAAAATAGGTGATGGATTTGGCATGTACGTTGCCGATCCGGCCCGCGCCGACGATACCGATGTTCAGCTGCTTCATAATTGCCACGCTCCTTCTTGATATATATATTGACGATTCAATATGGATGCTTCAAGGATGCCGTTTCAAATCCGATTGGCGGAATGATCTTATGCTTGTGGATGGCTGAAGGGGCAACCGCCCTTTTCGGCCAGCTGCGCCCCGCGCCCCAAAAGGCGCGGAGGCTGCCGGACAGGCGGCGATTACAGGGCGCTTCCGTCCCAGGTATCCACGGTTTTCTTCTGCTTTTCTTCTTCGTCGAACCACCGGGTGGTGACGCACTTGCTTTCGGTGTAGAACCGGAAAGCGTCCTTGCCATGGCAGTGCAGATCGCCAAAGAAGCTGTTCTTATGGCCGCAGAAGGGGAACACGCCGATGGGCACCGGAATGCCTACGTTCACGCCCACCATGCCGCCGTCCGTCCGCTTGGCAAATTCCCGGGCGAAATGGCCGCTCTGGGTGAAAATCACAGAGCCGTTGGCAAAGGGATTCCGGTTCATCAGCGCCAGGCCTTCTTCGAAATCCTTCACCCGCTTGATGCACAGCACCGGGCCAAACACTTCCCGGGTGCCGATGGTCATGTCCTCGGTCACATGATCGAAGATGGTATGGCCGATATAATAGCCGTCCTCATAGCCGGGCACCTTCACGTTCCGGCCGTCCAGCACCAGCTGCGCCCCTTCGTCCACGCCCTTCTGGATCCAATCCAGCACGAACTGCTGATGGCTCTTGCTGCCCACCGGGCCCAGCTTGCTCTCCTTGTCATAGGCGGGGCCCACCTTCTGTTCCTTGCACAGCCGCACCAGCTCCGCCACCAGCTCATCCGCAATGTCCTCTTCCACCACTATGGCAGGCAGCGCCATGCACCGCTCGCCGGCGCAGCCAAAGGCGCTGTTCATGATGCCCGCGGCGGTACGGGTGATGGGCGCATCCCGGAGCACCAGGGCATGGTTCTTCGCTTCGCACAGGCACTGCACCCGCTTGCCATGGGCCGCAGCCGTGGCATACACATGCTTGCCCACATCCGTGGAGCCCACGAACGTGATCCCCCGCACGTCGGGATGGGTCAGCAGCAGCTCGGCCTCGCCCCGAGAGCAGGGCACGATGTTAAACACGCCGTCGGGAATGCCCGCTTCTTTATACAGCTGGGCGAACTTCAGGCAGGTCATGGGCGTGGTGGAGGCGGGCTTGAGCACGAACGTGTTGCCGCAAACGATGGCCAGCGGCGCCATCCAGCCCACGGGAATCATGGCGGGGAAATTCCAGGGCGCAATGCCGGCAAACACGCCCAGGGGTTCGCGATACAAGGTGGTGTCGTAGCCCGAGGACGTGTCCATCAGGCTTTCGCCCATGAGCAGGCTGGGGGCAGAGCAGGCCAGCTCCGTCATTTCCAGGGCCTTGCCCACATCGCCGGCAGCCTCGGTCCAGCACTTGCCGTTTTCCGTGGCGCAGATGCGGGTGAGCTCGTCCATGTCCCGTTCGATCAGATTGCGCAGCTTCATCATGATGGCGGCACGCTTGCGCACGGGGGTGTTTTTCCAGGCGGGGAAAGCGGCCTTGGCGCAGGCAATCGCCTGCTCCACTTCTTCTTTGGTGCACTTGGGCACCTTGGCCAGGGGATGGCCGGTGGATGGATCGTAAACGGTGGTGAACTGGTCGGAAGTGCTGTCAACGAACGCGCCGCCAATAAAAGGCTTCATAATCTGTAATTCGCTCATGATGGTCTCCTCTCCTCTTTTCACAGCGCATCAATGACGCTGCCGCATTCCTTTTTTTCTTTTTCGATAAACGCCGTCAGGCTTTCTTCCGAGGGCATATCCCGGCTGCAGGCATGGCTGGCCACCAGCATGGCCGCCGAGGCGCTGCCCATTTCCAGGGCCTGGCTCAATGGCTTTCCCTGCATCAGCCCGTGGAGCAGGGCGCTGGCATAGCCATCTCCGCCGCCAAAGCCCTTCAGTGCCTTCACCGGGAAGGGACGCACCCGGAAGCGCTCCGTACTGGTATAAGCCGCCGAGCCTTCCTTGCCGTGCTTGATTACCAGCAGCTGCGCGCCCTTGCCAAGCCAGTAGGCGGCAGAGCCTTCATCCGTGCCATCCAGGCCTGTAAGCCGCTCCATCAGGTCAAATTCTTCCCGGCTGCCCAGGATGATCCGGCTCTTTTCCGCCACCAGGGCGGTGTAAATGGAGATTTCGTCTTTGTTCTTCCAGGAATAGGGCCGATAGTCCGCGTCGAACACCACGGCCACGCCGTTTTTCTCCGCAAAGGCCAGGGCCTTGAGCGCCGCTTCCCGGGAGGGGGAGGCGGACAGGGCCGTGCCCGAGATCAGCAGGCAGCGGGCGGAGGCGATATAGGCTTCGTCCACATCGTCCGGATGCAGCATCAGATCGGCCACGCCGTCCCGGTACATCAGGATGGAGGACTGGGTGGGGGAGAGCATTTCGGTGAAGGTGAGGCCCAGCTTCTCGCCGTTATGGCAGCGGGAAATATGGGAGCAGTCGATGCCCTCGGCAGCGAAATAGCCTGTCACAAAATCCCCGAACTGATCGTCGGACACCTTGCCCAGGAAGCCCACCCGGTTGCCAAGCCTGGCCATGCCCACGGCGATGTTGGCCGGGGAACCGCCCAGGTATTTGTTGAAGTTGCTGCTTTCGGACAGGGGCCGGTTGTAGTCCGTGGGGTTAAAATCGATGGCTACCCGGCCTACCGGAATGATGTCCAGCTGCCCGGACGGGGGAAAGAGACCCTCCATGAGAAAAACCTCCTTTGCATATGTTCTTTCTGCAAGCGCCGGGGAAATTACGCTTCCTCGCCGCTGAAAACCCGAAGATGATGCATTGTCACGGCATAGGCCGCATCCTGCATGCGCTTGGCCATTTCAAAGAAATCCGGCGCGCCCTGAGCCGCCAGGGTGACGGCCTGGAAGGTGGCGGTGGCAATATTGATCTTGGTCATGCCCAGGCGGATGCAGCGGCGGAAATCCCCGTCGCTGATGCCCGTGCCCCCATGGAGCACCAGGGGCGTATCCACCGGCTGAAGCTGCTCCAGCACATCAAAACGCAGCTTCGGCGTGCCGGCATACACCCCATGGGCGTTGCCAATGGCCACGGCCAGGGCGTCCACCTGGGTTTCCGCCAGGAACTGCCGGGCCTGGGTCGGATCGGCGCACAGGGCCTGCTGGTCTCCGCCGCTTTCCGTGCGGCCCACCACGCCGATTTCCGCCTCCACCGCCGCGCCATAGGGTCGGGCCATCGCCATCACCTGCCGGGTAAGGGCGATATTTTCTTTGTCTTGCAGGGTGCTGCCGTCGATCATCACGGAGGTGAATCCCAGCGCCAAGGCTTCCTTGACGCAATCAAGGGTGAGCCCGTGATCCAGATGCACGCACACGGGCACCCGGGCGTTCCGGGCGGCGGCGAGCATGCACGGGCCGATGAGGGCCAGGGGCGTGACGTTCAGGCGGCACTGGGCCACCTGCAAAAGCACCGGCTCTCCCAGCGTTTCTGCAGCGCGGAGCACGCCCTCGATCATTTCCAGGCTGGATACGCTGAAAGCCCCCAAGGCCTTTCCCTGAGCTTTTTGCGTGCGCATCACATCGCGCATATTGGCAAGCGGCATATGAGCCCTCCTTTATCATGATATAGTGGCCGGCCAGCGCGCTGATGCGGACATGGCCGGAGAAAACCGGAATCGATGGGCAGGGCGGATCACCGCCCCCGCCCCGGACGCCGCACGGAGAACACGCCGTTCGGAAATCAAAACGAAAAGCCATAAGCCGGGAGCAATGGATAAAAGCCCATCCAAAGAACGCGACTTTTGCCCCCTGCGAAGAAGCATCCCTTCCAAGTCTTCTTTTACTCTATATTTTACCCTAAAATTCGAAATTGTAAATAGGTTTTTGAGTATTTTATGATAATATTTTGGATTTGTCCTTTTTTTTATATAAAAAAGAGACTTTTATACCTTTTTTATTTTCAAAATAACAAAAAATCAAGGAAGATTTTCCCTTACTTCAAAAAATCCATGCAGGCGAAAACGAAATTTCGCCTGCATGGAGCCGATGGATGAAGTCAATGGGTTATTTGATAAGATCCTTTTTCCCCTGCTCATAGATTTGCAGCATTGCCTCGGCAGTATTCCGGACGGATTCCAGATCATTCTGGAAATGCTCGCCGGTGGCCAGGGAATGATAGAAATCCCGAATGCAGGTAAGATGGCCGGTTCCCCAATAGCCCTTGCCCAGAGCCTGGGGCACGGCGAAGTCTCTGCGCTCGGTCTGGCCGTCCTTGCGGATGTCCAGCCAGGTTTCCTCGATACGCAGCGTGGCCTGCTCCAGCTGGATTTCCACCATGATGGGCGCATCCTGGGTGTAAGCGGTGGAGGCATAGAACAGCGCGGGCTTGCCGCCCAGCAGCAGATACGCTTCCAGCGCATCCTCCACCTCGATCACGCCCTTGAGATGGTGGTTGGACATATGAGCTTCTACCAGAGACGGCGCGCCCATCAGCTGCACCAGCAGATCCAGGGTGTGGATGGACTGGTTGATCAGCGCACCGCCGCCCTCGGTTGCCCAGGTGCCGCGCCAGCCGCTTTCGGTGTAGTAGGGGGCTTCACGCTTCCAGGTGACAAACGCCCGAGCGCCTACCACCGCGCCAAATTCCCCTGCTTCGATTATGCGCTTGGCCTCGCGCACGTTGGGATTATACCGGTTCTGGAAGCAGATGCCCAGCGGCACCTTTTTCGCCGCTTCTTCCAGCGTGGCCCACTGCTCCCGGCTGATCACCGGGGGCTTTTCGGAAAATACCGCAATGCCCTTTTCGGCCAGCAGCGCGGCCATGGGGGTATGGAGGTAATGGGGCGTGCAAAGGTGCACCGCGTCCAGCTTTTCATGGGCCAGCATATCCTCCAGAGAGGAATAAGCATGGCAGCCGTATTTCTCGGCCATGGCCTGGGCCCGCTCCGGACGAATGTCCGCGCAGGCCGCCAGATGGGTTTCCGGCAATTGATCCAGCACGGCGGAATGCACCCGGGAAATGCCGCCGCAGCCAACGATGCCAACCTGATACATGGCGTTAATAGCTCCCTTCGGTGGCAAAGGTCTTGCCGCTTTCTTCCTTATGGCGGGAATGCTTGCAGCGCTCCATGAGCAGTTCATAGAACTTCTTTTCGTCGATGGGCAGCGTCACCTCATGATCCAGCCAGGAGGACAGATGCATGGCGTTGGAGATCATCAGGCCGTTGATGCCTTCCCGGCCGTCGGCCACCAGGGGCTCGCCCCGGAGGATATGGGCGGCGAACTTGTTGAGCACTTCGGGATGCTGCGCGTTGCGGCCGTCGGTTTCCACTTCCACCACTTCGCAGTCGGGCTTCTTGAAGCCTTCGGGGCAGGTCTTGCACCATTCGCGCTCGTTCACGGCCAGCTTGAAGAAGGTGACCTTGTTGTTTTCCACAACCACTTTGCCCTTGGTACCGGTGATTTCCAGCCGGTTGGTGCCGGGGGCGTCGCCGGTAGTGGTGACGAACACGCCGGTAGCGCCGTTGGGGAATTCCAGATAGGCGGTCACATCGTCTTCCACTTCGATATCATGCCATTTGCCTTCATGGCAGAACGCGCGAACCAGGCTGGGCTCGCCGCAGAGCCACTGGAGCAGGTCCAGCTGATGGGGGCACTGGTTCAGCAGCACGCCGCCGCCTTCGCCCGCCCAGGTGGCCCGCCAGGCACCGGAGTTATAGTATTCCTGGGTGCGATACCAGTCGGTAATCAGCCAGGAAACCCGCTTCATTTCGCCCAGCTCGCCGTTGACCAGCATTTCCTTCACCTTGCGGTACACGCAGTTGGTGCGCTGGTTAAACATCATGGCAAACGTGAGCTCGGGATGCGCGTCCGCGGCGGCGATCATATCCCGCACCTGCAGGGTGTAAACGCCGGCAGGCTTTTCGCACATTACGTGCAGCCCGTGATTGAAAGCGCTGATGGCCAGCGGAGGATGCTGATAATGGGGGGTGCAGATATGCACGGCGTCCACCAGGCCGGAAGCAATCAGATCTTCGCCCTCGGTGAAAATCGCGGCGGTGGGCACGGCAGCCTTGGCGGCTTCCCGGCGGTCGGCCTTCCGATCGGCAATGGCGGTGATTTCAATTTCGGGGCACTTGCCTTCCAGAATGTTGCGGGTATGGCCGGAACCCATGTTGCCATAACCGATAATGCCCAAACGAACCTTTTCCATAGCGATGTTCCTCCATAGAAATAATAATGTAAGGACGGGCCGGGCCGGATTGCGCGAAGCCCGGCCCGGCGGCAGGGCGGATTAATAGCCCAGCTTGGTGAGATGATCGAAGCTGCTCTTCATGCAGGCGAAGGGAGACTTTTCGTAGCACCGGTCCTGCTCCACCAGCGCATATTCGGTCACGCCGTTTTTGCTCACTTCGTCCAGAATGCCGGCGAAGTTGATATTGCCTTCGCCAACGGCAGCCATATGCACTTCAAAGTCCACGGGAATCAGATCCTTGAGATGGATGCAATAGAGCCGGTCCGCATGCTGCTTCATCCAGGCGCGCACATCCACGCCCGCGTACTGGAGCCAGTAGGTATCGGCGGTCACACCCATCATGTCGGCGGGGATCATGTCAAACAGATGATCCATCAGGGGCCGGCCATCCTTCATCTTCGTGAATTCAAAGGCGTGGTTGTGATACATGAAGACCATGCCGTTGTCCTTGAGCTTCTGGGCGGCCTTGCCGAAATCCTCGCCAAAGTAGGCCATGAAATCCTCGTTGCGATACCGGGGGGGCATGCCACCCAGACCCACGTACTTGCATCCGTAGATCTGGTGCTCCTCGATCAGCGCGTCAATGCCGGTGAGGAATTTCTGCTCATTGTTGTGGGTGAGCACGATCTTGAGGCCGTTGGCGTCGCAGATGGCCTTGATCCGCTTGGGGTCAATGGGACCCAGCGCGGAGAGCTGCACGTTCTTGTAGCCGATCTGGGCCACCTTTTCCATGGTCCGGCCAAAATCCAGTTCGTTTTGGCAAAAATCACGCAGGGTATACAGCTGAGCACCAATTTGCATTGTCGATATCTCCTTTCAGGATTTTTATCCAAGCCTATTGTACCTTTTTTTTGTCTGATTGGCAATAATGAAATGTTTTTTTTGCCATGCTTTTTCTCGGAAAAAGGGAGGGAGAGTCTCTGCCGGGGCATATCAAAATGTAACAAACTGCTTTTTTTCTTGTGAAATGCAGCAATTTCTGATATACTGTAAACGGATAATTGGCCCCATTTTCTTTTGAATGAAACGAAGGAGGGAATTTCCTTTGAATAATGATTATCAGCAAAAAGCGAATGATTATCAGCCTGATTCCGCAGCTCGCCCGGAGACTGCGCCGGCCCGGCAGCAGGATCGGGTGGCCCGGCAGGCCGTGAAGCCCACCTACGCCCAGAGCGCCGAAACGCCTGCGCCGGCCCGTCGCCGCCGCAGCGAACGGGATGCGCAGCCACGGGAGGATGCGCCCCAGTGGGTGCGCCAGGAGCCGCCCGCCGCGCCGGAGGCAGATCAGCAGGTTTATGCCCGCCGCCGTCCCGGTCTGGAAGACGACGGCTATGAGGATACCTATGCCCGCCGCAGCCCTGCGCTGGAGGATGAAGATGATTATGATCAGGAGCCCCGAGGCAAGCTGTGGGTGCGGGCATTGATTGTGATGCTGGTGATCGTGCTGGGATTGTGCGCCGCGCTGTATTTTCTGCCCGATCTGGGGCCGCTCAAGGGCGCGCAGCAGAGCTTGCGCGGCGCGGTGCAGTCCGTGAAGGACAAGATTTCGCCCACCACGCCGGAGATCACCTCTTTCCAGATCGTCACCAACAGCGGCACTACCGGTGATCGGATTTTCCTGCAGGCCGCCGCGTCCCGGTCGGTCAAGGGCGTGCGGCTGGAGGATATTGAAGGCAATGAAGTGCCCTGCACCATCAGCCGGCTCAGCGATGAAGATCCGGATACGCAGCTGTTCGGCATCACGGTCACCTTCTCCCAGCCTTTTGAGGGGGAGGTGTTTGCCGCCTATACCGATGGACAGACCTGGCAGCGCTCGTCCCATTGGGTGATGCTCTCCGTGGCCGAGCCAACCCCTGTTCCCCCTCCCATGCCCACGGAAACTCCCGCGCCCACGCTGGCCCCGGCCGATCCCACGCTGGCCCCGGCCACGCAGGCCCCGGCAGCCCAAAGCGGCGATAACCAGATTGCGCTGAACGTCTGGACTGCCTCCGGCACGCAGACCCCCACCCGGGATGCGGGGGACGCTGCCGATCCGGCAGCCTTTGGCGATGGAAACAATGGCGCGGATGACGGCTTTGCGGACGATGAAACGAATGCGGACGACGGTTTCGCCGATGACGGCGATGCGTTTGCAGGCAATAAGAAAGAAGGCCAGGCGGAAGCGCTGGCCGCTGCGGCGGGGGTTCCCGTTGCGGATGGGACGGAAGAACCCGCTGTCATCCCCACGGAGGAACCTACCGAGGAACCCACGGAAGCGCCCACCGAAGAACCGACGCAGGCGCCCACGGCCACGCCCATGCCCCGGCTCAGCGCGCAGGCCGCGGCCGGTCAGGATGCCGACGCCATGAAGGTGACGGACACGGTATATATCGGCGGGAAGGCGCAGAAGAATTATGCCCGGGAGGAGGGCTATGTGGCCCCCAACCCGGATCGGTATTCCTATTATGACGGCGGCGTATTCACCTTCCGGGGGGACAATTTCCGCCGCAATGCCGCCTTTGGCACGGTGGAAGTGACGGCGGAGCGGCTCAGCGTGCTGTGGCAGGCGGAGCTGGGCTCCTTGCGCACCGCCGATAACGGCACGCTGTACGGCGTGGGCTGGACGGGCCAGCCCGCCATCGTGAAATGGACCAGCGAAGTGCGCCAGATGATGAACCTCTATGAGGAAAAGAAGAATACCAAGGCGCTGCGCGAGGTGATTTTCGGGGCGCAGGACGGCAAGATTTATTTCCTTGATCTCACCGACGGTACCGCCACCCGGGATCCCATTTCCGTGGGCTATCCCCTGAAGGGCTCTGTCTCCGTGGACACCTATGGCCGGCCCCTCATTGCCGTGGGCCAGGGCATTTCCAAGCTGGCCAACGGCAAAACCGGCTCCATCGGCCTGCATGTGTATAATCTGGTCAGCGGCAAGAAAGCCTTCCTGATCAATGGCCGCAAATCCGACAATCAGAAGCAGTACACCACCAATGGCGCTTTTGACGGCACGGCGCTGTTCCTCTATGAAAACGATGCGCTGGTGGCGGCCGGGGAAAACGGCCTGCTGTACACGGTGGATCTGGGCAGCAAGTTCACCTATCCCAACGCCGAAAACCCGGATGCCCAGGGCGCTTTGGAGCTCAAGCAGTCCACCACCTATCTGCGCACCAAGGGCGCGGGGGAAAAGGACGCGCTGGTGAGCAAGGAAAGCAGCGTGGCCATGTATGACAAATATATCTACATGGCCGACACCTACGGCCTGCTCCAGTGCGTGGATTCGGACACCATGACCACCGTCTGGGCGGCGGATATGGGCGACAATACCGATGCTTCCATTGCGCTGGATATGGACGGGGATACCGGCGTGAGCCTCTATACCGGCAATACGGCTTATTCCCGTCTGGGCACGAAGAAGGATGTGTCCATCCGCCGGCTGAATGCGCTCACCGGCGAAACCATCTGGGAATACAATATCAAATGCCAGAAGAGCAACGATCAGCTGTCCGGCTGCAAGGCCAGCCCGGTGATTGGCGAAAAGGGCATTGACGATCTGGTGGTGTTCACCGTGAACATGCTCGAAGGCGGCGGCAGCCGGGTGATCGCCCTGAAAAAGGATTCCGGGGCTGTTGTATGGACGTTCGATATGGACAGTAACGCCATTTCCTCCCCCGTGGCGGTATACAACGAGGCGGGCAAGGCCTGGATTATTCAGGGCGACGAGGGCGGCAACCTCTATCTGCTGGATGGCCAGACCGGCTCCCTGCGCAACACCCTGAACCTGGGCGGCAAAATTCAGGGCTCCCCCGCGGTCTACAAGGACATTCTGGTGATCGGCACCTGCAGCAAGGACAACGCCTTCATGTACGGCATTCAGATTCAATAAGGACGAATAAAGGAAGAATGTATTTGCGGGAGGAGGTTCTTTGTGGCCAAAGAACCCCCTCCCGCGCCCTCCCAAGAAAGCCATAGGGATAAATGGGGTTCTTACCTTACTGGCAATGCAGCCCAGAGAAAAATAATAAGAACCTTTTCAGATTTGGGGAATGCAGCCGATAAAGGGAAGCTTGCATTTATCCCATACGGCTTTCTTGGAAAGGGGGGCGGGGGAAAACCAATCTTTGGCCGCAAATAATGGTTTTACCC
>CAKTWP010000022.1 GCA_934630705.1 uncultured Clostridia bacterium | reverse complement strand
CGATGAAAAATGAAGGGCTTGCAGCCCTTCATTGCATCCTGCTTTACGTATAGGGGCTTTTTCGACAGTCTGTCCTTTTTTCGTTCGATCGCCGCTTTGTTGCAGCAATAAAAAGGCTGCCGAAAAGCTTCGGCAGCATTTGGGGCAGGCGGCAGTTATTTACTTCGCCCAGGTAATGGTATTCAGGATTTCCATCAGCGGATCCAGCGCATCCAGGCTGTCAGCAGTGGCAGTGAAAGTATAGGAGCCTTCAAAAGCCGCATCCGAGAATACCGCCTGCACGGTGTAGAGCGTCATCCGTTCCGCCCGGCCCAGCGCCGTGTAATCCACCGACACCTGATATAGGAAAACCAGCGCCGGCTTGCCGTCCTGCTCGTCATGATCGGCAGCAATCAGCGCAGCATCCTGCGGCTGGAGCCCCAGCGATTCATATTGCTCCACAGTCGCATCCAGCACCATGGAGGCGTATTGGGCGGGATCCTGCGCTGTCACATCCATCACCTGATTGCTCCAAACGGCGTTATAATTGCAATGGAAGGCCGCGTCTTCATCGTAATCGGGATAAAGCAGGAAGAAGACGGCGTTATTCTGCTTTTCATCGATGCTGCCCGCCGTGGTAGCAGTATTGATGGTCATGGAAAAATCACCGAAGGAAACGGTTTCGAGATTGGTGTCTTCCGCCAGGCCGCAAAGCGTGCTCAAGGCCAGCAGCAGAGAAAGGGCAATCAGCGTCAGTTTTTTCATAAGTGTCTCTCCTTCTTATTAAAGTGCATTTTCAGTATATCATACGCCCTTGAAAACCTCAAGCGTTTATTCCAATGGACAAAAATGAATTTACAAAACCCGCGCTTCGTGGTATTGTATCAGAGGACGAAAGAACGGATGGGGGAACAGAAGATGGAAGAATTGCTCTTTGCGGCCAATACGGTGCTACCATTGCTGATTTTGATGAGCCTGGGGCTGCTTTGCCGCAAGGTTGGGCTGCTAAATGACGGCCTGGTTTCTGGCATCAACCAGCTGATTTTCAAGGTATTTTTGCCTGTGAACCTGTGCTATAACGTGCTTACCACGCCGTATGACACCGAGATTTCCGGCACGGCATTTCTGCTGATTCCGCTGGGGCTGGTGGCGCTGTTCGGGGTGTTGACGATCGTCGTTCCCCTTGTTGAAAAGGACAAAAAGAAGGTTGGCGTGATCATTCAGGGCATTGGCCGCAGCAATTACGCTTTCTTCGGCATTCCGCTGGTGGCCATGCTGTTTCCGGGGCAGGATACTTCTCTGGCCTCGCTGATGGTGATGGCCACGGTGCCGTTTTATAATATCCTGTCGGTCATCGCGCTGTCCATCTTCTGCGGAGGCGAGGTAAAAATCAAGAAGATTCTGCTGAATATTCTGAAAAACCCGCTGATTATTGGTTCCGTTTTGGGGTATGGCCTGTGGCTTCTGCGGTTCCAGCCTCCGCAGTTTTTGCTTACTTCCATGAACAATCTGTCCAAGCTGGCCACGCCGCTGGCGCTCTTTACTTTGGGCGGCGCCATTCACTTTGCCAGCGCCAAGGCACATCGGAAACAGCTGCTGATCGGCGTAATTGGCAAGCTGGTGATATCGCCGCTGATTTTCCTGCCCATCGCAGTGGCGCTGGGGCTGCGGGGCGTGGCGCTGGCGGTGGTGTTTGTGGCCTTTGGCGCGCCCACGGCTGTGGCTTCTTTCCCCATGGCCCAGCAAATGGGAGGAGACGGCAAGCTGGCTGCAGAACAGGTGGCGCTTACATCCGCATTTTCAATCCTGTCCACGTTCGTGTTCGTGTTCGCGCTTAAATCGCTGGCGCTGATCTGAGCCAGCGGTTGATTTCGCATAAAGGAGCTTTTTCCGTGAAACGGCTTTTGATGATGGTGCTGGTTTTGATGCTGGCGCTGCCGGTATCCCTGGCCGAATGGGTGGTGGAGGAGGACGGAAACGACACGTTTCCGGACGCGCTGGCGCAGGCAAATTACCTGATGCGCGGCATGAGCCTGGAAGAAAAAATCGGCCAGCTGTTTATTGTATCACCTGAAACATTGACGAACGAGGAATATACGCTGTCACTGGCGGATGCGGAGGTATTTTCCGTGTATCCGGTGGGTGGAATCGTATTTTTCGGGCAGAATATTGCTTCAGAAAGCCAGTTCAAAGGATTGATTCAGGCATTTCGGGACGCTGCAGATGCGCAGGGAATGCAGCCCCTGTTTCTGGCCATGAATCAGGAAGGTGGCGCAGTATCAGCAATCGAAAGCAAATTAGGCTATGATTTGCTGCCGTCAGCGGCCCAGATCGGGGAAACCGGGGATACCGCCCAGGCAACGGCTATCGGCCGGGCCATTGCCGAGAGAATGCGGGAATTTGGCCTGAATCTGGATTTTGCGCCGGCAGCGGATGTGGCCGTGGACGGCGGCGAGCTCATGGGGGAGCGGTCTTTCGGCACGGAGCCGGGCGCTGTCTCCACCTTGGCGCTGGCGGTGGCGGACGGACTGCGGTCCAACGGCATAACGCCCTGCTTCAAGCATTTTCCGGGCCAGGGCGCGGCAATCGGCGCAATGGAAAACGGCCGGGAGCGAAGCAATCGCACGGCGGGGGAGATGCGCCAGACAGAATGGCAGCCTTTTATTGCGGCCATTGCGGCTCAGGCGGAAATGATTCAGATGTCCTCCATCACCGCAAGGGGGATTGATGCGGCCTGCCCGGCCACGCTGTCATGGGCTGTGATCCAAGGAATTCTTCGGGACGAACTGGGCTTTACAGGCGTGATTGCTACCGCATCGCTGCGTTCACCGGCTGTGACCAATGCTTACGATGCAGGCGAAGCCGCCGTGTTGGCATTGCAGGCAGGCGCGGATGTGCTGCTGCTGCCGGAAGATTTGGAAGCCGCCGTGCTGTGCATTCATCAGGCGCTGCGTCAGGGCGACCTGACAGAAGAACGGATAGACGAAAGCGTTGCACGGATTCTGGCCCTGAAAATCCAGGCCGGGCTGATCCAATAGGGGAGGCCATGTGTCTTTCCATCCCTTTGCAAAACTATTCGCAAAAGAAAACTTTTACGAATACTATTGACAACCAGGGGAGGACATGATATACTGATTCGGGGCTTGAATCCTGAAAAGGTCCAATTATCTCTCTTTCAGGCAAAACACGCAGAGGCTTTCGCATTATAGTTACCCATGTTGAATGTACAGCGTGTGACCGTGCTCTGAAGCGGTTTCTTGTCATTATGCCCTTAAATAAAGAATGTAAATTGCTGAGGGAACGTGATCTGATGGCCGAATCGCTATCCTATCGTGCGCAGATCGATGAAAAGCGCATGAACCGGCTGCGGCAGCTGGAAAAAGAATTGCCGCTTGTTTGCACGGATTTTTTCCGTTCCGTGGCCCAAACCACCAGCACCCTCACCCGCCTTGCCTATGCTTATGATTTCCGGTTGTTTTTCCAATATCTGACCAGCGAAAACCCGCTGTTTGCGGATGTGGAGCCAATGCTTATGGAAGATACAGATCTTGGAAAAATTAAAATGCGGGATATTGACGGATATCAGGACTATCTGACACAGTATTATGTGACCGATGAAAGCAACGGCGATTCCCGGCTGGTGCAAAACCACGAGCTGGGAATCATGCGCAAGCTGTGTTCACTGCGGTCTTTATTTGAATATCTGTTCAAAAACGGCCATATTCAGGCAAATATTGCCACGCTGGTCACGCTGCCCAAGCTTCACGACAAGCCGATTCTGCGGCTGGAGCCTGACGAGATGCAAAAGCTGTTGGATACCGTCGCCACCGGCGATGGCCTGACCCGGCGACAGCAGGCGCTGCTGAAATTCACGCGCACACGAGATACGGCCATGCTGCTGCTGTTTTTGGGAACGGGCATCCGTGTCAGCGAATGCGTGGGCCTGAATCTGGAGGATGTGGATCTGGACGCACATGCTTTTCTGGTCACGCGTAAAGGCGGCGATCAGAGTATTCTCTATTTCCCAGATCAGGTGGCCGATGCGCTGCAGGCTTATTTGCAGCAGCGTCAGGAAATCCAGCCCCTGGAGGGCCATGAGGACGCGCTGTTTCTGTCGCTGCAAAAACGGCGAATCACCCAGCGGGCAGTGCAGAATCTGGTGAAAAAATATGCGCAGGTAGCTGCGCCGCTGAAAAAGCGCATTAGCCCTCATAAGCTGCGCAGCACCTTTGGCACCAATCTGTATCAGGAAACCGGTGATATTTATCTGGTGGCGGATGTGCTGGGCCATGCAGATGTGAATACCACAAGGAAGCATTACGCTGCCATGACCGAAGCCCACAAGCGGGAGGCGGCTCGGCGGGTGCTATTGCCGGAGACGGATTCAATGCCCGAAAACGGCGATACATCCCACCCATCGGATGATGCCGGCTCGGAGTAAAAAACGTCGTCAGTTGGAAGCGTTCGATGCTTGAAGCTTCTCTGGCGGCAGCTCCACTTTGTCCACCAGAATCGATCGATAGGGCTGATCGCCATTGACGCAGCGCATGCAGTTATCGCAGATTTTGTCCGGGTCCAGATCGCAGCGATCGCATTCGCCGCAATCAATGCATTCCCGATCATAGAGCACGCATTGTTTGTTTGTCATCATTTTTCCTCCTTTGAATCAGGCGAAATTTTTCGCCGGAAACGGGCAAATGCCTGTTGCCAAACGTTTGTATGCCGGATATAATATAAATGAAAATATCAGAAATGGATGTGGATTGCGATGGCGAGACGGCCGCACGGCGACACGCAACAACGCATACTTGATTATATCGAAAAATATATTGAAGTCAATGGGTATTCGCCTTCCGTTCGGGAAATTGGCCAGGCGGTGGATTTGAAATCCACATCCACAGTGCATGGCCATCTGAATCGTCTGGAAAAAAAAGGGCTGCTTCATCGGGAGGCCATGAAGCCCCGTACCATTGATGTGACCCGAAACGATCGGCCCCAGATGGAGCGCATCCCGCTGCTGGGTAAGGTGGCCGCCGGAACGCCTATTCTGGCAGAGGAAAACGCGGACGGTTTCGTGACGCTGCCGGATGACGTGGTGGGCCGGGGCGAGCATTTTGTGCTGGAAATCCGGGGCGAAAGCATGATCAGTGCCGGCATTATGAACGGGGATTTTGTGGTTATCAAGCGGCAGCAAACCGCCCAAAACGGCGATATTATCATTGCCATGCTGGACGGCGAGGCCACCTGCAAGCGCTATTTTAAGGAGCCGGATCGGTTCCGGCTGCAGCCGGAAAACCCACGCATGCGGCCGATCTACACAAAAAAGGTGGATATTGTGGGCCGGGTGGTGGCTGTTTATCGCACCTATGCCGAGGGAAAGAAAAAGAGCAGATAATGCGGATATAAAAAGGCGGCGGGTTTCATCTCCCCCGCCTTTTATGATGCACAAAAAACAAGCCGTCAGCCCTATAGATCAATGCCGATCCCGCGCTCGAAAGTTAAAGTGCCTTCTGGCAGAACGGTTTCAGCCGTTGGCAGGCAGCTGTTTGCCCACGCTCATGGCCTGCCGATTCCATAAAAGAATTTCTTCATTGCTGCTTCCAGAAATAGTTTTCCCAATGCAGCGAATTGATTCACTGTTTTTTCTGATAAACAATAGGCATGGAAACTGTTGGTGCTTCATCGCCGTTAGGGGTGAAGGAAAGCTGCCCGTTTTGCAGTCGAATGACGCCCGTAGAACCTCGAACGCTCTGTTTTTCCAGCACCAGCTGCACCAGTTTTTCGCTGAGCGCCGGCCCGCCGCCACGCACCAGCCCATCCTTCCACAACGTGAAATGGCAGCCATCCCGCCAGCCGGAGCAGCCGAAGGCCTTGGCATTTTCCTGTACAGGCTTGCCGCACAGGGGACATTGGGCTCCCTCCACTGCCCTCACATGGGCAGACGCTTTCCCCCGGCCTTTCCCCTTTCGGCGCATCTCCTCCGGGAACGTGGCCTGCACCTTGGTATCCCTGGCATACTGCACCAGAAACGTGCTCAGGCTGCGGATGCCCTGCATAAAGCGTTCTGTGTCCCGCTGATTCCGGGCGATCTCGTCCAGCGCCAGTTCCCATTTCCCCGTGGTTTCCGGCGATGCGATTTCCGGCGGCGCGATGGCGATCAGGGACACGCCTTTTTCCGTGGCATGAAGCGCGCGGCCTTTCCGGGCGGCATAACCCACCTGAATCAGCCGTTCGATAATGGCGGCGCGGGTGGCTGGCGTGCCAAGGCCGGAGCCCTTCATCTGCTCTCGCAGCTTTTCATCCTCCAAATCCCGTCCCGCATTTTCCATGGCGGCCAGCAGGGATGCATCCGTATGGGGTGCCGGAGGCTTGGTGGTCTCTTTTTTTACAGCCGCCTTTTGCACCATGCGCAGATCTCCCTCCGCCAGGGCGGGCAGTGCATCCGGCTCCTTGTCGTCGGCAGGATAAACATCCTTCCATCCGCTGATCCGCACCACTTTGCCTGTGGATCGGAACGCCTGTTCCTGACAGCCCGTAATCACCTTGATTGCGTCGTATTCGTAGGCCGGGTAGAAGGCGGCGATGGTGCGCCGGGCAATCATATCAAACAGCTTTGCCGCGTCGGGAGGCAACTTATCCATCGGTGCGGTCTGAGGTGTGGGAATCAGCGCATGGTGATCGGACACCTTGGCGTTATCGAATATCCGCCGGGAAAAAGGCAGTTTGCCCTCCTCGCCCCAGGGAATGCCCTGCACAAGGGGCTGATAGGCCCCCGGCAGCTTTTGCAACGTCAGCTTGGCCCGTCCGATCGTGTCCATAGGCAGATAACGGCTGTCGGTGCGGGGATATGTGACCGCCTTCCATTTTTCATAGAGCTCCTGAGCCAGCTTCAGGGTTTTATCCGCAGTAAAGCCCAGCTTGCGGTTTGCGTCCCGCTGCAGGGAGGTCAGGTCGTAAAGCTGAGGGGGCAGCTCTTTCCTGGGTTCGGCGGTGACGCTCTGCACCTGCGCCTCTTTGCCCCGCACCAGCTTGGCCAGCTGGTCCGCGGTTTCCTTATCAGGAATGCGGTTATTCTTTTTCTCGTCCTCGTTTTTGGGGTCAAACCATTGGCCGGAATAGTCCCCGAAATCCGCGGTGAGGGTGAAGTATTCCTCGGGCTTGAAATCGGCAATTTCATGATACCGTTTTACCAGAATGGCCAGTGTGGGCGTTTGCACCCGTCCGATGGACAAAAGCGCGTCAAAGCGCAGCGTGAACGCCCGGCTGGCATTCATGCCAACCAGCCAATCCGCCTGTGAGCGGCATGCCGCGCTGCGATACAGCCCATCGTACTCCGCAGCGTTTTTCAGCGATGCGAACCCTTCACGAATGGCCTCATCGGTCATGGAGGAAATCCAGAGCCGGTCTACCGGCTTTTTGCATTTGGCCTGCTGATAAATCAGGCGAAAAATCAGCTCTCCCTCCCGCCCTGCGTCCGTGGCGCAGATCAGGCGCTCCGTGTCGTCGGCGTTGATAAGCTTTTTAATGATGGTAAACTGCGAACGGGTTTTGGGCAGCACCTTGGTGGGAATATGCGCGGGCAGCATGGGCAGATCCTCCATGCGCCATTTCTTATATTTTTCGTCCACCTCGTCCGGCTCGCACAAGGCCACCAGATGGCCCACGGCCCAGGTGATAATATAGGATTCGCCCCGCAAAAAGCCTTCGCCCTTGCCCATGCATTTCAGCACCCGGGCAATATCCCGGCCCACGCTGGGCTTTTCCGCCACCACTACAATCATGCGCTGCTCCTCGCTTTCCAGCCTCTATCATAGCATAAAACCGAAAAAAAGGAAAGCGGCGGCGCAAAGGATTGACCGAAAAGGGCATTCTACGGTATAATATCCCTATGCTCACAGAGCAAAGGAAAGGAAGATGCCGTTTGAAAAAAGCCGCCGTTTTTCTGGCGCTGGGGCTTCTGCTTTGGGGGATTGTCTGGGGCGGGCAGGCGCAGGTGGAGCGAGCGCCCGTGCTGGACGCAGCCTTTTCGCTGCTGGAGGAGGACAATATTTTTCTGCTGCGCTATAATGCGCTGACGGGCGCGGAAATTGAAGCCAGATTCCCCCAGGGCGTGCCTTATTTCTTTGGCGGAAACGACGACAAGCATCTGCTGTTCAGCAGATACCCGGACTATTGCAAAAAAGCCTGCCTGGAAACCACGAAATACTATCGGGAAGGGCAGAAATACATTTACGGGCTGGATTGCTCCGGGTTCACCCGTTGGGTCTATCGCGAGGCGGGAAAGCCCCGGCATGACACCCTTTCCAACATGATTCTGCTTTATCAGCAGTACGCGAAAAACTATGTGTTCACCCACCGGGACGGGGAAAAGGTGCCCTTCTTTTGCGATCTGTATCAGTATTTGCAGGTGGGCGATTTGCTGGTGGCCAAGCACGGGGCGCGGCACATCATGATGTATATCGGTACCCTTTCCGATTATGGCTTCACGGCGGAGGAAGCGCCCCAGCTGGCGGATTATCTGGATTATCCGCTGGTGATTCACTGCGGGCCAAATCCCTTCTATGGTGAGCGTTTTGCCCAATTCATTGCGGAAAACAAGCAGAAATACGGCGATTGCACGCCAACGGACGGCGGCGTATGCGTATCCATTCTGGGGGTGCCCCTGGAAAAAGCGCCTGAGCAGGTAACGATGCAGAAAAAGGATTATTCCTATTTCCTGATCGATGAGGGCCGGTATATGCTCACGGTGTGGGATCTGCCTGGAGCCACTTCCTGGTGCTGGTTTAGAATGTGACGCCCTCAGGCTGCCTTGAGCAGCCTTTTCCTTATGAAAAAAGCAAAGGAGGAATCGCGATGCTTCCCAACGAGACGTATATTGAAAAGGTGCAGCGCAAGCTGGAGAAAAAGCAGCGGGTGATCCGGGTGGCCGCTGGAGAGGAAAAGGCGGATCTGGTGCTGAAAAACACCACGTACCTCAACGTGTTCAGCAACGAATTCTGTCATGGAGACATTGCCGTGGCGGAAGGACTGATTGTGGGCATGGGCAAGTATCAGGGCGATGTGGAAATGGACGTATCCGACAACATCGTAAGCCCTGGCTTCATTGATGCCCACATTCATCTGGAAAGCGCGCTGGTCTCCCCCTGGGAGTTCGCCAAGGCGGTTTCCCCGCATGGCACCACCACCGTAATCACCGATCCCCATGAGATCACCAACGTGATGGGGCTCAAGGGCATTGATTATATGATGGCCGCCAGCGCGGGGCTGCCGGTGGATGTGCATTTCATGCTGCCTTCCTGTGTGCCTGCCGCTCCTCAGGATGAGAGCGGCGCGGAGCTGGACTACAAAGCCATTGATCCCTATTTCGAGCATCCCCGGGTGCTGGGGCTGGCGGAAATGATGGATTATGTAAGCGTGATTCATCAGGCGCCGGAAGCCGTGCAGAAGATTCTCTGCTCCCAGGCACATCATAAGAAGATCGACGGCCACGCGCCCGGCCTGTCCGGGCTGGCGCTGAATGCGTATATCGCCGCCGGGGTGTATTCCGATCATGAATGCTTCACCTTTGAAAACGCGCTGGAAAAGCTGCAAAAAGGGCAGTTTATCATGATTCGGGAGGGAACGGCCGCAAAGAATCTCAAGGCGCTGCTGCCGCTGATGAACCAGCAGTATTATTCCCGGCTGATGTTTGCCACCGATGACAAGCATCCCAGTGATCTGCTTCACGGCGGGCATATCGATTACATCGTTAAAAGTGCTATCAGTCTGGGCGTTGATCCCATCATTGCCATGAAGGTGGCCAGTCATAATGCCGCCCGGTATTTCCTGATGAATAACAAGGGCGCCATTGCGCCGGGCTATCTGGCGGATTTTGTGATTTTTGACAACTTCCGAAATTTTGAAATTCAAACGGTCATTAAGAAAGGCAAGGTGGTTGCACAGGGCGGCAAGGCGCTTGATTTTCCCAATCCCGAGGTGCCCTTCACGCTGGAGGCCGCCGCCCGAGATACCTTCCATCTGGCGGACATCACGCCCGATCAGCTGCGCTGCCACCGGCCCTTGGGCCGGCTGGGGCTGATTCCAGGCGAGCTGGTGACGCGTAATCTGGGCGTTTCCGCTCAGGCCGATCCGAGCCAGGATATTCTGAAAATCTGCGTGGCGGAGCGCCATCACAGCACCGGTCATCTGGGCATGGGGTATCTCACCGGTTACGGCCTGAAAAAAGGCGCGGTGGCCACCAGCATTGCCCATGATTCCCACAACATCATTGCCGTGGGCGCATCGGATGCGGATCTGGCCCTGGCCATCAATCATGTCAAGGCCATGGGCGGCGGCATTGCCGTGGTGGCGGATGGGCAGCTGATGGCGGATTTGCCGCTGCCCATTGGGGGGCTGATCAGCGATCAGCCGCTGGAAAAGGTGAATGACCGGCTGGAAAATGCCAAAGAAAAAGCCCGGGTGCTGGGCGTCAGCCCCGGGGTGGATCCGTTCATGACGCTGTCGTTCATGAGCCTGACGGTGATCCCTTCCCTCCGCGTGACCACGCGCGGGGTATTCGATGTGGAAAGCCAACGATATGTTTAAAGCAATAATGCGGGAGGAGGCTCTTGCGCCTAAAGCCCCCTCCAGCGTCCACCCGAAAACCAATTAAAGCAGACCACTTTTAAAACAGCAATGCGCCCCAGAGAGGGAGAAGCAAAAGCACGATTTGCTTGCTTCCCTTTCCGGGGCGCATTGCGGATATTTACGTACTCTTTGGAATCGAAATCAGATCAGCTGATACACGCCGTTTTCATCCATTTCCAGCGCCTTGCTATAAAACACAGCCAGGGCCTTTACCATGGATTCCGTATCCTGATCGCCGGCCGTTTCATACGCGGAATGCATGGCCAACTGAGGCAGACCGATATCTACGGTATTCAAGGACACCTGCGTGTTGGCAATGTTGCCCAGCGTAGAGCCGCCGGGCATATCGGCCCGATTGGCGTACCGCTGGAAGGGCGCGTCCGCCTCTTCGCAGACCAGCTGGAAGATGGCGGCGGAGACTGCGTCAGAAGTATATTTCTGATTGGCGTTGTATTTGATCACAATGCCGCTGTTCATATACACGGCATGGTTCTTATCCATGTATTCCCCGTGATTGGGATGCACGGCGTGGGCGTTATCGCAGGAAACCAGGAAGCTGTTGGCGATAGCCTGACGATAGGCGCTGCCCTGCAGCCCCACTGCCTGAGCGATGCGCTCCAGCGTATCGGGCAGGAAGGTGGATGCGGCGCCCTGTTTGGTGGTGCTGCCCACTTCCTCGTTATCAAACAGGCAGTAAACCGGCAGGCTCTGCCCCGCCTTGGCCTGCAGGAAGCCTTCCAGCGCGCCGAATGCGCATTGCAGATCATCCAGCCGGGGCGCGGAAATGCAGCCGTTCCAATGCACGCCCTTTTGCGGATTATAGACAAACAGATCGGTGGTCAGGATTTCATCCTCCTTCACGCCCGCCGCCGCGGCCACCCGGCTGCGCAGGGTGCCCTTTACGTTGTCCAGCCCGTAGAGGGGCAGCATATCCACCGCCGGATTATAGGACGCGCCGTCGTTAGCGCTGCGGTTCATATGGATCGCCACACTGGGAATCACCGCCGTGGGCTCGCCCAGATCCACCAGCTTTACCGCCATGCCCTTGTCCGTGCGCACAGTGATGCGGCCGGCAATGGAAAGGGGCCGATCCATCCACGGGGCGCACAGCATGCCGCCGTACTTCTCCGTGGACAGGCGCACATAGTGGCCGTCGGTCAGCTCGGCGTTTTCCTTGATCTTGAAGCAGGGGCTGTCGCAATGGGCGGCGGTCATCATGAAGCCGCGGAACGGGCCTTCCGGCATCCGGAACGCGATCAGCGAGGAGCCGTTGCGGGTGACATAATACCCTTTTCCGGGCTCCAAATGCCATTCCCTGCTTTCGCACAGCGCAGTATATCCCGCTGCGTCCAGCTGCCCGGCCACATGCGCGACGGCATGATAGGGCGTGGGGCTGGCGGCGATAAAATCAAACAGCTTTTGATTCATACGTATCCTTCTCCTTCTGCCGGCATGGCCAACGGCTGCCAGCGCCTTTATTATCGCACGAAACGGGCGGAAGCGCAACAGCATTCTTGTGCAAAGAAAGCATATACAGGCAGAATTCATTTGCCTTTTTTCTGTTTTTCCTTTATAATGATCCAGTTAAAGCATAAAGGAGGAACCGCCCGTGGCCAATGATCGCCTGCACCATATCCGCAATTTCTGCATTATCGCTCACATCGACCACGGCAAGTCCACCCTGGCCGATCGCATTTTAGAGAAAACCGGCGTGTTCGAGCAGCGGCAGATGGTGGATCAGATTCTGGACTCCATGGAATTGGAGCGGGAGAGGGGCATCACCATCAAATCCAAGGCCGTACGGATGCAGTATCGTGCCAAGGACGGAGAGACCTATACCCTGAACCTGATCGACACGCCCGGCCATGTGGACTTTTCCTATGAAGTGAGCCGGGCGCTGGCCGCCTGCGAGGGCGCGGTATTGGTAGTGGACGCGACGCAGGGCGTGGAAGCACAGACGCTGGCCAATGTGTATATGGCCATTGAGCATAATCTGGAGGTCGTTCCCGTGATTAACAAGATCGACCTTCCCAGCGCCCAGCCGGAAGAAACCAAGACGGAGATCGAGGAGGACATCGGCCTGGACGCCCAGGACGCGCCGCTGATTTCCGCCAAAATGGGCATTGGCATTGAGGATGTGCTGGAAGCGGTAGTCAATAAAATGCCTGCTCCCGAAGGGGATGAAACCGCGCCGCTGCAGGCGCTGGTTTTTGATGCGGTATACGATAATTACCGCGGCGCCATCTGCTTTATCCGCGTGATGGAGGGCAAGGCATATCCCGGCATGCGGATGCGCATGATGCAGACCGGCGCGGAGTTTGACGTGGTGGAAGTGGGCACCTTCTCCCCCAGCTATACTCCTTGCGATGCACTGCTGCCCGGCGATGTAGGCTATATTTCCGCATCCATCAAGGACGTGCGGGACACCCGGGTGGGCGATACCATCACGGATGCCGCCGCGCCTGCTCAAGCGCCTCTGCCGGGCTACAAGGAAGTGCAGCCTGTGGTGTTCTGCGGCATTTATCCAGCCGACGGCGCGGACTATGACAATCTCCACGACGCGCTGGACAAGCTGCGGATGAACGACGCTTCCCTGACCTTTGAACCCGAAACCAGCATTGCCCTTGGCTACGGCTTCCGCTGCGGCTTTCTGGGGCTTTTGCACATGGAGATTATCCAGGAGCGGCTGGAGCGGGAATTTGATCTGGATCTGGTTACCACGGCTCCCAGCGTTATCTATGAAGTGGTAAAAACCGATGGCACCGAGCTGCGGATCGATAACCCCACCAATCTCCCTTCCGTTAACGAAATCGCGGAAATGCGGGAGCCCTTCTGCCGGGCCACCATCTATACGCCTCAGGAATTTGTGGGCACGCTGATGGATCTGTGTCAGGATAAGCGGGGCACGTTCATCGACATGCAGTATGAAGGCAAACGAGTAAAGCTGCTGTATGACGTGCCGCTGAATGAAATGATCTTCGATTTCTTCGATCAGCTCAAAAGCCGCTCCAAGGGCTATGCGTCCTATGATTATGAGATCACCGGCTACCAGACCAGCGATCTTGTGAAGATGGATATTCTGCTCAATGGCGATGTGTGTGACGCATTCACCATGATCGTGCATCGGGACAAGGCCTATGGCCGTGGCCGGGCCATTGCCGAAAAGCTCAAGGATGTAATCCCGCGCCAGCAGTTTGAAATCCCCATTCAGGCGGCCATCGGCGGCAAGATCATCGCCCGGGAAACGGTGAAGGCTGTGCGCAAGGATGTGCTGGCCAAGTGCTACGGCGGCGATATTACACGCAAAAAGAAGCTGCTGGAAAAGCAGAAGGAAGGCAAGAAGCGCATGCGCCAGTTCGGTACGGTGGAGCTTCCCGGCGAGGCGTTCATGGCTGTGCTGAAAATGGGCGATGATTAATTTTCGCAAGCTGGGAATATTCTCCGGCGCTGCCTCGTTTTCATAAGGAAAGCTATCACGGATGAGGTGAAAAAACGCGTGAATATCATTGATATTGCGATCCTGGTGGTGCTGGGCGTCAGCGTGATTTATGGGCTGTATCGCGGGTTTATGCATACGGTGCTGTCCGTAGCCTGCTGCCTGATTTCCTTTGCGCTGGCCATGAGCTTTGGGCCGCAGCTGTCCGCCATTGTCAGCGGGAACGAGGGCGTTTCCTCCACCCTTGCCACCTATACCGACGCGGTTGCCCGGGTGGGCGATTACGATCTGGCCTCTACGCCGGTGGAGCAGCTCAATGACAGCGTGTTGTCCCGGGTGCTCAGCAGCGTTTCCCTGCCTGATTCCATCAGCAAAATCTTGGAAAATAATCTGAGGACCCGCGCCTTTTCGGGCACGGGCCTGACCACAGTCAACGATTATGTGTCCAACACGGTGGTGGCCGTGGCGGTGAATGTGCTGTGTTTTATCGCCGTTTTTGCGGTATGCTATCTGGTGCTGTCGCTGCTGGTGAGCCTGATTCAGCATGTATTCCGGCTGCCGCTGCTCAAGCAGCTGGATTGGCTGGCGGGCGGTGCGTTCGGCCTGGTGCGCGGCGCGATGATTCTCTATGTGATCTTCCTGCTGCTGCCCATCATCAACACGGTTCTTCCCCTGGATGCATTCAATCAACTGCTGGACGCCAGCAAGCTGGCCCCCGTATTCATGAGCGACGGTTTCTTTGCCGGCGTTATCTCCGGGAAACTGTAAGAAAGAGGCACTATTATTGCGTTGGGAACCGTTCTTTGTGGCCATAAATGGTTTCCATCGCGCCTCCTTCCAAGAAAGCCGTATGGATGAAACTTTTCTTTGCTCCATGAACAATGCATCCCAGATGGAAAAAGAAACACAAAATGTTTTCTCTGCATCCAGGACGCATTGGCGAAGCAAGATGAACAGTTATTTACTCCATACGGCTTTCTTTGGAAGGTCCAATGAGGCATAAAGAAAAGGAGCGCATTCATGCGCTCCTTTTGTGACAGCATCGAATTGTGAGGGGCATTCTTTCTCCTGAAAGAATACCCCTCGCGCAATATTTATCGTTACAGAATGTACTGCTTCTTGCTTTCAGCGCGGTGAGTCATTTCTTCGCGCTTCTTGGCATACTTTTCGTTCTGATTGCCCAGTACCGCATAGGAAGCAATCTTGCTCTCCTCCACGCCGGGCTGGTTGAATGCGTCGATATTCAGCAGCTCGCCGGCATAAGCGGTGGCCATCTCAAAGAAGAAAATCAGCTGGCCAATCGTCTGCGCATTCACCACGGGCAGCGTAATGGTCTGGCTCATGCGGCCGGCCTTATACAGGGCATATTCCGTGCCCTGACGCTCGGCGTCGATAAGCTGGTTCAGGGTCTTGCCGCCCAGGAATGCCACATCCGCAAAGGCTTCGCAGCCGTGAGGAATATCGGTGGTGCAGCGGAACGTGCCGACCTTCATCAGCGTGACCACCTTGTCAAAGGGGCCTTCGGTGTACAGCTGCAGCTGGCTGTGCTGATCGGTCACGCCCAGCGCCTTGGTGGGCGTCTGGCCAAAGTTGCAGGGCTTGCCGTCCCGGGTCACATTCTTGCCCAGAGACTCGGCCCACAGCTGGCAGAACCAATCCGCCATATACTTCAGGCTGTCCGCATAAGGCATCACAACCTGAATGTTCTTGCCCATATCCTGCATGCAGATATACTGCAGCACCGCTTCCAGCAGCGCGGGATTCTCCCACACCTTGGTGCTCTTGCAGCGCTGATCCATGCACTTGGCGCCCTGCAGCATGCCGCGGATATCAATGCCGCAAACCGCGGCGGGCAGCAGCCCCACGGGAGACAGCTCGCTGAAGCGGCCGCCCACAGATGCGGGAATATAGAACAGCTTGAAGCCTTCTTCATGCGCCAGCTTGATCAGGTTGCCCTTTTCATGATCTGTGGTAGCGATGATATGCTTCTGCCAGCCCTCGCCCACGGCTGCTTTCAGGGCAGTGGACAGAATCAGATACTGGCTCATGGTTTCGGCCGTCGCGCCGGACTTGGTGATGATATTAAAGCAGGTCTTTTTCACATCGATCACGTCAAACAGCGCGGCCATGCGCTCGGGATCGATATTGTCTTCCACATAGAACCGGGGGCCGGGCCGCTTGTCGGCGGGCAGCTCGTTATAATGCAGATGATTCAGCGCCTGCTGAATGGCGATGGGGCCCAGGGCGCTGCCGCCAATGCCAAGCACCACAAAGGCTTCAAACTGATCCCGGACGGCCTTGGCCGTTTCTTCGATGTCGGCCACGATCTCATCCTGGTTATAGGGCAGCTCCATCCAGCCCAGCCAGCCGGTGCCGCGGTTGGCTTCCACATTCTTGGCAGCCTGGGCTGCAGCCTGGGCCAGCGCATCCACCTGAGATGCTTTCACGCCTTTATCGCCCAGCGCGTCCGCCATCATATGGTTTACATCCAGAATCATCTGGGGAGCAATGCATTGTTCACAATGATGTTCCATGGAAAAAGCCTCCTTGATTCCAAATCTTCTGTATTATAGCACAGATTTCGCCAAATTACTATCCAAAAAAACCATTCTGAAATTGGACGTTTTTCCCGCCGCCGGTTGACAGAAGGCGGCAAAACGGGTAATATTATAAAGGATGCGAAGCGCAGATTTGGGGCGCGGCGGGAGGCGTAGGGAATGACAACGCAGGATGCGGTTAGCCTGTTATCCGCTCGATGCCTGACCCCGAACGCGCCCATGAACCGGGAGATACAGGGCGTACTGGCCTGCGATTTGCTGTCTCATGCCATGGCCCATGCCTGCAAGGGGGCGGCGTGGGTAACCGTCCGCAGCCAGATGACTGTGGTGGCCATTGCGGCCATGTATGGCGTGGCCTGCGTGATTCTGGCGGATGGCGTGGAGATGGATCCGCAGGTGTCAGCAAAAGCGGAAGCAGAGGGCATCGCCGTGCTGCAAACGCAGCGCAGTGCCTATGCCGTGTGCCGTCTTCTGGCGCAGGCAGGCATCCCGGAATAGCGCTCCTGTATCGCGTTTTCCGCGCCGAAGAAACTCTTTTGGTTCTTCCTCGCGGAGACAATAAAAACCATTCTAATAGTTACGGAGGAAAATGGGTATGGAAATGACATTGCGCTGGTATGGCACAGGGTTTGACAGCGTTACGCTTCAGCAGATTCGCCAGATTCCCATGGTCAAGGGCGTAATCACCACCCTGTATGACACCACCCCCGGCCAGGTTTGGCCCAAGGAACGGATTCTGGCCATGAAAAAGGAAGTAGAGGACGCGGGACTGCGTCTTTCCGGTATCGAAAGCGTCAATATTCATGATGACATCAAGGTGGGTCTGCCCTCTCGGGATCAGTATATCGAGAATTACATCGCTACCCTCAAGGCGCTGGGCGAAGCGGACATTCATATGGTGTGCTACAACTTCATGCCTGTGTTCGACTGGACCCGCAGCGACCTGAAAAAGCCCCATCCCGATGGCTCCACCTCCCTGTCCTACGATCAGGAGCTGGTGGACAAAATCGATGTGGACAGCATGCTGTCCAGCATGAAGCAGAATTCCGACGGCTTTGTGCTTCCCGGCTGGGAGCCCGAGCGCATGGCCCGGGTGAAGGAACTGTTCCAGCTGTATAAGGATGTGGGCGAAGAAAAGCTGTTTCAGAACCTGGTGTATTTCCTCAAGGCCATTATGCCCACCTGCAAAAAGTACGGCGTGAAAATGGCCATTCATCCTGATGACCCCGCTTGGCCCGTGTTCGGTCTGCCCCGGATTATCACCGGCAAGGAAAAGATTCTGCGGATGCTCAATGCCGTGCCGGACGAAGAAAACGGCCTCACCCTGTGCACAGGTTCTCTGGGCTCCAATCCCAAGAACGATATCCCGGATATGATCCATGCCTTCAAGGGACGGATTCACTTTGCGCATGTGCGCAACGTGATTCATCTAGCTCCCGGCAAGTTTGACGAAGCGCCCCATCCTACCTCCCTGGGTTCGCTGGACATGTACGCCATTATGAAGGCGCTGTATGACATCGGCTTTGACGGCCCCATCCGGCCTGATCATGGCCGCATGATCTGGGGCGAAGTGGCCATGCCCGGTTACGGCCTGTATGACCGCGCGTTGGGCGCCACCTACCTCTCCGGCCTGTGGGAGGCCATTGAACGCAGCAGCGCTCCCGCAAAGCGGTAAAGAAGGGTAAATTCGGATTTTTTCTTTCATAGGCACGCGTCTCAGACGGTAAAGGGGAAGCCAACCGGCTCCTTTCCGTCTGGGACGTTTTTTCATGGCATAAAACAGCTTCTTCCTCATACGCTTCATTTTTTCTTTCGTTTCTCTGCCGGCCAGCAAAGGCATCCCCAGCATAGGAGCCCCAGAAATGGATAGGCGCGGGCCACGATTTCCTCAAATCCGCACAGGCCCACGCCGATGGCGCACAGGCAGATCGCCCATCCGCGAAGCCGGGGCAGCCAGGGCGCAAGCAGGGCGTCCAGCGCTCGAAGCACGGCGATCAGGGTGGTCACGATTGCCAGATACAGCAGGACGGCGGCCAGATAGAACCCTGGCTTTCCATAATTACGCAGCAGTTGTACCATGGGCAGCGCTGCATTTTGCAGCGTCGACAGTTGGGGCATAAAAGCGCTGTTCCACAGCAGCAGCAGACAGCCTAAAATCCCGCCCGTCCATGCAG
Organism: uncultured Clostridia bacterium; assembly: GCA_934630705.1. Taxonomy (GTDB): domain Bacteria; phylum Bacillota; class Clostridia; order Christensenellales; family Aristaeellaceae; genus RUG563. Next base: position 13,034 of record CAKTWP010000022.1, on the reverse strand, counting down.
CCGCGCGGCAGCAAGCTCCTTCCCGGCATCGGCTTCCCGCTTCGCAAAGCACCTGGGCAGATAGCGTCACATTCATGCCTGCATAGCCCAGCGCCATGCCGATACCGATCAGACAACGCCGCCAGTCCGGCCATGCGTTTGAGGGAAGGCTGAGCGATGCTGTGCTTCGCAAGCATAGCGTCACACCCAGCAGCAGCGCGGGCATCAGCAGCCAGCCCAGCACCTGCAAGGATCGAAATGGGCGCAGCGACAGGCAGTAACACAGCGCCGTTGTAGCCGCCATGCCAAGAAACCGTGCTTTGCTTACAGGAATCGTCAGCGAGGCGATTTCCCCCGCCGCTGCAGCCATTCCGCCCGCCGTGGATAACAGCAGTGCCAGCAGCAAAAGCCGTCCTGCCATACCGCCGCCGGGAAACAGACGCACCGCACCTGCCCGGCTGCGGCGCATGATCCGCTGCACCAGAAAAATGATGCTCACCGTGGCAAGGCCGATCAGCACCCAGGAAAAGCGGCCGTAACGGGTGAAAAACGATACAATCTCCCGGCCGGACGCAAACCCCGCCCCTACCATGGAGCCAATCATGCAAATCACAATCCGACGTGTTTCCATCGTCATCCCTCCGCTGCCATCCTATGCCTGCATAGCCGAAAAAAGCAGCGGAAACCCACGCAAAAGATTGACCGAAAATGCGCTTTTATGCTATAATAAACAGGTGTGAATATTATTTATGAAGCTGAGCGGGACCGGCGTCCCGCGCAAGGAAGGACACTGCTTTGGAACCGAATGAAATCCCCATGGAACCGATGAATCAAGCCACCGAGAACGCATCTGAACAGCCTGCGCCAAATGTCTATTTTGCACAGATGGATTTGTCCAAAGAGATTATGCAGGCAGTGCGTAAAATGGGCTTCTCCGCGCCGACCCCTGTTCAGGCACAGACCATCCCCGTGATGATGGCGGGCCACGACGTGATCGCCATCGCCCCTACCGGCACGGGCAAAACCTGCGCCTTTGGCATTCCCATGCTGGAATACATCTCGCTGACCGATTCCCGCATTCAGGAGGTGGTGCTGGCGCCCACCCGGGAGCTGGCTGTGCAAATCGGAGAGGAACTGCAAAAGCTGGCGGCATTTATCCCGGAGGTGCGTATCGCGGTGCTTTACGGCGGCCAGCCCATCGCCAAGCAGATGAATCAGCTCAAGCGCAGGCCACAGATCGTGGTGGCCACGCCCGGACGTATGCTGGATCATATGCATCGGGGCACGGCGCGGCTGGGCGCGGTACACACGCTGGTGATTGACGAGGCCGATGAAATGCTGAAAATGGGCTTTGTGCAGGATGTGTGCAAGATCATCGAAGCCATTCCCTCCGGCCGTCAGTTTGTAATGTTTTCCGCTACGACCAATCAGGATGTGCTCACCATCTCCTGGAAGTATCAGCACGATCCGGTAGAAATCACCATCGCCGCCACCAACGAGAATAAGCCCAAGATCACCCAGTACGTGATTCCCACCACCCGGGAGGAAAAATACGATCATTTGCTGTATTTGCTGGATTCGGATGAGTACGGCCGGATCATGATCTTTGTCAACACCAAGGACATGACCCATCGGCTCTGCGAGAGGCTGCGCAAGGCAGGCTACCAGGCTGAGGAACTGCACGGCGACATCCCCCAATCCAAGCGCAACCAGGTGATGACCGGGTTCAAGCACGGCAAGTTTCCTATTCTGGTGTGCACGGATGTGGCTGCCCGGGGTATTGATGTGGACGACGTGGAGGCCGTAATCAATTACGATCTGCCCAATGAAAACGAGTATTATGTCCATCGCATCGGCCGTACCGGCCGCGCACGAAAGCACGGAGTGGCGTTCACGCTGCTGAGCTTTACGGAAAGCGTCCGGCTGGACGAAATTCTCAAATATCTGGAATCCCAGCCCACATATCTGAAATTTGACGATATGGGCGTGCTCAGAACCAATGAAGGCCAAGCCTTCTTTGATGAAATTTAATGCAATTGCAGGGAGGAACCAACGATGAAAATTGCCATTATCGGCTGCGGTGCCATTGCGAACGGCGCGCACATTCCCGCTTACATGAAGAACCCCGAAGCGGAAATCAAGTATTTCTGCGATATCATTCCCGAGCGGGCGCAGGCCGCCGTGGAAAAGTACGGCTGCGGCACGGCCGTGACGGACTATCATGATGTGCTGACCGATCCGGAAGTGGTGGCCGTGTCCATCTGCACGCCTAACCTGATGCATTCTGTGATCTCCATTGACGCTATGCGCGCAGGCAAGCATGTGCTGTGCGAAAAGCCCACTGCCCGCACCTATGCCGAAGCGCTTGAAATGCAGAAGGTGCAGCATGAAACCGGCATGACCCTCAACATCGGCGTATGTAACCGCTTTAATGATTCCGTGCGGCGCATCAAGCAGTATATTGATGATGGCAAGCTGGGCACGGTGCATCATGTGTATGTTTCCTTCCGGGCCCATCGCTCCATCCCCGGTCTGGGCGGCGCTTTTACTACCAAGGCCATTGCCGGCGGCGGCGCGCTGATTGACTGGGGCGTTCATTATCTGGACATCGTGATGTACTGCACCGGTGATCCCACCCCCAAGACCGTGACCGGCGAAGCGTTCTGCAAGCTGGGTAAGGACATGCCCAACTATGTGTATAAAAACATGTGGTCCGAAAACACCAAGGATCTGAATGGCACCTATGACGTGGATGATTCCGTCACCGCCCTGATCCGCACCTCCGGTCCGGTGATCACCGTGAACGGCGCATGGGCGCAGAATATTGGTGTGGCCGATCAGTATATCGATTTTATGGGCGATAAAGGCGGCATCCGTCTGAATTATGGCGGCAACTTTACCTATTACACCTCGGAGTATGGTTCTCTTGTTTCCTATACCCCCGAATACAATACCACGAATATGTACGAAAACGAAATCAATGCGTTCATTGATTGCATCAAGACCGGCGAAAAGCTGACGTCCCATGTGGATACCGCCATCATCACTGCCAAGATGATGCAGGCCATTTATGATTCTTCCGAAAAGCACGAGGAAATCAAGCTCTGATCAGGAGCTGAAGAGAAGATCATATGCCAAAGGGGCTTTCTTTCTGCTGAAAGAGAGCCCCTTCTGTATTCCCGTCAGGAAAATGATTGGATAAAAGCCATGCGCCCCAGACTGTGGAAGGAAACAAAGTGTTTTCGTCTTCCTCATATCGGAGGCGCATTAATGATTTTGATAAAGGCTACATAGGATCGTTATGTCTTTCCTGTAAGGATGCGAGTTTTTTTCCGCGATCACGGATTCATTCAGGAAAGCTGATTGTTCTGGGAGGTGTGCTGAGGCAGCTCGTCCCGGGCGACGGAAGCGATGTTCATGGCGTGGTCGGCCACACGCTCCATATTGCTGATGGCGTCCAGAAAGATTACGCCGCTTTTAGGCGTGCATTTCTGCGCCTTCAGCCGCTCAATATGCTTGCGCCGCAGGGACTCGGTCATGTCGTCCACGTTCTGCTCCGCCGTTTCCATCAGATCCATGATGCTGTCTGGGATGCTCCATTCCTCCAGGCCTTCCAGCGCAGCGTCCAGAATGCGGATGACCCGGCTAAACAGCAGCGACATTTCTTCGCATGCCTTATCGGACAGCTTCGCGTTCCGGGATATGCGCTCCCGGGCCAGATCGAAGATATTGGTGGCATGGTCGCTGATGCGCTCCAGATCGTTCACCACATGGAACAGCCCGGCAATGCGCCTGCTCTCATGCTCGCTCAGCTCCAGCGGCATCACTTCCACCAGGCCTTCGGTGATATGTTCCTCCAGAAAATCGGAAAGCTCTTCATGCCGGGCAATTTCCGCTTCGTGGGAAAGATCCAGCGTCCGCAGCGCGTTCATGGCCAGAATGATGTGCTCATGGGATTCCCGGCCCATGCGGCAGACCTCCCGGTACAGTTGCTCCGCAGCCAGCGCGGGGGTTTTGAGCAGCCGCTCGTCGAAATACTGCAGCTTGATTTCTTCTGTTGTCTGCTCCTCGCCTGGAATAATCAGCTTGGACAGCTTTACCATCAGATCAGCGCAGGGCAGCAGAATCAGTGTGCAAATCACGTTGAAGCTAATATGCATGCAGGAAATGCACAGCTTTGGATTGCCTGGCACCAGCGCTTCAAACCAGGCCGCCAGCGGCAGAAACGCGGAAGCAATCAGCATGATGATCGTGCCGATCAGGTTGAACAGCAGATGGATAATGGCGGTTCGCTTGGCTGCAAGACCGGTATTGGCCATGGAAAGCAGCGTGGGCACACAGGAGCCGATGTTTGCGCCCAGTAGCAGAAACAGCGCGCCATCCATGGTGATCAATCCCCCGGCCGCCAGCATCTGCACAATGCCAACGGACACCGAGGAGCTTTGCAGCAGCGCCGTCACCGCCAGGCCCACCAGCACGCCCAGCACTGGATTGCGCACACCCTGCATCAGATCCCGAAACAGCTGCCATTCATGCAGCGGCGCCATGGCAGCGCTCATGGTGTTCATCCCGGCAAAAAGAATGCCAAGCCCCATGAACACATAGCCTGCCTGCTTCAGGGTTTCCCGTTTGTCAAAAATCAGGATCAGCAGAATCCCCGCAAAGGCGAACACCGCGCCGGGGTCAAACTTCACCGACAGGATCAGCGAGGTGACGGTGGTGCCGATGTTGGCGCCCATGATCACGCCGACGGATTGAGCCAGCGTGAGCAGCTGCGCGTTTACGAAGCCCACCACCATCACCGTTGTCGCCCCGGAGGACTGAATCAGCGCCGTCACACACAAGCCCGTCAGCATGGCCACGAAACGGTTGCGGGTCATCAGCGACAGAAAATGCTTCAGCTTCGATCCGGCCGCCCGTTCCAGCCCCTCGCCCATGGTGCGCATGCCGAACAGAAACATTGCTAATCCGCCGAACAGGGATAATACGCTTTCAATGCTCACAGAATTCCTCCCACATCATTCGTCCTTGGTGCTTTGCGTTCAGCGCGCTGATTGCGGGCGGTGCTCAGGCGGGCAAAACGGCCGCCAGGCAGACGACGCGCCCGACTTGCCCAAGGCTGCGTCCGATATGCCGGAGGCGCAAAGGGCCCTACGATGCTTTGCCGCAATTCATCAAAGCGCTGATTGACGATATATTGATAAGAGGCGGGTTCTTCCATACTGTTGCCTCGTAATTTATGCGGGAGGGATGTGGCCGGACGAAATGCCTTCACAAAACCTTTCGCCCCATATGCAGACAGCAGCGCGCTGATTTGGCGTTGATGCTGGGCAATAAGGGGCTCGGGGAGTTGCTCCTCGCCGGTGGCCTGTTGGTAAGCGGCAGTCACCTTGGCCTGACCGCTGCGCAGCAGTTCATCCACATGGCCGCCGATGGATTCCGTCAGCCGATCGGGCAGGAAACGTCCGGCCATGCTGGACACCATGGTGATGACTTCTGCATCGGAAAGGCTCTCCATCGCCCGAAGCAGCCCCATCACCCAGGCCAGCGCGTGCCGCGTATCCATAATGGTCTGCGCCATACGCCTTACATCCTGAAACGCTGCCTCCTGCCGGGCTTCTCCATAGCATACGCGGCGCATTTCTTCATCTGTATGCATCAGCCGGCAGCGGCCGATATGCAGCATGGCACCCACCCGTGGAACCAGATCGTCTCCATTCATGATATGATAGAGCGGAAAATTGCTTATGTCGCAGGGCAGTGCATCGTAGATCACGCTGGGCGAAGCAAAGCCATAACCAATCAAATTCTGCCGCAGCAGGCCCTGCTGAATCTGCTGCAGGGCAAACAGCTGCATCACCGCGCCGCCCTGGCTGTGCCCCGCCATCCAGATGCGGAAGCGGCTGCCGGGACGGCGGCATTCGGAAAGAATATCCGAAAGCGTCAGCTGCGGCAGACCCAGCTCCCGGGCTGTATCCGGGAACAGGATTTCTTCGCAGGCATCCTCAAAATCCTCTGCCAGCCGCAGAAAGCCCTGATGCATGCCCTGCTCGTTGGCCACCCTGAAATTGGGGAACCAATCATAAATCTGCTTGCCCGTGCCCATGAAACCGATGGCCACCATGTAGCGCGCGGTATCGATCGGATGAATCATGACCACGGCCTTGCATCGATCGGCGTTTTCTTTCTGGCGCAGCGCGCCGCTGAGCTGACGGATGGGGCTGCGCCGCTTCAGGCGATTGCGGGCCAGGCGCTGTAAATAATCGCTGACCATCTCCCCCAGCCCCCTGCCCTGGCCGCCGTTGGCCGCCGGGCCGGTGAGCAGGCTGGTTTCCGTTTGGTAGGATACATCCCGCCATCCGGCCTCCCGCCAGCGCTCCATTTTCAGGTCGTAGGCCGTGGCGGCAAGCTCCAGGGAAAGCTGCGCCGCTTCCTGGGAAAAAACAGGCCGCAACTGGCCGTTTACCATGCGCCATGGCATGGACAGACTGGTAATATCATTCAGGCTGCGCCCCGTGAGCGCTCCATGAAAATCCACAGCAAGGCCTCCCTGCTTTCAACATACGCCATCATATCATACCATGCCGGGCGGCTGCCTGCAAGCCTTTTTTCTTATCGCTTTCCCTTCTTTTCGACATTGTGCCATGGCGAAGCAAAGATTGTTTTGTAACATTGCTGTAACATCTGTTTACAATTTTGAAAACGTGTGCTATACTAAGCCGTACCTTGTATAAAGGGATTTATACGTGCAAGGAGGAACCTCCCTTGAAACACCGACTGATGCGTTTTCTTTGTCTGCTGCTAGCGCTGGCGCTGTGCATTCCCTCTGCGCTGGCCTATAACAAGCTGCAGCGCGGCGACAAAAGCGCCGATGTGTTAGCGATGCAAAAAGCGCTGCAGGCGCTGGGCTATCCCCTGGAGGCGGATGGCTCCTTCGGCTCCGCCACCTACGACGCCGTCATCGCCTTTCAAAAGACGCATAACCTCAAGCAGGACGGCATCGCCGGCAACGATACGCTGACGCTTCTGTATGCCCTGGCCGGGAATACCGGCAATCAGACAGGCGGCACCGGCAGCAGTTCCTCCGGCTCTGCAGGCTCGGGGACGACCACAGCGATTGTTTCCACGCCCAGCAGCTATCTGAATCTGCGCTATGAAGCCCGCGACAACAGCCAGGTTCTCACCACCATTCCCAGCGGCACCCAAATTCAGGTGACCCAGCGGGGCGATACCTGGTGCGCCGTGTTTTATGATGGATTCGCCGGCTACGTGATGACCCGCTATCTTTCCTTCTCCGGCGACGCCGCTTCTACCCCCGCCCAGCAGCCTACGGCCACGCCGGCCGTTTCCTATGGCATGTACGCCAAGGTGACCACGGCAAACGGTTCGCTGAATCTGCGGGCCACCAGAAACGGCCGGGTGCTGCGCACCATTCCGCAAAATGCCGTGATTCAGATTCTGGAAAAAGGCAGTGAATGGTGCAAAACTACTTATGGCAGCTATACCGGCTTTGTGAAAACGGAATTTCTGACCTTTTTGAGCGATCAGCCCACCGCTGCACCGACGCAGACGATCTTCACCCCCACGTCCACCCCCGCCAGCGGAAAAACCTATGCCACAGTGACGACGGCCAGCGGGTCTTTGAATCTGCGGGAAAGGGCGGATAAAAACGCCAGCGTGCTGACGAAGATTCCCCAGTACGCCCAGGTCGAAGTGCTGGCGTATGGCTCGGTATGGTGCCAGGTGGTTTATAACGGCATCACGGGCTATGCCATGACCTCCTTCCTGACGCTGTCCGGCACTCCCGCGCAGCCCACGCCTACTCCGATGCCCACATCCTCGGGTGACGGGACAGTTGCATGGGTGTCCACCTCCGGCGGATCGCTGAATCTGCGGGAAGCGGCCAGAAGCGGCGCCGCTGTGCTGACCACCATTCCTAACGGGACGCAGCTCTCTGTCACCCAGCGGGGCAGCATCTGGTGCGCGGTGATTTATCATGGCCGAAGCGGCTATGTGATGACCGAGTTCCTCCGCTTTGCCGCCTCGCCTACCAGTGCGCCCACCGTGACCGTCTCGCCCACGCCTACCGCAGCGCCGTCTGTTTCCTCCGCCGTGGTTACCACCTCCGGCGGATCGCTGAATCTGCGCGCGGAGCAATCCGGTTCTGCCAAGGTTCTGGCCAACATTCCCAATGCGACCGTGCTGACCGTTCAATCCCGGGGCAGCACCTGGTGCGCGGTCACGTATAACGGCATGTTTGGTTACGTGATGACCAAGTACCTCACCTTCGGCATCTCCCCGGACGTGACCAAGAGCCCCAGCAACGAAGAAGACAACCCCTCCGCTTACAGGCGCACCCTGAAAAGCGGCATGACCGGCGCGGATGTGGATTGGGTGCAGAGCCGCCTGAGCGAGCTGGGCTATTCCCTGAAGAAAAGCGGCGTATACGATGCCACCACCATTTCCGCCGTGAAGGCCTTCCAGAAGCAGAACGGCCTGGGCGTGGATGGCCTGGCAGGGGCGCAGACCTTCGCAGTGCTGGCCAGCGATTATGCCCGCCGCGCGTCCGATTCCCCGCTGAGCTACACATCGCTGAGCGTGAATAACAGCGGCAGCAGCGTGACCAATCTGCAAAAGGCGTTGATCAATCTGGGTTATAACCTCAAGGCCAACGGCGAATACGATGTGGCCACCCATGATGCGGTGGTGGCGTTCCAGCAGCGGAATGGGCTGGTTATCAGCGGTATTGCCGATGCGCTGACCCAACAGGCGCTTTACAGCGGCAGCGGCAAGCCTTATTCCACACCGGTGGAAGAGCTGCCTGCCGATGCTGGCAAGACCACCGGCCCGGCTACCAGCGAAATCAAGCTGCTGCATTGGCAGCAGGAAATCAAGCCTACGGTATCCTCTGGCCAGACCATTACGATCTTCGATCCCAACACCAGCCTGAGCTGGAAGATCAAGTTCTATTCTCTGGGCCGCCATGCGGACAGCGAGCCGCTGACCTGGCGGGATACGCAGATTATGAACCGTTCCTTCGGCACCGGCTCCTGGACCATTCATCCCGTATATGTGCAGCTGCCTGACGGCCGTTGGACCATGGCCACCATGCATAACCGGCCGCATTTGTACGGCAGTATCACCAATAATGGCTTCGGCGGCCATCTGTGCATCCATTTCCTGCGGGATATGGATGAAGCCAAGAAGAATGATCCAAACTATGGCGTGAACAATCAGCTGACGCTGCGCAGCGCCTGGAAGGCCCTTACCGGCATCACCGTCGATTAATGCATGCATAGAACGAAAGGAGATTCTCCCATGACTGAAACCCTCCATACCGATCGCGCCCCCAAGGCCATCGGGCCTTATGCACAGGCCATTAAGGCCAATGGCTTCCTATTCACCTCCGGCCAGCTGGGCATCGACCCGGCGACCGGCGCTCTGGAAGACGGCATTGAAAAGCAGACCCATGCCGCCATGAAAAATCTTGGCGCGATTCTGGAAACCGCCGGATGCGGGTTTGGCAGCGTGGTGAAAACCACCATTTTCCTGGCCGATCTGAAGGACTTTTCCGCCGTGAACGCCATTTACGAAAGCTACTTCGACGCGGCATTCCCCGCCCGAAGCTGCTTCCAGGTTGCCCAGCTGCCCAAGGGCGGCCTGGTGGAAATCGAGTGCATCGCGGCGCTGTAAAGCGATCATACAAAACATGCGCTCCGGATGGAAGAAGGAAACGAAAAAGCGTTTCCTCTCGTATCCGGAGCGCATTGTTTCTGGGGGAAGCATGGATTCTTGGATAAATAGACAATTATGATTGGCCATTAAGGCACAGTTCCTGCGGGTCATTAATTTTCCGGCCGCCGGATATAGAGCTTTCGGAATTTGGCCGGGGTCATGTTATACTGCTGACGGAAGCAGAGAATCAGATAGCTGGCCGTTGCAAAGCCGCATTCCATGGCAATTTCCGTGATCGCCTTGTCGCTGTTCACCAGCATTCCCGCTGCCTTACTCAGGCGAATGGACCGCACATAGGCCGGGAAGGATTGGCCTGAAACCCTGGAAAAAAAACGGGAGAAGGTGGAGCGGCCCTGTCCCAGGCTGCGCGCCACATCGGCTATCTCGATGGGTTCGTCCAGATGGTCCTCGATAAAGCGCAGCGCCGCCTGCAGCTTTTCCAGATCCTCGTCGCCCAATTCCGCTGCTTCCTGCCCATCATGCCATTTGCGGATAAACCAGAGCAGTACCTTGGCAATATCCGCCCGCAGCGCCATTTCATAGCCAAAGCCCTGCTGCTGCCTTTCTTTCAGAATTGCATGCAGCAGGGCATCCATCTGCGTGCCCGCCAGATCATTCCTGGTGTAAACATAGCATTTCTGGCCGCTGAAGTGCAGATATGGAAAAATGTATTTCAGTTCATACGCCGGCATGTTGGCCGAATACAGCGCCTCCGGGCGAAATTTCAATACCAGATAGCGATGCTGTCCGCTGCCCAGGCTGAAGGTCTGATGAGGTTCCCGGGGATGAATCAGCGCCACATCCCCCACCTGAAGTACAAATGTCTGCCGCTCAATCACCAGCTGATAGCTGCCTTCCAGGCAATAGAGCAGCTCAAAGGGCTGATGAATATGGGCCTCGGCCACAATCCCTTCTCCCTGACCCGACTGGATAAAGCATTCGCATAGACCGCCCAAATCCTTCTGGCTGTTTTCCGGCTCCACATAAAACTTCATTTTTCTCTCCATGGCATGAAATTGATATTTTTCAGCAAAATCATTATATCACGTTTTTTCGGGATATGCTATAATTTTTTCAGGTTCTGATTCTTTGCGCTCAGCGCAAAAATATAGGAGGAAAACACATATGTCCAGACTTCGGATTGGTATCATCGGCTGCGGCGGCATCGCCAACGGCAAGCACTTGCCCTCTCTGAAAGCCCTGAACCGGGCGGACATCGTTGCGTTCTGCGATCTGATTCCCGAGCGCGCTGAAAAGGCTGCCAAGGAATACGGTACGCCCGACGCGAAAGTTTATACCGACTATCATGAACTGCTCAAGGACGAGAGCATCGACGTTTGCTACGTGCTCACGCCCAACCGCAGCCATGCGGATATTTCCATTGATGCGCTCCATGCGGGCAAGCACGTGATGTGCGAAAAGCCCATGGCCAAGACCGCTGCGGATGCCCGCCGGATGGTGGAAGCTGCGAAGGAAACCGGCAAGAAGCTGACCATCGGCTATCAGCATCGTCAGAAGCCCGCCAGCAAGTATGTCAAGAGCTGCATCGAGCGGGGCGATCTGGGCGAAATTTACTATGCCAAGGCGCTGGCGATCCGTCGCCGCGGCACCCCCAACTGGGGCGTGTTCCTCAATGAATATGAGCAGGGCGGCGGTCCCCTCATCGACATCGGTACCCACAGCCTGGATCTGACCCTCTACCTGATGAACAACTATAAGCCCAAGATGGTGGTTGGCACCAAGTACAAGAAGGTGGAAAACCCCGAATGCGGCAATCCCTGGGGCGGCTGGGGTCCCGATGAAAACAAGACGCTGGAAGACGCGGCCTTTGGCTTCATCGTGATGGAAAACGGCGCCACCATTACCCTGGACGCCACCTGGGCGCTGAATACCAGCGAACCCATCCCCGAAGGCAGCTGCGTGCTGTGCGGAAGCAAATCCGGCGCGCAGATCAAGTTTGACAAGGTGACGCTGAACAAGTGCGAGTTCGGCCGTCAGGTGGACAGTGAGCCCAACCTGAGCGCCGGCGGCGTGGCGTTCTATGACGGCGTGAAGGAAACCCCCGCCATCACCGAGCAGCGCCAGTGGCTGGATGCCATCGAAAACAACACCGATCCCACCGTGCTGCCCGAGCAGGCCTGCGTGGTCAGCGAGATTCTGGAAGCCATCTACACCTCCGCCAAAACCGGCGAACCTGTGTATTTCAATAAGTAATGCACCTCAGCGGGGGAACAGCGGCGGATTCCGGCGGTTCCCCCGCTTTTCAAACGGAAAAGGAGAAGAATCATGAAGAATTTTGCGATGCTGGGCAAATGGCATGTTCATGCCCCGGGCTATGCCAGGGAACTGAATACGCTGCCTGACTGCCATATTACCAAGGTTTGGGACGCGGATGCGCAGCAGGCCGCCGCCTGGGCGGAAGAACTGGGCTGCCAGAGCGCGACCGTGGAAGATATTCTGAACGACGCGTCGATTGAAGGCGTTGTCATCTGTAATGCCACCAATGAGCATACGCCCCTGATTCTGCGCGCCTGCGCGGCAGGCAAGGCGGTGTTTACCGAAAAGGTGCTGGCCCTCACTGAAAAGGAAGCGCTGGAAGTAAAGGAATCCGTGGAGAAAAACCACACGCGCTTTGCCATCTCCTTCCCCCATTTCAGCGAACCAGGCACCCAGTTTTCTCTGGAAATGGCGGCTTCCGGCAAGCTGGGCAAGCTGAACTACGCTCGCGTCCGCAAGGCGCATAATGGAGCGACCGGCAATTGGCTTCCCCCGCATTTCTATGATCCCATCGCCTGCGGCGGCGGAGCGATGGTGGATCTGGGCGCGCATCCCATGTATCTGCTTTGCGCGCTGCTGGGCGAGCCGGATCAGGTGCAGTCCACCTTCACCCATGTGACCGGCAAAGCAGTAGAGGACAACGCCGTGTCCGTGCTGCGGTTCCCGGATGGGGCCATCGGCGTATCCGAAACGGGCTTTGTGTCCTATCGTTACCCCTTTACTATCGAACTGGGCGGCACCGAAGGAAGCCTGCTTCAGCGGGGCCAGCATGTGGAATACTGCTGCGCCGAGACTGACAATGAATGGAAAGCGGCGGAGCAGCTGCCCGCCCCCAAGCCATCTCCCCTTGCTCAGTGGGCGCTGGCTGAAAAGCCTGAGGACATTCCCGCCATCTTTGCCATTGACGCTGCTGTGCGGCTCAGCCGCGTGATGGAAGCGGCTTATAAGTAAGGCTCGTATTCAGTAAAACGCATGCGGCTGAAAGGCGCGTCCGATCAGCCGTATGCGTTTTATGCGTTTTTCCGGAGGCGATGGATTATCAC
>CAKTWP010000021.1 GCA_934630705.1 uncultured Clostridia bacterium | reverse complement strand
TCAGGTCGGAATAAAACGAAAAATCATGGCTGGACAGGCACGCCCCCGACAAGCTCTGAACGACGGAAGCCCCCACCACAGAGGGCGAGAGCTTCAGGGACTTGATCATGTTGTCGAGCAGATCGTAGAAAATGTGGCGGGCGTAGACCGTTACTTTATCCAGCTCCGGCACCACGCGATAGATGCGGAAGGGCTGATCTCGCAGCTGGCGCGCTTCAATCACCTGATTGCGGAAGCCCACATTGGTCTGTACCGTCTGCGTTTCCGTGCGCTGAAAGGTCAGGTACTGACTGGCCATATAACCGTGCTTGCCGTCCGGAGCGGTTACCTCGTACCAGCTGGACGTGGTTTTGTTGAGCACGATAACCTCGCGGCCCTTTTTGTACTTGCCCAAGATGCGGTAATTCGTGCCCGTACCGGAGCGCAGATGCAGCGGCCCACTCTTGGTCGTAATCTTGTAAATCTGCACGTCGTAGGTGCTGGTCTGGTATTGCTGCGTCACCAGATCGACGCTGGGAGTCATGGCGGCTGGCACAGGCGCTCGCAGGATGCAGCCTTCTGAAAGCCGTGTCCATTTGCCGCACTCGTCGATGTCATGCACCAGCGTAAGCTCCCATTCGCCGTTCAGGGTTTCCGTGACGGTGCAGGACATAGGCGCGACCGCGCCGAGGCCGTTGCCCGAAAAGTCGGTGCAGTTTGCAGGATATACACAGATCATGGGGATCACCTCTTTCAGGGCATAAAGAAAACGCCCAACCAGTCGGCGGACGCTCAAAAGATAAACTGGAATTTTTATCTGGCACCATCCATCCAGGCACCATAAACTGTTTTTTCAAAGTATTTCTGTGTTATATTTTTGTATTCATCCATACTCCTAGTCAACAGTCTTGTATAATTCCTATAGCAAACATATTCGCCATCTTCAACTTGATAGAAATAAGTATTAACATATATTTCACCTGAACTTACTTTGTATACTAGATACGGATATATCTGTCCAGATGACCATAAAGTGATACTACCTTCATCAACAACATTTTCTTTTTTGACGTTATATTCCATTTTATTACCTCCACAAATCCCGATTTATCGATCAGATTATAACACACAGAAGTAAAATCAGCAATCAGAAGGATCAGAGACACCTCCATTTCGGCTGAATAACAACATTCGTCACATTGCCCGTCCAGCTAATGGCGTTCTTGCCCGGCAGCAGCGTCGGAAAATCCCCGCTCATGCAGCTGTTCATGCTGGTTGTATCCTTGTAGGCTTCCATGAGCGGGCTGTCCAGCGTAATGCTGTCCGTGATACCGTCCAGTTCTACAATGGTCATGCCCACCATGAGGGTGATTTCGCCAGAGCCATATACTGTAATAATCGGCTCAGAGTACACGCTGCCAGGGTTGGTGACGAATGTGCCGGAGGTTGTAACCGTGATCTCCGGCACATCTGCCTGATACCAGAAGGGCTTGCAGCGGAAGCTGACTGCGAAACTGCGATGGGGATTGCCTCGCAGAATCTTTTCAAAGCTGATTTGATTCACAATTCTCGCATAGTAAAAGCCGCCTTGCCGATTGGCGAAGGTGACTGTGCTGCTGCCCTTCAGGTAAGCGGCAATTTCAGAAATGCGGCTGGGAGCGGAGACCATGCACTGTGCAGTCAGGATCATATCGTCATAAACGTCATCGCCTTCCAGCAGCGTCAGGCTGCCCGGCCTGCCGGGGATGTTTGTGAAGGTCGCCCGTTCAGCCGGAAGCGTGATCGGCGGCTGTTCCAGCACATGGATACCGTAATCCGTGCATTTTTTGCCGTTCCAGATAAACCAGTCGTTCATGCCATTCTCAGCCCCTTTCCTCGCTGCTGCCGTCTGGTCAGCGTCGCAATCTCTACCGCCAGAGAGCGGATATCCTGCTCGTCCCGTACCACCATCTGCTGTACCTGAATGGTGGAGGAGACGTTGTTGTTATAGGTTCTTCGGTTGTCGCTGCTGCTTTGGACAATAGCGCCTTCCCGCGCTTCGCCGGTGAGAAAGCGGGAGGCGTTGCGAATGACCTTTGCCTGCTCCTTGCTCTCCTTCAATACGCCCGCGCCAAAACCGCGCATGGTCATCACGCCGACCTCATCCCGGAATACCTGCGACGGGCTCTTGATCTTGAGTTCCTTCTTTGCAGCGTTCACGGCTTCACGGGCAGCGGAGCGCATGGCGGAGATCACTCCGGAGCGCCCCGCAAGGATGCCTGCACGAAGTCCTGCCATAGCATTTACCCCCGCAGAGCGGAGGGTATTTCCGTTCAGGCTGGTCTGAATTGCCGAGCGAACATTCGCAGCAACGGCACGGCCTGTATCGGACATGGGATAAGCGAGCATTGCGCTGCCCAGCCCCTGCGCCGCGGTATTCCCAGCGCTCTTCAGGCTTTGACCCGTTAAGGCAGCCTGCAATGCGGATTCTATGGCGGAAGAGACGCTCTGTGCATCGGAAGAGAAGTCATAGCCGCTCATGCCCTCGCCAACGCCTGCTGCAGTGTTTTCACCTACCGGCTTTACACGCTGAGATGGCGAATGAATGTCGAGGGCTGTATTCAGCGCGGTTTCCAGATTGGAAGCCACCGTCTCCGCATCGCTGGCAAAACCCGCTTCCGTCATGCCCTGCGCAATGCCCTCGCGGATGTGCGCACCCGTGCCGGTCACGTCCAGCCCATTCAGGAATTCCACGATGGCCTGCAGATTTTCCAGATCTTCTTTCGGAACCTGTTCGCCCTGCTGAATAGCGCGGACCATTTCCGCAACATAGGCGGACAGCTCTGCCACTCTGTTCGCATTGAAGTCCGATTTCATGCTCTGATCGAGGCCCCCCAGATTCGTGGATGCGCCGAAAACAGATGTCCAGAACTTGTCCCACCAGTTGTAATCCAGCGTTTCCTGATAGGACTGAATCCGCTTTAAGCCGCTATCCACCATGTCCATTGTCGTAGTAGGGCGAACGCCTGCCATCGCTTCCTGCCACGTGCCGCCCAGCTGGTAGACTTCATCTACTACGGGCGAGAGTGCGTCAATCGCTTCTTTCGTACCGGTAATTTCGGGGGTGATCAGGATGTGCAGTGTGCCGTCCTGATCGAGGCTGGCTACAGTACTTGCGTCAATGGTTCCGTCCGGTACCGCCTCAATGGGTACCTCTATGCCGCCCTTCCAGAATTTCACCTTCCCATCCGCCATCAGGCGATCCAGCTCGCCGTCCGGCAATTCGCCCAGACGCACGGGCAATTCCAGCGTCAGGTCGGGATTGCTTTGAAGCTGGCGATAGGCCAGATAATCATAGCCCGTAATGATGACCTGTGTTTTGGGTTTGGGCACGCTAACCATTGTGACTATTATAATACCGTTTTGGGAATTATAATAGCTACAAATGGGTGCAGCGAGGGGAAAAACGTGAATGTTCAAAAGAGGATCCGAGAACTGATGAATGAACGCGGGTGGACAGATTATCGTCTTGCAAAAGAAGCGAATCTTTCCCATTCAACCGTAACCAATATGTTTAATCGAAACAATGCTCCAACCCTTCCAACGCTGGAAGCGGTTTGTAATGGTTTCGGTATTACGCTTGTTCAATTCTTTTCTGACAGAACAGAGGCGAGTGCTTTAACTGCCGAACAACAAGAGCTTTTTTCGAAATGGAGTACACTCACGGAAAGACAAAAAAAGTTGCTGCTCGAGTTGATGGAGACGATGTAATAGCCGCATGTTTACTGAACGAAAAGATTTGACAAAACTCAAGAATGCGCCATTTTGACCGGGATGGGGTAAAAGACACAGGCGCGGAGAGCAATTTTGCCTTCCGCGCCTGTTTGCATAATGAAAAATGAAACCGTCTTAGAATACCTTTTCGGGAAAATGTCCAGAAAAGCCCTTACTGTAAGGGAATTTGAGCCACCATGGGGTAAAAGAAAAGTACCAACCTTTGTATCAAAAGCTGGTACTTAATATGGCAGGGGAAGAAGGATTCGAACCCTCAACAAAGGTTTTGGAGACCCACGTGTTACCATTACACCATTCCCCTATTGCTCACGCAACATGGATTATTATAGGGCATTTGCGGCGGTTTGTCAACCGTTTTTTTGCAAAAAAAGGGCGGATTTCGTCAGGCACGGAAAAAGTGCGAAAAGAAACGGTATACCAGCAGAAAAGATGTTTCAACCGTCGAAAACGGGTGTATAATAGGAGAGATGGAGCCGTGCGGCGCGGCGTTATCCTGCCCGCGCTTCATCCAATCTTTGCAAAACAGGAGGCATTCCTATGGCTTGTAATGTTCAGGTAACGGGCGGCGAGCTGCCCCAGGCGGAAATTGATGCATATATTCATCGTGCGCAGCAGAAATTTGGCGCGATGCCGCAGGGCATTGATATCAAGGTGGACGGAGATTATGTGGAGCTGTCCTATGATTTCGGCCGTGTGCCCTTCCACCGGATCCGCCGCATCACCGGCTATCTGGTTGGCACGCTGGATCGATTCAACAACGCCAAGCGCGCCGAAGAACACGACCGGGTAAAGCACGCGGTCTAAAAGCCAAAAAATTGATGGGGAACCTGCTTTTGTGCCGAAAGCGGGCTCCCCATTTTCCTTCCGAAAAGCAATGGGATGGGACTGGACGGATTCTATTTAACAATGCGCCCTGGACTGAGAAGAGCGGCAAAACGTTTTCTTTTCAATCCGGGACGCTTTTCCGTTATGATCCAATGCTGTTATATTCTTCCGTTTCAAAGAGGAAATATACCGGGTGGTAATTCTGCAAACAAACGGGCGCTGTAATAAACGCGGCGCAAATTGTTATATTAGGGCGGAATATATCATATTTTCGCAATTTTATCATGGAATTGGCGGAATTTTTGGGCGTTTTTTATTGACTAATTCGAAAAAAACTATATAATTAAGAGTAAGAAAACTTCAAAATGAAAAGGAGCTGATCGTTTTGAAAGCCCCATCGCAGTCCGGCGCAAGCCTGCCTGTTCTGCCCGGCGGACACAAGACCCCCAGTTTTTTCACCGATTTCAGGGGATATAAAAAATATGCATCCCTGTGTGTGATGCTGCTGCCGGTCATCGTTTATTTTATCATTTTCAAGTATATTCCAATGTCCGGCCTGGCGCTGGCATTCAAGGATTTTCAGATTGCCAAGGGCATCTGGGCCAGCCCATGGGTGGGACTGAAATACTTTGAAAAGGCGCTCAAGAGCCGCACGTTCATTCGTTCCTTTCAAAACACGCTGATTATCAGCATGCTGAAGATCTTTATCGGCTTTCCCATGCCCATTATTTTCGCCCTGATGCTCAATGAGCTGCGCAGCCTGCGCTTCAAAAAAGCCATCCAGACGGTGAGCTATCTGCCTCATTTCCTGTCCTGGGTGGTGGTGGCGGGGCTGATGACCCAGCTGCTCTCTCCCAACAATGGCGCGGTCAATTATGTGCTCACCAAGTACATGGGCTTTGAAAAGCCGATTTTCTTCCTGGGGGACAACTCATACTTCCGGGGCACGCTGATTGTCAGCGACATCTGGAAGGAAGTCGGATGGGGCTCCGTGCTTTATATTGCCACCATTGCCGGCATTTCGCCAGAGCTGTATGAGGCGGCCGTGGTGGATGGCGCCACCCGTTTTCAGCGTTTGCTGCACGTGACCCTTCCCTCCATTCTTCCCACAATCACCGTCATGCTGATTCTGCGCGTTGGCAGCGTGATGGACGCAGGCTTTGACCAGGTGTTTAATCTGTACAATTCCGCAGTGTATAAAACCGGCGATATCATCGACACGTTTGTGTATCGCTATGGCCTGGGCGATATGCAATACAGCTTTTCCACGGCGGTTGGCCTGTTTAAGAACGTGATCGGGTTTGTGCTGGTGGTCGGCACCAACGCCATCACCAACAAGCTCAACGGCACAGGCATCTGGTAAGGAAGGAGGAAGCGCTATGAAAGAAAAAGTAAGCGTTGGCGATGTGATCATCCATGTCATCCTGGTGCTGTTCGGGCTGAGCATTATTCTGGCGTTTGTGCATATGCTGGTGCTTTCCTTCTCCCCGGGCTATATCGCCACCAAGGGCGGGCTGCATCTGTGGCCCACGGATTTTACGCTGGACAACTATAAAAAGGTGATGGAAAGCCGGTATATCTGGCTGGGCTATAAGAACACCCTCCTGCGCACGGTGGTTGGCACGGCGGCCTCCCTGTTTGTGACGGCCCTGGGCGCCTACGCCTTATCAAAGCCCTATTTCCCTCATCGCTCCATCTGGACGCTGCTGATCGTGTTCACCATGTTCTTCTCCGGCGGCCTGATCCCCAACTATCTGCTGATCCGCGATCTGGGCCTGCTGGACAACTTCTTCGTGCAGATCCTGCCCGGCCTGGTAAGCGCTTACAACCTGGTTATCATGCGCAATTATTTCCAGTCTCTTCCCGAAGAAATCGAAGAAAGCTGCCAGATGGACGGCGCGGGCCGGTTCCGCATTTTCTTTAACATCGTGCTGCCCCTGTCCATGCCCATTCTCGCCACGGTGGGGCTGTGGCTGGCGGTGGGGCATTGGAACGCCTGGTTTGACGTGCTGATTTATATTTCCAATGAAGAACGGTTCACGCTGCAGGTGGTGCTGCGGCGCATTCTCATTACCGGCACGCAGCAAATGCTGGAAACAGCGCAGATGGACGTGACCGCAATGGAAAACGCCCAGTCCAGCACCGAGGGGCTCAAGGGCGCCGCTATTTTCATCACCACGCTGCCCATCCTGTGCGTGTATCCCTTCATTCAGCGTTATTTCGTAAAGGGCATTATGGTGGGCTCACTGAAAGGTTAATTGCAGGCAAACGCCTGTAAAAAAAGAGGAGGAATCCCCATGAAAAAAATTCTGGCTCTGGTTCTCGCCCTCGCGCTTATGCTGCCCCTGGTGGGCTTGGCCGAGGAAAAGCCCGTTGTCTGGTCCGGCACGATTTCTGTCGCGCCCTACATGTTTGGCCCCTATGATGAAAGCAAGGATGTGGCTGTGCATTGGGCCGAGAAGCACCTGAAGGAAAAGTATGGGTACGATGTGAAGTTTGAAGTGGTGTATATTGAAAATGCCAACTATGCGGAAATCATCAACACCCGCATTGCCGGCAATACCGCTCCGGACATCTTCAAGACCAACAGCGACGCCAACCTGCACAAATACTATGAGCAGGGCGCAATCGCTTCCTGGGATGTGGATTTCTTCAAGGAAAATGCGCCCGACCTGTATGAATTTCTGAACAACGGCGGCTACAAGGGCCGTCTGAAGGACTCCGTGGATCTGTTCTGGGCTACCGCCACTGCCGATGATGGCAAGATGAACAATATCCCCTACTTCGACGAGCAGAGCCAGATGCCCTCCAAGACCCTGATGTATCGCAAGGACTGGCTGGATAAGCTGGGCGTGACCGAGGATCAGCTGCCCACAACCATTGATGATTTCGTCGCCCTGATGTATCGCTTCGCCAATGAGGATCCCGATGGCAACGGCGTGAAGGACACCTACGGCTGCTCTGCCTCCGTGATCCGCGCCATCTTCGGCGCCTACGGCTCCTCCTATGACGCTCAGCTGTGGCTGGACGACGGCAGCGGCAATCTGGTGAACACCGACGTGATGGAGAACAACAAGGCCGCGCTGGAGCTATGCGTCAAGCTGTATGCTGACGGCGTGCTGGATCCTGAATTCGTTACCGGCGAAAACAACGGCGGCTACTGGGCTGTGAACCATGCCTTCATCAACGGCGTGATCGGCGCTTCCTGCCATGCCTCCATCGACCACTATCGTCGGCCTGACGTGTGCGGCGATAACGGCGGCCCCGTGGCCATCGAATGGTATGCCATCAACGGCAAGGATTCCGACTTCGTGTACGCGCCCTGGCCCGCCGGCCCCGACGGTTCCTATGGGCTGGAGATTGGCAACGCCGTGTCTGTCGGCTCCGGCCATGTGCTCAACGCCGCCCTGAACAACGACACCGAAAAGATGGCCGCTATTTTCCAGATTATGAACCTGTTCTCCGTGGATGACGAGCTGATGGTCCGGACTGTATGGGGCGTTGAAAACGAGAACTACAAGGTTAACGAAGACGGAAGCTTCACTTCCCTGACCGAAACCGCCGCCGGCAATGAAGTTGGCATCAAGTGCCTGCGCGGCATCTATGGTCCCGAAAAGCCCTATTCCGAATACGGCATGTTCCTGGACTTCTACGCCAATCCCACCATCCTCAACCGCCTGAACTTCTTCGAAAAGCCTCAGTGCGACAGCTATATGCGCAACGCCGTGACCACCCTGCTGCCCTCTCAGGCTGAATATCAGGCCGAGCTCGAGACCCTCCGGGAAGAAACCTTCGTGAATATCATCACCGGAAAGGTCTCTCTGGACAGCTATGATGATTATGTGCAGGAATGGATGGATATGGGCGGCGATACGCTGACCGCGGAAGCCAACGAATGGTACGCTGACCAAAAGTAATCCGGTGTGTTATTCCCATACCAAAAGAGAGTCCGTAAGGGCTCTCTTTTGGTATGTCAAAAAGCTGCGTTTTTGACATGCTCCCCGCAGGATGAGGGGCTTTATCCCGCACGGCAAAGCTGCGGGTTTTTTTCTGCGCCTTGCTCTGAAAAATCGCCCTGCCCGACCAGCAAAGCCGGCTGATGCGATTAAAATGAAAGGCTTGCCGCCCTGCATTGCTTTCTCCCTTGTGTCCAAGTCCTTTGGAGACAAGCCGCATTTTATAGCAGGCAGCTTTCGCGCTGTAAAAAACAGCGAGGGAACCGTTTTGGGGTCTTTCCCCCAAGCGATTCCCTCGCATCTGATTTTTTCCTTACAGCTGTCCCATCGAAATGCCCAGGGTAAGGATCTCGAAGGGATGGAAGGCCACCTGATCGCTCTGGCCCTCCGCGTCCTCCAGCATGTTCATCCGCGTGACGGGCCAGGGGAAGCGAAGCTGTCCCCGGCGGCCATCCTGCTCGGACAGCCGGATCACGATCTGTCTGCCATCCTCGGCCAGCTTCAGGCTCTGCAGATACAGCCCGCAGCCGTTCAGGCAATCCCGCAGCGCATCGGGCATCGCCGTGTCCGCCTTGCGCAGGGGCACGTTATATTCAAAGGCGCAGCGATTCACCTGCGCATCCAGGCTGTTCCCCCCATGAGGCAGGATCACATAACAGAAATCATGCCGGCCCATATCGCTGGTGATGTCCGGACGAATGGTGGCGCGCAGCAGGCTCAGGGACACTTCGTCCTCCTCCAGCCCCACGCCGTACTTGCCCCCGTTGATCACCGCCAGGCCAGCATCCGCTTCGGATAGATCAAACCACTTGTGGTGGCACACCTCAAACCGCGCCTGCTGCCAGGAGGTGTTCTTCGTCAACTCCCGATCAATATAGCCTGCGCTGGTATCGCAGCGCAAGACGCGAGTGAGCACATCCGGGCCGAAATTCACCTTGGCCAGCCGATGCTTTTCGTGCCAGTCCACCTGATGCTCCACCTCAATCGCCCGGCTCTGGGCGAACAGACGGATGATCATCCGCCAGCTGCTTTTTTCCGTGGCAAAGGAAACGGTCAGTTCGGCATGTACCCCGTCCTGTGCAGTGAGCGCAAGCTCGGAAATCACCGGCAGCGGCCGCTCTACATCCCGGTAATTGGGCAGAATATCCCAGGCATCGTAATTGCCGGGATGATCGGCATAGAGATGCAGCCGGTTAAAACCGCAGCCGTCCTTCACCCATTCCCGACCCAGTTCCTTATCCCACAGGGAAACGAAGCTGCCGTCCCGGCGCAGACGGATCCGATAGAAGGGCGTTTCCAGCAGCAGTTCTTCTCCTGCGCTCTGGCTCGTCAGCCATCCAGCCTGCGCGGGCAGGGGCGACGCCGAGCCGCCGGAAAGGCCGGGCAGATTGGGCATGCTCCAGAATCCCCGCTTTCCGCAGCGCAGGGCAGGGCCATCCGCATCCTCCACAAAAGTGAGGAAGCTGCGCCGGAAGTTCAGCGAGTTAAAATACCGATCGGCGCTGCCGCTCAGCAAAGCGGTCAGTTCGCCGTCCACCTGGGCGTAATCCGCCATGGCGTCCTCATATACGGGATGGATATGGGAACCGGGCAGAATATCATGGAACTGGTTCAGCAGCACCTTTTTCCAGCAATCCTGCAGCTGTCGGGCGGGATAGGCTTCGCCCCGCAGCGCCCGAAGGGCGCATTGCAGCTCCGCCTCCCGCAGCTTGAATTCAAGCGCACGGTTGGCTTTTTTGATATTGGCCTTAGTGGTGAAGGTGCCCCGGTGCATTTCCAGATACAGCTCTCCATCCCAGGTGGCCAGCTGATCGTTATCCTTCAGATTCCGATGCAGGAATTCCGCCCCGCCCATCATTTCCGTCTTGGGCATCACCGACAGCTTCTCAAACCGCCGGGCCATTTCCAGCATTTCCTCCGTGGCCCCGGAGCCGCCATCCCCATAGCCGAACATGCTCAGCGTGGCGCCGCCCCGTTCCTTATCCTGATAGGCTTCCCAGTTTTCCTGAATCTGGCTCGGCATATTCCAGGTGATAAAATGGGTGGGCGGCACACAGGCGTAAACCGTGGAGCCGTCAATGCCCTTCCAGCGGAAGTTATTATGGGGGAAGCGGTTGGTATCATTCCAGGTGGACATTTTATTGGATACGAAATAATCCACGCCGCTTTTTTTGAGAATCTGGGGCAGAATCCAGCTGTTGCCGAACACATCGGGCAGCCAGGCGTTATCAATGGTTTTGCCAAAGGCCCGGCGGAAATAATGCTGGCCATAGAGCAGCTGCCGGATCAGGCTCTCCGCAGCGGGCACATTGCAATCCGGCTCCACATACATGCCGCCCACCGGCTCAAACTGGCCCGCCGCTACTTTTTCCTTCAATTCCGCAAACAGCGCCGGATAGTATTTTTCCAGCGTTTCGTAGGTGTAGGCCTGGGTGTGGGTGTAGCGGAGCTCGGGATATTTGTCCATCAGCCGCAGCTGAATCAGCACGGTGCGGGCGTTTTTCTGCACCGCGTGGATGCGCCGCCAATAATAGGCGATGTCCAGATGGGAATGGCCCACCAGCGCCACGCTGCCGCTGCCCTTGAAATCGTCGTTTTGGTAAATGTGCTCCTCCACATACCGGGCCGCGTCGTCCACGCCCTCCCAGGTGTCAAAGTCCACCAGATCCAGGCCGCGGCTCAGCTCCGTAAACAGGAACTGGCGATAATCCTCGTTAAAATACTCGCTGTGGGCCACGTCCAGCAGCAGGGTATAATCGTAAATCAGAGATTGGACGTTTTCCCGGATGGTGGCCAGATACGCGCCTTCAAAAATCTGGCGGCAGCCCCGGACGGCCAACGTCTCGGGATTGCGCTCATCATCGGGCTTGGAGCGGTTATAGCCCTCGATTTCGATATTCAGCTCGTCGGATTGAATATACGGGTTCAGCAAAATGCGATCCCGGTTGGGATCCACGCCGCCCACATACACGCCGTTGATTTCCACAATCATTTCCGCGGCGGTTTTCAGGGAAAGATACACATCCCGCCCGGCAAATTCCGCCGGGATGGCGGCATGACCGCGGATGAAGGCCGTGCCATCCGGGGTGAAATACAGCTCGCCCCGCCGCAGCGGCCGCCATGCCGCATCATCGAATACATACTCGTTTTCGCCGCACTGACGGGCGTCCCGAATGGTCAAATCGGTGATTTCCACCTTGCTTTCATATACGCCCCGCCGCAGCCAGCCGAACCGCAGATCGGTCCATTCCTCGGGCCGCATGCTGCGCCGAACCACCTTCACATGCGCCATTGATTCACTTCCTCCCGTTTTTTTACAGACGCTTCGCCTTCAGCGATCCCAGAAAAAGGGCTTTTTGCGCACGGGAATAATGGTGACCCGCCGGCCGAACTGCTTTTCCACCTCGCCGGCAATCCAATCGCAGCAGCGGTTCAGAATGCCGCACTTGGAGCATTCGCCCCGGAAAATCAGTTCTAGCTTTTCCCCTTCCAGCGATCCAAACTCCACCCAGCCTCCATCGCCCTGAATCCGCGGGGCCAGCACGTTTTCAATAAACTCTTTCATCGGTTTCTCCTCTTTCAGGCAGGCACGGCGGCCCGATCAGGCTTCCGGCGCCGCCGGTTCGATGGTCAGCAGGCAGGAGGTAAACAGCGGCAGGGTCAGATATGCCGCGGCAGCAATCCCGGTCACGATTTCCTCCCGATAGGGCGCGCCATCGTGGGTTTCATCCAGCAGATAATAGGTCAGCCGCAGGGGCTGCTCCGTTTCCTGAAGATGGGCAAGGGACAGCTTCACCTGCCGGGGCGCGGCCCCGTCGTCATCGGCATAATGGGTAAGCAGCACAGCCTTGCGCGCGCCGTTTTCCGCGGCGCAGGCGGCAATCCCCTTTTCCGGGCAGCTCACCGCCGCCGCGTTTCCCAGCCGGTACAGCTGGTTGAAGAAATACAGTGCGTAATAGCCCTTCAGATTCCTGTTCACCTCATAGGGTGCAAACAGCCCGTTCATGGCGCAGGGCCGGGCGTCATAATACATCAGCAGATCCAGCGGCGCATACTGGGACAGGCACAGCGCCGCCGCAATAAATGCCGAGCCCTTGAGCCCCCGTTCCGCCGTGAGGGAATAGGTCCATTCCTCCCCCTCCCAGCCGCGCACATAGTTCCATTCGTTCAGAATGCTCTCCGCAGCCGTGAAGCCGTATGTGTCCAGCAGCTCCCGGGTTTCCCGCTCCACCTGCGCCATCCGCCAGGGATCTGCGGAGTACATGTGCCAGGAGAAAAAGTCCAGCGGCGTTTGATGGCTGCGCAGGTAATCCAGAAAGCGCCGGGCCCAATCCGTCAGCGGATAGCACACGGCCGGGCCGCCGATTTTCTTGTCCGGGAAACAGGCCTTCAGATGCCTGGCCGTAATGTCAAACAGCTGGCAGAACTGGGCCTGAGTGCCGCCCCAGCAGGTTTTCTTTTCCGGCGGCGCATCATCGGCAAAGCCGTCCGGCTCATTCCAGATTTCCCAGTACGCCATATCGTAATGGAATCCGTCCGCCCAGCCCTGGGTATAATGACGGATGATATGCTCGCAGATCCGCGCCCACTTGTGAAAGTCCGGCGGCGGCAGGGTGCCGTATTTCTTGATTTCATGCTCGATCTTGGAGCCCAGCCGGTAAAACACCTTCGATCCGCCCAGCGCAATCACCCGCAGGTATTCGTCCGTGAGGGTGAAGTCATAGGCCGCCGGATCCGCCGGATCCCGGGAAAAATCCGGGAAAATCATATGCACATCCACCGTGTGCTCCCCGCCATAGGTGGCGTAAAAGGAAGCGTCATGGGTGCGCACATAGGGAATCCCCGCCGCCTGAAAGGCCGGAAGATTGGTGATGCGCTGATCCGGCGCCGTCTTGTAAACCGGCCCGTTATTCACACTGTGCAGGGGCTTCATACGCCCCGCCTGCCGGGCAAAATCCACGGAAATGTGATCCATAAGGGCTCCCGCTCCTTTTTCCTGCTGAGAAATACGGGCGCTTTTTCCTCGTCCGCCTGCTCCCCGTTCGTTATTCCCGGAAAGGCGGCTTATTTCGTTCCAACCGCCAGCGTGTTGCTCCAGGCCATGCGCCCCTGCGCGTCGGTCACTTCGGCGCGGATGAACGTTTCAAAGGGCTGCAGCTTGCAGCGGGCTTCGGTCAGGCTCCTTCCCCGATGGCCATGGCCGGCGCTCCAGACGCTATTGGTGAAAAAGGCGATACGGCTGGCAGGCGAGCAGCGAACCACCGCCTCATCCCCCTCCACGCTCAGATGGATTTCCGGGCCCTGAGACGCGTAAAATTTCTTATCCCGGATGGCCTGAAGAATCTCGCCGTCGCTGGCGTCCGGAGCACAGGCCAGCATGATGAAGGACTGCGTTTCATCCGAGCCGTCGTAATAATGCACATCATCCGTGGCCAGAAGCGGGAAGAGCATGCCCTGGCCCGCTGCAATATCCACAAAATCCCCGGAATAAGGCCGGGCGGACTCGTGCGCGTCGGACACGCTGTTGTAAATTTCCGTAGCGCCCACGCCGTGCAGCGCCCTGGCCTGGCACGCCGTGTTCAGCGACCAGGCCGGATGCGCCAGCACCGCCAGGCCCCCGCAGCGGTTGATTTCGTCAATCATGGCCTGGGGCCCCTGATCCCGGGGCGGATTGGGCTCCTCCTGGCAGCCCAGCCCCAGAATGTGATATACCCCCGTAGCCCCGTTGCCGCCGGGGGTATTATATTCCGCGCCGCCCAGCGTCCGCAGCCCATGAAGGCTGCCGCTCATCCGGTACTTCCAATGATCCGTGACGGCGATCAGATCATATCCCGCCGCCTGGTAAATCGCCGCGGCTTCCTCCGGGGTTTTGCGGCCGTCGGACTCGGTGGTATGGAGATGCAGATTGATTTTCATGCGCCGGCAGCCCAGCAAATCCGTATACATGCCTGTAAAGCTCGCTTCCCTATAAATTGGACGCACAAAACGCCTCTTTTTAGTATACAGGAAAACGGCCGGAAATTCAAGGGCTTCCGATGGGGTTGAACAAAAAAAATCGCCGTGCTATAATGCAGCAAAAGGCCAATGCAGAAAGGACAGGCGAGAAGCATGGTGGACGTGGTGGCGGCGATGATCTGGCAGGGAGAACGGTTTTTGCTGTGCCAGCGGCCGGCCCATAAGGCCCGGGGGCTGCAATGGGAGTTTGTGGGCGGCAAGGTGGAAGCGGGCGAAACCCGGCCGCAGGCGCTGATCCGGGAAATTCAGGAGGAGCTGGGCATGGAAATCGCCGTGGAGCGGCCGCTGCTCACTGTGACCCACGTTTACCCGGATCTTACCGTGCAGCTGACGCTGTTTCGTGCCGGGATTGTCCAGGGCACGCCCCAACTGCTGGAGCACGCGGCCATGGCCTGGGTCACGCCAGGAGAAGCCGCGGCTTACAACCTGTGCCCCGCAGACGCGGAGCTGCTGGAGCGGCTGAAAAGCGAGGGGATTCTGTCATTCTGAAGAACGAGTAACGCTTCGCGTTCGTCCCATGGTAAACTGTCATCGGCTTTCCGTTTTCATCCGCCATCCTGCTGTTTCCAAACCACCGCTTGAATTGCCGCGTTTCCGTCTGTTCCTTCAATTTCCTGTTGACTTTTGCCCCCGCGTCGAATATACGATGGATGAGGCCGTCCTGTACAGCTGTGCCGGGGAATTGAACCCCGGAGCGCGCATACAGGCTACGAGCCTCGGACTTTTTTCAAAAGAAAAAAGCGCTTTCAGGCTGTCGAAAAGTATTTTCGGCAGCCTTTTTGCGCTTCAAAACGCTTTTCCTTCCAGTGAAACGAATAAAAAGCTTGCCAAGCCGGGTATCCTAAAGCCATCATGGGTTTGAAGGGAAGGGATGGCATGGCCCGGCAATGGGAGCCCACGGCCCAGGGCGTGTTAAACGGGAATTATCAGGAAGCGCTGGCGCTGCTGCGCCGGGGGGCGCATGCGGCGGAAAGCGAGGATGTGATCCTCCATGAATTTCAGCTGCTGGGCCATCCGGCGGCGCTGCTCTATGTGGACGGCCTGACGGACGATCAGAAGCTGCAGAAATTCGTGCTGGCCCCCTGCCTGCAGGCCAAGGAGCCGCCGGAGGACGAGCCGCTGGACAGCTATCTGTCCCGGCAGGTTTTGCAGGTGGCCTCCGTGCAGGCCACGGCCCAGCTGCCCGCCGTGCTCCAGCGGGTGTTTGGCGGGGATGCGGCGCTGATCTGCGATACCATGCCCGGCGCGCTGGTGATCGATGTGAAGGGGTTCGTGAAGCGGGCGGTAAGCGAGCCCGTGAACGAAACGGTGATCGTGGGCCCCCATGCGGGCTTCACTGAATCCCTGCGGGACAACGTGGTGCTGATCCGGCGGATGATGCGCTCCCCGGCGCTGATCAGCGAGGAAGTGTTTGTGGGCAGCAAGGTGCCCACCCGGCTGTGCCTGATGTATCTGGACGGGGTGGCCCAGCAGGAGGTGCTTGCCGAGCTGCGGCGGCGGATTGCGGGATGCAATGTGGATTATGTGGGCTCCCTCGGCATGCTGGAACAGCTGATTGAGGACAAGCCCTATTCCCTGCTTCCCCAGGTGGCCAACACAGAGCGGCCGGATCGGGCTGCCAGCTTTCTGGAGGAAGGGCAGATCGTGGTGCTGATGGAAAATGCCCCGGCAGTGATTGCGCTGCCCATGGGGCTGATGCACCTGTATCACGCCCCGGACGACACCGCCATGCGCTGGCAATACGGCACGTTTTTGCGGCTTCTGCGCATCACGGGCATGCTGCTTTCCCTGCTGCTGCCGGCCATTTATGTGGCGCTGACGGTATTTCATCCCGAGGGCATGGCCCTGTCGCTGCTCACGTCGGTGATCGAATCCCAATCCCGGGTACCCCTGTCGCTGTTCACATCCATGCTGCTGATGCTGCTGGTATTCAGCCTGATTAACGAGGCAGGGGCGCGGATTCCGGGGGTGATGGGCGGCAGCCTGTCCATCGTCAGCGGCCTGATTCTGGGGCAGGCGGCGGTGGAAGCGGATATGTTCAGCCCGCTGCTGATCATCGTGGTGGCCATCAGCGGGCTGGGCAGCTATGCGGTCCCTTCGTTTCCCCTGACGCTGTCGCTGCGGATCGCCCAGTTTTTTCTGGTGGTGGCGGCAGGCATTGCGGGGTATCTGGGCGTGGTGCTGGGCTGCTTTTATCTGCTGATGCGCATGGCGGGGATCACGTCGCTTGGCTGCCCCTATTTCGCGCCCATCGCCCCCAAGCGGCCCTCCAACCCCGATGCGGTGCTGCGCATGCCCATCTGGCGGCAGCGGCTGCGTGGGTTCATGGCGAATCCCTTTCAGCTGCGGCGCACGGACGGCCGGATGCGTGCCTGGGACCGGGAGGACAAATGAGCGACCGTTTTTCATCCGTTTCGCAAACCACCACTGACGTGACCGACCGGCAAACCCTGCTGCGGGAGCGCCACAAGGCCTACGCGCTGGAGCAATACGCCCTGAGCGGGCTACAGCTCTATGCGCAGGTGGCCATCGGGCTGGCGCTGTATCTGTATGGTCATGTGAGCACGCCGAGTTATCTGGCGCTGGCGCTGCTTTTGCCCTTTACCGCGGGGCTGATGGGCGGAGCGCTATGGCTGTGCCGCCGCAGGCAGGCGGGCGAAACGCCGCTGGCAAGCGCGGTTGGCAAGCCGCTGGCCCGGGTGCTGGCGGTGACGCTGGCCCTGTGCGCGCTGCTGGACGCGCAGCTGGCGGCCTATTCCCTCAGCGCTATTCTCAGCGAGGTATTGCCCAACGTGAGCAGCCTGTGGGTGGCTTTGGCGGTGGCCGTGGTGACGGCGCTGGCCATTGGCGGCGGGGATGAATACGGCCTGCCCCGGCTGGCCCGGCTGCTGCGATGGCTGCTGGGGCTGATGATCGGCTTTTGCGCGGTTACGGCGCTGCCTCACGGCAGTCTGGGCCATCTGGCCCCCTGGCTGGGGCGCGGAATGGGCAGCGTGCTTCAGGGAGCCCTATGGATGACCGGAAGCGTGGCCACCAGCTGCCTGCCGCTGCTCACGCCGCAGCGGGAGACCGCTCTTCAGGCCCTGTGCGATGGGGGAAAAACAGGCCTGCGCACAGTGCTGCTCAGCCTGACGCTGGGGATGGTTACGGCCCTGATCAGCGCTTTTCTGCTGCCCTTTTACGCCCTGGCCCGGCCGGAAACCCTGGGCTGGCGGCTGCTTTTGCTCAGCGATGTGAGCCCGTCGCTGGTGGGCTGGTCGCTGCTGCTATGCGGGCTGCTGATGCTGCTGCTCATGGCCCAGGCCGCAGGCGTCACCCGGGCGGCGTCCCTGATCTGCTGGGCGGCGGGTAAGGAGACGGCGTCGCCGTTTCTTATCACCGTGCTGCTGATGATGCTTTTGCCCTTGTCCGCCCTGGCCTCGCAGGACGCGGAGACGCTGCTGCGGGCCCTGGCCCCATGGCGGGGCGCGGGGGTGGCGGCGGTGCTGTTCATGGGCGGAGCGGGCTCGCTGATCCGTCAAAGGAGGCGCAAAGCATGAAACGAAGGCTGCTTGCGGTGCTGCTGATCGGCTGTCTGCTGCTGTCCGGCTGCATGAGCCGGCAATTGGAGGAGCAGCTGCTGGTGATCATTCTGGCGGTGGACGAAATGGAGAACGGAGACATCCGCCTGTCTGTAAAGGTGCCCAGCAATTCGGGGGTGAACAGCAGCTCCGGCGGTGGCAACGGCTCCTCGGACACCCAGCAGATGGGCTATTTTCTGCTGGAAGCCACCGAGAAAACCTTTCCCGACGCGGCGAACCTGCTCCATGCCACCACACCCCGGTCCCTGAATTTCAGCCAGGTGCGGGAGGTGGTGATCGGGGAGCGGGCCAGCCGGAGCAGCGATTTTTCCGGAATCATCCAGAGCGTCTATCTGCTGCCCCAGATGCGGGCGCAGGCCTCGCTGGTGGTTTGCGGCGGGGAAGCGCGGCCCTTTATTGCCGAGCAAAAGCCCTATGTGGGCATCCGTCTGAGCCGTTATATCGAAACTACGCTGGTCAATTATGCAGGCAAGGGCTTCGTTCCCACCACCACCCTGGGCGACGCGGTACGTGATCTGGGCTATGGCTTTCAGGATCCGCTGCTGATTTACGGCGCCATCAATCCCTTTGATTCCGTCGATCATGCTTATGACAGCAATGTGCTGGACGAGCAGGCCGGAGAGCTGCCGCGGA
Organism: uncultured Clostridia bacterium; assembly: GCA_934630705.1. Classification (GTDB taxonomy): domain Bacteria; phylum Bacillota; class Clostridia; order Christensenellales; family Aristaeellaceae; genus RUG563. The sequence goes on along the minus strand of CAKTWP010000021.1, from coordinate 15,834 downwards.
AAAGCGTCAATGCCATTGAGCTGTTCGGCGCGGCGGCCACGGACGGCGTTTCCGTCAGCGGGCTGCTGACGGGCTATGAGATGGCTCTGCTTCATCTTTTATCGGGCACCGTGCAGTCCCTCACCATTCGCTGCGACGACAGCGCCGCAGTGCCCATTTTCGCGCGATCGCCGGCGGGGCTATGGGTGGAGATTGACACGGAAAAAACCGTGCTGGGCGTGCGGCTTCTTTGTGAAGCCCATTTCACGCCCGGTCAGAATCTGAACGCGGAGGCCCTGCGCCAAACCCTGGCGCAGGATATTCATCAGACCCTTGTGCATCTCCAGCGCCTGCGCTGCGACGGCATGGGTTTTGGCAATCTGGCCTCCCAGCAGTTTCTCACCATCCAGGACTGGGAAGCCTATCACTGGCGGGAAGCCTATGTATCCGCCGACATTCAGGTGAACCTGGCGCTGCAAATCCGGAACAATTAAACGAAAGGAATGAAAAAGCTTATGGGGAACCCGCTTTTGAAGTCAAAAGCGGGTTCCCCATACCCCTCCCGAAAACCGATTTGGATATGTTTTTTCTAAGCCTTCATGCGTTCGGAGAGAAAAATCTTTCTTACGACGAAATCCGCATCATCTCCGTATGCAGCCGGGAAAGAATCCGTTTTTCCAGCCGCGAAATATAGGATTGGGAAATACCCAGCACATCCGCCACCTCCTTTTGCGTCATTTCCCGGCCGCCGCCCAGACCAAAGCGCAGGCGCATGATCCGCTGCTCCCGGGGAGACAGCTGGGCCAGCGCACCGAGCAGCAGCTGCTTTTCCGTGTCCTCCTCCAGCCCCCGGGATACCAGATCGCTTTCCGTGCCCAGCACATCGGATAAAAGCAGCTCGTTCCCGTCCCAATCCGTGCGCAGCGGCTCATCCAGGGATACCTCATGGCGCAGCTTACTGGTGTGGCGCAGATGCATGAGCACCTCGTTTTCGATGCACCGGGAGGCATAGGTGGCCAGCTTGATTTTCTTGCCGGGATCAAAGGTGTTCACGGCCTTAATCAGCCCGATGGTGCCAATGGAAATCAAATCCTCCATGCCCACATCGGTGTTTTCAAATTTCCGGGCGATAAACACCACCAGCCGCAGATTCCGTTCAATCAGAATGGAGCGGACGGTGCCGTCATCCTGATGCAGCCGGGAAACCAGTGCCTGCTCCTCCTCATAGCTCAGGGGCTGGGGCAGGGGATCGGCCCCGCCGATGTAATGCACCGTGCCAGTTCGCAGACGGGTGAAAAACAGCAGCATCCATTTGCGCATATCAAAGGCTTGCATGAATCCTCTCCTCCTGCAAAAAGATTGCTTCGGGCAGCAGCGCCCGGGACGCTGCCAAAGGCGAAATCGCCACTGCGGCCCGGATGGGATACCGCCGTCCGCCCCGGCGCAGCGCCGTTTTATCGGGTGCAAAGCACATCAGCGCCGCCTCGCCGCTGACCGTTTTCGCCCGCACCAGATACCATCCATCCGGCAGCGTAGCCAGATCCCGGGGATTCGTATGGGGCGGCAGCAGCCCGGCCAGCAGCGCCGATGGCGTTACGATTACCGGCAGAGCGCGGATGGGATCCCGCAGATGATTGCCGCTGTCCCGAAACGCGGGAATACGCGCCGTTTTCCCCTGCCAGACGATCTCCAGCGTAAACCGGCCGCCGCCCCGCACCCCGCCCGGCAGCGCCAGCGAAAGCAGCAGCGCGGCCAGAGCGCACAGCGTGATTGCCGCCGCAGGGCCGCAGCCCATCCGCAGCAGAAAATCGCATAATCCCCCTAAAAACAGGCCCGCCGCTCCCAGGCCCGGCAGCGCCCAAAGCGCCCTTTGGCCAAAGGCAATGGCCGTCATCGCGCATCCGGACAGTGCCAGCGCCGGGATTCCCCGTGCCCAGGGGCCGCAAAGGGCCCAGCCTGCCACGGCATATCCGCTGCCCAGCGCCGCCGCGAGCATTCCCCGGCCCAGCGGCAGATGCAGATGCAGCGCCCGGGCGCACAGCAGCAGCGCAAGGAAATTCATGCCGCCGTTGAGCAGCAGAAATGCTTCTCCGTTTACGTTCATCCCCTTGCTCCTTTGCTTTCATTATAGGGGCTTAGGCCGGCGCCGCCGTCGAACCGGGATGCAGAAAAGAACGAAGGATGCCGGAAAAAATGCGGGAAGGGGTGTGTGAAGGACGCTGCGGGAGAACGCATCGGGGCCATAAAAGCAGTTTTCGCCTTCGATCGAACGAATCGACAATGCGCCCCGGCAGGGGGAGACAACATCTCCTTTCCCGTGCCGGGGCGCATGTAAAAGCCGATGTCGGCTTTTCTAAAAAACGGAGGAACCTCAAACGGCTCCCCCGCAATTCCTGTTCATTTTTTACTGTCCTGATTTCTCCTTCACATCAGAAACTCCGGATCATGAAGCAGTCCCAGATCCCACAGCATGGAGGACAGCAGATACTTATCCCGAATTTCCCGAGTGCCCAGATAGGCCCGGTGAACCGCGCCCTGATCAAGCCCCAGCTCGGCCGGGGTGGTGGGCATACCGGTATCGCGCATCATTTGCAGCAGCTGCCGGGTATCCGGCAGTTCCTCATCCATGGCCCGGACCACCGCATCCCAGTTTTCCAGCAGATGATTCAGCCGCTTTTCATGCACTTCTTTGGTGTTCTTACCGATTTTCTTTTCCAGCGCGATCACATCATCCGCCGTGGGGCCGAAGATGTCCCGCATTTCCTGCTCCCACTGCTGCGGGTCAAAGGCGGCAAACGCCGCGTCGGCCACTTCCCGGCTGGCCCCCCGCTGCCGCAGCTTATCATACAAAGGCAGCGTCAGGCACAGGCCCACGCCCACGCAGATGCCATGCAGATCCGCATGGCCGCCATTGCGCAGGGCTTCCATTTCCCACATATGGGAGAAATAATGCTCCATGCCCGAAGCGGGACGGCTGATCTTGGCAAAATCCATGGCCACGCCGGAAAGAATCAGCCCCTCCACCACGGCCTGCACCGCCGCAGGGTCCCGCTTCACCAGCCCGGGGGCATTGGCTGTCACCTTCCGCACCGACGCGCGCACCAGCCGGGCCACGTTTTCGCAATAGTATTCGCCGGTGGCAATATGGGAAATCCGCCATTCGCACAGGGAATTATACTTGGCCAGCACATCCCCCAGCCCTGCCCAGAGCATGCGCATAGGCGCTTCCTTCATAATGTCAATATCCGCGATAATGGCCTGGGGACAGCAGGCATACAGAGACGTTTTGATCCGATCCACAATCATGGAGGAGGAATTGGAGGCGTAGCCGTCCATGGACGGCGCGGTGCCCACCACCATGTGTCCAATCCCCGCTGCATGAGCCAGCACCCGGCAGCAATCGTTCATCACTCCGGAGCCCACCGCCAGCGCAATGTCGCAGGTGGGATCGAAATGCATCGTCAGGCTGCCCACGGCGCTTTCATCCGGCTCAATATGGCCCCGGCTTTCGGGGAACACATACTTGCCGTAGGGAATCTGATGCGCTTCCAGAATGGCCGCCACCTGCTGGCCCGCAGCCTTCCAGGTGTTGGCGTCCGCCACGAGAAAAGGCTTCCTTCTGCCTAAAAACGCCAGCGCTTCAGGCACGGCCGCAATCACGCCGGACCCGATCCGCAAAAATTGCAGTCCTGTTTTATGCTCCCGACCGCAGGCGCAGGCATGGCCCTCCTGCTGCAGCAGCTCATCCAGGGCCATCTCATCAAAATATGCCATCTTGCTTTCCTTCCTTTCAGAAAAACATCCCTTGGCGCAAAAGCTGTCGTTTCTTATTTTAATCTTTCGAAAAGCGCTTGTCAAGGCCGGGGCAAATTGCTATAATAAGGCGATTTCTGCTTGCAAGGAGGAAACGGATTTGCATTTTTTGCGAAAATACTTCAAACGCTATCGCCGGGATATTTTTCTGGGCCAGAGCTTTAAGCTGATCGAAGCCATTCTGGAGCTGATTCTGCCTTTGGTGATGGCCCAGTTGCTGGACGACGGCGTGGCCGTTGGCAACCGGCAGGTGATTTTTTCCAAAGGCATTCAAATGCTGCTGATCGCGCTGGTGGGTGTGGGCACGGCGCTGGTGTGTCAGGTGGTGGCATCCCGGGCGTCGCAGAATTTCGGCACCGAGCTGCGGCACGATCTGTTTGCCAAAATCAATTCCCTGTCCTGCCAGGACATTGACCAGATTGGCGCGCCGGCGCTGATTACCCGCATGACCAGCGACGTAAACCAGCTCCAGCAGGCCCTGGCCATGCTGATTCGCCTGGTGGTGCGCGCGCCGTTCCTGGCCATCGGCTCCATTGTGATGGCCATGATTCTGGATATTCAGCTGTCCGTGGTGTTTCTGATCACCACGCCGCTGATCGTGGCGCTGCTGTATTTCGTGATGACCAAATCCCTGCCCTTTTTCAAAACCCTGCAAAAGAAGCTGGACAGCCTGGCCCGCATCTCCCGGGAAAATCTGGAGGGGGCCCGGGTGGTGCGTGCCTTCTCCCGGCAGAAGGAAGAAACGGCACGGTTTCAGGATGCATCCGAGGATTATACCCAGACCGCTATCCACGTGGGCCATTGGAGCGCGCTGCTGAACCCCGCCACCTCCGTTGTGATGAACCTGGGCGTGCTGGCCGTGCTGTGGCTGGGCGCAGGAAGGGTGCAGGAGGGGCTGCTGACGCAGGGCGTGGTAATCGCCTTTATCAATTATCTGGCCCAGATTCTGCTGCAGACCACCATCGTGGCCAATCTGGTGGTCACGTTTACGAAGGCGGGCGCATCCGCCGGACGCATTGGTGAAATCATGAATAAGGAGCCCGCCCTGAAGGACGGCCCCGGGGCGCAGCCGGATCCGGACGCACCGGTGGTAGCGTTTCAGAAGGTGCGCTTTTCCTATCCCGGCGGCGGCGATGCGGCCCTGACCGACATTGATTTTTCCACTGCGTCGGGCCGCACCATTGGTATTATCGGCGGCACGGGCTCGGGCAAATCCACGCTGGTTTCCCTGATTCCCCGGCTCTACGACGTGAGCCAGGGGGCCGTGGCGGTCTGCGGGCAGAACGTAAAGCAGTACGGCATGGAAGCGCTGCGGGCCATGGTGGGCATGGTGCCCCAGGGCGCGGCGCTGCTTTCCGGCTCGGTGCGGGACAACATGCGCTGGGGCAAGCAGGACGCCACGGACGATGAAATCTGGGCTGCGCTGGATATTGCCCAGGCCAGTGAATTTGTGAAGAAGCTGCCCGGCCAGCTGGACTATCAGATTGAGGAAGGGGCCAAGAACCTTTCCGGCGGCCAGCGGCAGCGGCTGACCATCGCCCGGGCACTGGTGCGTAAACCCGCCATTTTGATTCTGGACGATGCATCCTCCGCTCTGGACTTTGCCACCGACGCAGCCCTGCGCCGGGCCATTGCGCAGTCCACCGATCAGATGACGGTGTTTATCGTATCCCAGCGGGCGGGCAGCATCCGCTACGCCGATGAGATCCTGGTCATGGACGACGGCCGTCTGGTGGGCCGGGGCACCCATGCGGAGCTGATGGAATCCTGCCCGGTTTACAAGGAAATCTGCCTGTCTCAGCTTTCGGAAAAGGAGGCGGCCGACAAATGAAACAGCAAAACGCAACGCCAAAAAAGCAGGGCCTGAAGCGGCTGCTGCCCTATCTGAAAAAAAGCCGGATGCCCCTGATCGCGGCTTTTGTGTCCGCTGTGGTGAGCGTGGGGCTGGGGTTGTTTTCCCCGCTGCTGGTAGGCGGCGGGATCGACGTGATCGTGGAAGGCCATGTGGATTTCCCGGCCCTTTTGCGGATTATCTGGCTGCTGCTGGCGGTGTATCTGCTGGCGGCGGCGTTCCAATGGCTGCTGTCCTATTGCACCAACGTGGTATGCTATCGCACGGTGCGGGATCTGCGGGATGCGGCGTTTACCAAGATCCATCAGGTGCCTCTCAAGGCCATTGACCGCACGCCTCACGGCGACATCGTGGCCCGGGTGACGGCGGATGCGGAAGCCGTGGGCGACGGCCTGCTTCAGGGCGTAAGCCAGCTGATGACCGGCGTGGCCACCATCGTGGGCACGATGATCTTCCTGCTGTCCATTAACGTGTGGGTGGCGCTGGTGGTGCTGGTGCTCACGCCTCTGTCCATTCTGGTGGCCAAGCAGATTACCGGCCGCTCCCATCATCTGTTCCGGGAGCAGAGCGAAACCCAGGGCGAGCTGACCGCCTTCGTCAGCGAACGGTCGGGCAATCAGAAGCTGTCGCTGATGTTTTCCCAGGAGAAAAACGCCGTAGCCGCCTTTGACGAAATCAACGGCCGGCTGAAAACCTGCGGCTATCGCGCCCAGCTTTACGGCGCGCTGGTCAACCCCGTCACCCGGTTTGTGAATCACCTGGTGTATGTGGCCGTGGGCGTAACCGGCGGGCTGATCGCCCTGAGCCGGGGCCTGAGCGTCATGAGCATCGGCAGCATTTCCGCCTGCCTCACCTACGCCAATCAGTATACCAAGCCCTTCAATGAAATCAGCTCCGTGATGACCCAGCTGCAAACCGCCCTGGCGGCTCTGAACCGCATCATGAACTTCCTGGATACGGAAAACGAGCAGCCGGATGCGCCGGACGCGGTCTCCCCCGCCCATGTGCGGGGAGACATCACCTTCTCCCACGTATGCTTTGGCTATACGCCCGAGCGGCCCCTGATCGAGGATATGCAGCTGCAGGTGAAGGCCGGCCAGCAGGTGGCCATCGTGGGGCCCACAGGGGCTGGCAAAACCACGCTGGTGAACCTGCTGATGCGGTTTTACGAAATCGATGCAGGGGATATTCTCATTGATGGCGAAAGCATCTATCATATGAAGCGCAACGGCATGCGGGCGCTGTTTGGCATGGTGCTGCAGGAAAGCTGGCTGCGGCAGGGCACCGTGCGAGAGAATATCGCCTATGGCCGGCCCGACGCCACGGAGGAAGAAATCATCGCCGCCGCCAAGGCCGCCCATGCCCATTCCTTCATCAAGCGCCTGCCCAATGGGTATGATACCGTGATCGGCGCGGGCAGCGGCCTGAGCCAGGGCCAGATGCAGCTGCTCTGCATCGCACGGGTGATGCTGGCGGATCCGCCGCTGCTGATTCTGGATGAAGCCACCAGCGCCATTGATACCCGCACCGAGCTGAAAATCGCCGCTGCCTTTGACCAGATGATGCAGGGCCGCACGTCCTTTATCGTGGCCCATCGTCTGTCCACCATCCGCGGTGCGGATACCATCCTGGTGATGAAGGACGGCCATATCATCGAGCAGGGCAATCATGAAACCCTGCTGCAAAAGGGCGGGTTCTATCACACCCTGTATTACAGCCAGTTTGCTGCGAGCAGAGAGGCCTGAAACGGAAAACTGCAAAGCGGGCTTGCCTGTTTTGAAAGACACGTTCTCCCCCGTCTTTCGCCTTTAACAGGCTTTTCTTGGGGAAAACGCAGGCGCGGGTATGCTGAGACGGCAAGGTGTACCCGCGCCGCACGTAAAAAAGCATCCCCCTCCCAAGGAGGTTTCCATGAATCTGTTTGACATTATCGGCCCGGTGATGATCGGCCCCTCCTCGTCCCACACGGCGGGAGCGGCGCGGATCGGGCGGGTGGCCCGGCAGCTGTTGGGCGAGCCGCCGGTAAAGGCCGTGGTTTCCTTCCATGGCTCGTTTGAGAAAACCTATCGCGGTCATGGCACGGATCGTGCCGTGGTGGGCGGATTGCTGGATATGGCCGTGGATGACGAACGTCTCCGCCGCAGCCTGCATATCGCCAAGGAGCAGGGGCTGGAGGTTACGTTCCGCGCCGTGCATCTGCGGGACGCCCATCCCAATACCGTGGTGGTGGAGGCCGTGGGCGAAAGCGGCCGCCGGGTACGGGTGCAGGCAGCGTCCATCGGCGGCGGCAGCATCCGGGTGCAGTATCTGGACGGGTTGGAAGTGGGTTTCTCGGGCGAGAAAATCACCCTTGTCATCCGCCATACCGACGCGCCCGGCGCCATTGCCATGGTCACGCGCCTGCTTTCGGAGGCGGGCATCAATATCGCCACCATGCGGGTGTTTCGCCACGAGGTGGGCGGCAAGGCCTGCATGGCCATTGAGCTGGACGCCCGGCCCGAGCCTGCCCTGCTGGCAGCGCTGCGAGCGCTGCCCGGGCTCAAGGACGTGACGCTGCTGGATCAGCTCTAATCCCGGCATATCAGCGCCGCGTCGGCTTGTTCCGCGCGGCGTTTTCAGCAAAAAGCCACGGCGTTTCGCCGTTCTAGCGGAGGTGCGTATGGAGTATTCATTGCAAAGTCTGGTGGCTCAGGCGGAGGAAGCGGGTCTGGCGGAAGCCGCCATTGCCGGAGAAATCAAGCATAACGGCCTGACGCGGGAGGGTATCATCGCCCGGATGGACGAGGCGCTGCAGGTGATGCGGCAAAGCGCGCAGCGGGGCTTTGATCCCAAACTCCATTCCATGAGCAGGATGACCGGCGGCCAGGCGGCCAAGCTGCAAAGCGCCGTGGCGGCGGGGCAAACCGTAGGCGGGGATTATCTGGGCCGGGCGGCAGCCCGGGCGCTGGCCATTGCGGAATGCAATGCGGCCATGGGCAAAATCGTGGCCGCGCCCACGGCGGGCGCCTGCGGCATTCTGCCTGCCGCGCTGCTTACCGCGCAGGAAGCGTATCAGCTTTCGGATGAAGCGCTGCGCAACGGCCTGATCGTGGCCGCGGCGATTGGCGAAGTGATTGCGGCCCGGGCCAGCATTTCCGGGGCCCAGGGCGGCTGCCAGGCGGAATGCGGCAGCGCGGCGGCCATGGCGGCGGCGGCGCTGGTCTATCTGCGGGGGGGCTCGCCCCAGCAAAGCGCGAACGCCTGCGCCTTTGCGCTGATGAACGTGATGGGGCTGGTCTGCGATCCCGTAGGCGGGCTGGTGGAGGTGCCCTGCGTATATCGGAATGCATCCGGCGTGGCGGGCGCGTTCGTGGCGGCGGATCTGGCGCTGGCGGGCATCCCGTCCCCCATTCCCCCGGATGAAGTGATCGACGCGATGAAAGCCGTGGGCGAGCAGCTTCCGCCTGCCCTCCGGGAAACCGGCGAAGGCGGCTGCGCGGCCTGTCCCAGCGTATGCAGGCACAGAAAAACGTAAATCATACAGAAAGAAACCGTTCTTTGAAGCCAAAGGGCGGCTTTTCTTTGGACAATTCCAATCATCTTTCCTGATGGCGGCGGGATTCTTTTGCCAGCGGAAGCCCTTTTCCGCAATTATTCTGCTCCCCAGGTTTGACAAAGTGCGCACGTTCGTTCTATAATAATCAGGTTGATTTGCAAGGAGGATGGCATGCGCATTTTGGGGATTGACCCGGGCCTGGCCACAATGGGCTGGGGCGTAGTGGACTCGGATGGGAAGCGAAACCAGCTGGTGCAGTGCGGCGCGGTGATCACGCCGCCGGACATGCCTATGCATGAACGGCTGCACAAGATTTTTCTGGATGTGAGCTGCCTGTGCAACACCTATGCCCCGGATGAGATCGTATTTGAGGAGCTGTTTTTTGCCAAAAACGTGACCACGGCGCTGAACGTGGGCGCGGCCCGGGGCTGCGCGCTGTGCGCCTGTTCGGAGTATGGCAAGCCCATGTATGAATATACGCCCATGCAGATCAAGCAGGCCGTGACCGGCTATGGCAAGGCGGACAAGCTGCAGGTGCAGCAGATGGTGAAGATGCTTCTGAACCTGCCCGCCATTATCCGGCCGGACGATGCGGCCGACGCCGTGGCCGCCGCCCTTACGCACGCGGCGGCAGGACGGATGAAGGATCAATTCCTGATGAAATAACGGCAGCGGATGGAGGTGACGCCATGTACGCATATTTGAAGGGCATTGTGGCCGACAAGGGACAGAACGAGCTGGTGCTGGATGTGGGCGGCGTGGGGTATCTGCTGTCGGTGAGCATGACCACCCTGCAGGAAACGCCGCCGATTGGCGAATCCATGAAGGCATACACGTATCTTTCCGTGCGAGAGGACGCGATGGATCTGTTCGGCTTTGCCACGCAGGAAGAAAAAACCATGTTTCTCAAGCTGCTGGGAGTCAGCGGCATTGGGCCGAAGCTGGCGCTGGCAATTCTGGGGGCCATGCCCCTGCGGGATCTCACGCTGGCTATTGTGATGGGCGATGTGACCGCCCTGTCCCGTGCGCCAGGCGTAGGCAAGAAAACGGCGCAGCGTATTGCGCTGGAGCTGAAGGAGCGGATCAGCCAGAATGATCTGGATGCCGCGCCGGTGACCGGCACCGCCTTTACCCCCGTGCAGGAGGATGCCGCCGCCGAGGCGCTATCCGCGCTTCAGGCGTTGGGATACACCCCCGCCGAAGCCGCCCGCGCCATCAGCCAGGTGCGCGGCCAAAGCGATTCCCCCAACGAGCTGGTGCGGCTGGCCCTGCGCGGCATGGCGGGCATGTGAGCGATTGCCGAAGGATTACCCGGAGCCTCCGGCGGGCAGGGGAATGATTCCCCTGCACCCCCGATTCGCGATATTCGTTGGCGGGCTATCCGAAATATTTCCGCGTGAAGCGTGAGGTGACCGTGGGATTACGGCCATGTTCCCCGCGGCAGGGAGTGGTTTTCGGGTGATCGTTCTGGGGGAAAACACGTTTTCCCCCAGACACGACACCCCGAAAACCCCCGGTCAACCTGTTGACCGGGGCCTGAGCATTCGCTCAGGCGCTGCCGCGGACGATGCAGCACATCCGTTCCTGCTGCCTCACACAGAAACCTGCTGATTTCTTAAATCCAAGTCCCATTGTGTATCGGGATCCAAGGGCAACGCCCTTGGCGGGGTGTGGGGCAGCGCCCCACATCGTTCCCCCCTTAAATTAAATTCCCATTGTGTACCGGTTCCAGGGAGGAACTCCCTGGTGCAGGGACCCGGAGGCTGAATAAGCCCCGCGGATTCCCTTCCAGTCCCCATAGAAGGAGAAGCGCATGGATGATCGTCTGGTAATGCCCGGGATGCAGCAGGAGGACGCGGAGATTGACGTGTCTCTGCGGCCGCATCATCTGCGGGAGTATATCGGCCAGGATAAAGTGAAAAAGAGCCTGAGCATTTATATCAACGCGGCGCTCAAGCGCCATGACGCCCTGGACCATATCCTGCTCTATGGCCCGCCGGGACTGGGCAAGACCACCCTTGCCTGCATCGTGGCGGCTGAAATGGGCCAGAATATCCGCGTCACCAGCGGCCCTGCCATTGAACGCCCCGGCGACCTGGCCTCTATCCTCACCAACCTGAACGCCGGGGATATCCTGTTCATCGACGAAATCCATCGCCTGTCCCGGGCGGTGGAGGAAGTGCTGTATCCGGCCATGGAGGATTATGCACTGGATATTATGATCGGCAAGGGACCCACGGCGCGTTCCATGCGCCTGGATTTGCCCAAATTCACGCTGGTGGGCGCTACCACCCGCGCCGGCCGCCTTTCCGCGCCCCTGCGGGACCGGTTCGGCATCGTGTTCCGGCTGGAAATGTATTCTCCCGAGGAGCTTTCCCAAATTGTGGCACGCTCTGCTTCCATTCTTGGCATGCCCTACGATGAAAGCGGCATTCTGGAAATTGCCCGCCGCAGCCGCGGCACCCCCCGTATCGCCAACCGCCTGCTCAAACGCGTGCGCGATTACGCCCAGGTGCAGGGCGATGGCAAAATCACCGAAGCACTGGCCCGGGATAGCCTGAATATGCAGGATGTGGACGCGCTGGGGCTGGATCGCGTGGATCGGGCGGTGCTCTCCGCCATGATCGATAAGTTTGGCGGCGGCCCTGTGGGCCTGGATACGCTGGCCGCCGTGACCGGCGAGGATTCCGTGACCATTGAGGACGTGTATGAGCCCTACCTGATGCAGCTGGGATTCATGATGCGCACGCCCCGGGGCCGGGTGGCTACCCCCGCCGCCTATGCGCATCTGGGCAAAACGCCCCCTGCCGCTCCGCCCGAGGTCGACGACGCGGAACAAACTGCCCTCTTTTGAACGCCCATTTTTCCATGGAAAGAAAGGGATACTATGCTGGAAATCCGGCTTGCTTCCCGGGATGACCTGCCCGCCTTTGCTCGCATTTACGCCGCGGCGAAGGCGTTCATGCGTGCCGCAGGCAATCCCCGTCAGTGGACCACCCTTTACCCCGACCCGGAAACACTGGCGGAGGACATTGCCGCCGGACAGCTCTATGCCGTAACGGATAACGGCGATGTGCATGGCGTATTTGCGCTGATCCCGGGCGATGACCCCAATTATGCTCAGATCGATGGCGCATGGCCTAACGCCCTGCCCTATGCCACCATCCACCGCATCGCCTCTGACGGTGCGGTGCCGGGGGTGTTTTCCGCCTGCGTGGATTTTGCCAAGGCCCGGCATGCCGCCGTGCGGATGGATACCCACGCGGATAATAAGTCCATGCAGCATCTGGCCCGGAAGCACGGGTTTCAGTATTGCGGCGTGGTGCAGCTGCAGGGCGTTGGCCCCCGGCTGGCATATCAATGGACCAATCCCAACGCATCAACACAAAAGGAGCCCTAACCCATGAAAACCTCCGATTTTTATTATGATCTCCCCCAGCGCCTGATCGCCCAGACCCCCATGGAGCCCCGGGACGCGGCGCGCATGATGGTGATCCACCGGGATACCGGGCTGCGGGAGGATAAAATCTTCCGGGACATGGTGGACTATCTGCGGCCCGGGGACGTGATGGTCATCAACGAAACCAAGGTAATCCCCGCCCGACTGCTGGGCGAAAAGGAAGATACGAAAGTGCCGGTGGAGATTCTGCTGCTACGGCGGATAGATCAGACCCACTGGGAAACGCTGGTGCGCCCCGGGCGGCGGCTGAAGAAGGACGTGACCGTTTCCTTTGGCGATGGGCTGCTCCGAGCCCGCATCGGGGATACCACCGATGCAGGCGGCCGGATCGTGGAGTTTCTGTATGAGGGCGTATTTGAAGAATTGCTGGACCGGCTGGGCGAAATGCCGCTTCCGCCCTATATCCACGAAAAGCTGGACGATCCCACCCAGTATCAGACCGTGTACGCCAAACAGGAAGGCAGCGCCGCCGCCCCCACCGCCGGGCTGCATTTCACGCCCGAGGTGCTGAACCGGGTGCGGGAAAAGGGCGTGGAGATTGTGCCGGTGCTGCTGCATGTGGGGCTGGGCACGTTCCGGCCTGTGAAGGTGGAGGACGTGAGCAAGCACGTGATGCATTCGGAATACTATCAGGTCACCCCCGAAGCGGCGGCGCGGATTAATGCGGCGCGGCCCCGGGGCGGCCGGATCGTCTGCATCGGCACCACCTCCGTGCGCACGCTGGAAACCGTGGCGGACGATCAGGGCATTGTGCATCCCGGCATGGGCATGACCAACATTTTTATCACCCCGGGGGTAAAGCTGAAGGCCACCGACGTGCTGCTGACCAATTTTCATCTTCCCGAAAGCACCCTGCTGATGCTGATTTCCGCCATGATGGGCCGGGAACAGGCGCTGGATGCGTATCGGGAAGCGGTGGAGAAGGAGTATCGCTTCTTCTCCTTTGGTGACTGCATGCTGATTCTGTAACCCCATTTGTAAGGAGGCATCTCTCATGGCCAAAGAAAAAAGCTACGACTATCGCCTGGATCTGGAAGACATTCTGGACGGGCTGGACGATCTGATGTCCGATCTGGAGGACATCCGGGACGACGCACAGGATTGCCTGGATGAAAACGCCGATCTGAGCATCCGCGCGGATCTTGTGCGGATGGACGCGGCGCTGAAAAAGCTGAGCGAAGCGGCTGAAATGCTGGAAAGCGAAAACAATTAAGCAGGCCGTAGGAGGATAAACCCCATGCGGGTAATCGTGATTGGCGGAATGAATCTGGATCTGCTGGGGATGGTGGATACGCCCCTGACGGCCCGGGATTCCAATCCGGGCCGGGTGATCTCCCGGCCCGGCGGCGTGGGGCGGAATATTGCCGCCCGGCTGCGGGGCCTGGGCGTGGAAACGGCGCTGCTCACCGCCCTGGGCAATGACGACCGGGCAACGCTGCTGCGGAATGCTTGCCGGCGGGATGGGATTGATTTGTCGCTCTCGGTACAAACCGCCTGCCCCGCGCCCTGCTATCTGTGCATTCATGATGAAAAGGGCGATATGGCGCTGGCGGTAAACGATATGGCCGCCATGGCGCAGCTTACGCCCCAGACCCTTTCGTCGCTGCTGCCCCGGATCAACGGCTATGACGGCTGCGTGCTGGATGCGAATCTGTCTGCAGAAGCGCTGGATTTTCTGGCTGTCCATGTGACGGTTCCGCTGTTTCTGGATCCGGTCAGCTGCCATAAAGCGCCCCGGGTGCTGCCTATTCTGCCCCGGCTTGCGGCCATCAAGCCCAATCGCATGGAGGCGCAGGCCCTGACCGGGGAAGCCGATCCGGCGCAGGCCGCCCAGGCGCTGCTGAGCATGGGCGTGAAAAACGTGTTCATTTCTCTGGGCGGCGAGGGCGTGTATTATGCCAACGCTCAGGCTCACGGCCTGCAGCCCGCTCTGCCGCTGCCCGCCGCGCCCCTGACCGGCGCAGGCGACGCCCTGTGCGCCGGGCTGATGCGGGCGCTGCTGAGCGGAAAACCGATTCAGGCCTGCGCGCAGGATGGCGTGCAGTCTGCCTATCAGGTGCTGCTGGCCAGCATCGGCGCATAAATGCATATCCACCCTGATTTCCCCGGCATGACGGCCGGGGATTTTGTTTTATGTCGATGGCACGCGTTTTCCCCTTCAGGCATACGTTGAGGATGGGAGGGGCTCATCCCCCTCCGTAGAAATGGAGGAATGATTATGGCTGCTTTTACCAATCAGGCCGCCTTAACCTATAACGGCGTTACCATCCCGTCCAATATCGTCACCGGTGAGCTGCTGGAAACCCTGACCATCACCAAGGACGCACTGGACAGCCAGTATACCGCCGCATCCAGCGTCACCTATATTATCAATCTGATCAATTCCGGCGCGGCGGCCCTGACCGGCCTGACCTTGACGGATAATCTGGGCGCGTATCTGTCCGGCGGACGCACCCTTACGCCCCTGAGTTATGTATCCGGTACGGCGCGGTATTACGTGAACGGCGTGGCCCAGGCCGCCCCCGACGTTACCGCCGGGCCGCCCCTGACCATCACCGGCCTGTCCGTGCCTGCAGGCGGCAACGCCACCCTCCTTTACGAGGCGCTGCCCAACCAGTTCGCGCCCCTGGACGCGGGCCGCACCATCCTCAACACCGCTTCCGTTTCCGGCGCGGCGCTGCCCAACGCCGTGGAGGCCGAGCAGACCATTACCGTCCGCCGGGAGCCTGTGCTGCGCATCCGCAAAGCGCTCAGCCCCGCCAGCGTATCCCCCGGCGGCCAGCTGACCTACACCTTCACCATCGAAAACACCGGCAATACCCCGGCCACCGCCGCGGAGCTGCTGGCCGTGACGGACACCTTTGATCCCATCCTCAGCGGCTTGACCGTCACTTTCAACGGTGCCGCCTGGGCCCCCACCACCAATTACACTTATAACGCCGCCACCGGCGCTTTTGCCACCGTTGCCGGGCAGATCACCGTGCCCGCTGCCACCTATACCCAAAACGCCGCTACTGGGGAATGGAGCGCTACCCCCGGTGTGAGCACCCTGACCGTGACCGGAACCGTTGCCTGATATGTCCATGCAAAAAAGGCTGCCCTGTGGGCAGCCTTCAGACTGTCGAAAAAGTCCCTATACGCAAAGCAGGATGCAATGAAGGGCTGCAAGCCCTTCATTTTTCATCGTATCCACCG
>CAKTWP010000020.1 GCA_934630705.1 uncultured Clostridia bacterium | reverse complement strand
ACTCGCTCCATGAAAAATATGGATACCTGGAGATTTGCGCATGACTACTGCGGAAAACTTTGGTGGAAAATAGGATGTGTAATGATTATACCATCTGCTTTGATACATATTCCGTTATACCATAGTGATAAGAATACGATTGGATTTGCAGGGTTGATTCTTGCGACAATTCAATGTATTATTATGATTGCATCGTTTTATCCAACAGAGAAAGCTTTGAAAGAGCATTTTCATGATGATGGAACACGTAGATAAATTCCAGTTTGTTGGATTTATCCATAACATGGGTCAGGCCGGATGTCCTCAACGCAATAAGAACAAGCCCAATATACAGATAATTTTCAAGAATGTTCGCGGAGCCGACCTTCATAAAAGGTATCATTTATGCTCGCTACCTTTCCGATAAATCGGCACGTTGATTGGAAAACAAGTCACGAGAGCAGGTACTTCCTGTTCGAATTTGGCTTCATTTACTGTACCCTGTACCGCTTCAGACGAAGCGGCTTTTTTCTGCGTTTATTGCTCAACAGAATGCGATTGAAACACGAGGGAACGAAAAGGCAGGGGAATGAAAGAATTGAAGCGGAAAGAAAAAGGCAGCGAAAAGCGGGAACATCCCTGAGGACGCCCCCGCTTGCGGATTCATTTCGCATGCGCATGCTTTAGAAAACGACAAAATACGGCTGACAGCCGGTTGCCTTACACGCAGGCTTCCGCCGCATTCCGGGTCATTTGATCCACAAACGCCTTTACCGCCCGTGCCCAGCCGCCTTCGTTGTTTCCAGCGGTTTGCAGCCGCGCGGCGGCTTTCGCGGCGGCGGATGCATTGCCCATTGCCGTGCCGTATGCCGCGGCCTGCAGCATGGCGATATCGTTTTCTTCATCGCCCAAAGCCATTGTGCAGGCCATGGGCACGCCCAGCTGGGCGGCCATGTCCCGCAGTCCCCGGCCCTTATCCACCCCGGCAGGCATGATCTCAATATTTCGGATGCTGGACTGGGTGAGGGTCAGCCCCGGAATCTGGCGCAGCTTTTCCCGCAGAGGCGGCAGGGGGATGTTATCACAGACAAAGAACTTATGCACCGGCTCCCGGCAGCATGCCGCGGCGGCCTGCGCGCCGTGGAGATAATGGAAGCCCATGTCCGTCAGCCGCGACCCCTGCGACAGCTCAGTATGATGGACGTTGCCGTCTCTGGCCGTGCACACATAGCCGGGGCCGAACACGAAATACTGCGCGCCCTCCGCTTCCAGCAGCTGCCGCACTGCCGTGGCCGTGGGTGCATCCATAAAATGGGCCGCCAGCGGATGCAGCGCCGCATCCACGATCTGGGCACCATTGGTGCCGATGATGGGGCAGCGCAGCCCATAATCGCTTAAAAGCACATACACATTCTCAGGGAATCGCCCGGAAGCAATGGCTACCGCCACGTCCTTTTCCTGGGCATAGGCAATGGCACGCAGGTTTTCCGGGGGAATAACGCCCTGGCTGTTGAGCAGAGTGCCGTCAATATCGGTGGCGATTAAAGCGCGATAGGCAGATGCTGGCATGGGCAAGAATCTCCTTTGTCATTGGTAAAGCGGTTAAAAGGGAGGCTGGATGGAAAAGCTTTTTCCGTCCAGATAGGATAGCTGCCCGCCGGGATGGAGCGTCAGCTCCGTGGCGCACAGCTTCAGGCTGCCCACGGCCTTCAGCCGCCGGTTTAGCGCCCGGTCGCCGTATTTATCATCCCCCAGCAGGGGATGGGACAGGAAGCTCATATGGGCGCGAATCTGATGGGTGCGGCCGGTGAGCAGCGTTACCCGCAGGCGGGAGAGCACCCCATCGAAGGACAGGGTTTCATATTGGGTGGCGATGGGCAGCGCGCCGGGGGTTTCATGGGTGATCACCCGCACCTGAGAGCGGGCCGCATCCTTAATGAGATACGCTTCCTTGATCGCCGCAGGCGGACGCATTTCGCCCCGCACCAGGCATTGATAGATTTTCTCCAGCCGCCGTTCCCGAAACGCATCCAGCAACAGGGCCTCGCTTGCGTCATTTTTGCAAAGCAGCATCAGCCCGCAGGTGGCGTTATCCAGCCGGTGGCACAGGCGGGGGAGATATTGCCCCGCCGCCCGCTCCGTCAGAAGGGACAGGGCGGTCATCCCGCCGCGGCCGTCGTCCGCCGCGCTGATGCCGGCGGGCTTGTTGATCAGCAGAATATTATCATCCTCATATACCACAGGCAGCTGGAGGATGAAAGCAGTGTACAACAAAATACGCGCCCCGGCCTGCACCGGCGTATCCTTCCCCAGGCGCGCGCCATTCATTTTCACATCCCGCTTTCCCAGCGCATCCCGCACCACATGGGCGGGAAGCAGGGGAAATGCCTGAGACAGATATTTCTCCGCCTGCAGCCCCTCCGCGCTTTCCGGGACGAATGCTTCATACACCCGCATCAGTTCAGCACCGCCGAAGGCATGCCGATCCACCGCACGGCCTGCAGATGCAGCTGAGAAAGCGCGTCCAGCATCCGGGGCGTGGGCATCACGCACAGCATGGATTCCAGCACCTCCCGCATCTCCTGCAGCGAAGCGCCCTGCTTGGCCATCATCCGCAGATCATCCAGCGCTTCCTCCTCCTCCAGATCAGGCCGTACCGCGCCGCAAAGCGCACCGCGCATGGCCTCGCAGGAGGCCACTTCCTCCGGCAGAATGCCGTTCATGCCCCCCAGCATCATTTCACGGGTCAGATGGGTTTCGGGCGCTTCCAGGCAGGAAAGCCGGGAAAAAAGCAGCTCCGGATCTGCCAGGCCCGGATGCAGCAGCAGGATTTCCCCGGATTGGGTTTCGGTATAATCGAAGGCCGCGCGCAGATAGCGGGAGATGAGCACGGGGGTGTGCTTATCCGCATCCGCGCCCAGCGCCTGGCAAAAATGCGTCATTGGCACGCTGGCATGGAGAAAGCCGGACAGGTAAAGCAGGCTGTGGAGGGTGGCGTCAAAGGAAAAGAGCCGCTCACGCACCCGGGCGTATAAGGGCGATTGCATCGCTTTCATCAGCGGAGCAATCAGCGGCTCCTGCAGCCGCAGCAAGGCGGTATCCTCCTGCGGGATTTGCAGCGTGCACCACAGCCGGGATACCAGCGCTTCCGCGGCGCTGATCTCATCCCAGTCGGAGATACAGGCTTCGCCGTTGTCCATCAGCATCCGCTTTACCAGCGCATCCTCCCGAGGCGAAAGAAAGCAGGCCTCCTGAGGCAGCTGCGAGCGCATCAGCTGATGCATCTGGGAAATGCAAAGCGGCTTGCGGGGATGCAACTCCTTTTGATAAAAAGACAGCTGAAACAAAAGCTGCGCCTGATTATAGCAGACGTTATCGAAAATGCCTTCTTCCGGGCAGCGGGACAGCCGATCCTGGCACGCTTCCAGCTGCTGCACCCGCAGCACGCTCATGATTTTGTCGCCCCAGCGATCCAAACGGAATGTACTCGTTCTCAGCAAGCCCTCATCGCCCCTTTCGTACACGCAAAAAAAGATGCGCGTAAATTCATTATACGTTCATTTGTTACCCTGTCAAGCCCTTTTGGATGAAATACCATTTCATCCGTTTTGGGCCAGGCGGAGCAGCTCTTCCTCGGAAAGCACAGGAATGCCCAGGCTCCGGGCCTTGCCCAGCTTGCTGCCCGCGTTTTCCCCGGCCACCACGAAGCTGGTTTTCCTGCTCACGCTGCCTGTGGCCGTGCCGCCGTGCTCCCGGATGAAGGCCTCGGCTTCCTGACGGGAGAAGGTGGGCAGCGTGCCGGTCACCACCAGCGTCAGCCCGGAAAGCGCGCCTGTCTGCGCCATGCCCTCAGGCTGCGGATTCACCCCCGCCGCCAGCAGCCGGGCAATCATCTCCTGATTCTCGGGGAAAGAGAAAAAGTCCACCACGCTCTGGGCCACGATGTCGCCCACATCGTCGATGGCCAGCAGTGCCTCCCGGGAAGCGGATTGCAGATGCGCCAGCGTGCCGAAATGCTGAGCCAGATCCCGGGCTGTGCGCTTGCCGATATTGGGAATGCCAATGGCCAGCAGGAAGCGGGACAGGGGACAATGCTTGCTTTCCTCCAAAGCCGCCAGCAGATTCCGCGCCTTCTTTTCCTGAAACCCGTCCAGCGCCAGCAGCTGCGCTTCCTCCAGACGATATAGATCCGCCGGATCCCGCACGCCGATGCGGTCATAGAGCAGATCGGCAGTCTTTTCGGAAAAGCCGGTAATGTCCATCGCATCCCGGGATGCAAAATGCGCCAGCCGGGCCACGGCCTGAGGCTTGCAGGAAACCCGGTTCAGACAATAGAGATTGGCTCCGCGCTCCGTCAGCTTCCCGCCGCAGGCAGGGCAGACCGCCGGCGCATCGATGGGATCGCCGGCCGTTCCATCATCCACCCGGCCGGTGATCTCGGGAATCACATCGTTGGACCGGCGAATCCACACTGTACAGCCCAGCGTCAGCTGCTTGCGGCGAATATCGCCCAGATTATTCAGCGTGGCTTTCCGAACTGTCACGCCTGCGAAATCCACGGGCGACACATGGGCCAGGGGGGTCAGCTTGCCGGTGCGCCCCAGCTCCCAGGTGACCTTTTCCAGCGTGGCGGTGTTTTCCTCAGCGGCAAATTTGTATGCCACCGCCCAGCGGGGAAACTTGTCCGTGTATCCCATGAACAGGCGGGTGCGCTGATCCATGACCTTTACCACCGCGCCGTCGATCAGGAAATCCAGTCCATCCCGGGCGTCCTCGATTTGACGGATCAGGGAAAGCACCCCTGCAGGGCTGTCCGCCGTTTTGAAATAGGGGCTGACAGGGAAGCCCTGCTCCCGCAGAAACTGCACCATCCCCATCTGATCGGAAAAGGGAGGGTTTTCAATGGTACCCACCTGATAAAAGAAAGCGGAGAGATTGCGGGCGGCGGTGACGGCGGGATCCAGATTCCGCAGGGCCCCGGCAGCGGCGTTTCGGGCGTTTTTCAGGGGCTCGGCGGCGGTTTCGTTATATTTGCGCAGGGCGCTCAGGCGCATGATGCATTCGCCCTGCACCTCGATCAGCCCTTGCCAGGGAATGGACAGGGGCACGCCCCGCACCGTCCGGGCCTGGGGCAGGATGGCTTCGCCCACTTCGCCGTTGCCTCGGGTGGCGGCCTCGATGAGCACGCCATGGTCATAGGTCAGGTTCAGCGTCAGTCCATCGAATTTGTATTCCACGCCGTAGGTCAGCGGCGGCAGGGAAGGCTCCTGGGCGCGGAGTTTTTCGGTGCGGTCAAACCAGGCCTGCAGCTCTTCCGGGCTCTGGGCCTTATCCATGCTCCACAGGCGGGATAAATGGCGATGCTGTCGAAAGGCCGCCAGCGGCTCGCCGCCTACCCGCAGGGAGGGAGAATCGGGCAGCACCACGCCCTGCTCCTTTTCCATCTGCTGCAGACGGGAATAAAGCCGATCCCACTCTGCATCGGAGATCAACGGATCATCCAGCACATAATAGGCATGGGCTGTTTTATTCAGATAATCCACCAGGGAACGCATATCGTCAGGCTGCTGGCTCATGAAACAAACCTCGCTTATAAACGAAAATCATGAACGCGGGAAAAGCCGGCGTTCATGGTTTTCGAGATGGAATTACGAATCGATTTTCACAATCGGGGCGATGGACAGGGAAAATTCCTTGGTGCCATAAGCGGTGAAGGCGATGAGGATGCGCGCGTCCGCGCCGCTGCCTCGCACCTCCTGCACCGTGCCCTCCCCAAACTTGCGATGGAGCACATGATCTCCCGGCTTGAACAGCGCGCCTACCGGGCTGGCCACGCTGTGGGCCGCCGAGGGCACCACAAAGCCCTTCTGCACCCCGGGAATATTCAGCGCCGCGCTGCGGCTGCCTGCGGCCATGCCGGGCGCGCCGAAGCTCAGATCCCGCACCCGTTCCCGCCGCTGGGGCACAGCGGCCTTGGCAGGCTCGGGAGCGAAGTTTTTCCGGGTGGCTTCCGCCCATTCATCAATGAGCAGCCGCTCGGGGATTTCCTTCAGGAAGGGGGAGGGGGGATTATGGGTGATCTGATTAAAGAGCATCCGCCGCCGGGAGAAGGAAAGATACAGCCGCTTCCGCGCCCGGGTGATGCCCACATAGCACAGCCGCCGCTCCTCCTCCATCCGCTTTTCATCCAATGCCGTGCGCAGGGAGGGGAAGATGCCTTCCTCCATCCCGGCCAGAAACACCGCGTCGTATTCCAGGCCCTTGGCGGAATGGAGGGTCATCAGCGTCACGTACTGGGGCGCGTCCTCCTGCCGGTCCAGATCCGTCACCAGAGCCACGTTTTCCAGGAAGGCTTCCAGCGTTTTATCCTGAGACTGGTTTTCAAATTCCTTGGCCGCGCCGGCAAATTCCATCAGGTTTTCCAGCCGGGTGCGGGCCTCATCATTGCCATCCACCTCAAACTGCGCCCGAAGCCCCGTTTCCTTGAGCATGGCTTCCACCAGCTCCGACAGGGGCAGCGTGTCCTTCAGGGCGGTGAGCTTCATCATCAGCAGCGCAAAATCGCTGATGCATTTCCGGGGCCTGGAGGAAAGGGTTTCGGGTGGATCGCTGAGCACGGAGAACAGGGGCAGACCGTTTTCCCTGGCATATTCCTGCAGAAGGGACACCGTGGAATCCCCGATGGAGCGCTTGGGCGTGTTGATAATCCGCACCAGCGACACATCATCCGCCGGGTTCACCAGCACCCGCAGATAGGCCAGCGCATCCCGCACTTCCTTGCGGTCATAGAACCGGGTGCCGCCAAAAACCTTATAGGGAATGCCAGCACGCATGAACATTTCTTCGATCACGCGGCTTTGGGCATGCATGCGATAGAGCACGGCAATCTGGGAGTAGGGATAGCCCTCCTTGAGCTGCAGCTTGCGAATCTGCTCGCAGATCCAGGCGGCCTCTTCCCGCTCGTCCCCGGCGCTGAACAGATGGATTTTCTCGCCCGCATCCGCATCCGTCCAAAGAATTTTTTCCTTGCGACCCTGGTTATGGGCGATCACCTGATTGGCCGCATCCAGAATATTGCCCGTGGAGCGGTAATTTTGCTCCAGCTTGATCACCTGCGCATCCGGGAAATCCTTTTCAAAATCCAGGATGTTGCGAATGTCCGCCCCGCGCCAGCCGTAAATGGACTGATCGTCGTCGCCCACCACGCAAAGATTCCGGCTGTCTTTGGTCAGCAGGCGGATGAAGGTGTACTGGGCGGCGTTGGTGTCCTGGTATTCATCCACATGAACATACTGAAACCGCTGCTTGTAATAATCCAGCACCGGGGGATGATCCACGAACAGCTGCAGCGTGCGCAAAAGCAGATCATCAAAATCCAGGGCGTTGGCGGCGCGAAGCCGTTCCTCATAAAAATTGAAAATATCATGAATCTGCTGGGCATGATAATCCCGGGGAGATTCCTGAAACCATTCGTCGGCAGAGAGCATGCGGTTTTTCGCATCGGAAATTTTGCCGCGCACTTCCCGCAGCTGCAGCTTGCTTTCGTCCAGATGGAGGGCCTTGATGGCGTCCTTGATCACCCGGTTCTGGTCGTCCTCGTCGTAGATAGTGAAGGAACGCTGGTACCCCAGCTTTTCAATATCCCGCCGCAGAATGCGCACGCAGACGGAATGAAACGTGCCGATCCACATTTCGCCCGCATCCGCACCAACCAGCTTTTCCACCCGCTCGCGCATTTCCTTGGCGGCTTTATTGGTAAAAGTGAGGGCCAGAATGCGCCAGGGGGCCACCCCGTGGCTGATCAGATTGGCGATACGATAGGTGATGGTGCGGGTTTTGCCGCTGCCGGCGCCCGCCAGAATCAGCACCGGGCCTTCCAGAGTTTCCGCGGCCTGGCGCTGCATGGGGTTCAGCGTGGTTAAATCCATGATCTCAATCCTCTTTTTTCTCTTTGCTCATGCGCTCCAGCGCCAGCTGATAGCCCTCCGCCCCGTAAACCAGGCTGCGGTTCACGCGGCTGATAGTGGCGGTGCTGGCATGGGTGATTTCGGCAATCTGGGCGTAGGTGAGCCCCTGTTTCAGATGGCGGGCTACCTCAAAGCGCTGCGCCATGCTGTTAATCTCCTGAATGGTGCATAAATCGTCAAAAAAACGCTGCAGCTCCTCTCTGGTTTTCAGCTCCAGAATGGCGTCCAGCAGATGGGTGGTATCGTCATGCGTCATGGGCTATCCCCTCGTTTTCTTGCTTTTCTGCTTTAGTATACCATAAAAACGCCGGAAAAGAAAGAGTAAACCGGCAATTTTGCCATCAGGAAATTGACACGCGGCCTTTGAGAAAACCGGAAAAACCCTATGTCCGTCCGGGCTGCCCATGTTTTTTTTCGTGCTTTATTCCGAAAGACATTGAAATATCCGCCGAAAATTGGTACAACGAATCTATCCATTCACGAAAGGAAGCGTATCTTAATGGGTAAGTTTGCAATTCGGGAAAAGAACGGGAAATACAGCTTCCGCCTCAAGGCAGGGAACGGCGAAGTGATCGCCACGTCCCAGATGTATAAGAGCGTGCAGACGTGCAAGGCTGGCGTGCAGTCCGTGATGCAGAACGCCCCATCGCTGCGCTGGAGGATCAGCCCCAGGAGGGTTTCCAGGTGCAGAAGCATCCCAAATTTGAAGTATACAAAGACAGCGCCGGTGAATTCCGCTTCCGGCTCAAGGCCAAGAACGGCCAGAATATCGCCGCCTCCGAGGGCTACACTGCCCTGCATAGCTGCCTGAACGGCATCGAATCCGTGCGGAAAAACGCTCAGGGGGCCGCCGTGGAAATGGAGGAGAAGGAATAATGGCCGTGGATATCGCCAAGTATGTGGAGCAGGTCGAAGAGAAAGTGACCAAAGACGGGGCGATTCTGGAAAAGTTCAAGAAGGATCCCGTCAAGACCGTGGCCGATCTGCTGGGCATCTCCCTGGATGCAGATACGCTCAAGGCCATTGCCTCCGCTGTGGAGGGCAAGCTGAATCTGGACGACCTGGCCGGCAAGGCCAGCGATCTGCTGGGCGGCCTGAAGGAAATGTTCAAATAAAACTGCATCCGCCTGAAATCTGGTTGGGATAAAGGCGTAGACTGCCTGACACTTGACAATGCGCCCCGGCTTGGGAAAGAAAACGCTGTATGTTTTCCTTTCCAAACCGGGGCGCATTCATGATAAGACAGACAACCGCAATCATCCTTGCGGCTTTCTTTGGGGGAATGCAGAGGACATTTTCTACCGTTATTGCTGCTTTAAAACCCGGCTGAGGAACGCCTGGGTGCGGGGCTGCTTGGGCGCAGTGAAGATTTCCCGGGGCGCTCCGTCCTCCACGATTACGCCGCCATCCATGAAAATCACGCGGCTGCTCACGTCTCGGGCAAAGCCCATTTCGTGGGTGACTACCAGCATGGTCAGCCCGCCCTGCGCCAGATCGCGCATGACGGACAGCACCTCGCCCACCATTTCCGGGTCCAGGGCAGAGGTGGGTTCGTCAAAGAGCAGAATTTCCGGGTCCATTGCCAGCGCCCGGGCAATGGCCACCCGCTGCTTCTGCCCGCCGGAAAGCTGGCCGGGCCGGGCATTGCGATAGGGCGCCATGCCCACCTTGTCCAGATAATACAGCGCTTTTTCCTCGGCCTCCTTCTGCCCGCGATGGAGCACCAGCTTCTGCCCGCAGACGCAATTGGCAAGTACTGTCATATTGGCAAACAGATTGAAGGATTGAAACACCATGCCCACATGGCCGTGATAATCCGCCCGGTTCAGCGATTCGGCATTTTTTCCGCGATAGAGAATCTCCCCGGCGGTGGGCTCCTCCAGAAAATTGATGCAGCGCAGCAGCGTGCTTTTTCCGGAGCCAGAGGAGCCGATGATGGAAATCACTTCGCCCTTGCGCACCGAAAAGGAAATATCCCGCAGCACCTTCAGATCCCCAAAGCTTTTTTGCAAATGCCGGATCTCCAGCAGCATTTCCCGCTCAGTCAACGGGCACATCCCCTTTCGTGATGGTAATGGGCGCGTCGGACGCGCTCTGGGAGCCGCAGATGGTGTAGCTCTTGCCGCCATCCATCTTCTTTTCCAGCAGCCGCAAAAGCCGCGTGACGGTGAAGGTGAGCACGAAGTAAATCACTGCCGTGATAAAGAACGCCTCGAAATACCGGGCATACGTGCCAGCGGCGGATTTGCTCACAAAAAACAGCTCGCTTACGGAGATCACGTTCAGCACGCTGGAGTCCTTGATATTGACCACAAACTCATTGCCGATGGAGGGCATGATGTTGCGCACTGCCTGGGGCAGCACCACATGCACCATGCTCTGCCAATGGGTCATGCCGATGGCATGGGCGGCTTCCTTCTGGCCCTTATCCACACTGATAATGCCGCCGCGGATGATTTCGGCCATATACGCGCCGGTGTTGATGGAAATGATGAACATGGCCGCGCCCAGCGCCGGCATCCGCAGGCCCATATACATCATGGCTCCGTAATAAATCACCATTGCCTGCACGATCATGGGCGTGCCCCGGAACACCTCGATATACACATTCAGAATCACGGAGGCGATTTTCAGTCCCGTTTTCTTTATCCACGAATCCTTGCCTGAGACCGGGATGGTTCGCACAATGGCCACCAGCAGGCCCAGCGCAAACCCGGCCGCCGTGCCGACGACGGCGATGAGCATGGTATAGCCAGCGCCGCTGAGAAACAGCGGGCCATACTTTTCAAGCAGCAGGGATACCCATCCCAGAAACGTGGTTGGCAGCGTCATGACGGAAGCTCCTTTTTATTGATCGTGCGGATTTAGCAATGCAAGGGGAGAGGCGTTTACTGGTTCAGCGGCTGGCGGGACTGCGCGTCCAGCATCAGCTGCAGGCGGGTATCCTCATCAATGGAAGCAAGGATTTCGTTGATTTTTTCCATCAGGGGGCTGCCCTTTTGCAGGCCCACGGCGATGGACACATCATCTTCGGAGGCCACGAAGCCCTGCCCGTCCTCAAAGCGGATATAGGTCAGCTCCGGATTGGCCATGCAATCCGCTTCCGCCCCGGGCTGCTCGGCCACATAGCCGTCCACCGCCCCGGCCTTTACCGCCACCACCATCGCGGGGAAGGTTTCCATCGCCATCACCTGATTCACCCCGGGAATCTGGGGAATCACGGAATAATGGAAGGTGTTCAGCTGGCCGGTAATGGCCGCGCCGGAAAGATCAGCAAGGGTCTTGGCGCCGGCATACTTGCTGTCCTTGCGCACCACCACCACCAGACGGCTGGTATAATACGCATCGGAGAAATCCAGGGTGGCCCGGCGTTCTTCCGTGGGGCTCATGCCGGCGATAATCGCATCCAGCATGCCGCTCATCACGCCCATCGGCAGACCGTCCCATTCGGTCTTCACAATCGCCAGCTCCATTCCCAGCCCTTCGGCCAGGCGCTTGGCAATCTGCACATCGTATCCATCGGCGTAGCCCATGCCTCCTTCGATAGGCACGGTGTATTCGCTTTCCTCGGTCTGAGTCCAGTTAAAGGGCGCGTAATTGCATTCCATGCCTACCCGGAGCGTGCCCTCGGCCAGGGCGGAGCAGCAGCCGCACAGCAGCACCAGCGCGGCCAGACAAGCGATGATCTTCTTCATGATGAAAGCCCTCCTTAAAAATGAATGATAAAAAGCTGCGAAACGCAAAGACGCTTCGCAGCCTTATCCGCTGATAAAACCTTGAATAGCGCCCCACGGCGGCGAAACCGGCCGTGACAGTCGGAGAGATATTTTCCCTTCGCCCAACGGCGCCCTTGCAGCGGGGGCCGTTTCGGCGGCTTTCCCTTTTCGCTTTCTTCTTCGCTGCCTGCCAGCTCCGAAAGCGTACTCTTGATCGCCGCGCCTCTATTCTATGCAGACGGCTTTCGCCGCCTGATTTCTCCTCTATTGTACAAAAGAAATCCTGTTTGTCAAGGGAAAAACAGCGGAAAAACACAAAAATCTGCTGCTGGCAGACGCCAATGGCCGCCAACGACGGATTTTTCGGGCCAGCTCAGTTCTGCCCGTTCAGATATTCCACATATTCCTCCAGGCAATAGCCCAGCTCCTGCATTTTCTGGCTGTGCTCCACGCCTACATACCGCACATGCCATTCCTCGCCGGTGATGCCGGTAATGTCCTGCTTATCGTCGGTATAGCGCATGATAAAGCCGTAATCCCAGCAATGGGCGTTGAGCCAGAGATACTGGGCCGTATCCGCAAAATACTCCCCGGGCACATTCAGATCAAAGGCCAGGCCGGTATGGTGCTCGCTGCAGCCGGGATCAGCCACGGTCTGCCGGGTGGCGGACACCGCCTGGGTTCTTGTCATCTCCCGCTCGGCAATGTATTTCTCCACCTGGTTGTCAAAAATCCGCTTCTGGGCGGCATACGTGCGATAACCCTCCCGCAGCTTCCAGGGCGTATAGCCCTGATTTTCCGCGTCCTGAATCATGGCAATCAGGGCCTCCACAGCCTCCCGCACCCCCTGCGTATCGTTATCCGCATAGGTGAACAGATCCCCGGCCAGGTCCTTCACCCGCACCAGATCCGCCGGGACGAAATCCTTCCCCACGGGGTTTTGCTTGTTTACCAGCAGAGGCACGCTGCCATCCAGGGTATCCACCGGCGCGGGCGAGGGGGTGATAACCACCTGCTTGGCGTTGTCCGAATAGAGCACGGCCAGGGTCTTTTGCCCGGCCACGCCGTCCGCGTCCAGATTATGCTGCTGCTGGAACAGGGTCACGGCGCTTTTGGTGCCGCTGCCATACTGGCCGTCGATCTGGCCGGTATAGAACCCCAGCTCCTTGAGCCGCTGCTGTAGTTGCGTCACCATTTCCCCCGAGGAGCCATTGGTCAGATAGCTGGGGGTGGGCGAGGGAGCGGGGGTATAGGTGACAAAATCCGGCGGCGTGGTCACGCTCACGGGACGCACCGTAGGCGACGGCGTGGGTGTGATTGCGGCGGCTTTTTCGTAAGCGTTCCAGGCGTTCAGGGCGCGTACGCCCAGGAAAATCAGCGCCAGCAGCAAAAGCATGGCCAGCGCCATAAAAAGGTACGGGGCCCGGCGGCCGGATTTGTTCCGCGCGTTTTTCTGTGGCATGGCTTCCTCCCGGGAATTTCATTGGTAAGAAAATTATAGCCGCTTTCCCCGGTTCTGTCAATGCGCCGCCAGCCAGTCCAGCGCCGCGTCCCGGCTGTCGAACCCCTTGCCCAGCAGCAGCGCCTGCTGCATGTCCTCCGGAAAATCATCCAGCCGCCATTGCGTTTCCGCCACCACGGCCATGCCATCGCCATACTGATTTTCGCTGAGAACCACTTCTCCCGCTTCATTCACCCCGGCCACCTGATGCATGGGGCAATAGAGGGGAATCTCCCGGCGCATGGACACGGCAGCAGTGGAGAAATCCTCGATCTGCCACAGCGCGTAATACGCCTGCACGGCGGCAAAATCCGCTCCCGCCAGCATTTCCGGCGGATGAATGCGCCGGGTCACGCTATGGCCGCAGCGGGAAAAGCACATGGTTTGCGTCAGCTCACTGTTCGCCGAAAGCCGTTCGCCTGCGTTGGCTGCATCCCGAGCGGGCACGGCGGGGGTGGTCTGCGCCGTTTCCATTCCTATCTCCTCCAAGGGCGCCTGCGCCGCCGGGGCCAGCATCAGAAAGGCCGCCGCCAGCAGGCCAACGCCCAGCGTCGCCCCCAATCCCTTCCAAAACCGTTTCATCGCCATTCCTCCTTTTTGCCGTTAGCATGCCCCGGGATGAGCCGTTGCATTCCCGGGTGTTCTGTGATACAATGCCAGCGGTTTCAAGAGAGGAGGATGCGCCATGAAAAAGGGCGTGATTTTTGATCTGGACGGCACGCTGGTCAATTCCCTGCCGGACATCGCCGGGGCCATGAACCGGGCGCTGCAAGCAGCCGGGCTGCCCATGTACCCGGAGGAGGATTACAAATTCAAGGTTGGCAATGGCGTGCTGAAGCTGGCGGAGCGGGCCGTGGGGCCGCGAACGGATTGCTATGAGCAGGTGCTGCGCGCCTATATGGCGGATTACGCCCAGCACTGCCGGGAAAAGAGCCATGCCTATCCCGGCATTCCGGCGCTGCTGGATGCGCTGGCAGCGCGAGGGCTGAAGGTCTGCGTGCTGACGAATAAAGATCAGGCGGATGCGGAAAGCGTGCTTTCCTGCTATTTTCCGGGCTATCCTTTTGCCTGCGTTCAGGGCCGGGTGGAGGGCTTGGCGCTGAAGCCCGCCCCGGATGGCGCGCTGAAAATTGCCCGGTCGCTGGGCATTGTGCCGGCGAATTTCTGGTATGTGGGCGATACGGCCACGGACATGGGCTGCGGCAACGGAGCGGGGATGGAGACCGTGGGCGTGCTCTGGGGATTCCGGCCCCGGACAGAGCTGGAAACGGCCCACGCCCGACATCTGATTGCCGCTCCCGCGGAGCTGCTGGAGCTGGTAGATGCGTGAATTAAAGAAATAAATGCGCGAGAGGAGCGTTCTTTCAGGAGAAAGAAGGCTCCTCTCGCGTTCTTCCAAAGAAGGCCGATTTAAGGAAAATTATGATGCTTCCTGATCCGCAATGCGCCCCAGAATGGCAGGGAAACGTTTGTGTATCGCACGGATAGGATGAAAGCATGAATGATCCCTATGGCTTTCTTGGAGGGGGCACGGGGGAACTGTCCTTTGGCCGCAAAGAATGGTTCCCCCGTATTATTCCCGTTTTACCCCGCCAGTGTGGATGCGGCGATGAGATACTGGGCCAGGTAGTAAAGCAGCAGGCAGATGCGGCTGTATGCCTTGCCCTGCACATGGGCGATTACCCGGCCTGCCAGCATGGCATCGGACGCCACAAACAGAAACGCCCCCGCCAGCAGCACCGGCTTTTGCGGGATCGCCAGCGCGAGCATCACGGCCAGCACCATTGCATACGCGGCAAACGGCGCTACCGGCTTTCCTGCGCGATGCTTCCTCAGCCAGGGCACTACGCCCAGCAGCACAAACGCGCTCAGCGCCAGAAAACCGATCAGGCTGGGAAGCCCGGGCGGGCTGGCCAGCACATAGCTCAGGGAATAGGCCACATGACCCAGCCCGAACACGGCCATGCCGATCATGAAATCAATCCCCAGAATCACATCCGCGGCCGTGCAGATCACCAGCCCTGCCGCCAGCAGCATGTGCGGCGGCGTGGGGGAAAGCCACGCGCCATATGCCCCCAGCGCCGCGGCGCATAGGGTGGCCAGCCCTTTGAAAACCAGCGCGCGATAGGACTCGTGACGGCCAGATTTGTTCGGCCGGAATCGATGCCCCGTGTAAATCAGATAGAACAGAATCACCCCGACAAGCGACAGCGCCAGCGGCAGAACGTGCGCCTTCATGGTTGCGTCCCCCTCATCCCTTGTGCGATTATTCGAATCCTGATGAATCAGATATTCGGCTTTCAAGCGCGATCTCCTGCCGGGGCGGAAAAATTCGGCTTATTGCTCCAGATACGCCAGACGGCAGATCTGATTCAGCCCGTCGATGAAGCCCTCCGCCTGCGTTTCCCCATCCGCGAACCGGGTGATCAGCCCGTCGATGGCTGCGGCGCTGTTGCTGCCGTCCGCCAGATAGTGGGACTGGGTGGGCACAAACAGCCCGCGAACCAGGGATTGATACAGGGCAATGTCCTTTTCCGTGATGATCCAGCGAATTTCATCCTGCCGGCCCAGCCAGCTTTCCACCCAGGCCAGCCGATCCTCCAGCGCCTGCTTTTCCTCCGCCTTGCAGGATTGAAGCTGCGCTGTGAGCTGCGCCTTTTCCGCTGTGCGCTGGGCCAGCAGATCGGCAAACCGCGGGTTTTCCAGGGGCTTGGTCATGTCCTGATACAGGGCGTACTGGGTATCCGTCAGGGCGCTTTGCGCCAGAAAATCGATCAGCTGCGCCGCTTCCCGAGGATGGGCAGACCGGGCGCTGCAAACCCACAGCCGGGTCTGGCCCTTCACCGGCGGTGTGTCCGTGTCCGTCAGGGCTGGAATCGCCAGCGGCCGGGCAAGATGATCGTCCAGCATCGTGTAGCCATAGCCCATGCCGTAAGCGTAAATCAAGGGCATGGCCGTAAACTCTCCGTTCATCAGCGCATCCATTTTTTCAGCATTTGCGGCAAACAGCGGCCGGGCCTGATCCAGCAGGGCAAGCGCATCCCGGAAGGCGGGCGTATCAAAGGACACAGGCTGATCTGCCTGTTCCGCCTGGGCGATATACTGGTTCGCCAGCACCCGGATGAAATCTTCCAGTGTGCCCTCAAAGAAGCAGCGATCGGCAAAGTCATCGCTCTTTTCATCCTGCCACAGCTGGAACGCGTCCAGAAACTGGGCGATGGTCCGGGGCGCATCCGCCTCGGCAAAGCCGGCTTCCTCCCAGCCGGTTACGTCCAGCGTCCAGGTATCCAGAGAAAGATCCGCGGGATAGGCCATGAGCTGCCCCTCCCGCAGCACCAGCTCCCGCAGGGCAGGCTGCAGGCGCTGCGCCCGGGCCACAAGCACGTCATTTTCCAGGGGCGCGGCATAACCCTTGCGCAGCAGCTCCTCGAAGCTGCTGTCCGCGGAAACGGCATATACATCGATGTCCGCGCCGGATACCAGCGCATCCTGCAGAGAACCCGGCAGGGAATCCACCAGCGAAACCCGGATGCCGGGATGCGCCTGAGCAAACGCATCCAGCGTTTCTTCGCTGATCCAGTCGTACACCTGAAGCGTCACTTCCTCCTCCGCAGGCGCGGCGACTGGCAGCAGCAACAGGCATAGCAGCAGGGCAAGCAGCTTTTGCAGTTTCATGGGTTGTTCCTCCTTTTTATGTGCAAATTGGGTACAGAAAATAAGCCCGGCGGTTTCCCGCCGGAAAGCGGGATCAGAAAAAGCAGTTATGGCAAATCGGATAAATACTGCATGGGGATGGGCACGCGCACGTCATCCAGCCGCAGATAAACGGTGTCCGTATAGCGATCGCTGGGGGCAAACTCCCTATGGTAGTTCAGCAGCAGGGCGCCGTCTGGCAGGAACGTATCCCAAAAGGATGCTTCCTTGCTCATGCCCAGGGTTTCGCCCCGGCTGTTTTCCAGCTGCGCATCCCAGCAGGCGCTGTATTCGGGCACGCAGGAGGCCAGCGCGGCTTCATAGGCCTCATAATCATCCCTGCTCACCCCGGCCATGGCCTGCGCCTGGGATGGCGGCACGGCAATCTGGAAATCCATAAACACGGCGGCGGGAGAGAAATGCAGATCGGTGAAGGTCAGCGTTGCGCCGGAGGGCAGCGTATAGGGCTTGGGCAGCGCCAGGGAATAGCGGGTGGCCGCGTCCCCGGCTTCCAGCTGGAAGCGCAGCGCGTCCGGTTCGCCTTCGGCCTTTTCCCGGATATAACTAAAGGGTAATTCGATGGTCAGCGTGCCTTCCGGGGCAATGCGCAGATAATCGCCTGTGTCGGGATCGCAGTACTCCATCCGGCAATCCACCCAGAACTCCACCTCGCCGTTTTCCCCGCCGGGGCGGCAGCTGACGGCGTTCAGGTTTACGCCCTTGCCATTGACGAAAATTTCGCCGTTTCCATCGCATTGGAGATATACGCCCTCCCGCAGCCGCATCGCATCCGCGGCGGCGTACTGCTCATCCACGGATACGGGCTGGGATGCGTCCAGATCCCGGATGGCATAGAGGATGCTGAGGATGCGGCCATCGTATACCGCTTCCTTCACCTGCCAGCGCAGGCGGCCGGTGGTTTCCTGGGCCAGATCATATTGAATCATAGACTGGGCCTGGGGCAGGGTGAAATAAAATGCGTCGTCCCATCCGGAATCGAAGTTCAGCACGCCGTAATGGGTCATGGCGGCAATCGCTCCGCCGCAGAGCATCAGCGCCGCCAGGCAGATCAGCGCCAGGCGCAGCGCCGGGCGCAGGGGAAGGCGCGCCTTCTTTTCCCGGCATGCCTGCGCCGTTTCCAGCAGCCGGTGATGGAAAAGCGCCGGCGTTTCCGGGAAGGCGCTTTCCAGGGTTGTCTTCAGCTTTTCATCATGCATGGGAAATCGCCTCCTCGCTGAGCATGGAACGCAGCTCCTTTCGCGCCTGCCACATGCGGCGCTTGATCGTTCCCTCCGGCGCCCGCAGCATCCGCGCGATATCCTTCACCGGGAACCCCTCCAGATAATGCAGCACCAGGGGCAGCCTCAGGGCTTCATCCAGGCATTGCAGCGCGTCATACAGTTCCCGCTGCTCGCTTTCGTCCGGGGCAGGATACAGCTCCGTCAGCGCCACGGTCTGGCAGCGGGCGGATTTGCGCAGCATGTCCTTGCAGGTATTGATGAGAATGCGGATCAGCCAGGTTTTGGCGTATTGCTCATTGCGCAGCCGTCCTGACGCGCTCAGGGCCTTGAGCAGCGCTTCCTGCACCGCATCGGCGCAGTCCGCGTCAGAGCGCAGCAGGGTTTTGGCCACGCGATAGAGCGTTCGCTCCTGAGACAGCGCCATTTCCAGAAACGCATCCTTGCGCAAGGGCCTCTCCTCCTTCCTGCTTTTCACCTATTAGACGAAGCCAAAGCGGGATCGGTTCGCTTCCTGCAAAAAACATCCCGTTTCACGATAAAAAAAACGGGACGCGCATGCCGCTTTTCGCGCTGCGCGCCCCGTCAGGCAGGGGTTACTTGCCCGCCACAGAGATTTCACCCACGTCCACCGAGGGGCTGCCCACGGAGGAACCGGGGAAGATCAGATCGCTGCCCACCACGCGGATGTTTTTCAGCAGCTGATAGAAATTGCCCGCCACGGTGATCCGCTCCACGGCCTGATCCTTTTTGCCGTTCTTCACGGTGTAGCCCTGGGCCAGCAGCGAGAAATCGCCGCTGATGGCGTCCGCGCCTGCATGCAGGCCGGAAACGTCGTTAATCACCAGACCGTCGCCCATGTCTTCCATCATCTGGGCCAGGGTCTTTTCCCCGGGCTTGAGATACAGATTGCTGGGGGCCACCTGCACATCCCCGGCATAGCCGGCCTTGGCCGCGTTGCCGGTGGTTTTCACGCCGGCCTTGCGGGCGGTCTTGAGGTTATGCAGCAGGGTGGTCAGCTTGCCGTTTTCGATGAGGGCCTTGGTATAGGTGGCCACGCCCTCTGCGTCAAAGGGCTGGCTGGCCAGACCGTTTTTCAGCAGGGGATCATCCATCAGCGTCACCGCTTCGGAAGCGATCATTTCTCCTTCCTTGCCTGCCAGCAGGCTCAGGCCTTTCTGGGCGGCCTCGGCGGAGAACACATTGGAAAAAGCTGCCAGCAGATCGGGCATGCATTTGTTTTCGATGATGGCCCGATAGGTGCCGCTGGGAACGGGCTCGGCAGTGAGCATATACACCGCCTCGCTAACCGCGTCATCCACGATCTGATCCACGCTCAGGGCTTCAAAATCGTTGGAGCAGGCGAAGCCACCGCCGGTGGCCACCCGGTCGCCGTCCTTAGCCAGCGCGTTGATGAAGGAGAAGGCCAGATTGCTCTTATGATGCAGATCCAGGCCATAGGAATTGACGATGCGGGTTTCGCTGGAGGAAGTGGTGATCATATCGTAAGCCAGCTGCACGATCCGGGGATCCCGCTCCTTGGCCTTCTTCTCCAGATCCAGCACAAACTGCAGCTTCCGCTTCTCATCCACCTGATCCAGCGCGGGATTATAGGTGTTCACCTCGGGATACTTTTCATCGCCGTGGTAAATTTCCTGCACGTCCTCGTCCTCGGTCAGCTGCGCGCTTTCGATCACGCCGCTGACCAGCTGGGCGATGGCTTCGTCATCGAAGGCCTCGGTGGCGGCATAGCCCATCTTGCCCTGATACAGCCCGCGCAGGGAAAGGCCCTTGGTGGTATTCACGGTATAGTTATTGATCTGGCCCTGCTGGCACATGGCGCGGAAGCTGTCGCCGGAGGCCAGATAGATCTCCGCCGCTTCGATGCCGGCCTTCTTGGCCGCGTCCAGAAGCGCATGAATAAAATCAGTCATATCCGCTTTCCTCCTTTTCTCAGCGTCCGCCCACGGTGATGGAGCTGACGCGGATCATGGGCTGGCCTACGTTGGTGGGCACGCTGCCGCTGAGTGAGCCGCACATGCCCTGGGCCATCTTCATATCCTTGCCCACCCGGTCAATCAGCGGGAGAATCTCGCTGCCCCGGCCGATCAGGGACGCGCCCCGGACGGGATGCACGATCTTGCCGCCCTTGACCAGATAACCTTCGCTGACGGCGAAATTGAATTTGCCGGTGGAGGGCTCCACAGAGCCGCCGCCCATGGATTTGGCATACAGCCCGTCGCCCATCGAGGAGATGATTTCGTCGTTATCATCGGTGCCCGCGGCGATATAGGTGTTGCGCATCCGGGAGGTGGGGGCGAACATATAGCCCTGCCGCCGGCCGCTGCCCGTGACAGGCATCTGCATGCGCCGGGAATTGAGCCTGTCGATCATATAATTCTTGAGTACGCCGTTTTCAATGAGCACCAGGCGCGTGGTGGGGGTGCCTTCATCATCGATGTTTTCGCTGCCCCATTCGTTGGTCATGGTGCCGTCGTCAATAGCCGTCACCTTGTCGGAGGCTACCTTCTGGCCCAGCTTGCCGCAGAATTCGCTGTTGCCAACGGCTACGGACGTAGCTTCCAGGGAATGGCCGCAGGCCTCGTGGAAGATCACGCCGCCAAAGCCGTTGTCGATCACCACGGGCATCACGCCGGCGGGGCAGACGGGGGCATGCAGCATGGTCACGGCCTGGTCTGCAGCGATCTTGGCGGTCTTTTCCGGGTCGATGCGCTGATCGAAAATTTCAAAGCCCTGCATGGCGCCAGGGCCGGAGAAGCCGCGCTGGTTTTCAGTGCCATTGGAAGCGATGGCCGCCACGGAAAAGCGGGTATAAACCCGGGTATCGGAGGTGAACAGGCCTTCGCTGTTGGCAATCCAGACCCGCTGCACACTGTCCATATAATTCACGGTGGCCTGGGCAATTTCATCGTACTGCTTGAGCACGGCCTGCGCTGCCTTCATTTTCTCCACCTTTTTCTGGCTCTTTACCTGATTGGGCATTTCCAGAATGGGATGGATGGACGGCGTTTCCTGCCACATCAGGGGCTTGGCCGCATAGCGGCTCTGGGCCGCCACGGCGGAGGCCGCCCGGCGGGCGCAGTCCATCAGGCCCTTTTCGGTGGTATCATTGGTATACACATAGACGCCCTGCACGCCGTTAAACACCCGCACGCCGGCGCCGTGCAGCCGCCGGCTGTTGACGCTTTCCACCTTGCCGGACAGCATGGACAGGTTGTTATTCAACCGGTCTTCCAGGAAAATTTCGGCAAAATCGCCGCCAGTTTTCAGCGCTTCCGCAATCACGGCCTGCGCCACATCCTGTTTGAGCATGGGAAACCTCCTTAAAAAATTCAGTTTATCTTGAACGCAGAAACAGCTTAACACGCTTGGATGATTTTGGCAAGCGCATCCGGGCGAAAAATACATTTTCCGTACCGAGCTGCCTCAAATACGGTTCAATTCTGCTGCTGATTCGCCCGGGCGATCAGCGCGGGCAGATCGACAAGCGCCAGGCTGTCCGCTCGGAAATCCGCTTCGGGGCTGCCGGCTGCCTTGCCCAGCCCCAGCGCCCGCATGCCGGCCCGATGGGCGGCGATGAGCCCATCCTCCTCGTCCTCCACCACCAGGCATCCCGCCGGCTGCACGCCCATTTTCCGGGCTGCCAGCAAAAACACCTCGGGATGGGGCTTGAGAAACATGGTCTGATTGCCGTCCGCTACGGCGTCAAACTGCTCCCGCAGCCGCAGCTGCCGAAGAATAAAATGCGCATTCTGGCTGGAGGAGCCAACGGCCACCTTCAGGCCTTTTTTTTCAGCGCATCCACGGTTTCAGCCGCGCCCGGCAGCATGCATTCCAGTCCCAGGGCTTCGATATAGGTCATATACAGATCGTTTTTCCGGGTGGCCAGAGCCAGCTTTTCGCCCTCGGAAAAGCTGCGCTGGGCTTTTTCGAGCATCAGGCTCAGCCCATCCATCCGGCTTTTTCCCCGAATCGTTTCATACATCGCTTTGTCAAAGGGAATGCCGTGCTCCCGGGCCATTTGCCGCCATGCCTGAAAATGGCAGGCATCGGTGGTCACGAGCACGCCGTCCAGATTAAAAATCACCGCTTCAATTTGCCCCACTTGCTGCCTCCTTTCTGATCCAATCTGCCTGAATTATACCACCGTTTGCCCCGCTTGTACAGCCGCAAAGCATAACAAACCATGAACTGGGCATGATGAAAGGGAAAACAAAAAAGCAGATGCGGAGGGAAAGGGCGCATGTCAATCGGGCTGATTTTGCTGGCGATTGTGTCAGTGCTGGTGTTGTTTGGGGTGGCGCAGCGGGTGCTGGATAAAATGCAGCTGAGCGATCGGGCCGCGCTGATTATTGCTGCGGCCATATTCTTTGGAGGCCTGGTGCCGGATATTCGGATCGGTCGGGTGGCGGTGAACCTGGGCGGCGCGGTGGTGCCCCTGGGGGTGTGCGTCTATCTGCTGATTAAAACGGATACCGCAAAGGAATTCTGGCGCGCGGTGATCGGCAGCGTACTCACCGGAGCGATTGTGTTTTTCCTGGGGCGGGTGATGCCCAATGAACCCGAACAGATCGTGCTCGATCCCAATTATGTCTATGGGCTGGCAGGCGGCGCGGTGGCTTACCTGCTGGGTCGCTCCCGCCGGGCGGCGTTTATCTGCGGCGTGCTGGGCGTGGTGCTGGCGGATGTGGCGGTGGCCGTGGTGAATTGGAGCCAGGGCCTGAGCCAGACGCTGGTGCTGGGCGGCGCGGGGATGATGGACGCAGTGGTGATCTCCGGGCTGCTGGCGGTGCTGCTGGCAGAGCTGGTGGGGGAATTGATCGAGCGGGCCGTGCGTCCCCATCGCCGGGAAAACCGGGATGCGGTGGACACGCCCGTGCGCAAGGAGGAAACGAAAAAATGAGCAAAAAGCTGCTGGCTGTGGTGCTGCTGCTGGCCCTGCTGACGCCCCTGACGGCGCTGGCCCAGGAAACGGACGGGGACGAGGTTTATGCGCTGCTGTCGCCCCAGGGCGAAAGAATCGCCAGCTATGCGGGCGTGCCGGATGTGGGGGATGAATATATCGCCGGGAATAATCTGCATTTCCGGGTCACGGCGGTGGATCATACCCGCAAGGAAGCGCGGACGGACGCACTGGGCGAATATGCGCTGCCAGATGTGAGCTGGCTGTCTCAGGAGGCCCAGCCGGTGGCGGGGCAGCGCAAGGCCGTGGCCCTATACTGCACCCACAGCGACGAAAGCTATAAACCCACCGACGGCACCAGCAGCGATGAAAAACGCGGCGGGATTTACGACGTGGCCGAATCCTTCAAGGCGGCGCTGGAGAAGCAGGGCATCACCGTGTATTACAGCGATGAAACCCATTTTCCCCACGACGCGGGGGCCTATCGCCGCAGCCGCGCCACCGCCGCCAATCTGGTGGAGGAGGGCGTGGACGCGGTGATGGATATTCACCGGGACGGTATCCCCGATCCGG
Organism: uncultured Clostridia bacterium; assembly: GCA_934630705.1. GTDB lineage: Bacteria > Bacillota > Clostridia > Christensenellales > Aristaeellaceae > RUG563. The sequence continues at coordinate 12,715 of CAKTWP010000020.1, read as the reverse complement.
AGGAATACGAAGGCAGCGTGGCCGGGACGGACATGACCAAGGTGCGGCTGCTGGTGGGAAGATCCAATCAGAACGCCAGCGCCAATAAGGAATTCGCCGCCCAGATCAAGGCTGTGGCGGATCAGATGTATCCCGGGCTGATTAAGGATATTTATATCGGCAAGGGCACCTATAATCAGGATCTGATGAGTCAGGCAGTGCTGCTGGAGTTCGGCACGTATACCAGTGAGAAAGACGATGTGCTCACGTCTACCGGTTACATGGCCAACGTGATGAACAAAACGCTGTATGGCGGCGTGACCGGGGCAGCGGGCACCAAGGCCGACGAGACGGCGGAAAACAAGGGCGGATGGAGCGGCCTGATCTGGCTGATGATCGCGCTGGTGGCAGGCGTACTGATCTACGCGTTCGCCGCGTCCGGGCGGGGCAAGGATGCGCTGCATAAATGGAAGCGCTCCTTTCAGGAAATGGGCGGCGGGCTTTTTGGCGGCCGCAGGCAGGATGGAGACGAGAAATAATCCCGTTCTTCTAAAAACTGTCCCGGAATCGGTCTGAATGACAATGCACCTCGGATGAGCGGAAAAACGAATCATCGTTTCCTTCCCAATCCGGGGTGCATTGTCGTATAACGGTTTGCCGTTACGCCCATGTTTTGAAAACGGGCATATGGCGCAATACGGTGTCATTGTGCGGCGCCATCCGTTTGAGCCAGCAGCCGCTTCTGGCCCTCCCGACGCACATGCTCCGCCAGCTGGGCCAGCAGCTCGGCGTTGGTGGGCTTTCCTCGTTCCGCATCCACAGCCAGGCCAAACAGGCGCTGAATGGCGGCCAGATCGCCCAGCAGCCAGGTATGCTCAATGGCGGTGCGGATGGCCCGCTCCGCCGCAGGGCCGGTGGTATGCAGCCGCTGGGCCAGCACGGGATACAGCAGCCCGCGCTTATCCGCCAGCAGCCAGGGAGCGCTGGCACTCAGGGCCGCGGCAAGCGCCGTGGCGGAAAAACCCTTCAGGGTGCGGGGCATAGCCAACGCGTCCAGCAGTGCTTCTGCAAGGGTCAGACGCAGGGACTCATGAGCGGCTGCCAGGCAGGGGAGGGGATGACTGACGGCCTGCCGGGCGACGGTCAGCAGCGCTTCTGCTGTTCCCGGCCAGGGCAAGGCTTCGTCAGCCAGCGGCGCTTTTTCCCGGAAAAATCGCATCAGATAGACCGTCCGGGGCGGCTGAATCCGTTGCTGCAAATGCCTGAGCAGCGTCTGTCCATCCATGCCGGAAAGCACACTGTCCACAATGAGCAGCTCCGGCGAAAGCGCCGCCGTTTCCGAAAGGGCCGTCTGGCCATCACCGCTGCCGCCGATCACTGCAAACCGCGGATCCAGCAAAAACGTCCGCTCCGCCGCGGGCCAATCCTGCAGGGCCAGATACGTCCGCGCGGTCAGCATGGGATTTTTTTCTGCTGTTTTTTGCGCAGATTGGCAAAGAACAGAGAAGAGAAGGTGATCCCCAGCGCGATGGCGCAGATGCCCATCAGCGTGCTGGTGCCCACCGACAGGGCCTGATCATAGTTGGTTTCCACGATATAGCGGATGGTGCGATACAATCCCACGCCGGGCACCAGCGGAATCAGCGCACTGGTGATAAACAGCGTGGCCACCCGCTTCATGATTCGGGCGCAGACCTCGCAGCACACGGCGATCAGCAGCGTTGCAAAGAAATAGCCTGCGGTGGTTTGCCCCAGCAGCAGAAACAGCCCGTAGCCCGCTGCGGCAATCAGCGAGCTGACGATGATCGTGCCCCGCGGCTGATACAGCAGCACCGAGAAACAGGCCGCGGCCACGAAGCTGGAAAGCACTTGCAGCGCCCAGTGCATCAAAATCCCCTCCACATGCTCAGCATAATGCAGATGCCGGCGGCAATCATCACCGCCGTGAGAATGGCTTCTGTGAATCGCGCCCCGCCGGACACCAGATCGCCTCGGATGGTATCCCGGATAGCATTGGTGGTGGCCAGGCCGGGGAGCATGGGCATGATCGCGCCGCCGATGATGGGGTCGATGGTCACACTGGGAAAGCACAGGGTGCCCAGCAGGGTGATCAGCGTGGTCAAAAAGCCCAGCACCAATCCCGAAACCAGCGGCGGCACCCGATGGCGGCTTAGCGGCGGCAGCACCAGCTGTACCAGCGCTCCGCAGATAAACGCGATGCCAAAATCAATCCATCCGCCCCCCAGCATCATTGCAAAGCTGGCCGAGGACAGCGCGCCTGCCAGCGTAATCAGAGGCAGCCGGGTCAGCGAGGACGCATGGATTGCCCGCAGCCGGTTCAGCGCTTCAGCCGCCGACATCTCTCCGTGGGCCACCTGACGGGACACCTGATTGCAGTCATCCAGCCGTTTAAGATTGATGTTTCTGCTGCGCACCCGGACGATGCGGGTCAGCGAGGTTCCGCCGTCGGCGGACAGGGTGAGCATAATGCCGGTGGGAAGGGCCAACGCATCTACATGTTCAATGCCCAACCCCGCGCACATTCGCTCCACCGTTTCTTCCGCCCGATAGGTTTCTCCGCCGCTTTCCAGAATGATCCGCGCCGCCAGACAAACTGCATCCAGCGTGGTGGAAATCGCGTCCATGCCCGCGCCTCCGTATCTGTCGATTCTTTCCGAATGCATGATAGCACAGCGGGGGAAAGATGTAAAGATGAAAAAAACGGGCCGACGGAAAAATCGTCAGCCCGGATGAACCGCCGCCCCGGCGGCTGGAAAATGTTTGTATCTCGCGGACAAACGTGCGCCTGCCAACAGCGCTCAGCGCAGGAACGCGGTGAGCATATAGCCCGTCATGGTGCCGTATTGAATCTGGCACCATACGTCGCCCGCCGCCAGCACCAGCACCACCGTTCCGCTGGGCACCTGGGCAATCACGTTGTAGCTGGTGATGCTCTCATAGGAGCGAAGGTTCACATACGAGTTTTTGGCCTGCGCCACCGTGGCGTATTCGCCGGTGCGAACGGTCGAGCTGGACGGGGGCGTGGTAGGCGTGGAAGCCGACGCGGTATAGCTGAGGAACTTGCGCATCATATAGCCGTAGCGGCCGTCGGGCGTTATGACGTATGCCCAGCCGCCGCTGTGAGAAATCATGCTGACCTGAGTTCCATTGGCATACAGGCCCATCGACGCGGCGCTCTGAGAGGGGCTGAGTCGCAGATGCAGCCGCCCGGAATTGCCGGTTTTCACGAACATGACCGTGGTTTCGGTGGGAGTAGCCGGCGCAGGGGTGGGATCGGGGGCGTAGGATGCGGTCAGGAACTTGCGCATCATGTAGCCGTACTGGCCGCCTACATTCACATAGACCCACGCGCCGCTGCGGCTGATCACGGTCACCTGGGTGCCGTTGGCATACAGCCCCAGGGACGGCGCACTCTGATAGGGGCTCATCCGCAGATGCAGCCGGCCGCTGTTCCCGGTTTTGACATACATCACCGTGGATTCGGAAGGCGTGGGATTATAAGAGGGGGTGGGCTGGTAATAGCTCAGATACTGGCTCATCATATAGCCGTATTGGCCGTCTACCAGCACATACGCCCAGCCGTTATTCATCGACAGCACCAGCACTGACGTGCCATAAGCATATTGCCCGATGCAGGCGGAGCCCTGATAGGGCAGCGCCCGCAGGTTCAGCTTGCCGTGATTGGCGGTGTTCACATACATGATCTGGTTCAGATAGGTGTCGCCATAGGGATTATACGTCGCCCCGGAACCGATCGGCGGCGTGGTGGGATACAGGACGGTCGCCCCGGAACCGATCGGCGGCGTGGTGGGATACAGGACGGTCGCCCCGGAACCGATGCCCGCCCCAGATCCAATGCCCGCTCCGGAACCGATCCCCGCACCTGTGCCGATCTCGGCGGCATACGCCGGGAGAGAAGCCGTCATCAGGGAAAACGCCAAACCATACGTTAATATCTTTTTTGCTTTTTGCTTCATTGTCATTTCCTCCATCTTCCATCTTCGCCTGGAAAAGATATCCGACGATTCTATTATATCGGAAACTGCCGATTAATTCAACAGAATTGGGAGGAAACGGAAAGGTTTTACATTTGTAAAGCTGTCAGGCGCTATGCTCGGCGCTGGAAAGCTTATCGGCCAGCAGGGCGATGAATTCGCCGTTTGTGGGCTTTTCCTCCGGATAAACGACGCAGCATCCGAAGGCTTGATTGAGTGAGTCCACCCGGCCACGGCTCCAGGCAACCTCGATGGCGTGGCGGATGGCCCGCTCCACCTTGCTGGAGGTGGTGCCGAATTTATGGGCGATGGCGGGATAGAGCTCCTTGGTGATGCCGCCCAGCATCGATGGATTGGCCACCACCTGCCGCACCGCCTCCCGCAGGTATTGATAGCCCTTAATATGGGCGGGCATGCCCATTGTCAGAAAGAGATTGGAAAGCCGATCCTCCAGCGACAGCTGCGGCAGCGCCATTGCGCGGCTGTTTGCGGGCTGGATGGCGGCGGGACGAGCAATCTCCCGAATCCGTTCCAGCAAAACCGGCAGCTCCACGGGCTTGATCATGTAATATGTCACGCCCATCTCCACTGCCCGGCGGATGAAATCGTCCCGGCCCAATGCCGTAACCGCGATGATCTGGGGCCGCTTTTCCGGCGGCAGCTGCTGAACCCGGGCCAACACGCCAAAGCCATCCATCCCAGGCATAATCATGTCCAGCAGCAGCACATCCAGCGGCGCTGAGCCGATGAGCTTGATAGCGTCCAGGCCGTTGCCCACTTCGGCGACTACCTGCATATCCTGTTCCCGCTGAAGAAACGCGCTCAGCGTGGCCCGCAACTCTTCGTTGTCGTCAACAATCGCGATTCGGATTTCAGCCATACGATCCCCTCATTTTCCATGTTTTTTGCTTTTCTCCTGCAGAAAACACCCGCCTTTTTCAGGCTACTATTACGTTTTTTGCGTTTCTGTAGGGAGCTGTATCCTATTATAATGGAATTCATCGGAAAGACAATGGATTATGGCTTATAAGCAGGACAGCAGTCAATCCCTAACAGGAATCGACATATTGGGACAATGCATCTACAAAAATACGATTTTTTTCTATCAGATTCCCTAAATGAGAAAGAAATGAAATGGGAACACACATTTGCAAATGATATATTTGATATGAAAAAATCCCGCTTGAAGCGGGAAAAATGTGCGCAAAAGAATCAATCTGTGAGGGTGACATTGAAAATATAGCGCCGAATCATCAGCCGGTGCTGGCGATATAGCCCCTTTTCCGCATACAGGGCCTTAAACAGGCGGTACAGCCGGGCCTTGATCCGGATGCTTTGGGGAATGTTCAGCGCCCAGCTCATGCTGGCTCCCGTCACATCCTTCACATAATGGTATACCGGCACATCCAGCAGCGCCGCCTGATGCACGGCGCGGTTATACTGCATGTTGAACGCGAAATCCTCGCCCCAGCGCAGGAAGGGATCAAACCGCAGCCCCAGCTGCCGCACCAGCGCCACCCGGTAAATCTTGTTCCAAAGAGCGCTGAAATAGAATGCGCCGGGACGCTTGATCAGTTCGTCAAAGAATTCGCTTTCATTCAGCACCCGGTTGCCGTTCAGCAGCCCCTTTTCCGCCCGGGCCTCGCCCAGCTCAAAATAGTAATGGGCGATCACCAGATCGCTTTCGCCCAGCGCGTCCACCAGCTGGCGGCAGGCGTTGGGGGCCAGGCGGTCGTCGCTGTCCACAAACATCAGGTATTCCCCCTGCATTTCATCCAGGCCCCGGTTGCGGGCGGCGGCGCATCCGCCGTTGGGCTGGTCGATCAGGCGGATCCGCGAATCCTGCCGGGCCAGTGCCTGGCAGACGGCCAGGCTGCCGTCCTTGCTGCCGTCGTTGATGATGATCAATTCCAGATTCGGATAGGATTGGGAAAGGACGCTTTCCACTGCGGCGCGAACCTTTTTCTCCGCGTTGTAAACCGGCATAATGACGCTGATCAGCGGCATGGATGGATTTTTCATCAGATTCATCCCCTTCGGTGACAATTATGGGCTGTATGCCCGGCGCAAAACGGGCTGGCAGCCTGCGCCGCCCAACCCGGAAAGTTTCTCCAAACAAACTTCATTATAGCATACGCCGGCGGAAAATGCACGTTAAAATGCGATAAGAAAAGCGGGGGATACCATTCTTTGACCATAAGAATGGTGTCCACCGCAATACTCCGCTGTGTTTCCGATCATGCGGCTTATTCGATCGTGATGCACCCGCAGGGGCAGACCCCCGCGCAGGCGCCGCAGCGCGTGCATTTTTCCGGATCGATATGGGCATAGCCGTTTTCCAGCGCAATCGCGCCGTACTGGCACTCCTTGCGGCAGCGGCCACAGCCAATGCACGCATCCATGCATACGGCGCGGGCGGCCCGGGCCGTGTCGCTGTTGCGGCAGCGGACGATCACCCGCTGGCTCAGCGGCATCAGACTGATTACCTGCCGGGGACAGGCCTTGATGCAGGTCCCGCAGGCGGTGCATTTTTCCGGATCAATGCAGGCAATGCCGTTCTTCATGGAAATGGCATCAAAGGCGCATTTATCCTGGCAATCGCCCAGACCGATGCAGGCGAAGCGGCAATCCTTGGGCCCGCCGGCCAGGCCTGCGGCCACGGCGCAGCTCTTATAGCCGTCATAGACGTAGCGATCCATCGCCACGCCGCTTTCGCCCTGGCACAGCACCCGGGCCACCATCTTTTCGCCCGTCGGCGCTTCCTGGCCCATGATCCGGCTGATTTCTCGAACGCCCTTTTCCCCGGCGGGAGCGCAGCCATTTACCGGCGCTTTGCCCTCCACCACGGCGGCGGCGAAGGCATCGCAGCCCGCGTAGCCGCAGGCGCCGCAATTGGCCCCGCCCAGGCAGGCACGCACCTGCTCAATCCGCTCGTCCACTTCCACATGGAATTTCTTGGCCGCAAAGGTGAGCACGCAGCCGAAAATCAACCCCAGCGCGCCCAGCAGCAGCCCGGCATACAGAATCGTCATGATCTTATCCTCCTCAAACCAGGCCGCTGAAGCCCATGAAGGCAACTGCCATCAGCCCGGCAGATACCAGCGTGATGGGAAAGCCTTTCATGCATTCAGGAATCTTGCTGCTTTCCAGCCGCTCCCGCACCCCCGCCATCAGCACAATGGCCAGGGTGAACCCCAGGGCAGAGAACGTGCCGTTGAGCACGGATTGGAGCAGGCCGTAGCCGCTGTTCATGTTCAGCGTGGCCACGCCCAGCACGGCGCAGTTGGTGGTGATCAGGGGCAGATAAATGCCCAGCGCGCTGTACAGCGTGGGACTGGATTTTTTCAGAAACATCTCCACAAACTGCACCAGCGCCGCGATGACCAGAATGAACGCGATGGTGCTCATGAAGGTCAGCCCCAGGGGGATAAGCAGCCAGTGGTAAATCATATAGCAAAACAGGGATGCGATGGTCATCACGAACGTGACCGCCAGCCCCATGCTCACCGAGGTTTCCACCTTGCTGCTTACGCCCAGGAAGGGGCAGCAGCCCAGGAACCGGGAGAAAATGAAGTTATTGGTGAGGATGCAGCTCACCATGAACAGGAGCACGTTCATCGTCATGCCGCTTCCGCCTCCTTTGCCGCCCGCTTTTTCTCGATCTTTTTCACGATCAGGTTAAACAGCCCCAGCAGCAGCCCGAAGGTGAAGAACCCGCCGGAGGCCAGCACGATCAGCAGCATGGGCTCATAAGACGGGCCCAGCACATGTACGCCGAACACGCTGCCGCTGCCGATCAGCTCCCGGATGGCGCCCATGAGGGTAAGCGCCAGGGTGAAGCCGATGCCCATGCCCAGGCCGTCCGCGGCGGAGGCCAGGGGCGGATTCTTGCTGGCGAATGCTTCCGCCCGGGCCAGAATGATGCAGTTGACCACTATCAGGGGGATGAAAATTCCCAGGGATTCATACAGCGAGGGCACAAATGCCTGCATCAGCAGCTGCACCATCGTCACGAACGTACAGATAATCACAATGAACGCGGGAATGCGCACCTTGTCGGGAATGAACTTGCGCAGGGCCGAAATGGCCACGTTGGAGCACACCAGCACGAACGCCGCCGCCACGCCCATGCCCAGACCGTTGATGGCGCTGGTGGTGGTGGCCAGGGTGGGGCAGGTGCCCAGCACCAGGCGGAAGGTGGGATTTTCGGTGATAATGCCGTTTTTCAGGATGGCGCCCAGGCTTTTCTTTTCGCTCATGCCTTCTTGGCCTCCTTTTGATAGCCGTAAATCTTCCGGGGCAGGAAGCGGTCGATCAGGGGGGTGACGATGTTCATCAGCAGGATGCCATAGGTCACGCCCTCGGGATAGCTGCCGAACTGGCGGATGACCACCACGATGATCCCGATGCCCACGCCGTAGATCAGCCGGCCCCAGGGGGTCATGGGGGAGGTGGTATAATCCGTGGCCATAAACACCGCGCCAAACAGCACGCCGCCGGACAACACAGCCGACAGCGGATCCAGCCCCAGCAGCGCGCTGAATGCCGCCACGCAGCCAACCATCCCCACCGGGATCTGCCAGCAGATGGTGCCGGTCAGCAGCAGATACACAAAGCCTGCCAGAATGGCCGCCTTGCAGACCTCGCCGATGGTGCCGGGAATCTGGCCCAGAAACAGTTCCATCAGCGAATATCCGGCGGGATTGGAAAGGGGCGTGGCCGCCGTGACCAGCTCCGCGCCGGGGGCAGAATACGTGGGCAGCACGCAGGCGGTCATCCGCACCGGCCAGGAGGCCAGCAGCACCGCCCGGGCGGCCATTGCGGGATTGAGGAAATTATCCCCCAGCCCGCCAAAAAGCTGCTTCACAATGAGAATGGCAAAGGCGCTGCCGATCATCGCCAGCCACCAGGGCGCGGTGGAGGGTAAATTCAGCCCCAGAATCAGGCCGGTGACCAGCGCGGAAAAATCATGGATCCGTACCGGCTGCCGGGCGATTTTCTGCCAGATCAGCTCGGAAAGCACCGCGCTGAGACAGGAAACCAGCAGTACCGTCAGGGCAGGCAGGCCGAAATAATATACCCCTGCCGCCGCCGTGGGCAGCAGCGCAATCACCACGCGCAGCATCAGCCGCTGGGTGGTGACAGGGCTATGGACGTGGGGGGCGGTGGACATATGCAGATTCATTTGCTTGCGCCTCCTTCTTTCGCGGCCTGTTCCCGGGCGGCCCGGGCGATCGCGGCCAGCTTTTCCTTGGCGAAGCGGAAGGACGGGGTGAGCCACCGCCGGGCGGGGCACACATAGGCGCAGGAGCCGCAGAGCATGCAGTCGTTCACATGCAGCTTCTCCGCCAGCTCAAATTTGCTGGTGTCCGCCGCCACCTTGATCTGATAGGGGTTCAGCCCGATGGGACACGCCGCCACGCACCGGCCGCAGCGCAGGCAGGGGCTTTCCTCATGGGCGCGGGATTCCTTCTCGGTAAAGGCCACGATGCCGTTGGTGGATTTGGCCATCGGCACGGCAATATTGGGCAGGCAGATGCCCGTCATGGCTCCGCCGAAAAACACCTTGCCCGGCGTTTCCGCAAAGCCGCCGCAATGGCCGATGGCGTCCTCGGCAATGGTGCCGATGCGCAGGCGCAGGTTCTTGGGCTCCCGCACGCAGCCGGTCACCGTGGTCACCCGGCTGACCAGCGGCTTTCCGTCGATTACCGCATCCGCAATGGCGGCGCAGGTGCCCACGTTCAATACCACCACATGCACGTCGATGGGCAGACCCCGGGTGGGCACCTGACGGCCTGTGATCGCCTCGATCAGCTGCTTTTCCCCGCCCTGGGGATACTTGGTTTTCATGGGCTGAATGCGCACACCTTCCCGGCCCAGCGCTGCCTTTTGCATGGCCTGAATGGCCTCGGGCTTGTTATCCTCAATGGCGATCACGCCCCGGCGTACGTTCAGCGCCCGCATCACGGCCCGCAGCCCGTCGATAATCCGGGTGCTCTTTTCCAGCATCAGCCGATGGTCGGCGGTCAGATGGGTTTCGCATTCCACGCCGTTGACGATGATGGTATCGCAGCTGGCGCCGGGCTTAAAGGTCAGCTTCACGTGGGTGGGGAAGGACGCGCCGCCCATGCCTGTGATGCCCGCATTGCGAATGGCGGGAATCACCAGCGAAGGATCCACCTGCTCCACGCTGCCCAGGGGATGAAGCTCCGTCCAGGTATCCAGAAAATCATTTTTGATGCTCACAGCCATGACCGGCGCGCTGCCCAGATACGGGATGGCTTCGACCGCCGTCACCTCGCCGCTGACGCTGGCATGCACCGGCACGCTCATAAAGCCCGACGCTTCTGCGATCACCTGGCCCAGCTTCACCTGATCGCCCTTTTTCACGCAGGGCACAGCCGGCGCGCCGATATTCATGTTCATCACCAGCGTCACGCTGTCGGACGCGTAATCCTGAATGGGCAGATTCCGGGTGGGCAGCTTGCCCTCGTGGACGTTATGGAGGGGATGCACGCCTCGATGAAAGGTTTTCTTCTGCATGACGATCACAGCCTCCCCTCGCCGCTTTCCGCTGCCTGGGCGGGTGCGGGCGTTTCCGTGGACGCGGGGGAAGGCGTTTCCGCAGCTTCCGCCGCTGCCGTTTCCGCGGCTTCCCCAGCCTGCGGTTCCGGGTCCGCCGGCCCGGTCAGCGCGCCGACAAACGCCGCGATCTGATTCACCGCGCCGGTAGCGGCCCGGGAGGTGATGGTGGCGGAGGTGATGGCGTCCACGGTCTGGTCATTGGCCGTTTCCCCGGCCTTGACTACGGTCAGCGGCGCCTGCTTGTCCGCAAACTGATTGGCAAAGGCCGGCTCCTTGGCCTTCGCGCCCAGCCCCGCCGTTTCCGCGAAGGCGGACCCGCCCACGGATACGCCGGTAATTTTCTGCTCCAGGTTCACCCCGGCGATCACCTCAAGCGGCCCGCCGAAGCCCTGCACCGTGGCCTGACAGACATAGCCGATCACCGCGCCGCCCTGCATGCCCGCATAGCACCAGTCCACCGCAGCGCCTTCTGAAAGCGTCAGCGGCTCAAAGGAATCCGCTTCGGGCAGCGCGGATCGCCGGGCATTCTCAGCAGCCTGAGCGGCCTGAGCGGCGATGGCGTCCTTGGTGAGGGTATAGGTGCCGCCAAGGGCCAGGCCTGCCGCCAGCGTGATCAGCAGCAGCACCGCCCAGGCAGGAAGTTGTTTTTTCACTTGCTTATTTGCCTCCTTGCTGTTTTGAAAAAAATGAAAATGAAAAGCGCAATCGAAGCCCAAAGGGCAAAACGAGCCCCATCCCTCCTTGTTTTGAAATGCATTCGAACCGGAAGGATACGCAAAAGTATCCTATTCATATGGCAACCGAAATGATTATAACAGATCAGACGCGGGGATGCAAGCAAATTGCCCTTCAAACGCCGTACTTGCATTGTTTTTATCAAAAAAGGGAGAGCTATTGCCATGCATGCGAAGCGGTGCTATAATAATTGATATAATAAAAGTAAGGGCCGCCAAATTCTGTATCGGAGGGATGCACATGCGAAAAGGGCAAGCGGTCTGGATTGCGGCGCTGCTGGCGCTTTTGCTGCTGCCGGGGCTGGCGCTTGGCGAGGGAATCTGCGGCATGCAGGGCTTTCTCAGCCGGTTCGATGGCCCTGCATACGGCCTGCCTGAAAGCAAATGGCAGGCGCAGGCGGGCGGCGTCAGTGAATATGAAATCGGGAAAGAACAGGCCATCAGCGTGGTGGCCCAGAACGGACAGGTGATCTGCATCACGGCGGTGCTGGCCGGAGAAAACAAGGCCAAGGCGGAGAGCATTCTGCGCTGCCTGCTCGCCGCGCTGGATGCGGACGCGGAGCAGCTGCAAATCGGCACGGCGGTGGGGGAAAGCCGCAATTCGCTGTATCTGTGCAGCCCGGCGGATTTTGAACGCCTGTGCTGGCAGCCGCTGCTGGGCGGGAAAAAATATCATAAAGGGGCCGGCTGCAATATGGACGGCCCGCGGCTGATGACCCTTGAAGCTGCGCAGGCCCAGGGCTTTGAGCCATGCGGACGATGCTGGCCGAAAAAGAAAAAGTGACGCAATACCAGATGCGGAGCCGAAGGGCGCAATTCGCTTCTGCATCGTTTTGCCCCCGCATTTTTCATGACGGCATGGCAGCTTCAAGATGCGCCTACTGGACAGGGAAGTCCTTTCGGTTCTCCTCCCAAACGCAGGGAAAAGCAGAATATTATCCTCGCAAAAAAGTGCCCCAGATTCATGAAGGAACGAGAAAAGCGTCCTTCCGAATCTGGGGCCCATTGCTGAAAAAACAGGAATTTACCTCAAGCGGCTTTTCTGGAAAAGGGGCGCGGGGAAAACTGCTCTTTGGCTGCAAAGAACCGTTTTCCTCGCATCCTTCATACCAATCAATACAGGTCAGGGCTGCTTGCCGATGTAGGCCAGGATGCCGCCGTCCACATAGAGGATGTGGCCGTTAACAAAGTTGGACGCATCGGAGGCCAGGAACACGGCCGGGCCCTGCAGATCGCTGGTTTCGCCCCAGCGGGCCGCGGGCGTCTTGGACACGATGAACTGATCGAAGGGATGCCGGCTGCCATCGGGCTGGCGCTCCCGCAGGGGCGCGGTCTGGGGCGTGGCGATATAGCCCGGGCCGATGCCGTTGCACTGGATGTTGTGCTCGCCATACTCGGAGC
>CAKTWP010000019.1 GCA_934630705.1 uncultured Clostridia bacterium | reverse complement strand
CCAATCATTCCGGACAACGCTCGCCCCCTACGTATTACCGCGGCTGCTGGCACGTAGTTAGCCGGGGCTTCCTCCTAAATTACCATCTTCTTCTTTTCATTTAGGACAGAGGTTTACAATCCGAAAACCTTCTTCCCTCACGCGGCGTTGCTGGGTCAGGCTTGCGCCCATTGCCCAATATTCCCCACTGCTGCCTCCCGTAGGAGTCTGGACCGTATCTCAGTTCCAATGTGGCCGATCACCCTCTCAGGTCGGCTACCGATCGTTGACTTGGTGGGCCGTTACCTCACCAACTATCTAATCGGACGCGAGTCCACCTCATACCGGATTGCTCCTTTGACCTCTGCATCATGCGGTGCTGTGGTCTTATGCGGTATTAGCAGCTGTTTCCAGCTGTTATCCCCCTGTATGAGACAGGTTCCTCACGCGTTACTCACCCGTCCGCCACTCGGTACAGACAAAAGCAAGCTTCCATCTGCACCTCGTTCGACTTGCATGTGTTAAGCACGCCGCCAGCGTTCGTCCTGAGCCAGGATCAAACTCTTGTGTTTAATCCTCAATCTGGTGTTCTGGTTTTCCCAGCCCTCCAGATTAAAACTCATTTCAGAATTAACTGTCGTTCTTCCTCTTTCTCTCTGTATCGTTTTCAAGGTTCTCCGCTCTCCCGCCGGGCTTCCCCCGTCGCTCAAGCGCTCAGTTATAATAACACATCCCCCCACTCTCTGTCAACCCCCTTTTTTGATTTTTTTTCATATTTTTTCATACTTTTTCATAATTGTGTATGATATAGTTTATTGTTTTTGAATTGTTCGTATAATCATGAATTATTCAATTAGTATTCCTGATAAATGTTCGTGTTTTTAATCATTCCCAGCATGAAAGAAAGCGGCGCGGAGACAATAGAAGCGGGTGATGGCGCATGACGGGATTAAAAAAGATGGTGGGTCTGCCGGTGATCGTGGAAGGAAAAGCCATCGGGAGCGTGCTGCGGGGGGTGCTGACGGTGGACGGACGGAGCCTGCGGGGCATTGTGATGCGGGGCGGGCTGCTGGGCGCGCGGTGGCTGCCGCGGGATCAGATCGCCCTGGTCGGCCGCGTGTCGGTGATTGCGGCGGGGAAACCCCTGCGGGTGCCCAAGGATGCGACGTATCGGCTGTTCCGGGTGACTGACGGCGCGGGCGAGCGGCTGGGGATCGTGACCGACGCATTGCTGCATGAGGAAACGCTGCGGGTGGCGGCGCTGGAGATTTCCGCGGGACCGGTGGACGATCTGATCGACGGGCGATGGTATGCCACGGCGTACCAGGTTCGTCCCGCCGGAGACACAGGGCATGTGACCATCCAGACTGTGCGAGAGGAGGCGGATTCATAATGGGCAAGTGCCTTACGGCCGGCATGCTGGGCTTTCTGCTGGGCATGAAATGCAAGGAAAGCGGCAAGCATTTCTGCGCGCGGCAGCTCAAGCGGCAGGCCATGAAGATGGTCGGGCTGAAGTAACGGAGACGTCATGGCGGGGGAGCCTTTCCCCCGCTGCGTTTTTAGCCCGTGCAGGATGAAAAGGGTTCATCCTGATTTGACTTCTTTTCTTCTAATAGAATACCGATGGATGCTAATGGAGGATGCCGATGGAGCGAGCAGGCGGCGGGATGGGACGGCGGGGACGATACGCACTGGCCGCGGCGGCGGGGGTCGCCGTGGTTTTATGCTGGGGGCCCTTGCGCACGCTTCTATGGCAGCTGGCGGGAGCGGGGCTGTTATTCGCGCTGGCGCTGCCGGTGGAAAAGCAGCTGGAGCGGTGGGCGTCCCGGCCGCTGGCGTCCGGCGCGGCGGTGGGGGTTTTGCTGATCGTGATTCTGGGGCTGGTGAGCCTGCTGGTGCCCACCTGCATTGCGCAGATTTCCTGGGTGATCGGACAGGCGCCGGGGCTGTTATCCCGGCTGCAGGGGATCTGGGAGGAGCTGATGGCCCAGGAATGGGTGCAGGCGCTGGGCCTGCAAAGCGACGCGCCGGGGAAATGGATTCAATCCATCGGCGCATGGGCGGCGGGGGCGCTGCCGCAGGTGATTTCGGGGATTGGCGCGGGGGTGGACTGGATTTCCCGGGCATTTTTAGCGCCCATTTTAGCATATTATTTTCTGCGGGACCGGGAGGTATTTGCCTATCGGCTTTCCCTGTGGATACCCCTGCGGCAGCGCAAGCAGGCGCTGGGGGCGCTGCGGGAGATGCGGCGGGAAGCGGGGGGCTATCTGCGGGGGCAGCTGCTGGTGGCGCTGGCGGTGGGGGTGCTCACGGCCGTCGGGCTGCTGCTGGTGGGGATACCGGCGTGGCTGGCGCTGGGGCTTTTAATGGGCGCGTGCGAACTGATCCCGTATGTGGGGCCGCTGATCGGGGGCGTGCCTATCGTGCTGTTTTCCCTGCCGCTGGGGATGGAGACGGTGCTCTGGGCGGTGGGGATCACCCTTGCGGTGCAGCAGCTCGAGGGGTATTTTCTCTCGCCCCATTTGATGGGCGGGGCCACGGGGCTGCACCCGGTTTACATTCTGCTTCTTTTATCCACAGGCGGGCTTTTATTCGGGCTGATCGGGATGGTCCTGGCGCTGCCGGTTTTCGTCTGCATTCGCGGGGCGGTGCGGGTGCTCTGGCCGCGGCCGGACAGGGAAGGGGATGGCGCGGGCAAAGCGGCGTTTCCGCGCCTGCGCGGCGGAAAATGAATTTACAATTTCCCGCTTTCTTTTGCCCCATTCCGGTCTTTTTTCGCCTTGCGGGAAAGGGCAAGATCGTGTATAATATGAAAATGGAGAGAGAGGAGGAGCGCTATGCAGGATCAATTTGAAACCATGAAGCTGCGGCCGCTTCCCGAAGGCAGCGAAACGGCGGCGGATATTCTGGCCCATGTATATCGCGCCTTGCAGGCCAAGGGGTACGACCCCATCACCCAGCTGGTGGGCTTCGTGCTTACCGGCGATCCCACCTATATTACCAGCTTTCAGGGCGCCCGCAGCCTGATTTGCCGGCTGGAGCGGGACGAAATTCTGGAGGAATTGGTGCGGTTTTACGTATCCAATAAGCTCAGCTGATGGGCCGCGTGCTTGGCCTGGATGTGGGCGACCGCCGCATCGGCATTGCCGTCAGCGATGAAACGCGGCTGATTGCCTCCCCCCACAGCGTATACACCCGGGTGGGCTGGGGGCCGGACGTGCGCTTTCTTGCAAAGCTGTATCAGGAGCTTGCCTGCGATCTGGTGGTATCCGGCCTGCCCCGGAACATGGACGGCTCCGAGGGCTTTCAGGCCCAGAAGGTGCGCCAGTTCATGGAAAAGCTTCAGGAGGCCGGGCTGCCCGTGGCGTTTCAGGATGAGCGGCTGTCCACCGTTTCCGCCCATGAGGCGCTGATTGCGGGCGGCATGCGCAGGGAAGAGCGCAAGGGCACGGTGGACAAGGTGGCCGCCGCGGTGATTTTGCAGCAGTATCTGGACAAAAACCGGTGATCATGCGCCAAAGGCGCATTTTCCATAAGTAATAATTTGGAGGACACAACCATGGCTGATGATATCAAGAACAACATCCCCGAGGAAGAGGATCTGCCCGAAGGCATCGTGGAGCTCACCGACGAGGAGGGCGTAACCAGCCGTTTTGAATACCTGACCACCATCGAGCACGAGGACGAGCTGTACGTGGTGCTCATGCTGCTCAAGGACGATGAGGAGACCGACGACGAGGACGGCGAAGTGCTGATCCTGAAGATCGAGAAAGATCCCGAAACCGACGAGGACATTTACGTCTCCGTGGATGACGACGACGTGTCCCAGGCCGTATTTGACAAGTTTGTGGCCATGATGGACGAGGAAGAGGACGAATAACATGGACAGCCAGGCGCTCATCGGCGCGCAGGTGGAGCTCACTGCGCCGGACGGCCGGGTATACCGCTTCCGGGTGCATTCGCTGGTGCCCTATGCGGGCGAAACCTATGCCGTGCTGGCCCACGAAGGCCAGGTGGAGCAGCTGCTGGTCACGCATATTGAAACGGACGCGCATGGCGCGCCCGTTTTTGTCGTGGCCCAGGCGGAAGACATTATCTCTGCCGTCATGGAAAAGCAGCTCTTCCAATCCGTCTCCCAGGCCATGGCCCAGGAAACAGCCCGGGACGAGGAATGAGGAGAAACGTAATTCGTTATGTTATGCGAGAGGGGCTTTCTTTCAGGAGAAAGAAAGCCCCTCTCGCGCTCTCCCCAAGAAAGCCGGCTGGGATAGAAGCGGGGTTTCTCAAAATCAGCAATGCACCCGGGCGTGTTAATAATATTTACGAGAGGGCCTTTCTTTCAGGAGAAAGAAAGGCCCTCTCATGCTCTCCCAAAGAAAGGCAATTTGGGATAGAAACAATTTTTCTCAATCATCAATGTTCCCCTGAGCGTTCAATATTTCAGGGCAATCTCTCGGGAGAAAGAAAGGCCCTCTCGTGCTCTCCCAAAGAAAGCCGGTTGGGATGAAACGGGTCTTTTCAAAAATCAGCAATGCGCACCGGAGGATGCAAGAAACGAAGATCGTTATCTTCATCCGCTGGATACTGCGCGGCGATTTCCGCCTCCGCCGCCTGGCGCAGATTCCTCTGCGCCATCCCGGGAATGGCCAGCAGCAGCCATAAAGCGACGCAGAACGCGCTCCGCCTTCTCATCCGCATGGTCTCAATCTCCCCGCAGCGTCTTATAGCAGCCGGAACGGAGAAGCTCCAGAAGGGCGTTGTTATCACGGATGCGGGTGCGGGTGAGCAGGCCGCCGCCGATCACGCTGTCGGGATCGTGATAATCCGAGCCGCTGGTCTTGATCAGATGAAACTTGTTCGCCCAGTGCTCGGCCATGTCATTGTGGGAATCATGATGGGCGTGGGCATTGAAAATTTCCACGCCGTCCAGCAGCCCTTCATCTACGAGAATGCAGCCATACCGGAAGGGATGCGCCTGCACAATCAGCATGCCCGCGGCCCGCGCCTTCTGGCTCAGCTCCCGCAGGGAGCACTTGCGCAGATCGCCGCTGCTCAGCAGCCATTCCCTGGTCACGCCGTAAATCAGATAATCGTTGGAAATGTAGTCCTCGCCCATACGGCTCAGGTTCACTTCGCATCCCAGCAGCACATCCAGATCGTCCCCCGCGGCCTGCTTCATAGCCTCATAGCCCGTCATAAAATGATCCACCTTGTCCGGCCAGGGGGCGTCCTCCATCTGGGAGAAGGTGGCCAGGTTGATGTGATTGGTGCTTACGATGCCGCTGTATCCCGCGGCTTTGTACGCCGCCACCACCTGCTCGGGCGTGGCGCTGGCGCACATGCTGACGCCCTTGGTGTGGGCATGGGTTTCCATTAAATACATACAAATACCTCCGCACGGCCTGCGCTGCGCTGGCCCGTGCCACTTAAGTAAATTTTACGTACAGGCCGAATACGGCTTTCTTGGAAGGGAGTACAGGGGGAAACCATTCTTTGGCCACAAAGAATGGTTTCCCCCTGCTTCGTTCTCAACAATGGCTTCGTTCTCTCCGTCACTTTCCGAAGATGCGCACGGGAAGGACGAGGAAGGTGAACTCATTGCCCTCAATGGGCAAGATCATGCAGGGCGAAACATTGGAATTAAAGCACATGCGGATGCGTTCGCCGTCGATGTTATGAATAATATCGGTGAGATAGCGGGAATTGAAGGCGATGTTCAGCGCATTGCCCTCAAAGCCGATATCCAGCTCCTCGTGCACATCGCCGCGCTCGGCGTTGGCCGTCATCTCCATCACGCCGGTAGGCTGCAGGTGCAGGTAAATCAGATTGTTCTTGCCCTCCCGCGCCATCAGGCTGCAGCGGTCAATGGAATCGGAAAACTGCGACCGCATCACCATCACTTCCGTGGTCCAGGTGGTGGGCAGAATTTTCTGATAATCAATGAATTCGCCGGTGAGCAGCGTGGCATACACCCGCACCGGCCCAAAGGAATACATCACATGCGAGGAATTGAACACGATCTGGGCCATGTCGTCGCTGTCGGGCAGCATCTTGCTGACCTCGCCCAGAATCCGCCCCGGCACCACCGCGCTGATCTGGCCCTTCGCGGCGCTGGCAGGCAGCTGATTTTCCGCTTCAATCCGCTGCAGCGCCAGGCGGAACCCATCCAGGCCCACCATCAGCGTTTCGCTGGGATGCACTTCCATCAGAATGCCCGTGAGGATCTTGCGGCTTTCATCCGTGGACACGGCGAACAGCACCCGGCTGATGGCGTCCCGCAGGCGCTTGCAGGGCAGGTTCACCACGTTCTCGCCCATCACGTCCCGAATGTCCGGAAAATCCTCCGCCGCCATGCAGGCCATGGACGTGTTGCTCCCCCGGCTGCGGATCAGCGCCCGCATCCGATCGTCAATCCGCACGTCCACCTCCCCCGCGGGCTGCTTGCGCATCATCTCCGCAAACAGCTTCGCCGGCAGCAGCGCGCAGCCGTCCTCCTCCACAATGGCGTTCACCTTCGCCTTGATGGAAATTTCCCCGTCCGTGCAGGTGAGCACCAGCGCGTCGTCGGTGGTTTCGATGAGCACCCCGTCGTACACCTGCTTGATGGGCCGGGCCGCAATGGCGCGGGTGACCATGCCCAGGCTATAATTGATTTCGTCGGTCTGAACCCGAAAATGCATTTCGTCATCCCCTTTATGGTTGCTTTGTAACAGGCCGGTTCCTTCGGCCCCAACGCCCGGGACGGCGCGCCGGCCGCCCTTTCGGCGCAGTAGTAGTAGAATATATATTTTAGTAGTATTAGTAGGGGCTGGGGATAAGTGGATAACCGCCTGAAACCCAGGATTTACAAGGCTTTCAGGGCCCTTGGCCCTGCGGATATCCATGGGAAAAAGCCGGGAAGGATTTGGGATAACCCGCTTTTCGCCCTGCACAGCCGTTCCGCGGCCCGTCATCGCGCCGCTTCGCACCTGTTATTGTCGCATACTTTGCTAAAAATTGCAAGGAAAAACCGCATTTCCCGTTCATGAATTGCTTTTTTGTTTTCTCCTTCCATCGCCTTTTTTCGTTTCTCTGGCTTATCCACATGATCCCCAAACGCCCTTTCCACAGCCTGTGGATAAGCAAATCCTTGCCCCGCCTGCATTTTATGGCTCCGGCCGCCACATTATCCCTGCTTATCCCCAACGTTATCCCCCAAATTTCGCCTGAAAGCGGCATGAAATTACATAAATTTCCTGGAAAGCTGTATATCAAAATATGCGGGGGAACCACTTTTGCGTCAAAAGGGGTTCCCCCGCGCCCCTTCCGAAAACCGGTTGGGGAGAAGGCGTTTTTTGTTTTATCGGCAATGCGCCCCAGGCCTGGTGAAAAAATATGGGGGAACCATTCTTTGCGGCCAAGAATGGTTCCCCCGCCCCCCTCAGAAAGCCATAGGGAATGATATTGGCTTTGAGCTTAGCGGCAATCCCTCTATTTCCTTCTAAATCCTTCTAAACATTTCGGTTTGCTGATTGCATATCGTTCAAATAATCCAAAATCCGTTTTTCTGAAAAGGCAAGGGGAACCTGCTCTTGTCTCAAAAGCAGATTCCCCTCATTCTCTCCGTCTCTTCCTTACTCCTTCACGGTGTCCCGGTCATGGAACAGCATGGAGATGCACCATAGCCCCGCGGCGCCCACCACGGTGTAAATGATCCGGCTCACCAGCGCGCCCTGGCCCCCAAAGAGATAGGCCACCAGGTCGAACTGAAAAATGCCGATCAGGCCCCAGTTAATGGCCCCGATGATGGCCAGCAGCAGCGCAATTTTATCCGCCATAGTTGTTTCCTCCTTTTTGATGGTCAGGCTTAGTATGGCAAAGGTGGGCGGGATTTATACGCGGAAAACCATATTGTTTCACGTGAAACATTCACGGCCATGGCCCTTGCCGTTTCATCCCTTTTCAAACGGTTGCGGGTGTGATATAATAAAAATGTTCACGCTTTTTGAAGAACAAAGGAGGAACCCATGCGGATTATTATTGTTGGCGGCGGGAAGCTGGGCAATTCCCTGGCGCAGCGGCTGGTGGAGGAGGGCCACGACATCACCGTGGTGGACTCCAGCGACGCCGTGGTGCAGCGGGGCATGGATACCCTGGACGCGCTGTTTATTAAGGGCAGCGGCGTCAGCGCCGATATCCTGACCGAAGCTGACGTGCAGCATGCGGACATCGTGATCGCCGCCACGGCGGGGGACGAGGTGAACATGCTGGCCTGCCTGACTGCCAAGCGTCTGGGCGCGCAATATGCCATCGCCCGGATCCGGGATCCGGAATACCTGAGCAGCCTGCCCTTCCTGCAAAAGGAGCTGGACATTGACTATGTGATCAATCCCGAGCGCTCCACCGCCCGGGAAATCAGCCGGATGCTCCGTTTCCCCTTTGCCGGCAATATCGAAACCTTCGCCCGCGGCCGGGTGGAAATGGTGGATTTCCGCGCCGCGGAAGGGGATTTGGTGGTGGGCGTGCCGCTGGCGGAATTATATAAGAAGAATCACGCCCTCCCCCATGTGCTGTTCGGCGTGGTGGAGCGGGGCAGCGAGGCTGTGATTCCCAGGGGCGATTTCGTGATTCAGCCCGGCGACCGGGTGCACGTGGTGGGCGATGTGAAAACCATCACGGCGTTTTTCGAGGCCCTGGGCCGCGGCATGGCGGATATTCGCTCCGTCATGATCATGGGCGGCAGTCGGATCGCCTATTATCTGGCGTCCATGCTCACGGCCATGAAAATCAAGGTGTCCATCATTGAAATGAAGCCCCAGAAGGCCCGTTTCCTGTCCGAGGAGTTGCCGGACGTAACCATCATCGAGGGGGACGGCACGGATCAGGAGCTGCTGGAAAGCGAAGGGCTGGCCGATACCCACGCCTTCGTCACCCTGTCCGACCGGGACGAGGAAAACCTGATGGCCGGCTTCTATGCCACCCAGCGGGGCGTGAAGAAGGTCATCGTAAAGTCCGGCCGGGATAATTATTCCGCCATCATGCACGGCATGGGCCTGGATTCCATCATCAGCACCAAGGCTGTGGCCTGCAATACCATCCTGCGCACCGTCCGCACCCGGGCCAACCGGTCGTTTGCGTCGGTGGAACGGATGTACCGGCTGATGGACGGGGCTGTGGAGGCGCTGGAATTTGTGGCCCAGGCCGGGGATCCGTATATCCATGTGCCGCTGGTAAACCTGAATATCGCCCGGGACTGCCTGATCGCCGTGATCGTCCGGGAGGGGCAGGTGCATATCCCCCACGGCAACGATACCATCGAAACCGGCGACAACGTGATTATCATCAGCCGCCGGGCGGGCATTCGCGGCCTGGGCGAGGTTATCAAACGGAAATAATATAATATAGAAGAAAAAAGCTGCAAAAGAAGGGAAGAAGCTTGAATTACCGGCTGGTATTTCGATTATTGGGGCGGCTTTTGCTCATCGAAGCGGCGCTGATGCTGCCATCGCTGGCGGTGGCGCTGTATTTCGGGGAAAACGATGTGCTGCCTTTTGTGTACACCATTTTGATCACGGCGGGCTGCGGGGCGCTGCCGGCATATCTGCTCAAGCCCCGGCGGCCGGATCTGAGCGCCCGGGACGGCATGGCCGTGGCGGGGCTGAGCTGGGCGGTGCTGTCTCTGTTCGGGGCGCTGCCGGCCTGGTTTTCCGGGGCAATTCCCTGTCTGGCGGATGCGTACTTTGAAGCCGTCAGCGGATTTACCACCACCGGCTCCACGATCCTTACCGAGATCGAATCCCTGCCCAAGGGCGTGCTGTTCTGGCGGTCGTTCACCCATTGGATCGGAGGCATGGGCGTGCTGGTGCTGACAGTGGCGATTCTGCCCAAGCTGTCGGGCCGCACGGCGCATCTGGCCCGGGCGGAAAGCCCCGGCCCCACCTTTTCCAAGCTGATGCCCAAGATGGGCGATTCGGCGAAGGTGCTGTATCTGCTGTATATTTTGCTGTCCCTGGCCCAGACGGTCTGCCTGCTGCTGGCGGGGATGAATCTGTACGATGCGCTGATCCACACCTTCGGCACCGCGGGTACCGGCGGTTTTTCCAATTATAATGCCAGCGTGGCGGCGTTTAACAGCCCGCTGATTGAATGGATCATCGGGGTGTTCATGATGCTGTTCGGGGTGAACTTCACGGTGTATTTCCATTTTCTGCGCCGGGAGGCGGGCCTGGCGATGCACAGCGAGGAGCTGTGGGTCTATCTGGGGCTGGTTGTGCTGGCCACCCTGGGGATCACAGGCGCGTTGCTGCCCACGGCGCCCAATCTTGGAAAAGCCCTGCGGGACGGCTTTTTCCAGACCACGTCCATCATTTCCACCACGGGCTTTGCCACGGCAGACTTCAACACCTGGCCGCTGATCGCCAAGGGCATTCTGGCGCTGCTGATGTTCACCGGCGCCTGCGCAAGCTCCACGGCGGGCGGCTTCAAGATCAGCCGGGTGATTCTGATGATGAAGGGCGCGTATCGCGACATGCGCCACACCCTTCAGCCCCGGAAGGTGGAGGTCATCCGGTTTGAGGGCAAGGTGGTGCAGGAAGGCACCATGAGCCAGTTGGGCATCTATTCCTTCCTATATATTCTGCTTCTTTTGCTGGGCACGCTGCTGCTCTGCTTTGAATCGGTGGATCTGACCACGGCGTTCACCTCCGTGCTTACGTGCCTTTCCAATGTGGGCCCGGGGTTCAACATGGTCGGCCCTGTGGAGAACTTCGCGTTCTATTCCATCCCCGCCAAGCTGCTGCTTTCCTTCCAGATGCTGGCCGGGCGTTTGGAAATCTACCCCATTCTTCTTCTTTTCGCCCCCAGCATGTGGCGGAAGAACTAAGAAACGGTTGCTTTGCGGGAGAGGGCCTTTGACGCAAAAGCGCTCTCCCGTATTTTTTGCCTTTTTCAAATGTTTCACGTGAAACATTCAATGTCGCTTGACAGGGCGGCGGATTTGTGGCACACTTTGTGAGGAAAAAAAGAGGGTGTAAGGGGGCGGCGGCATGCGGATTACAGGGCTGAGGCTGCATGATTTCCGGTGTTACCGGCAAGTGCTGCTGTCGCCGCCGGAGGGCGTGACGGTGCTGGTGGGCGAAAACGGCGCGGGAAAAACCAACCTGCTGGAAGCCATTCATCTGTGCTGCCTGGGCAAGAGCCATCGCACGTCTCAGGATAAGGAAATGATCCGCCGGGATCAGGAAACCGCCGCCGTGCAGCTGACCGTGGATCGCCGGGATGGAAAGCATGAGGTGGGCGTGCGCCTGTTCGAAAACGCCCGGCGGCGCAAAATCGTGTATGTGAACGGGAAAACCGCCAGCCGCATGGGCGAACTGATGGGCCATGCCACCTGCGTGATCTTCTCCCCCGAGGATCTGGGGCTGGTCAAGGATGGCCCGCAGGCCCGGCGGCGATTTCTGGATATGCTGCTTTCTCAGCAGCAAAAGGCCTATTTTTACGCGCTGCAGGGGTATATGACCGCCCTGAAGCAGCGAAACGCGGTGCTGAAGCTGGGCGATCAGCGGCAGCTGCCGGCCTGGGATGAGCAGCTGGCATTGGCGGCGGCGCCGGTGGCGCGGCTGCGGCGGGACGCAGGCGAAATGCTGGGCCAGCGGGCACAGGTGCATTATCGGTATATTGGCGGGCGGGACGAGGAAATCCTGACCCTGCGCTATAAAAGCGCCCTGGCGGACAGCGAGGATCCCGCCGAGGCCATGCGTCAGGGGCTGGCGGCCTGCCGCCGGGAGGATCTGGCCCGGCAGACCACCTGCTTTGGCCCGCACCGGGATGATCTGGAGCTGCTGCTCAGCGGCGAACCGCTCAAGGCGTTCGGATCCCAGGGGCAGATGCGCACGGCGGCGCTGTCCATGAAGCTGGCGGCGTTTGATCTGCTGGAAGCGGCGCAGGGCGAGCCGCCGCTGCTGCTGCTGGATGATGTGCTCAGCGAGCTGGACCCGGATCGCCGCCGCCGGCTGATCACCCGGATTGGCCGCGCCCAGGCGCTGCTCACCTGCACCGACCGGGGAGATTTTCAGGGCGCGCGCCCTGCCTGCGTGCTGCGGGTGAAAAATGGGGAAATCACGGAGGAAACGACATAATCGATGGGACTGCCGGAAAAGTCTCTATACGCAAAAGCAGTTTTTTTCCAAGCGGCTTTCTTTGGGAGAGTGCGAGCGGACTATCTTTCAGGAGAAAGAAAGTCCCGCTCGCTTTTTCTCTTTCAGCAATTCCTCCGACCACAGGGATGAAACTGTTTTTGGGGCCATAAGCATAAAGGGGCGGAAATGAGGCGGCGGGCGAACGCGGGCGAAGAAAGAAAAAAATTGCGTTTTTTTGCAGAAAGAAGCAGGAAAAAGGCATAATGTGTTGAATAGGGGAATTCGGGTAAGGATAAGGCTTCTTTTTTTTCGACCCAGACAATCCCGCCCTGTTCCGCCGCAAAATGGGACATGAGACGGGAAAGCGACCGCAGCGATTGCCGTCCGCAGCCGTGTCACCCATGATGCGACCGCCCCGGCGTAAAGCACCCGGAAGGCCGCATCCCGGCGGATGCCCCATTATGGCAGACTGCCTGGCGCAGTGCCTGAACGGATGAAAGCGCTTCGGCGGATTGCCCCGGCGGTTCATCCCACGGGAAATCCATCGCGGCGACCTACCGCGGCGGGAATGGGACGGAGAAGAAGCCATGCAATACATCCCGATACTCAATCTATCTGGAAGG
Organism: uncultured Clostridia bacterium; assembly: GCA_934630705.1. Taxonomy (GTDB): domain Bacteria; phylum Bacillota; class Clostridia; order Christensenellales; family Aristaeellaceae; genus RUG563. The sequence goes on along the minus strand of CAKTWP010000019.1, from coordinate 23,806 downwards.
AATGGGGGAAAAGGGAATGGACATGTCGGAAATGGTGCAGACCCTGGCCAAGGAAAAGGCCGCCATTGTGCAGGGCAGCGCTGAGCGCATTGCCAAGCAGCACGCGGACGGCAAGTGCACGGCGCGGGAACGCGTGGCCAAGCTTTTTGACGCGGGCAGCTTCGTGGAAGTGGACGCGCTGCGGGAAGAGAGCCACGTGGTGGCCGGCTTTGGCACGGTGAACGGCTGCGCGGCCTATTGCTTTGCTCAGGATTACGCCGCCTGCGGCGGGGCGATGACCCGGGCCCAGGCCGAGAAAATTCAGAAGGTGCTGACCATGGCGAAGGTGAACGGCGCGCCGGTGGTGGCGCTGCTGGACAGCGCCGGGGTGAAGATCGATGAGGGCGCGGCGGCGATGCCCGCTTATGCCGGGATCGTGAGCCAGATGGCGCGGCTGTCCGGCGTGTGCCCCATGATCGCGTGCGTGATGGGCCCCTGCCGCGGCCTGGCCACGCTGATCGCCCAGGCCTGCGATATCGCCATTGAAGTGAAAAAGACCGGCGAGCTGGCGCTGCATACCGCGCTGGTGATGAACAGCGAAAAGGGCAGGGAAAAAACCGCCCAGCAGCTCTTCGGCGCGGAAGAAATGGAAAAGCAGGGCGCTGTGGCCCTGACGGCGGAGAACGAGGAGGAAGCCACGGCGCTGATCGCCGCGCTGCTGGACCTGCTGCCCGCCTGCAATATGGAAGACGCCACGCTGGTGGCCGACAGCGACGATCTGAACCGCGAGCTGGTTTGCCAGGACGCGGCGGATGGATCCGCGCTGATGGCGGATCTGGCGGATGACGGCCGGGTTGTGGAGCTGTACAAGGGCTTTGGCGTGGCCGTGAAAACGGCGCTGTGCCGCATCGGCGGCCGGAGCGTGGGCCTGGTGGCCACGGATTACGCCCAGGATCAGGGCCGGCTCACCGCCGACGCCTGCCGCAAGGCGGCCCGGTTCGTGCGCCTGTGCGACTGCTATCAGCTGCCGGTGGTGACGCTGGTGAACACCGACGGCATGGCCGTGCCCGCCGTTTGCCAGCAGGGCAATCTGCTGCGGGGCGCTGCCGAGCTGTGCTACGCCTATTCCGAAGCCACGGCGGCCAAGGTGGCCGTGATTACGGGCGACGCGGTGGGCGCGGCGTATGTGGCCATGGGCGGCAAGAACGTGGCGGACATGGCGTATGCCTGGCCCAATGCCATGATCGCGCCCCTGACGAAGGAAGCCGCCGTGCAGACCTTTGAAGGCGAGAAGCTGCAGGCGGGCGAAACCCGGGAAGGCCTGGAGGACGCTTACGCCAAGCGCAGCGGCGCGCTCTTTGCGGCGCAGAACGGCATGGTGGACGACGTGATCGAGCCCCGGGAAACCCGCAAATACGTGATTTATGCGCTGGAAATGCTGGCCTCCAAGCATGATGTGAACCTGCCCAAGAAGCACGGCAATCTGCCGCTGTAATCAGGAGGGAAGGACGAGATGGATAAATTGATGCTGGGCCTTTCCACCACGGTCATTGGCATGCTGGTGGTATTCTTCGGCCTGTTGATTCTGATCGGTTGTATCTATGTGATGACTGCGATTACCAGCCGGTCAAAAAAAGCGATCGCCCCCACGCAGGAGAAAGCACCCGCTCCTGAGGCTAAGCAGCCGGCGGAAGAAATCGCCGCGGAGGATGACCAGCTCATCGCCGTGATTTCCGCCGCGATTGCCGCCGTGTGGCAGGGCGAGAGCAACAGCGGATTCGTGGTGCGCCGCATCAAGCGCGTGCAAAACAGCACTGCCCGGGCCCGTGCTGCCCGGGATGAACAGATTTTCAGCCGTCTGTAATAAAGAAGGGAGATCATCATCATGCGTAAATTCAATATCACCGTGAACGGCGTTGCCTACGAAGTGGAAGTTGAAGAAGTGGCCGGCGGCCAGGCTGCCGCCCCCGTTGCCGCTGCCCCTGTTGCCCCCGCCCCCAAGGCGGCTGCTCCCGCCCCTGCCCCCAAGGCTGCCCCCGCCGCGCCTAAGGCCGCGCCTGTGGCCGGCGGCGTGAAGGTGACCGCCCCCATGCCCGGCACGATCCTGGAAGTGAAGGCTGCCCAGGGCGCGCAGGTGAAGAAGGGCGATATTCTGCTGGTGCTGGAAGCCATGAAGATGGAAAACGAAATCCTCGCCGCGCAGGACGGCACGGTGGCCCAGGTGCTGGTAAGCAAGGGCGCGTCCGTGAATTCCGGCGATGTGCTGGTGGTGCTGAACTAAAAGGGGCCTGACAAGAGAATAAGGAAAGGGGAAAGTCTCCATGAATGTGGATATTCTGCAGACGCTCAAGTCCCTGGCCAATGAGTCGGGCCTGAGCCTGTTTATTCAGAGTCCGCTGACGCTGGTGATGGTGGGCATCGCCTGCGTGCTGATTTACCTGGCGATTGTGAAAAAGTTTGAGCCCCTGCTGCTGCTGCCCATCGCCTTTGGCATGCTGCTGACCAACCTGCTGGGCGCGGAGGTCTACCACGAGGAGCTCTTCGCCGGCGGCCACGCCAACTGGAGCCTCTTTGGCGGGGCCATTCTGGTGGATTCCAAAGATTTGCTGAACCTGGGCGAAATGACCGTGAACAACGCCGGCATGATCCTCAATTCCGCCGGCACGGCCATCGGCCAGATCACCTCCAATTTCAGCGTGGGCGCCACTTTGAACACCCTGGGCCAGCTGATTGCCGAGGACGGCGTGACCGTCCTGGCCGAGACCGTGCCGGTGATCATTAACGGCGCGGGCGCGTTCATCAGCGATGGCACCGTGTTCTCCGCCACGGGCATTGCCCTGGCCACCGCGGGCCGCACCATCACCCCCGGCCTGCTGGACTATCTGTATCTGGGCGTGAAGCTGGGCATTTATCCCTGCCTGATCTTTATCGGCGTGGGCGCGGGCACGGACTTTGGCCCCCTCATTGCCAACCCCAAGACCCTGCTCATGGGCGCGGCTGCTCAGCTGGGCATTTTCCTGACCTTTATCGGCGCTGTGCTGCTGGGCTTCACCCCGGCTGAAGCGGGCGCGATCGGGATCATCGGCGGCGCGGACGGCCCCACGGCCATCTGGCTGACGGGCAAGCTGGCGCCCCATCTGCTGGGCCCCATCGCCGTGGCTGCCTACAGCTACATGGCGCTGGTGCCTGTGATCCAGCCGCCCATCATGCGCGCGCTCACCACCAAGAAAGAGCGCATGATCGTGATGGAGCAGCTGCGGCCCGTTTCCCACAAGGAGAAGGTGCTCTTCCCCATCGCGGTGACGATCCTGGTGTCTCTGCTGCTGCCCTCTGCCACCCCGCTGGTGGGCTGCCTGATGCTGGGCAACCTGATGCGCGAGTGCGGCGTGGTGGAGCGGCTGAACAAGACGGTGCAGAACGAGCTGATGAATATCGTCACGATCTTCCTGGGCATCACCGTCGGCGCCACCGCTACTGCGTCCACCTTCCTGCGGCTGCAGACCATTGAAATCATCGCGCTGGGCGTGGTGGCCTTCGGCTGCGGCACGGCTGGCGGCGTGCTGCTGGCCAAGCTGATGAACAAGCTGTCCGGCGGCAAGATCAACCCCCTCATCGGCTCTGCCGGTGTGTCCGCCGTGCCCATGGCTGCCCGCGTTTCCCAGGTGGAGGGCCAGAAGGCCAATCCCGGCAACTTCCTGCTGATGCACGCCATGGGCCCCAACGTGGCCGGCGTAATCGGCTCCGCCATCGCCGCCGGCGTGCTCCTGAGCATGTTCGGCTGATCCCCGCGTCTTTCTTCCCGGACGGCCATTGGCCGGTGCGGGAGGAATGGGGGAAAGACCTGTGATCGTGTAACACAAGGACGCGGCTGGCGGATGTTTGCCCGCCGCATCCCGATTCGGCTTTCTTGGAAGGGGTCTGGGGAAAATGCTCTTTGGCTGCAAAAAAGGGCTTTCCCCAGAACTCCCCCCTTGTAGAAAGGAGTTTCCACAATGCCTAAGGTTCAGATTACTGATACCATCCTGCGCGATGCGCACCAGTCCCAGGCCGCCACGCGGATGCGCCTGGACGAGATGCTGCCTGCCTGCGAGATGCTGGACAAGGTGGGCTATTATTCCCTGGAATGCTGGGGCGGCGCCACGTTTGACAGCTGCCTGCGCTTCCTGAACGAAGACCCCTGGGACCGGCTGCGCCAGCTGCGCAAGGCCCTGCCCAACACCAAGCTGCAGATGCTGCTGCGCGGGCAGAATATCCTGGGCTATAAGCACTATGCCGACGACGTGGTGGATTACTTCGTAAAGAAGTCCATCGACAACGGCATCGACATCATCCGCACCTTCGACGCCCTGAACGACCTGCGCAACATGGAGACCGCCGTGAAGGCCACCAAGAAATACGGCGGCACCGCGGAAGTGGCCATGAGCTACACCACCTCCCCCGTTCATACGGAGGAATATTTCGTGAAGCTGGCCAAGGACATCGAGGCCATGGGCGCGGACCTGATCTGCGTGAAGGACATGGCGGGCCTGCTGCTGCCCTATAATGCCTACAGCCTGATCCAGAAGCTCAAGAAGAACACCAAGCTGCCCATCGTGCTCCATACCCATAACACCGCCGGCACCGGCGCCATGACGCTGATCAAGGCCGTGGAAGCGGGCGTGGATGTAATCGACACGGCGCTGTCTCCCCTGGCCGGCGGCACGTCCCAGCCCGCCACGGAGTCCATGGTGGCCGTGCTCAAGGGCACGGAATACGATACCGGCCTGGACGAGGAGCTGCTGGCCAAGCTGGCCGAGCATTTCCGGGACGTGGCCGACCGGCTCACCAAGGACGGCTGGCGCGATCCGGGCAAGGTGCTGTCCGTGAACGCCAAGGCGCTGCAGTATCAGGTGCCCGGCGGCATGCTGAGCAACCTGATCGGCCAGCTCAAGCAGGCCAACGCCATGGACAAGTATTATCAGGTGCTGGAAGAAGTGCCCCGGGTGCGCAAGGACTTTGGCTATCCGCCCCTGGTCACCCCCACCTCCCAGATCGTGGGCACCCAGGCCGTGATGAACGTGCTGGGCGGCGAGCGCTATAAGATGGTCACCAAGGAATCCAAGGGCCTGCTCCGGGGCGAATATGGCCGGCTGCCCGCGCCCGTGGATGAAGCCGTGCGCAAGAAGTGCATCGGCAACGACAAGGTGATCACCCATCGCCCTGCCGACGATATCAAGCCCGAGCTGGAAGGCTATCGCAAGGAAGTGGCCCAGTATGCCCAGCAGGACGAGGACGTGCTCAGCTACGCCCTGTTCCCCCAGGTCGCCACGAAGTTCTTCCAGTGGCGCCAGGCCCAGCAGCTCAAGGCCGACCCCACCTCCCTGAACAAGGAAGACGGCACCATGCCCGTGTAAGGGGACAAGGCTGTACAAAAATCTTAAATTTCTCTGAAATCTGCGCAATAAACGCGCGGAGCCACAGGATATGGGGCGAAATGCAGTGCAAGGCACAAGATGTATTTCGCCCGTCCGAAGGCGCAGGGAAGGAAGAACGCCGGCCCAGGTGGCCGGCGTTTCAGACTGTCGAAAAAAGCCCCTATACGTAAAGCAGGATGCAATGAAGGGCTGCAAGCCCTTCATTTTTCATCGTATCCACCGGCTTTGCCGGTGGGGCGGGGCGATTTTTCGGAGCAAAGCGCAGAAAAATCATTTCCGCAGCCTTGCCATGCAGGATGAACCCTTTCATCCTGCATGGAGCGTGTCAAAAACATCGTTTTTTGACACGCTGGAGCGCCGGCCCAGGTGGCCGGCGTTTTTTTATGGTCAAAGCCCGGAGGGATGGATGGGATCGGGGGAAGCTGTCAAGGGGACAAAAACGAAATTTTCGCTCCGATTCGGCTTTTGTGACACACCCGGCAGCGTTGTTTGATTTGAAATCCGGAATCCCTGATTTATCGCGGTTTTCGGGAAAAAATACCGGCGTTTTTATGAAAAAAAGTTTGAAATCAGGCGCGAAATCCCTTGCTTTTTCTGGGATGATGCTTTATAATATATCTGTTGTCTGTTTATGGGATGAAGCGGTAAGTTGCCGTTCTGGCCAGAGCGGGTAATTATCGTGGACCAGCCGGGGCATCGACCCCGACGACGGACTCAAGCCGCGTTATAAACGTGGAAGGCGACGGGCTTCCCTGGGCGAAAGCGCCCCCTGCGAAGCGCCGGACCCCTGAGGGAAAGACTCCCCCCGTTTAGCCGTGAGTACGAAATCAAGGAGGAAAAACCATGGCCAGCCAGAAAATCCGCATCAAGCTGAAGGCGTACGAACACAACCTGATCGATCAGTCCGCCGAGCGCATTGTGGAAACCGCGAAGCGCACCGGAGCCCGGGTGTCCGGCCCCATCCCGCTTCCCACCGAGAAGGAGATCGTTACGATCCTCCGCGCCCCTCACAAGTATAAGGACAGCCGCGAACAGTTCGAACGCCGCACCCACAAGCGCCTCATCGACGTGCACAACCCCAACCCCCGCACCGTGGACGCCATGATGAAGCTCGACTTGCCCGCTGGCGTCGAGATCGAAATCAAGCTGTAAGGCAGGAGGGCAATTATGAAAAAGGCAATCGTTGGCAAAAAGCTGGGCATGACCCAGATTTTCCTGCCCGACGGCCGTCTGGTTCCCGTGACGGTCATTCAGGCGGGCCCCTGCACTGTGGTGCAGAAGAAAACCACCGAAAAGGACGGCTATGAAGCCGTGCAGTTCGGCTTTGATCAGCTCCCCGAAAACCGCGCCGCCAAGCTGGTGAACAAGCCCGAAGCGGGCCACTTCAAGAAAGCCGGCGTCGCCCCCATGCGCCGCCTGCGCGAATTCCGCCTGGATGACTGCGCCGCTTACGAAATCGGCCAGACCATCAAGGCTGACATCTTTGAAGCGGGCGAAGCCGTGGATATCACCGGCGTCACCAAGGGCCGCGGCTACACCGGCGCCATCTATCGCTGGAATCAGCATACCGGCCCCATGGCCCACGGCTCCAAGTATCATCGTGGCCTGGGCTCCATGAGCGCCAACTCCGATCCCTCCCGCGTGTTCAAGAACAAGCACATGCCCGGCCATTACGGCGTGGAGCGCGTGACGGTTCAGAACCTGTCCATCGTCCAGGTGGACGCCGAGCGCAGCCTGCTGCTGGTGCACGGCGCGGTGCCCGGCCCCAAGGAAGGTTTGCTGCTCATCCGCAACACCAACAAGGCCTGAGTAGCAAAGAAGGAGGAACAACAAAATGCCTAACATCGAAGTCGTCGACATGCAGGGCAAGAAAGTGGGCAGCATGGAGCTGAGCGAAGAAATCTTCGCCGCCGAAGTGAATGTCCCCGCCATGCATCTGGTCGTTCGCTCCATTCTGGCCAATCAGCGCCAGGGCACCCAGAGCGCCCTCTCCCGCGGCATGGTTCGCGGCGGTGGCCGGAAGATTTATCGCCAGAAGAGCACCGGTAATGCCCGGCATCATGGCAATCGTGCGCCCCAGTTCCGCCATGGCGGCGTGGTGTTCGCGCCCCAGCCCCGGGACTATGTGGTGAAGGTGCCCAAGAAGGTGCGCCGTCTCGCCATGAAGAGCGCCCTGACCAGCCAGTTTAACGAAGGCAACATCATCGTGGTGGACGCCATCACCCTGGCCGACGCCAAGACCAAGCTCATGGCGCAGGTGCTCAAGAACCTGGGCGCCGAAAAGAAGGCGCTGCTGGTGCTCCCCGGCCGGGATGAGGATCTCATCCGCGCCGGCAAGAACATCCCCACCCTCAAGGACGCCTACGTCAACACCATCAATGTGTACGACCTGCTCAACGCCGATAAGATTATCGTGCTCAAAGCGGCCATGGAAAGCATTCAGGAGGTGTACGCATGAAGAACCCTCATGATATCATCCTGCGCCCCGTCCTGAGCGAAAAGGGCTACGACGGCATCGCGGATAAGCGCTACGTGTTCGAAGTGGCCATCGACGCCAACAAGATCGAAATCAAGAAGGCGCTGGAAGCAGTATTTCCTTCCATTAAAGTAGCGCAGGTCAACACCCTGCGCACCCAGGGCAAAATCAAGCGCCAGGGCAACCACGCCGGCCGCACCCCCGAAGTCAAGAAGGCCTATGTGACCCTGACCGAGGACTCCAAGGCCATCGAATTCTTCGAGGGCATGGCGTAAGGGAGGAGAGGAACAATGGCAATTCGAGTTTATAAGCCCACTTCGTCCGCCCGCCGGTTCATGTCCGTGCTGACGTTCGAGGAGATCACCAAGAAGACGCCGGAAAAGAGCCTGACCGAGTATCTCAAGAAGAACGCGGGCCGCAATAAGCAGGGCAAGATCACCGTCCGTCATCAGGGCGGCGGCAATAAGGTCAAGTACCGCATCATCGATTTTAAGCGCGACAAGAAGGACGTGCCCGCCAAGGTGGCCGCCATCGAATACGATCCCAACCGCTCCGCGTTCATCGCGCTGCTCAATTACGCCGACGGCGAAAAGCGCTACATCCTCGCTCCCCTGGATCTGAAGGTGGGCGACACGGTGGTGGCCGGCGAAACTGCCGATATCAAGCCCGGCAACGCCCTGCCCCTGCGCAACATCCCCGTTGGTACGCTGATTCACAATCTGGAGCTCAAGCCCGGCAAGGGCGGCCAGCTGGTCCGCAGCGCCGGCGCCTATGCCCAGCTGATGGGCAAGGAAGAAGATTACGCCCAGGTGCGTATGCCTTCCGGCGAGTTCCGCAAGATCCCCATGGGCGCCATGGCCACCATCGGCACCGTGGGCAACACCGATCACAGCAACGTGCGCATTGGTAAGGCCGGCCGGTCCCGTCACATGGGCATCCGTCCCTCCGTCCGCGGCGTGGTCATGAACCCCTGCGACCATCCCCACGGCGGCGGCGAAGGCAAGAGCCCCGTTGGTATGCCTGCCCCTGTTACTCCCTGGGGTAAGCCGGCTCTGGGCCTGAAGACCCGTAAGCACAAGAAGTATTCCAACAAACTGATCGTGAAGCGTGCCAGCAAGAAGTAAGTGTCGGCGCAATAGGAAGGAGGCAACCTCATGAGCCGTTCCGTTAAGAAAGGCCCGTTTGTACAGGAAGCGCTGTACAAGCGTATCGTGGATATGAACAAAACCGGCGCCAAGCAGGTTCTCAAGACCTGGAGCCGCGCCTCTACCATCTTCCCCGAATTCGTCGGCCACACCATCGCGGTGCATGATGGCCGCAAGCATGTGCCGGTGTACATCACCGAAGACATGGTTGGCCACAAGCTGGGCGAATTCGCCCCCACCCGCACTTTCCGCGGGCATGCCGGCGAAAAGGCCACCGTCCGTAAATAAGGGAAGGAGCGAATAAAACATGGCTACTCGTACCCGTGAAAAGGGCGCGGCCCGCGCGGAAAGCCGCGACAAGCGCCCCCAGGCGCACGCCAAGAACATCCGCCTGTCCTCCCGCAAGGCCAAGATCGTGCTTGACCTGATTCGCGGCAAGGACGCCGATCAGGCGCTCGCCATTCTGCAGTTTACCCCCAAGGCGGCTTCCCCCGTCGTTTATAAGGTGCTCGCCAGCGCGATTGCCAATGCGGTCAACAATCAGGAAATGGACCGCAGCACGCTCTACGTCGCAGAGTGCTACGCCAACCCCGGCCCGACCCTCAAGCGCTTTGTGGCGCGCAGCCGCGGCAGCGCTTCCCCCATGCTCAAGCGCACTTGCCATATCAGCGTAGTGCTCGACCAGAAGAAGTAAAGGGAGGATCACACATGGGTCAGAAAGTTAATCCGCATGGCGCGCGCGTGGGCGTGATCTTCGATTGGAGCACCCGCTGGTACGCCGGCAAGAAGGATTTTGCCAACAACCTCATCGAGGATTTCAAGCTGCGGGAAATGCTGAAGGAAAAGTTTTATTCCACCGGCATCAGCCGCATTGATATCGAGCGCAGCGCGTCCCGCATGACCGTCACGCTCTTCGCCGGCAAGCCCGGCATGATCATCGGCCGCAGCGGCAAGGGTATCGAAGACCTGAAGGCCGAAGTGGAAAAGTTCGTGGGCCACGCCGTGAACATCCGCGTGATGGACGTGAAGAACCCCGACGCCGATGCGCAGCTGATCGCTGAAAACATCGCCCAGCAGCTGGAAAAGCGCATTGCTTTCCGCCGCGCGATGAAGCAGAGCATCCAGCGGGCCATGAAGACCGGCGCCAAGGGCGTGAAGATCTCCATCGGCGGCCGTCTGGGCGGCGCGGATATCGCCCGCACCGAGCACTATCATGAAGGCTCCATTCCCCTGCAGACCCTGCGGGCCAACATCGACTACGGCTTTGCCGAAGCCAAGACCACCTATGGCCGTCTGGGCGTGAAAGTTTGGGTGTATAAGGGACAGGTTCTGCCCAAGCCCAAGAAGACCGCGCAGCCCGCTGCCGCTATCGAAGGAGGCAAGTAATCTATGCTGATGCCCAAGAGAGTTAAGCGCCGCAAGCAGTTCCGCGGCCGCATGAAGGGCGCCGCCCATCGCGGCAATTTCATCGCCTATGGCGATATCGGCCTGGTGGCCACCGAGCCCGGCTGGGTCACCTCCCAGCAGATCGAGGCCGCTCGTGTCGCGCTTACCCGTTATACCAAGCGCGGCGGCCAGGTTTGGATCAAGATTTTCCCCGACAAGCCCGTAACCAAGAAGCCCGCTGAAACCCGCATGGGTTCCGGTAAGGGTGCTCCGGAATACTGGGTGGCCGTGGTGAAGCCCGGCCGGGTGCTGTTTGAAATCGGCGGCGTGGATGAAGCGACCTCCCGGGAGGCACTGCGTCTGGCTTCCGGCAAGCTGCCCATTACGACCAAGATCGTCAAGCGCGAAGACGCGCCCAATCCTAATGAAGCGGGTGGTGAAAGCAAATGAAGGCCAAGGAATTCGCAGCCATGAAGCCTGAGGAATTGACCGCGAAGATCGGTGAGCTCAAGGAAGAGCTCTTCAACCTTCGTTTCCGGCTTGCCACCGGTCAGCTCGAAAACACCATGCAGATCACTGCGGTGAAGCGGGACATCGCCCGTGCGATGACCGTTCTGACCCAGCAGAGCAAGGCGTGACCGATAAGCCGTGAAAGGAGTCAATACCATGTCTGAAGTAAGAGGCATCCGCAAGACCCGCATTGGCGTGGTCGTCAGCGATAAGATGGATAAGACCATCGTCGTCTCCATGTCCACCCGCGTGCGGCATCCGCTGTACGGCAAGTTCATCACCCGCACCAGCAAGGTGAAGGCCCATGATGAAGAAAACGCCTGCGGCATCGGCGACACCGTGAAGATCATGGAGTGCCGTCCCCTGTCCAAGGATAAGCACTGGCGGCTGGTGGAAATCGTCGAAAAGGCGAAGTAAAAAAAGCCGCTCCTGACAGGGGCAGGGCCCAGGCGGGGCGCAGGGAGGTTTCTCCCGGGCGAACTGAATCCGCCGCGGCCAGGCAGCCCCTCCCCTCAGCGCCGCCTCCGGGCGCAAAGCCCGGATGGAAGAATGCATTTCTTCCTATTATATAAAGGCGCTCTGAGGTCATCCGTATCCGACCGCTCATGGAGGCATTGCGTACCTACCATGAAGCGGAACCTATAAAGGAGGAAACCCCTATGATTCAGCCGCAAACGCGACTCAAGGTTGCCGATAATTCCGGCGCCAAGGAAATCATGTGCATCCGCGTGCTGGGTGGGTCCTTCCGCCGCTCCGGCTCGATCGGCGACGTGATCGTCGCTTCGGTCAAGACCGCGACCCCCGGTGGACAGGTGAAGAAGGGCGATGTGGTGAAGGCCGTGATCGTCCGCGTCCATCAGCCCCAGCGCCGCCCCGACGGCACCTACATCCGCTTCGACGACAACGCCGCCGTCATCATCGGCAACGATAAGATGCCCCGCGGCACCCGCATCTTTGGGCCTGTCGCCCGTGAGCTGCGCGAGAAGGACTACATGAAGATCGTGTCCCTCGCTCCCGAAGTGCTGTAAGGAGGACAATGAGATGTTTGTAAAAACCAAGGATCAGGTCGTTGTCATCTCCGGCAAGGACAAGGGCGCCAAGGGCAAGGTTGTCACCGCTGCCCCCAAGACCGGCAAGATCGTGGTGGAAGGCGTGGCCATGATGACCAAGCACCAGAAGCCCCGTCAGCAGGGCCAGCCCGGCGGCATCGTCAAGAAGGAAGCCTTCATTGATGCCAGCAACGTGATGGTGATCTGCCCCAAGTGCGGCAAGGCCACCCGCATTGCCCATAAGGCCGTGGAAGTGACCGGCAAGGATGGCAAGGTTGCCATCAAGAGCGTTCGCGCGTGCAAAAAGTGCGGCGAACAGATTGACTGATAAGGAGGACACAAGCATATGGCTACCCGTATTAAGGAAAAGTACCTGGCCGAAGCTGTGCCTGCCTTGCAGCAGAAATTCGGCTATGCCAATGTGATGCAGATTCCGCGCCTGGAAAAGGTGATCATCAATATGGGCCTGGGCGATTGCAAGGACAACGCCAAGGCGCTTGAATCCGCCGTGGCGGAGCTGACCCAGATCGCGGGCCAGAAGCCCCTGGTCACCAAGGCCAAGAAGAGCGTTGCCAACTTCAAGCTCCGTCAGGGCATGAACGTGGGCGCGAAGGTCACCCTCCGCGGCTCCCGCATGGAAGAATTCATGGACAAACTGGTGAACATCGCTCTCCCCCGTGTGCGCGACTTCCGCGGCGTGTCTGCCAAGGCCTTTGACGGCCGGGGCAACTATGCCCTGGGCATCAAGGAACAGCTGATCTTCCCCGAAATCGAATACGATAAGGTGGAGAAGATCCGGGGCATGGAAATGATCTTCGTCACCACCGCCAAGACCGACGAAGAAGCCAAAGAACTGCTGCGCCTGCTGGGCATGCCGTTCGAGCGCTAAGGGAGGAGAAAGAAAATGGCCAAGACAAGTATGAAAATCCGCCAGGCGCGGCCTGCCAAGTTCTCTACCCGTGCCTACACCCGCTGCCGTCTGTGCGGCCGGCCGCACTCTGTGCTCCGCCGCTATGGCATCTGCCGTATCTGCTTCCGCGAGCTGGCTTACAAGGGCCAGATTCCCGGCGTCCGCAAAGCGAGCTGGTAAGTATAAAGGAGGTACCATCATGGTTGTGAATGATCCCATTGCCGATATGCTCACCCGCATCCGCAACGCGCAGATCGCCCGCCACGACAGCGTGACGATCCCCGCCAGCAACATGAAGAAGGCCATTGCCAAGATTCTTCTGGACGAGGGCTACATCAAGTCGGTAGAAAATGTGAATGATGATCTGCAGGGCAGCATCAAGATCGGGCTGAAGTATCTGGATAAGAAGCAGCCCGTCATCGTGGGCCTGAAGCGGATCTCCAAGCCCGGCCTCCGGGTTTATGCCACCTGTGAAGAGCTGCCCAAGGTTCTGGGCGGCCTGGGCATCGCCATCGTTTCCACCTCCAAGGGCCTGATGACCGATAAGGTCGCCCGGAAGGAAAACATCGGCGGCGAAGTGCTGTGCTACATCTGGTAATCAACACGTCATTTGGAGGTAGATGAATATGTCTCGTATCGGAAGGCTTCCGATTGCCGTTCCCGCGGGCGTGACGGTTACCATCGATGAGCATAATCTGGTGACCGTGAAGGGCCCCAAGGGCACGCTTTCCCAGCAGGTTAACCCCGACATCACCGTGAAGCAGGAGGGCGCGGAAATCGTCCTCACCCGTCCCAGTGATGATAAAAACCATCGCGCGCTGCACGGCCTGTATCGCGCCCTGATCCACAACATGGTGGTGGGCGTGACCGAGGGCTTCGCCGTGACCCTGGAAATGGTGGGCACCGGCTACCGCGCCGAGGCTCAGGAAAACGGCAAGAAGCTGAACATCAACATCGGCTTCTCCCATCCCGTGATCCTGGACGCGCCCCAGAATATTTCCTTTGAAACCCCCGTCCAGACCAAGATCGTGGTCAAGGGCATCGATAAGCAGCAGGTTGGCAACCTTGCCGCGGACATCCGCGCCATCCGTAAGCCTGAACCCTACCTGGGCAAGGGCATCAAGTACGAGGGCGAGCATATCCGGCGCAAGGAAGGCAAGGCCGGCAAGAAGTAAGAAAGGGAGTGAACGCATATGTTCAAAAAGCGCGACCGTAATGAAGTGCGCGTGATCCGTCACGCCCGCGTCCGCAAAAAGATCAGCGGCACCCCCGAAATGCCGCGCCTGTGCGTCTATCGCAGCAACAAGTCCATCTACGCGCAAGTGATTGACGACACCAAGGGCCAGACCCTGGTGTCCGCCTCCACCATTGATCCCGCTATTCGGGGCCAGCTGGATGAGCAGACCAAGACCGGCGCTGCCCAGATGGTTGGCAAGCTGGTGGCCGAGCGTGCGCTCAACGCCGGCATCAAAGACGTGGTCTTTGACCGCGGCGGCTACCTCTACACCGGGCGCGTTGCCGCCCTGGCCGCGGCTGCCCGCGAAGCCGGCCTGAACTTCTAAGGAGGGAATGAACGCATGCCTATGAACGAACGTAGGGATCGCCGGGATCGTGAAGAGCCCGTAAGCGAATTCAAAGAGCGCCTGGTCGCCCTCAACCGCGTGACCAAGGTTGTGAAGGGCGGCAAAAACTTCCGCTTCGCCGCGCTGGTTGTGATCGGCGACGAAAAGGGCCGCGTTGGCGCTGCCATCGGCAAGGCCAAGGAAGTTCCCGAAGCCATCCGTAAGGCCAAGGAAGCCGCCCAGAAGCATCTGGTGACCGTGCCCATGGAAGGCACCACCATCCCCCACGCCATTGACGGCCTGTATGGCACCGCCAAGGTCGTGCTGCTGCCCGCCGAAGAAGGCGCTGGCGTGATCGCTGGCGGCGGCGCCCGCGCCGTGCTGGAGCTGGCCGGCATCAAGGATATCCGCACCAAGTCCTTCGGCACCAGCAACCGCATCAACACCGTGAAGGCGACGCTGGAAGGCCTCAAGGGCCTGCGCAACGCCGAAGCCGTGGCCAAGATGCGCGGCAAGAGCGTCGAAGAAATTATCGGCTGAGGAGGATGAGGAACCATGAAACTGAAGATCACTTTGACCAAGTCCCCCATCGCCTGCCTGCAAAAGCACATTGACACCGTGAAAGCCCTGGGCCTGCACAAGGTCGGCCAGACGGTGGTCAAGGAGGACAACCCCTGCATCCGCGGCCAGATCTTCTGCGTGAAGCATATGGTCAAGGTTGAGGAAGTAAACGAATAATTAAAGGGAGGGCTCACCCATGAAATTGCATGAGTTGCAACCGGCTCTCGGTTCGACGACTGCCCCGAAGCGCCTCGGCCGAGGCGTAGGCTCTCAGTTGGGCAAAACCTCCGGTAAGGGCCATAAGGGCGCCAAGGCGCGCTCCGGCGGCGGCAAGCGCCCCGGCTTTGAAGGCGGCCAGATGCCTCTGACCCGCCGTATCCCCAAGCGCGGCTTTACCAATATCTTTGCCAAGGAATATGCGATCGTGAACGTCTCCGCGCTCAACGCGTTTGAAGACGGCGCGACCGTGACCACCGAAGCGCTGCTGGAGAAGGGCCTGATCAAAAAGGCGCTGGACGGCGTGAAGGTTCTTGGCGGCGGCGAACTCCAGAAGAAGCTCACCGTTTCGGTCGATAAGGTGACGGATTCCGCGAAGGAAAAGATCGAGGCGATCGGCGGGAAAGTCGAGGTGAAGTAACGATGTGGGAAACGCTGCGTAACGCTTGGCGCGTCCCGGAGCTCCGTAAAAAGCTGCTCTACACGTTCTTCATGCTGCTGATTTTCCGTCTCGTCAGTGTTATCCCCGTTCCCGGCGTTGACTCCTCCGTGATTCAGGAAGCCATGGGCAGCTATGATATGCTGGGCCTGGTAAACATGATGACCGGTTCCGCCTTCTCCCAGATGACGTTGATGGCCATGGGTATTTCGCCCTACATCAATGCCTCCATCATCATGCAGCTGCTCACCATCGCCATCCCGGCGCTGGAGCGGCTGCAGAAGGATGGCGGCGAGGAAGGCAAACAGAAGATCAACCGCATTACCCGCTATGTGACCGTTGGCCTTGCCGCGCTGCAGGCCATCGGCATCATCGGCGGCCTGGGCGCCATTGATGCTTCTTATCGGAATTTCTGGGGCTATGCCACCATCGGTATCATCATGGCTGGCGGTACTGCCCTGGCCATGTGGATCGGCGAGCGCATCACCAAGAACGGCATCGGCAACGGCATCAGCCTGCTGATCTTTGCCGGTATCGTGTCCAACCTGTTCAACGGCGTTGTGTCCACCACCGCCGGCATCTTCAACGGCACCAATACCGTTGGCCAGCTGCTGGTGATCGTGGTGACCACCCTGCTGATCCTGGTTGTGGTTACCTTCGTGGATATGGCCGAGCGGCGCATCCCCGTCCAGTACGCCAAGCGCGTGGTGGGCCGGAAGATGTACGGCGGCCAGAGCACGTTCATCCCCCTGAAGCTGCTGTCTGTCGGCGTGCTGCCCCTGATCTTCGCCTATTCCTTCATGGCGTTCCCGGGCACCATCTTCGCCATGTTCGGCACCAATTCCGGCGCCTACGTATGGTGGAGCACCCACATGAACCAGACCACCTTCTGGTACATGCTGGTCTGCGCGCTGCTGATCGTCGCTTTCTCTTACTTCTATACCGCCATCACCTTCAACCCCCAGGATATCGCCAAGAATATCCAGCAGCAGGGCGGCCACATTCCGGGCATCCGGAGCGGCGCCAAGACGGTGGAATTCCTGTCCCGGACTTCCAATCGCCTGACCCTGTTCGCGGCCCTGTTCCTGGCCATCCTGTCCACCATCCCCTCTCTGCTGACGGTTTGGCAGCAGGTGGCCATTCCCTTTGGCGCCTCTTCCATCCTGATTGCTGTGAGTGTGGCCATCGAAACGGTGCGCAGCGTGGAGAGCCAGCTGGTGATGCGCAACTACAAGGGCTTCCTGGGCTGAGCTGAAAAGCAGAGCCGGTTCCCTTGGAGGAATACCAAAGATAAACGGGTGTAATCCCGACTCCCCCTGCCGCAAGGCCGGGGCGCGGGGGCGGGGCTTTTGCCTCAAAAGCCCTTCCCCCGCTTTCTTCATCAATGGAAGGAAGGCGAACCCATGAATATTATCTTTCTGGGCCCTCCCGGTGCGGGCAAAGGCACCCACGCACAAAGGCTGATGCATGAGCTGGGCATCCCCCAGATTTCCACCGGCGATATGCTGCGCCAGGCCATCAAGGCTGAAACGGAGCTGGGCGTGATGGCCAAGAAGTATATTGACCAGGGCGAGCTGGTGCCCGATGACGTGGTTATCGGCATCGTGAAAGAGCGGCTCGGGCAGCCGGATTGCCAGCAGGGCTATATCCTGGATGGCTTCCCCCGGACTGTGGCCCAGGCCGAAGCCCTTTCCACCTTCGCGACCATTGACGCCGCGCTGAATCTGTCCCTGGCCGATGAGGCGATTGTCAAGCGTCTGTCCGGCCGCCGGGTCTGCCTCAATTGCGGCGCTACCTACCATATCAGCTCCCTGGGGGGACGGACGGACTGCGCCGAATGCGGCAAGCCGCTGGTGCAGCGCAAGGACGATACCCCCGAGACCATTCAAAACCGCCTGGATGTGTACGCCCATCAGACCGCGCCGCTGATTGACTATTATCAGAAGCAGGGCCTGCTGCGGACGGTGGATTGCTCCGGCACCATCGAACAGAACCATCAGGCAGTGCGAAAGGCTTTAGGCATCGCATGATTATCATCAAGAATCCGGATCAGCTGGCGAAAATGCGCAGCGCGGGGCATCTGCTCCATGATGTGCTCCAGCAGGTGCGCCAGGCCATCGTGCCGGGCATCACCACGGCCGCCATCAATGGGTACGCCGATGAGCTGATCCGCAAAAACGGCGCCATTCCTACAGAGTTTGGCTACGAAGGCTATCCCGCCTCCATCTGCGCCTCCATTGACGATGAAGTGGTGCACGGCATCCCTTCGGAAAACGTGGAAGTGCAGGAAGGCTCCATCATCTCCATCGACGTGACCCTTTCCCTGGACGGCTGGCAGGCGGACAGCGCCTTTACCTGCCCGGTGGGAAAGGTGAGCCAGGAGAAGCTGGATCTGATCCGCGTGACGGAGGAATGCTTCTGGCGCGGCGCGGCCATGGCCATTAACGGCAACCGCATCGGGGATATCGGCGCGGCCGTGCAGGCCCATGCGGAAGCGCACCGCTATGGCGTGGTTCGGGATCTGACCGGACACGGCATCGGCCGCAGCATGCATGAGGATCCCTCCGTGCCCAATTTTGGCTTCGCCGGCCACGGCGTTCGCCTGCGTCCGGGGATGACCTTCTGCATCGAGCCCATGATCGCCATGGGCCGCTGGCAGGTGCATCAGCTCAGCGACGGCTGGACCATCGTCACCAACGACCATAAGCCTGCCGCCCATTATGAGCACACCATCGCCGTGAAACCGGGCGGAAAGCCTGAGCTGCTGACCCTTCCGGGGTTCGCCTGGGAGGAGGAGCAGGAATGAAGCCGGAAATTGCACCCGGTTACGTCGTTTTTTCAAAAAAAGGACGTGACAAAGGGAGGTACTTTGTGGTATTATATATGGTGGATGCCGATTTTGCGCTGATCGCCGACGGGGACACCCGAAAGCTGGACCGGCTCAAGAAAAAACGGCTCAAACACCTGCAGGCCTGTCCTGTGGAAGCCCCGGAATTGCTGGAAATGGCAAAGCGGGGCACCCTCAAGGACAGCGATATCCGCAAGGTGCTTTTTCCCATCAAACAAGGAACTGCCGGCGCAAGCGCGTCGGAAAAAAACAGGGAGGGGTAATTGCTTGTCCAAGGACGATGTCATCGAAATGGAAGGCAAGGTCATTGAGGCGCTGCCCAATGCCATGTTCCAGGTTGAATTGCCCAATGGGCACCGAATCATGGCCCATATCTCGGGCAAAATGCGCATGAACTTCATCCGCATCTATCCCGGCGATAAGGTGACCATTGAGCTCTCCCCCTACGATCTGACCCGCGGCCGCATCACGTGGCGCAGCAAGAATTAACCCTGAGGAGGTACATCCCATGAAAGTCCGTCCTTCTGTGAAGCCCATCTGTGAAAAGTGCAAGGTCATCAAGCGCAAGGGCCGCGTGATGATCATCTGCGAAAACCCCAAGCATAAGCAGCGCCAGGGTTAACCCGCCTTTGCCTGCGCGGGAGCGCCGTTGCAAGCGCCTGGCTTTCGGGCGTTTCCAACGGCGTTCCCTGGCCGATCTTCGGCCGCAATCTTCTATCTTCTGCCGACAGGCCTGTCGTGGGCGGCTGCCCGGGCTTTCATTTGATTGCCCGGGACCACGCATGCTGTCACATAAAAAATTCCGCCTGGGTTGCGGGCGGAAGCCAGCGGCGCCATGCCGCTGTCGCAAGGGGCCGGGCCCTGATACGCCTCAAGAGATCTACGCCTTGAGAAGCGCAGCGCCCCCGCCCCATCCCTGACCACGAAACATTTTGGAGGTGTAACCAACACATGGCACGTATTGCGGGTGTTGACCTGCCCCGAGAAAAGCGCGTCGAGGTTGGCTTGACCTACATCTTCGGCATTGGCCCGACGGTGAGCAAGCAGATCCTCGAAGTCACCGACGTGAACCCTGACACGCGCGTGAAGGATCTCTCCGAAAACGAAATCAGCAAGTTGCGTGAATATATCGAACACCACCTGAAGGTGGAGGGCGATCTGCGCCGCGAAGTTTCTCTGAACATCAAGCGCCTGGTGGAAATCGGCTGCTATCGCGGCGTCCGCCATCGCCGGAACCTGCCCGTGCGCGGCCAGAACACCAAGCAGAACGCCCGCACCCGGAAGGGCCCGAAGCGCTCTGTGGGCGGCAAGAAGAAGTAATTCAACGGCTTCTTGCGGGCAGTTTCTTCCTATATAAGAGATGCCCGAAACGCTCTGTCACACGTATACCCATCATTCCAAAAGGACGCCCCGAAAAGGGGTTCGGAGGGATAAAGAATGGCCGCTAAGAAAACAGCGCTGAAGAAGGTTTCGCGCAAGCGCCGTGAAAGAAAGCTCGTGGAGCGCGGCGTGGCGCATATTCGCTCTTCTTTTAACAATACCATCGTAACCATCACTGACGTGCAGGGCAACGCCCTGTCCTGGGCTTCCGCCGGCGGCATGGGTTTCCGCGGCAACAAGAAGTCCACGCCCTTCGCCGCTCAGATGGCCGCCGAAACGGCTGCCAAGGCCAGCCAGGAGTTTGGTCTCAAGTCTGTGGACGTGTTTGTGAAAGGCCCCGGTTCCGGCCGTGAAGCCGCGATCCGCGCCCTGCAGACCGCCGGTCTGGACGTAACCATGATCAAGGACGTGACGCCCATCCCCCACAATGGCTGCCGCCCGCCCAAGCGTCGTAGAGTGTAATAGGAGGATTCGCTAAAATGGCAAGATATACAGATTCTGTATGCCGTCTGTGCCGCCGCGAGGGCACCAAGCTCTTTCTGAAGGGCGAAAAGTGCTTCTCCGCCAAGTGCGCCGTCAGCAAGCGCCCCACCCCTCCTGGCCAGCATGGCCAGGCCCGTCAGCGCAAGCCCAGTGAATATGGCCTGCAGCTGCGCGAAAAGCAGAAGGCCCGCCGGGCGTATGGCCTGCTGGAAGGCCAGTTCTATCGCACCTATGAGCGCGCTTCCAACATGAAGGGCGTTACCGGTGAAAACCTGCTATCCCTGCTGGAGCGCCGGCTGGACAACGTGGTGTACCGCGCCGGCTTCGCCGCTTCCCGGCCTCAGGCCCGTCAGCTGGTGCTGCATGGCCATTTCATGGTGAACGGCAAGAAGGTTGATATCCCCTCCTACGAAGTGGATCTCAACGACGTGATCACCGTGAAGCAAAAGAGCAAGGAAATGGAACTGTTCAAGGCTGCCCGCGAAGGCGCCAACCGGGTTGTGCCCAAGTGGCTCACCGTGAACGCCGATGAGCTGACTGCCACCATCGCTGCCCTCCCCGCCCGCGAAGATATTGATTTCTCGCTGCAGGAGAACATGATCGTCGAGTATTATTCTCGTTAATGGTCGCCTGAGCAGGGAATTCCCTCAACCGACGGTATTCGATAGGAGGGTAACCGATAATGATCGTCGAATTCGAAAAGGCGCGCATCGAATGCGTCGAAATGGCCCCGAACAATGCCTATGGCAAGTTCGTGATCGAGCCGCTTGAGCGCGGCTTTGGCCATACGCTGGGCAATGCTCTGCGCCGCGTGCTGATCAATTCGCTGCCCGGCGCCGCCGTGACCAGCGTGAATATTGACGGCGTGCAGCACGAGTTTTCAACCGTGCCCGGCGTGAAAGAGGATGTGGCGGAAATCATCCTCAACCTCAAGGAGCTGTCTGTGAAGCTGTATGCGGATCAGCCCAAAATGCTTGAGGTAAACGCAGTGGGTCCCTGCGAATTGACCGCCGCCGATATCCGCGTGGATGACGAAGTGGAAATCGTGAATCCCGATCTGCATATTGCCACCCTGGGGGAAGGCGCGAAGCTGCATATGTGGCTCAGCCTGGACCGGGGCCGCGGCTATGTCTCTTCCGATAAGAACAAGACGGCCCAGATGCCCATCGGCGTGATTCCCATCGATTCCATTTATACGCCCATCCGCAAGGTCAATTATGTGGTCGAGGACACCCGCGTGGGCCAGATCACGGACTATGACAAGCTGACGCTGGAAGTGTGGACGGACGGCTCCGTGGCCCCCGACGAGGCCATCGCCCTCTCCGCCCGCATCCTCACCGAGCAGCTCTCCCTCTTCATTGGCCTCACCGATCAGACCATGCCCATCAGCATGTCTGAGCCCGAGGATGATAAGATGGAAAAGGTGATGGAGATGACCATTGAAGACTTGGATCTCTCCGTCCGTGCGTATAACTGCCTCAAGCGTGCCGGCATCAACACCGTGGCCGAGCTGG
This sequence comes from uncultured Clostridia bacterium, assembly GCA_934630705.1. Lineage (GTDB taxonomy): Bacteria > Bacillota > Clostridia > Christensenellales > Aristaeellaceae > RUG563. The sequence continues at coordinate 1,934 of CAKTWP010000019.1, read as the reverse complement.
TTCAGCGCAACCAGGAGGACATGATGAAGGTGCGGAACCTGGGCAAAAAGAGTCTGGAAGAAGTCGAGCAGAAGCTGCAGGCGCTGGGCCTGGGTCTGCGCCCGACCGAAGAGTGATAGGAGGAAAACCCTATGGCACATGAGCGCAAGCTGGGCCGCACCGCGAGCCAGCGCAAGGCGATGCTGCGGAATCTGACCACCAATCTTCTGTGGTACGGCCGCATCGAAACCACCGAGGCCAAGGCCAAGGAAGTGCGCAGCATCGTGGATAAAATGATCACGCTCGCCATCCGTGAGTATGATCAGACCGTAGAAGTCGAAAAGGAATTCTACAACGATAAGAAGCAGATCGTGAAGGAAACCTTCGTGAACGACCTGCCCTCCAAGCTGCATGCCCGCCGCCTGATGATGGCGTATCTCTACGACGTCAAGGAAGCAAAGAAGGACGACGAGAACAAGGCCGATTATAAGGAACGCACCAAGGATAACAAGCATCCCGTGGTGGAAAAGCTGTTCCGGGAATATGGCCCCAAGTATCGCGCCCGCAACCAGGAAAAGAACTGCGCCGGTGGCTACACCAAGATGTATAAGCTTGGGCCCCGCCGCGGCGATGCTGCCGAGATGGTCGTGATCGAGCTGGTGTAATTCCATCGCCCCGATGGCCAGGCCGCGGGCCGGCGCTTTGCGTCAGGCTGCGGTTCCCTGCCCGTTTCCGGCGGAGATTGCATCCGAAGCAGGCTTTGCAGAAATGCAGGGCCTGCTTTTCCTTTGGGCCGGCAGCGTGCACCTGCGATCAGGATAGGAAAATGAAAATGAAAACGAATCTGAAAAAACGCCTGTGGATTTTGCGCTGGTCCCTGCACCTGGGCTTTGGCCATGCGTCCATTCATACCCGGCGGCTGACCCTTCGTCCCCTGCGAAGAAGCGATCTGGCCGCCCTGGGCCCCATTCTCGGGGAACCGGAAACGGCCCGCCCGTCTGGCTTTGCGCCTGTTCCGGCGGCGGACGTTCCCGCCTTCTATCAGGAGCTCACGCGGCTGCGCTCCGCTCTGGCAGTGATGTACCAGGGCGCGTGCATCGGCTATGTGCACGTCCAGCCCTATAAGCTCGCCGAGGGGCCCTACGCCGAGGCGGACAGCGTGTCTCTGGGCTTTCTGCTGGGGCGCAGCTTCACGGGCAAGGGGCTGGGCACGGAGATGCTGGCCGCCGTCACGGCGTACCTGGCCCGGCGGTTTGATTTCGTGTTTGCTGACTGCTTCACGGATAACCCCGCCTCTCGCCGGATCATCGAAAAGAATGGCTATCGGTATTTGGAAAACTATCGGATGTGCTTCGATGCGCTGGGCGAGAAAAAGAACGTGGAATGCTTCGTTCACCCGGGGAAACAGCCCCTTCGCTGATCTGATCCCCCGCCGGAGATAGCATACTGCCCCCGGCGAACGCGAGTAAAAAAGATGAAAAAAAGTTGAAAAAACCCGTTGACAAATAGGGGACGTTTGTGTATAATAATACTCGTCGCTTGTGAGAGCAAACGATGAAAGCCTTCGGGGTGTAGCGCAGTCTGGTAGCGCACGTGCTTTGGGAGCATGGGGCCGGGGGTTCGAATCCCTTCACCCCGACCAATTTCCCATCGTGGCGAAGGGAACGAAAGATAAATGGCCCCGTGGTCAAGCGGCCTAAGACACCGCCCTTTCACGGCGGTAACCCGGGTTCGAGTCCCGGCGGGGTCACCATTTTCCCGGATTGATCCAGCAGGGATCGCAAGGATATCTCCCCTTGGGCCTTTAGCTCAGTTGGTCAGAGCTGCCGGCTCATAACCGGTTGGTCCGGGGTTCGAGTCCCTGAAGGCCCACCATTCATGGCCCGGTAGTTCAGTCGGTTTAGAATGCCAGCCTGTCACGCTGGAGGTCGAGGGTTCGAGCCCCTTCCGGGTCG
>CAKTWP010000018.1 GCA_934630705.1 uncultured Clostridia bacterium | reverse complement strand
AGTGGCGCGGGCAAGCTGCATCGCAGCGCAGGCCGTGCGAAGCCTTCCGGATCCGACGCATTGCGGCGGCGGAGGGCGCCGCCAAGTTCCATAGAAAAGTGGCGCGGGCAAGCTGCATCGCAGCGCAGGCCGTGCGAAGCCAGGAGGAAGAGATACCGATGAACATGCAGGAAACCTTTGGCATTATGGTTTTTAACGACGATGTGATGCGTCAGCGGCTGCCTAAGGAAACCTATCGTGCGCTGCATCGTACCTGTGCCGAGGGCCGCACGCTGAATCCCGAGGTGGCCAGCGTGGTGGCCAACACCATGAAGGATTGGGCCATCGAAAAGGGCGCTACTCATTTTACCCATTGGTTCCAGCCCATGACAGGCATCACCGCCGAAAAGCATGAATCCTTCCTTTCCCCGCTGGATAACAGCCATGTGATCATGGAGTTTGGCGGCAAGGAGCTGGTGCGCGGCGAATCGGATGCGTCCTCCTTCCCCTCCGGCGGCCTGCGATCCACCTTTGAGGCCCGGGGCTATACCGCCTGGGATCCCACCAGCTATGCCTTTATCAAGGACCACACCCTCTGTATCCCCACCGCATTTTGCGGCTATGGCGGCCAGGCGCTGGACAAGAAAACGCCGCTGCTGCGCTCCATGCAGGCCCTGAGCCATCAGGCCAAGCGGGTGCTGCGGCTGTTCGGCCACACGGACGTGAAGCGCGTGATCCCTACTGTGGGGGCAGAGCAGGAATACTTCCTGATCGATCGGGATCTGTATCAGCGCCGCAAGGATTTGATTTACACCGGGCGCACGCTGTTTGGCGCGCGTCCGCCAAAGGGGCAGGAGCTGGACGATCATTATTACGGCAGCCTGAAAACCCGGGTGGCCGCGTTCATGCGAGAAGCGGACGAGGAACTCTGGCATCTGGGCGTTACCGCCAAAACCGAGCATAACGAGGTGGCCCCCTGTCAGCATGAGCTGGCCTGCGTGTTTAACACCGCCAATATCGCCACCGACCATAACCAGCTCACCATGGAAACCCTCAAGCGGGTGGCCGCCAAGCATGGCTTTGCCTGCCTGCTGCATGAAAAGCCCTTTGCCGGGGTGAATGGCTCGGGCAAGCACGATAATTGGTCTATGGCCACGGATACCGGCATGAACCTGCTGGAACCTGGGGAAACCCCCGCGGAAAACGCCCAGTTCCTGCTGTTTCTGGTGGCGGTAATCAAGGCGGTGGATCTGCATCAGGATCTGCTGCGCATTTCCGTGGCCAGCGCCGGGAACGACCATCGGCTGGGGGCCAATGAAGCTCCGCCTGCGATTATTTCCCTGTTCCTGGGCGATGAGCTCACCGCTATCCTGGAGGCGCTGGAACAGCATAAATCCTATGTGGCCGGCGAGCGGGCCACCATGGATATCGGCGTGCGCACCCTGCCCCGCATTCCCAAGGATACCACCGACCGCAACCGCACCTCGCCTTTCGCCTTTACCGGCAATAAGTTCGAGTTCCGTTCCCCCGGCTCGGCCATGTCCATTGCCGATGCCAACATTGTGATCAACACCATCGTGGCCGATGTGCTGGGTGAATTTGCGGATCAGCTGGAGCAGGCGGCGGATCTGCGCGCCGCGGTGGAGCAGATCGTGGTGGAGACCATTTCCCAACACAAGCGGATTATTTTCAACGGCAACAATTATGCCGCCGCCTGGCGGGCTGAGGCCCACGCCCGGGGGCTGCTGGAGCTGCCCAGCGTGCCCGATGCGCTGCCCTATTTCATCCGGGAGGAAAACATCGCGCTCTTTGCCCGGCAGGGGGTTTACTCCGCCGAGGAAATCCACAGCCGGTATGAAATCATGCTGGAGAACTATTGTAAAATGCTCTCCATCGAAGCCCACACCATGTTGGACATCGTGAACAAGGAAATCCTGCCCGCGGTGCTGCGGTATGCGGGTCAGGTGGCGGCCGATGCCATGGCCAAGCGCGCGCTGCTGCCTGCGCTGCCCATGCCCTGCGAGGAGGGGCTGGTGGCCCGGCTGACCGCGCTGGGCGGGGAAATCCAGCAGAAAAACGCGGCGCTGCAATCGGCACTGGATGCGCTGGATCCCGCTGCGGATCCCCTTACCCAGGCGCGCCATTGCCGGGATGAAATCTTTGCCGCCATGCAGGCCCTGCGCGCCCGGGTGGACGAGGCCGAGGGCATTGTGGCCCAGAGCTTCTGGCCCTTCCCCGGCTACGGTGAGCTGTTGACGACGAAATAATTGAAAAAATCGCAATCGCTTTCCCAATCTGGGGCATATTGCCGATTCAATAAAGACCTGTTCCGATCCCATGCGACTTTCTTGGAAACGAGGGAAAACCATTCCTTGGTCACAAGCATGGGTTTCTCCCGTATGATTTTCTTCCCATCAAATAATGATCAGGAGGAGGCGCCATCGTGATGATTCCGCGTTTTGGCCCGGCGGGAAACGCCGATTCCTTTTATGCTGCGGGCTTCAAATCCAGTCTGCAGGCGCCGGCCTGGCTGCAAAGCCTGGGCCTGAACGCCTATGAATACTCCTTCGGCCGGGGCGTGAGCCTGGGCGCGGAAACGGCGGGCAAGATTGCTGCGGAAGCCCGGGCCCGGGACATTGCTGTCAGCGCCCATGCGCCGTATTTCATTAACCTGGCCAATCCCGACCCCGAGAAGCGGGAAGCCTCCTTCCGCTATATCACCGAAAGCGCCGCCGCGGTGACCGCGCTGGGCGGCGACCGGGTGGTGGTGCATGTGGGGGCGGATCTGAAGCAGCCCCGGGCGGAAGCGCTGACCCGCTGCCGGGATGGGCTGCGGGAGGCGTATCTGCGGCTGGCCGATCTGGGGCTGGGCCGGGTGCATCTGTGCCCGGAAACCATGGGCCGCCGCAGCCAGATCGGGGATCTGCAGGAGATTCTTGATCTGTGCCTGCTGGATGCGCGGCTCATTCCCTGCATCGATTTCGCGCATCTCCATGCCCTGGGCGGCGGCGCACTGAATGAACCGGCAGACTTTGCCCGGGTGCTGGACGCGCTGGAAAAAGCACTGGGCTTGGAACGGGCCCGGGCGCTGCATATTCATTTTTCCGCCATCGAGTTCACCGCTGCCGGGGAAAAACGCCATCGCACCTTTGCCGAAACGGCTTACGGCCCGCGCTTTGCGTATCTGGCCCCGCTGCTGAAGGGCCGCGGCTATACGCCCCGGGTGATCTGCGAATGCAAGGGCACCCAGGCCGAGGACGCGCAGACCATGGCCCGCATCTGGAAAGAAGCATAAGCGTATCGACGAAGCCGATACGCTCAGCATGCCGAAAAACGATGTTTTTGACTTGCTCCATATTGCATCCTGCTTTGCGTGCGGGGGGCCACAAAACAATCATAGATGCCCGCCCGATCAAAAGAACATCCATGCGCCCCGGATGGACGAAGGAGACGAAAGCGCGTGTCCTTCCCGATCCGGGGCGCATTGCTTATGAACAAACAGCCAACGGGCGTTCATCCCTATGGTTTTTCCGGCGGGAATCCCCCGCTTTTTTTAATACAGCCGCACATGCTGCCGGGCGTACATCAGCTGGGTCTTATACCGGCTGCGGATGGTGAACAGATACGCATCGCCCTTCTGGCCGTTGGGCCGGGTGAGCCGATAACGCCGAAGCTTGTAATGGGCGTTCACCTGCAGCTCCGGAATATCGTCGGCAATCACCTGCGCCAGGGCCTTTACCCGCTGGGGGCTCAGGGGACGGAAGCCATGCTCCGCCATCACAAAATCGCAAATGCGCCCGGGCGGGCAGATGGCATAGAAGGTAACCCGGCCACGCTCGATCTGCACCCGATCCAGCTGATGCTTCCGGGCGAACACCACCTGGGGATACAGCTGGTAATACAGTGCACTGGCCCGCATCCGTTCCATGCGCAGCAGCTCATGCTGACGGCGGCGCTCATCCCACACCAGCAGGATTACGGCTGCCAGAAAAGCAGCGCCGCATAAAAAAAGCGTCCATCCGCCCATCCGCATGAACTCCTTTCTGTTACAACATATGGTATATTGTATCATTGCCCTATGCCAAATGCAAGGGCGGCGGCGGATTGTCCGCGAATTGTAATACTTCCTCAACAAAACGGAAGCAAACCATCGTCTGTTTCCCCAAGAAAACCCCCGCTCCGGCAGAAAGCCCGTCTGGCCTTCTTGCCTAAGCGGGGGATTTTATGCTGCGCTCCGGAGGCGACGGATGAATCCCTTTACAGATCCATTCCCGGCAGGGCCGTCACGGTGCGCACGAACGCGCCGCCCAGCCGCTTCATCAGCGCCACCTGCGGCACATTGCGGCGGAAAATGTGGGTATACACGTTCATCACGCCCTGCTGCTGCAGGAGGGTGCCAGCGGCTTCCAGCAGCTGCCGGGCCAGACCCTGCCGGCGGTAATCCGCCCGGGTATAAAGCGTCAGCAGGGTGGCGTTTTCACCCGTGCCGGTGAACACGGCTTCGCAGATGGGCTGGCCTGCCCGGTAAAAGCCCAGGGCCATGAAATGGGGCTGCTGCTGCCAGAGGGTGAGGTAATCCCGGGTGATGGGGGCGATGCGATAGGCATTGGCCCGGGCCAGGAAGGCATTTTGCGCCGCCTCATCCATCAGCGGCACGGACGCGAACTGCATGCCCATGGGCGCGCGGGCCGCCCCCTGGGGCACCAGAAAGCGGAACAGATCCTCCCCATCGTCGTTGCGCATGCCGCAGCTTTCATAAAACTGCAGCATATCCGCGTTTTCCGGCGAAACCTGGGCATACAGCCGGGCAGGCACCTGGGGATTCCGGGCCCGCAGCTGTTCCGCCCGGGCCAGCAGCGCGCCGTACATCAGCGCCCGGGCCGAGGGCTGGGCGTCGATCTGCATGAACAGATGATAGGGCCGCTCCGGATACATTTCGCCCTGGAAAAAATCGATCACGTAGCCCGTGCCCAGCTGAATCTGCTGATCATTTGCCACGAAAAACACGTTCTCTGGCGCCACGCCCTGAAAGGCGGCCTGCGGATGGGTAATGCGCATATGCTGTTAATCCCTGCTTCCTTTTGCGTTTGTAGCCCTGATTTTTATTGCCATTCGATGCCCGCATAATTGGTGCTGGGCGTGAGATCATACACCACCCGGCGAACCTCCGGCCGCTCCTTCATGGCCCGGTCCACCACGGCTTCCATCACATCATAGGACAGCCGCGCCGCGTAGGCCAGGCTGCGCTCGCTGGCATGCACCGCCCGCAGGCAGATCACCGCGCCGGTTTCGTCCCCCGGCATGGGGCAGAGCACCGCGAAATACTGCCACAGCCGCTTCCCGGCCCCGGATGCGGCCACCTCAGAGCGGAAAATCGCATCCACGGCCCGCAGCGTCTGCAGCCGTTCCACCGTCACCTCGCCCAGGATCCGCAGCGCCAGGCCGCTGCCCGGGAAGGGCTGGCGGGAAATGATTTCCGAGGGCATGCCCAGGAAATCCCCGATGCGGCGAATCTCGTCCTTAAACAGCTCCCGCACCGGCTCCACCACCGGAATGCCCAGATCCAGTATGGGCCGCTTGGGGCCGCCGAACATGATGTCGTTATAGCAGGTGCCCTTAATCAGCGCGTCAAAGGGGCCCAGCCGCGCCGCTTCCCGAGACAGAATCTGCTGCATGGTTTCGCCGATGATCCGGCGCTTTTCCTGGGCGTCGGATACGCCCCGCAACGCCGAAAGGAACTGCTCCTGAGCGGGCACCCGGGTCACATCCATGCCGATCTGATCCCGGTAAAAGGCCATGAAGTCGTCGCCTTCATGATCCCGCAATAGCCCCGTATCCACAAACACGCATTTGAGCCGCGGGCCCAGCGCCTTGAAGGCCAGCAGGGCGCTCACGCCACTGTCCAGCCCACCGGTCATGGCGCAGATCGCCGTGCCGCCGCCCACCACCCGGCCGATTTCCTCCACCGCCCGGGTGACGAACGCATCATCGTCCCACCAGGTGGTGCAGCCGCACACGGCCAGGGCAAAATTGCGCAGCAACCGGGACGCTTCGGGGTCGTTCTGCTCGATTTCAAACTGCATGCCGTACAGCGGCAGGGTTTCATGGGCAAAGCCCACCACAGTATCCCCGGCATGACAAATGGCCTGCACGCCCTCGGGCAGAGAAAAATCCCGGACGCACTGCAGCATCCGCTCGCCGTTTTCGATGCCGTCCAGCAGCAGGCATTCATCATATTCCAGCGCGGCCACCGCGCCTTCAATGCGCTTTTCCCCGGCCTGGCCGCCCAGCGCCAGCAGCAGCGCCGATGCGGTATCGCCCAGCGCCAGCAGGGGTATGCCTGCCTGCAGCAGCCGGTTATCCAGCCCCGTGGGGATTTCGCCATTCACGTCTCCGGCCAGCACCAGCCCCAACGGCTCCTGGGACTGCACTTCTTCCAGGGCCGCATCCCCGGGCACGATCTTGCACATCACGCGCTCAGAGCGCAGCTTCCGGGTAACCGCCCGGCTGGCGGCCTCGTCAAAATTCAGCACAAGCAGCATATCGCGCATGGTTTCACGCTCCTTTAGGAGTTTGGCTTGCCATAGGAACCATTTATTATTCGCCGGAAATGCCGCGATTCCTGCATTTTCCGGCTCTGCCGGAAGGGTTCTTCATTCATTGGCCGCCGGCAGGGCAGCGAGGTAATCGTCCAGGGCAGTCTGGGTCTGATAATTGGCCACGCCGCTGGGCTCAATGCCCATCTGCGTCTGAAAATTCTTCACGGCCTGGGTGGTGAGGGCGCCGTATTTGCCGGTGGTGCTCTGAGCCCCCAGCAGCCCGGCGGATACCAGCTTCTGCTGGAGCGCCGTCACCTTTTCGCCCTCATTGCCGGTGCGCAGGGTAATCTGCGCCGCGTCGTGCACCGTGCCATAGCCCAGAATGGACCAGTCCGTAAGCTTATAGGCGTTCCGGGCCACAGCGGAGGGATTATTGCCCTCGATCACATGCACCATGATCCGATCGTTTTCATCATAGGCACAGTATTCCACCATGGCCACATGGCAGGTGTCGCCGGTGGAATTGGTGGAGAAAAACACCCAGTCGCCGGGCTGCGGCACATAGCTGTTTTTTTCCATCAGCGCCGTGTCTCCGGGATACCATTGCGCGCCCCAGCCGGGCACGGTGCCCGTCCGGGCCACATACCGGCCCTTTTTGAGGAACCAGTCCCGGCCGGTATTATTGCCGGTATAGTAAGGATACCGCTGGGTGAGCAGATGGGTGGCCATTTGCTTATCCACCTGATCCACGCACCAGCACAAAAACTCGGCGCACCATTCCGCCGCCGGATCGCCGGCCCAGGCGCCATATTTGGTCACGCCGCCGCTTTGCTCTTTATAGCCCAGCTCGCCCCGGGCCACATCCAGCAGCCATTCCACATAGTCCGGCACAGGATAGACCGGGTCAATCACCTGCTCCATATCGCTCAGGGCGGCGCTGGTTTGCAGGGTGCCCTCGGCGGCTTCTTCCCCCAGGGCACAGGGCAGGCTGGCCAGGCAGACAAGGGCCAGCAGCAGGCACAGGCTTCGACGCATGCGTTTTTCCTCCAATTGAATTATCTCCACGCGCTGTTCCGCTGCGCGCAGAGATCGTTCCAACGGTTCACTGCAACCGCTCCATCGTTTTCATCCTCAAAGCGCTGCAGGCAGTGGAATTCGCCTGAGGGCGGCGCTTAACGCGCCGCCCCCCGGGCTTCATGGGATAACGGATCAGGAACGATCCTGGTTCTGATACCGTTCAGACCGGCGATGCCGCTGAGGCGTGGCCGCAGTGCTGTTGGCCTGCGTCTGGGCCGGGGCGGCAGGGCGATAGGGATTGGTCTGGGTCTGCGCAGGCGCGCTGGCCTGCGCCGTGGGGTTCACCGGGCGATACGCCTGGGTGGCCTGTGCATCGGTCTGCTGAGCAGCGCCGGGCTGCACGGGCTTATACTTCTGGGTTTCGCCGGACACCTGGGCGGCCCGATAGGCGTCGGCCTGCCGCTGGGTGATGGGGCGATAGGGGTTGGTATCCTGATTCATCCGCGCGGCAGCGTTTTGCGCCTGGGCGGCGGACGTGGGCTGCGCGGGCCGGGGCGAAGCGGAGGGCGGCATGAAGGGCGCGCTCTGCTGGCCATAGGGCCGCTGCTGGGCCGCGAGGTTATTCTGGGCGGGCCGGGTCTGGGGCTGGGCCGCGGGATTATTCCGGGCCGCCTGGGTCTGAGGCTGGGCCGCCGCCCGGGCCCGCTGGGCCTGTTGGGCGCGCACGGCCTGCCGCCGCCGCTCGTTCTGCTTGTGAATGGAATAGGCGTAATACGCGCCGCCGCCAATGCCGCCAACCAGCACCACCGCGATCACCAGCGGCAGCACAGAGCCGCCGGTCTTTCCCGTGGGCGCGGGGGTGGTGATGCCAACCGGGGCCAGCTCCGGCGTAGGAGAAGGCGATACGGTGGGCGCGGGGGTGGGCGTATTGGTGGGCAGCCGTTCGGGATCGGGCGTGGGCGTGGCATAGGGATTGAAGGGCTCATAGGAAACGCTCAGCGCCGGATTCTTCCATACCGTCTTGTTGTAATCCTCCACCCGCTGAATCTGATTGGTGTTATTTCCCGTGGAGGAGGAGCCGCTGTTGGCGTCCAGATATTCCTTGCTCTGGAGGAACGTGGTCAGCTCGCCCAGGGTAAGCACCTTGAAGTAATCGCCATGGATATAGCCCTCGGTGCCCGCCTGGCTCACATGATACCAGGTGCCTTCGCTGTTCACCACCGTGCCCAGCACCAGCGCAAACGCGTTGTTATCCAGCAGCCGCAGCCGATCGGCGGATTTGCTGGGCTGCGCCCGCAGGTTCACCTTGGCGTTGCTCTGCACATGGCCGTAACTGGACAGGCTGTTCTGGGAGATGGGCTCGGGCGTAGGAGCCTGGGTCACATCGGGGATTGGCGTGGCCTGCTGAGACTGGAGATACGCTTCCGCCTCCGCCTGGCTGAGCATGCGCATCTGATCCTCGCGCACGTAGCCCCACTGGCCGTTATACTGCACCATGTGCCAGGTATCGCCGTTCACATAGGCCTGGCCGCGCACGATGGCCACCTGGCCGTAGGGAATCAGCAGATAGATTTCCGCGATGGAATCGGGGAAAGCGCGCAGGGGCACGCCGTCGCCCAGCGTCATGGCGTAGCCTTCCTGCTGAACGGGGGTCGGGGTGGCGGTAGCGGTCGCCTGGGGCTCCTTGAGCTGATCCAGGTAGGGCTGCGCCTCCTCGGCGGTGATATACTGCAGCGCTTCATCAATCACAAAGCCGAAATTCCGGCTGGCCATGGCCTGCACGGAGGACCAGGCCGTGCCGTCCACATACGTCTGGGCGGACACATACACCAGAGAATTGGCCGGGAGCCATTCGATATTGGTATCCTCAGTCACGCCGGTTCGCAGGGCCACCTGCCACTGGGTGAGGGCATAGCCCTTATAGGCCGCAGGGGTTTCCGTGGGGGCCACGGTCTGGGTGGGTTCCGGTGCGGCGGTTTCGGGAACAGCGGTGGTTTCCGGAGCGGCCGTGGCCGTGGCTTCGGGCATGGCCGTCACTTCGGTCGTAGCTGTCGCTTCCGGGGTGGCCGTGATTTCCGGAGTGGCCGTGATTTCAGGCTCCTGGGTGGGCATGGGCGTGGAGAACTGGGATTGCAGCTTGTCGCTTTCCTCCCGGCTATAGAGGGTGACGTATTCGGCCAGGATAAAGCCCTCCTTGCCGTTCACCATCACGTTGTACCACTTTTCGCCGTCCACGGTTTCAGAGGAATACACCCACAGCTTCGTGTTTTTATCCACCCGCTTGATCAGGGTGCTGTTATTCACCTTGGTTTCCTTGCGGAAGCCCACGCTGCCGGCGTTGGTGTAGCCCCACAGATCAATGGCCACGCCATCGGGAATGGGCGTAGGAGAGGGCGTGGGCTCCTGGGTGGGGGCCAGGGTGTAATGGAACAGGGCGGCGATTTCCTCCTCGGACAGCAGCCGCAGCACGCTGCCCTTGATGAAGCCCTGCTGATCTTCAAACTCCACCAGATACCATTCTTCGTTCTTATCGTTCACCAGCTTGCCGCTTACATGGGCCAGATCGCTCTTATCCACCGTGCGGAGCACTTCCGTGCCGCTGATGGAGGGGCCGTTGCGGAAGTTGGTTCCGTTCCCCGTGGGATAGCCGTAGCCGTCCATGGTTTCCACGGTATAAGGCAGGGGCGTGGCCGAAGCCTTGGGCAGCTCCTTGTAATAGAACACGATTTCCGCAGGGGTGGCCACGCCGGTTTCATCCAGCGTCACATACTTGCTGCTTTCATCATCCAGCACATAGCCGTCCCTGAGATCCACGGGGTTGGCTTCCACCAGATTGTTCCCCACCTGACACTGGGCCGTCTGCCGGGAAGCCACCTCCTGGCCGTCCCAGGTACGATAGTAAACAGGCACCAGCCCTTCCGTGACGGTGGGTGCGGGGGTCTGGGTGGGGGCGGCCACATGGCCGAAGGAGAAGGTAATCTGCGCGGGGGCGGCCACGCCGTTTTCATCCACGGTTACATCATAGGCAGCCTCGCCCTGCAGGTCAATCTGGGCATAGCCATTGGCAGAGGCCACATTCCAATCCACTTCCACCCGGTTGGCCGCGTTTTCAAAGCAGGTGGCCTCGGTGCTGTAGAAGGTCTGGCCGTCAGCGCCCACATAATTCACGCTCACAAAGGCCACCTTGGGCGCGGGATGGCTGGGGGTATAGGTGTAGGTAAAGGTCACTTCGGCGGGATCCGCGCCGTTTTCATCCACCCAGACGTTCACCACCTCCGGGCTGGACAGGGCGTAATCCGGATCCAGGCCCTGGGTGTTGGGGGTAATATCGGTTGCACCGGCGGGGCAGGAAACCTGCTGAGAAGCCCAGATTTCCTTGCCGTCGCACAGATACCGCACCGTCACCTGCACCGGCGCCACCTGATAATAGAACACCACGTGATCCTGGCTCAGGCCGTTTTCGGTGAGGGTGACCACCTTCACCGGGTCATCCACCAGTTCATACACGCCCACGGGCAGGTCGATGGGATTGGGGGTCACCTGGTTTTCACCGGGATAGCAGGCGAAGGTGGTAGGCGACGCGATGGCCACGTTGCGCTCCTTGGAATAATACCACACCGGCAGCTGCACCGCATCCGAGCCGGAGGAAACCACCCGATACAGGAACACCACTTCGCTGGGAGAAGCCACGCCGTTTTCATCCACATACACGGGCACCTGCCCCTCGCTGGCCAGCTGCAGCCCCAGCATTTCCGGGTCAATGGCGGGAGAAACCAGCGTGGTCTGCCCCACGGGGCAGGAAGCCACCGTGCTTTCAGCCACGGCCGTGCCGTCCCCGGCGTTGAGATACGTCACCGTCACGGGCACCACCTGCAGGGCATCCGTGGGGGAATGGGAAGGTTCGGGGGTGAAAATCGGCAGGGGCTGGGCCTGATATTCATAATAGAACACCACCGTGTCCTGATCCGCCACGCCGTTTTTCACGGTAACCACCACAGAGGAGGGCTCCAGCAGCACGAAATTGGGTTCCGGATCCTGGGGATTGGGCGTGACGATATTCTCGCCCTCCACCAGCTTCTGATAGGTATCCTCGGCCACGATTTCCCCATCGTCGGACCAGTACCGCACGCACACCTCGGTCACGTAATCCTTGTCATCCGGGCCGGCAGGGGTTTCTGTGGGCGCTTCCGTGGGCGTTTCCGTGGGTGCTTCGGTAGGCGCTTCGGTAGGCGCTTCCGTGGGGGCTTCCGTAGGCGCTTCCGTGGGCGCATCGGTCTGGGCGGGCTGATAATAGAAGTCCACCGCCGCCGGCACGGCCACGCCGCCGGACACATTCACCAGCACGGCCTCATCCCCCAGCAGCTGATAGCCGTCAAGGGCCAGCGCCATCACGGGATAGGTGCCGTCGCTGAGGAAGAAGGTCTGCGCATCCGCCAGGGCGTTACCCGCCAGATCCAGATACCGCACCGTCACCTGAGCCTCAAGGGGCACCTGGGTGGGCGCGGGGGTCTCGGTGGGGGCTTCCGTGGGGATTTCAGTAGGAATCTCAGTCGGAACTTCGGTGGGCATTTCCGTAGGCGCCTGGGTGGCCAGGGGCTGATAACGGAAGGTCACCAGCGTTTCGGACGCGCCCTCCGCCGTGACGATCACCATCCGGGTTTCATCCCCGATCAGCTGATAGCCGTCGATATGCAGGGCGGTCACAGGATGCGCGCCCTCGCCCAGCTCCAGCAGCTGATCCTGGGCCAGGGGCAGATCGTTTTCATCCACGAACCGCACCGTCACCTCTACGGATACCGGCGTGGGCTGCTGGGCCTGCTGATACCGAAAAACCACTTCCGCGGGGGTGGCCACGCCCCCCTGCACGGTAACGGTCTGGCTCATGGAGCCGTTCAGCTCATAGCCTTCCTGCAGGTCCTCCGGCCAGGCGAACACTTCGTGCACGCCGTCGGCCAGATGCTCATAGGTATCGGAGGCCACGGTCTGGCCATCCGCCGTCTGATACTTCACCGTCACCACTGCTTCCTGGGCGGGAAGCTGCTGGGGCGGATCGGGCAGGGCTGTGAAGGTGGATACATACAGGTAGACCAGGGTGGTATTCAGGCCATCCGCAGTCACGCCCGTCACGGTCACAGGCTCGGTATTGGTCAGGCTGGCGCCGGCGTCCAGCACCGGGGGCAGCAGCTGACCGTTCAGATCAAAGGCATAAACGCCGGTCAGGTCCACCGCCTGCAGCGTCAGCCCATTCAAAGGCGCATCTGGGGGCAGAAGCACCCAGAAGCAATCCTCAAAGCCTTCATAAGTCACCCGCGCGGCCTGGGCAGATTGCATCACGCCCTGGGCGTCCGTCCATTGCAGGGCAAAGGAAAAGGGCTCCTCCGCCGTCTGGGCAAACGCGCTCACCGGCAGCACCGCAAATACCATCATGCATGCCGCCAGCAGCGCCAAGGCCCGCTTCCATTGTTGCAGCCGTTTCGTCATCTCTCCGACGCCTCCTTCGGATTCCATCCGTGGGTTCACGGATTATTTCAATTGTATTACAAAACCTTGAAGCTGTCAATTGCTCCCCCTTGATATTCCTTGCTTTCCTTCTTAATCGCTTGCAGGAATTTAACGGTTTGCGTGGAATAAAAAGAAGAATAGACCAAGCAGGGAGGAATGAAGCCATGACCGATGATGCGCTCCGGGAAACCTATCTGTCCAAAGAGGAGCTGTATCAGGGCAAGATCATCCGGGTGGAGCGCTGGCAGGTGGCCTTGCCCAACGGCAAAACCGCCGCCCGGGAAATCGTGGTGCATAACGGCGCCGCCGCCATCGTGCCCATCGACAGCGAAGGAAACGTGACGCTGGTGCGCCAGCATCGCATTGCCGCCGGGCGGTTCACCTGGGAAATTCCCGCCGGCAAGCTGGATTCCCCCGCCGAGGACCCCTTCGCCGCCGCCAGGCGGGAGCTGGAGGAGGAGACGGGGCTGAACGCGGAGCACTGGCAGTTTTTAACCTGCATCGACACCACGCCCGGCTTCTGCACCGAGAAAATTTCCATTTATCTGGCCACGGGCCTGAGTCAGCATCCCGCCCATACCGATCCGGATGAGTTTCTGCGCCTGACCAAAATGCCCCTTTCCGAAGCGGCGGCGCTTTGCATGGCCGGCGAACTGCGGGACAGCAAAACCGTGGTGGGCCTGCTGATGGCCCAGCAGCTGCTGCAAAGGGACGCCCAGCTTCCCCTGCATGCATCTGCATCCATTCAACGGGGCAGCGCGGCGGTTTCTTCCCAGGGGAAGGAATAAAACCCGCAAAAAAGCAAGGAGAAACGCCATGAAGCGGAAAGAAAGCCACCTGGTTTATCGTTGGCTTTTGGGGGCGCTGATCGCGCTGCTTGTGCTGGGCGTGGCGATGCTGGCGCTTTCCCAGGCCGTGGGCGGCAATGTGCTGCTGCTGGGGGGCGAGGGCCATGCCGGGCTGCACGGCCTGCTTGCATGACGCGATGGAGAGAGACGGGGGCTATGCAGTTTTATCAAAGCATTTTTTCCCATCTGCCCGTGCTGGAAACCCGGCGGCTGATTCTGCGCCCCATGCGCATGAGGGACGCAAAGGATCTTTACGCCTACGCCCGGGATCCCCAGGTGAGCCAGCATGTGCTCTGGGATGCGCATCAAAGCGTATGGCAGTCCCGGCAGTTTTTGCGCTGCGCCATCCGGCAGTATCGCCGGGGGCTGCCTGCGTCCTATGCCATTGCCCTGCGGGACAGCGGCCGGATGATTGGCACCATCGGGTTCATGTGGGTCAACACGGATCATGCCAGTGCCGAGGTGGGCTATTCTCTGAGCCGGGATTACTGGAATCAGGGGATCATGACCGAGGCGCTCCGGGCGGTGGTGGCCCTGGGGTTTGACACGCTGCGGCTTCATCGCATTGAAGCCCAGCACGAAACCGATAATCCCGCCTCCGGCCGGGTGATGGCCCATGCGGGCATGCGCTATGAGGGCACGCTGCGCCAGCGGCTGTGCAATAAGGGCCGATATGTGGATGTGGCCCTGTATGCTATTTTACGAGACGATCCAAGGCCTTGAGCCAAAAAGTAGGAGGATTTTCATCATGTTTGAGTACAAAACCAAGGGCACCTGCTCCACCCAGATCGATCTGGAAATCGAAAACGGCGTGATCACCCATTGCAAATTCCACAACGGCTGTCGGGGCAACACCCAGGGCCTGGCCCGGATGGTCATCGGCCGCAAGGCGGACGACGTGAAGGAGATTCTCCGGGGCGTTCCCTGCCGTGGCGACACCTCCTGTCCCGATCAGCTTTCCAAGGCCATCGAAGCCTACGAACAGCAGAAGTAATCCCTTTTTTCCCAAACAAAAGCGGCGCAGACGTGCGCCGGAAAGGATGAAGCATACAATGGCTGCTCAGACCAAAAAACAACAGGAACGGAAAAAATTCTGGATCCGCGTGATCTGCGTGGTCCTCTGCGCGCTGATGGTGTTCTCTGTCTTTGGCGCGCTGGTGGGGATCTTTTAATTAAAAAGGAAAATCATTGCGAGCGGAGGATTCTTGGGAATATCTCCACGCGGCTTTAACGCTCAGACTGTCGAAAAAAACGATTCGCAAAGCAGAATGCAATGAAGGGCCGCAAGCCCTTCATTTTTGATTGTATCGACCGGCTTTTCCGGTCGGACGGAGCGATTTATCTGAACAACGCGGAGAAAAAGCGATTTCCGCTGCATGCCGCTGCAAATCAAAGCGCTTTTGCTTACAACAAAAAAGGCTGTCGAAAATGTTTTTCGACAGCCTCAATTTTATCATTTAGAACTGCACCATTTCTTCGATGTAATTCTTCAGCTCGGCCACGGGGATGCGCTTTTGCTCCATGGTATCCCGGTCGCGGACGGTGACGGTGCCGGTTTCCTCGGTTTCAAAGTCCACGGTGATGCACACGGGGGTGCCAATCTCGTCCTGGCGGCGATAGCGCTTGCCGATGGAGCCGGTTTCGTCGTAGTCCACCATGAAATACTTGGCCAGCTGGGCATGAATTTCGCTGGCCAGGCCGCCCAGCTTATTCTTCTGCAGGGGCAGCACGGCGGCCTTGTAAGGCGCCAGCGCGGGATGGAAATGCAGCACGGTGCGCATATCGCCGCCTTCCAGCTCCTGCTCCTCATACGCATTGCACAAGAACGCCAGCAGCGCCCGCTCCACGCCCAGGGAGGGCTCAATGCAATAGGGCACATACTTCTCGTTGGTCACCGGATCCAGATATTCCAGCGCCTTGCCGGAATGCTTGCTGTGGCAGGTCAGGTCGTAATCAGTGCGGTCCGCCACGCCCCACAGCTCGCCCCAGCCAAAGGGGAAGAGGAATTCAAAGTCGGTGGTCGCCTTGGAATAGAAGGCCAGCTTTTCGGGCTCGTGATCCCGCAGCCGCAGATGATCTTCCTGCATGCCCAGCGCCAGCAGCCAATCCCGGCAGAAGGAACGCCAGTAATTGAACCATTCCAGATCCTCGCCGGGCTTGCAGAAGAATTCCAGCTCCATCTGCTCAAATTCCAGCACGCGGAAGATGAAGTTGCCGGGGGTGATTTCATTGCGGAAGGATTTGCCGATCTGGGCAATGCCGGCGGGCAGCTTCTTGCGGGTGGTGCGCATGGAATTGAGGAAGTTCACGAAAATGCCCTGAGCCGTTTCGGGGCGCAGATAGATTTCGTTGGCGGCGTTTTCGGTGACGCCGATATGGGTTTTGAACATGAGGTTAAACTGGCGGATGCCGGTGAAATCCTTTTTGCCGCAGACGGGGCAGACGATGTCGTGCTCCGCGATATATTTTTCCAGCTCGGCGTTGCTCCAGCCGTCGCCGGTTTCCTCGCCCTTGGTGAAATCCTCGATGAGCTTATCGGCGCGGAAGCGGGCCTTGCAGGCCTTGCAGTCCATCAGCGGGTCGTTGAAGCCGCCCACATGGCCGCTGGCTACCCACACTTCCCGGTTCATCAGAATGCCGCAGTCCAGCCCGGTGTTATACTTGCTTTCCTGCACAAACTTCTGCCACCAGGCCTTTTTGATGTTGTTCTTCAGCTCCACGCCCAGGGGGCCGAAATCCCAGGTATTGGCCAGGCCGCCGTAAATCTCGCTGCCTGCAAAAATAAAGCCGCGGTTTTTGCAAAGAGCCGTCAGCTTATCCATCGTCAACTGTGCCATTGTCTTGTCCTCACCTTTCGTTGATTGATCCTGTAGTTCGTTTTATTATCCCCATTTTTCCTTTGTTTGTCAAGGAAAAAGGAAACATTTCGGAAAAATCTTCCGCGGCGGCAAAGAGCGCCGGGCCGGGAAATTTCCGCCGGCATGGATGCTTTTGCCCGGCAGGATCGTTGATTAGGTGCATGTTGCCCTGAGACGGGGATTCGTGCTATAATAACGTATCTTTCTGGATGCAAAGGAGGTGCGCCGTGAGCAGAAAAAATCGCCGCCAGGCCGCGCCGATGGACGCTTATTTCCCGGCACAGCCGGAAACCCCTTATGATTCCATTCCGGAGGATGATCTTCCGGAGGACTCCGCGCCTGCCGATTCCGCCCCCTGGACGGACGACGGCGCTTTGCAGGAATATTTTCAGCAGGATGATAACGCTGCCTACGCGCCGCCTGCCGAGGCGGACGCTTACGGCCTTCCCCCGGATGCGGCCTCATTTTCCTGGGCCCAGGAGCTGCCGCCGGAGCCTGTTCCTGAAAAAAAGCGCAAGCGCACCATCTTCAAGCCCCGCTCCCGCAAGCCTTCGTTTGTGCTGGCGGTGCTGGTCAATTCCTTCCGGATGCTGCTGCTGCTGATTTTGCTGTTCGGGCTGGCAGGGCTGGGCGCGGTGGTGGGCGTGGCCAAGGCATATATGGATTCTGCCCCCTCGCTGGATCTGGCCGCCATTGACGATCAGGCCCAGACCTCCTTTATCTATGACGCCAACGGCAACCTGATTACCGATTATAAAGGCACGGAAAACCGCATCATGGTGTCCATCGACACTATGCCCCTGGAGCTGCAGCACGCCTTTGTGGCCGTGGAGGACGCCCGGTTTTACACCCATAACGGCGTGGACGTGAAGCGCATTATCGGCGCGTTCGTCACCAATTTCCTCTCCGGCTCTCAGCAGGGCGGCTCCACCATCACCCAGCAGCTGATCAAAAACACCCTCCTGTCCTCCGAGCAATCCTATAAGCGCAAGATTCAGGAGGCCTATCTGGCCATGCAGCTGGAAACCCGCTATTCCAAGGCCCAGATTTTAGAGGCGTATCTGAACACCATCTATCTGGGCGAGGATTATTACGGGGTGAAGGTGGCGGCCAATGGATATTTCGGCAAGGAAAACCTGAGCGAGCTGACGCTGCGGGAATGCGCCATGCTGGCCGGGATGACGACCAATCCCTACTACTATAATCCCCGCCGCAATTTCTATACCCGCCAGAGCGATACCACCAATTACCGCAAAATCACCAACGACCGCACCGATTACGTGCTTCGGTGCATGTATGAAAATCAGTTCATCACAAGGGAGCAGTATCAGGAGGCGCTGAACCAGAGCACGGCCAACGTGCTTCAATCCTCTCCCGCCGCCACGGCCCTGTATCCCTATGCCCATTACGTGGAATACGCCATCAAGGACGTGGTGAAAACCCTGCTCAAGCTCAACCATCTGGAGGACACCTCCGCCAACCGCAGCAAAATGGAGCAGGAGCTGCGCACGGGGGGCTATCATGTGTATCTGGCGCTGGACACCCGGATCCAGCAGACCGTGGAGCAGACCCTGCAAAACTATACCGATTATCCCGCCCTGCGGGATCCCTCGAACAAGATTTATCGCGCCCGAAACGCTGACGGCACCTATGACGAGATTATCCAGCCCCAGGCGGCGGCTGTGGTGATGGATTATCGCACGGGGGAAATCAAGGCCATTGTGGGCGGCCGCACGGCTCCCACCAAGCGCAAAACCCTGAACCGCGCCGCGGACATGAACATGCCCGTGGGCTCCTCCATCAAGCCCATCTCCGTTTACGCCCCGGCCATTGAGCTGGGCGCAGGGGCGGGATCGGTGCTGTACAATATGCCCCTGCCCATTTCCGGCTATACCGGCTCGGATGGCAAGGACACCTGGCCCAAGAACTACGGCGGCTCCTCCTATCGCGGCCCCGAAACCGTGCGCACCGCCATCACCCGCTCGGATAACACTGCCGCGGCCTACTGCCTGATGAACTATGTGGGCGTGGAGCGCAGCGCGGATTTCCTTTTGCGGCTGGGCGTATCCCAGGAGCATATCAATAAAACGCCCTTCGGCCTGGCGCTGGGTTCCTCCGGCATTTCGCCCATTGAAATGGCCGTGGCCTTCGGCGTGCTGGGCAACGGCGGGGTATATCAGAGCCCCATCACCTTCCTGGGCATTGCCGACAGCAACAAAAACATCATCTATGACGCCCACGCCAGCCAGGAGCGCCGTCAGGTGTTCAAGGCGTCCACGGCGTGGCTGACGGTGGACATGCTCAAGGATGTGGTTTCCTCCGGCACCGGTACCGCCGCCAAAATTTCGGGCCAGACCGTGGCTGGCAAAACCGGCACCAATTCCGATCAGAAGGGCGTGTTCTTCGCCGGCATGACGGGCTGGTATGTGGGCACGGTCTGGATCGGGCATGACAATTACAAGGCCCTTTCCTCCAAGACCACCGGCGGCAACAGCGCCGCCAAGCTCTGGAAGGCGTTCATGTCGCCCATTCATCAGGGCCTTGCCAACCGGGACATTATGGAAGGCAGCGCATCGGATTACGGCCTGGTGCGGGTGACCACCTGCAAGGTCAGCGGCCAATTGGCCACCGAGGCCTGCCGCAGCGACGCCATGGATTACGGCACTGTCACCGATTACTGGCCTGCTGACAGCGTGCCCACGGTGGAATGCCAGATGCATTACACCCTGAGCATCTGCGCCACTTCCGGGATGCTGGCCAGCGCGTATTGTCCCACGGTGTCCAGCCGGGGTGTGGTGATCCTGCCCCTGGGGCATCCGCTGTATGGCTTCATCGGCACGCAGTACGACAGCGTGCTCAGCGATTATCTGGGCCAGTACGCCACATTGCGCCTGACCAACGACAGCACCGCCAATTCCCTGCTGCTGGGGAGCATGACTTGCCCCGTTCACGGCAGCGGATCGGGCAGCTATCAGCAGGGCATTGTGGATAACCAGCTGCTGCCCGACGCTCAGCGGCTGCTGGGCCAGGCCCAGAGCCAGCTGGCCGGCCTCAGCCCGGACCATTACGCTTACAGTGCCCTGGCTTCCGCCATCAATAATCTGAACAGCGTGATCTACGCCAATCCCACCACCGACGCGCTGGCCGCCGCCATGGGCCAGCTGACCCAGGCCATGGCCGCCGCCCAGTGACGGGATGAAGAAAACCTTGCGGGAAATATGCGGGAGGAAGCGCTTTGCGGCCTTGCGCCCCGTGCGATTGCCTAACGGCGAGCGCGGGCTTCGAGCCTGCGGAGTCCTTCCGGCTGTCCTCGGCCTCACTTCGCTTGGCGCTCAGCCGTCCCTCCCGTACCCGCCCAGGAAAGCCAGCGGGGATAATCGCTTTATGCCAAAGCCTTAGCAGCAATGCGCCCCAGATTGAAGAAGGCAACATGCTTACGTTCCCTTCATCCATCTGGGGCGCATTGTCGATTGGATTCAGCCCAGACCCATAGCGGGTTTTCCCGCAATTCGCCGGGGGTTTCCTGAAAAGAATGCGAGGGAATCATCATGGCTCCCTCGCAGCATATGCTTGCTTAACCGTATTCCAGCGTGTCAAAAAACGACGTTTTTGACACGCGCCATGCAGGATGAAGGGATTCATCCTGTATGGCAAGGCTGCGGAAATGATTTTTCTGCGCTTTGCGCCGAAACATCGCCCCGCCCCACCGGCAAAGCCGGTGGATACGATGAAAAATGAAGGGCTTGCAGCCCTTCATTGCATCCTGCTTTACGTATAGGGGCTTTTCGACAGTCTGCTTATTCGTCCTCTTCCGTTTTTTCCGGCAGGAGCAGCGTAAGCAGGGCTTTTTCGATGCGGCGCTCCGCGATTTTTTCCACCTGGATTTCCAGCCGGGGCGCATCGCCGTCCTCAGGCTTTTCCCCATCCTCGGTGCAATAGAGCATCAGAGAGGGGGTGGAACCATCTTGGGGGATGGTGGGAAAACGGCTGAACACCAGACCGCCCAAAGTGTCATAATCATCGCCGGTGGGCAGGGTCACGTTCATTTCCTCGCCCAGCGCCTCCAGATCCGCCGTGCCGCTCACCCGCCATTGGTTTTCGCCCACCTTTTCGATCTCCGCCTCGTCGGGGGCGTCGAACTCATCGTAGATATTGCCCACGATTTCTTCCAGCAGGTCTTCCATGGTAATCAGGCCGCTCATGCCGCCGTATTCATCCACCACGATGGCCAGATGCTTCTTGGCCCGCTGCATATTCTGCAGCAGCACATCGGAGGGCACGGTTTCGGGCACGAAATAGGGCGCGCGCAGCAACGCCTTGAGGGGCTGGGGCTGGGGCAGCTCCAGATTGAGCAGATAATCCCGGGTGGCCAGCACGCCCACCACGTCGTCGATATCCTCGTTATAGACCGGGAACCGGGACAGGCCGGACTCCCGAATGGTTTTCAAAATGGTTTCTTCATCATCGCCAATCCACAGGGCGGTCACATCGGTGCGATGGGTCATGCAGTCGGCGGCGGTGAGATTGCCAAAGTCGAACACGTTTTTGATCATCTCATGCTCGTTGCTTTCAATCACGCCGGATTCCTCGCCAATGTCCACCATGGCGCGGATTTCCTCCTGGGTGACCTCCTCTTCCTGGGCCTTGGGATCCACGCCGCACAGCCGCAGCAGCCCCCGGGCCAACAAATGCTCCAGCGCTGTGACGGGCTTCATCAGGGCGGTGATGGCGCGCATCATGGGATAAAGCTTCTGTACCGCCCGATCCGCATGCAGCCTGCCCAGCTTTTCGGGCACCATCATGCATAAAACCAGCCCCACCGGCGCGGATGCCAGGCAGCACAGCAGCGCCGTCACCGCCGGATGTATGCCCTCGGATTGGCACATCACCGTCAGCAGCGCGGCGAACAGCATCAGAAACAGCACCCGCAGCCCCTGCAGCGCGGCAATGGTGGGCTTGGGCGAATCCAGCAGCTTCAGCAGCGGCCGGAGGCGATGATCCTCCTGCGCCGCTTCCTCGATTTTGTTTTCATTTGCGTTTTCAATTGCCGAGAGCATCAGCCCCATCAGCGCGCTCAGGGCCAGCAGCAGGGCTTCCAGCAGCCATCGGCCTATCGGGTCATCCACGGATAACAGCCTCCCATAACGTAAAGTTGGTTCATTGTACCACATCCCGCAGGGAATTGCAAGCGCTGCCCGCCCTCAGCGGCCGGCGGCCCGGCGGTATTCCCCGGGGGTGACCCCATAGGTTTCCTTGAATTTTCGGCCGAAATACTGGGTGGTTTTATAGCCGGTGCGCTCGGCAATGTCCTCCAGGCTCAGATCCGTTTTCCGCAGCAGATCCGACGCGGCCTCCATCCGGCAGACGGTGAGGAAGGAGCTGATGGTGGTGCCGGAAACCTTCTTGAATTTCCGGGAGAAATATTTGGGATTGAAATGCAGCGCCTCGCTGAGCGCTTCCAGGGAAATATCCTCGTTCATGTGCTGGGCGATATAGGCGTTCACGGCCCGCATGAAGGCCGCATCGTCCCCGGGCGCATCCGTATCCGGCGCGCCCAGCGCCTCCTGCAGCAGCGCGGGCAGCTCGCTCAGCTCCCATAGATAGGCGGCCGGCTCCAGCAGCGCCGGAGGCAGCGCCTGACCGGGACGGCGGGAAAGCATGAAGCCCCGCAGAATCGTCAGCGCTTTTTGCAGGCAGATCTGAGCCGCCACGGGGGACGTCTGCCCCAAAGCGGCGATCAGCGCATCCAGCTGCCGCAGCAGCTCGGCGTCGCCGCCTGCGGCGGCAATGCTTTCCAGCCGCTTGAGCAGCGAATCGGGCACGGGGCCGCTGCCGGAAATTGTCTCAAGGTGTACCGGGCCGGGCCGCTGGTCATACAGCCGCCCCGCCAGCACCGCCATGGCCTGGGCATAGAGCCGGTCCAGCCCGCTCAGGCCGCCTGCCGCTTCGTTGCTTTGGGCAATATAGCACCGGGTGTCATAGCAACTAAAATAGGAAGTGATCATGGCGGACAGGATTTCAAGCTTGGGCTCCGCAGGCGCGGGATGGTTCACCAACAGGCAGACCGTGTTGGCCTGGGGAATGAAGCCGTATACCCGTACGCCCTGATTGGCGTCGCTGTTCTCCGCCGTATCCACCAGCGCCACGGACAGGGCCTGCCGGGTGTTCGCGTCCAGATGCCGGGTATCCCCATCGCAGTATTCCACCGCCAGCAGCGAAAAATAGCGATAGGGGAAATGAACGCGCAGATAATTCAGCGTTTCCAGGGACGCGGGCTGGTTCTGCCCGTGGATCAGGTTCAGCAGCGCCTGGTTTTTCAGCAGGGATTGATTGGTGTGGAGCACGCGCTGGGTGTTGGACAAAAGCCGGCTCAGCTCGCCCAGCCCCGTGCTGATGATGGTAAACTCGTTTTTCAGGTTGCGCCCGTCCACATACGTCAGCTCCTGCACCAGATCCCGCAGCACCCGCAGGGGCGAATAGAGCTTTTTCGTAATCAGCAGCACCATGCACAGGGCCAGCGCCAGCACGCCCAGCCCCGCCAGGCTCACGTAAAGCCGGATCTGGCCGGTGGAGCCCCGCCAGGAATCCACGTCCATGGCGATCACGATCTTCAGGGGCGTGCCTTCCAGCGCGCAGCAGGCAAACACCTGATTCTGCGGCCAATCCGCGGCGGAAAGAAGCGCGCCGGAGGGTGTGGCGAGAATGGTGGCCAGCACGGGGCTTTCCAGCCGCTGGCCCATGGGCGTGTCATCCGAGGCGCAGACCACCTGGCCGTCCCCATCCAGCAGATACACCCGCTGCCCCGCCACCGCCATGCCCCGCAGCATGTCCCGCAGAAAGCCCGGCTTGATAAAGAACGCCACGCAGGGCGCGTTTGCCGGCGCGTCCACCGTCCACAGGGGCAGGACGGTAAACGCCAGGCAGCCCTCGGGATACAGCCCCGATTCTCCCGGCGCTAAAAACTGCCATGCCGCCCGCACGCCGCTTTGCTTGATCAGCAGGGAATGGAGCCGGGCGTATTCATAATTGATTTCCTGATATAACAGCTTAAACCCGGACTGGCTGGACACGCAAAATCCCTGACCCGGATAAAAGATCGTTACCGAATCGAGCATATCCGAGTTCACATCTGAAAAGGCCACCAGCTTCTGATGAATCTGATACACCGCCAGCTGATACTGCCGGTTGCCGTTGAGCGGCATGCGCAGAAGGGTGACGTTGCTGGATTCGTTGGCGAGGGTCTTCACCATCTCTCTGCCCCGGTTGAGCACCAGGCTGGTGAACACGTTTTTTTCGTACTGCACGGCGTTCATCTGCGCCTTTTGCACCTCGCTGGAATAGCTGCGGTTAAACAGGGTATAGCAAAACACCACCAGCGCCACCAGCGCCACCGCCACCAGCGCCGTATAGGAAGCCAGCATTTTCACATAAGCAGACTGATTCGCCGCCTGCTTGAGGGTCTTTGTCTTTGTCATATGCCGATCCTTTATCATAAATTCTCCCTTGTTCATTATAGGGCATATGAGGCCGGACCGCAAGCAGATACGGGGAAAAAGGTGGATTATTCACCACAAATGTACCCTTTTGTGCAATTGACGGAAGGGCCGGAAAGCGGGTATCATGACAGTGTAAGGAACAGAAAAGAGGGATCAGCATGCGCGCTGTCAAGAACTCCTATTGGAAGCAGGAGTGGAAAAACGTCCGCCGGTACAAGGATCTGCTGGCGCTGTTTACCATCGTAATCGCCTATTTCGTGATTTTCAAGTATATCCCCATGTACGGCGTGACCCTGGCGTTCAAAGACTTTCGGCTGAAGCTGGGCATCCTGCGAAGCCCCTGGGCCGGCCTGAAGCATTTCAGGCTGCTTTTCTCCACGCCCAGCTTCTTCGAGGTGCTGCGCAACACCGTGTCCATCTCCCTGCTGCGCATTGTGTTCGGCTTTCCCGCGCCCATTCTGCTGGCGCTGCTGCTCAACGAGCTGCGGGACGGTCCCTTCAAAAAAACCGTGCAGACCGTGTCCTACCTGCCCCATTTCCTGTCCTGGGTGGTGCTGGGCGGCATTTTCACCCGCTTTCTTTCCCCTTCCACAGGCTTTGTGAACATGATAATCAAAACCATGGGGGGCGAGCCGATTTTCTTCCTGGGCAATCCCAACACCTATGTGCCCACCATCATCGTCACCGATATCTGGCAGGGCATCGGCTGGGGCTCCATTGTGTATCTGGCGGCCATCTCCGGCATCAGCCCCGAGCTGTATGAAAGCGCCATGCTGGACGGCGCGTCCCGCTGGCAGAAAATGCGGTATATCACCGTGCCGTCCATTATGCCCACGATCATGGTGCTCTTTATCATGCGGATGGGCGGCGTGCTCAACGGCGGCTTCGATCAGATTTTCAACACCTATAACGACGCGGTAATGAAGGTGGCCGATATTCTGGACACTTACGTCTATCGCCGGGGCCTGACCAGCATGCAGTATGAATTCTCCGCTGCGGCGGGGCTGTTCAAAACGGGGGTAGGCTTCATCTTCGTGTTTGGCACCAACATGCTGGCCCGGAAGCTGGGCGAAAGCAGCCTGTGGTAAAGGGAGGGAAGACCATGAAGCTCGAAAACGCTTACGGACGTTCCGTAAAGAAAGCCACCAAAATCAAAAGGTCCTTTGGCGATTGGGTGTTCACGGTAATCAACGGGCTGCTGATGGTGCTGCTGATGATTTCCGTAATCCTTCCCTTCTGGGATCTGGTGGTGGAATCCCTGAACCAGGGCTATGCCGCAGGGCTGAACCGTCTCTGGCCCGTCCGCCCCACCCTGTCCAATTACGCCCATGTGCTGAACAACCGGTTTATTTTCTCAGGCTATCGGGAAACGCTTATCATCACTGTCTGCGGCACGCTCATGTCCGTCGCCGCCACGGTGATCGGGGCCTATTCCCTGTCCAAGCCCCATTTCCCCTTCCGCAAGCTGTTCACGCTGATGATCGTGATTCCCATGTTCTTTTCCGGCGGGCTGATTCCCACGTATCTGTGGAACGTGCAGCTGGGGCTGCGCAATACCCGCTGGGTGCTGATGCTGCCCGGGCTGATCAGCTCCTACAACCTGGTGGTGATGCGGAACTTCTTTTCCGGCGTTCCCCTGGAGCTGGAGGAAAGCGCCTATATCGACGGGGCCAACAATATCCAGATCATGTTCCGGATCTACATGCCCGTGTCCCTGGCCGTGCTGGCCACGGTGACGCTGTGGGTGATGGTCAGCTACTGGAACAGCTGGTTTGACGCCACGATCTATATCACCAAGTCCGACCGGTTCCCCCTGCAGGTGGTGCTGCGCCGCATTATCCTGGAGGGCACCAATGAGCTCATGGACCTGGACAGCGGCGCCAACGTGTCCAGCATGGACAACATCAAGGCCGCCACCATCTTCATCTGCATGCTGCCCATCATGTGCGTGTATCCCTTCCTGCAGAAGTATTTCATGAAGGGCACGCTGGTGGGGGCGATCAAAGGCTGATTCGCTTCGTTGGGATGGGAGCGGCTCCGGGAGGGGCATCGCCCGGGGACGGCGCTCCTTGCTCATAAACTCATCAATATCTTGAAGGAGGACAAACCATGAAAAGAACCTTGGCCCTGCTGCTGGCGGCGCTGATGCTGTGCGCCCTGCTGCCCGCCGTCTCTCTGGCGGAGGAACCGGAATACACCTATACCGTAGCGCCCTATACCACCGGCCCTCTGGGGGAAAAGACCCCCATCCTCGACTTCATAAACGAGCACTACAACGTGAAATTTGAAATGATCTATCTGGAGAATTCCAACGCGGACGCCCAGATCAATCTGCTGGCCGCCAGCGACGAGCTGCCGGATTTCTTCGCCTATGGCGACGAGCAGATGCTGCTGGAGCAGGGCATGATCGGCACCTGGACGGAGGAATTCTTCCGGGAGCATATGCCCAAGTATTCCGCCATGATCGACGAGTATATCCCCCTTGCCTGGTCCCTGTGCAAGAAGGACGGCATGATGTACACCCTGCCCGGCATGAACTATGAATACCTGGCCGCGCCGGACGTGTGCGCCTGGAACAAGGACTGGCTGGACAGGCTGGAGGTTTCCGAGATTCCCACGGACCTGGACGGCATGGTTCAGCTGATGTACCGGATCGCCAAGGAAGACCCGGACGGCAACGGCGTGGCCGATACCTACGGCCTGTCCACCTCCGGCATGACCGCCATTTACGGCGCCTACGGCTTCCAGCGGGCAAAGTGGCTGGATGACGGCACCGGCAACGTGGTTCGCGGCGACGTGATGCCCAAGGCCAAGGAGGCCCTGGCGCTGCTGAACAAGCTGTATAAGGACGGCGTGCTGGATCCCGAATTCATCACCGGCGAAAACCAGGGCGGCTACTGGGCCCTGAGCCATGCCTTCATCAACCAGCGCATCGGCCTGAGCTGCCTGGGCCGCTGGTATCACTGGGCCGACCTGACCGAGCTGGGCCTGCCCGATATGGGCCCCAATCCCGAAGCCATTGCCCAGAGCGCCCATCCCTTCAAGGTGACCTACAGTCAGCCGCCCGAAGGCCCTTACGGCGACTGCGGCACCAACCGGAACGACGCTGCCAAGACCAAGACCACCTTCAGCACCCGGCTGGTGGAGGATACCCCCCGCTTCGCCCGGCTGCTGGATATCATTGAGGACCTGAACATGGATCCCATGATGACGCTGATTAAGTGGTACGGCCTTGAAGGCGTGCATTGGGAATTCGAGGAGATCAACGGCGTTAAAACCGTGCATCAAATCGGCAACAACGCTCCTGCGGAGGAAGGCGGCGGCAACTGGTTCAACTGGACTCCCGGCTCCGTTTACTATTGGGAAATGCGCATCGCCCGGAACAAGATGTTCCTCGATAAGTATCTTTCCGGCTGGACAGACAAGTTCTATGCGAACGCTGTGCCCCAGAAGCTGCCCTCTGCCACGCTGTATATGACCGAGTGCGACAAGATCCTGAACGAAGGCTATATCGCCATTATCACCGGCGAAAAGCCCATCGATTATTTCGATGAAATGGTGCAGAGCTGGTATAACGCCGGCGGCCAGATCCTGACCGACGAGGCCAACGAAATCTATCACCAGTAATATGCAAAAACAGAATGCCTTGGGAGCAAAGCCTCTCGAGGCATTCTGTCTTGGAAGGAAGCGTGCTTCAATGAAAAGAATTCAATGAAGGAGGAGACATCATGAAAAAGGCACTGGCCCTGCTGCTGGCCGCGCTGCTGCTGTGCGCGCTGATGCCCGCCGTTTCGCTGGCGGAAACCACCCATTACACCTACACCATGGCCCCCTATACCACCATCCCGCTGGGCGAAAACACCCCCTCATTGATTACATGAACGAGCGCTACAACGCCACGTTCGAACTGATCTATATCGAAGAATCCAACCGCACCACCCAGATCGGCCTGATGGCGGCCAGCGATGAGCTGCCCGACGTGATCTACGGCGGCGACGCGCCCAGCCTGCTTTCGCAGGGCCTGATCGGCACCTGGACGGAGGAATTCTTCCGGGAGCATGCGCCCCGCTATTCCGCGATGATCGATGAATACGCCCCTGAAGCCTGGGCGCTGACCAAGGTGGACGGCGTAATGTACACGCTGCCTTCTCTGAATGTGGAATACCTGACCGCCCCCGCCGTGTTTGCCTGGAATGGCGCGTGGCTGGAGAAGCTGGGCGTTGCCGAAGTGCCCACCGATCTGGAGGGCCTGGAAACGCTGCTGTATCGGATGGCCAAGGAAGACCCCGACGGCAACGGCCAGAACGACACCTACGGCCTGTCCGAAAGGGGCATGACCGCCATTTACGGCGCTTACGGCTTCCAGCGCAATATGTGGCTGGATGACGGCACCGGCAACGTGGTGCGCGGCGACGTGATGCCCCAGGCCAAGGAAGCGCTTGCGTTGCTGGCCAAGTGGTATAAGGACGGCGTGCTGGATCCTGAATTCATCACCGGCGAAAACCAGGGCGGCTATTGGGCCCTCACCCACGCGTTCATCAACCAGCGCATTGCCTGCACGGACATGGGCAACTGGTATCACTGGATTGACCTGACCAGCATGGGACTGGATTATCTGGCTCCCATCACCAAGGCGATCGCGGAAAGCGATAAGCCTTTCCCGGTGGTGTATGCCCATCCGCCCATTGGTCCCGAGGGCAAGTGCGGCACCATCCGCAGCAACCCAGCCAACACCCGCAACACCTTCAGCGAGAAGCTGGTTGCCGAAACCGATCGTTTCGCCCGCCTGCTGGAAATCTTCGACGATATGACCATGGATTTGGATACCGCCATCATGAAGTGGTATGGGTTTGAAGGCACCGACTGGGTGTATGAAGAAGTCAACGGCATCAAGACCATTAAGGATCTTGCGCATACCGAGCTGGATCGCGGCATGGAAGGCCTGGGCAACTGGTGGAGCTTTGTGGACGGCTCTGTGGAATTCCTGAACCTCAAGAACGCCAAGAACCTGATGTTCGTGGATAAGTTCCTCTCTGAGTGGACGACCTTGTATTATCAGAACGCTGTGCCCCAGACCCTGCCCTCCGGCACCCTGTATTGGACCGAGTGCGACAAGATCCTGAACGAAGGCTATATCGCCATTATCACCGGCGAAAAGCCCATCGATTATTTCGATGAAATGGTGCAGAGCTGGTATCATGCCGGCGGCCAGACCCTGACCGACGAGGCCAACGAAATCTATCACCAGAAGTAATATTCACCGGAAGAATGATGCTGGAGGGGTATTTCTATCCCTCCAGCGCGCTCCTGAAGAAAGCATGCATATCCTATCAACAAATGTGCTCCAGCGGGAGGAAGGAACGAGCATCGTTTCTTCCCCCTGTCTGGGGCGCATTGCTGATGGTGCGAAAAAGTTGATATCCCTATGGTTTTCTTGGAGGGGGTTGAGCGAAACGACCGGCCTGCCGGTGGCAGGCGCGGCCTGAAAGGCCGCAGGGAGCTAAACGAATCAACCGAAACAGGCGGCGGGAGCGGCAGCGCTCCGCCGCGCCGATGGCGGGCGCGGAAAGGGGGAACCGTTCTTTGGCCGCAAGAACGGTTCCCCCTGCATAATGTTTCTTTCGCCTTTACTTCATGAAATTTTCGTGGAGATAGCGGCTGGAGAAGGCAAGGCTGGGCTCGAAGTCGGCGGGGCAGTTGTCCTGCTCCACGCAGAAATGCTTCACGCCCGCCTTGAGGGCCGCATCGATGATTCGATGGAAGTCCATGTTGCCATGGCCGATCTCGGTGATGTAGCCCACGCAGCGGCCTTCCTCATTCCGATGGCAGGCCATGTCCTTCAGATGCAGAATGTCAATCCGCCCGGCCAGCTTCTCAATCCACGCGCATACGTCGCCGCCCGCGTTCTGCACCCAGTAGGTATCCAGCACAAAGGAGGTGTGCTGCGGATCCAGCCCCTCCATCAGCATCTCCATGGCCGTTCTGCCGTTTTCCAGCCGGATGAATTCCTGGCTGTGATTGTGATAGGTAAACTTCATGCCCTCCTCCGCAATGCGGCGGGCAATCTTGTTGGCCGCTTCGATAAATTCCTCCACCGCCGCCACGTCCTGCGCCCCGAAGCCGCCGATGCCCATATTGGCGGTGTGGAGCATTTTGTGATTGGCAATGGATTTTTCAATGTCGGTTTTCATCAGATTGAAATCATCATGCGTGCCGATGATCTCAATGCCCGCATCCTGGGCCAGAGAATAGAACAGATCGTAGGGCATGCCGTAGCAGCCCGCGGTCTGGCCCTCGTCATAGCCCAGCGCCTTGAGCTTCCGGAAGGTCTCTGCCGCCTTTTCGGGCGTGTCCAGGCTGCCGCGGACGGAAAACAACTGCAAACCAATTTTGGAAATCCTGCCCATGGAAATGGCCTCGCTTTCGTTTCTGAATGTTGAATCGATGAATCGGCCTTGCCGGCTGTTTCTTATTATAGCCAAACCGCGCGCTTCTTTCAAGGGCGCGCTGACGGAAATTTAGTGCCGGCGGGTGTGAAAAATGAAAAGCCGCTGGATTTTGCGATTGACAAGGACGGGGAAAAAACGTAAAATAATGCTATATGCGATGAACGGGAGAGTATCTCGCAGGGCCGTCTATAGAGAGCCGCGGCGGATGGAAACGCGGCGGCGGCGGCGGGAGAACATGGCCCGGGAGCAGCAGGGGCGAAGCGCTGGCCAAGCCCTTGCCGGGCCGCGCCGATATCCGCGAAATGAAGGCATGCAGGCAGGCAGACAAAGGGCGGCAGGGCTCCCTTGCGCAAGCATCCGTCGGCCCGTTTTCATGCGAACCAGGGTGGTACCGCGTTGGATAAGCAACGCCCCTGCATCATCGGGGATGCGGGGGCTTTTTTGCGCCCGCAGGGACGCATCAAAAAGGAAGGGGACGGAAAACCATGTGCCAGGATTGCAAAAAGAAAACCTACTATATCACCACGCCCATCTATTACCCCTCGGGCAACATGCATATCGGCCATACCTACACCACCGTGGCCGCCGATACCATGACCCGCTTCAAAAAGCTCACCGGCTATGACACCTATTTCCTCACCGGCACCGACGAGCACGGCCAGAAGATCGAGCGCAAGGCCGCCGAAAAGGGCGTGACTCCGCAGGCCTATGTGGATGAAATCGTGGCCAATACCAAGGAGCTGTGGAAGCTGATGGAGGTGGAGTATAACGACTTCATCCGCACCACCGATGAACGCCATGAAAAGGTGGTTCAGAAAATCTTCCGCCAGTTCTATGAGCAGGGCGATATTTACAAGAGCGCTTACGAGGGCCTGTATTGCACCCCCTGCGAATCCTTCTGGACGCCCACCCAGGTGGTGGAAAAGGACGGCGTGAAATGCTGCCCGGACTGCGGCCGCCCCGTGGAGCCCACCAAGGAGGAAAGCTATTTCTTCCGCATGAGCAAATATCAGGATTGGCTGCTGGATTATCTCCAGTCCCATCCGGATTTCATCCAGCCCGCCTCCCGGGCCAATGAAATGATCAATAATTTCCTCAAGCCCGGCCTGCAGGATCTGTGCGTATCCCGCACCAGCTTCAAATGGGGCGTGCCGGTGGATTTTGATCCCGGCCATGTGGTCTATGTGTGGATCGACGCGCTGTCCAACTACATCTCCGCGCTGGGCTATGATTCGGAGGACGATCATCTGTTCCGCAAGTACTGGCCTGCGGATGTGCATCTGGTGGGCAAGGAAATTGTCCGGTTCCACACCATCTATTGGCCTATCATGCTCCACGCTCTGGGGCTGCCCCTGCCCAAGCAGGTGTTTGCCCATGGCTGGCTGCTGTTTGGCAACGATAAAATGAGCAAATCCAAGGGCAACGTGGTGTATGCCCAGCCCATCGTGGCCCGGTATGGGGCGGATGCGCTGCGGTATTACCTGCTGCGGGAAATGCCCTTCGGCGCGGACGGCAATTATACCAACGAAGCCTTCCTCACCCGCATGAACGCCGATCTGGCCAACGATCTGGGCAATCTGGTATCTCGCACGGTGGCGATGATCGAAAAATATTTCGGCGGCCAGACCCCTGCCTGGACGGATGCCGTGGACGAAGAAGTGGACGCGCCCCTGCGGGAGCATTGCGCCGCCCTGCCCGCGCTGGTGGAGGAGCAGATGAACAAGCTCCAGTTCTCCCAGGCGCTGGCGGAAATCTGGAAGGTTATTGGCGAATGCAATAAGTATATCGATCAGACCCAGCCCTGGGTGCTGGGCAAGGATGAAGCGAAAACGGATCGGCTGGCCAATGTGATGAACATGCTGGCTGAATGCGTGCGGTATGCCGCGGTGCTGGTGGGGCCGTTCATGCCCAAGGTGCCCGAGAAGATTTTCGCTCAGCTGGGCATCGGGGATGAAGCGCTCAAGACCTGGGAATCCCTGCAGCGCTTTGGCGCGATTCCTGCGGGCACGAAGGTGAAGAAGGGCGAGGCGCTGTTCCCGCGCATTGACGTTCAGAAGGAGCTGGAAGCCCTGGCGCCGAAGGAAGAAAAGAAGGAAGAAAAGGCCCAGGAAAAGCAGGAGAAAAAGCAGGAAAAGCAAGAGAAGAAGGAAAAGAAGAAGCAGGAGATTCCCGAGGGATGCATCGCCTTTGACGATTTTGAGAAGGTGAAGCTGCGGGTCGCCCGGGTGGTGGAATGCAAGCGGGTGGAAAAGAGCGAGAAGCTGCTGCAGTTCCGGCTGTCCCTGGGGGATGAAGAACGCACCGTGCTCTCCGGCATCGCCAAGTTCCATACGCCCGAGGAGCTGATTGGCAAGAAGCTGATTCTGCTGGCGAATCTGGCACCCCGGAAGATCATGGGCGTGGAATCCCAGGGCATGCTGCTCTCCGCCGTGAAGGTAAACGACGACGGCTCTGAAACCCTCCGCCTGCTTCAGGCCGATCCCATCATGCCCGACGGCGCGGAGATTGGGTAAGGTGAAAAAGCGGATTGCAAGGGAAGGATTCTGAAGCGGCTTCACGCGCCACCTTGCTTTCCCGCCTCGCTGGACGGAAGCGCGTTAGGTTGTGATACAACAGGCCGCAGCCGCGAAACGCGTCTAAAGCCGCATCTCTCATTCCACTCGTGTTCTTCCGAAGAAAGCCGTAAAATCTATATATACTATCAGCATGCGTCCCAGTTTGGGGAAGAAGGCAAAATCTTTTCTTCTTCTCCAAGCCGGGACGCATTGTTGGTTTTATGAAAAATCTCCGCTTCATCGGTCATATCATTATCCGTTCCCGCATACAATAGAAAATGCAATGGCGCGCAGGAAAAAAAGCGCTTCTAATGCCGGGAGCAGCCGCATAGGCTGAGAAGGCAGGAAGGAGGGCGCAGAGGATGATCAAGAAGGTAACGCGCGCCGGAGAAAGACCGCAAGAGAAAAAGCAAGGAAGAACGGCCGGGATGATTTCCGCCGTATTGCTGCTGTGCGCGCTGGGCGCGGTATATCTGTCCGGGGTGCGCAGCGCAGAGGTGGTGGCCCGGAAAAGGGAGCTGCCCATTTACTGCGTGGATCGGGATGACGGCAAGATTGCCATCAGCTTTGACGCGGCCTGGGGCGGGGACAAAACCCTGAAGATTCTGGATATTCTGGATGAGTACGACGTGAAAACCACGTTTTTCCTGGTGGATATCTGGACCCAGCGGTTTCCCGAGCTGGTGCAGGAGATTGCCGCCCGGGGCCATGAGATTGGCAATCATTCCGCCAGCCATCCCCAGATGAGCAAGCTCAGCCGGGAGAAAATCGCGCAGGAGCTGCGCACCATGAGTCACAACGCCCAGGCCATCACCGGCGTGCCCACCAGGCTCTTTCGCCCGCCCTACGGGGATTACAACAACCAGGTGGTGCTCACCGCCCGGGCCGAGGGCTACGAGGTGATCCAGTGGAGCGTGGATTCTCTGGACTGGAAAAACCGCGGCGCGCAGGAAATTATCACCCGGGCCGGCAAGGCCAGGAGCGGGGATATTGTGCTGTTTCACAATGATTCTCAGTATATCCTGGACGCGCTGCCCGCCGTCCTTGCAGGATACAAAGAAAAGGGGCTTGCGGTGGTGCCCATCTCGGAGCTGCTGCTGACCGGGGAAACCACCATTGACAC
Organism: uncultured Clostridia bacterium; assembly: GCA_934630705.1. Lineage (GTDB taxonomy): Bacteria > Bacillota > Clostridia > Christensenellales > Aristaeellaceae > RUG563. The sequence continues at coordinate 3,451 of CAKTWP010000018.1, read as the reverse complement.
ACAGGGCAGGCAGCATCCTGCCGCCACAACAGTACCGGAGGTGTGAAGGAAACATGGATAGCGAGAATAATCAGCTGTGTCTTTGCGGCGTGATCGAAAGCGCGCCCGTGCTGGATCACGAGGTGTTTGGCGAACAATTTTATCGGATGGATTTGAAGGTGCCCCGGCTTTCCGGCGCGCATGATCTGCTGCCTGTCACCGTCAGCGAGCGGCTGATGAACAGCCAGGTGACGCCCGGGGTGCGGCTGTGCGTGTCGGGGCAGCTGCGGTCGTATAACAAGGTGGTGGGCGGGGCCGGCCGCCTGCTGCTGACCGCCTTCGCCCAGCGGCTGCTGGCCCCGGAGGAAGCGGAAAATCCCAATATCATTCAATTGACCGGCGCGATCTGCAAGCCGCCGGCGTTTCGCACCACGCCCTTTGGCCGGGAAATTGCCGATCTGATGCTGGCAGTGAACCGCGCCTTTGGCAAAAGCGATTATATTCCCTGCATTGCCTGGGGCCGCACGGCCCGGTATGCCGCCCAGCTCAGCGTGGGCGATAAGCTCAAGGTGCAGGGCCGGTTTCAGAGCCGGGATTACCAGAAGCAGCTGCCCGACGGCACCGTGATGAACCGGGTGGCCTATGAGGTTTCCCTCAGCCGTCTGACGCATCTGAAGGATACGCCCCTGCCGGATATGGCCGCGTCCCGCGCAGCGGACACGCCGGTGAATTGAACCAAGGACATTTTTATCGGTTTTGCGGGAGAGGGGTCTTTGCAGTCAAAGTCCTCCTCTCTCATCAGGGCGTCGAAAAAGTGTTTTCGCCGCCCTGCAAATGTAAGCCTGCTAAAGCAGTCTTGCATTTGGAACATCATTTTCTTGTAAAATGGGCATCAAAGATGCCACATTTTACGGTCAGAAAATGATAGAGGAAGCGGCATTCTGCCGCTCCTCGGCGACGTACATGCCGTCGCCTGCGGATCGAAAAATGAAGGGCTTGTCGCCCTTCATTGCATCCCACAGGCTTGCGGCTGTCCTTTTAATGGTTTTGCGGGAGAGGGGTCTTTGCAGTCAAAGTCCCCGCTCCTGCATTTTTTGTGTATTCTGTTTCCTGCCAATCTCCTTTCCGCGCTTTTTTTCTGCTGTTTCCGTTGACAAACCGGGGGAGAATGATATAAAATAGGCTGTTGCTTTTTGGTCAACGCAGACCAGTTGAAAGGGAGAAATCACTGATGATTCGCAATGATATTCGCAACATCGCCATTATCGCGCACGTAGACCACGGCAAGACCACGCTGGTGGACCAGATGCTCCGCCAGGGCGGCGTGTTCCGTCAGAACCAGCAGGTGGCCGAGCGCGTGATGGACTCTAATGATCTGGAGCGGGAACGGGGCATAACCATCCTGGCCAAGAACACGGCCGTGCATTATAAACACGCGAAAATCAATATCGTGGACACCCCCGGCCACGCCGACTTTGGCGGCGAGGTGGAGCGGGTTCTCAAGATGGTGGACGGGGTGCTGCTGCTGGTGGACAGCTTTGAAGGCCCCATGCCCCAGACCCGGTTCGTGCTGCAAAAGGCGCTGAACCTGAAGCTGCCGGTGCTGCTGGTGATTAACAAGGTGGATCGTCCCGACGCCCGCTGCGCCGAGGTGGTGGACGAGCTGGTGGATCTGCTCATCGAGCTGGACGCGGATCCGGCCACGCTGGATCATCCCATCATCTACGCTTCCGCCCGGAAGGGCACCGCTACGCTGGATCCCGATGTGCCCGGCGTGGACCTGCGGCCGCTGTTTGACGCGATTATGAAATATATCCCTGCCCCCGAAGGCGATCCCGACGGCCCGGCGCAGGTGCTGATTTCCACCATCGACTATAACGAATACGTGGGCCGTATCGGCATTGGCCGCATCACCCGCGGCACCCTGCGGGACGGCGCCATGGTGGTTCGCTGCAACGCCCTGAACGAGGGCCTGACCACGCCCCCCTGGCGGCTGACCGCTCTGTCCGTATATGATGGGCTCAAGCGCGTGCCTGCCGAATCCGTGAGCATGGGCGACATCGTGGCCCTGACCGGCCTGCCTGATATTTCTATCGGCGACACCGTGTGCGATCCCACTGCGGTGGAGCCCCTGCCCTTTGTGGCCATCACCGAACCCACCGTGACCATGACCTTCTCCGTAAACGATTCCCCCTTTGCGGGCCGGGAAGGCCAGTTCGTCACCAGCCGCCATCTCCGCGCCCGGCTGTACCGGGAGCTGGAAACCGACGTATCTCTGCGGGTGAAGGATGGGGAAACCCCCGATCAGTTCGAGGTCTGCGGCCGGGGCGAGCTGCATCTGTCCGTGCTGATTGAAACCATGCGCCGGGAGGGCTATGAGTTCCAGGTGAGCAAGCCCGAGGTTATTTATCATTATGACAATGGCCGGAAGATGGAGCCTGTGGAGCGGATGGTGGCCGATGTGCCCCAGGCCTATGCGGGCGCGGTGATCGAGAAGATTGGCCGCCGCCGGGGCACGCTGGATTCCATGGCCGGCGGCGATCGGGTGCGGCTGGAGTTCATGGTGCCGTCCCGGGGCCTGTTCGGCTATCGCAGCGAGTTCATGACCGATACCCGCGGCGAGGGCGTGATGAGCGCCGTGTTCGACCATTACGAGGATTACAAGGGGGATATTCCCCATCGGAATGTGGGCGCGCTGGTATGCTATGAAACCGGCGAAACCACACAGTACGCCCTGTACTATGTGCAGGATCGCGGCACGCTGTTTATCAGCAATCAGACGCCTGTGTATGGCGGCATGATCTGCGGCGAATCCAGCCGGCCCGGCGACATTGTGGTGAACGTATGCAAGCAGAAGCACGTGACCAACATGCGCAATGCTTCCGCTTCCGAGGACAGCCTGCGGCTGGTGTCCGTCCATCCGCTGACGCTGGAGGAGTGCCTGGAGTTCATCGATGACGATGAGCTGCTGGAGATCACGCCCAAGTCCCTGCGGATGCGCAAGCGGGTGCTCAGCCATGAGCAGCGGGCTAAGGATCTGAGCCGGCTCAAAAAGTAAACAAGTTCTTTGCGGGGGAAACTGTTCTTTGTGGCCAAAGAATGGTTTCCCCCGCATCTCTTTTCATGATGTGACTTATAAAGGGTGGTTTCCGCCAGGTATTACATCATGAATGGTATCTCTTTGCGGTGAATGAAAGCAGTTATGAATTGTGCAGAGAATCCCGCACATTTTTCAGGCGGTGTGGGGATTTTTATAAGCAGATATATCATCCACTTAAAACATACCGATAAAGGCACGGCCGCCGTCTGGCATTGGGCAGGTGGCGAGTAAGTGTTTCCTTGCGCCTTTGCGGCTTGCTTGCTATTGAGGGCCCGTGTGTGCTATACTGAATATCATAAATCGGAAGTTGTGGAGGTAATTATCAATGAGAAATATTTACGATAATAGTGAATTTTTTGCCGCATATGCGGA
>CAKTWP010000017.1 GCA_934630705.1 uncultured Clostridia bacterium | reverse complement strand
CACACCGGGGATGAGCGTTCTGGAATCCGCCCTTTGGCATTACTGAGCCTCAGGCATGAAAGAAGGTGTTTCCATTGGCGCTTGGTATCACCCCTGATGGAGTATTTGGCTCCAACACTGATACCGCAGTCCGTAACTTTCAAAGCGCTAATGGATTGACTGTGAATGGGCTGGCGGGAACGAACACTTTGAAAAAACTTTGGGATGCCGCCGGAGACACTGTTTCAAGTAATGGATTCTGATATTCTTCGTATAGCCTTCAATTGTAACCTTCAAATGTTCCGAACTATAATGGACCTATTTTCTTTCCTCATGGCGAGAGCGGCGGTTCAAAACGCTCTCGGCGGTTCAAAAATCTGAAAAGTGAACCGCCCGTCCGTCCTCTCGGCAAGGGGCCACATAGTATCACTATGTCCGTATAGACACAGAAAAAGCCGGAAACCGAAAGGTTTCCGGTTCTTTTTTTGTCTCTTTTTCATAAAGCGCCGTCTTTGGCGCTTTTTTCATGCAACGAATGTGCAACCTTGGGGAATGGGCCAAAGACACGGTCCCCTATTGGGTGATGGATTTGGCTGATTCTTGGATCACGGGGCCAAAAGGTCGCAGGTCCATTGTTTGCGAGCATACATTGCTGATTTGCATTGTGCGTGCCATAATATATACAAGAATATAGATAATCTGCGATTCTCCCTCATTTGGATGAGTTTTTTTCATAATCGCTTTGTGAACGGAGGACAGCGATACATGAACATTAACAATATCAATGTCAACAAGTATCCGATATCACAGGTTTTTGACCCTGATTCAACAGTGATTTTCGAAGTACCGAAATATCAGCGCGAATACACATGGGGCTCCAGAGAATGGGAAGCTCTTTTTGATGACCTCATCGAAAATGATGATGGTTATTTCCTTGGCTCCATTATTTGCATAAACACAGCGACAGATTCCATCAACGGACCGAAATTCGAGGTCGTTGATGGCCAACAGCGCCTTACCACGTTGAGCCTTTAACGTATGATGTTGTTATTTTTGAATTCCTTTTCAAAAAAGAATGAGCGGAGTGTAAATGCCCTCCGCTCGCAATCGTGCTTCAAAGATGTTTTAAAGTAGTTTGTGAATATTTACGTATTACTGTATGTGAATCAATTGTCCATCAAGAACGATACGACCTGTGTGTGTCAATCAAAAGCACAAAGAGCGGTTCGCTGCAATGGGACGCTCCATGGTTGAATTCTTCATATTCCTGTTTAGAGATTGATCGAATCCAGTGCATAGCCTTCTGCACCATAAGTGCGCTCCAGTTCAGCCATGCCTGCTGCCAAGCCTTTTTGGTTATATTCCATCAGCAATGGACCAGTATATCCGACTTCTTTAGCGAGCGATGCTACTCGTGCAAAGTCCATCGTTCCTTCTGAGGGTGCAAAATGGCGGTCTTTGAGCTGATCATTATCATTGATGTGCGTATAAGCCCATCTATCGCCGAAATCGAGAGCTAATGGCAGCATGCTGTGCATGATATGTGCATGGCCTGTATCAATGTTCATTTGAACGGGCATATCTGCTGGATAGTAGCGGAACAACGCTTCAAAATCCCGCACCTCAGAACCAAGCTCGCGTTTTCCATACTCAGGTACATTTTCATAAAGCAGCGTGATGCCTGCATCAACCAGCTTTGGCAGACAGGCGTCAGTGGCGCGGAACAGGCGCTGCATACCCTGTGCACGATCGCTGACGAAGTGCAAGTGCATGTTAAGGTATTTGACACCCATCTCTGCACAACGGTCTACCACCCGCAGATATTGACGGATCATTTCGTCTTCAGGAAGGTCAGCCCAGTTGACCCACGGATGTGCCGAAAGGGCAATGCCCAATTCCTTTGCACGTGCACCCAACTGCAGGGCCCGTTCCGAAGTCATGGTTGAGAAATTTTCCTTTGCTTCGTCAAAGCATTCTACGCCGCTGAAACCTACCTGGTGCACCCAGTTGATGCAGTCCAGCCAGTCATAACGGCACAGGGTATGACAGGAACTCATGTAGCAATCCAGTTTGGGCACGTTGATTCCTCCCGTTGTGTTTCATTAAAAGCGTCCGGAGGCACAGGGCCTCCGGGCATGGAGTTCAGTTACTTCTGAGCATCATAGATGCGCTGCAGCAAGGCCATGTAATCGGCCAGACCATTTGCTTCAAGGTCAGCGATGTACTGATCCCAATCCTTTTCGATGTCCAGGTCGCCGGTAATGAAGCGAACCTTGCATTCGTTGGCATAGTTGAGAACGTTCGTCTTATGATCAGCCAGTTCAAAGGCTTCATCCTCAGTCAGCAGCAGCTGCGGCAGATAAGTTCCGGTTTCAGGAACATAACGGAAGTACTGGGTTGCACCCTGACCGATGCGCCAGTTGCCATTGAGAGGATCGCCATTCCATACATAACCGTTAAGCAGGTGGTTGTACACACCGGGGGCCTTGTACTTCCAGTAATTATTCTGAACCTGAGACCACAGGTCGATACCCTCGTTGGTCTGCATCAGGATGGCTTCCCAGTCGTCGAAGCAGCAGACATCGCCTTCCTTGGCCAGCGTATAGTGTAATCCTTCTTCACCGAAGCGGTTCATCAGAGCAGCGGTATCGCTGTAGAGCAGGTCAGCAATCTGCACGGCCAGTTCGGGGTACTTGCAGTCAGCCGTGACCAGCCACTGGGGCGTGGGGTAAGCGCGGGCATACTGGGCATACTGCACACCCTCGGGGCCAGTCAGCGGAGCAATGATGAAGTAATCGTTGTAGTAGGGGCTGGTGGTTGCACAGATGTTCTGAGAGAAGTACTGGAAGGCACCCACAATGCAATCGCCCTCGTTGTTAACCATCGTGCGCTGCTGAGTGAAATCCTGCGTGTAGGAGATGGGAGCAAGCAGCTCTTCAGAGCACAGCTTGTGGAGATAACGCAGACCTTCACGCCATGCATCCTGCGTATAGGCGGGTTTAATAACGCCATCTTCGATAATGATGTGCTGATCGTTATCATCATAAATAAAGGCATTCATGATGGAAACGGCGGGATCGTACGAAACAGAACCAACCAGCGGGTACTCATCGGCGATGCCATTACCGTTGGGATCCTGTTCCTTGAAGGCCTTCAGTACCTGATAGAATTCCTCAGTAGTGGCCGGCACTTCCAGATTCAGTTTCTTCAGCCAAGCGGTATTCATGACCATTTTGTTGGCAACCTGGTCATGGATACCGGCACTCAGCGTGGGCATGGCATAAATGTTGCCGTCGGAAGAGGTGGAGTATTTGATGAGCTCGTCGCCGGCAAATACTTCGTTGGCCTTGTCAAAGTTCGGGGTGATTTTTCCAATGTAATCATTCAGCGGAATGAAAGCGCCAGAGGCAGCCAGGCTTTCCAGATCGCTCAGCTTCATGTTGAAGTTGACGATGTCGGGCAGCTTCTGACCGGAGGCGGCCATAACGCTGAGCTTGTTCAGGGCTTCGGCACTGTTGGCAGGCAGCAGTTCAAAGTCCAGCTTCACACCCGTGGTATCTTCGATCCACTTGGTGAAGGCATTGGTCTCGTAGTCTTCTACCAGAGTATCCTGGGGCATCAGGATGGTCAGGGTAATATCCTCAGTAGTCAAAGGGTATTCACCAATGGGTTCGCGCAGCTCATAAGCAAACGCAGAGGAAGACGCAATGAGCAGACACAGAGTGAGGAGAATGGCCAGAGCTTTCTTCATGGGGATACCTCCTTGAGTCAATTTTTGTTGATTTCAGTATAGTCCCCCGTTATAAAATGCGGTAGTTGAAATGAATCTCCGACCCTGCTAACAGTAAGAATCCCTGCATGGCGGTTTCTGCACAACCCTTCGCTCATTCACATTTGTGGTTTAAGGATGATGTGCGGTACAAAGAAGGCGTCATGCCATACATACGCTTGAACGCCTTGTAGAAAGAATTTTCCGAATTAAATCCAACGGCAAAACAGATATCCTTGATGGACATGGCGCTGCCGGAGAGAAGCTCAGTTGCCTTTTCCATACGCAACTTTTGCAAATAATCACCCAGACTGTAGCCGGTTTGTTCTTTGACGAAGTTATATAGGTACTTTTCCGAAATACCCACCTGTTCGGCAATGGAAGGAGCATAGAGCCCGCTGTCGGTGTAGTTTGCATGAATGAAATCCAGCACCTGCCTTTTGCGTTCCTCGTTGCGGCTCTTTTTACGGGCATGGATTTCTTCACACTGCGCACGCAGCGTCTCCGCAAGACTGTTGCACAGCTCATCGCAGGAAACAGTTCGGCTGAATGGCGCAACTGCAGCCGAACAGCCTAGCTCGCTGGCGACCGTCCGGATCACAAAGCGCAAGCCGTCATACACATAGCGGATATTTTCCTGATCCACGGCGTTGAAGATTTCCGCAAGCTGACTTTCCAGTTCTGATACATATCCGGCGATCACGCACTGGTATACGCGCTGCGCTGCCTGCATAGACATGGCAGAATTTCTTCTGAACTGATGAGTCATGTGCGCTTCATCCAGTGCTGATGCTACGAATCGGATACCTTCATAAACACGACTGAACGACCACAAAATGTCCGGGAATGCGTCTACCAGTTCAGCACGTTCCCTGACCATGTCTTCGCCAAGCAGCACAGCAACGGAACGGGCGTCCAACAGATAAATCAGGCATTCATTGGGCAGGTTCTGGCGGATCATGCTGCTGAAAATCAGACTCATCGCATCCGTATATTCTTCTTCAATGGCAGACTGTTTCAGTTTTCCGTAGCCCACGACAAACCTTCGCGGCAGCTTTCCACAGGAATCATCCAAATAATCCAGATCGGCACGGGAAAGATTGGCTGCTGTAAACAGGCGTGTAACCGCATTCTCGTAACGGATTTTGCGGAACTGATCCATCTGTTGGGAGAAATTTTCGTTTTCGTGTTTCAAACTGGTAATGGCATGCTGCATAGCAGCCATACGTGTTTTGTTTGCACGAATCTGCTGATTGTACTGGTTCAGCTGCAAGATTAGCCCTTCAAGCGGTTTGGCGTGATGCCTTGCCAAAAGCATGGCATAAATACTGCCGATGGCCAGCGAGGCCAGCAGGCAGCCAATCAACATGGTCAAGATCTTAACGCGCGTGCCAGAAAACGCGATGCGTGGCAGACTGGCAGATAGCATAAAGCGTCCGCCTTTGCTGGTGCAATGTACCGTTATGTGATTTCGAAGCGCTGACTCCGGGGCCGTGCCGATTGTATGAATTTGATTTCCTTTATAGTCGCTGAGAGATGCATAGCCTTCTCCGCTGAGCGTCTGGAACATTTCATCGCTAAGGTAAGATTGCGTTTTGATAACGATAAAACATTTGGCACGGCCGCTCATAGTCAAATTGAAACAGTAGCCGAAAACGTCTTCGGCAATGCGGGTGACACTGTAAATCACAGATTGTGACGGCACATAAAAGGGTGCGCGTTTCTGCAGGAAGATATCGTGATAAAAACCCGGACGATAATACAGATCCACCGCTTCTACAGAATCAAAACCGCCTTTCGCATGAACAGTAATGCCGCTAGCCGGGTAGGTGATGAGCAGATCACTGATGGCGGGGTTGGAAGAAACGATTGTGCGGATATATTGAGTAGCTCTTCGCATGGTATAGTAATCGCTGGAACGGAGTTTGTTGTCCAAGCGATAGAGTGCAGAAAAAATATCATTTTCATTGCCTACAAGCATGCTTTCGATGTTTGACAGTGTATCATCCAGGTGATCCAGCGTCTGCTCGAGCGAAGCCTGCAGTTTTTCTTCAGCTTGCCTGTCTAAGGCTCGAAGTGTGTTGGAAATATAGGGAATCAGTGTGCACAGCACCAAAACGATCAAAGTAATATAGGAAACAAGATGGGTTGAAAAGTATTTTTGTGGTTGTTTTTTGGACATGAACGGGCCTCCTGTATTTCGAAGGAAATAACTGTCTGAAACAGGATCAGTACTTCCTAAATTTTTATTTAGGTCTGCTTTATTATTAAACCTCGTTTGCGGTAGTTCGTCAAGTTGTATCTTTGGAAATTCTTACTCCTAGCAAGGTGGGCAGATTTTTCAGGGTTGGATTCTGAAAACAGGAGACGCATACCCGAAAAAGAATCTTGAACAAAAGCGCTCCAGAATTTATGATAATAACAAAAAGAAGAGAGGAGATATCACATGATAACAAAAAGAAGAGAGGAGATATCACATGCAAACTACAAAAACCAACTGGCGTAGACTGCGACGTGAAATTCTGCGTCACTGGCAACTATACCTGCTCCTGCTATTGCCGATCACTTACCTGATTATTTTCAAGTATGTACCCATGTACGGTGCTCAGATCGCTTTTCGAAACTATCGCATTCGTAACGGTATTCTGGGTAGTGCTTGGGTGGGTTTTGCCAATTTCAGAAAATTCTTCTCCTCTACACAGTTTGTCAGACTGATCACCAATACGCTTCGTCTGTCCATCTATTCGCTAATAGCCGGCTTCCCGCTGCCTATCATACTGGCGCTTGCACTGAATACCATGACCAATGCACGTGCCAAACGACTGGTGCAGAACTTAACCTATCTGCCCTATTTCATTTCCACTGTTGTTGTGGTGGGTATTTTGCTTCAGGTATTCAATACACACAACGGCATATACGGTGTTGTGTATAAGACCGTATCCGGCAAGGTTGCACCGGATATCATGGCCAAGCCCGAAGGATTCGTGCATCTGTATGTGTGGTCGGGTGTCTGGAAGGATATCGGTTGGGGAAGTATCATCTATCTTGCAGCGTTGTCTAGCGTGGATCCCGCCCTGCATGAGGCCGCCGTTATTGACGGTGCAAATCGTTTCCAGCGTGTAAAGCACATTGATATTCCCGCCATCATCCCCACCATCGTCATTACGCTCATTCTGCGTTGCGGTTCTGTGATGAGCGTCGGCTTTGAAAAGGCCTATCTGATGCAGAACAACCTTAACCTTCGTATGAGTGAACTCATTTCTACTTATGTATACAAAGTTGGTCTGACCGCAACCGGCAACTATTCGTATGCAACAGCCATTGATATGTTCAATGCGGTTATTAATCTGGCCGTGTTGATAACGGTCAACTTTATCTCCCGCAAGGTCAGCGACAATAGTTTGTGGTAAAGGAGGCGCGACGCATGGCAGACGCGGCAAAGATTAAGTTACTCAGACAGGACAGACGTTTTTATTTCTGCGTTAACGTCGTACTGACCTTGTTGGTCATTACCATCATCTATCCAATCATTCTTGTCATCTCTTCCAGTTTTTCTGCTCCTTCGGCCGTATATGCAGGACGTGTGTTTCTGTGGCCTGTGGATTTGAGTGTAGAAGGTTATAAGGCTGTGTTTAAGAACCGCCAGATCGTTTCCGGCGCGCTTAACTCTGTATTTTACACAGGCGTGGGTACACTGGTCAATCTGGTGATGACTACTCTCGCCGCCTATCCTCTGGCACGCAGAACACTGCCAGGCCGCAGCATCATCATGAAACTGTTCGTATTTACCATGTTTTTCTCCGGCGGCATGATTCCCAATTACATTCTGCTGATGAATCTGCACCTGCTCAACACACGGTTTGCACTCATTCTGCCCGGTGCGATCAGCGTATACAACATGATCCTGATGCGCACTTTTTTCCAGAATATACCTGCGGAATTGAATGAGGCAGCCTCCATTGACGGCTGCTCAGACATTCGGTACCTGCTGCAAATCGTTATTCCTCTGTCAAAACCGATTATTGCCGTTCTTGCATTGTACTATGCTGTGGCGCACTGGAATGCGTACTTCAACGCCATGATGTACCTTACAGATCAGGAACTTGCGCCCTTGCAGCTGGTGCTGCGCGATATCCTGGTCAGCAATACCATAAGCCTGAGCGACATTGCTGATGAAGAAACCATGCGCGCCCGCCAGGGTATTGCAGAACTGATGAAATTCTCGCTGATTGTGATTTCCAGTTTGCCGGTTATGGTTATTTACCCCTTCATTCAAAAATACTTTGTGCAAGGTGTAATGCTGGGCTCTATCAAAGGATAAATACCAACAATGCTAACATAGCCGCTCCGCAAGGGGCGGTTGTTTTGCTTTTTTCAACAATAAAGCTCAGCAATAGCATACAACAGTTACTTTTTTGCATCAGAATAAAGCGTTTTAGATGTATACAAGCATCCAGTCTATTATTTTGGATTTATTCTAAAAAATGAGCAGAATGCCAATGCTTTCTGCACGTAATCATGTTTCAAAGATGTTTCAAAGTAGTGTGGATGTTGTTTGGAAGTGTAGTCAATGTTGCTTCAGAGTTGTTTCAAAGATGTTTGAAGATGTGTGCAAAGTAGAAAGGGTTTGAAGCAACCATGGATGGATATCAGACAAAATGAATGGTGTTTTTGAGTAAAACAAAGAGCTGATATAGCCCCATTCCCATTAGTGGAAACGACAATAGCACAGCAGAAGAAAGTGGCTTATTCAACCCTCTTGAACCACACAAGGATATCAAAGAAATGCTATAAACATGTATAATATGGTCGTCATCGCAGCGGTTCGGGACCAAAAGGCCGTGGGTTCGAATCCCACCACTTCGACCAAAAAACCGTGGAAAATCCACGATTTTTTCTTTTTGCTGTTTGGAATTATGCTTGATTATTTGCGGCTATTATGAACACGGTTATTAACGCGACATGCCACCCGGCCGATCGCTTGCCTTTGCTTTTTTCGTCCGATTGTGGTATGATAAAAGAAAAACTCCCCAGGAGGATGAATTTTATGGCAAACGCATCCGATGGCATGAATTACGCGCCCAAGGGCAAGGCAAAGCCGGTGGTGAAGCCCGGCGAGTTTGTATTCTCCGTGCTGGCGCTGGAGCACGGCCACATTTACGGCATGTGCAACGGCCTGACCGAAGCCGGGGCTACGCTGAAGTACGTGTACGATAGGGATCCCAAGAAGGTGGAAGCCTTCTGCAAGGCGTTTCCCCAGGCCATTCCCGCCCAGTCCGAGGAGCAGGTGCTGGAAGATCAGGAGACCCGGCTGGTAGCCGCGGCAGCCATTCCCTGCGATCGCGGGCCGCTGGGCATGCGGGTGATGGATGCGGGCAAGGACTATTTCACCGATAAAACGCCCTTCACTTCCCTGGGGCAGCTGGCGCTGGCCCGGGAGAAGGCCCGGGTGACGGGGAAAAAATACATGGTGTACTATTCCGAACGGCTGCACGTGGAAGGCGCGGTGCTGGCCGGATACATGATTGATGAAGGGCTTATCGGCCAGGTGATTCAGGTGGACGGCTTCGGCCCCCATCGGATGGGCCCTGCCAGCAGCCGGCCGGATTGGTTCTTCCGGCATGCACAGTATGGCGGCATTCTGTGCGACATCGGCAGCCATCAGATTGAGCAGTATCTGTATTTTGCCAAGGAGGAGGATGCCCAGGTGAATTACAGCCGGGTGGGCAATTATGGCCATCCGGAGTTCCCGGAGCTGGAAGACTTTGGCGATTGCATGATTACCGGTAAAAACGGCGCCACCAATTACTTCCGCATCGACTGGTTCACCCCCGACGGCCTGCGCACCTGGGGCGACGGGCGCACCCTGATTCTGGGCACGAAGGGATACATTGAAATCCGCAAATATGTGAACGTGGGCACTTCCCAGACGGGCGGCGACCATATTTTCCTGGTCAACGGCGATGGCGAAAAATACGTGAACGCCGCCGGTGTGACCGGCTTCCCCTTCTTCGGCCAGCTGATTCTGGACTGCCTGAACCGCACCGAAAACGCCATGACCCAGGCCCACGCCTTCAAGGCAGCCGAGCTGTGCCTCAAGGCCCAAGAAATGGCCGTGAAAGTAAAGTAAAATGCGGCAGGGGAGCGTCATCGTCAGAATGATCGGAAATCTTTTTTCGCGATAAAAGCGGCTTTCCCATGCCCCTTTCTCCAAAAACAAGAATCATCTGATATTTTTCAATCAGCAAAGCGCCCCGGATGCAGGGAGGAACGGCTGCCCGTCTCCTTCCGCATCTGGGGCGTTTGGCTGTCAATAAAGGTTTTATCCTATGGCCTTCCCGGGAGAGCACGGCTGAGCGCTTTGGCTCCAACGCCCCGCCATCTCCTTTTTTTTCTGCTTCACATCCGTTTTTTCTTTTGCAGATTATCCCAAAGCTGCTGGGATGTTTCCCCGGACGGGGGCTGCGCCGCGGTTTTCTTCGGGTGCCTGGGCGGCTTGGCCGGGCGTTTGGCCGGCACCGGGCGCTCCTGCGGGTCCGTCAGCTTCTCCCAATCCAGCCGCCGCTGGGCAATATCCAATAGCAGCAGCGCCAGCGCTGCCAGGGTCAGATAGGGCCGCAGGGCATGGCGCGCCCGGGCCTGCGCCGGCGGGAACGTCAGCAGCTGACCAGCATCGGATACCGCCTGTCCCCCCGTATCCGCGGCCAGCCTCGCCAGCGCGCCCTGATTGCCCACACGCAGATCATACTCCCGGGAATACGGGGCCGTCACGCCGCCCTCAAAGGTGAGATCCGCCTGATCCGTCTGGCGTACGGTCACGCTGACCGCATATGCCCCAGGCTGCGCATTTTCCAGCGCCGCTTCAAACCGATCCGGGGCCACCTGCTCCATTTCCAGCACGGAAACGCTGCCATCCGGGGCCAGCACGCGAGCCGTGGCCTTACCCTCCGTGGATCCGGGGGCGCGGTAAACCAGCGTTCCATCCTCCAGCGCCGCTTCCCCCTCGGCCTGCTGCACAGGCAAAATAAAGGAAACAAGGCCGCCGAAAAACGCCGTAGCCTGATCCCATTGGAGGAATGAACTGCTCCATGCGCCCTGCACATCACTGGTCCAGCACAGCACCTTGCCCGCCCCATATTGCCACCAGGCCAGAATGGGCTCCTCCCGGTCGCTGATGAGGCTGACCGTGGCCAGGGGCTTTTCTGCCGTAGCCAGATAGCCGTCGAGCGTGGGGAAGCCCGGGAAATCCGTCATGGATGCATCGGTGATAATGGGCGTGAACGTGCGATTCTGCACATAGGTGCCGGAAATCAGCAGGGTTTCCTTGGTGAAAATCTTGGGCACGTTGTCAAATTCGCCCGCAGCGTAGGCCCGGCCGCCGCCCTTTTCCGCCAGCTTTTTCAGGGTATAGGTATCCGCCCCGTCGCCCACAGCCACGGTGGTCAGTGTGATGCCCTCCTGGGCCATGGCGGCAGCAATGGTATCATAGCCGCTGTCCCCCGCTTCGCCGTCGGTAAGGAAGATCACGTGCTTGTGCTGGGCATTTGCATCCTTCAAAGCCTGATAGGCCATTTGCAGCGGCGAAAAGAAGCTGGTGCCGCCGCCGGGACGGATGGTGGCGATGCTTTGCTGCATGGCGGAAACATCCTCCGCCAACGAAAGGGGTACCACCCATTTGGCCGCATCATCAAAGGCGATCACCCCCGCCTGATCCCGGGGCGTGAGCACCTCGATGGCCCGGCAGGCCGCTTCCTTGGCCACATCCAGCCTTGTTACGCCGTATTGCCCGTCCGCCATGGAGCCGGAATGGTCGATCACCAGCAGCAGCGCCGTGGTGGGCAGATCCAGCTTGTTTTTCACATCAATGGTCACAGGCAGCATTTCTTCCAATGCGCTGCCCCGGTAATTGCCCAGAGCGTAGCTGCTGTCGCCGCCGAATACGGCCACGCCCTTGCCCAGCTCCAGGGCCGCTGCGGACAGGGCGGCAATCTGCGCGTCGGTCAGATCATCCGCATCCACATTCACCAGTGCCGCCGCCTGATAAGCCATGTATCCTTCTGCGGCGGTGGGCAGCATGCCGGGCAGGCATACCTCCGCCTGCATGCCCGCGGCTTCCAGCAGCTTTTTCAGTTCCCGTCCCTGGCCGGATTTTCCTTCCGCCAGCAGCACATGAGGCGCACCGGAAACAGCCGTGTACGCCCCCAGACGATTGTTTTCCTCCACGCTGTCTCCGGGCAGCAGCACCTGGGCTTCGTAGGTGGCCACCCCGGCGGCAGACGCGGTGCAGGGGAACACGAAGGTGTTCTCTCCCGCCCGCAGCGTCACCTTTTTGCTGGCGATTACGCTGCGGTTCTCATACAGCAGCATGGTGGCTTCTCCCGCATCCGTGGCATGGGCCGTGACGGTAACGGAGAAGGCCTGGCCCTGATAAACGGAAGCGGGCAGGGAAACCGCCGTAATCTGCGCATCCCGGGCAACGCCGTCGCCCGCCGTTTCCAGCACGTTTACCGCCACGCCCCGCTCCCGCAGCGCGGACGCATCCACTGTGTCTACCAGCCCATCGCTGATAACCGCCACGCCCCCATCTGCGTCCGAGGGCAGCAGCGCTCCGGCCAGCGCGATGGCTTCCGCCAGGTTGCTCCCCGTGCGGTTCACCCGGGCCGTCACACCGGAAAAGGCAGGATGCTGAGAAAGGGTTTCCTCCACCATGGCGTTTTCCCCGAACACGATCACCCCGGCCTGCCGGTCCTGGGGCAGCGCATCCAGCGCCGCCTGCGCCAGCGAAACGCTGTCTCCCGCCCGCTTCATGGAATCGGACGCATCCAGCACCAGCCAGGCGGCCTTTTCGCCGGTTCCGGACAGCACGCTGACCCCGGATAGCGCCAGCACCAGCAGCGCCGTGATGGCATATCGCAGGGCATGGGACAGCTTCGCCTTCCGCCCTTTGCCGGGATACAGCCGCCACAGCGCATAAATCATCCCTGCGCACAGGGGCAGCAGCGCCAGATACGCAGGCGCAGCGACATCAATCCACACGGCGGCTCACCCCCCATTCAATCATCAGCAGCGCCAGCGCCAAAGCAAGCAGCCAACTGGTCAGCTCCATGCCCCCCACCACGCTTTGCCCCGCGCCCGCACCATTTTGGCTGGGCGCAACAGCGCGCACATCGCTTTCTATCTGCGGAATTTGCAGCGCGAAATACCGCGTTCCCGCCGACGCGCCGCCCTGAATCGTCAAGGTATACAAGCCCGGCGCCCCGGTCTGCGCAAAAGCCCAGGCGTTCTGTGCCCATGCGTCCTGAGGCGCGGCACAAATCTGTCCGTCCGGGAGCGTCACATGGGCGCTTTCCGCATCCCCGGGCAGGGCAATGGAAACCGTTTCGCCGCACACGCCCTGGCCCACATCCGCCGCCGAGGTAGGCAGCAGCCGGGCCAGAATGGCCTGCATCAGCAGGGGAAAATCATATTTCAGGGGCAAATTGGTATCGTGAATATCAAAGCCCAGGGCAATGGCCCGGCCCGTATCCACCGCCGCCGCCTGCCCGTCCAGCGTCAGCAGCGTCTTTCCGTTTTCCGCTGTCAGGGGGCAAAACTGCTTCACCGCCACCCCCGTAAAGGCCAGCTGTGCCAGCGATGCATCCGCCGCCGTCAGCTGCCCCTTCGCCAGCTGCGTCTCGCCCGCCTGAACGGCCGTATCCCGATCCAGCGAAAAGATCAGCGGTGAGGGTCCCTGTACATACAGATCCGCCTGCACGTTTTCATCCCCCGCTTCGGCGCGGATCAGCCGCACATCCGCCCGCAGGGCCAGCGCCCGTTCCAGAAACACGCTGTCCGTGCCCAGCAGCGCCACGGTATACTGCTTTTGCAGCCGGGGAACAAAATATGCCCGGTTATCCCCCGGGATGGCGTCCTTTTCCCGAATCTCCACATACGCGTAAGGATAATTTTCGGGCAGGGCAAAGGAAGCGCCCGCCGTCTCCCCCGCCGGGATGGACAGGGTTTTCGCGTCGCAAAGGGTTTCGCCCGCATAGCAGGAAAGGGTCAGCTGCACATCCGGGCCGTAATTGGCGATTCGGGCATAGCCCGTGCTCCCCTCCGCCTGAAAGGACAAAACAGCTGTATTGGCCAGCCCCGTTTCCGCGTTCCGAACGGTCACGCCGTCCGGGGCCTCATAGTCATCGGAAAACACCACGATCTGCAGCGATCCCAGTTCCTTTTCCATGGCCCAGGCCAGAGACAGCGCCGCTTCCAGATCCCCGCCGCCGTTTTCCGCCTGCAATCCGTTCAAAACGCGATAGGCCGCCTCCCGGTCGTCAGAGCGGCTGAGCAATTGCCGGGTCTGCTGCCCGGCGGCCAGGATGGTCACCTGATCCTCCCGCTTCAGCCCTGCAATCAGCCCCCGGGCCTCCGCCGCCGCCTTTTGCAGCCGGGTCTGGCCGCCGTCTGATGCCTGCATGCTGGCGGACAGATCGAAGATCAGCACCGTGTCGCCCCCCTGCCCACCGCCGAGCACCGGCCGCATCAGCGAAAACGCCAGCGCCGCCGCCAGCAGCAGTTGCAGCGGCAACAGCGGATTTTTCCGCAGTTTTTGGAAGGGATGGCTGGCAGCGGTATCCCGCAGGGCCTTTTCCCAAAGAAAGGTGCTGGCCACGGGATAATCCTGATACCGGCGCTTGAGCAGATACAGCGCCAGAATCACGCCCAGGCTCGCCAGCGCCAGCCCCCACAGGGGCGATAAAAAGCTCATGGGTTTCGCGTCTCCTTTGTTTTGATGGGGAGCTTATCCGATTATGCCGCTGCCCGCCAGCGCGGGAATCAGCGCCTGCTCCAGGGGCCGATCGCCGGAAAGGAGCAGATAGGGCATCCCCCGCCTGCGGCAGGCCGCCTGGGTCTCCCGCAAAAAAGCGGCCAGCGTTTCCGCATATTGCCGCCGGGCAGCCCTGTCCAGCACAAGCTCCACGTCCGGCCCGCCCTCCGCATCCCGGAGCCGCAGCGCGCCGGTCATTTCCGGATGCATTTCTTCTCGGGACAGCAATTGCACCACCCCGCCGCTCTGGCCCCGATAAGCCAGCAGATCCAGCGTTTTCCCCAATCCGCCTGCCTGATACCCATCGGTGAGCAGCAGCGTCAGCCCCTGGGGATAGGGATCAATCCGGCGGACGGCCTGCATAAGATCGGTTTGCCCACGGGGCACGCAGCCATCCAGAAAATCAGACAGCCGGGGATAGGCTTTCCGCCCGGTGAGAAAGGACGAGATCACCGGTTCTTCCCCGGAAAGAACGCCCATCCGCACCCGGTCTCCGCCGGTGAGCGCCAGATAGCCCAGCGCTTCCGCCGCCATCCGCCCATCTGCCCATTTGGGGGCCATCGACCCGCTGCCGTCCAGCAGCACCGTCACGCTTTCCTCCTGCTCCTCCATAAACAGCTTAAGAAACAGCCGGTCAAACCGGGCATAGGCGTTCCAATCCAGCCGGCGAATGTCATCCCCCGGGGCATATTCCCGGAAATCGGAAAATTCCGCCGAAGAGCCCAGCTTCCGAGACCGGCGAACGCCCCCCGCGCCGCCCCGGGCCGGGGATGCGCAGGCCAGACGCAGCGCATCCAGCCGGGCCAAAAAGGCGTCAGACAGCATAGCTCCTCCTTATTTTTCCTCGGCCTGCGCCAGCAGCTGGCCGATCACATCCTCCATCTTCACGCCCTCGGTAAGCGCCTCGAAATTCAGGGCCAGGCGATGGCGCAGGCAGGCGGGGGCCACGAAGCGCACATCCTCAAAGGCCACGTTAAACCGCCCCTGATGCAGCGCTCGCACCCGGGCGGTGGACAAAATGGCCTGGGCCGCACGGGGGCTGGCCCCGAAGCGCAGGCAGTGTTTCGCCATTTCCGGCGCATCCGGGGCTTCCGGATGGGTGGCCAGCACCAGGCGCAGGGCATAATCCTCCACAGCCGGGGCGATGGGCACCTGCCGGGCCACCTGCCGCATCCGCAGAATATCCTCCCCGGACGCAGCCTGCTGTGCAAACGCCGTCTGCTCCTTCACCGTCATATCCACGATCCCCCGCAGCTCAGCAAGCGATGGGAAGGGCACCACGATTTTGAACAGGAATCGATCCAACTGCGCCTCGGGGAGGGGATAGGTGCCCTCCTGCTCCACGGGATTCTGGGTGGCCAGCACAAAATAGGGCTCCGGCAAAGGCCGGGTCTGGCCGGAAACGGTGACGGCGTGCTCCTGCATGGCCTCCAGCAGCGCGGATTGGGTTTTGGGCGTGGCCCGGTTGATTTCATCCGCCAGCACGATGGCGGCAAACAGCGGCCCCGGCTGGAACCGGAACGCGCTGCCCGATTCGGTCTTTTCCAGAATGGTGGTGCCGGTAATATCGGCGGGCATCAGATCGGGGGTAAACTGGATGCGGGAAAAGGGCAGATCCAGCGCCTTGGCCAGCGTGCGCACCAGATGGGTTTTCCCCAGCCCCGGCACGCCCTCCAGCAGCACATTGCCCCCCGCGATCACCGCCAGCAGCAAATGCTCCACCACGTCCTCCTGCCCAATCATTTCCTTGGCAATTTCCAGCCGAATCTGCTCATATTGACGGGAAAATCCCGCGATTTCCTGCTTATCGATCATGGCTTGCATCCTCGCTTTGTTCTTATTGGCCCTGCGCATCCCGGGTGAGGGCGGAAAAATAATCATCCACCCATTGCCGTTCCTGCCGGGAAAGGCTCTGGCTGTCCGCCGCCTGGGCCGCTGCGGCCGCGTATTCGTTAACCACTTCGTTATAGGGCACGCTGTCGCCCTGCGTTCCCGCGCCGGGCCCCAGCTGGGCCTGATCGGATTCCCCATCGCCCCGAGCGTTCTGGGCCGTCTGCTGGGTTTCGGACGCCTGCAGGCGGGTGGGATCGTAGATTTCCTCGTATTGCCCTTCATGATATTCAGGGTCCCGATTGCCGGCGCTGCTGCCGGAGTTATGGCCGGCAGACGCGCCCTGATCCTCATTGGTGGAGCCGCTTCCCGCGCCGCCGCCCGGCTGGTTTCCCTGACCCTGTCCCTGCCCCGGCCTTTGGCCCTGCCCCTGCTGCTGGCCCTGACCGTTGTTTCCCTGTCCCTGCTGCTGCCCGGGCGTTTGCCCGCTGGCCGCTGCGCGCAGGGCCTGCATCAGCTGGCTGGCAGATTGCAGGGCGTTGCTTTGCCCCTGCCCCGCGGCAAACTGCATCTGGCTGAGCGTCGCCTGCGCCTGCTGTCCGTTGCCGTTTTGCAGCGCCTGTGCGGCGGATTGCAGGGCGCTTTGCATCTCGCCCGGCAAGCCCTCCGCCGCCTGCATCAGCTGCGCCGGATCGGTTTGGGATAAAGCCTCCTCCAGGGCGCGTTCATCCTCCATCGCCAGCGCCTCCGCCAGCGCGGAAAGGCCTGCCTGATTCAGCGCGTCCGTCAGCCCGGCCTGCGCCTGCGCCGCCAGCGTTTCCCGCAGCTGTTCCAGCCGCTGCTCCCCCTGATCCAGGGCCAGCAGCGCATCCAGCGCAGAATCGGACGAGCGCAAGTCCCGGCGCAATTCCTGCAAAAGCCGCCGCAGCTCCTGACGCTGAGCGTCGGTCAGCTCCTCGGCGGGATTTTCCGCCTCCGCGGCAATCTGCTCTGCCGCCTGCGCCATCTGCTGACGAAAATCGGCCAGCTGCCGCGCCGTTTCATCCTGCGGATTGGGAAGCAGCAGCAACGCCGCCGAAAGAACCATCGCGCCCCCCGCCGCCAGCAGCCGCCGCTTCATCTGCGGCAGGGGAATCCGCCGGGGGTCCAGCGTTTCCAGCGCATGCAAAGCATCCGCCCGCTGAAGCTGGGCCATGGGCCCGTCACCGGTTTGCGTCAGAGCGGTCTGCGCCCGTTCCTGCAAGCCGGCCCGATCCGCCGCCCGGGCCGCCGCCAGCGGCTTCACCGGCCAGCAAAGCCCCGCCGCAAACGGCAGCGCCGTCATCCCGGCAATCAGCCCAAGGCACAGCCACAGCTTCCCCGGTATCGGCGTAAAAAACGACGCGATCAGCAGCGCAAGGCTCAGCCCGGCCCCGCTCAGCAGGCCCATACCGCCAAAGCGCAGGGCGTTGCCCAGCCGCAGCCGCCGTTTCGCCGGGGCCAGCGCCCGCAGAATTTCCTTCATTTTTTGCTCCTTTTGGGCGTTTTCCGGGGCCGAATCAGCAGCGCGCTCACGCAGGTGATTCCCCCGGCGGCCAGCAGCATTTCCAGGGCGGAAATCAGCGTCATGGCCGTAAGCCCCACCTTATCCAACAGCAGATACGTGGCATACATCCGGCCCCACCCGTGATAGAGATAGGCGTGGATCTGGCGCATCTGGGATTCCAGCAGGCAATACAGCCCCACCCCGGGATTCACCGTCAGCACCGGCGAAAGCATCCCCAAAGCCCCGGCCGGGGACAGGGCGGCATACCGGGCGCTATCGTAAATCACGTTCGTCACCCGCATGGAATACCCCGCCGCCATGGGCAGCAGCGTAACGCCCCCAATGAGCAGCACCAGCACATAGCTCAGGATGGTAGCGCCCATGGTGGTACGCATGATGCAAGAGGAAAGCAGGCCCACGCTGGATGCGGCCGCCGCCACCGCCATGAGAAACAGCGCCGAAAGCAGCGCCTGCGAAAGCCCCACGCCGCCCAGCACCATGGGCACGCACATCACCGGCAGCGCGGACAGAATCAGCAGCGCCTGAAACGCGCAGCTTTCCAACAGCTTGCCCAGCGCAATGCGCAGCGCCCCGGTATTGGTCACCAGCAGCAGCTCCAGCGTCTGCCGTTCCCGTTCGCCGGCGATGGCCCCGGCGGTCATGGCCGGGCCCACCAGCACCGCCAGCGCAAATTGCAGCACAATCACCAGCTGATACGCCACGATCCCGTCATTGAGCTGGGGCAGGCGGATTTCCGGCTGGAAAAAGCCGTTCAGGCATACGGCCAGCACCACCAGCAGCACCGCCGCATACGCCCCCAGAATCCCGATTGTTTTAGCCGAGCGCATACGCCGGGTGGCGGCGGAAGCCAAAATGGGATTAAGCATCCTGCGTCACCTCCATAAACACCTTTTCCAGATTCATGGGCTCACGATGAAAATCGCTCACCGGCACGCCCTGTCCCACCAGCGTTTGCAGCGCCTGGGCGCAGGCCGTTTCCTGGCCGTCCAGCCGCACCTGCAAAAGCCGGGGCTCCGTCTGGAGAATTTCGGTAACAAAGGGCAGCTCCCGCAGCGCCCGCACCGCCTGCTCCACGGCCTCCTCGCCGCAGCCTTCCGTCAGCCGGATGTCCAGCGGCGCATCGCCGTTCATTTTCCGGCTCAGGGCGTCCACCGTGCCGGTGAATACCCGCCTGCCATGATCCAGAATGGTCAGGCTGTCGCACAGCTCGGATAATTCCGGCAGAATATGCGAGGAAATGAGCACCGTTTTGCCCATCTCCTTAAGCGTGCGCAAAATGGCCTTCATTTCCGCCCGCGCCCGGGGATCCATGCCCGAGGCGGGCTCATCAAGAATCAGCAGCTTGGGATCATGGATCAGCGCGTGGGCCAGGCAAAGCCGCTGCTTCATCCCGCGGGACAGAGCATCCACATATGCGTCCCGCTTTTCCTCCAAATGCACCAGCGCCAGCAGCTGCTCCGTCATCCGGGCCCGCTGCTTTTTCTCAATACCGTAGCACCGGGCATAAAAATCCAGATACTCCCAGGTCTTCAGGTTATCATACACGCCGAAAAAATCCGGCATATACCCCACCAGTGCTCGGGCTTTTTTCCCGTTTTTGCCGATCTCCACCCCGTCAATCAGCGCCCGGCCCGAGGTGGCGGGCAGGAGGGTGGCCAGAATGCGCATGGTGGTGGTTTTGCCCGCGCCATTGGGGCCCACAAAGCCATGCAGCTCGCCATCCCCAATGCGCAGACTCAGATGATCCAGCGCCAGAAATTGCCCGTAGCGCTTGGTCAGTTCTTCGATTTGCAGCATGTTATTTCACCCTCCCTTCCAGCATCAGCGTGGGCGTTTGCACATAGTATTCGCTGCCGGTGCCCCGGAGCTGTACGAACAGCTTCCCCTGCGCGTTAATATACCGTCTGGGATCAGGAATTTCCTCGTTCAGCGGCTGCTCAACCCATTCCCGGCCGTTGAACAGATGCAGACTTACGCTGCTGCTCCAGGTCTCCGCCTGAATGGACAGGCGGCTGATCTGCACGTTTTCCACATCCAGGCTAAAGCAGAAGACGGGGCGTTCGCTGAGCTCATGAAAGCTGCGCTGCCCGCTTCCCTCCAGTGGCTCCGCCGAGGGCGTGCCATCCGCCTGCAGCTGGCAGCGCACCGCCGCATCCTGCCCGGGCAGATGATACACCAGCCCGTCCGGGCTCACGCCCGTAAAGGGCAGCAGCGCGCTCACCACGCCCCGGCTGCCGCCCCGGGTGATTTCCTGCCCGTCGATCAGCAGCGGATGCGTCTGGGCCAGCGCATCGCAGAAGGATATGTAATAGAACCCCAGGCTGCCGTCCCGCCAGCCAATCGCCCCGGCGGAGCGCCCGCTTTGGTTGCCTACCACATTGTTGGCCAGCGAATAGCGCAGCTCCCGCTCCGTCTTTTCGCTGCCGCTCAATTCCTTTTCTCCGTCAGGATAGAAATAGGCGCTGAGGAAATCGTTGTAATTCCCCATGCGGAACAGGCTTTCATAGAGCACGCCATCCTCATATTTCGGATTTTTGCTGTCCTTCACCTGGCCCTGCTTCAGCACAAAATCATAGCTGTCTCCCGCCTTCAGGGCAGGCACACTGCAATACCCATAGGGGCAGAGCACCAGCCCGGCGGACAGATCCTGCCCGGTCTGATTGATCAGCGTGCCATGGGCCCCGTCCGGCTCCATCCAGACCCGGCCATCCACGCCGGAAACAGCCCCGTCCTCCGCCGTCAGCTCAAAATTCTGCACGGACCAGGGCGAACGGAAGCCGGCGGAAATGGCGCTTCTGCTGCCGCCGGTAAACAGATAGCGCAGCTGATTGGGCGTGGACGGCAGGCGGCTATCGTCATAATAATAATCGTAATAATTGCTGTCCATAGGCATGAGAGTGCCCTGATCGGCGCTGAGCTGATGCATCCCCTTTTCCGGCGTGGCCACGGAAACCACCGTTTCCATCCGCCATACGCCGTTTTCATTCTGCCGCAGCGCGGCAATGCGCAGAGCGACAGGCTGATTCAAGGCCGTCGCTCCGGAAAGGCCGGCCACCGCGCCCGTGCATCCCGCCGCCAGCAGCGGAACGGCCAGCCAGAGCAGCTGCCGCCGATCCTTCTTTTTCAGCGCCAGATAACATAGCCCCGCCCCCACCGGCAGCAGCGCCGCCGCCAGCAGCGCCAGCGTCAGCGTGCCGGGATTGGCCAGGGGAATGCTGTCGGTGAGATAGCTCAGAGAGCTGTAATTGTCTTCATTGACATACATCAGCTGGCTGTAAAAATCCGGATCCTTGGCAAGCAGCAGCCGCTGAAAAAAGGTATGGGCATAGGCCCAGCTGCGGAAGGGATCCTCGCTGAGGGAAAAGGCCGTGGCATAAATGCGGCCATAGCCCGCCTGCGCCCGGCAGACCACCGGCTGCTCCTCCACAGCAATCACCGTCTCGCCCCCGAAAAGCGGGCTGAGCAGCCCCTGCTCCCCCGCCGGCTCGCCGATCAGATCCAGGGCGCGCAAAAGCGCCGGGGTAACATCCGTCCCGGTTTCCGCCCCGCCCATGGCCAGCCCATAATGATCCGCAAAAAAGCTGCTGCCAATCACGCCTTTGCCGCCGCCCCCCAGCAGCACAAGCCGCCCCTGCTCCAGCCAGGCAATCAGGGTTTCCTGCTGCGCCGGGGACAGCGACGATACGTCAAACCCATCCACCACCAGCGCGGAAAAGGCGTTCATCAGCCGCAGGGAATCGGGAAAGTTCTCCGCAGTGAGGGGCACAGTCTGCCAGTATTCCCCGCGGATCAGCTCGTCGTTATCCCGGTTGATGGTCAGATAGGAGAGGGCCTGCGGCTGATCGGACAGCACGCCCACCAGCGCCGCGGAGGGAGAAATCACCTGCGCAGGCGACAGCTGCTGGGACAGGAGCGCCTGCTCCCCCCAGCGAAGCTCCACCGTGAACTGCTTTTGCTGGCTGCCGATGCGGATGGGCAGCACAAGCCTCTTGGCCGCGCCGGACGCCAGCGTCAATTCCTGCTCATAGCGGTTATATTCCGTGCGGCTGGCATACACGTCCAGCGTCAGCGTGGCGGCCAGATCCGGCCCGGCGTTCTCGATTTCTACCGTTACGGGAATGGTTTTGCCGTAGGTGATGGCCCCGTCATAGCCCAGCGTCACCTGCATTTTCAGCTTCGATCCGCCCTCTGCCAGCGAAGAAAGCGGCAGCGTCAGCAGCATCAGCATCAACAGGCACAGGCAAACGCGCCTCATGTTCTGCATGGGAAAAGCACCTTCCCTTCCATCGTTTGGGAAATTCCACCTATAAAGACGATCCACATGTCCGTTTTGTTCCAATCCAAGGAGAAAAAAGGATATTTTCTTGGGAGCCGGTCGAAAAAACAGCGAAAAAACTTGACGGCGCTTTCCATCTGCGCTATACTGCTTTGCGAGGCAAGGGTGCCGGAGAGAACGCGATTCTCTCTGTATCCCTGCCTTTTTGAATAGCAAAGCGATGAGGAAGAAAAGTATCCCGAAGCCCCGGCCCCCAGAGAGCGAACGGCGCTGGAAAGTTCGCGGCCGGATCGGGGGAAAGAACCCTTCCGAGCCCAAACTGAAAGCGCGAAAGCGCAAGTAGGGGCGGCGGAGCGGCTGCTCGTTATCGCGGCCGGAGCTTGTTTGAGCTCATGAAGAAGCAAATCAGGTGGCACCACGGAGCGCGGCCTTCGTCCTGAAATTCAGGGCAGGCCGCGAGAAAAATTCGGAGGTGCTTTTTATGTGTTCCATTTTCGGCGTTACGTCCAAATCCATCCCGGAAGCCACCCTGCGCGCCTGCTTTGACCGCACCCTTTCCCGCGGGCCGGACATGAGCCGTTTCGTTTCCATCCCCTGCGGGTATCTTGGGTTTCACCGGCTGGCGATCATGGGGCTGGATCCTTCCGGCATGCAGCCCTTTGAGCGGGAGGGCAGCCTGGCAGTCTGCAATGGCGAATTGTACGGCTTCCGTCCCATCCGGGAGCGGCTGAAAGAAAAATATGCCTTCACCAGCGATTCGGATTGCGAGCTGCTGCTGCCTCTGTATGCGGAATACGGCCTGGATATGTTCCAGACCCTGGATGCGGAATTTGCGCTGCTGCTTTACGACGCTCAGGCAGGCAGGCTCATCGCCGCCCGGGATCCCATCGGCATCCGGCCCCTGTATTACGGCGCGCTGCCAGACGGCGGCATGGCTTTTGCCAGCGAGCCCAAAAATCTGATGGGCCTGTGCGATAAAATTCTCCCCTTTCCCCCCGGCTGCTATTGGGTGGACGGCCAGTTCATCCGCTATGCGGACCCGGCCCATGTGGATCAGTTTCTGATGGTGGATGAGGACACCGCCTGCCGGGGGCTGCGGGAGCGGCTGATCGCCGGCGTGGAAAAGCGGCTGGATGCGGACGCGCCGGTGGGCTTCCTGCTCAGCGGCGGGCTGGACAGCTCGCTGGTGTGCGCCATTGCGGCGAAAAAGCTGGGCAAAAAAATCCGCACCTATTCCATCGGCATGGATCAGGATGCCATCGATCTGAAATACGCCCGGAAGGTGGCGGATTTCATTGGCAGCGACCACACGGAGGTGATCATCTCCCGGGAGGATGTGCTCGCCGCGCTGGAGCCGGTGATCGCCCTGCTGGCCACCTATGATATCACCACCATCCGCGCCAGCATCGGAATGTATCTGGTGTGCAAATATATTCACGAGCATACGGACGTGCGGGTGCTGCTGACCGGCGAAATATCCGACGAGCTGTTCGGCTATAAATACACGGATTTCGCCCCCAGCGCCGCGGCATTTCAGAGCGAAGCGGAAAAGCGCATTCGGGAGCTGCATATGTATGATGTGCTCCGGGCGGATCGGTGCATCTCCGTCAACGCTCTGGAAGCCCGGGTACCCTTTGGCGATCTGGATTTTGTGCATTACGCCATGGCCATTGATCCGGTGCTGAAAATGAACCGCCACGGCATGGGCAAATTCCTGCTGCGGCAGGCGTTCGCGGCAGATCATCTGCTGCCCGAGGATATTCTCTGGCGGCAGAAGGCCGCTTTCAGCGATGCGGTGGGCCATTCCATGGTGGATCATCTGAAGGCCCATGCGGCCACGATTTATGATGACGACGCCTTCCGCACCGGCTGCGCAAAATATGATTTTGCCCGGCCGTTTACCAGGGAAAGTCTCCTGTATCGGGATATTTTCGAAAAATACTATCCGGGGCAGGCGCACATGGTGGCGGATTTCTGGATGCCCAACAAGACCTGGCCCGGCTGTGATGTGGACGATCCCTCTGCCCGGGTGCTGAAAAACTACGGCGACAGCGGGAAATAACCGGACGGCGCCGGCGCTTCTCCCGCGCCCATTAACAAGCTGCCTTGAGTCGCGAAATGTAATAATCAGCAGAAATCTGCCGCTTGTACGGCAATGCGCCCCGGATTGGAAATGAACGATAGCGCGTTCTTTCCGCAATCTGGGGCGCATTGCTAAAAATGCACCAGTTCATTTTCTTCCCGCAGCTTTCCGGGGCGTATGCAAGCGGGCCAGCGCAATCAACGGCCGCCCCGCCTGAATGATTTCCCCCCGATTTATGCAGGCTTTTGCTTAATCCGCTTCTTCCGCCAGAAACGCCTTAACCCGCAGGGATGCGGCATAAACGGCGTTTTTCTTTGCGCCGCCATGGGTCAACATCTTCATGGCGTCCCGCAGGGATGTGCCGGCAAGCATTTCCTCCAGCAGCTGCGCTTCCAGAGAGGTTTCCGATGCCGGCTTTTCTGCCGGCAGGGTCACGCCCCGCAGATCGCACACCAGGCAGTATTCGCCCTTCTCGCTTTTCTCATTCTGCTCCAGCGCGGCCAGAATCTCCGCCGCCGTGCCCCGGATGGTCAGCTCATGGAGCTTGGTCAAATCGCAGCTGACGGACAGCCGCGCTCCCGGCAGCGTTTCCGCAATGGCCGCCACCAGCGCCTTCACCCGGTGGGGCGATTCATGAAATACTGCGCCCTCGCCCCTTCGCCCAATCTCCAGCAGCTTTTCCTGCAATTCTTTTTTCTCCCGAGGCAGAAAGCCGTAAAAGGTGAAGGCGGTAAAATCAAACCCGCTCACCGACACCGCCGACACGCAGGCGCTGGGCCCGCTGACCGCCAGCACCGGAATGCCTGCCTCCGCCGCAGCGCGCACCAGCTCTGTGCCCGGATCGGAAATGGCGGGAGTGCCCGCATCCGTCACCAGCGCCACTTGCAGATTTTCCGCCAGCATCCGGCCCACGATTTCCCCCGAGCGTCCCCGCTCGTTATGCTGATGGCAGGAAATCAGCGGCGTATCAATGCCGAAATGGGTGGTCAGCTTCCGGGTCACCCGGGTGTCCTCTGCCGCAATCAGATCGGCGTTTTTCAGGGTGTCCACCGCCCGGGGGCTCATGTCCCCCAGATTGCCGATGGGCGTGGCCACCACGTAGAGCACGCTCATGGGTTCTCCCCCTTTTCAAACACCCGCAGTGTGGCGCTGTGGGCCCGGGAATTCTCGCTCAGTTCCACTTCCCCGGCCCTGATCGCGCCGCCAATCGCCCGGCCCAGGGGCTTTTTCCCGCAGGTGCAGATGGGGGCCTTGGGCGGGCAGGTGCAGGGGTTTTGCAGCTTGCGGAAGGCCAGCTTCACGATGCGATCCTCAATGGAATGGAACGTGATCACGCACAGACGCCCGCCGGGCAGCAGCAGATCCACCCAATCGTCAATGGCCCGTGAAAGGGGCGCCAGCTCGTCGTTCACCACGATACGCACCGCCTGAAACGTACGCCGGGCGGGATGGCCCTCGTCCTTGCGGCGAACCGCCTTGGGAATGGCCGCATCCACCACGGCCACCAGATCGCCCGTGGTGCGCAGGGGCGCCTTGGCCCGTTTTTCCATCAGAATCTGGGCAATTCGCGCCGCCCATTTTTCATCGCCGTAATCCCGCAGCGCCTGGCAGAAATCCTTCTCGGACACGGTGTTCACATAGTCAGCCGCCGTCATGCCCTGAGAGGGATCCATGCGCATATCCAGCGGTGCGTCCTCATGATAGGAAAAGCCGCGGCCAGGGGTATCCAGCTGATAGGAGGACACGCCCAGATCCAGCAGCCCGCCATGGAGGCGCACGCCCGGCAGCAGGGCTTTCACATCATGGAAGTTGCCATGCACCGGATGGAATCCGGGATAGCCCCCCAGCCGCGCCGTGGCGGCCGCAATGGCGGCCTCATCCCGGTCAATGCCATACAGCGTGCCGTCCGGGCCCAGGGCCCGCAGAATCGCCTCGCTATGGCCGCCGCCGCCCAAAGTGCCGTCGGCAAACACGTTTCCTGGCTGGGGAGACAGATATTCCATAACCTCGCTCAGCAGCACCGGCACATGATGAAATTCCATAATTGCTCCTTTATGTAGGGGATGGATTGATTGGCGAGAGGACGCGTTTGCGTCCAAAGCGTCCTCTCGCGCTCTCCCGAAAACCGGCTGTGTACAGGAATGCATATTCTATCTGCAATGCGGCCATCGTGTTGTAAACATATGCTGAAGCACACCGTTGATGAACGCAGCGCAGCCTGTTTCCTTTGCCGATTTCCTCGATTCGTTCTAATCTGTTTATCCCAGCTCGGCAATGCGGGCATCCAGCGCAACGAGCATTTGCCGGTTCTTTTCCAGCTTATCCTTTTCGGCGGCCACCAGATTGGCGGGGGCCTTGCTCAGGAAGCCGGGATTATTCAGCTTGCCCTCGGCCCGGGCGATCTCATTGGCAATGCCCTGGCGCTCCTTATTCAGCCGTGCCTTTTCCTTTTCAAAGTCCACCAGATCGCCCAGCGGAATGAAGTATTCGCCCGCCACGCACACAGCGCTGACGGTCTTGCCCTCCACCTGCTCTTCCTTGCCCAGCAGCGACAGCGCGCTGACGCTGGCCATACGGCTGAAGTAAACCTCCGCGCCCTGAATGGCTTCCGCCCAGCCCGCATTGGGCCGCACCATCAGATGCGCCTTATGGGAGGGCTGCACGTTCATGCCGGACCGAATATTGCGGATGGAGCGGATCATATCCATCACGCCCTCCATCTGCTGGCTCTGAGCCGGGAAATCATAAGCGTCCAGCGCCCTGGGCCATGCCGCCAGCATGCAGGACGCATCCTCCTGCCCGGGCAGATGCTTGTATACTTCCTCGGTCAGGAAGGGCATGAAGGGATGCAGCAGCCGCAGCATGCCGGACAGCACCGTCTGCAGCACGGCGCGCACGGCGGCCTTGCGCTGCGCGTCCTCACCCAGCAGCCCGCCCTTGGCCAGCTCAATGTACCAATCGCAGAACTCGCTCCAGATGAAATCGTAAATCTTCTGGGCGGCCAGGCCGTATTCCGCTTCCTCGAAATGGGCGGAAATCTCCCGCACCGCTTCGTTGTATTTGGTCAGAATCCACTGATCGGGCAGCAGCAGTTCCTTGCCCTCCAGGGTTTCCGGGCCGTCCAGATTCATCAGCACGAACCGGCTGGCGTTCCAGACCTTGTTGGCAAAATTCCGGGCCATTTCCACCTTTTCCGCAGAATAGCGGGTGTCGTTGCCTGCGCTGATGCCCATCACCAGCGAGAAGCGCAGCGCGTCCGCGCCGTACTGATCGATAACCTCCAGCGGATCCACGCCGTTGCCCAGGGATTTGCTCATCTTCCGGCCCAGCGCATCCCGCACCAGACCGTGGATCACCACTGTGTCAAAGGGAACGTGGCCCATCTGTTCCAGGCCGCTGAAAATCATCCGCGCCACCCAGAAGAAGATGATGTCATAGCCGGTAACCAGGGTATTGGTGGGATAGAAATAGGAAAGATCCTTGGTCTTGTCCGGCCAGCCCAGCGTGGAGAAGGGCCACAGGGCGGAGGAGAACCAGGTGTCCAGCACATCCTCATCCTGCTGCAAATGCGTGCAGCCGCACCTGGGGCAGACGGTGGGATCCTGCCGGCTCACGATGGTTTCGCCGCATTCCGGGCAATACCAGGCGGGAATCCGATGGCCCCACCACAGCCGCCGGGAAATGCACCAATCCCGGATGTTCTCCATCCAGTTGCTGTAAATCTTGCTGAAGCGCTCAGGAATAAACCGGGTCTCGCCCTTTTCCACGGCTTCGATGGCAGGCTTGGCCAGCGGCTCCATCTTCACGAACCACTGCTTGCTCACCATGGGCTCCACCACGTTATGGCAGCGATAGCAGGTGCCCACTTCATGCTTGAGCGGCTCCACACCCTTGAAATAGCCGCCCGCCGTAAGATCCTCCACGATGGCCTTCCGGGCTTCCTGGGTGGTCATGCCGGCATACTTGCCGCAGTCCAGCACATGGGGCTCGTTCACTGTGGCTTTCCCGGAGGCAAACAGCTCGTCCGCCGCCGCCTTGTCCGCTGCGCCGGTCATATGGCCGTCATAGGTGAACACCCGGAGAATCTCCAGATTGTGCCGCTGGCCCACTTCAAAGTCGTTGGGGTCATGGGCGGGGGTGATTTTCACCACGCCGGTGCCCTTGGTCATGTCCGCATGCTCATCGCAGACGATGGGAATTTCCCGGTTCACCAGCGGCAGAATCACATGGCAGCCATGCAGATGGGCATACCGGGGATCGGCCTCGTTAATGGCCACGGCAGTATCGCCCAGCATGGTTTCGGGGCGGGTGGTGGCCAGCTCCAGCATTTCGCCGGTTTCCTTCACCGGATACAGCAGATGCCAGAAGTTGCCGTCCTTTTCCTCATGCTCCACCTCAGCATCGGAAATGGAGGTGTTGCAGCAGGGGCACCAGTTCACCAGCCGGTTGCCCCGATAAATCAGGTTCTTTTCATACAGATTCACGAACACTTCCCGCACCGCGCGGGAGCAGCCCTCGTCCATGGTGAACCGTTCCCGGCTCCAATCGCAGGACGCGCCCATCCGGCGCAGCTGACGGGTAATCCGTCCGCCGTATTCGTTTTTCCAGGCCCAGGCATGCTTGAGGAACTCCTCCCGGCCGATCATTTCCTTGGTCAGGCCTTCAGCCCGCAGCTTGTCCACCACCTTCACTTCCGTGGCGATGGAGGCATGATCCGTGCCGGGCAGCCAGAGGGTGGGATCGCCCTTCATCCGATGATAGCGCACCAGCGAATCCTGAAGCACGCAGTCCATGGCATGGCCCATGTGCAGCTGGCCGGTCACGTTGGGCGGGGGCATCACGATGGTAAAGGGCTTCTTGCTGCGGTCAATGGTGGGGGTAAACGCCCCGGAGGCTTCCCATTTTTCATAGGTTTCCTTCTCGATGGCCTGCGGGTTATAGGTCTTTTCCATGGTAAAGGTTTCGCTCATGTTCGTCCCTCCCGGTTCAAATGGATAGGTTGGCTTTCATCTGTTCATGCAGGCGGCTTTCCAGAAAATCCGCCGTGATCTTCCCCAGGCGCTCAAAGGCCTCGGGGGTGAAATGGCAATAGTCCCGATAGCATTCCGGGCCCCAGGCGGCAGTGGCGGCAAACAGATCGTTAATCTCCGCGCCCTGTTCCCGGGCCGCCGCGCTCCCCGCCCCATTATAGCGGATGATTTCCGCCGTAGTGCGGGGATTCAGGCCCAGGGAGCCGTCTGGGTTCATGGGCGTGGTGGTGGCATAAACGATCCGCGCTCCGGGAAACAGCCTGCGCAGCCGGGCGATAATCCGGCCAATGTTCTTGCGATAGCAATCCACGGGAGTGAGACATTCGGCGTCGCCGCCCCAATGGGCGATATCCCAGTGGCCGCAATTGAAATGCACCAGCGTCACCCGCGCCGCATCCCATTCCCGGGACCAGCCCAGCAGCGACGTGATCACCGCGTGGGTGTCCCGGCAGTTTTCGGATGGATAAACCACCTCCGCCCGCCCGGCCAGCGCCTGACCCACCGTCTGGCAATAGCCCAGGCGAATGGAATCCCCGATGAGCACCACCTGGGGCAGCGCCGCAGCCTGCCCGGCGCTTTGGGGCCCTTTGCAGGAAAGAGGCCCGCTTTCATCCGCTGCCCGGGGGACAGCCTCCGGGGCCTGCGGCAATGCTGCGCCGCCATCCTCCCGGAACATTTCCGGGTTTGGCTTTTCCTGGTTCATGGCCGTTTCCTCCAAAAACGAAAGGCCGCCCCATCCAAAAGGACGGAGCGGCCCGTGGTACCACCTTCATTTGCAATGGGACAAGGTCTTCCCATTACCTCTTTGCGCATTAACGGGTGCAAGCCGTGGAAACTACTTGGCGTTCATTTCCATCCCTCCCGGGCGACCTTCTGCGCCTTTTTCATCCCAAGCGGTCTTTCAGCCGGCGAACCGCTCTCTCTAAGGGGAAAAGACGCATACTCCTCCCGTTCTCAGGGCTTTATTCTTCGGGAAATGCCGAATCCGTTACGCGTTCTTTTCTTCGCTCACGGCGACGACCTGCTTGCCGTCATAGTAGCCGCAATGCTTGCAGACGCGGTGCGCCAGCTTCATCTTGTGGCACTGGGAGCATTCCACGATGGCGGGAAGCTGCAGCTTCCAATTGGCGCGACGGCTGCGGCCGCGAGCCTTCGAAACTTTTCCTTTAGGCAGAGCCATAACTTACACCTCCTGATCCTTTGTCAGCAATTGCTGCAATGCCGAAAAAGGATGCTGGTCGGGCATGTCCTTCTGGCAAGCATGCGTGGGTTGGATATCCGGCTGCATGGCCGCAAGGGCCTGGCAATCCTCCCCGCACACGAAGCGCATGGGAAGCTCCAGCACAGCCAGGGTCAGCGCCAGCTGCGAAAGCTCCACTTTCGAGCCCTCAAACACCAGGCGTTCATCCTCGTCTTGATCGGCATTTTCCGCCTGAGGATGGCGGCTTTCCTGACGGATGAAGATTTCGTCAAAGGGAATCTCCATCGGGTCATCCACCGGCTTTAAGCAGCCGGCGCAATGGCCGTGGGCCGTCACGGTCAGCGTCCCCTCCAAATGCAGGCTGTCGCCCGCCATGGAAAAATGCCCGGTCAGAACCGCATCGGAAAAGGTGATCGTTTCGCCAAAGATTTCCTGAGGCGGAATCTCTTCCCGATGCAGAAAGGGAAAAACCTCGCCGGGCAAGCGCAGCGCGCGGGAAACATCCAGCAGCAAAGCCCATCCCTCCAATCGTGACCGTCTCATATTATACCCGTTTTCAGGCTGCTTTGTCAATCCCTTTTTCGCGCTTTCCCCGCTGTTTAAGACATTTGAAACAATTTTCTTTCAGCTTCTTCCGTTCCGTCCCTGATCTGTCAGGCCGATCAAATAGTCCGCAGATAGATGATAGAATTTGCACAGGGTGATCAAATCCTCAATTTTCAGCTCCGCCCGCCCGTTCTCAATGTGGCTGTATCCCTGCTGGGATTTGTTCAGCACCTTCCCCACCTCTGCCTGGGATAAATCCCGATCCTCCCGTACTTCCCGTAGCCGCTGGCGATAATCCATTTTTTTCACCTCGCCGCTACGTTAGCACACTCAAATTTTGAGTATTGACTTTTACTCAATATTTGAGTATAATTTAATCAAAAAAGGAGGTTATGTATTTTGGAAAAAAATAAGCTCGGTTTGACGATCGTCTTGCTTATCATCATGGGTCTTCTGGCAGCCTGCAGCGAGTTCGGTTCTCCTTCCTCATCCAGCGAAAAGTCATCGTATTCTACCAACAACTATGATCGAAAGTATTCTGATGATGAAATTCATAGTTTTGTCAACCAGTACAAAGACTCTTGGGGAAAATAAAAGTGGAAAGAGGGGAACTGGATGCGTAAAGTGAAAACACATTTGTTTGTTGCTGTGCTGGTGTTAATTGTAATGTTTACTGCAGGTTGCGCCAGCAACTCAGGCAGTGGAAGGTGCGTTGGATGCGGACGGCAGACCAATTGGAGATATACTCCTTTTCAAGGGTGGTGGTGCTATTCATGTTCGCATTAAACTTTGCAAGATGAAAAGCCGGCTTTCTTGGAAAGGGGTGCGGGGGAAACCGTTCTTTGGCCTCCAAAGAACGGTTTCCCCCGCTTAATTTTTTACTTGATTCTTTACGTCATTTATTCTTCGTTTTCCGCAAGCGTGCGCAGAATCGCCTCCACCTCGTCCAGGGACTGGGCCAGGTTGATTTTCGTGCGGGCGAGGGCGGCGCCCCGGCGGCCGGAGACGTACCAGCCAAAATGCTTGCGCATTTCCAGCAGCGCGCTGCGCTCCCCTTTCCAAGCTGCCATGGCCCGGGCGTGGGCAAGCGCCGTGTCCATCACCTGTGAAAAGCCGGGCCGCTGATAAGGCTCCCCCGCAAAGGCCGCCCTGATCTCCTCAAAAACCCAGGGATTGCCCAGCGCGCCCCGGCCAATGGCCAGCCCGCTGCAGCCCGTAATCCGCGCCGCGGCCAGCGCCGTTTCGCCGTCCACAATATCCCCGTTGGCAATTACCGGCACGGAAACGGCCTCCCGCACCCGAGCGATCATCTCCCAGTCTGCCTTCCCGGCGTACTGCTGCATCCGCGTGCGGCCATGGACGGTCAGCGCGTCCGCCCCCGCGTCCGCTACCGCCTGGGCAAAGGCCACGGCGTTTTTGTGGTCTTCATCCCAGCCAATGCGCATTTTCACCGTGATGGGCAGCAGCGTGGCCTTCTTCATCCGCGAAACAATCCGCGCCGCCAGCTCCGGCGTTTTCATCAGCGCGCTGCCGCTCTGGCCGCCCACCACCTTCTGCGCCGGGCAGCCCATGTTCACGTCAATGGCCGTGAATCGCCCAAGCTCTGTCAGCCGGGCGGCGGCTTCCTCCATAAACCCCGGCGCACATCCGAAAATCTGCACCGCCAGCGGCCCCTCCTCCGGATACCGGGCCAGCAGAAACTGATAGGCATTGCGATCGGCGGGCGCAGTTAAAAAGCCCTGGGCGGAAACCATTTCCGTGGTGGCCTGATCACAGCCATGCTGAAAACACAGCCGGCGAAACACCTGATCCGTAATGCCCGCCATGGGCGCCAGATATAATTGCGGGGCCTGGCCCCGAACCTCATTCATCATTGAGCACCTTAATCACGCTCATATTCTTGATATGCCATTGGCCGTTTTCCCGGGTGAGAATTACGGAATACTGGGTGGTCTGCCATTTGGGCGTGGCCGCCAGCGTCACGCCCGAGGCCGCAGCGGCTTCCCGGGTGCTGCTTTTCAGCTTGCCGTCAATGGCGGGAATCCGCTCGGTGATGGTGGCCCGGGCGGTATCCTCCCAGGGCCAGCACCAGAACCAGTTCATGGTAATCCGATGGTCAAAGCCGGTAATGTTATAATCGGTCTGATAGGTGGATTGGCCGTTGCGGGCCTCCGCCAGCCGGGAATCCCGCTCCAGATAGGCGGCGGAAAAATAGCTGCTCAGATCCACATCCTCGCCCATCATAATCACCTGGGCACGCTTGGCCATGCCATCCTTGAGCAGGATATAGCTGTTGGTGGCGTTCATGGAAAAATAAAACGCCATGATAATCAGCCCCAGCACGCAGCAGATTACCAGCAGCCGGGTGCAGATATACCAGATCAGCCTGCGCAGATACTTCACGGCCTGTCCTCCATCTTCATGCGTTTCCTTTTTTCAGGGGCTTGCCCCCTGCCATACAAACGATGGAGGAAGGCGTTTCCATCCCGCTTAATCCGGCAGGCGATAAAACCGCCGGGCGTTTTCAAAGGTAATCCGGGCCATTTCATCCTCGGGGATTTCCCGCAGCGCCGCCAGCTTTTTCAGCACCCAGACCACATTGGCCGGTTCATTGCGCCTGCCCCGCAGGGGCTCGGGGGAAAGATAGGGGCTGTCCGTTTCCACCAGCAGCCGCTCCGGCGGCACGGCCCTGGCCGCATCCCACAAGTGAGGCGCTTTTTTGAAGGTCAGCGCCCCGGCGAAGGAAATATAAAATCCCATCTTCACATATTCCCGGGCCGTTTCCGCACTGCCGGAAAAGCAGTGAATCACCCCGGCAGGCAGCGAGGAACGGGCGCGGAACAGATCGATCATATCGCCATGGGCGTCCCGGATATGGAAAATCACCGGTTTATCCAGCGCAACCGCCAGATCCAGCTGCTCCTGCAGCACCCGCTTCTGCACATCCCGGGGAGAGAAATCGTAAAAATAATCCAGCCCGATTTCCCCCAGCGCCACGACCTTTTCTTCGCGCAGCAGATCGCGCAGCTGCAGCAGATAATCCGCAGGCGCGGCCTGGGCTTCGTGGGGATGCACCCCTGCCGCGGCATACACGCCCTCGTGGGACGCGGCAAAATCCAGGCAGCGCCGGGAGGAGGGCAAATCGCTGCCCACGCAGACGCACCGGCTCACCCCTGCCGCCAGCATCCGCTGATAGGCTTCCTCCCGGTCGGGGGCAAACTTTTCATCGTCCAGGTGGCAGTGGGTGTCGAACACACGCAACGCTGTTTCCGTCATTTTTTCAGCGCCTTTTTCGCCAGCAGCAGGGAGCCCAGGAGCCCGCTGTCCGGGAAGCAGGCGGGAGGCACGATCACATCATCCAGATTCTCCACGCAGCAAAGATAGCCGTTCAGCAGCCGCAGGGTTTCCTTGCGGATTATGGGGAACAGATGCTTCTGCCCCATCACGCCGCCGCCCAGCACGATCTTTTCCGGAGACAGGATCATTAGTGCCGCCACGCACATCTGGGCCAGATAATGGGCTTCCAGCGCCCAGGCGGGATGATCCGGGGGCAGCTCCTTGGCAGACTTGCCCCAGCGCTTTTCAATGGCAGGGCCGCTGGCCAGGCCCTCCAGGCAGCTGCCGTGATAGGGGCAAATGCCCTGGGGCATGGGATCATCCGGATGGGGAGAAAGCAGGAAATGGCCCAGCTCGGGATGCATCAGGCCATGCACCAGATTGCCCTCGCAATACACGCCGCCGCCAATGCCGGTGCCGATGGTGACATACACGCAGTTTTTCAGCCCCCTGGCCGCGCCCTTTTCCGCTTCGCACAGCACCGCGGCGTTCACGTCCGTATCGATGGCGCAGGGCACGCCCAGCGCCTTTTCAAATTCCGGCAGCAGGGGATAATCCCGCCAGGCGAGCTTGGGGGTCTTGGTGATATAGCCATAGGTGGGGGATGCGGGGTTCAGATCCAGCGGTCCAAAGCAGCCTACGCCCAGCGCGTCCACCGGGTTTTCCCGGAAAAACGCAATCATCCGCTCCATGGTTTCCTCGGGCAGGGTGGTGGGGATGCTTTCCCGCGTCAGGATATTCATGTTTTCGTCTGCCACGGCCAGCACCATCTTCGTGCCGCCGCCTTCCAGCGCGCCATACCGCATGGCAGTTTCCTCCTTTGATAAAAAAACGCCCGGCGCCTGTTCCAGCGCCAAGCGCAAATTGTGATGCATCCATTCAGCGCAGCCGTCTGCGGGAATGCAGACGCGCCGCCCGGGAACGGCCGCCGATCATTCCTTCCCGCGGAGCATGCCCTTTATTCAAACAGCTTGCTTTCCGCGTTCAGCACATGCTGCTGATCGTCCAGCAGCCGCTGGAACCGATCCCGATAATCCTTGGCCGCGGCCTTGAGGCTCTTGATCTCATCCTCCAGCGCCGCCTTTTCATCCTCCAGCGCTTCCAGCCCCGCGTCCGCCCGCTGATGGGCGCCCGCAAGAATCTTATCCGCTTCGGCCTTGGCGTCGGCAACGGTCTCGTCGTACACCTTCTGGGCCCGAGCCAGCAGCTTCTGCGCCGCTTCGCTGCCGTCCTCGCGTGCCGGTTCCTTCACCGGCTCTTTCATCACCGGCGCGGGAGCAGGCACGGGCACCGCAGCAGGAGCAGGCGCAAAGGCCGCCTGATTGCTCCGGGGAGCCTGAGCCAGACGGGCCTGCAGGGTAGCGATTTCCTCCTGCATGGCTACCATTTCGTCGCAGATTTCGTCAAGAAACTCATCCACTTCCTCGGGATCGTATCCGCGCATCTTGGTCTTGAATTCTTTTTCTTCAATCATGGCAACGGTAATGGGCATAGGTCAAACTCCTTTCGCGGCCTTGGGCCGAATCATATCCTTCACGCAAACAGACCCAGCACCAGCCGAGCCACATAGCAAAGCACGATGGCCGTAATCACGCCCACGTTTACTTTCGTGCGCCGCTCAGGGATCAGCTTGGCCGCCACCCGATTGCCCACCTGAATGGCAGGCTCACAGATCCGGGCCAGCACGGCCATCCACGGCTGCTGGGCGGTGGTCACATAGGGCAGAACCAGATCAACCAGCAGCAGCAGCGCATATAAACTGAGCAGCTGACGAATGATCGAAATTACTAACACAGCGTTTTCCTCCTTTCAGGGGGCAAACGAAAAAGGATTTTTACTGATTGACCGCCTCATCCGGGGCATAGCCATAGCCTGCGGGCTGAGTGGAAAATGCGGGGGTCTGAGCCTCCTGGGGGGCGGTGCGGGCGTAGAAGGGCTGCGCCGCTTCCTCCGGCGCGGCGGCGCGCTGGGTGAACCCGCCGTTTTGCTGGGGCTGCTGATACACGCTCTGGGGCTGATACATAGGCCGCTGCCCGGCGCTCATCCCCGGCTGATACATGGGCCGCTGAGCCCGGACGGGCGCGCCGTTCATCTGATTGGTGGCCTGATCGGCATAGACGGTCATGGTCTGCGGGGCCAGCAGGTACACCCCATAGCGGGATACCTTGGTAATCGTGGCGGTCAGGGAATAGCACGCGCCGCTGAGGGTGTCCACCAGCCGGCGCATCTCGGCGGGATCGGTGACGTTTTCCAGCACGATCAGCACCGCATCCCCGTTGCGCAGCAGGGTGATGGCGCTGCGGCAATCGCCCATGCCCCGGGCGTTAATCACCCGGGCGCTGAGCAGCGCGCCTGTGCTCTGGGGCTGGGCCTCCGGCTGATAGGGATTGGCGATCTGGGACAGCTGCTGCTGAGCGGCCGCGCCGGGCTGCTGATAGAGGGACTGCTGGTAGACCGCATTAAAATCCACCACATTGTTTTCCTGCTGGGCTGCATGCTGCTGCGCCCGCCGGTTCCGGGCAGGGGCCTGGAAGGGCTGCTGCTGGGGGGCGGGCTGCTGATACGCGGGGTTCTGGGGAGCCTGATAGGCCTGGGCGGCCTGATATGCCTGGGACTGCTGATAGCCCTGATAGGGCTGCTGATAATTCTGGGGAGCCTGCTGATAATAGGGCTGCTGCTGCTCCATCTGCTGGGGCGGATAGGTTTCTTCCATCCGGGGAGCGGGGGCTTCCTCGCCCTCGTAGAAGAAGTTGTTATACAGCGCCCGCGCCTTCTGCTTCAGGCTCTCGAAGAAATTCCCGTTTCCCATCCCACTTGTTCCTCCTGCTTTATCGAAATAGCGCCGAGCCCACGCGCACCATCGTGGCGCCCGCTCGGGCCGCCAGGCCATAGTCCTGGCTCATGCCCATGGATAATTCGCGGATGTCCGTACCCGCGACGGCTTCCGCCGCGCACATTTCATACAGTCCGCGCATCCGGGCGAACAATGCTTCCAATGTATCCGTTTCCGCGCCAAGGGGCATGATGGCCATCAGGCCCTGCACCTGGAGATGCGGCAGCGCCGCGCAGCTTTTCAGCAGCGGCAGCAGCTCTTCCTCCCTCACGCCGCCCTTTTGCGGTTCTCTGGCGATATTCACCTGCAAAAGCACCGGCATCCGCCGGTTCGCCTTTCCGGCCTGGCGGTCGATTTCCTGGGCCAGGGCCAGATGATCCACGGATTGGATCATGCATACATCTTTTATTATATATTTAACTTTGTTGGTTTGCAACCGTCCAATGAGGTGGATTGAAAATTTTTCATTGAGAAAAGGCAGTTTATCCCGCAGAACCTGCACCCGGTTCTCGCCAATATCGGTGACGCCCAGCTCCCGCAGGGGCAGAATCTGCTCCGGAGATGCGTATTTGGTCACAGCGACGAGCTTGGGAATCCGTCCCCAGGGGGCGCTTTCCCGCTTCAGCGTTTCCTGCACCCTTTGCACCCGGGCCGCCAGGGAATCCTCCATGCCTTTCCGCCTCCTTTTCCCGGTTTTGCCTCAGAAGGTCAGCCGGATGCGCACGCCCTCATAGAGCACGCCGGGCTTTTCGGGAATGATATAGGCTTCCTTCCCATCGTCGGAGATAACCTCCACGGCGGTCCAGTATTCGCCGCCCTCGGTGGACATTACCACGCCCTTACGCCCATCCTTCATATAAATGGCCCGGCTGGGCACCATCAGGCTGTTCACGCTTTCGCCCAGCTGCACCTGGCACGAACGGATATACAGCACGCTGGGAAGCGCAGAGGTATCCGTGATCTTCAGCCGCACCAGCAGCTCACCGCCGGAACGGGTAAAGGAGTCCACGGTCGCGTCCACGATGGTGTTGTCAAAGCTCTCGATCAGCAACTTATAGGTGCGGCCGGTCACGGGCGTCCATTCCATCTCGTTGCACAGCATCAGCACCACCCAGCTATCCTCCCGCACCACCCGGTAGATGGCCACGGTATTTCGGGAGTAGCTCTCCCCCGTGCTGGGGATATTGCCCTTATACATGCTGCGCACCTGGGCAGGGGAATAATCGCCGTAATTGTTCATGTTCAGGGCGGTTTCAAACCCGTCCGTATAGAAGCTCACCCGGCCCGCCGTTGTGGCGGCGTACTGCTTGGTCCAGGAGGAAATGCGCTGGAGCTGCGTATTCTCGTCATCGTAAAGGCGGGTCAGCTTCTGATCGTCGGGATATTTCTGCTTCAGATAAATCTGCAGATCCTGCATGGCCCCCTGCAGCAGCGATTCCTGAGCCGTCAGGCTGCCCTGCGCCCCCTGCACCAGCCGCTGGGCTTCCAGCGCCCGCTCCTTCACCTTGCTCATCAGCGAAATCAGCCGGGTATCCGCGGCGGCGTTGGCAATCAGGGTTTTATGGTATTCCTTGATCTGGTCGCGGTAGTTTTGCAGGGTAGTCCATTCCTTGGCGCTGAAGCCGGAGGAATACACCGTGGCCACCAGATCCGCCCGGTTCACCTCCGCGCCTTCGTCCACCTCGTAATCAATCTGCGACACGCCGTCCTGGGTATACACCGTTTCATTGCGCACCACCACGGCGTCGCCGGTATACCGGGCGCTGAGGGAGCCTGCCTGCACATATCCATACGCCACCTGGCCCGGAGCCAGCATCCGCAGGATGGCGAATGCCGCAAAGCCCACCACCAGCACAATCAGCGCAATATACACGCCCTTATTATTCTTTTTTTTCGCCCGGGGCATGCCGGTTTTCGGCGGCTGATACACCCCCTGCTGGGGATGCATGCCCACCATCTGCTGGGGCGGCGGGGGCATCTGTCCGGGGGCATACGAGCCTGCGGGATAAGGGGCCTGCGGATTCTGCGGCTGGCCCTGGCCCATCTGGCCGTTCCCCGGCATTTGCGGGTACGCCGGCATTTGCAGCGGCGGCGGTGCTTGGCCGGGCGTGGACTGCTGCGTGCCCTGATGGGGCAGCGGCATCTGCGTCCATTGCGGCGCTTCCCCCGGCGCGGCAGCGGGATAATCTGGCTGATAAGGCCCTTGCGGCGGCTGCATGGCTTCCTCCTGCTCTAAAGCTTAACTCTTTGTATTTCGCGCTTCGGCTCGGAATTCCTGCCGATTTTGAAAAATGTTTTACAATTTTGTGACAAGAGGGGGGGGGGGGAGGATGTGGGGCTATGCGCCCCACACCCCGCCAAGGGCGTTGCCCTTGGAGCCCGGTACACAACTTTACTTGGTTTTAGGAAATCAACAGATTTCTGTGTGATACGGGAGGAAACGATGTGGGGCTATGCGCCCCACACCCCCACCAGGGAGTTCCTCCCTGGACCCGGTTCACAATGGAGCTTGGTCTTAAAGAATCAACGGGTTTCTGTGTGAGGCAGCAGGAACGGATGTGTTGCTGCGTCTCGCGGCAGCGCCTGAGCGTTCGCTCAGGCCCCGGTCAACCTGTTGACCGGGGGTTTTCGGAATGATTCGTTCGTCCG
>CAKTWP010000016.1 GCA_934630705.1 uncultured Clostridia bacterium | reverse complement strand
GCAGCGCCTGAGCGTTCGCTCAGGCCCCGGTCAACCTGTTGACCGGGGGTTTTCGGATGATCGACATCGGGAAAGCTCGCTTTCCCGA
Source organism: uncultured Clostridia bacterium (assembly GCA_934630705.1). Classification (GTDB taxonomy): domain Bacteria; phylum Bacillota; class Clostridia; order Christensenellales; family Aristaeellaceae; genus RUG563. Next base: position 47,223 of record CAKTWP010000016.1, on the reverse strand, counting down.
ATGCGATTCATTCCGAAAACCGCTTCCTGCCGCGGGAAACATGGCCGTAATCCCACGGTAACCTTACGCTTCACGCGGAAACACTTTGTATAACCCGCCAACCCTCATCGCGGAATGGGGGTGCAGGGGAATCATTCCCCTGCCCGCCGGAGGCCCTCGTTTCGCTGTTTGGGGGGCGAAAAGCCCACAAGGTTCCCCCTGCGATGAAAGGAGAGACGCTCACCATGGATGGCATGATTTTGTGCAGACCGAATGAAAGCCTGCTGACGGCTGTGGCCGCATATCGAAAGGAATTTGAAAACGACCTGACGAAATTAGGCGGCGGAGGCTGTATGCGTCAGGAAGCGGATCCCGTGAAATGGCTGGCCAAATGCCGGCGCTTCGAGCAGCGGGAAACGTGCCCGGCGGAACTGGTGCCGGCCACGCAGTATGTGTATGTGCGCAAGCGCGATGGAAAAATCGTGGGCGTGCTGCAGCTGCGCCATGAGTTGAACGATTACCTGCTGCAATTCGCAGGACATATTGGATATTCGGTGTGCCCCAGCGAGCGGCGGAAGGGCTACGCCAAGGCCATGCTCCATGACGCGCTGAACGAGGCCCGAAAGCTGGGCCTGACGCGGGTGCTCATCACCTGCGGCGACTGGAACGAGGGCAGCCGCCGCACCATCCTCGCCAATGGCGGCGTGCTTGAATCCAAGGCCTATGAGCCGGACGACCAGGAATGGCTGGAGCGGTATTGGATTCAGCTGTAAAAAGCGCGGCGGGATGATTTTTCTCCCCATTGCGCAGAGAAAACCCGGCCTGTGAAGCAACACGGCCGGGCTTTTTTGTTGAGGTGAGGATGCATTCTGCACTTAGCGAGCCTCGGGCATCACGGTCATACGCAGGGTGGTGCAGCCATAAGGCTGAAGCAGCTTTTCTGCCGTGCCCAGGCTTTCCCGGGCCAGCGGCGCGGGATTGCATACGCCGGGCTGACCGGGAATCGTGCCCCAATGGATCCGCGCCATCTGCGCGGCAATCTGCACCGGCGGCTGCTCCCGGGAGAAGGGATAATCCCCGATCTCATGCTCGATCACGCGGAAATCCCCGCCCGCAAAGCCGTATTCCCAGTTCCCATCGGGGAAAATGGTGTAATCGCAATAGGGGAACTTTCGCGCCACGCCGTTTCGTTCGTATTCCCGGGCGAAGGTCTGGGCGGGAATGGGCAGTGCGAAAAACAGCGGGCCCCGGCGCAGGCAGGCCATATCATCGTGGGCCACCAGCTGCGGCGTCATTTCCAGGCGCACATCCACCGTTTCCTCCCCCTGCCAGACCTTCCCCAAACGCACCACAGCCCCCGGCGCGGCGGCCTGACCATCCACCGTGGCGGCGGCCACAAAACCGGGAACGCGGATGGCCAGCTCAAACTGCACCGGCGATGGGCAGGAGACGGTATATCGCAGCGCCCCTTTGAAGGGGTAATCCGTATCCAGCGCAATGCGCACGGCTACGCCGTCGATTTCCGTTTCCACCTGCGCAGGCACCAGCACGCTGGACAGCACGCCCGCATCCGTTTTCAGGAAGGCGGACAGGGCCAGCTTGGGCCACGCCTGATTGAAATTGGCAGTGCAGCAGCCGAAATTAGGCTCCAGCCCAAACAGATTGGCCTGCGTGCCGTTGGTGCCAAATACCGGAGGTTCCTGCTGCTGAATGCAGGAAAGCTGGTTGAGCTGCTGGTCATATTGATGGGTCCACATATCGGCGGAAATGGTGGCAGGCAGAGAATTAAATGCCAGCTGTTCCAGCAGATCCGCCCAGCTCATGTCTCCCGTAATCTGCGAAAGCACCTCGCAGGAATACATGGCCTCCGCAATGGCGCACAGCTCCGTGCCCCGGATGGGCGACCGGCCCGCCAGGCATTCATCGCCCTGGATATGGCCGATGGGCGTGCCGTGATACTGCATCAGCAGCGCATACATATGCTTGGCAAAAGCGTTGGGATCCTGGCCCGAAATGCCGGAAAATACCGCTTCGCTTTTCAGCGCCATCATCAGGTTCACGATATGGGTGTGATATGCCCAAATGCCCTGGGCATCGGGCTGCTGATTGCGCCAGCAGGCAAACATCCGCTGATAATCCAGCCCCTGGCTGGCCAGCAGCACCGCCAGCTCCTCCATCCAGGGCTCGGGGCGCTTTTCCTGCAGCCATTTCAGCGGCAGCAGCGCCTCAAACCAGCGGCTCTGGCCCCAGCCAAACAGCGTGCATCCCCGCAGATGCTGCAGCAGATTCTTCATGGCCCGGTAGATCGCCCCCTCAATGCGTTCATCACCGCTGCAATCGGCATACACCATCAGCGCCTTGCAAATAATGAACAGCGCCCACAGATCATATTGCCGCCGCTCCTCCTGCCTGCAGGGGCAGAGCCAGCCGTCGGGCTGCTGGCGGGCCAGGATGCCGTCCACATATTTTTTCGCCCGGGCCTTGAGATCGTCGTCATCCAGCAGGAAAGCCAGCGGAATGAACCCGTCCAGCCAGTAGGGCACCCGCTCCCAGCCATCCCGGCTGCCGCCGATCCAGGCCGCGTCCTGCACGTCGGGCCACATTTTGTCCAAATGCCCGGACAGGCCCTCGGCCTGAATGCGCAACTGCCGCTTCAGCCAGCCCCGGGGCCGCAGTTCCCGGGCCGTAAAGGCCTGATACAGAGATTTGTAAATAGGCGTCAAAAGAATCACCTCATCCCATCAAGTTTTGGATGTTTTGATTGTAACACGTTTTAGTGGCGGGAGGACATGCCCAATATCAATTTCCTCCTTGCAAAAATCACACAAATTTTGTATACTGAAATCGGTGATGCGCATGGACGAATATCTGGATACCCGGGTGCTGCCTTTGTATTTTCATTCCCGGGATCGCTTTTTTGAGAAGGGTGAGCGGCATGTAACCCGGGTGTGCAAGGAGGATGTGCTGGTGCTGGTACGATCCGGTGTACTGCGGTTTGAGGAAGCGCGGCGGCCGGTTGCGGTGGGGCCGGGAACGTATTATATTCAGAAGCGCGGGCTCTATCAGCAGGGAACCGTTCCCAGCGATCAGCCGGTTTATTATTACATCCATTTTCGGGGCGTTTGGCAGGGGGAAGAGGGCATTCGGAAGGCCGGCCGTTTTCCGGAAGCCGCTTGGGAGCTGACCCGGGAACTGGCGGCGCTGGACGCTGCGGGTGGGAGCCTGCTGGAAAAGACGGCAGCCTTTTATCGGCTGCTGGCACTATTGCCTTGTGCCGCCCCGGAAAAGCGCCATCAGGCGTTAGCTCAGCGGATGCGGGATTTATTGCAGCAAAGCGTGGAAGAAAACGTGACGCTTGGGCAATTATCCCAGCAGCTGCATTTCAGCGTGAATTATCTGATCCGGGTATTTCGCGATGCCTACGGGGTCACGCCCCATCAGTATCTCACCGTCCTGCGGCTGGAACAGGCCCAGCGGCTGATGGCGCAAGCGGATCTGCCTTTGGAGCAGATTGCCCTGGCCTGCGGCTTTGGGGATTATGCCAGCTTTTATAAGGCCTGCCGTCAGGCTCGGGGCATTACGCCCCGGGAAATGCGGGAAAACGCAGTGCTTTGACGAAGAGAGAAAAACATTGCAGGGGGAAACCGTTCTTTATGGTCAGAAGAATCGTTTCCCCTTTTCGATATACACTTGGAGTATTTCTAAAAATCATGCGCCCCAGATTGAGAAAGAAGCGGCATTTTGCTTCCTTCGTCAATCCGGGGCGCATGCTTGATTGCGTTTGTTTTTCCGAATTGATTAGACAATCAGGAAAAACTTCACCAGGAACAGCACGGAGATGGCATAGGTGAGCCAGGAAACCTCCTTGGCCTTGCCGGTGAACACCTTCAGCGCGCTGAAGGCGATCATGCCCAGGCCGATGCCATGGCCGATGGAACCGGAAATGGGCATGGCGATCAGCATCAGCGCCACGGGGAGACCCTGATACACATCCTCAAAGTCCACCTTTTTCAGCCCGCCCAGCATCAGGAAGCCCACATAGATCAGCGCGGCAGAGGTGGCAGCAGCGGGAATAATGGCGGCAAAGGGCGCCAGGAACATGCTGGCCAGGAACAGAATGCCGGTGACCAGCGCAGTCAGGCCCGTGCGGCCGCCTGCTTCCACGCCTGACGCGGATTCCACGAAGGTGGTCACGGTGGAGGTGCCGGTGACAGCGCCGGCCACGGTGCCAATGGCGTCCGCGGTGAGGGCTTCCTTCATATTGGGCATATTGCCCTGCTTATCCACCATGCCCGCCCGGGACGCAGTGCCCACCAGCGTGCCGATGGTATCGAACATATCGATGATGCAGAAGGTGAGCACCAGGGTGATCACGGTGAACCAGCCGATTTCCATCAGGCCGGAGAAGTTGAACTTGAACAGGGTGGTTTCCGCCATGTCCTTGAAGGGCGGCAGGAAGGACGCGCCATGCAGCGACGCGAAGGGATCCTGATGCAGGAAGATCGCCTGGCCCGCCCAGTAAATGCCGGACGCAGCCAGCATGCCCACCAGCACCGCGCCCTTCACCTTCTTATGGGCCAGGGCAGCGATAATCAGCAGGCCCAGCAGCATGGTGACCACCGTGAGCACCATCTGGCTGTAGCCGCCGCCCATGCTGTCGGCAGCCACGCTGGGGGTCAGCGCGCCGAAGAAATCCCGCATCACAAAGAAGGGGCCGCCCTTTTCGGAATACACGCCCGCATTGGAGCCCAGGCCGATATTCAGCAGCATCAGGCCGATGGCCGGGGCGATGCCCAGCGAATGCCCAGCGGGATAGCGGTTACGATCTTTTCCCGCACGTTCAGCACAGACAGCACCAGAAACACGATGCCCTCGATCAGGATGATGCAAAGGCCCGCCTGGAAGGAGCTTACATAGGACAGCCCTGTGGCGCTGGCGATATTGGCCACCACGATGGCGAAGAAGCTGTTCAGGCCCATGCCGGGGGCCATGGCGAAGGGCTTATTGGCCAGGAAGGCCATGGCGAAAATGCCTGCCGCAGAGGCGATGCACGTGGACAGGAACACCGCGTTCCACAGCGCCGTGCCGCCGTTTGCGCCAAAGCCAGTCAGCAGATTGGGGTTCAGGGCGATGATGTAGGCCATCGTCATGAAGGTGGTCAGACCGGCGACGATTTCCGTTTTCACGGTCGTGCCGTTCTCCTTGAGACGGAAGAACTTGTTCATGATTCTTTCCCCTTCTTGCGTTTTTCCGTGCCGCTAAAAAAGCAAACACCCGTCTATTTTATCACCTGCCGCCGCGCCCTGTCAATGCCCATTCGGAAAAACACGCCGGGCTTATTCAAACATCATCATCCCCAACTGCCGCTGCAGCGCATAGGAAGCCACATCGCTTTCCGGCAGGGAAAAGGCCCGGCATGCCGCCAGCACCGCCCGGCGGGTGGCCGTGCCAAACGCCCCGTCCGCGCTGCCCTGCAGAAACCCCTGCTGGATCAGCCGCCGCTGCAAAAGGGCCACGTCCGATCCCCGGTCGCCCTCCCGCAAAGGGCGCAGCCCTTCGCTGACGGCGCCGTAGGCCCCGCCTTCGATCACCACCTTCGTGCCCACCCCCGCCATCCGATACAGCCTTTCCGCATCCCGCACCCGCAGCCGGATGCAGCCGTGGGATACGCTGCGGCCGATGGAGCCGGGGACGTTGGTGCCATGAATGCCGTATTGGCCAAAGCCCACGCTCAGGCCCAGAAACCGGGTGCCGAATCCGGAAAGCTCTGTGGCAAACCGATGGGTGATGCGATAAACGCCCACCGGCGAAGGCGTATCCCGAGCCCCGGATGCAATGGGAAACGCCGCGGTTTCCGTCCCGTTTTCATACACCGTCAGCCGCTTGCGGTCCAGCTCAATCCAGATTACCGTTCCCGCAGGGCTGCCGCCGGCGGCCAGTGCTTCCCGCTTTGCCTGCCGCCCCGCACCCAGCGCCAGCCCGCTCAGCGCCAACGCGATCAGCAATGCCGCGCCCCATTTCCGCATGCCCTCACCTCAGGCCAGTATATGCTTCCTTGCAGGCATTTCACCCCGAGATTCTTTTTTCATGGCAGAAAAGCCCTTTTTTCCGCTTGTACCCGAAAAGGGGATTCCGTATAATGAAAGCATCGCGGCATTGCCGCAGCACGTTTTAATATAAAGGAGGAACTTTCATGACGATTGATTCTGCAATCTTCCATCACGGCACTCAGGGCGGCTGGATAAAATGCGCGGAAAACCCTGTGCTGGGCGGTGATCTGGGCGTATGCTTTGATATTTGCTGCCTGAAAGAGGAGGGACTGGTGCGAATGTATTTTTCCTGGCGCACCCGGCAATGCATTGCCGTTGCCGTCAGCCGGGACGGATTGCATTTCGATGCGCCCGAAATCTGCATCCAGCCCCGGGAAACGGCTCAGGGCTGGGAGGATGGGCTGAACCGGCCTGCGGTGGTAAAGCGGGGAAACGTGTATCATATGTGGTACACCGGCCAGTTCAAGCGCGGTGCGGCGGACGGCACATCCCATATTTTCCACGCCGTCAGCCAGGACGGGGTGCATTTTGAGCGTACAGGTGACCTGCCTGTGCTGGCCCCGGAAGCGGTCTGGGAAAAGCAGGCGGTGATGTGCCCAGCGGTGCTGTGGGATGAAGAAAAGGGGCTGTATCGCATGTGGTATTCTGGCGGTGAGCAATACGAGCCCAACGCCATCGGCTATGCTGAAAGCCCGGATGGCCTGCACTGGCGCAAGCACCCCGGCAATCCCGTGTTCGGGCCGGATCCCGCTTCGGCCTGGGAGCAGCATAAAACCACGGCCTGTCAGGTGCTGCGTTATGGGGACGAATACCGGATGTTTTATATCGGCTTCCATAACGAGGATTACGCCCAAATCGGCATGGCCCGGTCCAAGGATGGGATCGAGGGCTGGGAGCGCTCCGCGTTGAATCCCATTATTGCCCCAGATGAAAATGCCTGGGACGGCGAGGCGTGCTATAAGCCCTTCGTGCTTCCCATGGGAGATGGATGGATGCTGTGGTATAACGGCAGACGAGGCCGTGTGGAGCAAATCGGCGCAGCCTGGCATCCCGGCAAAAATCTGGAATTCTAAGGAGACACGCCATGTCGATCAGCCTTGAACAGAAGCTGCGGGCCTATGTGGACGCTTTCAATGCCCAGGACGAGGAGCTTTATGCGCCGCTGATTCCCAACAGTGCCGCGGCGGATTTTCTGCTGGGCCAGATTCCGTTGCTGGACTGCCCGGATGAAACGCTGGAGCGTGCCTATTATTTCCGTTGGTGGACGCTGCGCAAGCATTTCCGTGAAACGCCCATGGGCCATGTGATCACCGAGTTCCTGCCCCCCGTGCCCTGGGCCGGGCCGTATAACACCATCGTCTGCCCCGCCGGCCATCAGCTGCGGGAGACCCGCTGGCTGCGGGACGCGGACGGCTGGGTAACGGAATATATCGATTTTTGGCTGGGTGGCCACGGCCAGGAAATGGCTTACAGCACCTGGTTAGCCACAGCAGTATGGGATTACTGCCAGGGACGGGGCATCGCACCCCGGCCCGCCTGGGCAGACGCGTTAGCGGCGCTTTATCGCCGCTGGGAGGGCAAAGCCCTGGGCGCATGCGGCCTTTTCTGGTCGAACGACGGCCGGGACGGCATGGAATACTCCATCAGCGGTCCGGGCTATCGGCCCACGCTGAACAGCTATCTGTGCAGCGATGCAGCCGCCATTGCAAAAATGGCCCAGGCTCTTGGCCAGGAAGCGCTGGCCCGAGAATATGCAGAAAAATCCGCCGCATTGAAAGAGCGGATCAATCAGCTGCTATGGGCTGGAGATTTTTACAAGACTATCCCAGCCCCGATCAACAACAGCGAGGCCTGGACATCCCGTCCCGCCGTGGCCTCAAAGCATGATGTCCGGGAGCTGGCGGGGTATCTGCCTTGGGCATATGGGGCCGCGGTGCCGGGCCGGGCGGAGGCATTCCGGCAGCTGCTCACTCCCGAGGGCTTCGCCGCGCCCTTTGGCCCCACCACGGCGGAGCGGCGGCATCCCCGATTCATGGAGCACCATGATCATGAATGTCTGTGGAACGGCCCTTCCTGGCCCTTTGCCACATCTCAGCTGCTGACGGCCTGCGCAAAATTGCTGCGTAGCGGGGAAGCGCAATCTGCTTTCACCTGGACGGATTACCGGCGCTTGCTGGGGCAATACGCCGCGGCCCACACGATTCGCCGCCCGGACGGCACGGTGCAGTCCTGGATTGACGAAGATCTGGACCCCTTCGATGGGCATTGGATTGCCAGGGATGAGCTGGCAACCCGAGGAGGACCAGGTCAACCCTATGAGCGGGGAAAGGATTACAACCATTCCACCTTCTGCGATCTGGTGCTTTCCGGCCTGCTGGGCATTGCCCCCGATGGCCGTGGCGGCCTTACCGCCGATCCCCATCTGCCCCCGGCGTGGGACGCTTGCCGTGTGGAGCACATCTGGTATGGCGGCCGCTTCTGGCGCTTCCAGTATGACCGCACCGGGTGGAAGATGGAACCCGAAAATTGAAAAGAAGCGTTTCCTTGTTGAAAACTAACAGAAAGCCATCTCTTCTCTGAACAGCAAAGCGCCCCGGATAGGAGAGGAACGAAGCATGTTCCTGCTGCCAATCCGGGGCGCATATTATTGAATGAGTTTCTTTCGCTTACGCATCCTGATCCAGATGGGCCAGATCGATTTCGTCGATGCGGCCATCAAAGGCGATGCGGAAGCAATCGCGGGAAAGCCGGGTCACCTCCGGCAGCGCCGCGCCATGCCGGAGCGGGAACAGAAGGGTGACGAAGGTATGACGCTGCTGCTGGCACACCTTGCGGCCGATGGTGGTGGCGGGATGCAGGTTTTCTGCATTCCGGCCCACGAACCAGCCCCGATAGCAGGGCTCCGTCTGGCCGCTGACGGCAGTGGCGGTTTCCGGGGCGGCGTCCTCCAGCGGCAGTGGCAGCAGGCAGACCTCATATTCCTTCCCGAAATCAGACAGGAACGCGCCCGGCGTTTCCGGCAGCGGATGCACAACGCATGTATCCAGATGGAACAGCAGCTCGTAATCATGGGGCTTGCCGTCCACTGTTTCCAGATCATCCCGCACCACGAAAAACCCCGGCTTGCAAAAGCGCACCTGCCGGCGATGGCGGGCCAGCGGCGCCTGATCCGGGCCAAAGCCGCCGGTGTAAACGCCCTGCGCGTAATCGAACCGGGCGCTGCTGCGCCAGTGCGCATCCGCCGGCGCGTCCAGCGCCTTGGGCTCGCTGCGGTTCTGGGGCAGATCATCCACCAGCACCGTGTTATGATCCGCCGCGGACAGGCCATAGGTGCGGGCGGGAGAAATTTCATACTGCCCGCCGCCGTCGTCAAAAATCAGCTCCTGCGCGCCCTTATACACATGAATGTTCAGCATGTCCTGATGGATATGCGCCTTGCCCAGCGGCCCCACGTCAAAGCACAGATACGCCGCATCCGGGCCCCAATCCGTGCGCATGGCGCACAGACCGGCATACGGCAGGAAGCGGGACGCGGTTTCCCCCGCCGGCGGGCTGCCCGCCTGACGGCTGCTGTTCACAAAGGCATAGGACGGCTCCTCGGGGAAAAACCGGGCTGCCTGATCTGTCATGCGATGGGTGAAAATGGTGTAGCAATCATTGGTGCGGGGCTGGGTAAGGCCGGGGGTGGACAGAGCCACCGCGGCGTCTGCCGCCGCCTTCAGCAGCGGCCGGTAGTTTTCGGGCAGCGCGTCCTGACGGCCGAAATGCTGGGCAATGTCATACAGATTGGCCGCGCAGTTAAACACCACCATGTGGTAATCCGGAGACAGCTCGTTCTGCATGCCGTCGGGCAGCAGCTGCGCTTCCAGCTCCCGGCTCAGCCGCTCAGCCGCAGTATCCCGAAGCTGCGCTGCGTCCTTCACTTCCGGGAACAGAGACGCGAAGGTATACATCCCGCAGCTTTCCATCATCAGCCAGTTTTGCCCCGTGGGATGGGCCAGCAGGTGCAGCGCCTGCTCATGCATGGACGCGATCATCAGCAGCAGCGTTTCATCCGCCACGCTTGGAGACATGCGGAAGGCCGCGAACGCGGTAGGCCAGGCGTACATCAGCCGCAGGCCGCATTCAATGGTGCGCCAGGCGCTGCCGGGCGCGTTCCAGGCGGTCATCCAAAAGGCGGGAATGCCGGGATGGGGCTTCACCTCGCCCGCAGGCACACCGGTCTGATCAATCCAATCCAGCAGCTGGGTCTGAAAAGCCGCGGCATAGGTTTCATCGCCGGTCTGAGCATAGGCCCGGGCCATATCCTGCCAGAAGGTGTGGCGGTTCATCTGCCAGAGCCATTCATGGTTCACGGGGCCATGAACGGTGGTGGGGTTAAAAAGAAAATCAATGTGTTCCCCGGGGAAGGCCCAATCAATGTTCACCACCCGCAGGATATTCTGCCGGGCGCGCTGGGCCGTGGTCGGGTCATAGGGCGCGGAGGAGGAAAAATGCGAGATGCCCCAATCGGGCTTTTGCCGGTAATAGGCGGCGGCAGCGGCGATCATGCCGGCCTGATCGCCTGCGGCAAAGGCTGCCTGCGCATCCGGCCCCAGCTGCTGGGGATCCAAGTGCTGAAGGAACGCTTTCAGCAGCGTCTGATGCTTGGGTGTGAGAAGCATGGCAAGGTTCTCCTTTCGCACATAAAGCGGGGTTCACGCCCGCATGGCTGTCTTTATTGTATCGCAATTTTCCCCAAAAAGGAATAGCACGAGGCAAAAAACGTTCTTGACAGGCCCGCGGCGTTTCTTCTATAATGCCTGTGCAATCATCCGTTCAAGGAGGGATGGGCCATGGGACCAAACGAAACGCCTGCGTTTTCCGCGCCGGACGCGCTGGCGGCCCGCCGCAGCGGCATCGAAAAAAGCATCCACACCACCTATCACGAGCGGCTGTTCACGCCCTTTGCGCAGGCGGTTCGGAAATATCAGCTGGTGCAGAAAAACGACAAAATCGCCGTCTGCATTTCCGGGGGCAAGGATTCCATGCTCATGGCCAAGCTGTTTCAGGCCCTGCAGGCGCATCACGCGTTTCCTTTTTCGCTGGAATTTCTGGCGATGGATCCGGGCTATCGCCCCGAAAACCGGCAATTGCTGGAAGAAAACGCTCAATTGCTGGGCCTGCCCCTCACCCTTTTTGAAAGCCCGATTTTTGATGCGGTATATCAGGAGGCCAAGAATCCCTGTTATCTGTGTGCCCGGATGCGGCGGGGATACCTGTACAGCAAGGCCCAAGCGCTGGGCTGCAACAAGATCGCCCTGGGGCATCACTACGACGATGTGATCGAAACCACGCTCATGAGCATGCTGTATGGCGGCCAGGTGCAGACCATGCTGCCCAAGCTCCGCAGCGCCAATTATCCCGGCATGGCGCTGATCCGGCCCATGTATCTGATCCGGGAGGGGGACATCCGCGCCTGGCAGCGGGCCAACGCGCTGCATTTTCTGCAATGCGCCTGCCGCTTTTCGGATGCCAGTGCTGCTGCCCCGGCGGACAGGGCGCTATCCAAACGGCTGGAAACCAAGCGGCTGATCGCCCAAATGAAAAAGATCAATCCCGCCGTGGAGGCGAACATTTTCAGCAGCATGGAAAACGTCTGTCTGGACATGGTGCTGTCCTACAAGCAAAACGGGCAAAAGCATTCTTTCCTGGAACAGTTTGAGGGATGACCATGGTATTGCGGAAGGAGGCTTTTGCGTCAAAAGCCCCCTCCCGCACCCTCTCGAAAACCAATAGGGATATCGTGTTAGGATGTTTCCTATCAACAATGCGCCCCAGAGGGGAGAAGAAACGAAAGCGGTGGTTTCTTCTTCCCTCTGGGGCGCATTGTCAATAAATAGAATGGAGCAGGCTGCGTTTTCATCGGTTTTCGGCTTCCCCGCAGCCATTCTGCCCGGTCTTACCGGTATCGCCGGGCGCAATCCCGAACGATGGCGTTCATGGCGTCCATCTTGGTTTGCATATCCTGCGCCAGCGCAATCTGGCACCGGGTGCGGACGAGGTTATGATCCGGATATTTGGTCTTGAAATACTTATCGCCCACCAGATAATCATCCAGAAAACGGGTGGCCAATTCGCAGGCCAGGGCAAAGCAGCTCAGCCCCAGCGTGTCCACCTCGTTCTCCGTCAGCGTAGCAGCAGTTTCTTTCAGAAAACCTTCCGCGAACGCCCAATAGACGTTCAGATTCACCCCCGCCCGGGATGTGTCCTTACAATCTTCTTCCACGAAATTGGACGCAAACCGAATGGCGTCCCCGAAATCATGGCCCACCAGCCCGGGCATGACCGTATCCAGATCGATCACCACCAGCGCCTTGCGGGTTTCCTCGTCAAACAGCACGTTGTTAATCTTGGTATCATTGTGGGTCACCCGCAAAGGCAGCTGCCCGGCGTTAAACAGATCGGTGAGCCGACATGCTTCATCCTCCGCGGCCAGCAGCCAATCCAGCTCCCGCCGCACCTGCGCCACCCGGCCGCAGGGATCGGCCTCCATGTCCGCCTTCAGCCGGGCATAGCGCTTGCGGGTGTCATGGAAATCCGGAATGGTGTAAAACAGCTGGGACGCATCGAAATCCGACAGCATCATCTGAAATTCCCCAAACGCCTGGCCTGCGCTGCGCACCACGCTCAGATCATCGCAGCTGTCAAAGGTGATGGAGGGCACATAATTGCTCAGCCGCCAGAAGCCGTCCGCATCCATCAGATAATTTTCGCCCGATTCCAGATGATGAAAATGCAGGCTCTGGCTGTCCGGGTGCTTCATGCGGATGTGTTCCGTTACCCGGTCGATATTCTGCATCAATTCGACCGGATGCTGAAAGGCGTAGGTGTTCACCTTCTGCACCAGATAGGATTTGATTTTCGCCATGCCGGTGCCGTCGTCGCGGATATAATTGACCTTGTAGGTGTGGTTCACGTTGCCCATCTTGATCTCCTCATAGGAGAAGAAGGGGCCGGGAACGCGAAACGCTTCGCCCACCTGCAGCAGCTTCCGGGCAATATCGGGATTCATGGGCGCATCATGCATCAAAACGGACGTCTCCTTTCCTGGGCCATCATTGTATGTATGATATCATAACACATATGGTAAAATTATGCAAGTCTGGAAAGGCTTATGCCTTTCCCGGATTTTCCAAATGCTGCTCCACCTTTTCCAGAATGGGAATAGCTCCGCGGAGCATATCCTCCAGCGCCGCGCGGGGATCCCGCAGCAGAATGGCAGGCTCCCGGGCGGCGGAAAGGAGCAGGCGCTTGTCGGTCTTTTCCAGGGCGGTATAGAGCTTCATGGGATCGGGCGACGCCCCGGCGGTGAGCTTGAGCACCAGCGCCCCGGCCACGTAATTCACCCGGCTGACGCCCAGCCGGCCGCAGACGCCCCGGAGATGGGCGATGTCAATCAGGTTCATGACCGGGGCGGGAATATCCCCAAACCGGTCGATCAGCTCCTCGATCACATCCTCCCGATCCTCCCGGGTCTTGATCAGGGAAATCCGCTTGAACACCTCCATCCGCTGGGCTTCCCCCCGGACGTATTCCACCGGCAGATACGCGTCCACCTTCAGCTCCACCCGGGTTTCCACCTGGAAGGGCACCGCTTCGCCCTGCGCCCCCCGGGCTTCCCGCACGGCTTCTTCAATGAGCCGGCAGTACATATCATAGCCCACCGCGGCCACATTGCCGCTTTGCTCCGGGCCGAAAATATTGCCCGAGCCCCGAATTTCCAGATCGCGCATGGCGATGCGGAAGCCGGAGCCGAAAGCCGTGAACTCCCGGATGGCGTTCAGGCGCTTCTGAGCGGTTTCGGAAAGCATTTTATCGGGGCGGACGGTGAAATAGGCATAGGCCACCCGGGTGGACCGGCCCACCCGGCCCCGCAGCTGATACAGCTGGGACAGGCCAAACCGATCCGCATCGAACACGATGATGGTGTTGGCCCGGGCCACATCCAGGCCGTTTTCGATGATGGTGGAGCACAGAAGCACGTCAAACTTGCCCTCAAAGAAATCCAGCATCACGTCTTCCAGCGCGTTTTCCTTCATCTGGCCATGGGCCACGGCGATGCGCGCTTCGGGCACCAGCGAACGCAGCCGGGCGGCGAACGCGTCAATATTGCGCACCTGATTGTACAGGAAATACACCTGCCCCTCCCGGGCCAGCTCCCGCAGAATCGCATCCCGGATGACCGCGTCGTTGTAATCCAGCACATAGGTCTGCACCGGATAGCGCTCCTCCGGCGGTGTCTGCAAAAGGCTCATATCCCGCACGCCCACCATGCTCATATGCAGCGTGCGAGGAATGGGCGTGGCGGACAGGGTGAGCACGTCCACCTGCTTTTTCAGGTTTTTGATTGCTTCCTTATGGGCCACGCCAAAGCGCTGCTCCTCATCCACAATCAGCAGCCCCAGATCCTGAAACTGCACATCCTTGGACAGCAGCCGGTGGGTGCCCACCAGAATATCCACCTTGCCCTCCTTCACCCGGGCAATGGTTTCCTTCTGCAGCTTGGGGCCCCGGAACCGGGAGAGCACATCGATTTGCACCGGATAATCCTGAAACCGGCGGATCATGGTATAGTAATGCTGCTGGGCCAGGATGGTGGTGGGGGCCAGCAGGGCCACCTGCTTGCCGTCCATCACGGCCTTCATGGCCGCCCGCAGCGCCACCTCCGTTTTCCCGTAGCCCACGTCACCGCAGACCAGCCGGTCCATGTTGGTGGGGGCTTCCATATCCCGGGTAATATCCGCCACGGCCTTTTCCTGATCGGGGGTAAGCTCATAGGGGAACGCATCCTCAAACTGCCGCTCCCAGGGGGTGATGGGGCCGAAGGCGTGGCCGGGGGTGGTCTGCCGGGCGGCATACAGCGCCACCAGGTCAAAGGCCAGCTTTTTCAGCCCGGCCTTCACCTTCTTTTTCTGCTTATCCCATTCGCCGCCGTTCAGGGAATTCAGCGGCGGCGGATTATCCTGGCTGCCGATAAATTTCTGCACCCGGTCGAACTGATCCGTGGGCACATACAGCTTATCATTGCCCTGATACTGAATCAGCAGATAATCCCGGTACGTGCCCTCGCTTTGCAGCCGCACCGTTCCCCGGAAGATGCCCACGCCGTGGGCTTCGTGAACCACGTAGTCCCCTTCCTTGAGGTCGGTAAAGGCTTCGATGCGTTCGCCGGCGGTTTTCCGGGTATGGGTTTTGCGATAGCCCGCGCCGAACAGATCGCTGTCCGCGATCACGGTCAGGGGGAAATCCCGCAGGGTAAAGCCCCGGCTCAGGGTCAGGGGCCAGATCACGGCCTGGCCCGGGGCAATATCCTCCGTTTCCTCCCAGGTGGGCGTGGGGCAATCCAGCTCGGCCAGGGCGGTCTGCAGCCGGCGGCTGCGGGCGTCGCCCCCCGCCATGAGCAGCACCAGCCGGTCTTCCTTGCGCCATGCGCTCAGATCGGTGGCCAGCTCCTTGAACCGGGATACATACTTGGGTGCATTCAGGCCGGAAAACTGGCAGAGCTTATCGGGCTTGAGTTCTCCCATGCCGCGCAGAAAATCCTGCATGGTCACCACGGCGCAATCCGCCAATGCCGCCGCCGCGTCCTCCCATGTGCGCAGCAGCATGCCCTGCTCGGGCACGGCCTCCTGCCGCTCCAGCGCCAGCTTGAAATCCTCCTGAAAGCCGCTGACCCGGTCATCGCAGCGAATGCTGATGCGCTCGGGCTCATCCAGCAGGATAATGGGATGGTCCAAATATTCCCACAGCCAGGCGCAGGGCAGATCCAGCGCCCCGGCCCACAGCGAAAGCGCAGGGGGCTGCATGCCCGCTTCCAGCTGATCCGCATCCTGAAGCAGCCGGGAAACACCGGTATCATGCACCCGGAACAGGGGCGTTTTCGTTTCCTCCGCCGCAGGGGCAGCCGTGTCCCCGTCATCATCGGGCAGCGGCGGCAGATCGGGTGCCAGGGGGGATGCAGGCAGGCGGCCGGCTTGGGCGCGGATCATGGCGCGCATGGCCGGGGCGTTTTCCGGGTCCACCAGCCATTCCACCGCAGGATAGAACACAGCCTCGTTCATTTTATCCAGGCTGCGCTGGGAGATAGGGTCGAAGGCGCGGATGGAGTCCACCTCATCATCGAAAAACTCGATACGGGTCGCCCCGGCCTCGGCGGGGGAAAAGGCGTCCACGATGGCGCCGCGCAGGGCGCACTGGCCCTTGCCCTCCACCATATCCACCCGTTCATAGCCCATTTTCACCAGCCGGGCGATGAGCTCGCCGGGATCCATCCGGCCGCCCACCTGAAGCCGGACGGACAGCGCGTCGTATTTTTCCGGCGGGAGCATGCGGGTAAGCAGCGCATCGGCAGGAGCGCAGAGCACCTTTACCGCGCCGCCGCGGGCCCGCTGGAGCACGTTCAGGCGCTGAAACGCGTTTTCCTGGCTGGCTACGCCCCGGGTAAAATGGATTTCGGGGGCGGGGAGCAGCGCGGCGCCGCCGCTCAGCCAGGCCGCGCAGTCGTCCGCCGCGCGCATGGCCGCATCCGCCGAGGGCGTAAGCAGCAGCACGGGCCGGCCGGTGTGCTGGGCAAGGGCGGCGGCATAAAATGCGCGCTGGCCCTCGGCCATGTCATACAGGGCGAGCACGCCTTTTTCCGGTGCGTCAAAAGCCTCCCGAAAGGCTGGGGAGGCTGCAAGCAATGATAAAATTTTATTCAGCATGGCGTTTATTATAGCGGTTCATCGTCAGGTCGATACCGTGCTCCGCCCAGCACAGCGCCGCATCCGCGGCCAGCATATACGCGTCAAAGGCGATCTTGCGCGCCTCCGCGTCCGGGAATTTGCCCAGCACCCAATCCGCCAGATCCCACTGGGGCGGCGGCGCGCCCATGCCCACCCGCACCCGGGGAAAATCCCCTGAGCCGGTGCACTGCACAATATGCCGCAGCCCGTTATGGGTGCCCGGGCCGCCCTTGGCCCGAATGCGCACCTGGCCAAAGGGCAGGTCAATATCGTCCACAATCAGCAGCATTTCCTCGGGCTTGAGCTTATACCAGTTCAGCGCCTCGGAAACCGTCAGGCCGCTCAGGTTCATAAACGTCTGGGGCTTGATCAGCGCAATCTTCTGCCCGCCGGCCACTCCTTCCCCGATCATCCCCTGGCATTTGAGCTTCTTCACCGGAATGTCCAGCTTCTGGGACAAAATGTCGATCACGTCAAACCCTGCATTGTGCCGCGTGTGGGCATACTTTTCGCCCGGGTTCCCCAGGCCAACAATTGCTAACATCTCTACTCCTTACGGGAAGGGGACAAAGTTCTGGGGGCTATGCGCCCCCAGGCCCCCCACCAGGGAGTTCCTCCCTGGACCCGGTTCACATTTTACTGGATTTAAGAAATCGGCGTTTCTCTGTGTGGAGCAGCAGGAACGGATATATTGCAGCATCCCGCGGCAGCGCCTGAGCGTTCGCTCAGGCCCCGGTCAACTTGTTGACCGGGGGTTTTCGGATGATCGACATCGGGAAAGCTCGCTTTCCCGAATGCGATTCATTCCGAAAACCGCTCCCTGCCGCGGGGAACATGGTCGTAATCCAACGGTAAACTCACGCTTCACGCGGAAACACTTTGCATAACCCGCCAACTTTCATCGCGGAATGGGGGTGCAGGGGAATCATTCCCCTGCCCGCCGGAGGCACTTGTTTCCGGAAGCCCTCGTTTAGCTGTTTGGGAACGAAAAGCCCCCAAAGCTTCCCCTGCCCGCGGTCGGCCCCAATTTCGTCAGCGTACCCAGTCTGCCGGGCGCACCTGCAGCGGTTCCCCATCCCGCATGTCGGACAGCAGCATGAGCGATTTTTCGCCCTCAATCAGCCGCTTTTGGGGATGCTCCAGCGCCAGCACAAAGCAAATGCCGGCCACAGAGACGGAAAACTCCTTCATCAGCTCGATCATGCCCCGGGCCGTGCCGCCGCCACGCATGAAATCATCCACGATCAGGGCCCGCTGACCCTCCTTCACGGCGCGGCGGGAGAGCGCCATGGTTTCAATGCCGCCCGAGCCCGAAACATAGGAAATATTCACCGCGCTGCCCTCATATACCTTCGTGGCGCGGCGGGCAATAATCAAAGGCACCCGCAGGGCCTGCGCCACCATCAGCGCCACCGGAATGCCTTTCGTTTCCATGGTGAGCACAAAATCCACGCCTGCGTCATAGTATTCCCCGGCGATCAGATTGCCCATGCCCTGCACCAGCTCCGGCATGGCCAGAATATCCGAAAAATAGAGATACCCGCCGGGCAGCTGCCGCTCAGGCTCCATCAGCATCTGGCAGATGCCCTCCAGAAACGGCCGCGCCGACGCGCCAATGCCTACTGGCCGATACCGCACGCCGCCCGCCGCCCCGGCCACCGTTTCCAGCTTCCCCAGATGAAACTGGGCCATGGCGTCCTGCAGAATCGCCACATCCTCGCTGACGGTGGACTTGGCCGTGGAAAATAAATCGCAGAAATGCGAAAGCGTAAAAATCCGGTTCGGGGAAGCGGTGAGAATCTGGGTCATGGCCGCCAGCCGCTCGTTCCGCTTGATCTTCTCCATTGCAGGGTCATCCTTTCCGCCAAATCTTTCCGTTTATACAGTATACCACAAAAATGCGAATATTGCCATAGCTTTTTATAAAATTGTTCGCATTTTATCGGCGGTACAAAATTGCTTTCGCCCCTGCAAACAAAAACGCTTGCAGGGCCATTTTCTTTTTCCGGGGATTGATGTATAATGGGGAATCGAGCGGCTGAGCCATGCCGCCGGAACCAAGGAATAACGGAGGGGAACGAACGTGGCGGACATTGTGGTGATCGGGGCGGGGCACGCGGGCTGCGAAGCGGCGCTGTGCTGCGCGCGGATGGGGCTGGATACCCTGCTGCTGACGCTGAACCTGGAATCCGTGGCGCTGATGCCCTGTAATCCGTCCATCGGCGGCACGGGCAAGGGCCATCTGGTGCGGGAGGTGGACGCGCTGGGAGGCGAAATGGGCCTGGCCGCGGACGATGTGACGCTGCAAAGCCGCATGCTGAACCTGGGCAAGGGCCCGGCGGTGCACTCCCTGCGGGTGCAGGCGGACAAGCGGGCATATCATCTGCGGATGCTCAAAACCCTGTTTGCGCAGCCAAACCTCACCCTCCGTCAGGGCGAGGCCGCAGAGATTCTGACGCAAAACGGCGCGGTCTGCGGCGTGAAAACCCTTACCGGGGATGTGATCCCCTGCCGGGCGGCTGTGGTCTGCACAGGCGTGTATCTGAAAAGCCGAATCATTATCGGCCCCGCGGAATGGGCCGCCGGCCCGCAGGGGCTGATGCCCGCCACGGCGCTGTCCGCTTCCCTGCGGGATCTGGGCTTCCCCCTGCGCCGGTTCAAAACCGGCACGCCCGCGCGGGTGTCGGAAAACAGCATCGACTTTGACCGCATGACCCCCCAGCACGGGGACGAGCCGCCCACGCCCTTTTCCTTCCTCACGGATCGGCCCATCCGCAATAAAATGGATTGCTATCTGACCTGGACCAACGAGCGCACCCATGAAATCATCCGCCAGAACCTGGACCGTGCGCCCATGTTCACCGGGGCGATCACAGGCGTGGGCGCGCGGTATTGCCCGTCCATTGAAACCAAAGTGCTGCGGTTTGCGGACAAGGATCGCCACCAGATTTTTCTGGAGCCGGAGGGGGACGGATACCCGGAGTGGTACGTGCAGGGGATGAGTACCTCCATGCCCGAAGACGTGCAATGGGACATGTACCGCACCATTCCCGGGCTGGAGCATTGCCAGATCACCCGGCTGGCCTACGCCATTGAATACGACTGCATCGATCCCCTTTCGCTCACGCCCTATCTGGGGGCGCGGCAGGCGGGCGGGCTGTATCTGGCGGGGCAGGTGAACGGCACGTCGGGCTATGAGGAAGCGGCGGCCCAGGGCATTTACGCAGGCATCAACGCGGCGCTGTATTGCCAGGAAAAGGAGCCCTTCCTGCTCACCCGGGATCAGGCGTATATCGGCGTGATGGCTGACGATCTGACCACCAAGGGAACCGATGAGCCCTATCGGATGATGACCAGCCGGGCGGAGCACCGGCTGTATCTGCGGCAGGACAACGCCGATCTGCGGCTCACTGCCCGGGCCCATGCCATCGGCCTGGCCACGGATGCGCGGATGCGGCGGATGGAGCAGAAGGCACAGGAGACGGCGGAGCTGATTCGCCGGTTGGAGGACGCGGGCATGGCCCAGGCGCTCAAGCGCCCGGAGACGGAGCTGACCCTGCCCGAGGGCTGGGATTATTCCGCCGGTGCCCGGGAGCAGGCACAGATTCAGATTAAATACGAAGGGTATCTGCAAAAGGAGATGGCGCAGATCAAGCAGGCCCGGGCCATGGAGGAAGCGCTGATTCCCCCGGATGCGGATTATGCCCACATGGACGCGCTGCGCCTGGAGGCGCGGCAGAAGCTCAGCGCTCAGCGCCCGGTTTCTCTGGGCCAGGCGTCCCGCATTCCCGGCGTGTCCCCCGCCGACATTGCCGTGCTCATGGTCTGGCTGAAGCGCCAGAAGGGATAAGCGATCGTATTCCAAAATATATTGCGGGAGGATGCTTTTGCGTCAAAAGCACCCTCCCGAAAAACGATTCGGATAAGCGCTTGAACTGTTTTTTCAATCATAACGATCCTATTGCGAGAGGGGCTTTCTTTCGGAAGAAAGAAAGCCCCTCTCGCATATTCAGACTGTCGAAAAAGCCCCTATACGTAAGCCTTGCCATGCAGGATGAACCCTTTCATCCTGCATGGCGCGTGTCAAAAACGTCGTTTTTTGACACGCTGATATTTTTCCGTATTTTATCGTTGCGTCAGCTGCTGAATCAAATCGCTGACAAGGGTGTTGAGGGAAGGAGAAGCTTTGGTCTCGGCGGCCACCTTCTGGCAGGCGTGGTTCACGGTGGAGTGATCCCGGCCGCCGAAGCAATCCCCGATCATGGTCAGGGGCGCGCCCACGGTTTCCCGGGCGATATACATGGCAATCTGCCGCGGCACGGCCACATCCCGGCTCCGGCGGGAGCCCTTCAAATCGTCCACAGTCACGTTATAATAAGTGGCCACGGCTTCCATCACATCCTCGCAGGTGACATGCCGGGGCTCGCTGCGGGCAAACACTTCCTTGAGCGCTTCCTCTGCCAGCTGCTGATCGATGGGCCGGCCGGTCAGGGACGAATACGCCACCAGCCGGGTCAGGCAGCCCTCCAGCTCCCGGATATTGCTGGCCACCCGTTCGGCGATCATGGTGAGCACCTGGGAATCCACCCGCATGCCCTCTTCCTCGGCTTTACGCTGCAAAATGGCCACCCGGGTTTCCAGATCGGGCTTGGCAATATCCGCAATCAGGCCCCATTCAAACCGGCTGCGCAGCCGCTCCTCCAGCTTGGCGATTTCCTTAGGCGGCCGATCCGAGGACAGAACGATCTGCTTTCCCGCGGTGTGCAGGGCGTTAAAGGTGTGGAAAAACTCCTCCTGAAAGCCCACCTTGCCGGTAAGGAACTGGATGTCGTCCACCATCAGCACGTCGATATTCCGATACTTTTCCCGGAACTCATTCTGGGTTTTTTTGTTAATCGCCGTCACCATATCGTTGACGAAGATTTCGCAGGTAACATATTTCACCCGGGCGCCAGGCTTCTGAGACAGGATGTAATGCCCGATGGCGTGCATCAGATGAGTCTTGCCCAGACCCACGCCGCCGTAAATAAACAGCGGATTATACGCGTCCGCCGGGGATTCGGCCACTGCCAGCGCCGCCGCATGAGCGAAGCGGTTATTGTTACCCACCACGAAGGTGTCGAAGGTATACTTGGGGTTCAGGGGAGAGGTTTCCTCCGGCTTGTCCGCCGGGGTCACGCCCTCGCGATATTCGTCCGCCTGATCGGGCGTGAGAATCTGAACCTTCATCGGCCGGCCGAGCACCTGCGCCAGGGAATTGGCAATCAGCGTCGCATACCGCGGCACCACAAAGCCGTGATAGAAATTCGTCACGGCTTCAATGAAAAACTGATCTCCGTTCAGCCCCAGGGGCCGAAGGGCCGCCTTGATCCACGTATTGAACGTCACCTGCGTCATTTCCGCACGCATCACGGCGCACGCCTGATCCCAGATTGCCTGTGTATCCACTGTATATCGCTCCGCTTCCGAATGCATGCCAGGATGCATGTTTATTGGGCCTAACGAATGTGTTCCGGGCCGAAAAAAGAACACCCGGCGAATGGAATGCATTCGTGGGATGGGGATAACTTTTTGTGGAAAACTTTCCACTTGATCAGCCTCGGCCCTATGATACCAGATTTCTCCCGTTTTTTCAAGGGCCTGCCCGGAATTTTATCGCCCGGTTGCAGCGAATACTGTGGATAACTTTTCTGATCTATCCCTTGTGGAGCCCTGCCACGCCCACCACAAGACGTGGACATTGCCAAATAAAAATTATACATATTTACAACAACTAACGCATGTTTATTCCGTATTATCAGGAAATAAATAGAAAAATATGAAAAAAATTTTTTCTGCCGGGGGATGCGCCGGCGTTGCAGAGCGGCGGGAAAATGTGGTATACTCAAGGTACCGCTGGAAAGCGGAAAAGGAGAGACAATTGATGACGTCCAAGCAAGTGCTTTTATCTGTTACAGGCAAGGCCCAGAGCCCTCAGGAGGAGGGGGAGGCCGTGCGCCTGCTCACCACCGGCACCCTCACCGGGGAAAAGGATGACTGGCGGCTGCGCTATACCGAAACCCAGCCCGACGGCGGCGGCACCCACGAAATCACCGTGACCATGAACCGGGGCGTGGTGACCATGGAGCGCCAGGGGGATTATGAAACCAGCATGGTGTTTGAAAAGGGCTGCCGGTTCGAGGGCAGCTATGCCACGCCCTATGGGGCGCTGGACATGGGCGTGTATGCCACCCGGGTGAAATATCAGGTGGACCCCAGCGCCGGCGGCGAGGTGAGCCTGCAATATCAGCTGGATCTGCAGGGCCAGTTTGCGGCCATGCATGAGCTGCATATCCGCTTTTGCCCGGCGGGCAAGGCATGACGCCCCTTGAGCCCTGGCGGCAGGCACTGCGCAGCCTGATTCCCCGGGGCTTTTTACAGCGGGATCGGGCGGCGGACGGGCTGTTTATCAGCGATTATCCCTGCCATTGCGCGGATGCGGCGGCAGTGGACGCGGCGCTGCAGGCGGCGGGCTTTCAGGTGACTGCGGCGGGACGGCTGCGGCGGATTGACGGCGCGCCGGAAGCATACCGGCAGCTGATAGCCGCGCTGCCAGACGTGTCCCTGCCCGCGCCCACTGACGAAAATCTGTATCTATGGGGTCTGGCCCGGCGGCTTTTGCAGGGGGAGGGCGATCCGGCGCGGCAGCCCATCCCGCCCCTGCGGCTGACGCTGAAATGCCTGGACGGAGCGGACACGGACGCGCTCATCCGGCTTTTGCCGCCTCTGCTGGCGCTTCATCAGCGCCGGGGAGAGCCGCTGCCCCGAAGCGCCGGCATGCTGATCGCCGGTTATCTGAAAGGAGAAACGCCATGCTGATCACCTATCACGGGCATTCGGAGTTTTATCTGGAGAGCGCCAGCGGATTTTCGCTGCTGACAGACCCTTATGACAGCCATGTAGGCTATCCCATGAAGCACTGGCGGGCGGACGGGGTAACGGTATCCCACGCTCACGGAGATCACAATGAGATCAGCAAGGCCAGCGGCACGCCGGCGATCGTGGACAGTGAAGGGGTATGGATGCTGGCGCCGGAGGTGAGGGTGACAGCAATTCCGTCCTTTCACGATGAAGTGCAGGGGCAAAAGCGCGGGCGGAATCTGATCATGCGCATAGAGATGGATGGGTTGACGGTGGCGCATCTGGGGGATCTGGGCGAGATGATAACCCCGGCGCAGCTCTCCGCTTTAGGGCGGGTAGACATTCTGATGCTGCCCGTGGGGGGACACTACACCATTGATGCGGAAACCGCCAAGGCGGTTGCGGACGCGGTGCAGCCGCGGATCGTAATCCCCATGCATTACAAAACCGCCGTGAACCAGGACTGGCCCATTGCCGGGCCCGAGCCCTTTCTGCAGCTGATGGGCGCGCAATCCGCCGAGCCCATGCCCCTGCTCCGCGTCACCCGCGGCGATCTGTCCGAGCAGCCCCGGGTGGCGTATATGGCCTGGGAGTAAGAATGCGATTGACTTCTGATTCCATCAGCCGCTGTCCCGGCACCCCATAGAAAATGATATTTTCCATGGTTCTCAGGGAGCGTACACTGCAAAACCCTGCTAAAAAATCGGAGGAACATCATGGCGTTTGCGCATCTGCATTTGCATACGGAGTATAGCCTGCTGGATGGGGCGTGCCGGATTGAGCGGCTGGTGAAACGGGTGAAGGAGCTGGGCATGGACGCCTGCGCCATCACCGATCACGGCGTGCTTTACGGCGCGGTGGAGTTTTATATGGCCTGCCAGAAAGCGGGGATTCATCCGGTGATCGGGTGCGAGGTATACGTCTGCCCGGACATGGAGGATAAGCGCGCGCTGAGCCGGGAATACAGCCATCTGATCCTGCTGTGCGAAAATGAAACGGGCTATCGCAATCTGATGGAGCTGGTGAGTCAGGCATTTGTGCGGGGATTTTACTATAAACCCCGAATCGATTACGCCCTGCTGCGGCAGCACCACGAGGGCCTGATCGCCCTGACGGCCTGCCTGAGCGGCGATCTGCCCAAGCTTCTGCTGGACGAGCAATATCAGGAAGCAGAAAAATATGTGCGCGATATGGCCGCGCTGTTTGGCCCCGAGCACTTTTATATTGAAATCATGGATCACGGCATCCCGGAGGAGAAGCAGGTGCTCCCCCGGCTGATGGACATGAGCGCGAAAACCGGCGTGCCTCTGGTGGCCACCAACGACTGCCATTACGAGCGCCGGGAGGACGCGGACGCCCAGGAAGTGCTCATGTGCATTCAGACGGGAAAAACCCTGGAGGACGATGCCCGCATGCGCATGACGACGCAGGAGCTGTATGTGAAATCCGAAAGCGAGATGCTTTCTCTGTTCCCGGGGCATGCAGACGCGGTGCATCGCACGGAAGAGATTGCCATGCGCTGCCGGGTGGATTTCGATTTTTCCACAGTCCATCTCCCCCGTTATGACGTGCCTGCCGGGGAAACCTCCGATTCCATGCTCCGGCGGCTGTGCGAGGAGGGGCTGGCCCAGCGCTATGCCCCGGATGATCAGACAGCCCGGGACCGGCTGGAATATGAGCTGTCGGTGATCACGAAAATGGGGTATGTGGATTACTTCCTTATCGTCTGGGATTTCATTAAATACGCCAAGGACAATGGCATCATGGTTGGCCCCGGCCGCGGCAGCGGCGCGGGCTCCATCGTGGCCTATTGCCTGAATATCACCATGCTGGATCCCCTGAAATACCAGCTGCTTTTTGAGCGCTTTCTGAACCCGGAGCGGGTATCCATGCCGGATATTGATGTAGACTTCTGCTATGAGCGGCGGCAGGAAGTGATCGATTATGTGGCCCGGAAATACGGCGCGGATCACGTCTGCCAGATCATCACCTTCGGCACCATGGCCGCCCGGGGCGTGCTGCGGGATGTGGGCAGGGTGCTGGGATACCCCTACGCCGAGGTGGATCAGGTGGCCAAGGCAGTGCCCATGGCGCTGGACATGACGCTGGAAAAGGCCATGAACCAGAGCAAGGAGCTGCGGGAAATGTATGCCTCCGAGCCCCGGGTGAAAAAGCTGATTGACACCGCGGCCACCCTGGAGGGCATGCCCCGCCATGCCTCCACCCATGCTGCCGGCGTGCTGATTACCCGGGAGCCCGTCACCCATTATGTGCCCCTGCAGCGCAACGACGATGTGATCACCACCCAATATCCCATGGGCATCATTGAGAAGCTGGGCCTGCTGAAAATGGATTTTCTGGGTCTGCGCACCCTGACGGTCATCCGTGATACGCTGGATATGCTCCGGGCCCGGGGCGTGGATCTCAAGCCAGAGGACATTCCTCTGGATGATCCGGCGGTGTACGACATGATCTGCCAGGGGGACACCGACGGGGTGTTTCAGCTGGAAGGCGGCGGCATGCGCACCTTCCTGGCCAATATGAAGCCCCGCACCTTTGAGGATATTATCGCCGCCATTTCCCTGTATCGCCCGGGGCCCATGGAATCCATTCCCCGGTATATCCGGGGCAAGCAGCATCCGGAAACGGTGCAGTATAAAACCCCGCTGCTGGCCCCCATTCTGGATGTGACCTACGGCTGCATGGTGTATCAGGAGCAGGTGATGCAGATCGTGCGGGATCTGGCAGGCTATTCCTATGGCCGCAGCGATCTGGTGCGCCGGGCCATGGCCAAGAAGAAAAAGGACGTGATGGCCAAAGAGCGGCAGAACTTCGTCTACGGCTCCGAGGAAGAGCATATTCCCGGCGCGGTGGCCCGGGGCGTGCCGGCAGAGGTGGCGGAGGAAATCTTTGATGAGATGACCGCCTTTGCGTCTTACGCCTTCAATAAGCCCCACGCCGCCTGCTACGCCGTGGTGGCCCTGCGGACGGGGTATCTCAAATGCCATTACCCCGCCGAATACATGGCCGCGCTGATGAATTCCTTTACCGGCAATGCCGGGAAAATCGCCGCGTATATTTATTATTGCCGCCAGAAGGGAATCCCCATTTTGCCGCCCCGAATCAATCAATCCATGCGGCAGTTCACCGTGGCACACGACGAAAAGGGAAGCATGGGCATCCTTTTTGGCATGGGCGGGGTAAAGAACGTGGGAGAAAAGGCGGTGGACGCCATTGTGGAGGAACGGCGGCGCATGGGCCCGTTCCGGGATCTGTTTGATTTCTGCCGCCGCATGGCCGGGGAGGATGTGAACAAGCGGGCGGTGGAAAGCCTGATCAAGGCGGGCTGCTTTGACGGGCTGGGGGCCAATCGCGCCCAATGCCTGGGCGTTTACGACAGCGCCATGGAAGCCCAGCTCAATCGCCGCAGGCAGAATGTGGCAGGGCAGGTGTCCTTCTTTGATCTGGGCCAGAGCGCACAGGCGTTGGACGCCCCGGAGACCTATCCCCCGCTGATGGAGTATCCCCTGCGGGAGCTGCTGTCTCAGGAAAAGGAAATGACGGGGGTTTACTGCTCCGCCCATCCCCTGGATGAATACGAGCCGCTGCTGCGCAAGCTGGATTGCAGCACGGCCTATCTGGCCGAGCTTGCCGATCGGGAAGATCAGGGCCTGAGCGAGGACGGCAAGCGGGTGAGCATGGGGGGCATCATCGTGGAAACCCATGCCAAGGCCACCAAAAAGGGCGCCATGATGGGGTTTATTACGTTGGAGGACCAGACCGGACAGGTGGAATGCCTGCTGTTTCCCCGGGTATATGAGCGATACAGCCATGGGCTTTCGGAGGATCAGGCCGTGCTGGTAACGGGGCGGCTTTCCGTGCGGGAGGATGAGGAAATCAAGCTGGTGGCGGATATTGTGGAGCCGCTGGCCCCGCCGGAAAAAATCGATACCCGCACCGATGCCCAGCGGGCGCAGGGGGCCCGAACGAAGCTCTATCTGCGGATGAAGCGGGAAACGCTGGCCCAGGCCCAGGCGATTCTGGCCGGGCTGCCGGGCGGAATCCCGGTCTATGTAAATCTGCCCGAGGAAGGGATCACGCTGCTGTGCCCCCGGGAAATGTGGGTCTCGGATGGAGAGCAGGCCAGGGCCATGCTGGCCCCGCTGCTCCCCCAGCAGGATATGAAAGTGGTGACGAAGGAATGAAACCCATGATTTTGACCGTGCCCGCCAAGCCCGAATGGGCGCTGGTACTGCGGATGGCGGTGGCCGGGGTGGGCGGCATTTACGATCTGCCGGTGGATCTGCTGGAGGATCTGCGAACCGCCATCGACGAAAGCTGCGAATTGCTGCTGCATCAGGATTACGCCGCGGAAACGCTGACGCTGCGCTGCCAGATGCTTCAGGACGGGCTGCACGTATGCCTCTCCGCCCAGGAGCGCAGCGCGCAGGCCTGCTGCGATGCGGCAGACCCGGATATTTCCCGGCTGATTATCGGCACGCTGGTAAAAGAAGTGGCGCTGGAAAAGGACGAAAGCGGGGTTCACTGCGTGCGCATGACGCTGCCCGCCAAGGAGTAAGCCGCCCATGAATGCAGCAAAGATGCATGAGACGGCCTGCCAATACGCCGCGCTGCAAACTCAGGCGGCCCTGGAAGCGGCGCTTTCGGCGGCGCTGCCGCTATGCGCCCTGATTGCCCGGCGTTTTTCGGGGCGGGGCGTGGAATATGAGGATTTATATCAGGTGGCGTCTCTGGCCTGCGTTTCGGCGCTTCGGGGGTTTGATCCCGGCCGGGGCCTGAAATTCACCACCTTTGTCACCCCCACCGTCACCGGCGCGGTGCGCAATTATCTGCGGGACAAGGGCTCCCTTCTGCGCACGCCCCGCACGCTGCAGGAGGATGGCGCGCGGCTGTCCGCCGCCCGAAGCGCCTATTTGCAGCAGCAGCATCAGGAGCCCTCCGCCCGGGCGCTGGCGCAGGCGCTGGGATGGGAAATGAGCAGGGTGCTTTCCGTGCTGGCGGCCCAGGAGGCGCATCAGGTTTCTTCTCTGGATCAGGAGGATGAGGACGGGCTGCGGCTGGGAGAAAAGCTGGCCGCGCCCGAGAGCGGCTTTGAAAGAATGGAGCGGCGGCAGGATCTGCAAAAGGCGCTAACCGTCCTGACCGAGGGAGAGCGGCAGCTGCTGCTTTGCCGGTTCCGGGATGGGCTGAGCCAGCGCCAGGCCGCCCAGCGGCTGAACATGACCCAGATGCAGGTTTCCCGTAAGGAACGGCGGGCGCTGGCGGCCCTGCGAAAGGAGATGGAAGGCGCGTCATGAAAATCCAGCCCCAATTCAATATGCACAAGGCGGCGGTATATGCCGTTGTTATCAATGCCATGCAGATTCTGGCCATGGTGGGCCTGGCGGTTTATGTGCTCACGGATCGGATGAACATGGCCCTGCAGGGCGCGCTGGGCGATATTCTGGTGCTGATGCTGGCGGTGGTGGTGATCTGGGGCGCGGTGGTGGACATTCGCGAAGCCATGGCTGCCGGCCACATGACCCTCAAGCTGGACGGGCTGGACAAGACCGTTTCCCAGATGACGGATCTGAACATTGCCCTGCGCTCTCAGCGCCATGACTTTCTGAATCATTTGCAGGTGGTTTACAGCCTGATGGAAATGGGCGAATATCAAGAGGCGAACCGATACATTGAGCAGGTCTACGGCGACATTCAGGCCCTGAGCCAGCAGATGAAAACCGCCTGTGCGCCGGTGAATGCGCTGCTGCGGGCCAAGGCAGCCGAAGCGCAGAAGAGGGGCGTGCGGGTGGAGCAGAACATCCAGGCGGCCTGGCGGGAATTGCCCGTGCCCGCGTGGGAGCTTTGCCGGGTGCTGGGCAATCTGATCGACAATGCCATGGATGCGCTGGAAGGCCGCAAGGGCGCGCGGCTGAAAATTGCCCTGAGCGAGGATGTGCGCAGCATATCCTTTGCCATTTCCAACAATGGCCCCGCCATCCCGAAAAGTACCCAGGGCGCCATTTTCGAAGCCGGCGTTTCCGGCAAGGGCGAAGGCAGGGGCATGGGGCTCTACATCTCCCGAAACACCATGCGCGCCGCCGGTGGGGATCTCACCGTGGAAAGCGACGATAAGCGCACCGTGTTTTCCGGTTTCCTGCCCA
The DNA here is from genome assembly GCA_934630705.1 of uncultured Clostridia bacterium. GTDB lineage: Bacteria > Bacillota > Clostridia > Christensenellales > Aristaeellaceae > RUG563. Next base: position 17,364 of record CAKTWP010000016.1, on the reverse strand, counting down.
AGAAAATCACCAGTTCCGTCGATTAAGGCGGACGGCGGGCAGGGAAGTCTTTGGGGGCGCATAGCCCCACATCGTTCCTGCTGTTTCACACAGAAAAACGCCGATTTCTTAAATCCAAGTCCCATTGTGTACCGGGTCCAGGGAGGAACTCCCTGGTGCGGGGTGTGGGGCGCATAGCCCCACATCGTCCCCCAGCTCCACACAGAAACCCGTTGATTTCTTAAATCTAGTAAAATTGTGTACCGGGTCCAGGGAGGAACTCCCTGGTGCGGGTGTGGGGCGCATAGCCCCACATCGTCCCCCGCCCCCTTCCACGCAAAAGCGCTGCCGACTACCCGGCAGCGCTTTTGGTATGGAGCAATAGGCTTATTTCAGGAACAGCTCAATAACGGGCACTTCCATATTGGGCTTGATGGCCGGCAGATTCAGCACCAGCAAATCCTCGCCCTGGGCGATACCCTCGGAGAAATGAGGCACCTTCCCCTCATGCATCAGCACTTCGCTGCCGTCATGGAGGAACTGGGCATAGTCCACCTTGCCGGCCAGCCCGTGGATCAGCAGATGCTGGAAGGGATAGGCGAACAGATGCACATACAGCCGCTTGCCATCCACGCTCTGGGTATAGCGGCAGTCCGGCGGGCAGGTCTTAAGCAGCTCCGGCTCGGCCATGGTGCAATTGTAAATCGAGCGGCTGTTGAAATGCATCCAGCGCTCGTAAACCGCCAGCGCATTCTTGGCCCGGTCGTCAAACTCGCCCCGGGAGGTGGGCCCCACGTTCATCAGCAGATTCCCGCCGCAGGACACCGTGTTCACCAGCATGCGGATCAGCATTTCGGGGGACTTCCAGGTGGATTCATCCCGGTGATAGCCCCAGGAACCCGAGAAGGTCTGGCAGGCTTCCCAGGTGACCAGCTCGCCGGTCTTGGGATGACGCACCCATTCGGTCACCTGATACTGCTCGGGGGTCCACAGATCCTGCTCCAGCTCGGTGCGGTTGTCGATGATAATGTCCGGCTGCAGGGAGCGGGCAGTGGCAATCAGCTTTTCAGCCTCCCAGTCATCCTTGCCCTTGCCCTTCATCCATTCCTTGCCCGGCAGGGGCGCATGATTGGAATAGGAGAAATCGAACCAGAGAATGTCAATTTTTCCGTAATTGGAAAGCAGCTCGGTCACCTGATCGCGCATATACTGGGCGTAGATGCGCATGTCCCGTCCCTGATTGAACTGCTCGGCATCGGGATCATTGCGGCGGGGATGGAGCATGTCGATGGGGAAATGGGGATGGTGCCAGTCAATCAGGGAATAGTAAAAGCCAATCTTCAGGCCCTCAGCCCGAAACGCGTCCACGTATTCCCGCACCAGATCCCGGCCCGCGGGGGTGTTGGTGCATTTGTAATCGGTGAACTTGGAATCGAACATGCAAAAGCCTTCGTGATGCTTGGTGGTGAGCACGGCATACTTCATGCCGGCGGCCTTGGCGGCTTTGGCCCAGGCCCGGGCGTCATACAGATCGGGATTGAAATGCTCGAAATACTTCTGGTATTTTTCTTCGGGGATGCATTCCCTGTTCTTGATCCATTCGTGCCGGGCAGGCAGCGCATACAGGCCCCAATGAATGAACATGCCGAAACGATCCGCCCGGAACCATTCCGTGTTGCCGGGGGTTTTGCGGGTAACATAGCTGCTCATATGAAATTTCCTCCTTAAATTATTGCGCGGTTCAGTCAAATTGAGTATAATATTGCTGTGGGAAAATTGCTATGCATTTTTCAGCGGAAATATGGAGAAATCGTCATGAATATTTTTCATTCTCCCCATGTGGGACAATCGGAAAGCGCGCTGGCCGTAACGCTGCTGGACCACGGCCTGGCCTCGCTCCATGAGGATTGGCAGCTGAATCAGCCCATGCCGCCCTTTTCCCGGGTGTATTACATTCTCGCCGGCGCAGGCTTTGTGGAAAGCGCGGCGGGGCGCATGGCGCTGGAAGCAGGGCGGGCGTATCTGCTGCCCCCGGGACTGACGCTGAAATCCGGTCAGGCCCATGGGATGCGCCAGCTGTTCTTCCATATTGCCTGCCGCACCATCGACGGCTATGACATTTTCGCCGGCAATGGGCAGATGCTGTCGCTGCCGCTGCTGCAATCGCCCCAGGCGCTGGCGCTGGCATACCAATCGGAAAGCCCGATGGACGCGGCGTGGATGGAGCAGCAGCTGCGGGCGGATGTGTATCGTTTTCTGGCGCTGGCCGGGCTGGACGGACGGCTGGAAGCCCATCGTTCGCCGTTTCTGCGGCAGGTGTTTTCCTGCGTGGAGGAAGCGCTTTCCTCCAGGCTCACCATCGGGGATGTGGCCCGGGCGCTGGGACTTTCCGAAAGCTCGCTGACCAAGCGCTTCCGCAGTGAGTTTGGCATGCCCTTGGGCCGGTATATGGACGACATGCTGTTTCAGGCGCTGATCCGCCTGCTGGCGGACTCCACGCTGAGCATTGGCCAGATCGCGGAACAGCTGGGCTTTTGCGATCAATTCTATCTGACGCGTTTTTTCCGGGCGCGCCAGGGCATGACGCCCCGGGAATACCGCAGCCGCCTGCGGCTGTGAGGACGCGGCCATTGCGGGATATGCATGGGCTCATTATCTGCCAGTCAGGTGTTCCGGAATAGAAAAGAAGCAGGCTTTTGTTTCCTTACCTGCCGCGGCTCACTGCTTTACAAATTCCTTGTTTTTGTTTATACTAAATGGGAGGCAAACAACAGGTTTTATCAGGCATTTCTTTATTTAAGGAGGATGAAGCATGCAGTACGTACCCTTTGGCCAGCATGGCTTTCAGGTATCCCGGCTGGGGATGGGCATGATGCGCCTGCCCACCCGGGAGGAAGACGGCAAGAAGGTGATTGATCGGGAAGCCGCCATCGCGCTGGTGCGCCACGGCGTCGATCAGGGCGTTTCCTATGTGGATACGGCTTATGGCTATCATAACGGCGAAAGCGAAATTGTGACCGGCCTGGCCCTGAAGGACGGCTACCGGGAAAAGGTGACGCTGACCACCAAGCTGCCCCTGTGGCTGGTGGAAGAAGAAAAGGATATGAACCGGCTGCTGGATGAGCAGCTCAGGAAGCTGGATGTGCCCTATGTGGATTTCTATATTCTTCATGCGGTGAGCCGGGACCGGTTCCACAAGATGCAGGCCTTCCATTATCAGGATTTCCTGCGTCAGGCCCTCAAGGACGGCCGCATCCGGCATACCGGCTTTTCCTTCCATGATGATAAGGACGCGTTTCTGGAAGTGCTCCGGGATTTCGACGGCTGGGGCATGGCCCAGATCCAGTTCAACTATCTGGACGACGACCGGCAGGCCACCGTGGAGGGCTTGCGGGAAGCGGGCCGCAGGGGCGTGCCCATCGTGGTGATGGAGCCGCTGCGGGGCGGCGCGCTGGCCAATCCGCCGCAAAACGTGCGGGCGCTGATGGAAGGCTATGAAAAGCAGCGCAGCGCCGTGGAATGGGCCTTTGCCTATGTGGCCGATTTCCCGGAGGTGGCCACCATTCTCAGCGGCATGACCACCATGGAGCAGCTGGACGACAACCTGCGCATTTTCGACGGTCTCACCGTGAACGGCCTGACCGACAAGGACAAGGCGCTGATTGCCCAGCTCAAGCAGGCGTATCTGTCCCGGATGCCGGTAGGCTGCACGGGCTGTGAATACTGCGTGCCCTGCCCCGGCGGCGTGAGCATTCCCCAGGTGTTCCGGGGATATAACGAAAGCAAGATGTTCGATGATCCCGCCCGCTTCCGCAGAGGCTATCAGGAGCTGGAAAAGAACGAGCATGACGGCAGCCGCTGCCTTTCCTGCGGCCGGTGCGAGGGCCTTTGCCCCCAGCATCTGCCCATTATCGACTGGCTGCAAAAGATTGACCGGGAATACCGGGCGCTTGTGTAAAAACAATCGGGCATAAGGCGCGGGGCGGGGACGCATATTAACCCTGTATCCCCGCGCCTTTTGCGCGGAAAAACCCTTGCGAGGTGAAAGCATCTGCCATGAACCGCCTGCTGTTTGGAGTGATTCCCATTTATGGGCTGCTGATTGCCGCCGCCATCGGCATCGGCGCGCTGCTGTGCGGCCGGGAAGAAAAGCGGCTGGGCCTGCCTCAGGATACCACCGTGGATTTCGCGCTGTGGGTAGTGCCTGCGGCGATCATCGGCGCGCGGCTGTATTATGTGGCCTTTCGCTGGGCGCTGTACGCTCCGGATCCCGTGCGCATTCTGAAAATCTGGGAAGGCGGGCTGGCCATTTACGGCGGCGTGATCGGCGGGGCCATCGCGGCGTTTGTGTTTGCCCGGGTGCGCAGGCTGCCCTTCGCCACGCTGGCGGACATGGTGGCCCCCGCGCTGATTCTGGGCCAGGCCATCGGCCGCTGGGGCAATTTCTTTAATGGCGAAGCCTACGGCAGGCCCATCACCGATCCGGCCTGGCAATTCTTCCCCGTGGCGGTGTATGCCGACGGGGCCTGGCATCAGGCCACGTTCTTTTATGAATCCTGCTGGGATCTGGCGGGGTTTATCCTGCTGTGGGGCATCCGAAAAAAGCTCAAAACCCCAGGCAGCCTGTTTTTATTATATCTGTGCTGGTATGGCCTGGGCCGGATGGTGATCGAGGGCCTGCGCACGGACAGCCTCATGTTGGGCCCGGTGCGGGTGTCTCAGGCGCTGTCCGCGGTGCTGGTCATCGCGGCGGGCATTGCGCTGATCGTCCGGGCGAAGAAGAACAAAAATGTGAACAGGGCATGATGTCTCTCCCCGCGCCATGCCCGGCGCGCTGCTTTGCCCCTGCTGTTGCCTTAAGGGCATGATGCATAAAATAAGGGCCAGAGGAGCTCTGCAGCTGCCTATGGCCCTTGGCTGTGCCGATGTGGGGGCGGATTACAGCGTGTTGCGCATCTGCTGGTACTTCTGCTTGGCGGTCTGCACGTCCTGGGGCTGGGCTGGCTTGGTCTGATACCAGCCGTTTTGCTGCATCAGCTGGAAAATCTGCAGCTGATCCTGGCCGATTTGCATGAACGTGTCGTTCATCACCTGGCGCATTCCCTGATGGCTGGCTTCCAGCACTTCGGAAGCAATATTGGCCATCAGCGCCTTTTCCTGATAAAGCAGGTCAAAGGCCAGCTCCTGATCGCTCAGCGGCTGCGTGGCGTTGGCCTGGGGCTGATACTGATTCTGGTTCCAGGGCTGCGTTTGCTGATTCATGGTTGCTTCCTCCTTTTTCACTGACAGCCGTTCAGGAAAGCGCACAGCGCGTCAAACTGCTGGCGGTGATGCTGGGCCACCGTGGCGGCCATCTGCTTGAGCTGGGGATTCTGGAACTGATTGGCGTAATTCATCGCCACCCGGCAGCTCATGGCCATGTGGGTCAGCTGATCCTCGATCACGGTCAGGTCTTTGCTGGTCAGGGTGCATCCGCATCCATTGGGCATGGTTCATCCCTCCTTGTGAATTGGTACGGGATTAGCATGCCCGCAAGCGTCCATTTTTATGAAGCAAAAAGGAGGATCGCCATGCAGGATTGGCGTTTTTACCGGCTGGTGCTGCCCTTCGTTCCCGTCCGCGGCCGCCTGAATGCAGCCACGCTGTCTCCCGCCATCGCCGGGGAGCTGGAACGGATTCTGCGGCGATACCGCTGCGTGGGGGCCAGCCTGAGCCTCTTTGATGAAAAGGGGGCCATCGGCGGCCTGGCCTTTGGCAGCGCCCGGCGGGGTATGGCGGCGGGGCTGGACACGGTGTATCGCGCCGCGTCGGTAAGCAAGCTTGCCACCGCGCTGGGAGCCATGCGGCTGCAGGAGCAGGGCCGCGTGGCGCTGGACGCAGATGTGAACCGGTATCTCCCCTTTTCCCTGCGCCATCCCGCCGCGCCGGATACGCCCATTACGCTGCGGATGCTGCTGTCCCATACGGCGGGCATTCACGATGGCGTAGCCTACAACGCCGGGATCGGGCAGGGCGAAACGCTGGAAGCCATCCTGCGCGGGGACAGTTTCTGCGCGCACCTGCCCGGAGAAAGCTGGGAATATTCCAATCTGGGGGCAGGCATTGCCGGAGCGGTGCTGGAAGCCGCCGCGGGCATGGATTTCGAGGCGCTGATGCAGGAAACGGTGTTTCAGCCCCTGGGCATTGCCGCGTCCTTTTATCCCCAGAAGATCGCAAGCCCGCTGGCGGATGCGTATCGGATTCTGCCGCCCCGCCGCGGGCCTGCGCTGGATGGAGCGAAGCGTCAGGCCCGGCCCCTGCCGCCGCCCGAAGTGAATGCGCAGCAGCATTACGCGCTGGCCCACGGCAATCTGTGCCTGTCCGCGCCGGCGCTGGCGAAGCTGGGCGCGGCAGGGATGCAGCCGGGCTTTTTAACGGCGGAGAGCCTTGCGGCCATGCGCCGGCCTATTGCCGGATTTGGCGCGCGGGCGAACAATCTGTCCCAGGGTGTGGGCACGTTTATTTTGCAGGACCCATCGCTGTCCCCCCGGCCGCTATATGGGCATCAGGGCATGGCCTATGGCGCGGTGCACGCCCTGTTTTTTGACCCGGCCATCCGTCGGGGGGTGGCGCTGCTTACTTCTGGTGCCAGCGAAGCCCGCCGGGGTGTGCTGGCGGATCTGAACGCCGGGGTGATCCGGTATCTATGGCATACGGTATTTAACGAAAAAGGAACGGAGCGATCGGGATGGATCGAGTGACGGAAGTGGTGCGCCGGAACGGCGTGGCCCGGGTGAAGATGTTGTCCGGGGAGGAACTGCGGATTCCGGCGGCGCTGTTTCTGGAGCGCCGGGTGCGGGCAGGCGAACCGCTGGATCCGGGAGAATACCGGCTGTTCATCTCCCGGCGGGGGTATCCCCACGCGCTGGAAACGGCGGTGAAATTTCTGGCGCTTCGGGAGCGCAGCGAAGGGGAAATTCGGGCGCGGCTGCGGCGGTCGTGTTATCCCGAGGAGGTAATCGCCCATGTGATGGCCACGCTGGCTACCCACGATCTGGTGAGCGATCAGCGCTTCGCGGAGCAATGGGTGGACAGCCGGGCCAAGCGCTATGGCCGCGGGCGGATTGCCCAGGAGCTGCGGATGAAGGGTGTTTCTGCCCAGGATGCGCAGGCGGCGCTGGAAATGCTGAACGAAGAGGACGAGCTGCGTCAGGCATGCGCCCAGGCCCGGAAGATGGCCCGTCGGCTGCAAAATGATCCGGTCAAGATTACCCAGGCGCTGGTGCGCCGGGGATACGGCTGGGCCCTGGCCCGGAAAGCCGCAGAGCAGGCGGGGGAATTACAGGGAAAATAATAATGCAGGAAATAATAACGCGGGAGGGGGTTCTTTGCGGCTTTTCGCCCCGCGCTGCTGCCTAACGGCAAGCGCGGGTTTCGGGCCTGCGGAGCCCTTCAGGCTGTCCTCGGCCCTCAGCCTCGCTTCGCTCGGCGCTCATCAGGCCCCTTCCGCACCCTCCCAAGAAAGCCTGAAGCGTGGGCTTCCGTTTCTCTTATCCGTCTTGATTCTTGCTGAAGAAGGGGAAATATGAAATATGCGGGAGGGAACTTTTTCATCAAAAGTCTCCTCCCGCACACTCCCGAAAGGCAATCGGGACAAATACAAAATTTTACTTATTCATCTTATCCACCAGTTAGGGAGCGGAATCGGTTATTCGTTTCCCTTGGTGATATCCTTGCCGAAATACTTTTCGGAAATCCGGGAAAGCTCGCCTTCAGCGTCCAGTTCCTCAATGGCCTTGCTGATCGCGTCCAGCAGGGATTCGCAATCCGCATCCTTACGCACGGGGATAGCCACCTGGGACGCTTCCTCCGTCAGCGCCACCACCTTCAGGTTCGCTTCCGGATGCACGCGCATATAATCATAGAAGGACACTTCGGCATTCAGCGTAGCGTCCGCCCGGCCGGAAAGCACCATCTGGATGGTCTGATCCAGGGTATCCACGCCCGCAGCGGTAGCCCCATAGCTCTCAGCCAGGGTCATATAGGTGCTGGCGATGGAGTTGGCAGTATGCTTGCCCTTCAGGTCCTCAAAGGTCTGGATGCTGTCGTTATCCCCGCGGACGATCAGCGCCGTGCGGATATAGCCATAAGGCGTGGTGAAATGATATTTCTCCGCCCGTTCCGGGGTCACTTCCACGCCGTTGGCGGCGATGTCGTAGCGGCCGCCGTCCAGTCCGGCGAAAATACCGTCCCATTCCGTTTCCACAAATTTGGCTTCCACGCCCAGCTTTTTCGCGATGGCCTGGGCCACTTCCACATCAAAGCCCACCAGCGTGCCGTCCTCATCGTGATACGTCCAGGGCGCCCAGGCGCCTTCCGTGGCCACTACGATCTCGCCCTTTTTCTGAATCTGGGAGAGCAGATCATCCTGCGCCAGCGTGCAGCCCATCGCCGCCAGCATCAGCGCCATTACCAGCGCCATCAGCTTGCACATCTTCTTCATTTTGTTTCATTCCTTTCCTGCGCCCGCAAATGCGGGGCTTTTTTATTCATCGTCCAGCAGCTGCAAAAACGCGCGGGTGCGCGCCTCCTTAGGCTGGGCGAAGAACGCTTTGGATGAGCCCTCCTCCACGATCACGCCGTTTTCCATAAACGCCACGCGATTGGACACATTCCGGGCGAACCCCATTTCATGGGTGACCACCAGCATGGTCATGCCCTCCCGGGCCAGATCCCGCATCACGGAGAGCACCTCGCCGGTGAGCTCCGGATCCAGGGCGGAGGTGGGCTCGTCAAAATAGATGATTTCCGGGTCGGTGGCCAAAGCGCGGGCGATGGCCACACGCTGCTGCTGGCCGCCGGAAAGCTCGGATGGATACGCATCCGCCCGGTCCTCCAGGCCCACCTTGCGCAGCATCCGCAGCCCGATTTCTTTTGCCTGGGCCTTGGGCGTCCGCCGGGCAATCACCAGCCCTTCCATGATGTTGGCCAGGGCGGTTTTGTTGAGAAACAAATTGTAGCTTTGAAACACAAACGCCGTCTTGCGGCGGATACGGGCAATATCGTGTTTATGGATATGATGCAGATCAAACGTCTCGCCATCGAAGGCAAGCGTTCCGCCGTCGGCGCGCTCGAGGAAGTTCAGGCAGCGCAGCAGGGTGGTTTTGCCCGAGCCGCTGGGGCCGAGAATGGCCATCACGTCGCCCTTGTTCACCGTCAGGCTCACATCCCGCAGCACATCCTGCTGCCCGAACGCCTTGCGGACGCCCTGGATAGAGAGCAGCCGCTCATTTGCGCTTGCCATAGGTGGCCAGCCTCCTTTCCCCGGCGCGCTGGATGAAGGTGAGCACAGTGGAAAACAGCAGATAGATCACCGCCACCTCGCAATACAGCGGCAGCAGCTCATAGGACCGGGCGGCAATGCGCCGCGTGGCCATGAACATTTCCATCACCGTGATGTTCGCCGCCAGCGACGTATCCTTCACCATGGAAATCAGCGAATTGGACAGGGGCGGGAACGCCGTGCGCAGCGCCTGGGGCAGCACGATGCGGCGGATGATCTGCAGATAGCTCATGCCCACGCAGTAGCCCGCCTCCATTTGCCCCGTCGGCACCGCTTCCAGCGCAGCGCGCATGGTTTCGGCGCAGTACGCGCCCTCGTTGATCGAAAACACGATCACCGCCGCCGGGAACGGCTCCAGATAAATGCCCACGTCCGGCAGCCCGTAAAACACCACGAACAGCTGCACCAGCAGCGGCGTGCCCCGGATTACCCAGATGTAAAACCGGGCGATCTGCTTGAGCACCCGAATGTTGGCAAACTGCACCAGCGCCGTGATGGTCGCGATCACCATCCCCAGCGAAAACGAAATGATCGTCAGCGGGATCGTCATCGTCAGCCCCGGCACCAGGATTTGCCCGAACGAGTCAATCAATAATTGGATTACACGATTTTCCATAGAAACCCCTTTTTTCCGGGCGAACCGTTCTTTTGCGGCCAAAGGACGGTTCACCTGGGTCCCCTCCCGGAAGGCCATCGGAAAGAGGAATCGATTCGTTCTCTGGCATCAGGTTCTCCGGACAATCAAGGATTCCTGCGCTTATCTGGGCGGCAAACGACGCGAAAGAAAAACTGTCCTTATCCCCATCGGCTTTCCGGAAGGCGCGGGAGGGTGCTTTGATGCCAAAGCATCCTCCCGCATCATTTTCGTTTTCTTTATGCCCGGAGGACAGCGCCAAACTTGGCCTGGCTGACCTTGAGGGCTTTTTCGGTGAGATGGTTGATTTCTTCTTCGGTGAGGGTATGATCGGGAGCGCGATAGGTGAGGGAGAAGGCCACGGACTTGTTGCCCGCGCCGATCTGAATGCCCCGGAACACATCGAACATGCGAATGTCCTCCAGCATGGGGCCGCAGCCGTCCTTGATGGCCTGCATCAGCGGGCCCACCTGCCTGCTGTTGTCCATCACCAGCGCAATGTCGCGGGTGACGGCGGGGAAGCGCGCAATGGACTTCACCGTGTCCATAGGCACGCTGTGGGCAAACAGCACCGGCAGATTCACCTGCGCCACATACACCCGCCCGGCCAGATCAAACCGCGCCGCCGCATCGGGATGCACCTCGCCCAGCACCGCCAGCACTTCGCCGTCCACCAGGATGGCCGCCCGCCGGCCGGGATGCAGATAGGGCTCGTCGCAGCCCACAATCTCATAGGCCATGCCGTTCTCCCGGCACAGCGCTTCCACCACCCCGCGGATGGCGTAGAAGTCCGCCGCGCCATACATGCCAATGGCCAGCGCGGGCCGCTCGGTGGGCAGGCCCTCGGCGGTCTTGTGCTGCGCGTCAAAGATGGAGCCCAGCTCGTAAAGCCGGCCGTTCTCGTTGCCGTTCTTGATATTGGTGGACAGGGTCTTGAGCAGGCCGCACAGCAGCGTGGTGCGCATGCAGGCGGTATCCTCGCCCAGCGGATTGCGCACCATCAAAGGCCGCATGCGCGGATCCGTTTCCGGCAGGCCCAGCATGGCGATAGAACGGGCGGAAATAAAGGAGAAGGTCATGCTCTCATAGAAGCCCATGCCGGTGAGCAGCCGGCGAATCTGCTGCTGGCGGCGCGCCTTGTCGTTCAGGCCGCCCATGGGGTTTTCGCCCCGCAGATGGGTGATGGGGATCAGATCGTATCCCGCATAGCGCAGCACTTCCTCGCAGATGTCGGCCTCCTGGTCGATGTCCTGCCGGAAGATGGGCGCGGTGACGGTCATGGCGTCGCCGTCCCGGACAACCTGGAACTGCAGCTTGCGCAGAATCTCCTCCATCTTTTCCGGGGCCACATCCACGCCCGCCCGCTTGGCAATCCGCCGGCAGGACACAGTAAGCGTAGCGGGCTGCACGGGATGGGGATACAGATCGATCACGCCGGATACCACATCGCCCGCATCCAGCTCGTTCACCATCTGGCAGGCCCGTTCCAGCGCCTGCATCACCGTGGCGGGGGATACGCCCCGCTCGAACCGGCCGGAGGACTCCGTGCGGATGCCCAGCGCCCGGGAGGTCAGGCGGATAGAGGTACGGTCAAAGGCGGCGCACTCCAACAGGATTTCTCTGGTTTCATCCGCGATTTCGCTTTCCTCGCCGCCCATGATCCCGGCCAGGCCGGTGGGGCCCTGCTCATCGCAGATCATCAGCTCGCTGCCGCTGAGGGGATGCTCCTTGCCGTCCAGGGTCGTCAGGGTTTCTCCGGCATTGGCCCGGCGCACGATGATGTGCTGGCCGCGCACCTTGCTCAGATCAAACGCATGCATGGGATGGCCGGTTTCCAGCATGATAAAGTTGGTAATATCTACGATATTATTGATCGAGCGCATGCCTGCGGCATGGAGATACTGCCGCATCCACGCCGGGGACGGTCCGATGCGCACATTCTTGACCACCTTGGCCGCATACCGGGGACACAGCTCGCTTTCCAGCACGTCCACCCGGGCATAGTCATTGATATCGCCGCCAGCTTCCGCCACCTTGATTTCCGGCAGCCGCAGCTCCGTGCCCATGGCCGCGGCGGTTTCCCGGGCCACGCCCCAGACGCACAGGCAGTCCGGCCGGTTGGCGAGAATTTCAAAGTCCACCACCGTGTCGTCCAGGCCGAAAATGGGGCGCACATCCGCGCCCAGGGGATACTCCTCCTGGAACACCAGCAGCCCCGCATCCCCCACCGAGGGATACAGCTCCACCGGCACGCCGATCTCCGGGCCGGAGCAGAGCATGCCCTGGCTTTCCACGCCCCGGAGCTTGCCCTTCTTAATCGTAACGCCGCCGGGCAGCTTCGCGCCGATCTTCGCCACCGGCACCAGCAGCCCTTCCTTCACATTGGGCGCGCCGCACACGATCTGCAGAAGCTCGGGCTCTCCCACATCCACCTGGCATACATGCAGATGATCGCTGTTTTCATGGTCGCGGCAGGAAACCACCTTGCCCACCACCACGTTCTCCAGCGTTGCGCCCAGGTGCTCCACGCCTTCTACGCCGGTGCCTGTCATGATCATCCGGCTTTCGTATTCTTCCGCGGTCATGGGAATATCCGCATACCGCTTCAGCCAATTCATCGAAACTTTCATATTGAGAACCCTCCATTAAGTACGGGGTTGTTTCCTGGAAAAACCTCCAGAAAAGCACTAAGGGATAAAACTTGCCGACCGAATAAGATCATGATGCCCCAACCCTAATACGGCTTTCTTCGGGTGGGGTGCGGGGAGGGGTATTCTTTTCCCGGGGAAAGAATACCCCTCCCCGCAATGATGCGTTCTTCTTTTTTATCTGAACTGCTTGAGGAACCGCAGATCGCCTTCATAGAGCAGGCGCATGTCCTTGATGCCATAGCGGAGCATGGTAATGCGTTCCAGGCCGATGCCAAAGGCGAAGCCGGAATAAACCGAGGAATCAATGCCGCACAGCTCCAGCACCTTGGGATTCACCATGCCGCAGCCCAGCACCTCAATCCAGCCTGTGCCCTTGCAGACCTTGCAGCCCTTGCCGTGGCAGTTGAAGCAGGTCAGGTCCACCTCGGCGGAGGGCTCGGTGAAGGGGAAGAAGGAGGGGCGGAAGCGCACCTCAATGTCATCGCCGTACAGGCGCTTGGCAAACGCGTCCAGAGTGCCCTTCAGATCGCCCATGGTCACATCCTTGTCGATCACCAGCCCCTCAATCTGATGGAACACGGGGCTGTGGGTGGCGTCCACCTCATCGGCGCGGAACACCCGGCCCGGACACACAATGCGGATGGGCGGCTTGTGGGTCAGCATCGTCCGGGCCTGCACCGGGGAGGTGTGGGTGCGCAAAACGATGTTGTCATCAATATAAAAGGTGTCCTGCGCGTCCCGGGCGGGATGATTCTTGGGCAGGTTCAGCAGCTCGAAATTATAATGATCCAGTTCCACTTCCGGGCCTTCCACCACTTCGTAGCCCAGGGCGGTGAAGCAGTCCAGCACCTCGTCCAGCACCAGCTGAATGGGATGCTCCGTGCCCACGGCAGGCAGATCCCGGGGCTCGGTAATATCGATGGCTTCCTGCGCCAGCCGCGCTTCCTTCTCCTGCAGGGAAAGGGTCTGCTGCTTTTCATCCAGCAGCGCGGTAAGCTTCTGGCGGGCTTCATTGATGATCTGCCCCACCTTGGGCCGCTCTTCAGGGCTGAGCTGGCTCATGCCCCGCAGCAGCGCGGTGAGGGAGCCCTTCTTGCCCAGCACACGCACCCGCAGCGCTTCCAGCGCCGGGGACGCATCGGTCTGCTCCAGTTCCTTTTTCAATTCCTCGGCGATTTGCGCCAGGTTTTCCCGGATATCCATGATTCTGTTTCCCTCCTCATTAAAAACGCCCATGGCATCAAGCTGCCATGGGGCGTGAAAGGCGCACGCGGTACCACCCAATTTCAGCGGGCACGGAAGATTCCTTCCTGTGCTCGCTCTCGTTTCCCTTAACGCGGGCTTACGGCGGCGCTTACTCAGCATTCAGCGCCGCGGCTCCGGAGCGAATTTCCTCCTGCGCGCCCGGGCGGCTTCCAGCCTCTGGCCTGCCCTTCTCTTGCGGCACGCATAGGATGGAGGCGTTGCTCTCCTTCCTCGCCGTTGCCCGCATTATAGCACGCACGGGGCGAAAATGTCAAGAAGGGAGCCATGGGTTAATTATCCGGGAGGAGGCTTTTGCGTCAAAATCCCTCTCGCCCGTATCTCCCTTTATATCGTCTCCGCCGCGGTTCGGACGCAGCGGCAGGCCACGGCCAAAGCCAGGCAGCAAAGACCTGGCACGGCGTAATAGCCCAGCCCCGTGAGCAAATACAGCCCCAGCAGCAGCCCGCCGTAAAGGGCATAGCGGGGCCAGCGGCCCCTGTCCAGCATCTGGCGCAGGAACGCACCCATGGGCGGACGCTTCTTCCGCCGCCGGCCCAGCGCCACCAGCTGGGCGTTTGTCGCCGGGCTTTGCGCGCCGAATAGCCGCGCAAGCCCCTCCCGTCCCAGCAGCGTCACGGGCAGCCCCGTCTCCGCCTGTGCCTGCGCCCTCGGGTTCACGCCGCAGGGAACGCACAGCACCGCCCGCTCCGCCCCCAGCTCCCGCGCCGCCTGCTGCAAGGAAAGCACATCCCGGGCCTGGGCCTGATCGCTCAACGGCAGCTGGGCAAAGGCAATCAGCAGCGTTTCCCCGCCCCGGCGGCAGAGTACGCCCTGCTCGTCCATCCGCAGCAGCTCCAATCCATAGCGCAGGCTCAGCCGCAGCGCCGCTTCAAAATGAGCCTGCGCCGCAGGCAGCGCAATCAGCCGCTCCAATGCCAGCTCGCCGCCCACCTGCCGCCGCAGCCGCGCTTCCCGCCGCAGCAGGCGGTCCGCCCGGGTGCGACGATACAACAGCATCAGCAGCCCATACAGCCCCGCCCCTGCCGCCAGCGCCGGCAGCCGCAGCCCCCACAGAAACACAAACCATCCCACGCTCACGCACAACATCAGCGCCCGCAGCCCGATTCCGTCCAAATGCCGGCCCAGCGCCGAGCGCCGCAGATCGTCCTGCATGTTTTTTCTCCGCCTCCCCCTCTTTTCAGAATGCCCAAAATGCGGTATACTATCATCAGGAGATGAGATACTTGCAGCGATTGGGCGTTTTCGGCGGAACCTTTGACCCCATTCATGAAGGACATCTGGCCATTGCGCGCCAGGCGAAAGCAGCGGCGGGGCTGGATCAGGTGTTGATTTTGCCCATGGCTCATCCGGCCCATCGGGAGCCCGCGGCGCCCTTTGCCGCGCGGATGGCCATGTGCCGCCTGGCGGTGGGCCACGAACCGGGGCTGACGGTCAGCGACGCCGGCGCCTCCGCCCGCTTCACCAGCGACACCATTCCGTTGCTGCGCCGGGCGTATCCCGGAGCGGCGTTCACGCTGATTCTGGGGGCGGACAAGCTGCCCTCCCTGCCCTACTGGCATGATGCGGCCCGGCTGTTCGCCGCCTGCGACATGCTGTGCTTTCCAAGGGCGGGGGTGGATACAGCGCCCGCTCTGCAAAAGGCCCAGGCTGCCGGCGCGCGGGTAAAGCTGCTGCCGGGGGCGCAGCTGCCCTTTTCATCCACGCTGATTCGCACGCTCTCCGAAAAATACGAGGATGCGCCGGGCGTTTCCCTGCCCGTGCTTTGCTACATGGCCGAAAACGGCCTGTATCAGCCCAATCTTCTGTCCCGGCTGAGAACCATGATGAACCCCCATCGGTTCAAGCACACATTGGGTGTGCGCTCCGAGGCGGTGCGGCTGGCGGCGCTCCATGGGCTGGCCGTGCAGAAGGCGGCGCTGGCGGGGCTTTTGCATGACTGCGCCAAGGGCATGCCGCTGCCGCAGATGGTGCAGCTGAGCCGGGAAAACAATCTGGTATCGGATCCGGCGCTGCTGTCCTCCGGGGCCATGCTGCACGGGCCGGTGGGCGCATACGTGGCGCAGGCGCAGTTCGGCGTACAGGACGCTGACGTGTTGGCCGCCATCCGCAACCACACCATTGGCCGGCCCGGCATGAGCGGGCTGGAGTTATGCGTATTCGTGGCAGACGCTACAGAGCCGGGCCGGGAGGATTACGAGGGCCTGGCGGAGATTCGGTTTCTGGCGGATCGATCGCTGGCGGCAGCGGCGCTGAAATCACTGATGCTGACCCAGGAGTATCTGGAATCCCGGGGAAAGCCGTTTTTCCCCATTGCCAAAAAAACGGCGGAATATCTGAAAGCGCATTTATCGCCCCAGGAAAAAGCCTGGCTGGCGCAGACCCGATAACCCTTTCTTTCATTCCCCATCGCCCATCAGAAAAGGAGAAGCAGTATGGAACAACAATTGAACCTGGCCCAGCGCATTGCCCGGATTCTCTATGACAAAAAGGCGCAGGATATCCGCGTGCTCCACGTGGCGCAGCTCACCGTGATCACCGATTACATGGTCATTGCCTCCGGCCGGAGCAGCCTGCAGGTGAAATCCCTGGCCGATGATGTGGACGATCAGCTGGCCATGGAAGGCGTGGCGCTGCGGGCCAAGGAAGGCAACGCAGAAGGGCGCTGGATCGTGCTGGATTACGGCTCGGTGCTGGTGCACATTTTTCATCCGGAAGACCGGCAGTTTTATCATCTGGAGCGGCTTTGGGAGGACGGGCAGAATCGCGTGGCCCTGCCCTTCCTGGAGGAGGATGCGCCCCAGGCATGAACATTCAGATTTACGCGCTCAAGAAAAATTTCGACACCCAGAAGGCCGAGCGTTTTTTCAAGGAACGGCGGGTGGCGTATCAGCTGCTGGATTTGAAAAAGCACAAGCTGGGCCAGCGGGAACTGCAGCTATTCGCCCGGCGGCTGGGTGCGCAGACGCTGGTGGATCGCACGCCGGAAACGCTGTCTTTGCCCATTGGGCACACCGATGATCCGGACTACATCCTCGAAACCCTGCTGGAAAACCCGCGCTTTTTGCGCATGCCCATTGTTCGCAATGGCGAGCAGGTCACCCTTGGCGCCGACGAGCAGACCTGGCAGCGCTGGATCGACAAGGGCTGAACAGGGACGAGGGGATGAGGGAACGAGGGGACGTTGAGGGCTCCCGCCCTCAAGCTCCCGGCCAGGGAGTTCCTCCCTGGACCCGGTTCACAATTTTGCTTGGTTTTAGGAAATCAGCGGGTTTCTGTGTGATGCGGGAGGGAACGATGCGGGGCTATGCGCCCCACACCCCCACCAGGGAGTTCCTCCCTGGACCCGGTTCACAATTTTGCTTGGTTTTAGGAAATCAGCGGGTTTCTGTGTGATGCGGGAGGGAACGATGCGGGGCTATGCGCCCCACACCCCCACCAGGGAGTTCCTCCCTGGACCCGGTTCACAATTTTGCTTGGTTTTAGGAAATCAGCGGGTTTCTGTGTGATGCGGG
>CAKTWP010000015.1 GCA_934630705.1 uncultured Clostridia bacterium | reverse complement strand
TCCAATATGCCCGGAACTTTTCGCCTTGCACCGCCAGCTATGTGTGTGCACTCTGCTCTGTTCCTTATTCGCATTGCATTACATTGTCAGTCTTGCCTTAGTTAGATGGAAATTGGTCTTTATCCAAGAAATGCGGCCAACATGCGCGTGATGTTCCCAGGTGCACACCTGTGTCATGGGGGGACAGGCGCTTGAAAGAACGGGACTGAGGATGTTTGAAGAATTGGCGCATAAATGCCGCGAATAGGAGCGTAAGTATTTCGAATTAGGCAAACGGAACGGCAAATATGGGTTTGATTGGCTGGGGCGGCGGATGAATAAGCTTGCAAGGAATGGCGTATAGATTGCGAATTCGGCTGGCAAAATGTACAGATGAGTCTGTGAGCTGGTGCGTTGTAGAGAGGAACATATCTGACTGGCAAGGCGGAGAAATAAGGCGCAGGGATAGGTATTTCCATTTCGCGTTTGCCGCCGCAGAGACACGTTTCTTTGGCAGACGGGATGTCAAGGTTGGCAGGCTGGTGCATTGCCCAGATGGGTCTGTTGAGATGGTACGGTGGAAAGGGAAATTTATTTGGCTGCATGGCGGAGAAACAAGCCGGCAGGGAAGGGCATTGCGGTTTCGCCCTCGGGCGGCGGGATGCAGAGATGTGTTCCCTTGGCCGATGCAATGCCAAGGGAGCTGGCTGGTGCAGTGCACAGCCGCTGTTTTCGCTTTTCGAGCAAAGCAAAAAAGCCATTTGTTACCGCCGCAGGGATAGAAGCCGCGCTTGCGCATCAGCGGTTCGCGGGTTCCGCTTTCAGTCCTTTCGCAGTCACCCGGCGGGAGGATCGGGTTGGCGGAGAAGACGGCACGCGATCACGAATCCGGCGCGGCCCTTCGGCAGCGCTCATGGCCCGATGGGACAGCGGTTTCGGGAGAGGGAATCCGTTAACAAGAGGACTGGGCCGGGAATGGGTCGGGATGGCTTTCGCTGCATGGTGTGGATGAGGCGGAGCGCCGTTTCTGCCGGATGGGAAATTTGTAAACAATTGCACAAACAGGAAAAGAACGCTTGAAATCCGATTGATCTTCTGATATATTTATATGCAGGGGCGAATGCTGTTTGATTTGCATTCCGTACCGCTGCAGAAGGGAGCTTCACAACCATGACGATGGCTGCAATCCTTCAACCATCATCATACGGCGAGAGGGTCGTTCCGCCCTTCTTTCATATCATTGAGTCAATGAGCCGCAGGACGCGGGCGGATTTGCTTGCGTCCAACGGTTTTTGATACAGGGAAAGCAAGAAATTTAAGGAGGAGAAAAACATGAAAAAATGGTGGGCTGCATGTCTCCTGGCGATTGGGCTGCTCTGCGTAGCCACCTCCGCGATGGCCGCGCATATCAGGTTGAACGGCGACTATTGCGAAGGGAATTCCTTTCAAATACGCGAATCCAAAACAACAAAAGAGTACCATACACTGTACTGCTTCCACTGCGAAGAAGAGTTTACAGAGAATCATTGGAGTACGGATACCCCCCGGTACAAAGCCACGTGCATAAAACTGGCGCTATGTACCTCTTGTCTTACGACCTACGGTGAGTACGGGCCGCACGACTGGGGCGAATGGAAGCCCTACGGCTACGCTAAACACAGCCGTACCTGCAACAATTCCAGCCTGCACACCCAAACCCAGGACTGTACTTTCAGCGTGGCGCCCTGTACCGAAAGCGTCGCCTGCACCGAATGCGGCGTATCATACAAGCTGGGGCATGACTGGGGCATCTGGGAACCCACAGGCAATAAAACCCACCGCCGTGTCTGCAAGCGCGACAGCAGTCATATTGATCCAGGAACCTGCAGCAACCTTTTGGAGGCGGATTGCGTATCTCCTGCCATGTGCATGGTCTGCAGGGCCGAATATGGCGAACCGGACCTGAGCAAGCACAGCTGGGAAATGTGGATAAGCAATGGCAACGGCACCCATACCCGTACGTGTTCCCGCGATAAGCGCCACACGGAAACGGAAGCCTGTTCCGGCGACAGCTGCGGGGAAACCTGGTGCAATAAGTGCTACAAAGAATTCACAGCAGACCACAAGTTCGACGGCCCCTGGTCAAGGGATGATGATAAGCACTGGCGCAGCTGCAGCTATTGCAATACAGAAGGACCTAAGGCTTCCCATTCCTTCTCGGAAATCGTCGATGAGAAGTATCTGAAGTCCAAAGCCACCTGCGTATCTCCGGCGGTATATTACAGGGTCTGCGCGGATTGCGGCTACCTGGCAACCACTTTCACAAACGGCGATATGGATCCGGATAACCACGATCTGATCCCCCATGCCGGCAAAGCCGCAACCTGCACCGAAACCGGCTGGGAAGATTATTACACCTGCTCCCGCTGCGACTATAGCACCCAGGGCGCTGTCCTCCCCAAGCGCGGCCACTGGTACGGCCAGTGGACGGCCAACGGCAACGGCACCCATGCCGCCGCCTGCCGGCGCGACGGCTGCCGCGATGAAAAGACGGTCGCCTGCGAAAGCATCGCGGTGCCCAGCCTGAACGTATCCCTCTGTCCCGTGTGCGGCATGGTCAGCGATGGCGCGTCCCTGGCGCTGACCGACGCTTCCGTGAAAACCCTCGGCGGCAGGGCTCCGCGCGGTGAGCCGGTGCTCCGTCTGGGCGCGCTGCAAAGCGGCGAGCAGCTCCTGAGCGTGGGCTTTGAGTACGACGGAAGGCTATCCCAGCCCACGGGACAGATGGAGATCACCCTGCCCGCGGCAGTGCTGAATGGCTATGCGCTGATGCTGCTGGATGCGGACGGCGCGGAAGCGGCGCTTCCCTGCACCCTGAACGGCGGCGAAGCGACCTTTACGCTGGACTTTGCGGCAGGCGAAAGCCTTGCCCTGATGCTCCGCCTCGTGCCTGCTTCCTGAGCTTTCCATGGGGGATGCGGCCTTTCATCCTGCATGAAGCATGGCTCAAACATCGTTTTTCCACATAAAGTACGCCCAGACGGGAAAGGAAATCCTGTCTGGGCGTTTTGTTTGCGGAAAAAGGTCGTATACGCAAAGCGGATGCAGCGAAGAATGACAAGTCATTCTTTTTGCTCCTGCCGGCAGATCAGCTGCCGGTCTTTTCTGATGGGGGCTGCATCCGCCGCAGAACCCCCGCGCAGCCGATGCGCAGCGTCAGCCCGGCGGCTTCCACATACATCGGCGCGTATTTTCCCATGAACGCCCAGTCCATTTTCTTCCCTCCCATGTATAAAAAAACAGCGGGCCATCATTCAGCCCGCCGCTTTATTCCGATTCAGGGGAATATCAGCATACGCAAGAAAGCACAGGCAGATGATGCAGCTTCATCGCCTGAGAACAACAAGAGCCCCATTCGCCGATGCTTCCGAACATGCTTCCCTGCTCCCTTCCGAATTTTGCGATTATTCTATATCGTATCGCCTATCATTCAATAGGAAATATGCGGATGAAGCACAGCGAATCCTTTGCAGCCTAATCTGCGATGGCGGACGGCTCTGTAAACGAATGGAAATTTTATTAAATAAAGCGCGGCTCTATTGACGTGGAAACTATTTCCATGCTATAATATTGTATTGGGATGAAAAGGCTTATGGCGTTCATCCGATGCCGTCGCGGCCGCTTCCTTTCGCGATGGCAGACGGGCGGGGAAAGGCGCTCTCAGCGCTTTTTCGCAAAGGGGCAGGCCCCTCGCCTTCGCTTCATCGCGGATGATGAAGAAACAAATGATCGCCTGAAATGCACGTCTGGGTTCAGCGGCATGGAGGACGATGAGTCATACGAAGGAGCAAACGGCCGAGAAGGCCGGGCGCAGCGCGTCCGGCGAGGAATCGGAGGGCGGAGTTATGCGCAAAACGGCGGAAACGGATCGTCCCTGCGGCGATGAAACGCTGCAGCGCATGGCATACGGCTGCCTGTTTTGCATCACCGGCAAGGAGCATGGCGTGGCCGAGCAGATTCAGACGGTCTGCCCGCAGGTTCGGGCAATCACCATGCGGCAGCTCCGGTACAGAACAAACAAAAAGGTGAAAACCCGGGAAGAGGCGCTGCTTCTCCCCAGCTACGTCTTTTTTCAGGCTCCTTCGTCCATAGAACCCGCCGTTGCGTTTCCGATGCTGAATGTCATCCGCGTGCTGTATACGGACAACGGAAGATGGCAGCTGCAGGGCGAGGATGAACGGTTCGTTCAGTGGCTTTTCCAGTATGATGGGCTGCTGGGCTTTTCCCGGGCCTATCAGGAGGGCGATCATATCCGGATCGTGTCCGGGCCGCTCAAGGACATGGAGGGCAGGATCCGGCGGGTGGATAAGCGCGGCCTGAGCGGCCAGGTGGTTCTTTCCTTTCAGGGCAGGGATATTCCTGTGTGGCTGGGGTTTGAGCTGATCGATCCCATTAAATAAAGCGGAGGCATGGGCTTGAAAAAGGATGGCAGGGGGCCCGGGACGAAGCTGAAGACGGCGTGCTTGCTGCTGCTGGCCGCCGCCGTGCTGCTGGGGCTGTATCAGGGCGGCCGATGGCTGGAAACCCGGGGCAATCATCCCGAGCCCCGGGGTAATTATCAGGATCGCAAGGCCGATGAAGCCGTCGTAACCTATAACGGCACGGCCTATCGCCAGCGCAAAAGCCTGACTTCCATCCTGCTTATGGGCATTGACCATGCCAGCGGCGAGAAGGGCGGACAGGCGGATTTTCTGCAGCTGCTGGTGATCGACGATAGCGAAAGGACCGTGCAGCGGCTGCCCATCGACCGGGATACCATGACGCCCATCACGGTGCTGGGGGTGCTGGGCAACCGTTCCGGCGTGCGCACGGCGCAGATTTCCCTTTCCCATGGCTTTGGCGATGGGCAGGCGGAAAGCTGCGAGCTGACCGCCGAGGCCGTTTCCAATCTGCTGCTGGGCAGCCCGGTGGATTTCTATCTGGCCATGAACATGGACGGCATTGCCGCGCTGAACGATCTGGCGGGCGGCGTGACCGTGACGCTGGAGGATGATTTTTCCGCGCTGGATCCCGCCATGACGAAAGGAACCACCCTGACCCTTCATGGCGAGCAGGCGGAGATTTATGTGCGCAGCCGCAGGAGCGTGGGCGTGGGCACCAATGAAGCCCGCATGGCCCGGCAGGAGCAGTATGTGGCCCGGCTGTTCGCCCTTCTGGACGCACGGCTGAAAACTGATCCGGACGCTTCCGGGGCGCTGTTTGACAGGCTGTCGGCCTATCTGACCTGCAATATGAGCCGGGGACGGCTGGTGAACGCCGTCTGGGCGGCGAAGGATTATGCCCGGATGGAGCCGCTGCGCATTGCCGGCGAGCATCGCATCGGCGGCGATGGGTTTATGCAGTTTTATGCGGATGAAGCGTCGCTGTATGAAGCGGTGCTGAAGCTGTTCTATGAAGAAGCGAAGTAAGTGTCCCTTTGGGGCATTTGCGATAGATGGCGGGGCTTTGCCCCACGCCGCAGAAAGAAGGATGATTTTATGAAAAAGTTTGCCTGCATGCTGCTGGCGCTTGTGCTGTGCCTGACCTGCGCTGCCGCGCTGGCCGAAGACGCCCCCAGCAAGAAAACCGAGGATCTGGCCCGGATTGAAGCCACCGCCCAGGAACTGCCCGAGGATTCCGGCTTTGTTTTCCGCATTATCCATGACGATGAAACGGTCTATGAGGATCGGCTGGTCATCCGCGATGCGCAGATTGAAAAGCTGGCCGAGGCGGAAAGCGTGGAAGCGTACTTTGGCGAGGAAGTGGATCTGCATGCCCTGGTGGCTGCGGAGACGCTGAATGTGTATGAATATGATGCGATTATCGTCCAGGGCTATGATGCGTCCTACGGCGCGGTGACCGTCCATCTGCTGCTCTCCACGCCCTATGAAGCGGGCGAAAAGGTGGCCGTGATGATCGGCCTGGTGACGGAGAATGAAAATGGCGAAACCACAGTTGCCTGGAAGGTCTTCGAGGGCGTGGGCATTGCCGCCGAGCAGGTGGAAGACATGGGCAGCATTGAGGTGGAGCTGGACGCGGAAACCGTTCTGGCCATTGAGAATGACATTGCGTTGCTGGCCATTGTGAGCGACTGACCATACATAAATAAAGCCCCCTGCAGGGAAACGCAGAAAAGCTGCGGCGAGGAAAATCGCCCCCAGGCTTTTCTGCGTTTCCTTTCTTCAGTACCTTCTTAAACAGAACGGAGAAACAGAACCATGGCGGATCAACAAAAGAGACGGAATAAGGCCCCTGCTGTATCCCCGGCGCAGCAGATCAATAATCCTGCCGCGACGATCGATCTGGTGGAGCTGATGTATCGCCTGCTGGGCAGCTGGAAAATGCTTGTGTGCCTGGCGCTGGCGTTTGCCATTGCGGCCGGGGCGTATACCATCTATTTCGTAACGCCCATGTATCAGGCAACCTCCACGATCTATGTGCTCAGCCGCCGGGATTCTGCCATCAATATGTCTGATCTGCAAATCGGCACTGCGCTGACCAGTGATTATATCAAGGTGTTCAAGATGTGGGAGGTGCACGAGGAGGTAATCTCCAACCTGAACCTGCCCTATTCCTATGCCCAGATGCGAAGCATGCTTTCCGTGGCCAATGAAAGCGGCACGCGCATGCTGGATATTACCGTCACCTCCCCTTCCCCCACCGAGGCGGCCGCCATCGCCAATGAATATGCGAAGGTTGCCAGCCAGTATATCGCCGACACCATGGCCACCGATAAGCCCAATATCATGTCCGTGGCGCTGGTGCCCGCCAACCCCGTCAGCCCCAATAAAACCCGGAGCATCATGCTGGGGTTCATGCTGGGGCTGGTGCTGGGGGCCGGCATCGTCACGCTGCGCATGCTTGCCGACGATACCTATAAAACGGCGGAGGACATCCGCAAGTATACCGGGCTGGCCACGCTGGCGGTCATCCCGATTGAAAATGAGCCCGACGAAAAAAAGAGCAAGAACAAAACCGGGAATAAAAACGGAAGGGCGGCGAACCGAAAGTGATGAACGCGCTGACAATCCGACGCTTTCCGCCCCTGAGCTACGCCTGCGATGAAGCGGTGAACACCCTGTGCACCAATCTGTCCTTCGCCGGGGAAAACGTAAAGCGAATCATGATCACCAGCTGCCACGCATCGGAGGGCAAATCCTTTCTTTCCATGAACGTGATGCGGACGCTGGCCAAGCTGGGGAAAACCGTGGTGCTGGTGGACGCGGATCTGCGCCGCAGCATGATCGGCCCCAAGTATGCTTTACAGTTTGCGCAGGAACAATCTTCCGGCTTGGCGCACTACCTTGCTGGGATGGCTTCAGAAAATGAAATCGTGTATGCCACCAATATTCCCAGAGCCTATATGGTTCCGGTTGGTCGGGAAATATCCAATTCTCTGTCCTTGCTTGCTTCCCCCCATTTTGATGAGTTGCTGGCCAGCCTGGCAAAAAAGGCGGATTATGTGATCGTGGACGCGCCGCCGCTGGGGGCCATTATCGACGCGGCGGAAATCGCCAAGTCCTGCGATGGCTCGCTGATTGTGGTCAATTACGACAGCGTTCGCCGGCAGGAGCTGATCAATGTGAAGGAGCAGCTGGAGCAGACCGAATGCCCCATTCTGGGCACGGTGCTGAACATGGTGAAGTTTGATAATTACCTGAGCAAAAAGTATTATTATAAATCCTATTATTCCTATGGCTACGGCGCGTATGATAAATCGTCCCGCCGCGGAAAGGGCGCATCCCTCCGCGCCAAGGAGCCGTAATGCGGTTTTCGGATATCCATTCCCATTTCGTGTATGGCATGGACGACGGCGCGCAGACGGCGCAGGAGATGGAGGCCATGCTGGATGCGGCCGCGGCGGACGGCGTGGGCCGGCTGATTGCCACGCCGCATATGACCCCCGGGGTGCAGCCGTTTGCGGCGGAGCGGTTTGCGGCGCATCTGGCGCAGGCCCGCGCCTATTGCCTGCGGCGGGGCTATGGGCTGATGCTGGAGGCCGGGGCGGAAATGCTGTATACCCCGGCGTTTTCCCAGTATCTGGCCCGGCATTCCCTGCCCACGCTGGGCGATTCCCGGCAGACGCTGCTTGAGTTTGCGCCGGATATTCCCTTTGCGGAAATCGTCGAAGCGGCAAAGCTGCTGGAGCGAAACGGCTATGTGCCCGTGCTGGCCCATGTGGAGCGGTATCGGGCGCTGGCGGGCGGAAATCTCCGGCGCCTTCGGGCGCAAAGCGCCGCCCGCTTTCAGGTCAATGGCAGCGCCGTGCTGGGCCGGGAGGGGCTGCTCAGGGGGCTGCGGGTGCGTCGGTGGCTGCGGGCGGGGCTGATTGATTATGTGGCCTCCGACAGCCATGACTGCCAGACGCGGAAAACCTGCATGCAAAGCGCCTATGCCGCGCTGGAAAAAAGCGTCGGCGCGGAATACGCCGGGCAGCTGGTGGGCTTATGCGGATGAGAAAGCGGGCCTGCCGGGCTGCTTTTATTTCCATGCGCTGCCATGAAGCATGAAAAACAGAAGGAAACAGAGAGTGTGATTCCCTGATGACAAAAATGCGCAGGTCCATCCAGATGCGATGCATGAATATCCTGCATTTTGCGCTGACCACCGGGATCATGATCGCGGCCTGGTTCGTCTGGTGCGCGCCGCTGCTGGAGCCGCAGAATGCGCAGACGGTGGGGCTGGCGATCTGCGGCTGCTATGGGGTCGTTTCCATTTTCCTGCTGCGAACCTATAATGCCTACAAGATCGGCATTTTCCGGGCAGGGGAGGTGTTTTACGCCCAGCTGCTGGCCCAGCTGTTCAGCAACGGCGTCACCTATATCTTCGCCTGCCTGATTCAGCTGCGGCTGCTGCCGGTCTGGCCGGCGCTTGTGGTTTTTTGCGGGCAGGCGTTCGTCTGCGCCGTCTGGTGCCTGGCGGCCAACAAGCTGTATTTCAGGCTGCATCCGCCCATGAAAACGCTGGTGATTTATGAAAAGGACGAGGATCTGGACAAACTCCATGAGATCGTATTCTTTGAAAACCGCTTTGATGTGCAGGGAAAGCTGAAGGCGCCCCGGTCGATTTACGAGATTCTTCCGGCAATGGCGGGCTGCCAGGCGGTGATCGTTTCCGGCATTGAAGCCACGCTGCGCAACGGCATCGTCAAGGCGTGCATCGATCAGGACGTCAACTGCTATTTCATTCCCCATACGGGCGACATCATCATTGCCGGGGCGCAGCATCTGCAATCCTTCAGCATCCCGATCATGTGCGCCCGGCGCGCCATGCCGCGCCCGGAATACGCCATTGCCAAGCGCGGGCTGGATGTGCTGCTGGCGGCGATGGGGCTGGTTATCGCCAGCCCATTCATGCTGATTACGGCGATTGCCATCAAGGCCTGCGATCATGGGCCTGTTTTTTATAAGCAGGTTCGGCTCACCAAGGACGGGAAAACCTTTGAAATTCTGAAATTCCGTTCCATGCGGGTGGATGCGGAAAAGGACGGCGTGGCGCGTCTGGCCGCCGACCACGATGACCGGATCACGCCGGTGGGCCGCGTCATCCGCCCCATCCGGCTGGATGAGCTGCCGCAGATTTTCAATATTCTGCGGGGGGATATGAGCATCGTGGGCCCCCGGCCGGAGCGGCCGGAAATCGCCGCGCAGTATGAAAAGGAAATGCCGGCGTTCAGCCTGCGGCTGCAGGTAAAAGCCGGGCTGACCGGCATGGCCCAGGTCTATGGCCGCTATAATACCGAGCCGCGGGATAAGCTCAAAATGGACCTGATGTATATCAATCAGATGTCCCTTCGGGAGGACCTGAAGCTGATCTTCGCCACCGTCAAGATCCTGTTCATGCCGGATAGCACGGAGGGGGTTGCCGATGGGAAGAACACGGCGATGTGGGGGGAAGGTCATTGATGGCGAGGCTTTCATGTACATCCCTGACATTTGCAGAGGCAAGATAATAAAAGATAGAGAAAAAAGAGAGCTCAGACGCGCTGGCGACTGGGCTATTTTTGTGGGGCGTGAGAAAATATGAGCGCTATTGGGCAAACGCTTATTACGGTCGTGATACCCAATTATAATGGACAGCGATTCGTGGAACAGGCAATAGATAGTGTACTGTACCAAACCTATCCGAACTTCGAATTGGTGGTAGTAGATGACGGTTCTACAGATAATTCATTGCAGCTTATTCGAAGAAAAGCGCAGGGCGATAGCCGGATTCATGTAATTTCATTAGAGCATAATGCAGGTGTGGCAAATGCTCGAAATATTGGTATTAAGAAAGCACAAGGCGAGTATATCGCATTTTTGGATAGTGATGACATATGGACAGAAGATAAGCTGGAACGACAACTAGCACTTGCTGAAAAAGGAGCGGATATTGTTTATTGTTCTTATGATTTTATAGATGAAAAGAACAATTTGATCCAAAAAGCATTTATTGTGCCAGATGTAACAAATTTTCAAAAGATGCTTGTATCCAGTGTCATAAGCTGTTCAACGAGTTTTATTAGGACTGAATTGATGCAAGCGCATCTTTTTAATCCGGATTTTTATCATGAAGATTATGCCCTATGGATGGAACTGCTGCGAGTTTGCCCAGTAGCATACGGAGATCGAAAGGTATTGATGCATTATCGGCAAGTTGCCGGTTCGCGATCTAACAAAAAAAGAATTGCCGCAAGGGAGCGGTGGAATGCATATCGCAAGGCGTTGAAACTCAATGTGATTACAAGTTCGTGGGCATTTGTGAGATATGCAATTCATGGCATTAAGAAGTACTATTTCTGAATTGACGAACAATTGAGGATGATAAATGAAGGTTTTAATTATAAGCCAACCAGTTCTAAGTCGCTCAAACAATATGGGCAAAACACTCATGGGATATTTCAGTTCATTTTCTGCGAGTGATGTTTCGCAATTGTTTTTACGGAAAGGGATGCCAACAAATAAGGAAATTTGCGAAAATTATTACTGCTTTTCGGATTCGGATGCTTTGAAGTCGATTTTGAATCATAAAATACAGGGTACCATTTTTAACAAAGTATCAATTAATGATGCCATAGAAACTGTGAAACAAAATGACGCTTATAAATTAGGCGCAGCGCATAAAGCATGGATGCTTCTTGCACGAGATATTGTTTGGAAACTAAGTAATTGGAAGAACCCGAAACTCCTGTCATGGTTGAGTGCGATTCATCCCGATATCATTTTTTTCGCACCAGGAGATGGCGCATTCTCATATAGAGTAGCAGACGAGATTGCACGCTATTTGCATAAACCGCTTGTAATGGTCTGTATGGATGATTTTTTTATAAACAATCGAAATAAAGGCGAGATGTTGGGAAAAATTCGCCAGAAGTTTTTTATGAATACGGTTAACAGGACGGTGCAAGATTGTACATTCATTTTTACAATCTGTGATAAAATGAATGAGGCATATAATTCTCTCTTTAAAAAAAAGTGTTTTACATTACACACGTCAGTAGACAATCAAGAGATGACGCGGAATCCCCAAGCCAGACATATATCCTATATTGGCAATTTGAACTGCGGGCGAAACAAGACTCTGCTTGATTTGGGAAAGGCAATATCAGAAATCGGCAGTGATAAGTTACCTAAAGTTATAGATGTATATTCCGGCACCAGGGAAACGAAATACACTGATTCATTAAAAAATGCATTGGGAATCCGCTTTCATGGCGCCATTCCAGCAGAGCAGGTGCCAGAAGTCATGTGCGACAGTATAATGGTCATCCATACTGAGTCTTTTGATCCCGCAATGATGGAGCGAGTGCGGTTTTCTGTATCAACGAAAATCGCAGAGTCATTAATGTATGGTCCGTGTTTACTGGCATATGGCCCTGAAGGTGTCGCATCAATAGATTATCTGAAGGAGAATAAAGCAGCATTTGTGATTTCGGAACCGGATAAATTAAAAAAAGAATTAAAGAAGATTCTAAGTAATGGTCATTTGCAAAATCAAATACTGAAAAATGCAAGAGCGCTTGCAGCCAGAAATCATAGTTCGGAATTGAATTCTCAGAAGATTCGTCTATGTCTGGAGCAGGCAATTGATGCGCAAAACTGTTGTTTATGAAGGAACGATTGAATGAAAGTTGTACAAATCAATTGCGTATATGATTATGGAAGTACTGGCAAAATTACAAAGTATTTGCATGAGGGCTTAACTGCAAATGGGATAGAGAATATTGTTATGTATGGCCGAAGACAAAAGGTAAAAGATGCTGCTGTTTTTAAGAGCTGTACAGAGATAGAAGCAAAAGCATGGAATATTCTGTCGAGGATTATTGGGCACCCGTATGCTGCAGCACCAATTGGTACGCGAGTTTTGATTGATCGGATAAAAAGGGAAAAACCGGATATCGTTCATCTCCAATGTCTGAATGGCTATTTCATCAACATATATAAGCTTATTAACTGGTTAAAGAAGAACAATATTCCTACAGTTTTAACTTTGCATGCTGAATTTATGTATACAGGGGGATGCAGCACTACCTTTGATTGTACACAATGGAAAACGAAAAGCGGGTGCGGACAAACAATTTGTCCTCAGTATAAGAGAGAACTAAAATCGCTATTTGGCGATCAATCCAAATATATGTGGAAAAAAATGAAGGATGTTTTTGAGGGATTCGATCGGAATCTTGTGGTTGTATCGGTTTCTCAATGGCTTATGGAAAGGGCGTTAGCAGCGCCAATTTTGAAAAACAAGCAGCATCAGGTTATTTATAATGGTCTGGACACAGATGTGTTCAAGGTTTATCATACTGCGGATTTGAGAAAGAAACATAACTGTGAGAATAAAAAAGTAATTTTTCATGCTACGCCTGCTTTTAGTGCTAATCCGGATCATCTTAAAGGTGGGTATTATGTAATTGAATTAGCCCGGAGGATGCCAGATATATGCTTTATTGTAGCAGGACGGATTGTTGATAAGTTTAACGCGCCGGTCAATATGGTTTTTTTGGGCAAATTGGATTCTCAAGAGCTTCTTGCAAGGTACTATTCCATGGCAGATGCAATGGTGCTTACAAGCAAAAGGGAAACATTTTCTATGGTGTGTGCAGAAAGCTTATGCTGTGGAACACCGGTAATAGGCTTTAGGGCGGGAGCTCCTGAGCAGATATCAATTAAGAAATATAGCCGATTTGTACAGCAGGCGGATATAGAACAATTGGTATATGCTGCAGAGTGTATCCTAAATTCCCAATATAATCGAATTGAAATTGAAAAAGAAGCCCATCGGATTTATGCAAAGAATACGATGGTGGAAGCGTATATGGGAATATATACCAAACTTATACGGATGGAGACAGGAGAGAATGAGGCTTAGATTCGACTTTTCGGAATGCACAAAAATAGAGATAATTTTAGTGGCACTCATAATATTATTTACGGTTTTTGGAAACAATACCGCTGTTTCTCTTTGCTTTGCACTGAGCTTTATTGTTCTGTTAGTCTATATAGTAAAGCGCGCTACAATCAAAGCATTTCAGATTTATCCACTTCTTTTGATTGCAGTGGCGG
The DNA here is from genome assembly GCA_934630705.1 of uncultured Clostridia bacterium. Lineage (GTDB taxonomy): Bacteria > Bacillota > Clostridia > Christensenellales > Aristaeellaceae > RUG563. The sequence goes on along the minus strand of CAKTWP010000015.1, from coordinate 35,989 downwards.
TAATGAATGTTTTTATAAATGGGTTGCTCTCGAGCGATGCGAATATGGGGTTCGATTACTTCAAAAAAGTAATTATGTTTTCAGCATTTGTTTTAATGCTGTATTTTTCAGCAGAAGATTCCGTTTCTGCTCAAACAATTACTATTGTCAAAAATATTCCGATTGTTTGCGCATTAGTGCTTGTTTTTTCATTCTTTTTATTTGGGAATACCCAAAGATATGCCGGGGGAGTCACCCTGGGCTTTTCAAACCCTAATTTTACGGGAATGTGGCTGCTCCATTTGACAATTTATACGTTTTTATTTGCAATTGATGCAAGGAAACACCACATAATGCGTATATTTTCAAGCTTTTTATTGATAAGTTTGATTTGGCTGATGTTTCAGACGAAAGCGCGTTCGTGTTTGATTGGGCTTGTTTTCTTTGTTTGCATTTGTTTGAATGGGAAAATATTTGGAAAGTATGTTGCTAAGAAACCAGTATTCATTGCGCTTATTGTTGCAGCGCCCATTTTGTTTGTTATAGCTTATCGTCACCTTCTAAATGCACAGTGGTTCCAGCGCGCCTTTTCGCTATTTGTTTCTGCCGGGAAGAGTCTTGACTCAAGACTTGCTGTGTGGAATCCGGCGACGGAATCTTTAAAAAGAAATTTTATTTTTGGAGATTATTCAGGAATTAGCCATGGAACCGGCGTTTCGCAGCTTCATAATACACATTTGGATGTTATTTGTTCTTATGGCATATTTCCCTTCATATTATTTATATACCTGATTAATAGTGTGTGCAGAAAAGTGTCTAATTGTTCTATGACTTATTCCAACTATTGCGCTTTATGCGGTTTTATGTCCGTTATCGTTATGGGAAGCTTTGAGGCCGCCGTTGTGTCAGGAGCGATGGGAATGAATATCCTTACAGTGGGACTGATGATATTGACAGCTGCAAAAGAGGGGTAAGGATGAAACTTGTGTTTATTTCATGCTATATGTCTCCTCATCAAAAACCGTTTTGTGATGAAATGTACAGCTATTTTGAAAAAGATTTTGCTTTCATTGCGACAAACTCAATAGATCGTGAAAGAACCTCTATGGGGTGGAGCAGCGATGAAGCAGACTATATTATATATGCATATCGGGATAGACAAAGTGAGAAGAAGGCGCATGATGTCACAAATAATGCAGATGTGGTTATTATCGGGAGCGCTCCAGATGCATATATTCTTTCTCGGCTAAGAGCCGGAAAACTAACCTTTAAGTATTCGGAACGCTTTTATAAGTCGGGGCTAAAAGTGAAAAATCTGCTGCATGCGGCAGCTGGCGCATGGCTGCACCATGGTCGCTTTCAGCGGTATCCGTTGTATATGCTGTGTGCGAGTGCTTATACGTCAGCGGATGCGGCGGCATTTCACAACTATATTGGCAGAGCCTTCAAATGGGGATATTTTCCGGAGGCGAAGCAGTACGATGTGGATTGGCTGATGGCGGGGAAGCTATCGGCTGTGCCGGGCGGGGAAGGGCGTCCCCGGATTTCAATCCTTTGGGCGGGCAGGCTTATAGGCTGGAAGCATCCGGAGGCGGCGATCAGCCTGGCTGCCTCGCTGAAGAAAAAGGGCTATGCTTTCAAGCTGCGCATGATTGGCAATGGAGAGATGGAGGCGCAGCTTCGCGGCATGATTCGAGACGGGAACCTGACGGAACAGGTGGAAATGCTTGGCGCGATGGCGCCCGGTGAAGTGCGCGCGCACATGGAGAAAGCCGATGTTTATTTGTTTACCAGCGATTTTCATGAAGGCTGGGGAGCCGTGCTCAATGAGGCGATGAACAGCGGGTGCGCAGTTGTTGCGAGCCATGCGATCGGAGCGGTGCCCTTTCTGATGAAAGATGGCGTAAACGGGCTTATCTATGAAAACGGGAATCAAAAGCACCTTGAAAAGCAGGCGTGCAAATTGCTGGATGATCCCGCGTACAGGAGAAAAATAGGCGAAAACGCTTACCGCACAATTGCTGAAATGTGGAATGCGCAAGTCGCGGCCAGCCGCTTCGTTTTATTGGCAAAAAAACTGGCCGCGGGAGAACCGGCGCAGGATCTGTTTGAAACAGGTCCGTGCAGCAAGGCGGAAATACTGAACAACGGATGGTATCATGCAAATGAATCTTAAAAAACGATTGCATGTAGACGGTATCCGGCGAAGGGGAAACCTGTTTCTGATCAATCATTTCTTTATCGGAACAAAGCCGTTTGCCTGCAGCATGAAGCGCAGGCTGCTCCGAAAAATGGGATGCCCGGTAGGGGAAGGAACAACCACTGTGGGCCCCATTGCATGCACGGGGTTCATTTCCATTGGCAGGAACTGCTGGATCGGCAAGAACTGCAAAATCAACGGAAATGGCACAGTTCAAATTGGCGACAATTGCGATATCGGGCCGGAAGTGACGTTTCAAACCGGCGGCCATGCGATCGGCGATAAAACACGAAGAGCCGGAAAGGGCGAGATTTATCACCAGACGGTCGGAAACGGAACGTGGATTGGCGGCAGAAGCACCATTTGCAATCATTCAGCCATGGGGAATGGATGTGTTGTAGCCGCCTGTGCGTGCGTGGTAAAGGATGTGCCTGATAATACGCTGGTGGGCGGCGTGCCTGCAAAGTTCATTAGGAGTTTGGAAGCATGAACATACGAAATATGCTCAGCAGCAAAGTGACTCGGAATGCGAGCTGGATTATCGCAGGAAGAATCTATCATATGCTGCTTGCATTTTTTGTCGGGCTGGTTACGGCAAGATATTTGGGGCCGGGCAACTTTGGGCTGATAAACTATGCCGCAACATACACGTCCTTTTTTGCATCGCTGTGTACCCTGGGAATTAACGCGGTCATTGTAAAGAATTTTGTGGACCACCCGGAAGAAGAAGGGGAAACGATCGGCTCGGCCATCGTTTTGAGAACCCTGTCAAGCGTTCTGTCCGTGCTGATGATGCTTGGCATCACGCTGGTGGCCGATAAGGGAGAGCGGACGACGCACGCTGTGGTGCTCCTTTGCGGCGTTGGCGTGGTTTTCCAGGTCATGGACACGCTGGATTACTGGTTTCAATCGAGGCTTGCGTCCAAATATTCCACCTTTGCAACCGTGATTTCGTATACCGTTGTCTCCGGCTATAAGGTATGGCTGCTTGTAACCGGGAAAAGCGTAGCATGGTTTGCGGTTTCCACATCCATTGACTACATGATCGTGGCGATTGTGCTCCTCGCCATGTATCGGAAGCAGAATGGCCCCCGGTTCAGCTGTTCGGTCCGCAAGGCAAAAGAGCTGTTTGGCAGCAGTTATCATTTTATTCTGGCAGGGCTGATGATTTCAATCTACGGAAGCACCGATAAATTCATGCTCAAGCAGATGATGAATGAGTCCGAGGTGGGGTTCTATTCCACGGCGGTTTCATTATGCAACACATGGGTCTTTTTGCTGACTGCGGTTATTGACTCGCTGCATCCCGTTATCCTGCAGGCCTTCGAAAATAAGCAGCTGTTTGAGCGAAAAAATAAGCAGCTTTATGCCATTGTGTTTTATACTTCTGCCGGTATTTCGCTTTTTCTTTCGCTTCTGGCGTCCCCCATTGTTGATATGCTGTATGGTGAAGCATATGCGCCGGCGGCTGCGCCGCTCAGAATCATTACATGGTACACGGCCTTTTCTTATCTGGGCGTGGCAAGAAACGCATGGATTGTTTCTTATGGCCGCCAAAATTATTTGGTATACCTGTATGGCGGCGCGGCGGTTACGAATGTGCTGCTAAATGCAATCATGATTCCACGGTGGGGAGCATCCGGCGCCGCGTTGGCCTCCCTTTTCACGCAAATCAGCACGATTCTTTTGTTCCCGGCGTTTATAAAAGGTTTGCGGCCCAACGTCAAATTGATGATGGATGCGATTCTTTTAAAGGATGTTTTCAAATGAAAGATCAGGAGGAAATAAAATGTCTGCATTTGATAACGCAACCCTGATGATCACCGGCGGTACGGGTTCCTTCGGTTCAACCGTATTAAAGCACTTTCTGGATTCCGACCTGAAGGAAATCCGCATCTTTTCCCGCGACGAGAAGAAGCAGGACGATATGCGCCACGAGCTTCAGGCCAGGCATCCGGAGAAAGCCCGGAAGGTCAAGTTTTATATCGGCGATGTCCGCAATCCGCAGTCTATCCGGGATGCGATCCCCGGCGTGGACTATATTTTCCACGCGGCGGCGCTGAAGCAGGTGCCCTCCTGCGAGTTTTTCCCCATGCAGGCCGTCCAGACCAATATTATCGGCACGGATAACGTGCTGCATGCCGCCATCGACGCCGGGGTTAAGCGCGTGGTCTGCCTGTCTACGGATAAGGCGGCTTACCCCATCAATGCGATGGGGATCTCAAAAGCCATGATGGAGCACGTTATCTATGCCAACGCCCGGGTGGCTGCCGAACGCGGCGGCACAACCATCTGCTGCACCCGTTACGGCAACGTCATGTGCAGCCGCGGCAGCGTGATTCCCCTGTTTATCGATCAGATCAAAGCGGGCAGCCCTGTCACGATTACGGATCCCAATATGACTCGTTTCCTGATGAATCTGGACGAGGCGGTGGATCTGGTCATGTTTGCTTTCCAGCATGCGCAACCCGGCGATCTGTTCATCCAGAAGGCGGACGCTTCCACCATCGGCGACCTGGCCAGGGCTGTGCAGCAGCTTTTTGGCGATACCGGCACAAATATCATCGGCACCCGCCACGGCGAAAAGCTGTTTGAAACCCTGATGACCCGCGAGGAACGGCTGCGCAGTGAAGATATGGGCCGGTATTTCCGGGTGGCTGCCGACAACCGCGATCTGAACTACGATAAATTTGTGGTCAAAGGCGAAGCGCATACCATGGCCGCTGCGTCCTATACCAGCCAGAATACCACGCGCCTGGACGTGGCCGGAACGGTTCAGAAACTGATGACAACGGAGTATGTTCGAAATGCGCTGGAGGGGATTCCCAATGCCTGAAAAAAGCTTAGGCAATCCCATCGCTTCAATGAGGAGAAAAGAATGCGGATTGCCTATTTAATTCTCTGCCATAAGGACCCCGGGCATATCAAACGGCTGACGGATAAAATAACAATTCATACGGGCGACGAGGCATTTGTTCATGTGGATGGGAAAAGCGATGTTTCGCCCTTCGAGCAGGCGCTGAAAGGCAATCCGCATGTGCATATTCTGCCCCAAAGGGTATGCGTTCATTGGGGCGGATATTCCTTAATAGAAGCCACTGTGAATCTGTTTAGAGCAGCTATTTCCTGGCAGGGGCAGCAGTTTGACCGATTTGTTGTTCTTCAGGGCCTTGAATATCCGATCAGGGCCAACCGGGATATTCACGTATTCTTTGAGAAAAATGCGCAGAAAGAGTTTATCCTTGCTCAGAACATTTCAAAAAGCGGGAATCCTGAGGACGTCCATAAGTATTCGCTATACTGGTTTCTTGATTCGTCATCGGCGCTTTGGGCGAAGGCCATTCATTGGATGAACGCGAAGCTCTTTTTGAAGGCTGGACGTATTCCGCATTTCAAGAAGAATTACGTGAAAAACAATGCAGACGAGAAAATGGATGTTTATCAGGGGTGTGCGCAGTTTGGCGTAACAGGAGGGCTGGCTGCATATATCGTGCAATTCCACGATGAAAATAAAGGCTTCAATCGATATTTTCGGACGATGTATGCGCCGGATGAAGCTTATTTTCACACCATCGTTTATAACTCCCCTTTTGTGCAATCCACGCCCGACGGAAAAGCAATCGCAAGGCCGCATTTGACATGCTTTGAAAATCTTACCTATTTTGAATACCCGAAGCTCGTTACGCTTTTTACGCAGAAGGAGGACTGGCCGAAGCTGCGGGATAGCGGCTTCCTGTTTTTCAGAAAAGCGTCAAGCGAAAGCGGGGAGCTGCTGGATTATATTGATGCGCAGCATCTTCTGCAGGAAAAAGAGGATGGCAAGGCGGAGTAAGGGGGGGAAGCAAATGAAGATTCTTGTCACAGGGGCCAGGGGCATGGTGGGAACTGCCCTGTGCAACAACCTGAAAAACATTCGGGACGGCAAGAACAAGACCCGCCTCAATTTGCAGATCGAGGAAATCTACGAGTATGATTTGAACTCCACCCCGGAGGAATTGGACGAATATTGTCAAAAAGCAAACTTCGTGTTCAATCTGGCAGGCGTGAATCGTCCGCAGAATCCGGAAGACTTCATGAAAGGCAACTTTGGTTTCGCCACTGACCTGTTGAACTGCCTGAAGAAGCACAACAACAAGGCGTCGATTATGCTGTCTTCCTCCATCCAGGCGACCCTGGCCGGCCGCTTTGGCAGCAGCGAATATGGCCGCAGCAAAAAGGCAGGAGAAGCGCTGTTCTTTGATTACGCGCAGGAGACAGGCGTGAAGGCGGCGGTTTACCGTTTCCCGAATCTCATGGGCCACAGCCGCCCGAATTATAACAGCGCGGTGAGCACGTTCTGCTGGGCGGTGGCCCATGATGAGCCCTTTACCGTAAACGACCGCAGTACGGAGCTGGAGCTGCTCTACATTGATGATCTTGTGGAAGGCATGTTTGATCTGCTGGAAGGCAGGGAACAGCACTGTGAATTTGACGGCGTGGAAACAGTTCTGAAGGAAGATGGCCGCTATTGCTGTGTGCCCGTGACTCATAAGGTCACGCTGGGCGAAATCGTGGATTTGCTGCAGGAATTCAAGCGGCAGCCGACCACGCTCATGATGCCCAAGATGCCGGATGGCTCTTTCGCCAAGAAGTTGTACTCCCTGTACCTGACCTATCTTCCAACGGATAAGTTCAAGTATGCCCTCAAAATGAATGAGGACAACCGTGGTTCCTTCACGGAGCTGGTGCATACCGCCGACTGCGGACAGGTGAGCGTCAATATCAGCCGTCCGGGCGTCACCAGGGGCCAGCATTGGCATAACGCCAAGTGGGAGTTGTTCATTGTGGTGGCCGGCCATGGCCTGATTCAGGAGCGCAATATCAATACCGGCGAAACGGTAGAATTTGAGGTCTCCGGCGAGAAGATCGAAGCGGTTCACATGATCCCCGGCTGGACGCACAACATCATCAATCTGTCCGAAACAGAAAATCTGGTGACGGTCATGACCTGCAACGAGATTTTTAATCCCAAACATCCGGATACCTTCTTTGAGCCAGTGTGAGAGGGGAAAGACAATGGCTGATTATAGCAATGTATCTTTTAAGAATAACGGCAGGCTGAAGCTGCTGATCATTGTGGGGACGCGGCCGGAGATTATCCGTCTGGCGGCGGTGATCAACAAAACCCGGAAATATTTCGATGTCATTCTGGCCCACACCGGCCAGAACTACGATTACAACCTGAATGGTGTGTTCTTCCATGATCTGCAGCTGGCAGACCCGGAAGTGTATATGGATGCGGTCGGCGCGGATCTGGGCGAGACCATGGGCAATATTATCTCCGAAAGCTACAAGCTGATGGCTGCCATCCGGCCGGACGCTGTGCTGGTGCTGGGCGATACCAACAGCTGCCTGAGCGTCATTGGTGCCAAGCGGCTGCATATTCCGATTTTCCACATGGAAGCCGGCAACCGCTGCAAGGATGAATGCCTGCCCGAAGAGACCAACCGCCGCATCGTGGATATCATCTCCGACGTGAACATGGCGTATTCTGAGCACGCCCGCCGTTATCTGGCGGACACAGGTCTGCCCAGGGAACGCACCTATGTAACCGGTTCTCCCATGGCCGAGGTGTTGCATCAGAATCTGACCAAGATTGAAACCTCCGATATTCACGCTCGCCTGGGGCTGGAAAAAGGGAAGTACATCCTGCTGTCTGCGCACCGTGAGGAGAACATCGATACGGAGAAGAACTTCACGTCGCTGTTCACGGCAATCAACAAGATGGCGGAGAAGTACGATATGCCCATTCTGTATTCCTGCCATCCCCGCAGCCGCAAGCGGCTGGAGCAGAGCGGATTCCGGCTGGACAAGCGCGTGATTCAGCACGAGCCGCTGGGCTTTCATGATTACAACTGCCTTCAGATGAACGCCTTCTGTGTGGTGTCGGACAGCGGCACGCTCCCGGAGGAGAGCAGCTTCTTCACCAGCGTGGGCCATCCGTTCCCGGCCGTTTGCGTCCGCACCAGCACAGAGCGTCCGGAAGCGCTGGATAAGGGCTGCTTCATTCTGGCGGGCATCGACGAAAAGCGCCTGCTGCAGGCGGTGGATACCGCCGTTGAAATGAATAAAAACGGCGACCACGGCCTCCCCGTGCCAGATTACGTGGATGAAAACGTCAGCGACAAGGTCGTGAAGATCATCCAGAGCTACACAGGCGTGATTGATAAAATGGTGTGGCGAAAGTACTGACCCTTTTCGCCGGATGCATCCTGGTAAAGCGCCGAAGCACAATGGTTTCCGGCTTTGAATTTTTCAAATATTACAGCTTGCGAAAACCGCCGGGCGTGCTATAATAAAAGGACAGTGAAAGGCGGCATGTGCCGGGAGCCGTTGTCCGGCATGAAAGAAACGCACAAAGAATGATGACAAGAGGACGCACGAAGAACGATGACCCATGAAGACAGCCTGCGGGAAAACGGATACACCGTCTGCTCCCCCATCAGCGGCAGCATGAAGCCGCTGATCCGGCCGCACATTGACAGCGCCGTGTTCGTGCCGCCCCGGCGGATTCGCAAATATGATGTGGTACTGTACCGCAGAAACGGGCAGGCCATTATGCATCGGGTGATCGGCGTGCGCGGCGATACCTGCCTGATCCGCGGGGACAACAGCAATTACACCGAGGAAGTGCCCACGGGGGATATTTTCGGCGTGATGCAGGGCTTTTATCGGGGGCAGCGCTATGTAGCCGCGTCCGCGGTGGGCTATCGGCTGTTTTCCCGGGGCTGGGTGCTGCTCCATCCGCTGCTTCCGCTGGCCAAGCGGGCGCGCGGCTGGATGCTGCGCATGCGCTCCCAATAATCCATGGATGTATGCCATTCGGTTTTCCGAATGGTTTACATATATATTTTGCAGGAAAGGAGATGTGCACTGTGAAGACTGAAAAGTACGAAGCGCCCAAGGCGGTTGTTGTCGATTTCGAGAACGACTACGTGAAGGCGGGCACGTCCATTAGCTAATCCGAAAGGGAGGGGGGAGCCGCGGTTTATCCGTGGCTCCGCCCTTTCGCAAAAAAGAGAGCGAGATATTGACGAATGTTTTATATAGAGATTGCTAAGCTTCTGGTGCAGGTGAATAATCATTATGATTTAATCCTGCAGAAATGCGCGCCTTATCTGGCTTCGCCCTCCCGGGAGCCTGATTTGATGATGGAGGCCGATGCGCGGGAGATTGCGGCGGGGCAGGCGTGGTTTTTGCAGCATGAGCATGCGGAGATCGGCGAGGACGAAGCGGAATTTTCCCGCGCGCCCTTCACCATCTATCCCAAGCTTCCGGCCTTCGACGCCTTCTGGCTGCATTCCGTGCTGATTGAAATGAACGGCGAGGGCTATGCGATCACGGCGCCCAGCGGATACGGAAAATCCACCCAGGGGCGGCTCTGGCTCAAGGCGTTTCCCGATCAGGCGCGCATCATTAACGGCGATAATCCCATCCTTCGCAGGGAAGGCGACAAATTCATCGCCTATGGCACGCCCTTCTGCGGCAAAGAGGGCTATCAGGTGAACACCGGCGTGCCGCTCAAAGGGCTTTGCTATCTCAAGCATGGGGAAACCAATGCCATAAAGCGGCTGGACAGCGCGCTGGCCTTTGCCCAGCTGCTGCGGGAGTATCAAAGCCGGTTTACCCCGGAAAACCGGGAGAAGTATATGGCGCTGCTGGAGCAGTTCGCGGAAGCCGTGCCCGTTTATGTGCTCACCTGCAATCAGGATGTGGCGGCGGCGCGGGTGGCTTATGAAGGGATGAAGCATGGCGGAAATTGATCTGGTATGCCCGTGGGTGGATGGAAACGACCCGGCCTGGCAGCAGGAGCGGCAGCGCTATGCTTCGCCGGAGATGCAAAGCGGCGTGGTCATGTTCCGCGACTGGGATTTGATGCGCTACTGGTTCCGCGGCGTGGAAAAGGCGCTGCCGTGGATTCGCACGGTGCATTTCGTCACCTGGGGGCATCTGCCGCCCTGGCTGAACACCGCGCATCCGAAGCTGCACATCGTGCGCCACGACGCGTTTTTGCCCAAAGCCTATCGGCCCACCTTCAATTCCAGCGCGATCATGCTCAATGTGCACCGTATTCCCGGGCTGGCGGAGCAGTTCATCCTCTCCAACGATGATTGCTTCTTTCTGGATTCAGTCGCACCGGAGGAATATTTCCAATCCGGCCTGCCCTGCGATTGCCTGCATATCCTGCCGATCACGGAGGTGTGCACGGATCATTTCGGGCATACGCTCTGGAACAATATTTCCTGCCTGAACGAGCATTTTGATTTGCAGGCCTGCATGGGGGCGCACCGGGAGAAATGGTTTGCCGATTGCTATTCGGCGCAGGTAAAGGCGGATAATCAGCTGGCCGCATCGCTGCGGCATTTCCCGGGGTTTGATTGCCCGCATCTGCCGCAGCCGTATCTGAAAAGCACGTTTGCGGCCGCATGGGGCAAGGCGTTTACGCGCCTGCATTATGCCAGCAAACAGAAGTTCCGCACCTGGTCGGACCACACGGAATGGCTGATGCGCTATTGGCAGCTGGCCTCGGGGCAGTTTGTGCCCTATGTGCGAAGGGGCGGCCGCGCCATTGCGCTGGGCAGGCCTCAGGCGGACATTCGGGATACGGTGCTGTCCACCCAAAACCGCGTGATCTGCCTGAACGAAGGGGCGCAGGCGGTGGACTTTATTTCCAGACGGGACTATCTGAAGCGGCTGTTTGAGCGGGTGCTTCCCCAACGGTCCGCGTTTGAGAAGGATTGAGGTGGGGCAGCATGGAGAAACTGGCACTGTTGATTCCCCCATTGCCGCCGGGAACGCAGGCGCAGGGCGGCCGGAGCACGGCGGCGCTGCTGGCGCTGGCGTTGGTGGACGAGTTTCAGTGCAGCTGCATTCGCCCCGATCCGGGCACGGCCTTTTCCCGGCCAGGCAGGACGGATGCGCCGTCCTACACCCAGCGCAGCTATGACCAGTGGCATCAGGCCGGGCCCGCCGCCGCAGGGCGGTTTGACGCGGCGCTGGCGCTGGACGGGCTGCATCCGTGGGCGCTGGCGGCGCTGGAGCGGTTGGACGCGCAGCGGCGGTTCTGCTGGCTCTGCGATTTGCCGGAGGATTATCTGCTGCCGGAGGACGTGCCGTTTTTTGCGGAGCGCTATGCCGCGATGACGGGCGTTTTCTGTGCCAACGCGGCCATTGGGGAGCAATTCTGCCACCTGTTTCCCGCACTGGCGGAGCGGAGCATGGTCATCGCGCCGCCGCTGGACACGGCATATTACAGGGAGCAGGCGCAGAACCCCTGCGATTTGGCATGGGAAAGCGATACGTCGGATATGCTCGCCGTCTGCCGGTTGGACAGCGAAAGCGAAGCGGAGCAAATCCCGGCGCTGGCTGCGGCATGGCAGCAGCGGCGGCCGGCGCTGCGCTGGCATATTGCGGGCGCGGGCGAGCGGCGGGACCGGCTGGTACAAGCGATCGTGCTGCACGACGTATGCGAGACGGTAGCGCTGTTGGATGTGCCCGAAAATCTCGCGCCGCTGATGGCCCAGGCGAACGCCTATCTGGCCGTGGATGAAGCGGGCGATGCGGAAGCGGAGCGGATGGCGCGGGCGATGGGGAAACCGGTTCTGCATTGGCCTGTGACGGAGGATCAGCTTTTGGGTATTGAGGCCTGTGCCGGGAAGGCTGCTTTTCCGGAATGGGCAGATCGGGAAAAACTGATGAACGCATTGAAGGAGGAACGGAAATGAAGATCAGCGAAGGATTTGTGCTGCGCAAGGTGGGCAAGGAGCAGGTGGTGGTGGCGCTGGGGGAAGCGTCTGCGCTTCTGAATGGGCTGATTAAGCTGAATGGCAGCGGCGTGGTGCTCTGGAAGCAGCTGGAGCAGGGGGCTCAGCGGAGCGAGCTGGCCGACGCGCTGCAGGAAAAATACGGCATTCCCCGCGAACAGGCCGAAGCGGACGTGGACGCGTTCTTAAAGCCGCTGCTTGAAATCGGCGCTGTGACGGAATAAAGGAAACTGGGCATGGGAAAAGAACAGCCGCTGATCAGCATTGTGATGCCGGTTTACAATGGGGAAGATACGGTAGAACGCGCCATTCAAAGCGTGCAGAAACAGACCTGTTCCAACTGGGAGCTGCTGGCCGTGGACGATGGTTCTTCGGACAGAAGCGGGGCCATCTGCGATCGCTGCGCGGAAAAGGATCCCCGCATTCGGGTGTTTCATACGCCCAATGCGGGCGTTTCCCATGCCCGCAATACGGCGCTGCAGGCGGCCAGGGGCGAGTGGATTGCTTTTCTGGACAGCGACGACTGGTATGAGCCGGCCTTTTTGCAGACGATGCTGATCCATGCCGCCCATGCGGATATGGTGATCTGCATGGCCAGAATGATGCCGGCGAAGCAGGAAACAACCATCGGAAAGAAAAACGCTGTAAACGCAGACGCGCAAAGCGCTTTAGAACAAAGCGTTTGTGATGGCCTGATGGATATTCTTACGATCCCCGTCTGGAACAGAATGCTTCGAAGCGCCTGCATCCAAACGCTGTTTGATGAAAAGATGAGCAATTGGGAGGACAGCGTTTTTGTTTTGCAGAATTGGAAAAACTGCAAAAACGTGGAGATCATTCCCGACTGCCTGTATAACCACGTCTGTCTTTCTGTCTGCTCCTTAAGCAAAAAAGTGAATCTGAGGGAGCTGGAATGCTTAAAGAAGAGACGAGCGGCATATGCGGAAGCGTTGGCAGGCTCCTGCGAGGCAATGAAGCAGGTGACTGCGAATGAGCAGACAAAGGTCTGCAATTATTTTCTGAAGCTGGTTTCCGTCAAAGAGAAAAGCCGGCAGGATAAGCTGCTGGTGATGGGCTTGCAGATCAATGAAACGCTTTTTCGCCCGTCTGCGCCGTATGGCGTGCAGTGCCATGGCGTCTATCGGCTGCTCTGGCGCGCCTTGCAGACGGAAAAGCCGGCGTGGATTTATTTCGTGTTTTGCGTTTTGGGCAAACCCTATAGGGGAATTCAGCATATGCAGTATCAAATTCGCCGGAGGCATGCCAGAAAATGAAACGGGCGGTTCCCCTTCGTTTCCTTTTTGAACGGAATAAAAAGTATCTTCCCGGCCTGCTCCTGTTGACACTCCTTGAGATTTCCCGGGCATATCTGGGGGTGCAGTTTGCCATGGTCACCCGCCGGGTGATCGACTGTGCTCAGAGCGGAAGCGGAGACGCCCTTTCCCGTGCCGGGCTTTTGCTGGCGGCGGTGATTGCGGGCATCATGGGGCTGTATGCCGTGGCGCAGTACCTGCGGGGATGGCTGCGGGCCACGCTGGACCGGGAATGGAAGCTCCGCCTGTCGCACACGCTGCTGCACGGCGATTATGCCGCAGTGTCTGCCTATCACAGCGGCGAGCTGGTCAACCGCCTTACCAGCGATGTGGATGCGGTAAACGGCGGCGTGATTGCCCTGATTCCCAATGTGGCCGCGCTGCTGACCCGGCTGGTGTCCGCCGTATGGCTGATGGCGGCCATGGAGCCCACCTTCACGCTGCTGGCGGCAATCTGCGGCGTGGGCGTGGTGGGCGCAACGGGGGTTTTCCGGAAATGGCTCAAAACCCTGCATAAGCAGATGCAGGAGGCCAACGGAAAGGCCAGCGGGTTTGTGCAGGAGATCATGGAAAAGCTGCTGGCGGTGCAGGCCATGAGCGTGGAGGACGAGGCGGAAGCCCGGGAAACCAGAATTCTGGACAGCCGCTGGAAGCTGCAGATGCGGCAGCAGCGGTTTTCCGTGATGGGCACAACGGGGATGTATCTGGCCTGTTATCTGCTGGAGGGCGCGGCGCTGGTCTGGTGCGCCCTGCGGCTGATGCGGGGCGAAATTTCGTTTGGCACGCTGACCGCCGTGGTGCAGCTGACCGGGCAATTGGAGGGCCCCATCCTGAATTTCTCGGGCTTTATTCCGCAATATGTGGCCATGCTGGCCAGCGCGGAGCGGCTGATGGAGCTGGAGGAGATTCCCGGCGAAGCCGTGCCCAGACGGCCCGCGCAGACCCTGATGGGCGAAAACATGCGCATTGAGGCGGAAAATCTGAGCTTTTCCTATGCGGATACAACGGTTTTCGATCATGCGTCCTTCTGCCTGCCTTTGCAGGGATTCACCGCCATTACCGGCAATTCCGGCATTGGGAAAAGCACGCTGCTGAAGCTGTTTCTGGGCATTTATCCATCGGCCGAAGGGCAGCTGCTGCTCAAAACCGGGAACAGCGCGCTGCCTTTAAGCCCGGAAACCCGCGGGCTGTTTGCCTATGTGCCCCAGGGAAATCTGCTTTTCAGCGGCACGCTGCGGGAGAACCTGCTGCTTACCGCTCCCCATGCAGCCCAGAAGGAGCTGGAAACGGCTGCATATGTCAGCTGCATGGATGAATATCTGCCCCAGCTGGAGCATGGGATGGATACGGTGCTGGGTGAAAGCGGCGCGGGGCTGTCCGAGGGGCAGGCGCAGCGGGTGAGCATTGCCCGGGCGGTGCTCAGCGGCGCGCCGGTGCTGCTGCTGGATGAAGCCACCTCCGCGCTGGATGCGGTCACGGAAGCGCGCGTGCTGCAGCGGCTGAATGCGCTGCCCAACCGTGTCTGCATTGCGATCACCCATCGCCCGGCGGCGCTGGATATGGCGGACCGCCAGATGATGATTGCGGATGGGAAAATCAGCATTCAGGCATTATGAAAAGAGGAAATGGCATGGATCAGGTAAGTCAGGCGGTGCTTGCGCTGCTGCGCGGGGCGCTGTGGGGAGAAGAAGCGGTTTATCCCGCCGATACGGATTGGCAGGCGGTGACGAAGGAGCTGCAGGCCCAGGCCATTATGGGCGTGATCGCGGGAAGCGACATCCCGGAATGCGTTCCGGCACAGACCCGCGCCCAGTGGGAAAGCCTGGCGCTGCTGCAGGGATCGCGGTTTTATCAGCTGCTTCACCAGCAGGATCAGCTGCTGGCACTGCTGGCGAAAAACGATATTCCGCTGGTGATTCTCAAGGGGATGGCTGCGGCCGTATATTATCCCGCGCCTGAAATGCGCGCCATGGGAGACGTGGATTTTCTGGTGCCAAGGGATCGGGTGGAAAAAACCTATGACCTGATGCGGGCGAATGGCTATGAGCTGTATCAGGATCTGGATGACTGCGACAAGCATTTTTCCTTTCAAAAGGCGGGAATCCGCTTTGAGCTGCACCGCTATTTCGGCATATTTGATTCTGTGGATAAAATGGCATACATAGACGGCATCCTCCAAAAGGGGCTGCAGAACATCGAATGGCGCGCCTGCGCGGAAAGCCGCTTTCCCATGCTGCCGCCGCTGGAAAATGGCCTTGTGCTGCTGGCGCATGCTGCTGGGCATTTCCGGGATGGGCTGGGCCTGCGCCACATTACAGACTGGATGCTGTATGCCCATGCCTGCCTGACGGATGATTTCTGGGCAGGGGCTTTCTATCCGGCGGCGAAGGCGCTGGGACTGGACGCGTTTGCAAAAGTGCTCACGAAAATGTGCCAGCGCTATCTGGGGCTGCCGGCCTCCATGCATTGGTGCCAGGGGGCGGAGGAGGCATCCTGCGATCAGCTGATGGCCTATGTGCTGGAGCAGGGAAACTTTGGCAGCAAGCAGACGGACGTGGGAGGCAAAGTGACGCGCCTGCTCGGAACGCATAAGGGAATTGGCGAGTGGCTGCGCTTGCTGCAGCTTTCCGGGCTGAACCATTGGGAAGCGGTAAAGCGGCATCCCTTCCTCAAGCCGTTTGCCTGGATTTACGGCGCGGGCCGCTATGCCCATCTGGCGCTGGGCCGGAAAAACGGAATCGCCCTTGTGCGGCAGGAGAAAAAGAAAAGCGATCAGCGGGATGAACTGCGGGAAGCGCTTGGCCTGCAGGGGAACAAGACGCAGGTTGTTCTGCAGGACGATCAGTTTGTGGAGCAGAAGCGCTGACAGGGAAGCGGGCTTATGAAAAAGAAAACAATCGTCATGCTGCTGGCGCTGGCGACGCTTGCCCTGGCCGTTTTCGCTTCGGCGCTGGTATCGCGGGAGCGGGCGCAGCAAAAAGAGGCGCAGCAGGCCGCCCTGCTTCGTCAGGCGCAGATCGATCAGCTCCGGCCGCTGATGCGCGAAAGGCAGGCCCTGCAGCGGGAAATCCATGAAATCCGTGGGGCGCTTTCTGAAAAGGAGCGGAAGGCCGGCATGGCGGCGATTCTTTATCGCAGCCCCAGCCAATGCCTGCAGGAGAATGCGCTGGGGCTGATGCACGCCTATGGCGTTCAGGGAACGATTCTGCTTACGCCCCAGGCCTTTCCCGGCGAGGAAGGGTATCTGTCCGTGGATGCGCTGCGGGAGCTGACGGATGCGGGCTGGGATTTGTGCGTGCCCTGCCTGAACGCGGACGACATGCGGCAGCTTCTGGACAGAATCGATCAATGCGGCCTGCCCGCGCCGCAATCGCTGTTTCTGGAAGAAAACATGCATGCCCAGGCGGCGGCCTGTGCGGCGCAATGGGGCCTGAATGCGGTGATTTATACCGGCCAGATGGCGGAAAGCACATCGGAAACGGTGTTTGCCGTCCGCGCTTATTCCCATCAGACGGATGCGGCCGCCATAAACGCCGCCTTTGAACCGCTGCAATCGGGCAGAAGCTATCTGGCGGTTACGGTGGGGTTCGATGCGACGGACGCAGACGCCTATAACCACGATCGGATGGACAGCATTCTGGATTATTGCGTCTATTACGGCATTACCGTCGCGCCGGTGTCGGCGCTGGCTGCGGATGGCCTGCCGGCTTCCGCCGCTTCGGCGGATCAGGCGGCGCTTGCCGAAAAGCTGGAAGGGCTGAACCAACAGCTGGCGGACGTCCGGCAGCAAATTGACGCGATCAACAGCCAGCTGGGTCAGGATTGAACATCTGATCGTGTGCGCGGCGCATGCCCCCTTTTCCGAAGCGAAAACCGAAGCGGGCGCAGGGCCTGAACCGAGAAAAAACGGCGTTTGCCGGGTTGAAATCCGGATTCCTGCGTGGTAAAATAAAGCTGCCGCATGGCTGTGAAAAAAAGCTGCCCAAGGGCGGCTTTTTAAAAGTCCTTTGGTTAGATATAACTAACTAAAGCGTCCGTGAGGAACGGCGTTCCCGCAGCATGGCATGACGCAGCCGCAGGCCTGCAAGCCATCGCAGACGCAGTTCATGCGGCGGGCAGACACGACGGGGACAGGGAGGCGGACGACATGGTTTTGCAGGCGATCTTGGAAGGGCTGGGCTTGGGGGCGCTGCTGGTTCTGGTCTGCGCGGCGGCCATCCGAAAAGGGGCGGTGCACATGGTGCATCTGTATCACGCGGATGTGCAGGCGCGCTGCGTGGCGCTGGGGCTGACCACCCGGGAAAAGATCCGGCAAAACAGCCTTCGCTTCAAGGCCCTTTGCATTCCGGGGTATCTGGCCTATGTGCTGGTTTGCGCGTATGCCATAAACGGCGCCCGGGGATTTATGGAAGGGTTCTGGCAGCTGCTGGTGATGCTGTCGGTGATGAACCTGATCGACCGCCTTTTGGTGGATGGCTTCTGGGTGGGCCATACCAGCGCCTGGACCATTCCCGGCACGGAGGATCTGAAGCCCTATATCAACGGGCGGGATCGGTGCGTCAAATGGCTTTTCGGCACGGTGGGCATGGCGGCCATCGCCGCGGCGCTGGCGGGAATCATGGCGCTTTTGCTGCATTGAGAAACGGGGGAGGGAAAGCGGATGCTGTTTTCGGAAAAGCTCAAAGGGTTTGCGGTGGCTCATCCGTGCCGGGAGATGACGGTGGACGGGGCGCGCTTTCGCTGCGTGGTCATCGGTCCGCAGAGGGGGCGGACGCTGGTGCTGCTCAACGGCGGGATGAACACGCTGGAAATGTGGATGGATTACGCGGAGGACCTTTCCCGGGATTACCAGGTGCTGCTGTTTGATTATCCCCAGGCGCTGAAAACCAATCAGGCGCTGGTGCAGGGCATGCACGGCTTTTTTCAACGGCTGGGGGTGACCCGGCCGGTGTTCATCGGCGCCAGCGACGGCGGGATGGTGGCGCAGATTTACGTGCAGAAATATCCGGGGGAGACCGGCGGCCATCTGTCCACCGTGCTTAAGGCCCCGGACTATCTCCAGACCATTCGCGGCTTTCTGGGCCGCCTGGACGCAGGAGGGCAGGCATGAAAACATTTCATTACCCCCTGAACCACAAGGCAGACGAGGCCTATATGGCGCGGATGTGCCATCAGGGCTGGGCGGCGACGCGGCTGGTGGAGGGCTTATGGACGTTTGAGCCCTGCCGGCCGGATCAGTATGTCTATCGGGTGGGGTATCTGCGGGGGAAAAGCAGGGCGGAGGTGGCGGCGCTCAAGGCGGCACTGGCTGCCCGGGGGATTGCGTTTGTCTCCCGCTATTCCTTCTGGGCGATTTTCCGCAGCGAACAGGATACCCGCTGCTATCGGATGGCGGGATACGGCCATTGGTATAACCTGGATCTGCCGGAAACCATCGCCGTGCGCGCCCGGCTGCTGCCGGAAAGCGGGACGATTTCCCAGATCGCCTGCTCGCCCTTTGGCAAGCGGGTGCATGATCCCAACGCGCCCTACGACGCTTACGACGAATCGGACGACACCGCCGCCGGGGCCCGGGCCGGGCTTCTGCCGGGCGTGGGGCGCTGAAGGGCGCTGGAAAGGAGCGGCCATGGATTTTGAGAAGGACTATCTGCCCTGCGCCGGAAGCCGGGCGGCCATGATTCTGATGGTGGGCAGCCGCGGCAATAACCGCCTGACCCGGGCCGTGGCGAAATGGCTGGCGAAGCAGAAAATCGGCGCTTTATGCCTGGGCCCGGAGCCCGGACAGACGGGATACCACAGCTTTCCCATGGAGCGCATGGCGGCGGCCATCGCCTTTTTGCGGGGCCGGGGGATAGAGAAAATCGGCGTGCTGGGCGCTTCCATCACGTCCATCCCCGTGCTGCTGGGCGCGGCCATGTTTCCGCAGCTTAGCCTCACCCTGGCCTTCACGCCCTGCGATTTCGTGCTTCAGGGCTTTGCGCAGGGCCGGCGGGACGGCTGCCGGGAATGGCCGGTGCAGGGGGAATCCATGCTCACCTGGCAGGGCCGGCCCCTGCCCTGCGTCACCTATGCCTATCAGCATCCGGCCTATGCCCAGGTGGTGCGCCGGGAAAGCCGGGACTCGGGCAATCTGATCGCGTCCCGGAAGCTGTTTGCGGATACGGAGGGGGCGGCCCCGCTGCCCGAAGGGGCGATGCTGCCGGTGGAGCGGATTCGGGGGCGGCTGATGCTGATCGGCTGCGAGGATGATTGCCTCTGGGATACCGGGCGATACATCCGGCGTATGGAAGCGCGGCTGCAAAGCCGGGGCACGGCCAGCCGCTGGGACGCGCTGGTCTATCCCCACGGCACGCATTTTGCCTTTCCCGAATCCCTGCTGCGGCAGATTCTGCCCATCGGGGCAGGCTTTGCGGTAGGCCGGGTTTTCCGCGCCGCCCGGGAATATCCCCGGGAATGCCGGGAAACGCGGCAGGACATCGACCGGCGCGTTCGTCAGGCGCTTTTGGAATGGAGGCAGGAAGCATGAAATGGATGGGAAAGCCCGTGGCGATGTGGGCGGTGTTTGTCCGGTCGTTCCGGGAGCAGTTAACGGCGGCGCTGGGCTATGAGCCCGCCGCGGCCCGGGCCATCACGAAGCAGGCCAAAGCCCGGTATCGCGCGATCATTGCGGATTTGCCCGCCTTTGAGAAGGGCGATCGGTTTCAGATGAATATTGTGGGCTGCGCCATGCTGGCCGCCTTCGTGCTGAGCATGCCCCGGCGGCCGGGGGTGGATCAGCTGACGGATTATTATGCCGCGGCGATGATGACCCCGCTGATGAAAAAGCTCTGCCGCATGAGCGGCAGGCGCAAGTTCACGCCCCGGGATCAGGCTGCCATGGCGGCCACGGCCCGTTTCCGCGCCGCCGATCGCAATCCCTATTCCTGGAACATGGCATATCTGCCCTATCCGGATGGCAGCGGCTATGAGGCGCGTTTTTCCGCCTGCGGCATCTGCGTGCTGATGCGCAAGCTGGGCCTGTATGATCTGACCCCCGCCCTGTGTCATCTGGATTATGTCATGAGCGACGCGGGGAGCGCATCCCGCTTCGTGCGGGATTATACCCTGGCCTCCGGCGGGCCCTACTGCGATTGCGGGTACAAGAAAAAGTAAAACGGATGGAGCGGAAAAGCAGGGGCTTGTGCAGGGCGGCGGGAGCTGGTATAATCAGGGCGGCGCGGAGGGCAGGCGAAAAGCCGCGCCGCAGGAGGCGAAAGGGATGGGTTTGGAAAAGCGGAAAGAGACGCTGCGGCTCATCAAGTTTGGATTCTTTTCGGCCAGCGCGGGGCTGATCGAGATGGGGAGCTTTTCGCTGCTCACGGCCCTCACGTCCTGGCCCTACTGGCCCTGTTATCTGATTGCGCTGGTGCTGTCCGTGCTCTGGAATTTCACGTTCAACCGGCGCTTCACCTTTCAATCCGCGGCCAATGTGCCCGCGGCGATGCTGAAGGTGGCGGCGTATTACGCGGTGTTCACCCCGCTTTCCACCTGGCTGGGCCATTTTCTGTCCGAGAATCTGGGCTGGAACGAGTTCCTCGTCACCGCCCTGAACATGCTCCTGAACTTCGCCACCGAATACCCCTTCCAGCGGCTGGTGGTTTTCCGCGCCAGCATCGACACGGCGGGGAAGTGAAAAAGACGGGGAAACCGGTTTTGCGTCAAAAGAGGCTCTCCCGCGCCCTCTCCGAAAACCGTTTGGGATATGGGGCGGCCTGCTTTTGATCGGCCATACGCCTCGGATAAAGAATGGGCATGAAGAAAATATTGAACTTGCGTTCCATATGAAATGTGAACAGCGCGTTCCATAGGAAAATACAACGAAGCCCCCGCAAGCTGACGCGGGGGCTTTTCGTTTGCTTTTTTCGTTCTTGAGGTGGAGAAACGGCTTTTTGCGGAGGTTTCAAAAAAGTCAGGCTTTGAAGGGCAGGCTTTATTCGGCTTTGCTTTTATAAATCAGGAAGTCCACATAGCATTTCAGCTCCGGCAGCATGGCCCGGGGAAAGGCGGCGGGGAGCCGCAGCACAGGCGCGGCATTGGCGATGGGCGCGGGATTATCGGTCAGGCCCAGCAGGTAATCGGCAGAAACATGATACAGCCTGCAGATGGACACCAGCGTATCATGGCCCGGATCGCTTTTCCCCTGCTCCCAGCAGCGAACGGCATACAGCGACGCATGGAGCTTGTCTGCCAGCGCCTGCTGCGTGTCGCCGTGGTCTTTCCGAATTTCCTGAAGCCGTTCGCCAATCATCCTGCTCACCTCTGCTTTAGTATATATAAATTTATTAGTTTTAGAAAATATTGATAATAGTATTACTATTTTTATGGAAAAGTGATAATATTTATATGACGGAAATGAAGACTGGACAGCCAAGTGTTAGAAAAGAACTGAAAAAAGGGTTTGACTCTTGCGAGGATGCCCAGTTATCGCTTTCTGTAGTGAAATCAAGCCCGGCGCAATGGAAATGGGGGAGGAAACGGGCTACGAGGATTTTTCTGAATTTCAGGTATATATTCACGGAACAATTGATTAAAGGGAAAAAGCGGAAACGGAGGAAAAGCCGTTTCCGCTTTTTGAATGATTTTATCATCGACGCTAAGAGCTGGCGGAGTATTCTTTACAGAATCTATTCAGGGAAAGCTGAAGGAGGAATCGGTATTTCGATGAATTCATTCGGTTGAAGGAAAATGAATCGAAATAACAATTCATCGAGAAGGCGATTACCGCCTGAGGCCATTCGCTCATAAGTACAAAAACCACCCTGTCGTTTCCAGCAGGATGGTTTTTCTGGTGGCTCCGATCTGATTCGAACAGATGACACTCCGGGTATGAACCGAATGCTCTAGCCAACTGAGCTACGGAGCCAAATGGTTGCGGGGGAGGGACTTGAACCCTCGACCTCCGGGTTATGAGCCCGACGAGCTACCAAACTGCTCTACCCCGCGATGTGTGCGCTTCAAGAACGCAGAAGTAATCATACTGCATTTCGGCGAATTTGTCAAGGGCTTTTTTCGCAATTTTTGAAAAAACGGTAAATTCGGCATGGGCGGACGCAAAATGGGCGGGGATGGCGGGGCGAACGGGTTGCAATGGCGGAAAAAATCATTTATAATGGAGGTTATAATTCCGCATGGAACCGTTTGCCGCCCCGCGCTTTTGCCGGCGGGGCAGCCTGAAAGGGAGCATGAGCGATGGCAGATACCGTTCGCATCCAGATGATGAGCAGCTTCATGATCTATATCAACGAGCAGCAGAGGGATCAGCTGGTGAACCGCAGCCGCAAGGGCGCGGCGCTGCTTCAGTATCTGATTTTGAACCGGGGCAGGCCGGTGCAGAACAACCGGCTGCTGGACGCCCTGTGGAACGACGAAACCAGCGCCAATCCCGAAAACGCCCTGAAAACCCTGGTGAGCCGCATGCGGACGCTGCTGAACCAGCTCAGCCCCGGCCTGGGCCAATGCATCGCGGCGGACCGGGGCGCGTATCATTTCCAGCTGCTGCCGGGCATGACGGTGGATCTTTACGAAATCGAGGATATTCTTTCCCGCCTGCTCACTGCGCATGATTCCTCCGCCGAAACCGCCCGGCTGTACGACCGGCTGCTGTCTTTGTATACCGGCGATCTGCTCCAGCAAAACGAGGCGGGGGATTGGGCGCTGTCCCAGGTGTCGACCCTGCACGATCAGTATATGGCCGCGGTGTACGCCTATGTGGACCTGCTCAAGGGCGAGGAAAACTATGAGAAAATCGCCCAAATCTGCCGCATGGCCCTGGACGTGGATACCTTTGACGACCGGCTCCATATGGAGCTGATGACCGCCCTGATCCAAACCGACCGCATCGCCGATGCGCTGGTGCAGTACAAGCATGTGATGCACCTGAACTATCGCTATCTGGGGGTGCAGCCCAGCAGCGATATGCAGGAGTTTTACAAGCAGATCGTCCGGGCGGGCAAAACCCTGGAATTTAATCTGGAATCCATCCGCAATGAGCTGCGGGAAAGCTGCGAGCAGCGGGGCGCCTTCGTGTGCGAATACGCAGTGTTCAAGGAGCTGTACAACCTGCAGATACGCAACCTGGAACGCCTGGGCTCCACCATGTTCCTGGGGGTGATTATGGTGGGCAACCCGGACGCGCCCCTGGACAACCTCAAGCAGGACAACGTGATGAACGGCCTGCTGGAAATCATGCGCCAGAACCTGCGCAAGGGCGACGTGATCACCCAGCTGTCGCCCACCACGTTCGCCCTGCTGCTGCCTACCGTGAATTTCACCACCGGCTCTATCGTGATGGAACGGATCAAGTATCTGTTTTACCGCAAATATCCCAATTCCGATATTCCCTTCCATTATCGGGTGGGGCCCTTGAGCACCCAGCCCAGCGATCCTGCTCCCCGCAAAAACCGGAAATCATGAAACGCCGCTGAAACAGACCGCCGAAAATTTTTTTCGGCGGTTTTTTTGTTTTTTCCGGCGCATCGTCTTTTTTGTATATTTGCATAAAGATGCAAAATCACGCAATAAACGCCATCAAAAAAGGGAAACGTTAAAAAGCGCGCACCTGCTTGTACAGGTCGCGACATTCGCCGGAGCTTGTCCACAAATTGTCACATAAATCTGTTACACCGTGGTTTATTTATGTCATTTATTTTGCAATGAAAAAACGCCTGTACATGGAATTTCGCCCGAAAAGCAGGCATAAAATAGGCTGCTTCTTCGAAAAAATGGGTCTGCCGGGCAGTGAAAAAAAGCATTTCCAGGGAAATTTCTTTTGAACTGGGAGGAAATGTAACCGGTCGTGTAACCATTGTTTGCTAAAATATCATTGAAACCTTGGATTGGAATCTATAGGCATGACAATTTTTGCAGGAGGTCAATGCAATGAATAAGACTTTCAAGCGGATGATGCATATGGCGCTGGCGCTGCTGCTGGCGCTGTCTCTGGCGGCGCCCGCGCTGGCGACGGAGGCTTCCGCCCCGGCGGCGGAGGAGACCACGGCGGCGCCTGTTGCCCAGATCACGGAAGCGCCTGCCGAAGCACCCGTGGAAACCCCTGCCCCGGCGGCGGAGGAGACCACGGCGGCGCCTGCCGCCCAGATCACGGAAGCGCCTGCGGAAACCCCTGCCCCGGCGGCGGAGGAGACCACGGCGGCGCCTGTTGCCGAGCCCTCTGACGAGCCTGCGGCGGAGCCCGCCGAAGCGCCCGTGGAAACCCCTGCTCCCATCACCGAGGAGGAGCTGCCTGCCAACGCCAGGCTGATGGCCGTTCTTCAGGACACGCTGAACGCCCAGCGCTCCGTGTCCATTTACGCGGTGTACGACGGCGAATTCCTCTCCTTCGGCGATCAGGTCACCTTTGTGGCCCTGCTCCGGGGCTATGACAACCTGACGTACACCCTCCAGTGGCAGTGGAGCCAGGACAACCAGATCTGGGAGGATGTTCCCGGCGCGGAGCAGGCCACGTATTCCTTCCAGGTGGCGGAGGATAATTATCAAAACTTCTGGCGCGTGGGCGTCACCATCACCGGTGTGATCGTGCCCGACGAGCTGGCGGCTGCGGCGCAGTAACCCCCGCCGCGCCCCGCTGGGAAAAATGCTCGACGGGAGCGGCAAAAGCAGGCAAAAGCAATTATAATAGGTAAAGATAGTTTTTCGCGCTGCCGCAGGGCAGCATACCCATTGCATCCTCAGGACGCGCCGGCATGGCCGGGGCAAGATAAGAACGAGATCTCAGGGGAGGAAGGCATCTATGAAAAATATGCTTCGCAGAAACCTGGCGCTGCTGCTGGCTGTGGTGATGATCCTCAGCTGCGCGCCGCTGGACGGCATGGCGGCCGTTATCGGCGCAAGCCAGCTCTTCGATCAGTTCGCCGATCAGCTCGCCACCGATTACAGCGGCGGCGCATCCATCGCAAGGATTGTCCAGCCCCCGGCGGCTGTGGACACTTACGTTTTCAAGGTGGACGAGGAGACGATTGCCACCCAGAAGGTGAAAAAGGGCGACGTCCTGTATGAGCCGGCCGCCCCGTCCAAGGATGGCTATAAGTTTACCGGCTGGCGGGACGCTGCCGGAAGCCCGCCCGTGTTCGGCCTGGTGGAGGCCGAGGCGACGGGCAAGACGTATACCTATACCGCCCAGTTTGACCAGGTATACTATGTCTTCTTCATGGATGATCAGGGCCGCGTGCAGATCACCCGCGAGGGCACGGCGGGCGATGCGATCAGCACCCAGGTGACCATCAAGCTGCAGAACGCGCAGGCGGCTGTCACCGGCTGGTATTACGATGCCGCGCTAACGCAGCCCGTTCAGGAAGGACATGTGACCCTGAGCGACGCGAACATCACCCTCTGGCCCAAGGTGGAGGAGGGCTATTACCTGACCTTCGAAACCAACGGCGGCACCTATTATCCGCCTGCATTCTATATGCCGGGGAAGCCTACCGTTGATCCCGGCGTCCCCCAGAAGGCGGGCTATTCCTTTAACGGCTGGAAGGACGAAACGGGCGCCTCCTTTGCCTTTGGCAGTGCGCTGACCGCGGATAAAACGCTGACCGCCCAGTGGCAGGCGAACCAGAATACCCAGTATACCGTCATCCACTGGATGGAAAACGCGAATGATGACGGATACTCCTTCAAAGAATCCGAGGAAAAAACAGGCACGACCGGCGCTCAAACCGCCGCCGCCGCCAAGAGCTATGAAGGCTTCACCGCCCAGCCCATCACCCAGAAGTCCATCGCGGCTGACGGCTCCACCATTGTCAGCGTGTATTACAAGCGGAATGTGTACGATGTGAAGTTCTACAGTACCAGCGGTTGGGATAGTTCACCAAAGGAGTATACTGACCTGCGCATTACCGCCAAATACGGCGCCTCTATTGGCGACAAGTGGCCTACCTATGACGGCAGCAGCACATGGGCAACGAAGAGCGACGGCTCCGGCCCCTATCAGGTCAACATTGACACCATGCCGCTGAACGGCGCCAAGTTCTACGGCCCGAAAACCGGCTACGGCTCCGAAACGGCGTACTACTATGTCGAGGTTCTGCCCGGGGAGACCGGAACGGTTGTTGGCGGCAAGAGCTATAAGCTCCACCACCAGGACACCTCCCCCGGCACGGGATACACGGTCACCGTGGAGGATCAGTATCCCATTACCGGCTATACGTTTAACGCCAGCGTAAGCACGAAAACTGGCGGTCGATACAATAACGCCAAATTCTATTACACCCGCAACAGCTACGCCATTATTTATATGAATGGCGGCAGCGAGGTCACCGCTTATCGGACGAGCGTCCTCTTTGAGCAGACCATCCCCGGCGCGGCGAACAAGCCCGCGCCGACGCCGCCCATGGGAAAAGAGAACGATACCTTCGAGGGCTGGTATGACGACCCCGCCGGACAAGCGCTCCATAAGTTCTCCGGCGAAATGCCCGCCCAGAATATCACCGTCTACGCCAAGTGGGCACCGCCTACGGTGTCGGGCACTGCCTACATCACCATGGCGGGCAATGGCAGCGCACCGATTACCATCGCCTACGGCGGTACGATCAACCCGGACGATCTCCCCACGCCGACAGCGCCTGAAGGCGACGGCTGGGAGTTCGTTGCCTGGGCGACCAAGGCCGGCGATGTTTACACGCCCTTTAATTTCGACACCAAAATTTACGAGAATATTGAGCTGTATCCCTACTATGTCAACAAAAACCAATATCAGGTAACCTACCGCCCGGGCGAAGGCACGGGCACGGTTGAGGACACGCGGCGCTATGCCAGCGGCGCGGAAGCGGATGTGAAGGCCGCCGCCGGGCTCACCCCGCCGGCAGGCAAGGTGTTCGTGGGCTGGAAGGTGGAGAGCACGGGCGAAATCAAGCAGCCCGGCGATAAGCTGACCATTACCGGCAATATGACCCTCACCGCCCAGTGGGGGGATGCGCCCGCCGCCGTCACCCTGACCTATTATGGCAATGGCGGCAAGACGGCGGACGGCCAGACCTCCACATCGGTCACCCATGAAAATAACGCCACCATTTCCACGCTGGACAACAAGGCCTTCACCCGTCAGGGCTACAAGCTGACGGGCTGGAATACCCAGGCGAATGGCCTGGGCGCCCCTTTCGCTTGCGGCGCGTCCGTTCTCATTGATAGCCATGGGGATAATGCCCTCTATGCTGTCTGGGCGCTGGACGAGGAGCAGACGGTAACCGTAGCATATGCCAGCGAGGATGCGCAGAAGGGCACGGTAAACCATACCGAGGATACGATTCAGCTTGTGAGCGGCGATCCTGTGACGGGCTCCACTGCGGCCGCGAACCCGGGGTATACGTTCGTCGGCTGGTATAAGGGCGAAGCCCGGATCAGCAGCGAGGCGGCCCTGACGGCGGCGACGGCGAAGGCCAGCCTGAACAAGGACGCGGACGGGCTGTATGCCGATACGACGTACATTGCGAGGTTTGCCAAGCGCACTGACCTGAGCTATACCGTTCACTACTATTGGAACGGCACCGCCACGCCTGTGGCCGAAAGCAAAACGGTGGATAGGCAGACGTATGGCGACTCCATCACCGAAAGCCCGAAACCGGTGGACGGCTGTACGCCGGTTTCCACTGCCAGCCAGACCATCACCATCGGCGCGGAAACAAATGAAATCATTTTCTACTACTATAAGAACGTGGAGCTGACCGCCAAGGGCGATAACGTGACCTATGACGGCAAGGAGCATACCGTCTCCGGCTTCACCGGCGCTCCCGAGGCTGCGGACTTCAGCGCCATTCAGGTTGGCGCGGAGGGCACGAACGCCGACACCTATCCTGCGGTCTTCCCGGAAGGCACCGTGGGCACGGTGGACGCGACCCGGAAGTATATCGTGACCAAGGCGACGGACGGCGCGCTGGTAATCAATCCAATTGCCGACAAGGTCACCGTGACGGTAACTGAAAAGAGCGACACCGTCACCTATGACGGCACCGAGCATACCGTCACGGGTTATGAATCCATCACGGCGGACAATACGCTGTACAATGTGAAAGCCAGCGTGAAGGAAACGCCCACTGCCGCCTGGACGGCCAAGGGCACCAACGCGGGCGAATACCCCGTGGGCGTCAAGGCGGAGGACTTTGAAAACACCAACAAGAATTTCGACAACGTGGAATTCGTAATCGTGGACGGCGTGCTGAAGATCGACCCGGTCAAGGCCGAAGTGACCGTGACGATCGAGGGCAATCATGCGATTGTGCTCTATGACGCAAAAGCGCACACCGTGCAGGGCTACACGGCCACCAGCTCCAACCCGCTCTTTAACGTGGATACCGACTTTACCTATGGCAAGGGCGGCCCCTCCGGCGAAGCGGCCAAGGCGCTGGCCAAGGCCAGCGGCACCAACGTGGCTCAGTACATGATGGGCCTGCAGAGCAGCGATTTCGTAACCGTCAGCCGGAATTTCCAGCATGTTACCTATGCGGTGACGGACGGCTATCTGGAAATCGAAAAGCGGCCTGTGGCTGTGGAGGTGGACAACAGCGACAAGGTATATGGCGAAGCCGATCCGGCCTTTGACAACGCCACGCTGCGCTTCTATAAGGGCCAGCAGATTATCACGCCCAACGAGGAGATGCAGGCCGAGCTGGCGGGCATTGACCTGACCGTTCACCGCACCGATGCGGGCAACGACACCGTGGGCACCCATAAGGACGTGCTGGTCATCTCCAAGACGGCTGAGGAGCTGCGCGTCCAGTATCCCAACTACCTTATCGGCGTGAATCCCGGCGACTTTGAGATCACCGCCACCGCGGAATCGCTGAGCGTGCGCGCGAAGAACTATGAGAACGCATACGACGGCAAAGCCCACGGCGTGGTGGCCAAGGCGTATATCAACAAAAACGAGGAAGCCGAGGCCGCGCAGATCAAATATTGGAATGAAGCCACCGGCGCGTATGACCTGGACGAAAGCCCCGCGTATACCGACGTGAAGAGCGCCACCCCCGGCGACCGCGTGTATACCGTGCGCTTCCAGGCCACCCTGGACGGACTGACCGCCGAGGGCTCCGCCAACGTGCTCATTGCTCCCCAGGAGCTGGTGTTCACCAGCAATAGCGCCAGCCGCGACTATACCGGCCAGCCGCTGACGAGCCCGGACGTGACGCTGAGCTCCGGCCACATCATCAACGGCGAAATCTATGATTACAAGGCCACCGGCACGGTGACCAACGCCTATGACGGCGAAAAGGGCGACGGCGTGGTGACCAACACCATCGTCTATTCCACCACTGCTGCGTTCAACCGGTTCAACTATGAGATCGTGCTGGAACCGGGCAAGCTGGAGATCAATCCCCGCGAAGTGAAGCTGACCTCTCAGACGAAGAGCAAGGAATACGACGGCACGCCCCTGACCATGCCCCAAGTGACCATTGGCCCCAACGGCTTTGTGGAGGGCGAGGTGACGGATATTCGGGCTACCGGCAGCGTGACCTACGTGACCGACGGCCCCAACCACGACGGCGTGGTGACCAACACCATCGAATACACCCCCGCCGGGAATTTCGATGCGCGGAACTACCGCATCGAGAAGAACGAGGGCGAGCTTTCCATCACCCGGCGCACCGGGACGATGGTGATCGAAACCCTGAGCGACAGCAAGGTCTATGACGGCAGCGCCCTCTATTGCCCCAATCAGACGCTTCATGGCTCTCTGGCGCAGGGCGATCGGCTGGTCGTGAGCAATTATGTCTCCGATCTGGTCAACGTGGGCAGCAAGCTCAATACGTTTGAAAGCTTCCGCGTGGAGAACGAGGCGGGCCAGGATACGACGGCCAACTACACCTTCGGCGAGACCATCTACGGCACGCTGGAGATCACCGCCCGGCCCCTGACCATTACCGTGGCAGACAATACCGTGACCTACGATGGCCAGCACCACGGCAAGGCCGATCCCGCGTACACGGTGAACCAGGCCGCGGCGGATGCGGCGGGCAAGGATAACGGCGTGGGCCTGGTGAATCCCGCTGTGGGCGACAAGACCCAGACCCATACCCTCACCGGCACGGACATTGCCTTCACCGCCGTGAACGCGGGCACCTATGAAAACCAGCTGAACATGGTGAAGGACAACGTGAAGATCCTGTCCGGCAATCAGGATGTGACCGGCAATTACGCCATCACCATCCTGCCCGGCACGCTGACCATCAGCCAGCGCCCGGTGACCATCACGGCGAACAACCTGGAATACGATTACAATTATGAAAGCCCCGTGGCCCATCCCGCCCAGGGCGTGGAGCGCTACAGCGTGAACGAAGGCCTGCTGGACGGCGATACCGTGACGGCCGAAGTGCGCTATGACGGGCAGGATCAGCAGACGCTGATCGGCGCGTATGACGCGGTTGTGCAGGAGGGCGTTGCCATCAAGTCCGGCGAAACGGACGTGACGGCCAACTACGCCATCACGCTGCTTCCCGGCCTGCTCAAAATCAAGGGCGATAAGATTGCTCCCAACAAGACCACGCCCCAGCAGGTGGAAAGCAATTACAAGCTGGGCGATACGATCCCCTTCACCATCACGGTGAAGAACGTGAGCACGGCAATCGTGGAGAACATCATCGTGGAGGATCCCAACGCCATCCTTGTGGCGGGTCAGGGCTACAGCGTATCTGAGGACGGCCATACGGCCACGATTCCCAGCCTTGCGCCCGATGCGCAGGTGGAAATCCAAGCGCAGCATGTGGTGACCGAGGCGGATATTCTGGCGGGAACCGTGGGCAACACGGCGACGGTTGCGTGGGAAAACACCACCCGGACCGTGGAAGCGAAAACCGAAGAAATTGAAGAACCCAACAGCGCGCTGGGCGTGACCAAGGAAACCACCAGCACGCCGAAAAACGGCAAGACCTACGCGCTGGGCGAAACGATTACCTACAAGATCACCGTGACCAACACCGGCAACCTGACGGCGAAGAATATCCAGGTGACCGACAGCCTGAGCGCCAAGGAGGGCCAGGTGATCGCCACGATCGATTCGCTGGCGCCCGGCGCTTCCCAGGAAATCCTGTTTGCATATGTGGTAACCGAGCAGGATATTCTCAACGGCAAGGTGGTAAACGAAGCCGCTGCCAAGGGCGAAACGGATGATCCCGACAAGAAGCCTGAGGGCGGCGATGAGAAAGAGGACGAAACCGACGATGTGGACGCCACGCTGGAGGTGGTAAAGACCTCCAACAAGCAGGAGGGCCAGCTGGCCGGGCTGGGCGAAACCATCGAATACACCATCACCGTGACCAACAAGGGCAACGTGGCCTACAGGAACGTGAAGGTGGACGACGAGCTGACCGGCCTGCATGAAACCATCGCCGAGCTGGGCGTAGGCGCATCGGAAAGCTTCACCACGACCTACACCGTCACCGAGGAGGACATCCTCAAGGGCCATGTGCGCAACGTGGCCACGGCGGCGGCTGATCCGATCCATAATCCCAAGACCGGCGAGGATGAAATCCCCGAAGGCAGCGACGAGGTAACGGATGAAACCGTCGCGGCGGAAGGCGCGCTGGGCGTGACCAAGGAAACCACCAGCACGCCGAAAAACGGGAAAACCTACGCGCTGGGCGAAACGATTACCTACAAGATCACCGTAACCAACACCGGCAACCTGACGGCGAAGAACATCCAGGTGACCGACAGCCTGAGCGCCAAGGAGGGCCAGGTGATCGCCACGATCGATTCGCTGGCGCCCGGCGCTTCCCAGGAAATCCTGTTTGCATATGTGGTAACCGAGCAGGATATTCTCAACGGCAAGGTGGTAAACGAAGCCGCTGCCAAGGGCGAAACGGATGATCCCGACAAGAAGCCTGAGGGCGGCGATGAGAAAGAGGACGAAACCGACGATGTGGACGCCACGCTGGAGGTGGTAAAGACCTCCAACAAGCAGGAGGGCCAGAAGGCCAAGCTGGGCGAAACCATCGAATACACCATCACCGTGACCAATAAGGGCAACGTGACCTTCCGGAACGTGAAGGTGGACGACGAGCTGACCGGCCTGCATGAAACCATCGATGAGCTGGGCGTAGGCGCATCGGAAAGATTCACCACGACCTACACCGTCACCGAGGAGGACATCCTTAAGGGTCATGTGCGCAACGTGGCCACGGCCGAGGGCGATAAGGTGCCCGATCCCAAGAACCCCGATGATCCCAAGAAGCCGGCAGGGGAGGATGAGCAGGACGATCCCACCGATGAGCCCGACGCCAGCCTCACTGTGGTCAAGAGCCTGACCAACCGGCCTAACAAGGGATACTTCACCCTGGGCGAAACGGCGGAGTTTGACGTTGTGGTAACCAACACCGGCAATGTGACGCTGAAAAATATCCGGCTGACCGAAATGCTGGACGGCGCGGAGTTTGTGACCGGCGAAGGCTACACCGTGAAAAACGGCCAGGCGGTCATTGAAGAGCTCAAGCCCGGCCAGGAAGACGGCGACGGTCAGTCCGTTACGGTGAAGGCGACCTACACCATCCAGACCAAGGATCTGGGCATGGGCGTCCTGAAGAACATCGTCGCCGGCGAAGGCGAAGGCCCCGGCAAGAATCCCGATGACGAAGGCGGAACCGAGTTTGACGTGGACTACGCCAAGCAGGTGAACGCAGTGAAGGTCTGGGAGGACGAGGAGAACAAGCATGAAACCCGTCCCGCCGCCATCACCTTCGTGCTGATGGATGAAAGCACCGGCGAGGAGCTGGACCGGAAGGACGCCACCGCGGCAAACGAATGGAGCGTCTCCTTCGATAACCTGCCCGCCCATGACGCGGATGGCAACGAAATCATCTATGGGCTGAAGGAAATCGAAGTGACCGGCTATGACACCCGCTACGGCGGACCGGTGGAGCCCACGGTTGCGCCGCCTGTGATCCAGGGCGCGCCCGAAACGGACAAGGGCGGCGAGCAGATCCCCGGCGATGCGGAGCAGGATGAGCCCGTGGAGCGCGACGTTTACAAGATTGACCAGACCATTATCAACACCCTGCGCAGCCATAAGCTGACCATCCGGTACTGGGTGGAAGTGGTCGGCGGCCAGAAGGCGTTTGACACCTACGAGAAGGAATACTACTACAACGAGCAGTACAGCGTGGTCTCTCCCGGGATGTATGGCTATGAGCCGGATCTGCCGCGGGTGCAGGGCCGGATGCCGGATGAGGATCTGGAAATCGACGTGGTGTACGTCCGCCAGATCTACAAGCTGACCATCTATTACATCTTCGAGGACGGCACCACCGCCCATAAGGAATATGAAGCGAAGCTGTACGCGGACGAGAAGTTTGAGGTGGAATCTCCCGAGATTAACGGCTACAAGCCCAATCTGTGGATGATCTCCGGCGTCATGCCCGACCGCAACCTGAACTACACCGTCATTTACATTGCGCGAACCAAGCCGGTTGAAATCCAGGAGGCCGTTGCGCCGCTGGGCGTGGGCAGCGTTGTGCCCAACACCGGCGACTGCTTCGACTGATCTGCTGCGGCCCCGGCGCGGGGGTTCCCCGCGCCGGACGCAGAACCCAAGACGCGAAGACGTAAATGAAGGAGCGAAGCATATGAAAAAGTGGATTGCTTGCCTGCTGGTGCTGGCGCTGGCGCTGCCTCTGGGCTCCGCCTGGGCGGAAGGCTATGACCCGGATCATCTCACCGTGGCTTCGCCCACGGCCCTGAGCGGGAATTTCTTCACCGATATGTGGGGAAACAATACCAGCGATATGGACGTGCGCAGCCTGATTCATGGCTACAGCCTGGTGCGCTGGGATGCCGAAATCGGCCGATTCGATATCGATTCCTCCGTGGTCAGCGGCATTGCTGTTGCCGACGATCTGGATACCGGCGACCGGACCTACACCATCTCTCTGTATAACGACCTGAAATTCTCCGACGGCTCCATGATCGGCGCGAAGGACTATGTGTTCTCCCTGCTGTTTTGCGCCGCGCCCCATGTGAAGGCCCTGGGCGCTGCCGTCAACGGCATGGACGCCGTTGTAGGCGTGAACCAGTTCAAGATTGGCGCGGCGAAAACCGTGACCGGCGTGCGGCTGCTGGGCGAGCGGGAGTTTTCCGTCACCGTTAAAGGCGACAGCCTGCCCAACTTCTATGAGCTGGCCGTGCTGAACATCATCCCCTATCCCATCAGCCAGATCGCCCCCGGCTGCGAAATCAAGGACGACGGCCAGGGCGCTTACATTGGCAACGCCAATCGGGCCCAGGTGAGCCCGCTGTTTACCGTGGAGCTGCTGAAAAAGACCGTGCTGGACGGGGAAACGGGCTATCTGTCTCATCCCGCCGTGGTGAGCGGCCCCTATAAGCTCACGTCCTTTGACGGCGAAACCGCTGAATTTGAAATCAATTCCTATTACAAGGGCGATGCGCAGGGCCGCAAGGGCCTGATTCAGCGTATCACCTTCACCCATGTGGACAACGACCAGATCGCCGCCAAGCTGGAAAGCGGGGAGATTGATCTGGTAAACAAGGTGGTTTCCGCCCAGTCCATCGCGGACGCGCAGGCGCTGACCGCGGCGGGCACGGCCCAGGAAGCCGGCTATGGCCGCGAGGGCTTCAGCTTCATCAGCTTCTGCTGCGAAAGCCAGCCCATGGCCAGCCAGAAGGTGCGTCAGGCGCTGAGCTACGCGCTGGATAAGGACGCGCTGGTGGCTTCCTATGTGGGCGATAACGGCCAGCGGGTGGACGGCTATTATGGCGCGGGCCAGTGGATGTACCGGGTGGTGACCGGGCAGGTGGATGCGCCGGTGAAGGCGCTGTCTGCTGAGGCCACCACGGCCGAAAAGGCTGCGCAGACCCAGGAAACCAAGGCCTGGGCGGCGCTGAATCTGGACAATGTGCGGGTGTACAATCTGGATCTGGAAGCGGCGGAAGCGCTGCTGATCGCCGACGGCTGGACCATGAACCCCGCCGGAGCCGACTTTGTAAAGGGCACGGATACCGTGCGCTGCAAGCGCCTTGACGGGCAGCTGGTGGCCCTGGATCTGACGCTGCTGTATCCCGCGGGCAATGCCATCGGCGATGCGCTGCAGACCGCCTTTGCGGATAACCTGGCCCAGATCGGCGTGAAGGTGACGCTGGAAGCCAAGCCCATGCAGGAGCTGCTGCGGATCTATTATCGCCAGGACGTTCGGGATTGCGATATGATTTACCTGGCCACCAATTTCGACACCGTGTTTGATCCCGCCCAGACTTTCGCGCCGGACGACGCGCATCAGGGCGTGAACAACCGCACCGGGATTGTGGACCCGCTGCTGTATCAGCTGGCTGCGGACATGCGCAAGACGGCCCCCGCCGATGTGCTGGGCTATGTGACCAAGTGGGTTGCCTTCCAGGAACGGTTCCAGGAGGTTGCGCCCCTGATCCCCGTGTATTCCAACACGTACTATGACTTCTTCTCCATCCATCTCCAGAACTACGCCATCACCGAAAACACCTCCTGGGCCCGCGCCATTCTCGGCGCAGCCCTCACGGACGTGCAGTGACGGACAAGGAAGAAGGAGACGGAAAAGAACGGAAGAATATGCGGGAGGAGGCTTTTGCGTCAAAAGCCCCCTCCCGCCCTCACCCGAAAACCGGCTGGGATCGATACAGAATGCCCATCCAACAGCAATGCGCCCCAGATAAGGGAAGGAGACGAA
>CAKTWP010000014.1 GCA_934630705.1 uncultured Clostridia bacterium | reverse complement strand
TAAATCCAGTAAAGTTGTGAACCGGGTCCAGGGAGGAACTCCCTGGTGGGGGTGTGGGGCGCATAGCCCCACATCGTCTCCCTTGCCCCACACAGAAACCTGTTGATTTCCTAAATCCAAGTAAAGTTGTGTACCGGGTCCAGGGAGGAACTCCCTGGTGCGGGGGCAGGGGGCGCATAGCCCCCTGGTTTCCCCTCCTCCGTTCCAAGAAAGGTGATTATCATGCGCACGGTAGCGTTTCATACCCTGGGCTGTAAGGTGAACCAGTACGATTCGGAAGCCATGCTGGAGCTGTTTGAGCAGGCGGGCTATACGGCAGTGGATTTTTCGGAAAAGGCGGACGTGTATGTGGTGAACACCTGCACGGTCACGGGCACGGGCGATAAGAAGAGCCTGCAGGCAGTGCGCCGGGCGCAGCGCTTGAACCCGGCAGCTGAAGTGGTGATTGCAGGCTGTCTGGCGCAGCGTGATGGCGAAAAGCTGCTGGATACCGGCGCAAGGCTGGTGCTGGGCAACGCCAAGCGCGGACAAGTGGTGCAGCTGCTGGAAGAAGCAGTAGAAAAGGGGCAGCGCGTGGCCGCCGTGACGGATATCCTGCGCGTGCCCTATGAGCCGCTGTTCATCTCCCGGCATGAGGGCCATACCCGCGCCGTGCTCAAGATTCAGGAGGGCTGCGATCGGTATTGCACCTATTGCATCATCCCCTACGTCCGCGGCGGCATCCGCTCCCGTAAGCCGGCGGACATCGCCGCCGAGGCCGCCCGCCTGGCCCAGGCCGGGTTCACCGAGCTGGTGCTCACCGGCATCCACCTGACCAGCTATGGCCGCGATCTGGGTGACGCCACGCTGCTGGACGCTATCCGCGCCTGCGATCAGCCCGGCGTGCAGCGTATCCGTCTGGGTTCGCTGGAGCCGGTAATCGTAACGGAAACGTTTGTAAAGGCGCTTCAGGGCATGCCCAAGGTCTGCCCCCAGTTTCATCTGGCGCTGCAATCAGGCTGCGATAAAATCCTTAAGGCCATGCGCCGCCGGTATACCACCGCTCAGTTCCGCGACGCCGCCGCGCTGCTGCGCCGGGCTTTCCCCGGCTGTGCCATCACCACCGACGCGATCTGCGGATTCCCCGGCGAAACCGATGCGGATTTTGCCGAAACCATGGCTTTCTGCCGGGAAATTGCTTTCGCGCGGATGCATGTGTTTCCCTATAGCGCCCGGCAGGGCACCCCGGCGGCGGCCATGAGCGGCCAGGTGCTCCGCGCTGTTCGTGAAGAGCGCGCCCGGCAGCTGATCGCCGTGGGAAACGAACTGAACCTCGCCTATCGCACGGCCATGCTCGGCCAAACCGTACAGGTGCTCTGCGAGGAATGCGATGACGCCGCCGCCCATGGCTATACCACCCAATATATCCCCTGCGCCTTCCCCGGCGGCGTTCCGGGCCGCACTTATTCCGTAACCGTCACCGGCCTCACGCCGGACGGTGTGACGGGGATGATTCCAGGCAATTTTTGATGATGGATGCTCCTGTGGAAGCATAAGCCGCCCTTCCTGGCTTTTCCCCCGCATGTTTTCCCCGCCCTGCGCATATCTATAAGCAAATTGATTGCGGGAGGCGAAAACATGGCACAGCAGGCGGTTCGGCGGGTTCGGCGAGCGTCGGGCAAAGGGCAGGCCCTCTGGCGCGGCCTATTGATTTCCATTGGCGTAACAATAGGCGCGGTGATTCTTTTCGCGTTGGTGATCGGGCTGACGAATCCGGGCGACGGCGTGATTCGGATCGTCAACCAGTTTATCAAGCTGGCGGCAATTTTCGTAGGCGTAAGGGCCATTGTGCCCAAAGGCGCGGAAAACGGCATCCGCCGGGGGGCGCTGCTGGGATTGATTTATATGGGCGTGGGCGTGCTGCTTTACGCGCTGCTCTCCCAGCAAAAGCTCACGGTGATGGGCTACGTGATCGATGTGCTCATGGGTGTGGCGGTGGGCGGCCTGTCGGGGATGCTGCTGTCCAGCATGAAGGGCTGAGGAAACCGCCTTTTCAAAAACAAAACAGACGCGCTGCAGGCCATGATCCGGCCGCTGCGCGTCTGTTTTTTACAATTCTTTGGGGGCAGTTATTTTGTTTCTTCCGCCGGCAGGGCTTTCCCGGCCCGGAGCAGGCACCGCCGCAGCCATCCGCCCTTGAGATAATAAACCACAAAGAGAATGGAAGTGAGCGTCCAGCTGATGGGATAGCTCACCAGCACGGTGGTGATTTCATGGCGCACAGGCACCAGCGTCACAAGCCAGATCACCCGCAGCAGGCAAACGCCGCACAGGGTGATAATCGTGGGGATCAGCGCATCGCCCGCGCCGCGCACCGCGCCGGAGAAAATCTCAATGCACACATAGGTTACCAGGCAGGGCGCCAGGAAATGGCAAATCTGCAATCCCAGCTCCAGTACGCTTTCTTCCTGAGTAAACATCCGCATCAGCGGCTCGCCCAGCACCAGCAGCGCCCCGCTGATGACCAGCACCGCCGCCGTGGCCATCCCCAAACAGACCCGCACGCTCTTGCGCATCCGATCCAGCTTGCCTGCGCCGAAATTCTGGCCCACGAACGTGGTGATGGACACGCCGAAGGCGTTGATCACCATCCACATCAGGCCGTCCAGCTTGCCCCAGGCCGTGTAGGCCGCCATCATATCCGTGCCAAAGCCATTGATGCAGACCTGGATAACCACATTGGACAGGGAATACATTACCGACTGCAGGCCGGCGGGCAGACCGATGCGAATGATTTGCCGCAGCAAATCCCCATGGAAGCGCAGCTGCCGCGGCACCAGCCGATAGCTTTCCCGGGAGCGCATCAGCACAATCACCACCAGCACCGCGCTGACAGCCTGGGACAGGATGGTGGCCCAGGCCGCGCCTGCCACGTTCATGC
Source organism: uncultured Clostridia bacterium (assembly GCA_934630705.1). Classification (GTDB taxonomy): domain Bacteria; phylum Bacillota; class Clostridia; order Christensenellales; family Aristaeellaceae; genus RUG563. The sequence continues at coordinate 51,873 of CAKTWP010000014.1, read as the reverse complement.
GGAATCCCACCACAAACAATACGTCCAGCACGATATTGGTCAGGCAGGCAATGATCAAGAAATACAGCGGCCGCTTGGAATCGCCAATGGCCCGCAGAATGCCGGAGCCCACGTTATACACCAGCGAGGGAATCATGCCAATGAAATAAATGCGGATATAGGTGGTGGCATGATCCATCACGTCCTCAGGGGTATCCATCAGCCGCAGCAGGGCGGGGGAAAAGATCAGGCCGAACACCGTGAGAAACAGGCCCATGGCGATGGCCATGGCCATGGCGGTATGCACCGTGCGGCTCACGTTGTTTTCATCCCGGGCGCCGAAATACTGGGCGATAATCACCGTGGCGCCCGAGGACAGGCCCACAAAGAAGCCCACGATCAGGTTAATCAGATTGCCCGTAGCGCCGCCCACTGCGGCCAGCGCCTCTTTGCCCACATAATTGCCCACCACGATGGCGTCCACCGTGTTATAGAGCTGCTGGAAAAAGGTGCCCAGCAAAATAGGAAAGAAAAACAGCAGCAGCTGCTTCCAAATCACGCCCTCGGTGATCCCGTTTTCCTGCATCCGGGACGCTTTCTGCTTCATTTGCGGCATACGCGCAATTCTCCTTTGCATGCATAAAGATTGATGAGAAAAACAGCTTCCGCTTTTCCTGCCGAAAAGAGGAATCCGGCTATCATTCTATCACGAAAGCCGGGGCCGGACAAGGTGAAAAAACAAAAATATATCAGTAAAAAACAGTTATTTCGGCCGCGCAGCTTTGGAGCCCGGCAGGCACATGTAAATTCTCCCCGGGCCGCGTTGACGCAGGGATACGGCTGTGGTAAAATTTGAGAAGCGTAGAAACGCATGATCCTAACGAAATGAAGGAGGATGTTATCCATGTCGAAGAAAAGCTGGATGCGGCTGCTGGCTCTGCTGCTGGTCTGCCTGCTGCCCGTTTGCGCCCTGGCCGCCCCCCGCGACGGCTACAATGGCCCCATCCCTTCCGAGGTCGTCCCCGTGGAGGTCACCCCCGCCCCCAAGCCCACGCTGACCCCTGTGCCCACCATCACGCCTGCGCCCGTGCCCGGAGCGGATGTGATTTACGGCTGGGTGACCATGGGCGGCAAGGCCCTGGTGCCCGTGGCGAGCGTGAACAACGCCGTTTATATGGAGGATGATTTCTCCGGCAACCATGCAGGCCAGGCCCCCAAGACTCCCTATCAGGTGATTTACGATTACGACTGCCGCAAGGGCACCACCTATGCCGCCCTGAACAGCATGTTCACCCTGAGCACCCTGAAGCAGTATCCCATCGTGGAATACAAGGTGGCCCTGCAGGACGAGGTGCATCGTTACGTGGTGATTGCCATGCTCCACACGGAGAACACGCCCCAGGCCGGCACCTATTTTGCCTTTGACCGGCAGCTGGACACCGCTGAAAAATACGATGCATTCCTGGCCGAGGTGCTGGAACGGTCCGTATACGCCCTGCCCGCGGCACTGACCCAGACCGCACAGGCCGCCGCTCCCGTGACCGAAGAAGCGGCTGCCGATGCGGATGCACCTGCAGAGACCGAAACCGAAGCGCCTGCCGAAGCCGAAGCCCAGCGGGATAACCTGCTGGTGATCGCCGGGGACGATCTGCTGCGCCAGGGCATGAAGCAGGTGCTGGTGTGCCGCGAGCTGCGGGCGGATGAAACCGCGGAAAGTGTCACTGCGCTGATGCAGCAGGCGACCCGGAAGTAATCATCCCTTCATTCATTCACGCAAATCATTTTTGCCCCAGGCATGCTGAATGCCTGGGGCATATTTCGCCCTTGTTTCCGGGGGAAAATGGATGTATAATACGATTGGGTAATGATTTTTTGCAAAGCGAATGTGAAGGAGGCCTATTCATGAAGCTACATCTGCAGGCGCTGGCCGACCGGGCTGTCTGGGAAAAAGCCGGGTTTGAGCTGCCCAAGTTTGATCTCTCCGCCGTAAAGGCGCACACCTTTGTTTCCCCCACCTGGCTGCATCTGGGCGCAGGCAACATTTTCCGTGCTTTCCCCGCCGCCGCGCTGCAGCGGCTGCTGGATGCAGGCGAATACGATCGGGGCCTGGTGGTGGCCGAATGCTTCGACGGCGATATCATCAACAAGGCCTATGCGCCCTATGATAATCTTTCCGTGCTGTGTGTGCTCAAGGCGGACGGCAGCGTGGATAAGCGGGTGGTTGCTTCTGTGGTGGAAGCGCTGCGCTGTGATGGGCAGAGCCCAGAAGACGATCAGCGGCTGATGGCCGTGCTGGCCAATCCGTCGCTGGAAATGGTGTCCATGACCATCACCGAAAAGGGCTACGCGGTAAAGGACGCCGCCGGTAATGCCCTTTCCTTCATCCAGAAGGATTTGGATGCCGCTCCCGCCGCCGCTGCCACCACCATCGGCAAGCTCACCGCCGGGCTGCTGCGCCGGTTCCGTGAAAATGCCGCGCCCATTGCCCTGGTGAGCATGGACAATTGCAGCCATAATGGCGATAAGCTCAAGGCCGCCGTGCTGTTTATGGCCAACGGCTGGCTGGAAAAGGGCCAGGTGGAGGCGGCGTTCCTTGCCTATCTGCAGGATGAAAGCAAGGTGTCCTTCCCCATCAGCATGATCGATAAGATCACCCCCCGGCCGGATGACAAGGTGGCCAAAATGCTGGCGGACTGCGGCTTTGAAGATGCGACGCCCTTCGTGACCGCCAAAAATACCTACACCGCCGCTTTCGTCAACGCCGAGGAAACGGAATATCTGGTGATTGAGGATAAGTTCCCCGCGGGCCATCCGCCGCTGGAAAAGGCCGGTATTTATTTCACCACCCGGGAAACCGTGGATAAGGCGGAAAAGATGAAGGTCTGCACCTGCCTGAACCCGCTGCACACCGCCCTGGCCGTGCTGGGCTGCCTGCTGGGCCACACCCGGATCAGCGAGGAAATGCAGGATCCGGAGCTGAATGCGCTGGTGCATCGCATTGCGTATCAGGAGGCCATGCCCGTGGTGGTGGATCCCGGCATTCTCTCCCCTGCGCAGTTTGCCGGCGAGGTGCTGGAGAAGCGCTTCCCCAACCCCTTCATGCCCGACACGCCCCAGCGTATCGCCACAGATACTTCCCAAAAGCTCTCCATCCGCTTTGGCGAAACCCTGAAGGCGTATCTGGCCAATCCCCAGCTGGATGTGCATGCCCTGCGCTGCATTCCCTTTGTGCTGGCGGGCTGGCTGCGGTATGTGATGGGCGTGGATGACCAGCTGAGCGCTTTCACCCCCAGCCCCGATCCGCTGCTGGCCGAAGTGCAGCAGGCCCTTTCCTTCCTGAAAATCGGCGGCACGGTGACGGTGGAGCAGCTGCAGCCGGTGCTGTCCCGGGCAGACATTTTCGGCCTGGATCTGAACAAGGCCGGTCTGGCCCCCATCATCACGGCCGACCTGAACGAAATGCTGGCGGGCAAGAGCGCGGTTCGCGCCGCGCTGAAGAAGCTGCTGGCGTAATTATTAAAAGAGGAAATATATTCAGGAGGAGGTTCTTTGCCATAAAGAACCTCCTCTTGCGCCATTTAAGAAGACATGCTGATGAAATCACGGCTTGAGCCCGCCCGGAAATGGCTGATTTTCCGGATGCTGTTTATCGGCATGGACGTGGTGGCCGGCGTGCTGTGCATGCTGCCGGGCCTGCACCGCACCCATCTGCACAGCGTCCGCTGCCGCACAGGCAAATTCACGGAACAGTAAATACCGCGCATATTGACGATGCGCCCCGGATGGAAGAAAGCAAACGGCTTATCGTTTCTTTCTCATCCGGGGCGCATTGTTTATCGCAGGCCTACGCCGCGCCCTTTATTGCTTCACCATCGCCGCCACGGCCCAGCCGGTATTATCCGCGCTGGCATCCAGAGACGTTCCGGGAAGCAGAGCAATCTGCCAATCCCCTTCGCAGGGCGCGCAGAAGAGATGCGCCCAGGGCTGCCCATCCCGGGAAACGGTCAGCGCCCGCTCCTGCCGCAAAAGTGCCAGATATTCCTCCAGTTCCATCCCCAGCGCATGCATGGCCGCCGCATGCGCCTTTCCCACAAACCGCAGATGAATCCCCTCGCAGGCTCCTTCCGCCTGGCTGCCCGGCCCGTATCGATAAATCCAGCCATATCGCCAGGCGTTTTCCGAAAGCCAACGGCCGGTGTCGTTGCGCAAAAGGGGATCGGGCTGGGTGACGGCCAGGGGCCCGGTCAACGAGAAATCCAGCGCATAGCCCAGCTGATGCTCGCTTTCCCCGCCGCCGGGCACAGCCGCCCGCGCCCGGTTCAGCGCCTCCTCCAGCGGATATACCGCCGCGAACCGCTGAAACGCCGCCTTCTGCCATGCATCCTGCTGTGCCGCGGATAACGCGCCCCTTGTCAGCTCCGCTCCCGTTTCCAGCGGCCATGCCAACTGCATTTCGCACAGGGCGTAAACCGCCTCGGGCCAAAGCGCCGCATCCGCCTGCGCCGGCAAATAGCTGCCCACCTGGGCGTGGATGCCCCGGGTGTTGGGCAGGGGGAAATCCGCCGGCAGGGGATGCTGCGGGCTGACCAGCAGCAGCTTTCCCTGCAGCAGCGTCCGCCGGGGGAGGCTGATTGTCTCCCCCGAAAGCGCCGGCACGCCCCGGGCAACAACGATGCCATCCCGGGCGGCCAGCACCCCATCCGCCGCTGCCCGGGGCCACGCCAGATAAAGGCACACGCAAAGGGCCGCCAGCGCCGCACCAATCAGCGGCCGCTCCTTTCGCTGGGGAATCGCGCTGCGTAGTGTCATGTTTTTCGCCTCCCAAATGCTGATCTGACAGGCATATTTTGGCCGGGCGCGGCGCTTTTTATGCTTTTCTTTTGGCCAAAAATATTCTATAATAACGAATGGAATCATTTTCGATTGATTGATAGGGAGGAACCAGTCCATGAGCATTACCACCAAGCCTTTTGGCATAGACCCCATCGGCCGGCCCATGACCTTGTATACCATGACCAATCATCTCGGCGCGTCCGTATCCGTGCTGGATTTCGGGGCGCATATTGTGTCCATCCGCGTGCCCGATCGGGACGGGAACCTGGCCGATGTGGCGCTGGGCTTTGATACGCTGGAAGAATACGATCAGAAGCCCAATTATCTGGGCGCCACCGTGGGCCGCTATGGCAACCGCATCGGCGGTGCGAAATTTGCCCTGAACGGCCAGGAATATACCCTGTTCCCCAACGATGGCCGCAATAACCTCCATGGCGGCCGGGAAGGCTTTGACAAGAAATGGTGGCGGGGCGAGGTGCTGGAAGTGCCCGGGGAGGACGCGGTGCTGTTCACCTATGTGGCCCATGACGGGGAGGAAGGCTTCCCCGGCAAGCTGCATACCCAGGTAACCTTCGCCTTTGACGATCAATGCCGCCTGACCATTCGTTACATGGCCCAGTCCGACAAGGACACCATCGTAAACCTGACCAACCATACCTACTTTAACCTGGCCGGCAAGGGCGACGTGCTGGGCCACACCCTGCAGATCCATGCGGATGCGGTAACGGATGTGGACAGTGAGCTGATCGCCACCGGCGCGCTGCTGCCCGTGGCAGGCACGCCCCTGGATTTCAACCAGCCCATGAAGATTGGCGACGGCGTGGCCCGGCGCAAGGAATGCCGCCTGATCGACGCGGTGGATGGCTATGACGTGAACTATGTGATCCCGGGCCAAGGGCTGCGGGAAGCGGCCGTGCTGCGGGATGAGCAGAGCGGCCGGCAGATGCAGGTGCTCACCACGGAGCCGGGCATCCAGATTTATTCCGGCCAGGGCCTGAAGCTGGAGGGCAAGGGCGGCGCGCATTACGGCGCTTTCGCCGGCGTGGCTATGGAAACCCAGCATTATCCCGACAGCCCCAACCATCCCAACTTCCCCACCACCACCGTTCGCGCCGGGGAAACCTATCAATCCACCACCGTTTACGCCTTCTCAGCCCGGTAATGCATCAAAAGATTGGGAGGATTGCCCGTATGAAAAAATGGCTTGCCCTGCTGATTTGCTGCTGTCTGCTGCTGCCTCTGGCGGCGCAGGCGGAGCCGGTGATCATCGATAAGGTCAGCGGCCTGTTTCCCCAGTTTCAGTTTCCGGAGGATGCGGCGCTGCTGGAAGTGTATTTCCCCAAGATCTACGGCGTGGACGCGGCCTTCGTGCGCTATGGCGATTATTCCATGCTTATTGACTGCGGCGGCAACCAGTGGCAGGAAACCAAGGCGCTGCTGAACCGGCTGGGCGTGACGGAGGTCACTTATGCCGTCAATTCCCATCCGGATGCGGATCACATTGGCGGGTTCAACCATGTGGCCAAGGAAATCAAGCTGGACAATTTCGTGCTGGGCTTCCCGGAAAACTACCCCGAGGGCGATCAGGTGCGCTTCAAGGTGTATGAAGATTTGCACAATCTGGGTGTCAATTTCATGCAGGTGCAGGACGGCGATACCATCGATTTCGGGGATGTAAAAATCACCGTATATCAGCGCACGGATGAATTTTTGCCCCGGGTGAACAACAGATCCGTGATGCTGATGATCGAATACGGTCAGCGTCGGATTTTCTTCACCGGCGACATCCAGCTCTACACCCAGCGGCTGCTGATCGATCAGGCGGACAGTCTGGATCTGAAGGCGGACATTGTGAAATTCCCCCATCACGGATACAAAAAAATGCAGGATGGGTTCCTGAAAATGGTGTCTCCCGAGCTGGTGATTATCACCGGCGGCAGCCAGGATTCCGGCGGCGCCAAGCAGCTGCGGGAGCAGGGCATCAAGTATTTCTTCTGTGAAAAGGGCATTCTTCGCCTGGCCACCGATGGCAACAGCTGGACCGTGGAACGGCTGCAATAAAGAAACCATATAAAGCGAGGGAATTCTTCTTTTGGAAGCCAAAGAAGGGTTCCCTCGCGCTCCCTCCAAAAAACCATTGGGCTATGATCGAATTGCCGTCTTTATCACATGCGCCCCGGACTGGAAAAGGAAACGAACGAGCTGTTTCCTCGCCAATCCGGGGCGCATTGCTGACAGGACGCAATCCATATCCTATCCCAGCTGGTTTTCTGGTGTGAGCGGGAGAGGGCTTTTGACGCAAAGACCTTCTCCCACACAATAACGCGCCCCCGAAAAGAAAGAAACGAAGTCATCGTTCTCTTCCCTTTCCGGGGCGCATTATTCATCCAATGCAAACCTGATTTTAATCCTCACCGGTTTTCGGGAGAGGAATGGAGAGCCCGCTTTGGGCATCAAAAGCGGGTTCCCCATATGAATGTTTATCGTCCCGTCACTTGTGATACCGCTCCCCGGCGTTGATCTTGCAGCCCCGGTAAAGCTGCTCCAACAGAATCACCCGGGCCAGCTGATGGGGAAAGGTCATCTTGGAAAAAGAAAGCTTTTCATCCGCCCGCTTCACCACAGCAGGGGCCAGCCCCAGGGAGCCGCCAATAACAAACACCTGGCGTTTCCCGGTCATGTCGCCGGCCCTAAGCTTTTCGGCAAAGGCTTCGCTGGAGAGCTGCTGCCCGTCAATGCACAGGGCGATTACATGATCCCCCGGCCGGATGCGGCCCAGGATGCTCTCGCCCTCTTTCTCCATCACCTGCCGCTGCGCCGCCGCCGAAGCGTTCACCGGCTCAGGCAGATCGGGCAGCTCGATCATTTCCAGTTTTCCATAGCGGGACAGGCGCTTGAGATACTCCTCCGCAGCCGCCGCGTAAAACTTCTCCCGCAGCCGGCCCACGCAAATAATGGCTCCGTTCATGCCGCCCTCGCTTATTCGTCCACCACCACAAAGCTGTCCAGGAAAAAGCTCCACAGCGCTTCCCGGTTCTTCACAAAGTCGATCTGCTGGGTAGCCATCCCGGCCACGGGCATGGGCTCATAGGTGCCGTCAATGGGCATGCGGATGGATTCCACCGGCGTGCCCTTCAGCTCCATGGCCAGATCCAGCGCATCCAGCATGTCGTTGGCGCTCATGTTGGTGACGATGGTGTTCTCAATCACCACGTCCAGCAGCTTCTGGGCCTCGTCATAGGTGACGTTCTTCAGGCTGTCGGCAATGGTGGTGAGCACGGTGCGGGAGCGCCGGGTGCGGCCCACGTCCTGGGTTTCCCCCTCGATGTTGGCCACCTTGCGGATGCGCATGTAAATCACCGCCGCATGGCCGGAGAAATGATAGGTGCCGCCGCCGGAAAGAGAAGGCGTAGTGGACGTGGAGGAAATGGAATAGTTTTTCAGGTAGGTGGCTTCTCGATCGGTGATGGTGATGTCCACGCCGCCCACCGCGTCAATGATGTTCTGCACCTGCTGGAAATCCACCACGATATAATGGTCGATTTCCAGGTTGAAATGGGTGTTCAGGGTTTTGATCAGCTCCTCCATGCCCTTCTGCCCATCCTTGCCCCCCTTGATGGCAGGGCTGAAATAATCCACAATGTTGTTCAGCCGGCCAAACTTGCCGTCCGGCCGCTGGATCAGCATATCCCGGATGAAGGAGGTGAGCATCACCCGCCGGGCATATTCATCCACGGTCACCAGAATCAGCCCGTCCGTGTGGCCGGGATTATGAATGTCCGCCGCCCAGGAATCCAGGCAGATCAGCATATAATGATGAATGCCCTTGGGCGTAGGCGTGATTTCATCCTCGCTGAGCACGGGAATGGGATTGGGCGTGGCGTCTGCCAGCGCAGGAACAAGCGCGGCGCAAAGCAGCAGCGCCAGCAGCAGGGAAAGGCGTCGTTTCATCGGTTGTATCCTCCATCAGGTCGCAGATTCATCCTGGGCGTATTTTTCCAGCATCACGCCGGTTTCCCGGAAAATCTCCAGCGAGAAATCATCCGGGTAGCCCTGCTCATAGACCACCCGCCGAATCCCGGCATTGGCAATCATCTTGGCGCACATGGAGCAGGGCTGATGGGTGCAGTAAAGGGTGGCCCCGTCGATATTCACGCCCAGCTTGGCCGCCTGAAGAATGGCGTTTTGCTCGGCATGGGTGGCATAGCAGACCTCGGCCCGGGTGCCGCTGGCAATGCCCAGCTTCCGGCGCAGGCATTCGCCCCGCTCCTTGCAGGTTTTCATCCCGGCGGGCGCGCCGTTATAGCCGGTGGTCATAATCCGCTTATCCTTCACGATCACCGCGCCGATGGCCCGCCCGGGGGCATAACAGCTGCTCCAAGTGGAAATCAGCCGGGCCATTTCCATGAACCGCACATCCCACTTATCCACGGGCGGCCTCCTTCCATTTGGTCAGAAACCCTTCCAACAGCCGGGCGGACGCGGCGCAGGCATCCTGCAGATTCAGGTAATATTCCCTTCCCGAATCCTCCACGGTATCGGAAATGGCGCGATAGGCGGCGTAAGGCGTGGCCATTTCATAGCAGGTCTGGGCGATGGCGCCGCCTTCCATATCGCAGGCCCCGGCCCCAAACAGCAGCGAAAGGCCCCGCTTGCGCTCCGGACCCACCACGAATTGATCGCCGGTGACAATGGCGGCAGTGATGCTGCGGATATCCGCCTCCCGGGCCGCTTCTTCCAGCAGGCGCTGCAATGCGCCGTCGCAGGGCAGATGCACCAGATTGATGCCGGAAATCAGCCCCAGGGGATCGCCCACCGGCGTGGTGTCCATATCGTGCTGCACCGCGCTGGACGCCACCACCGCATCGCCAATCCGCAGCTCATCCTGCAGCGCCCCGGCCACGCCGATATTCAGAATCGCGTCCGGATGATAGCGCAGGATCATGGCCTGGGCGCACAGGGCGGCATGCACCTTGCCGATGCCGCACCGGCCCAGTACGCAGGGCACCCCCAGCAGCGTTCCCTGGATATAACGGGAAAAGCCCACCGTTTCCTCCCGGCGGTTTTCCATTTTTTCAAACAGCGCGTTCATTTCGCTGTCCATCGCGCCAATGATTCCCAGCATCGTTTGTGTTCCTCCCTTGCGTTATCGCGGGTCGATCCGATCAAAGTACCGCAGCAGATTTTGCCCGGCAATGCCTTCGATCAGCCGCTCGTCCAGCCCCCGGCCCCGCAGCGCGGAAATGAGCTTGGGGAAATCCTGGGGCCCGTCCAGCCCCACAGGCTTGCATTCGATGCCGTCAAAATCCGAGCCGAAGCCCACATGGCCTTCGCCGCCCATTTCCAGCATGTGAACCACATGATCGCATACCCGTTCCAGATCTGCCTTGCCATCGCTGCTCAGGAAGGCGGGATAGAAATTCACGCCCACATAGCCGCCGGCCTGGAACAGGGCTTTGAGCTGATCGTCGGTGAGATTCCGCCGATGATCGCACAGCGCCCGGGCGCAGGAATGGGACGCCATGGGCACCACGCCCATTTCCAGCAGATCCCAGAAGCCCCGTTCGTTCAGATGGGACGTATCCGGCGCGATGCCCAGCCGCTGCATTTCCTTTGCCGCCTCCCGGCCAAAGGGCTTGAGGGGCGTATCTGCCGCAATGCTGGCGGGGGTGCACAGCACGTTTTCATGGTTCCAGCAAAGCGCCGCAATGCGCACGCCCTTTTTGCGCCAGTCCGCAAGCAGGGCGGGATCCCGGGCCAGCAGATCGCAGCCCTCCACCGACAGCATGAACCGGGTTTCCCCGTCCACCGCGTCCCGGGGATCCATCACCTGCTGCCAGCCCTCGGCCGTCAATGCGTCCTTGGCCTGCCACATTTTTTCAAACATTTCCGCAATCACCGGAATATCCGGCTTCCCGCCCACATACAAAGCCAGCGTCTGCACGCTTACGCCGCCCGCCTTGAGCCGGTCCAGCGTCACATCAAAAGCGCCATCCGGGCGCCTGGCCCGGCCATAGAGCGTGTCGGCATGGGTATCGCAAAGAATCATGATTGATTTCCTCCTTCGCCCTGCATTCCCCAAAAAGAAACAAAATCCCTTTGTATTATACCACACCGGCCAGCCCGGGCACAACGGCGGCGGCGCATGTTTTTCAATTGTTTTCTTCCGATATGCAATGTCCAATTTGGGTTGTTTTATTCCTTTGTTTGTGCAGTTTATTAAAATTGCAACAGGACAAACCCTGGAATTTGTCAGAAAATAATGCTGGTAATTTGCAAATTCTTATGATATAATACGTAAAGATTGGTCATTTATTTTTGTCGGTTTCCTTGCTGCCGATTATAATAAACAAGCTCCAATACGATGGGCACAGTCGTTTTCTTTTGTGCAATTCATCTATCTGGTTTTGAAAGGAGGATTCTATGGCTTCTCCCAAATTGCGGATTATTCCGCTGGGCGGCGTGGACGAAATTGGCAAGAACATGACCGCCTTTGAATACGAAGATGACATCCTGGTGGTAGACTGCGGCTCGATCTTCCCCAAGGAGGATATGCTGGGTATTGACCTGGTGATTCCGGACGCATCCTATCTGGTGGCCAACAAAAACCGGGTGCGCGGCTATGTGTTCACCCATGGCCACGAGGACCATATCGGCGCCACGCCTTATATTCTTCAGCAGGTGCCTGCCCCCATTTACGGCACCCGGCTGACCCTGGCCCTCATCGATATCAAGCTGCGGGAGCACCGGGTGAACGGCATTCCGTTCAATGCCGTGCTGCCCCGGGACGAAGTGAAAATCGGCCAGTTCACGGTGAAATTCATCAAGGTGAACCATTCCATTCCCGGCGCCTGTGCGCTGGCTATCACCTGCCCGGCGGGCACGGTGGTGCATTCCGGGGACTTTAAGATCGACTATACCCCCGTGGACGGGGAAGTAACCGATCTGAGCACCCTGGCTGCGGTAGGCGACGCGGGGGTGCTGGCCCTGCTGTGCGAAAGCACCAATATCGAGCGGCCCGGCTACACCATGAGCGAGCGCAAGATTGGCGAAACTTTTGTCAACCAGTTCCGCAACGCCCAGGGCCGGGTGATTGTGGCCATGTTTTCCAGCAATATCAACCGCCTGCAGCAGGTGGTGGACAGCGCCATCCGCTTTGGCCGCAAAGCCTGCTTTATCGGCCGCAGCATGGTCAGCGTCAGCCGCGTGGCCATGCAGCTGGGCGAGCTGAACATCCCCGAGGATTGCCTGGTGGAAGTGGACGATCTGGATAATTACCGGGATGATGAGCTGCTGATTCTCACCACCGGCAGCCAGGGCGAGCCCATGAGCGGCCTGACCCGGATGGCCTTCTCCGAGCATCGCAAGCTTCAGATCAAGCCCTCCGACAAGGTCATCATCTCCGCCACGCCCATTCCCGGCAACGAAAAATTTGTTTCCCGGGTCATCAACCAGTTGTACCGCTGCGGTGCGGAAGTGATTTACGAGGCCATGGCCGAGGTGCATGTTTCCGGCCACGCGTGTCAGGAAGAAATCAAGTTGATGCACACGCTGGTGCGGCCCAAGTATTTCATTCCCGTTCACGGCGAATACCGCATGCTCTGGCAGCATGCGGAGCTGGCCGAAACCCTGGGGATGGAACGGCAGAACATCGTGCTGCCCGCTGCCGGTCAGGTGATCGAAATGAGCCGGGATAACCTGTCCATTGCAGGCACGGTGCCGGTAGGCGAAGTGCTGGTGGACGGCCTGGGCATTGGCGATGTGGGGAACGTGGTGCTGCGGGATCGCAAGCATCTGTCTCAAGACGGCCTGATTATTGTGGCCATGGCCTTTGACCGTACCAACGGTGTGCTGGTTTCCGGCCCCGATGTGATCAGCCGCGGATTTGTCTACGTCCGGGAAAACGAGGACATTATCGAGTCCACCCGGGAAGTGGTGCGGAATATTATTGCGTCCTATGGCCGCATTGAGGGCAGCGATTGGCCCAGCATCAAAAACCGCATTAAGGACGAGCTCCATCGCTTTATCTATGAAAAGATTAAGCGCAATCCCATGATCCTGCCTATTATCGTGGATCTGGGCTAACGCGAATAAACGATATAATAAATGCGGGAGGACGCTTTTGTGTCAAAAGCACCCTCCCGCTCCCTCCCGAAAACCAGTAGGGATTCTTGCAGCTTTTCGCTGAATCAACCTGCGCCCCTGATGATGGCAATCTTTGCTTTCATCCGGGGTGTTTTTGTAGCCTGTTCTGAATGAAAAGTGACGCGTTTCTCCGCAGGAGCGTAGCGCGTGGTCCCCCTTCATAGATCGTCTACGTCCTGCACCGGTTCTTCATCATCCGGATCCTTGGGCGTACCGGTATAGCTGCCCAGCACATCGCTGTTGCTGCGCCGGCTCAACAGCGCAAATACGCCTCGCTGCTTCCAGCCCTGATTTTGCTTTTCCATTCCATCCACCTCCTTTGAACGCAGCATTAGGATAGCCAGACGCTAAACGAAACATGCGCTTCCGATTTTTTGGTGTATTTCTTTCCATTTCAGCAGGAATCACGCCTGCTGCGGCGAATACATAGTACATTGCTCTGCGTAGGGCAAAATGGGAAGGGAGCTGAATGACCGTGAAAAAAACCATTACGATTATCCTCTGCGCCGTGGTGCTGGTCGCCGCCGTGGTGATCGCCGTGATTGGCGGGCAGAAAACCACCCTGCAAAAAGATTATGACCAATTCAAGACGCAGGCCGCGGAAGAAAAAAACGGCCTGCAGGCACAGATTGACGAGCTAACTGCCAGTGTGAAAACGTTAAATGAGCAAATCGAAGCCCTGACCGCAGAAAAAGAAACGCTGACCGCCCAGGCCGCAGAAACCCAGACCCAGCTGGAAGCGGCCCAGGCCGAAATTGCCGCCGCCGCGGAAGAAAAATCCTCCATTTCTACCGCCCTTGAATCCGCCAAGACCAACGCCGAAGCGGCCCTCAAGGACGCGGCCACCGCGCTGCAGGCCGCTAAAGACACCGCCACCGAAAAGCTGGAAGTTCTGAGCCAGGAGCTGGCCGCCGCTAAGACGGATGCGGAAGCCGCGCTCAAGCAGGTGAAGGACGAAGCCGAAGCGGCTCTCAAGCAGGCCCAGGCGGATACCGAAAAGGCTCTGGCGGACGCCAAAGCGGAATACGCCGCCCTGAAGGACGCGGATCAAAAGGCGCTGGACGAAGCCAACGCCCAGTGGGAGCAGAAGCTGGCGGATGCGGAAGCGGAAAAGGCCCAGCTGGAAGCGAAGCTGACCGCCGAAAAGGAACAGGCCCTGAAGGAACTGGAAGATGTGAAGGCGCAGCTGGAAGAAGCGCTGAAGCTGCTGCCCACGCCGACCCCCACCGCCACCCCCACCGTTACGCCTACTGTGAAGCCCACCCCCACCCCGGCCAAGTAAGGGCTGTCCTCGGGGAGAAGCGGTTCCGACCGAATCACATTTTCTTACGCATTATCAAACAGCGGCGGACGAATAACGTCCGCCGCTGCTCTTTTTCTGTGCCCCGAAGGCCCCATGCCGGGCATTGCTGCTATATCCTGCATATATACCACACATCCTCGCCTGTAAATCCGCACGCCCTGTAGAGCGCAAGCGGAGATGTGATATTATCCAGATTCCCCGAAACCGTAACAAAATCGGCTCCCATTTCGCGCAGCTTATTCAGTAAAATGGTAACGATTCTCCTGCCGTATCCCCGGCCTCTGTATTCCGGAAGAACCTGTATCCACTCCAGAACGCCCTCCCCGCAGTCCCTATCATACTCCGCAATTCCGGACGCGGCCATCCTTCCATCCGCCTCGAGATAAACCCACAGCTCCCTGCAATAGGTCGGATGCTTCTGCATGGAGCGCAGGTCATCCTCGCTGACCCGGATATGCTCATGGGCGTAGGATGTGTTAATCATCTGCGATAATTCCGATGCCTGAGCCTGAAGGTCTATGACGCGATACTCCGATTCGCATGCTGACAAATCACGAAGCGTATGCTTCACACGAAAGAATCTCTGATATTGCGCATATTCTCCGTGCCAATCACGGCAATGGACGATTCGGATGGACGCGGGCAGCGCCATTTTTCCCGCCTTCCACAAGGGGATAGAAAGCGTCCCGCAGGGATCCCGCAAATAGCTGTCCCGATCCATCGCCGCACATCTCCTCTTGAAATTCCAATGGATTGCATTCCTGCATGCTCCCAGCCTTCCAGCCCCTGCACGCTCCCCCGGCCCTCGCCGACGCATGGAGCCGCAAAGCACAAAGCCCCGGCGCGGCCTTCGCCGTGCCGGGGCTTCACGAAAAGGGCTTCCTCTTTTATGCTTTTCCCCTTTCGTGACGGGCGCTTTCGATGCGTCCGCTTGAACGCGCCTGCAGAGCGCAGAAGCGTCAGTAGGTTTCCTGGAGCTCGATATTCTTGTAGCGCTTCAGGCCGGTGCCGGCGGGAATCAGCTTGCCGATAATGACGTTTTCTTTCAGGCCCAGCAGCGGGTCCACCTTGCCCTTGATGGCGGCTTCGGTGAGCACGCGGGTGGTTTCCTGGAAGGAGGCGGCAGACAGGAAGGATTCCGTGGCCAGAGAGGCCTTGGTGATGCCCAGCAGCACGCGCTTGGCAATGGCGGGACGGCCGCCGGCCGCAATGGTCTTTTCATTGGCCTGCTCGAACTGGAAGATGTCCACCAGACCGCCGGGAAGCAGCTCGGTATCGCCGGCATCCTCGATGCGAACCTTGCGCAGCATCTGCCGCACGATCACTTCGATATGCTTATCGGCAATCTTCACGCCCTGGCTATAGTAAACGGAAAGCACTTCCTTGAGCAGGTATTCCTGCACGGCCTTCACGCCCAGAATGCGCAGCAGATCGTGAGGATTGATGGAGCCTTCGATCAGCTCGTCGCCTGCGGACACATGCTGGCCTTCCTGCACCTTCAGACGGGCGCCATAGTGAATCAGATACGCCTTCTTTTCGTTGGCGTCTTCTTCGTTGGTGATAATGATTTCCCGCTTCTTCTTGCTTTCCACGATGGAAACCCGGCCGGCGATTTCCGCCAGCGTGGCGTCATGCTTGGGCTTGCGGGCTTCAAACAGCTCCTCAACGCGGGGAAGACCCTGGGTGATATCCTCAGCGGACGCCACGCCGCCGCTATGGAAGTTACGCATGGTCAGCTGGGTGCCGGGCTCACCGATAGCCTGTGCCGCGATGATACCCACGGCCTCGCCAATATCCACGTTGCCGCCGTGGGCCAGGTTCATGCCGTAGCACCGGGCACACACGCCGTTTTCGCTATGGCAGGTCAGCACGGAACGCACCTGCATCTTGGTCACGCCCGCCTTGCGCACCATCAGCGCCTTGTCGTAATCGATCATTTCATTCACATGCACCAGCAGCTCGCCGGTGATGGGATGATACACGTCCTCGGCGGCATAGCGGCCGCGGATCCGGTCGTCAATCAGCTCGATTTCGCCAATGGGCTGCACGGTGATACCCCGCACCTTTTCGCCCCGGCTCTCGAAGCAGTCGGTCTCCCGGACGATCACTTCCTGGGCCACGTCCACCAGACGGCGGGTCAGGTAACCAGAGTCTGCGGTACGCAGAGCGGTATCGGCCAGAGATTTACGGCTGCCGTGGGAGGACATGAAGAACTCCAGCACGTTCAGGCCTTCGCGGAAGTTGGCGCGGATAGGCACTTCGATGGCGCGGCCGGTGGGAGAGGCCATCAGGCCGCGCATGCCGGCCAGCTGAGCCACCTGACCGGCGCTGCCGCGAGCACCGGAACCGGTCATCATGTTGATGGGGTTATAGGGCGGCAGCACTTCCATCACGCGGTTCTTCAGCCGGGCAGTGGTGTCGTTCCAGGCGGTGGTAACCATACGGTAGCGCTCGTCTTCACTCATTTCGCCCCGATGGTATTTGCGGTTGATCTTGGCCACCAGATCGTCGGTTTCCTTCAGCCACTGTTCCTTTTCCTTGGGCACGATAATGTCGCTCACGGACACGGTGATCGCGCCGCGGGTGGAATACTTGTAGCCCAGGTTCTTAATGGCGTCCAGCACAGCGGCAGTCTGATTTTCCCCATGGGCGCGGAAGCAGCGCTCCACGATCACGCCCAAGTCCTTCTTGACCACCTTATGATCGATTTCCAGGACGAACATTTCGTCCATGCAGGTCCGGGGCTTGAAGCCCAGATCCTGGGGAACCACATTGTTGAAAATCAGCAGGCCCAGGGTGGTGTCGATTACCCGGCGCTCGGTCACGCCTTCAAAGGTGCGCTCAATGCGAACCTTAATGGGTGCCTGCAGGCTGATCTGCTGACACTGATAGGCCATTATCGCTTCGTCGGGGGAGGAGAACACGCGGCCCGCGCCCTTGGCGTCATCCCGGGTGATGGTCAGATAGTGACAGCCGATAACCATATCCTGGGTAGGCGAAATAACAGGCGTGCCGTCCTGGGGCTTCATGATGTTGTTGGCGCACAGCATCAGATACCGGGCTTCGGCCTGCGCCTCCACGGACAGCGGCACATGGACGGCCATCTGGTCACCGTCAAAGTCGGCGTTATAAGCGGTGCAGGCCAGGGGATGCAATTTGATGGCCTTGCCTTCCACCAGCACGGGCTCGAAGGCCTGAATGCCCAGACGGTGCAGCGTGGGGGCACGGTTAAGCAGCACGGGATGCTCCTTGATCACACCCTCCAGAATGTCCCACACCTCGGGCTTGACCTTTTCCACCATCCGCTTGGCGGACTTGACATTGTGGGCCAGCCGCTGGGAAACCAGCTTTTCCATCACGAAGGGCTTGAACAGCTCCAGCGCCATTTCCTTGGGCAGGCCGCACTGATACAGCTTCAGCTCGGGCCCGACCACGATCACGGAACGGCCGGAATAGTCCACGCGCTTGCCCAGCAGGTTCTGCCGGAAACGGCCCTGCTTGCCGCGCAGCAGATCGGACAGGCTCTTGAGGGGCCGGTTGCCGGGGCCGGTAACCGGACGGCCGCGGCGGCCGTTGTCAATCAGCGCGTCCACCGCTTCCTGCAGCATGCGCTTTTCGTTGCGCACGATGATGTCCGGGGTGCCCAGCTCCAGCATCCGCTTAAGGCGGTTATTGCGATTGATCACCCGGCGATACAGATCGTTGAGGTCGGAGGTGGCGAAGCGGCCGCCGTCCAGCTGCACCATGGGGCGCAGATCCGGCGGAATCACGGGCACCACGTCCATAATCATCCATTCGGGCTTGTTGTTGGACATGCGGAAGGCTTCCACCACTTCCAGCCGCTTGATGGCATGGGTGCGCTTCTGGCCCTCGCCGTCCCGATCCCGCTCTTTTTCGATCAGATCGGCAATCTCTTTTTTCAGAGACACGCTCAGCGCTTCCAGATCCAGCGCCAGCAGCATTTCCTTCACGGCTTCCGCGCCGATGCCGGCCTTGAATTCGCCCCGCTCCTCAGCGGGCAGCGCCATAATGGCCCGATACTTGGAATCGGTAATCAGTTCATTGCGGCTGACCTTGGTGGCCGCTTCATTGCCGGGATTGAGCACGATATAGGACGCGAAATAAAGCACCTTTTCCAGGGCGCGGGGGCTCACGTCCAGCAGCATGCCCATCCGGGAGGGGATGCCTTTGAAATACCAGATATGGCTTACGGGCGCGGCCAGCTGAATATGGCCCATGCGCTCCCGGCGCACCTTGGCCCGGGTAATCTGCACGCCGCACTTATCGCAGACCTTTTCCTTATCCTTGAACTTGATGCGCTTATACTTGCCGCAGGCGCATTCCCAGTCCTTCTGAGGCCCAAAGATCCGCTCGCAGTACAGGCCGTCCCGCTCGGGCTTCAGGGTGCGATAGTTAATGGTCTCGGGCTTGCAGACCTCGCCGTAGGACCAGGCCAGAATCTGCTCGGAAGAGGCCATGCCGATCTGGATGGAATCTAAATTGGTCAGTTCAAACATGAATCAATACTCCCTCCGCTGTGGCCAAGCCCCGCCGCCTGCCCGGAGCCCCGGGCAGGCCAGCGAAAGCTTATTCAATATCGTCATCGTCGTCCAGCTTGATATCGTCCAGCACGTCGTCCACCTCAAAATCGGCAAAGTCGTCGTCCAGGTTGATATCGCCGTCCAGATCCAGGTCGGCCCCGCCTTCTTCGTTTTCGGCGGCAGCGCCTTCGCCAAATTCCTCGTCGTCCTCCGGCAGCGGCTCATGGCCGGCGGGCAGGGCGTCGTCCAGATCGTCGTCCTCGTCGTCCAGCTCGCGGATCTCGATTTCCTGATGATTTTCATCCAGCACACGGATATCCAGCGCCAGCGCCTGCAATTCCTTGATCAGCACCTTGAAGGATTCGGGCACGCCGGGCGTGGGGATATTCTGGCCCTTGACGATGGCTTCGTAGGTCTTGACGCGGCCCACCACATCGTCGGATTTCACGGTGAGGATTTCCTGCAGGGTATGGGCAGCGCCATAGCCCTCCAGCGCCCACACTTCCATTTCGCCAAAGCGCTGACCGCCGAACTGGGCCTTGCCGCCCAGGGGCTGCTGCGTCACCAGGGAGTAGGGGCCGGTGGAACGGGCATGCATCTTGTCGTCCACCAGATGGTGCAGCTTCAGGAAGTAAATGTAACCCACCGTCACGGGATTTTCGAAGGGATCGCCGGTACGGCCGTCATAAAGCACGGTCTTGCCATCCCGGCGCAGGCCCGCCTTCTCCAGGCAGTCCTCAATATCTTCCTCGCTGGCGCCATCGAACACAGGGGTGGCCACATGCCAGCCCAGATGCTTGGCCGCGATGCCCAGATGCACTTCCAGCACCTGGCCGATATTCATTCGGGAAGGCACGCCCAGGGGGTTCAGCACGATTTCCAGCGGCGTGCCGTCGGGCAGGAAGGGCATATCCTCTTCGCGGAGAATCCGGGAGACAACGCCCTTATTGCCGTGGCGGCCGGACATCTTGTCGCCCACGGAGATCTTGCGCTTCTGGGCCACATAAACGCGAACCATTTCGTTCACGCCGGGAGACAGCTCGTCCTTGTTTTCCCGGGTGAAGATCTTCACGTCCACCACGATGCCGCCCTCGCCATGGGGCACCTTCAGGGACGTATCGCGCACTTCCCGGGCCTTTTCGCCAAAGATGGCCCGGAGCAGCCGCTCCTCGGCGGTCAGCTCGGTTTCGCCCTTGGGCGTCACCTTGCCCACCAGAATATCGCCCGCACGCACTTCCGCGCCAATGCGGATGATGCCGTTTTCATCCAGATCCTTCACCGCGTCGTCGCCCACGTTGGGAATATCCCGGGTGATTTCTTCCGGCCCCAGCTTGGTTTCCCGGGCTTCGGATTCAAACTCTTCAATATGAATGGAAGTGTATTTATCTTCCTTCACCAGCTTTTCGCTGATGAGCACGGCGTCTTCGTAGTTATAGCCTTCCCAGGTCATGAACCCGATGAGCACATTGCGGCCCAGGGCGATTTCGCCGTTTTCGGTGGAGGGGCCATCGGCCAGCAGGTCGCCCACTTCAATGCGCTCGCCCTGGGAAACCCGGGGATGCTGATTGATGCAGGTGCCCTGATTGGAGCGGGTAAACTTGGTCAGGTGATAGGTGTGCTTTTCGCCGTTGTCATCCTTGATGACGATTTCATCGGCGGACACCGCGTCCACAATGCCGGCATGCTTGGACAGCAGCACCACGCCGGAGTCATGGGCGGCCTTGTATTCCATACCGGTGCCCACGATGGGAGCTTCCGGCACCAGCAGCGGCACGGCCTGGCGCTGCATGTTGCAGCCCATCAGGGCGCGGTTGGCGTCATCGTTTTCCAGGAAGGGAATCATGGCCGTAGAAACGGACACAACCTGCTTGGGGCTCACGTCGATGTAATCCACCTGGTCGGCGGCCACCTCGATGGTTTCGTCCCGCCAGCGGACCACCACGCGCTTATTGACGAAATGCCCTTCCGCATCCAGCGGTTCCTTGGCCTGGCCCACCTTGTAGTTGTCTTCCTCGTCGGCGGTCATGTAGACGATCTTGTCCGTCACCACGCCCTTTTCCTTGTCCACATACCGATAGGGGGCTTCCACGAAGCCGTATTCATTGATGCGGGCATAAGTGGCCAGAGAACCGATCAGACCGATGTTGGGGCCTTCGGGCGTCTCAATGGGGCAGATACGGGCGTAATGGGAATAATGCACGTCGCGTACTTCCATGCCAGCCCGGTCGCGGTTGAGGCCGCCGGGGCCCAGAGCGCTCAGACGGCGCTTGTGGGTCAGCTCGGCCAGGGGGTTGGGCTGGTCCATGAACTGGCTCAGCTGAGAGGAGCCAAAGAACTCCTTGATCGCGGCGGACACGGGGCGGATGTTAATCAGCTCGCCGGGCTTCACGTCGTTGGCGTCCTGAATGGCCATGCGCTCGCGCACCACGCGCTCCAGCCGGGAAAGGCCGATGCGCACCTGGTTCTGCAGCAGCTCGCCCACGGACCGCAGGCGGCGGTTGCCCAGATGGTCGATATCATCGGTCACGCCCACGCCATAGGGCAGGCCCAGCAGATAGCTGACGGAGGCCACGATATCGTCGATAATAATATGCTTGGGCACCAGATCGTGCACGTTTTCGCTGATGACCCGCTTGAGATCCTCGGCGGCCACGCCGTCCATCACCCGTAGCAGGGTGGGCAGATGGACAAATTCCAGGATGCCCGCTTCCTTGGGGTCAAAGGGCAGGAAACCGGCGGCGTCCACGAAATTGTTGCCGATCACCTTGTGCACCACGTTTTCGCACTGAAGGAATACCACGTTCACACCGGCGTTCTGGATGGCGGCAGCCTGCTCCTTGGAGATCAGATCGCCCTTGCTTACCATCACCTCGCCGCTCAGGGGGCTGATAACATCCTCTGCGGCAATCTGGCCGGCAATCCGGGCGGCCACGCCCAGCTTTTTGTTGAACTTATAGCGGCCCACGCGCATCAGGTCATAGCGCTTGGGATCAAAGAACAGGCTGCGCAGCAGGGCACGGGCGCCGTCTTCCGTGGGCGGCTCGCCGGGCTTCTGGCGCTTATAGATTTCCAGCAGGCCCTGGGTCTGGGTCTTGGTGGAGTCCGAACGGGAAATGGTGGCCAGCAGGCGCTCATCCTCGCCCAGCAGATCGGTGATCTCCTGATCGGTGCCATAGCCCAGCGCGCGCAGCAGCACGGTAATGGGCAGTTTGCGGGCCCGGTCAATGCGCACCCAGAGCACATCGTTGGAATCGGTTTCGTATTCCAGCCATGCGCCGCGGTTGGGGATAATCTGAGCGGAGTAAAGGCGCTTGCCTGCCTTATCGATCTGCACGTCAAAATACGCGCCGGGAGAGCGAACCAGCTGGCTCACGATCACGCGCTCGGCGCCGTTGATGATAAAGGTGCCATGTTCGGTCATGAGCGGGAAATCGCCCATGAACACGTCCGATTCCTTGATTTCGCCGGTTTCCCGGTTTTTCAGGCGAACGAATACTTTCAGCGGGGCCGCGTAGGTCAGGTCCCGTTCCTTGCACCGCTCCACGGAATTTTTGGGCGTGCCGTCCAGCGAGTAATCGACAAACTCCAACACCAGATTTTCGCTATAATCGGTGATGGGGGACACATCGGCCAGAACCTCTTTCAGATCTTCCGTCAGGAACCGTTTATACGAGTTCTTCTGAACCTCGATCAGGTTTGGCATGTCCAGAACCTCGTCGATGCGCGAGAAGCTCATCCGTTTGCGCAGCTTCCCCATTTGGACCTCGTGCACCATAAAAGCTATCACCCCTTTATTCCTGCCCACCATCGGAAAAGCCATAAATGCCCCTTCCCCGGCAGCCGCTTTTCAGCAGGTTTTCAGGCTGTCAGGTATGGACATAATTACGCATCTTACCGATACTGATGCAATCATAGAGTATAGCATACTGGCAATCCCCTGTCAACGATATTTTCCTACAATATCAATATTTTTCAGAAAAATTTCTCTTTTTTCTGTGTTTCCGCCTGCTTTTCCGGCCCGCGCATCTCATCTGCCGATCAGGCGTTTCCTTCACCCGGGCCCCAAAGCAAACGGAAAACCCGCCGCGTGGGGGTGCGGCGGGCCTTCAAAAAATAATAATATCGATCAAGCGGCCGGGTCGGCCGAGGGGGCAGCCGGAGCCCGGAACTCGCTGATCTTCGGAACAGTTTGCATTATAGCCTGCCATTATGGCATAAAAACGGCAGCTTTGCGAGATTATGCGGGAAAATCATACTTTGCTCCTCCGCTCCGCCACGTTTTCAAACTTTGAAAAACCCCCTTCACAAGCATGCTTTCAAGTCCACCGTTCTCCCTTTCCCCTATGGCTCTTTGGGATGGGGGTGTGGAGGAAACCGTTCTTTGGCCACAAGAATGGATTCCTCCGCTTCCGCCTCCCCCAACTCCCTCTCCCCGTCATTTTCCAAACTGCAAAAATTCCCCACTCGCCCATCCACTTTCCCCTTACGGCTTTCTTGGATGGGGGTGTGGGGGAAACCGTTCTTTGGCCACAAAGAACGGTTTCCCCCACTTCCGTCTCCCGCTTCCGTCTCCCACCTTTCGTCTTCCTCCTCCGCCTCCCCTTTTTGCGTTTTCTGCGCGTGTGTGGTATACTGCAACAGAGGAGGAGAGAAAGATGCAAACTGCACTTGTTACCGGCGGCTCCCGGGGAATCGGCGCAGCCACCGTGCGTGAGCTGAGCAAACGTGGCTGGCGCGTCGCATTCACGTATCTGCAAAGCGAAAACGCCGCAAAAGCCCTGGCCGAGGAAACAGGGGCGCTGGCAATTCCCTGTGACGCCCGGGACGAAGCCCAAACGCGGCAAATGGCACAAACGCTGCTCCGGGAATTCCATCGCCTGGACGCACTGGTCTGTAATGCCGGCACCTCCTATACAGGCCTGCTTCAGGATATGTCCGCCGCCCAGTGGGACGACCTGTTCGCCCTCCACGTCCGCGGCGCGTTCCTGACTACCCGCGCCTTTCTGCCGGAAATGATCAGCCGTAAAACCGGCGCAATCGTGTATGTGTCCTCCATGTGGGGGCAGGTGGGCGGCTCCTGCGAGGCAGCTTACTCCGCCTGTAAGGCTGCGCTCATCGGACTGGGAAAGGCGCTGGCAGCCGAAGTGGGGCCCAGCGGCGTGCGCGTCAACTGCGTGGCCCCCGGCGTGATTCAGACGGATATGCTCTCCGAGTATACCCCCGCCGAGCTGCAGGCCCTGGCCGATGAAACGCCCCTGTGCCGCCTGGGCACGCCGCAGGACGTAGCAAGGGCCGTGGCGTTCCTGTGCGGACAGGATGCGGCATTCGTTACCGGGCAGGTGCTGGGGGTGAATGGTGGGTTCGTTACATAACCCGGTTGCGTTTCCTTTTGTGGAAAAAGCTGGCTTGTCAATTCGCAGCATCCCCGGAAATTTTTCGTTTTTTTCTGGATAATTCGACAAAAACCGAAAAAAACCGGCGGCGGCCCTTCTCAATCGCCCGGAAATCATGTATAATATTTTATGACAATTTTACATGTTCATAACGATACGAAGGGGTGGTACGGCGTGAACAATTTTCTCACCGAATGGGGTAAGGACCTGAATACCATACCGATCGGCCCGCTGGGCGTGATCGCCATGGCCGGATGCGAGGATCTGGGCAAGAAAATCAACGCGTGGCTGATGAAATGGAATTCCCTGCAGGAAACTCAGGACGAGGAATTCTATACCATGCCCGGCGTGAACCGGGATTCCTTCCTGATCAAATCCTATTGCCCCCGGTTTGGCACCGGCGAAAGCAAGGGCGTTATCAAAGAGAGCGTCCGCGGGTACGACATCTATATTCTGGTGGATGTGTGCGCCTGGAACAAGACCTACAAGATGTACGGCCAGGAAGTGCCCATGTCTCCGGATGATCACTTCCAGGATCTCAAGCGCGTAATTGCCGCCATCAGCGGCAAGGCCAAGCGGATCAACGTGATTATGCCCATGCTCTATGAGAGCCGCCAGCACCGCCGTACCTCCCGGGAAAGCCTGGACTGCGCCATGGCCCTTCAGGAGCTGGAAAATATCGGCGTGACCAATATCATCACCTTCGATGCCCACGATCCCCGGGTGCAGAATGCCGTTCCGCTGCTGGGCTTTGAAAACGTCATGCCCACCTATCAGATGCTCAAGGCGCTGTGCAAGCATGAAAAGGGCCTGGCCATCGATAAGGAAAACATGATGGTGGTTTCCCCCGATGAAGGCGCCATGAACCGCAATATCTATTACTCCTCGGTGCTGGGGCTGGATCTGGGCATGTTCTATAAGCGCCGGGATTACACCACCGTTGTCAACGGCCGCAACCCCATCGTGGCCCATGAATATCTGGGCGCGTCCATGGAGGGCAAGGACGTGATCGTGGTGGACGACATGATCGCTTCCGGCGATTCGATGCTGGATCTGTGCAAGGAGCTGAAAAAGCGCAAGGCCAACCGCATCTTTGCCGCCGCCACCTTCGCCTTCTTCACCAGCGGCCTGGACGCTTTCAACAAGGCCTATGAGGAGGGCTATCTCTCCCGCGTGATCGCCACCAACCTTACCTACCGTACCCCCGAGCTGCAGGCCGCGCCCTGGTTCATCGAGGCCGACATGAGCAAGTATATTTCTTATATTATTGCCACGCTGAATCACGATCGCTCCCTTCATGCGCTGCTGAACCCCTATGACCGGATCAAGAATCTGCTGAACCGGTATCGCGCCGAGCAGGCGGAAGCGGGCATTCGTCTGGTGTAAAAAAACATGAGCAAGCAGGAAGAACAGCAGCTCTCCCCCGCGGAGGCTGCGCCGAAAAAAGGGCTGGTGCAATCCGCCCAGGCATTTATGAACGGTGTGCTTTCCCCGCTCAAGGGGCGGGATGTGGGCCAGATGGTGGAGGAATTCACCTCCGAAATGACGCTGGTGGCCGAGGGGCTCAGCGAGGATCAGGCCCGGCTGCAGGAGCGTATGGACCGTCTGGAAGCCGAGCACACCCAGCTGGAAGCGCATTTGCAGGATCAGCTGCATGATGCGCAGGTGGACGCGCAGGAGCTGCGCGAGCAGCTTGCCGCGCTCTCCAAGCGCCTGGACAAGGCTGAGAAGGCCGCTGCGGATAAAAAGCTGAAAAAAGCGGAAGGCCTTTCCGCCGTTCTGCGCCAGGCCACCTGGCTGGTGGGCATCCTCGCCGGCGCGTGGGTGCTGGTCACGGTGCTGCGGTTCTTCCAATAACTGAATTGCCAAATACATCAATCATCCAAAAGTATACGAAAATTCGGCGGATTGTCACATGTGGACAATCCGTCGATTTCTGTTTTTGCCTCTGCGCGATGCGAATGTGCGTTTTATCCAATTTTACGATAGACAGGGATGCTTTTGGTGTTCACCTGGATGACGCCGTTCTCCGGCAGAGCGATTTCTTCGCCTGTGTAAAAATCAGCCCAGCGCGCAGCCCGGGGAAGATACACGCTCCGCTGATCGCCCGTATTGGCCGCGATGGGTGCCACCAGCAGCTCCTCGCAGAACATGTACTCATCGTCAATGGTATAGGTCGCATCATCCTGCGTATAATCCATCACCAGCGCCCGAATCGGCGGTTTGCCGGTTGCATGATAAACCTCAAACGCTTTTTTCAGCATGGGAATCAATTGATAGCGCAGCTGAATCAATTCCCGCACCTCATCTTCACAGTCGAAAATAACCCACGGAATGCCATCGTAATTCCAGGAATTGATTAAAAACTGGCAGGAAAATACAATGCACTGGATACGGCGGATGCATTCCTCCCGCGTTTCCGCCTGGCGGAACTCCGGCGTCCACAGCAGGCCGGAAAAGCCTGAATTCACAAGGCCGCGAATAAAATCCCGGTGATCGTACAGATCGCTGTACAGGACGAACGGATACGGCGCGGCAAGCGCGCCCATCTGCCGAACTTCGGAGAGCGTTTGCTGTTCTCCCAGCGCGTCCAAAATGGTTTTGGCATATAATGTGCCAAACAGCGAGTGATACTGTTCTCCGTCCAAGCCGGAAGGAAATTCACTGGACAGGGGGAAGCTCCAGCTCCCGGTGAAATCGCTGGAATCGCATTCGTCCAGCTTGAAGCCGTCGATGCCGTGATCCACCAGCTTTGTCCTGTGATAATCGGCAAAAATTCTCCGTCCCTCCGGCGTGGCAAAATCGGGGACAAGCCCGCCCCAAACCAGCCAATCGCCCGAATGCGGAATCAGTTCATCATGAATTTCCGCATCAGGATGCACAAAAGCGTGCTCCCAGAGATTGATATGAAAATTTCGGTCTTTCAAATACGCAATAAATTCATCCGGGTTGGGATATTTATCGCTCCATTGATAGGTACATGAGTATGCGTGCGTATGCCAGCCCGGCTCCAGGCCGATCATATCGCAGGGAATCTGATGATCTCTGAAATAATCTGCCGTCTCTTTAATTTTCTCAGCATCCCATTTGTAGTAGCAGCGGTACAGCAATCCCAGCGCCCATTCCGGCACCTCCGGCCCGCCGCCAGCAAGCATATTATACTGACTGACGATCTCCGTAATGGTATCGCCCTCGATCACATACACGTCCACGCCTGCGGCAACCGGAATCCGCACGCTCATGATCAGATCTGAATCCTTGCGGACGGCATAGAGCTCCGCTTCGCTGCCAGCCGAACCGCCGTTGGAGTGCGCCGCCATCGCGCCGGTGTTCTTCTGTTTGCCGCAATAGAATTCCGCATATCGGGCGGTATCGAAATACATGCCATAGCCCTTATTGGTTACGAAAAACGGAACGGGCGCGTGGGATTCGCCGTCGGCCGCAACGGGATCTGCATTCACGTCCAGCCGCAGCTTGCGCCCCCGATGGTCAAACTGCTTCAGTTGAAGGCCAAAGCCGAAGATATGGCAGTCATCCTCAATGGGAAATTCCAGCACGCAGCCAGAGGGGATTTTTTTGAAAGTAAAGCGGGCGGCAGGATAGGATACGTCCGTTTCCACATCGTTGAAGCTGTCGCAAAACCGGGAAGGAACCAGTTCTTCCGGTGTGCCGAAGGTGAATTTTTTCATTGTGTCGTCTCCTTTTGTCTCCTGGCTTGCCGTTGTTCTGGGGTCTCAATGATACAGCTTGCCACAGCAGCTTTTATGCCGCCGCCGTACGCTCGGCAGCATTGTCTGCATCTATTATAGCCGGTCAAAAGAGAAATTGTAAATAGCCCATTCTTGATCTTCCTTCCCCCAAATGATCTTTTTCATCTGAAAATAATATCCAACAACTGTTCTTTGAAATGGATCTCCTTTTTTACATGGATGAAGAAGGATCCGCTCAATGACGCCGTTTCAAGACAGCAGGCAAACGCAGGATGGCAATGCCCCTCTTTTCTCGTTACGAAGCATAGAAATGCGCATTATTTGGTGACAATTTATCCGTTTTTGATGAAAAAAGTCATTTTACAGCGATAAGAGCAAGAATGAGCTATTTACAATTTCTCTTTTGACCGGCTATAATCGGGGCAGGACATGCAGCTGAGCGTACGGCGGCTGCATAAAAAGAATCCTCCATCAATTGTTTATCAGGAAAAGAGGTATTTGTATGAAACGGATCGGGAAATCTTTAAGTATGTGGCTTGCGATTGCGCTGTTGTTGACGGCATTTGGCAGCGGCGCAGTAGCCGAAATCACCTATCCTCTTACCAACGCAGAACCGTTGTCCCTGTATAATCTGACGAACCCCATGCCCAGTAATCTGGAAAAGGCAGAAGATATTCCCTTCTTTCAGGGCCTGGCAGAGAATACCGGCGTGAATCTGACGGTCAACTTCCCCGTATCCGGTGCGGACAAGAACCAGGTTTTTAACCTGCTGCTGACAGACGATGTGCTGCCGGATATTATTTGGAAAACCTTCAAATCCTCCGACGGCGAAATGCTGATTGAGGACGGCGTGATCTGGGATCTGACCGAATATATTCCCACCTATGCGCCTGATTACTGGGCGGTTATCAACAGCCCAACGTATCAGTCCTCCCTGCGCAATATTACAACCGCGTCCGGCAAACAGTTCGGCATTCCCGCATTGCGCGAGGGCCTGTTCAACCTGTGTTATGCAGGTCCCGTGGTTCGCATGGACTGGCTGGAGGAATGCGGCCTGGAAGAGCCCGTCACTGTTGAAGACTGGGAAAAAATGCTGATTGCTTTCAAGGATAAGTATCAGGCGCGGCTTGGCTTTACCATGAATTATTTCAGCGGTCTGACCAAGGGCATCGCCTCCGGCGTGGGCGCCTATGGCGCATTCGTTGCCGCCTATTATCTGGATGACAACGGCAAGGTGCAGTTCGCCCAGGCGCAGCCCGAATGGCTGGAATCCATGAAAATTCTCCATCGGTGGTACGAGATGGGCCTGATTGATCCCGATGTGCTGACCATGGATAACGACGTTATGCGCAGCAAGGTGCTCAACAACGAAATCGGTGCTTCGTTTACCGCCATGAGCCAGATCACCAACTGGACGGCGGATGCCGAAGCCGA
Source organism: uncultured Clostridia bacterium (assembly GCA_934630705.1). Classification (GTDB taxonomy): domain Bacteria; phylum Bacillota; class Clostridia; order Christensenellales; family Aristaeellaceae; genus RUG563. Next base: position 22,535 of record CAKTWP010000014.1, on the reverse strand, counting down.
GAACACCGGAGCTCGCTGGGGCGGCGTAAGCTATCTGCGTACAGCGCCTGGCGCCCCCACCTGCATGATCCCTGTTGCCGAAAACCTCTATCAGGGCAACGCCGCCGTGATCACCACCAGCTGCAGCGAAGAAAAGATGATCGAGGCGCTTCAGTTTCTGAATTACGGCTATACCCAGGAAGGCAATATGTACTGGAACTACGGCACCAAGGACGTCACCTATACCATCGATGCAGAAGGAAACATTGCCTTCACGGATCTGATCGCCAAAAGCGATCTGGGCCTCGATCTGGCCGCCAGCAATTATCTGGGCACACCCGGCGCCGGCATTGCCCTGCAAAACGAGCAGTTAGTTCGGATGAAGAATGTGCCCGTTGCCAGTGAAGCGGTTGAAAAGTGGATTGAGAACACGGACGCCGTGCGTCATTGCCTGCCCAATCTGCCGATGGACACGGAAACAAGCACTGAACTGAACGATCTGCTGAACGTGATCGCCACCCGGACGCAGGAGGTTTCTTACAAATACCTGACCGGCGAAGAATCCCTGGACAATTTCGACAGCTTCGTGGAAGAAATCAACAAGATTGGTTTGCCGCGTGTGCTGGAAATCTATCAGACCGCCTACGACGCGTATATCAAGTAAATATCCCCGCATAGCCCCGGAGGCTGTGCCTATATCGCCAGGCGCAGCCTCCGGTTTGCTTTTCAGGAGGAGCAAAGGAGGAGGTAACGATGAAAGGCCTGCTAATGGATATAAAAAAATACAGATATCGTTACTTGATTATTTTGCCGGTAATCATTTATCTTGCCATTTTCTGCTATAAGCCCATGTATGGCATCGTGATCGCCTTTCAGCGCTATCGCCCCAGCCTTGGCATTGGGCGGAGCAAATTCGTTGGGCTGGATAATTTCGTTCGTTTCTTTAATGATATTTATTTTAGCCGCATCATCAAAAATACGTTTTCCATCAGCCTGCTCTCCATTCTTTCGTCGATTCCGGTTCCCGTGTGTCTGGCATTGATGCTCAATGAAATCCGTTCTTCTTCGTTCAAGCGCACAGCACAGACCGTTTTGTATCTGCCCCATTTTATTTCGCTGGTTATCGTATGCGGCCTTGTGAAAACATTTACGCAGACCAATGGCGTGATCAATGATATGATTGCTTTCTGCGGCGGAACCAGATCCAATCTGCTTTCCAGGCCCAGCATGTTTTATCCCATATATATTCTCTCCAATCTATGGCAAAACATGGGCTGGGATTCGATCATTTATCTGGCGGCGCTGGCGGCGGTAGATCAGGAGCAATATGAAGCGGCGCGGGTGGATGGAGCAGGGCGATGGAAGCAAATGATCTATATCACGCTGCCAAGCATCCTGCCCACCATTTCCATGATGCTGATTCTCAAGCTGGGAAGCATTCTAAACGTGGGCTATGAGAAAATTCTGCTGCTGTATCAGCCCATCACCTATGAAGTGGCGGACGTGATTTCGACTTATGTATACCGCAAGGGTCTGCTTGAGTCGGATTTCAGTTACAGCACGGCCGTTGGCATTTTTAATTCTGTCGTGAATCTTTTCTTTTTGCTGATGAGCAATTTCCTCAGCAAGCGCATGGGACAGACCGGACTATTCTGAGGTGAATATGATGATAGGAAAAAGCTGGGGAGAAAAAATCGCGGATGTCTGCATTTACGCAGTGATGCTGCTTTTAATGCTTGCAATGGTATATCCGGTGTGGTATGTTATTGTTGCTTCTTTCAGCAACAGCACTGAAATTGCCAAGAACCCAGGCATTATGTTCTGGCCTAAAACATTTGAGCTCCAGGCCTATCGCATGGTGTTTGTGCATCCTATGTTCCGGCGTGGCTTTCTCAACACGATCAGGACCCTTGCAGTCGGCATCCCTTTGAGCATGTTCCTTACGCTGCTGTGCGGGTATTTTATGTCCCTGAAGGGCATGAAGCTCAAGGGAATCCTGGTTGGCTTTATCACATTTACCATGTTCTTTGGCGGCGGACTGATTCCAGATTACCTGAACATCAAATCCCTCGGCCTGACGGATACGCTTTGGTCCTTAATTGTTCCCGGCGCGCTGAGCGTATATAATGCAATCATCTGCAAAACCGCGATTCAGGCGCTGCCCGACAGCCTGAGCGAATCCGCGTACATCGATGGAGCGAGCGACATCCGCATCATGTTTCAGATTGTCACGCCCCTGATCAAGCCAACCCTTGCGGTGTTGACGCTATACTACACCGTAGGCAAATGGAACAACTGGTTTTCGGCTTCGATTTATATCCGAAAGGAAGAATTGATGCCGATTCAAAACGTCCTGCGCGGCATACTGCTAAGCAATTCTCAGGATGACGGCCTGCGGGGAGATCAGTATGACAAGTTTGCCGAAACGATCAAATATGCCGCCATCGTCATCTCCTCGATCCCCATCATGTGTATTTATCCATTCTTGCAGAAATACTTTACAAAAGGAGTCATGATCGGTGCAGTCAAAGGATAAGCTGAGCCAGCTGGCAGCCCGCGAGCTGGATGCTGTAATCAACAAGGTGGATCAGAATATTTCTCGTTTTACCAACGCAACACCCCATCTGTCCGATAGCCTTCTGTTCAGCGATCAGCTTTCCCAGGACGGAAGCTGGACCGCCGGTTTCTGGTTTGGCATGGTGTGCCTTGCGGCGATTGCGCAGAAAAATGTCGGGAGGTATGCCGATTATCTCAACGCATTCAAGCCCTTTTTTACCCGCCGGATTCGCACCGGCCATAAAGACCATGATTTGGGCTTTCTCTATCAGCTTTATGCTGTAGATGCCTATCGCCTGACCTATGATCTGGACTATCTGGAGCTGGCGGATACGGCCGCCCGCTGCCTGTTTGCGCGCTTTAATCCACGGGGTGGGTATATTCGCGCCTGGGGTGCATTGGCTATGGAAGAACGCGATGGGACTTTAATTGCGGACTGCATGATGAATCTGCCTCTGCTGTTTAGCGTATCCAATGCAGGCGGCGATCCCCGGTTCCATGAAGCGGCAGAGCGTCACGCGGAAGCCATGCTGCACGCCATCCGTGCGGACGGCTCCATCTATCATACTTTCACGTTTGACCCGGTAACAGGCGCACCGCTTGGCGGCGGCAATGAGGGCGGCTATGCTGATGAATCCTGCTGGTCGCGGGGCATCGCATGGGTTATTTACGGATATTATATGGCCTGGGCGCATACCGGCCGCTCCGATTTTCTGGAAGCATGCCTTAAAACCTCCGCCTATTTTATGCAGAACACCGATCCGGAGCAGCTGCCGCTGTGGGATTTCCGGTGCGATGACGCCGCGGATAACATCATCGATACGTCGGCGGCCGCAATTGTATGCTGCGCGTTTTATCGCATGACGGAGAGCCTGCATAATCCCCGTTACGGCGAATTTGCTGATCGCATGCTGTATGCGCTGATCCAGAAGCATTCGCACGCCGCCGATCCGAACGCGGAGGCGCTGCTGGATAGCGGATTATGCCGTCGTTACGTTCATGAGAAACGCATTTCCGTGCACTGCGCAACCATCTGGGGAGATTACTTTTTCATGGAAGCGCTCATGCTGCGCAGCGGCCATAAAGTGCGCATGTGGGAGATGTGACGTTTTTGTATGCAGGCGAGTGGTGCCGGCATGCTGCGCAAGGGGGGGTAAGGAATCCGCTCCTGGGCCGCGTTCGCTTTCCGGGGGCTGTCAGAATACCAATGAATTGGAGGAGCAGCGCGTTGCGACAAAAGAGTTTCTTCGTTCAACTTCTTAAAAACTTTATGTTGACGCTGTTTGTTCCCATCATCTCCGTGCTGCTGATTTACATTTATACTGAACACAGCATAGATACCCAGATCACCGAAAGCAGCAAAAAATCGCTCAATCAGTTTTTTTCAGCCATTGATACCACAGTCGAGGAGATGCGGGATATCTGCATCTCCTTGCTCAACAATAACCAATGTTCGCTGTATGCGTATTACACGCAGTACAAGCCGCAAAAAACGGCTTATCAATCCAAGGTGCTCTCCGATGCGCTGGCGAATGCTTCCCAGCCCAAGTATGCAGATATATTTGTTTACTTTCCCATCGATGGACGAATTGTTTCCGGCATGCACGCCTCTACGGGGGCAGCGCATTACTTCAACAGCTTTTACAAAAGCTTTTATAATGTGATTGGATTGATCGACAAATCCGCCGAAGATTGGCTGAGGTTTGAAAAGGTGCTTGCTTATTCTTCATCGGCTCCCAGCCTTGGCATTTTACAGCGGCACGGCCAGAAGAATCTGTGCGTTATGGCGAGCAGCAAATCGCAGTATAACGCCCTTTCGGCGAACTGGGTTGCAGCCGTGGTGCTCAATGAAAGCTATCTGAACCGTTTAATCGGCAGCGACCAGCTGGATGAAGACATTCATTTCATGATTTTTAGCGAGAATAAGCAGCTGCTGATTTCCAGCAACAGCCAATGGGAATCGCTGAGCATTGAAAATGCGGCGTCCTCCGCCAGCGAGCTGACGGTTCAAATCGACGGCAAAGCCTATCGGCTGATGGCGCGCCGGTCGGAAAACCTGAAAGGCTATTACGCCATCGCAATCCCCCAGGATTACTATGCCAGGCGGCTTCGAACGCTGCGCATAACCTGTTGGCTAAGCATTGCCATCACCATTAGCCTGAGCATATTGGTTGCCTGGCGAAACAGTGTGCGCAGCTGGAATCCCTTCGAGGCCCTGTATATCAAGCTGCAGGAACAAAATGACCACGCAGGGATTTACCATGCGGAAAACGAACTGGAATTTATCGAGCTGCTTTTCCAGAAAGAGAAAAATGAAAAGCTCGCCCTTCTCGGAAAAGCGGGCACGGGCGTATTGCTGCAAAAAGAAAAGGTGCTGCAGGCGCTGCTGCTTGGCTCAGTCAAAGATCAAAATGAAATTCACAATTTGCTGGAGCGAAATGAACTTCATTTCAATCGCCCGTATTTTTATGTATGCCTGGTGCGTTTAGAGCCGCGCGAAGGAAAAGCGCCAGACGCCTTTGCCAGCGAGCATACGCTGCGCGGGCTTTTTAAAACGGTCAGTAAACAGGATTATGAATGGTATGTTGCCCGCATGGCCGAAATGGAGTACGGGCTGATCTTAAACAGCTCGGAAATCATCGATGAATCCCAACTGATCCAAATGCTGAAAGAAAAATATCATTTGCTTGAATGCAGCATTGATGTGGCCGTTACCACGGGCATGAGCCTGTGCAAGGAAAGTGTTTACGCGCTGTCGGCCTCTTTTGAAGAAGCGGAAATTGCCATGTCCTATTCCTTTTTCACAGGTGCGGGCGAATTTATCTGCTATGCCGCAGTGCAAAAAAGCGAATTTGATTATACACCTTTTCTGGAGCATAATTTATCCAGCATGGTGATGCATTATATTGCCTCCGGCGGCGCTGATTCTTCGCCGGAAGCTTTTACCGCACAAATTCTTGATACATACGGAATCACGCGTTCTTCGTCCATTGAGATCGTCAACTGTTTCCGCTATGAAATGCTGAATGCGCTGTATAAATCCATGGTCAGCTATCAATATACCCATACGGAGCGTTATAGCTTTCTTGTATGCATTTTGAGTGACCAGCACATGCAGGAATTTCAATGCCATATTGCACAGATTCTCTCAGAGCTATGCCTGAAACATCTTAAAAGCGAAGCGCAAAAGGACGTATGTTCCCAAGCGCGCAAATACATCCAGACCCATTTCGATCATCCGCAGATGTCGCTGGAAAGCATTGCTGAATGTGTTGGATGTTCTCCCAGCTATCTTTCGCGCACCTTTAAGCAAAAATACGGAAGTTCCATTGTCACATACATTGCGGAAATTCGTATCAGCAAGGCAAAAGCGCTGCTTGAAACAACCGATCTGAGCATAACTGATATTTCCGCTCAGGTCGGATACCTGAGCAGCAACGCCTTAATCAAGAGCTTTAAAAAAATGGAAGGCACAACTCCCGCGGCCTACCGCAGCTTAAAACATGGCGAAACGGATGCCTCGTAACAGAATGCTAAAGGAGCGGTGAGGACTCCCGCCCTCAAACTCCCGGACAGGGAGTTCCTCCCTGGACCTGATCCACAACTTTTGAATTTTAAAAAACGACAGTTCTCTGTGTGGAACAACAGGAACGGATGTGCTGCAGCGTCCTGCAGCGGCACCTGAACGGTTTCCATTCAGGCCCCGGTCAATCTGTTGACCGGGGGCGGATTGTTGAACCTCGGGGTGCGCTCGTTCTCCCCGGGATCGATCATCCGAAAACCGCTTCCCGCCGCGAAAAAAGTCAACCTGCGCGTATTGCTTTATACTGTTTCCTCGTCACAGGAAACCAAGCCGCAAGCTCAAAGCGCCACACGGAATCAATTCAGCTAAACTTGCCAAGAAGCATCGCGGAATGGGGGGGCAGGGAATCAGGGATATGGAGGCGGAGAGCCCCCATATCTTTGCCCCTGCCCGCCAGAGAACTTCAGCTTTCATCGATCATTCCAAAATCCACTTCCACGTTTAGAGCGGAAAGCCCTCATTTTTTCCCGCCTACAGTCACTTCCGATAATTGCTGCCCAAAGTGATCTCCCCGTTCAGGCTGGCGGCGGCAGTGGTCTTTTGATAGAAATGCGGAACGCGGGCCATCATGCCCTCCACCGTATAGAACGGATCAGACGGCAGCAGCGGCAGTTCCACTGCTTTGCTGGTGGCGCCCGATTCGTAGATGGCGGTAATCAGCTCAATGGTGCGGCGGCCATCCTCGCCCCCAATAGCAGGCAGCGTATCGTTTTCCAATGCGCTGAGCACATTCTCCAGCTGCCCATCATGTCCCTCCCAGCGCACAGGCGGCAGCGCTGCGGCATAGGCCGCAATTTCCGCCTCCAGCGCCGTGTTCCGTTCCGGGAACCCGTTGGGCTGCGAAACGGACGCATAGCAGGAAAATGGCGCGGCCAGCTTTGCCTTTTCGCATTGGAACACCAGCTCCTGCTCCTCGCCATGATGCACCACCGACGCGGTCAGCTGCACCAGCGCCCCGGGATATTGCAGAATGGAAAGGGACAGATCCTCCACTTCCGCATTGTCGTGGGCAACGTTTGCCAGCACACTGGTCACCCGCTGAGGCAGGCCCATCATCCAGCAGAGCATGTCGATGTGATGCACAGCGTGGTTCAGCGTGCATCCGCCGCCCTCCTTTTCCCAGGTGCCCCGCCACCACAAATCATAATAGCAATGGCCCCGCCACCAATCAGATTGGACGCGGGCGCTGAGCACTTTGCCCGCCAGCCCGCTGTCCAGCAGGGCTTTCAGATTGCTGATGGGCTGCCGGAAACGATTCTGCGCGATAATGGACAGCTTCTTCCCGCTTTCATCCCGGGCGCGGAGCATGGCGTCGCATTCCGCCAGCGAGGCTGCCATGGGCTTTTCGCAGACCACGTTCTTCCCCGACCGCAGGCAATTGATGGCAATGGAAGCATGGGCAAAGGGCGGCGTGCAGACGTCCGCCAGGTCGATGTCCTCCCGTGACAGAATCTGCTGATGATCGTCATACACCTGCGCGTCCAGCCCGTATTTTTCCTTCATGGCCTGCGCTTTTTCCGGCACAATATCCACCAGCGCCACAATCCGGCACCGTTCCGGAAATTTCAGATATGCGCGCACATGCGCGTTTGCAATGTTGCCCGTGCCGATAATCGCTACGCGAATCATGGCCGTCACCTCGTTTTTCTGACAGGCCGGAAAATCCCCCGCCCGTCGATTCTTCTGACAAAGCCAGTATAATCCCAAATTCCCCGCGCCGCAAGAGGAAAAGCAGGCGCTGCTGCCGCGCTTTTCCGCGCTGTTCCCCACCGGCATTGAAAAATCGCAGAAAAAACGGTATAATAGCATGGCAGGGGGCATGAAAGCCGCCTGCCGGATACCAAAGCAAAGGAGCTGAAAGCATGCCGGATTTTCAGACGCTGGTGCAAAAATATGAGCGTCGCCGCCGGGATACGGTGGTGGACGCGGTGACAACAGGACTGGCCTACGCGGATAACGTGGCGGTGGACCTGGGGCTGATGGAGGACAGCGGCGTGCTGGACGCCGTAACGGTCGCCGCGCCCTTTGCGGTGATCGCGGTGACGGAGCAACTGCAGGTGATTTTGGGCCGCAAAACAGGCAAGGCCGGGCTCAGCGACGGCGTGCAGCGCATGCTCAAAACCGGCGCAGCCATGGGCGTGGGCGCGCTGGCAGCGGCTGCCGCGGGGGCCGTGGCCGCTGTGCCTGCCGCCATGGGCACCCGAATCCTTCTGAAGCATTACCAGAGCAAAAGCCTGCTGGGCCTGCGGGTACAAGATCGCATCGCCCGCCTGCGCGCTCTGGAGGAACGCCGCACCGTGCCTTTGAATGACGCGCAGCTGCCCGCCCTGCCGCCGGGCGTCGATTACGTGCAGGACGAAACCTGATTTTCCCTTCGCATGCCTCGCCCTTTCGGCGCATATATCCTCCCTGAGGTGAGGATGCATGGCGTGCAGGAAAAAGGAGCCCCAGCCCCAAAGCCGCTGGCGAAAAGCGCTGCGGGCGCTGCTGATTCTGGCGCTGCTTCTGGCAGCGCTGTTTTTGGTGCTGGAGAAGAATCTGGAGGAAGTGATTCTGGAAATGGCCCGGGCCCGGGCGGAGGCCATGGCGGTGGAATACATCAATGAAGCCGTGGAGGACTCCACCGGAGGCCAGGCCAGCTATTCGGACATGATCACCGTGCGCACGGACAGCCAGGGCCGGGTGACCATGCTGGAAGCCAACGCCGCCCGGATGAACCAGCTGGCTGCCCAGACCGCCCTGCGGGCTCAGGCGCGGCTGGAAAGTGCAGAGGCTCAGAGCGTGTCCATTCCCCTGGGCGCGGCGCTGGGGGTGCCCTTTCTGTCGGCGCTGGGGCCGTATGTGCATGTGCGGATCGTACCGGTAAGCGCGGTATCCGCCGTGTTTTCCACAGAGTTTGAATCCGCCGGCATTAATCAGACCCGGCATAAAATCTACCTGTCCCTGCAAACCACCGTGCGTCTGGTCATCCCCAGTGGGGCCAAACAGGTGGCCCTCGGCAGCCAGGTGCTGGTGGCGGAATCGATCATCGTGGGCGAGGTGCCTTCCTCGTATGTGAACGTGCCGGAGGTGGGCGACGCGCTGAACTTCGCTTTGCCTTGATTTTGCGGCGAAAGTATGGTAAAATAATCGCAGATAAATACAAAAAGGAGGCAGCGAACATGCTGTTCAGAAACTGCGCGGGAGGAATCGTTTTCTGCGGGGATCAGGTGCTGCTGCAAAAAAATGAAAAAGACGAATGGGTGATGCCCAAGGGCGTAATCCGGGAGGGCATGGACATGCGTCAGGTGGCCCTGAACCGGGTGAAGGCCGAGGCCGGCGTGGATGCGGCCATCCTGGGCAGCGCCGGGGAAACCTGCTATGAATTTTATTCCGTCACCCGGGGCCGCCCGGTCTGCAACAAAATTCAATGGTTTATTATGACGGCGGACAGTACCGACACCACCCCCGCCGCGCCCTATACCCAGGCCGCTTTCTTCCCCTATGACGCGGCGCTGGCGCAGGTCACCTACACCCAGGATCGATCGCTGCTGGCGGTAGCCTGGGAAAAATACCGCGAAATGGGGAAAAAGATGTAAAAACAGGCTTTTCATTAGAAGGAATGTGCGCCGTTTGCTTGACAGCGGCGCATTCTTGCACTAAAATGCAGGAGAGTGGATATTTTTCTCCCGGCGGCGAAAGACCCGCTTGGAAGAAGGGAGGGGCAAAACATGATTGCCCAAAACAAGATTTGCCGCGCAGGAGCACTTCTTCTGCTTATTGCGCTCATGCTCTGCCAGGGATGCATGGCCCAGGCGGAAACCGATCCTGTGGATTTCACCATGGAAATCTCCCCCGCCAGCCTGACGGAGCCGGGCGAGGTATCCGTTTCGCTGCGGGTGGCCAACACCGGCTCGTCGGATATGCTGGATCCCGTCTCACTCTATGATCCGGACGGCCAGCTGGTCGCTTCCTTTGGAGACGGCGGCTCCTGCCTGCTTTCCGCCGGTGCGTTCCGCACCTGGAAAGGCGTCTGGCAGGTGACGCAGGAGCAGCTGGATGCGGGCGAATTTGCCTATACCCTGAAATACCATCTCACCGATGCCTCCGGCCAGCTGGTGGAAACCACGCGCCAGGCGGTGGCCCGGGTGGAATATGCGGGCGAACGGGTGAAGCTGTCCGTCAGCCGCACCATCTCCCCCGAGGTGGTCCGCAGCGGCAATAAGGCGTCTGTGATGTATGAGCTGGTTAACAGCGGCAATGTGGATTTGAAAGACATCCGGGTGAAGGAGAATATCTCCAAAACCGCCCAGACCGTCTCCGCCCTGAAGGCCGGGGAAAAGAAAACCCTCACCTTCACCTCCAAAATCGGCAACGCGGACCTGACCAGCAACGCCACCATCACCTATAAAGCCAGCGGCAGCACCAAGACCCTGACCGAAAAGATCGAGAATGCGCCCATCCCGCTGGCCCGGCCCAACCTGAAAATTACCCTGTCCTCCCCGGCGCAGGGCGTGAACATTGGCGAGGCCGCCACTCTGGTGGTCACCTTCCAGAACGACGGCAACGTGTCCTATTCCAACGTGTCGGTCAAGGACGAGAAGAAGGGCGAGATTCTCACGAATCTGTCCATCCCCGCCGGCGCGACCGTGACCGAGCAGAAGGAGTTCATCCTGATGGAGCCGGCCACCTTCAAGCTCACCGCCACCCTGCCGGACAATACCGGCGAAACCAAAACCATGACCACCGATCCGCTGACTATCGGTGTGTTCGATCCGGAAAAGACGCTGCTGCTGACGCTGAATCTGTCCAGCAGCCAGGAATCCATCCACGAAGTCCCCGCCGATGTGCGCTTTACGCTGGTGGTGACCAACAACAGCAATATTCAGGCCGATAACATCGCCATTTCCCATGGCACGATGAGCATCTGCTCCATCGCTTCCCTGGCCCCCGGCGTTTCCGCCACCGTCACCCGGGATTTCACCCTGTCCCAGGCGGGCAAATTCCGCTTCACGGCCACGGTGAAGGATTCCATGCAGAATACCGTCTCCTTTGATTCCAATACCCTGCAGATCACCTATGCCGCCCCCACCGCCGCCCCCACGCAGGTGCCTGTGGAAACGGTGGCGCCTCCGGTGCTGCTCACCCCTGCGCCGGCGGATACCGTGCTCTATCAGACCCGGAACAGCCTGATGACCGTGGCTGTGGCTGTGGGCGCGCTGTTTGGAGCGGGGCTGGTGCTGTTCCTGGTAAGCACGGCGGTGCGGATGCGGAAAAAGAGCAAATCCAACGCCGCTTACGATCATCTGGATCTGGCTGAACGCCGGGATTACACCGAGCCTGCCGAGGAAGACGGCGATACGGACAGCGCCTTTGACCAGGAATACCGCGTGCAGGATGCGGATGAAGCCGTCCCGGATGAGGCTGCGCTGCCGCATGAAAAGTTGGTGAAGCCGCTGGAAAAGGCGGCGGAAACCGATGCGCCTGCTGCGGAAAATATGCCCGCTGCTGACGGCGCCGGCGGATACCGGGTGTCCCGGGCGGATGAAACGGCCGCACCGGAGACGAGTGGGGAAGCGCCTGCCGAAGCCGCCGAGGAAACGATAACGTTGACGGCGGAAGAACCCACGCTGGAAGCCCCTGCCGATGAAGCGGAAGTGCCTGCGGAAACGGCCCAGAAAGCGCCCCGTCGCAAGAGCCGCCGGAGCCAACGCACGGAGGACGGGGAATAAACGCAAACGATTCCCGGGCCGGTTGCCCGGATGGGGCGCGTCTGATGCGTGAAAGCGCAGGCGCGTCCCCTTTTCTTCCACATGGAACAGGAGGAAACTATGCTGCGATTATTGATTGTGGATGGTCAGGGCGGCGGCATTGGCCGGGCGCTGGTGGAAGCGGTACGCACAGCGAAGCTGGACTGCGAAATCACCGCCGTGGGCGCAAACACGGCGGCCACCGCGGCCATGCTCAAGGCCGGGGCGGATCAGGGCGCTACGGGGGAAAACGCCGTGGTGGTCTGCGCACGGAATGCGGATGTCATTGCCGGGCCGGTGGGCATCGCCATTGCGGATTCGCTGCTGGGGGAGATCACGCCCCGGATGGCGCTGGCCATCGGCCAAAGCTCCGCCAGAAAGCTGCTGCTGCCTGTGAATCATTGCGGAAACATCATCGTGGGCGTGCAGGATCTGAACCTGCGGGTGCTCACGGCAGAAACGGTTCGGCTGCTGGCAGGGTTGACAGGGACAGCCGCGGTATAGTATACTATCCCAGTCGGCATGAAGCCGGCAGGCTGGGCAGAAGCCCGGCATGGGTGATGCGCCCGTTTTTCCTCCGGCAAGGGCCGGGATTCCCGCCGCAGAGCGGCAAGCGAAACATCATGTCATGAAGGCATGGCCATGCAGGCCGTGCCTTATTTTTTTTGAGAGGAGACAAGGAAAAATGAATAATCAGTCGAAGATTAAACCGATGGTATTGGCAGGCCTGTGCCTGGCGCTGTGCATGGTGCTTCCCTTCTTAACGGGACAGATTCCCCAGATCGGGAGCATGCTGTCGCCGATGCACATTCCGGTGCTGCTGTGCGGCTTTCTCTGCGGCTGGCCATGGGCGCTGGCGGTGGGGCTGATTGCGCCGCCGCTGCGGTTCCTGCTGTTCGGGATGCCGCCAATGTTCCCCACAGGCGTGGCGATGATGGCGGAGCTGGCCGTATACGGCGCGGCGACAGGGCTGCTCTGCCGGTGGTTTCCCCGGAAGGCGGGATACATTTATGCATCCCTGGCCCTGGCCATGCTGCTGGGGCGGCTGGTCTGGGGGCTGGTGCGCTGGGCGCTGACGATGTTTGGCGCGGGAGCGTTCACCTTTCAGGCCTTCCTGGCCGGGGCGTTCATCAATGCCTGGCCCGGCATCCTGTGCCATTTGCTGATTATCCCGCCCATTGTGGCCGCGCTGCGGAAGGCGAAGATCGCGGATTGACAAACGTTTCTCCCGCCTCCCTTTCCGGCGCGCATTCATGAAAAGGAGAGAGCAAGATGAAATCAAGCGTGCTGATTACGGCGCATTCCGGCTGCGAAGGAACGCCGGATAATTCTCTGGTGTCCATCGAAAAGGGGATTGCCCTGGGCGCGGACTGCGTGGAGGTTGACGTGCGGGCCGACATGGATGGAAGGCTCTGGCTCACCCATGACGTGCCGAAAAGCTTTGGGGGGCTGGTATCGCTGGAAGAAGCATTCGTGCTGATTCACGAAAGCGGTATCGCCGTGAACTGTGATCTGAAGGAATCCACCGCACTGCTGCCCACGCTGGCCCTTGCGCAAAAAATGGGGATTGACCGAGAGAAGCTGATTTTCTCCGGTTCAGTGGATCCGGCGCTGCTGGAAGCCCATCCGGAGGTTGCCCGCAGCAGCCGCATTTTCCTTAATTCCGAGGAACTGGTGCGGGATATGATGCAGGGCGATCCGCCGGATCGGGTGGGGCAAACCATTTTCCTGCTGATGAATTCCCGGCAGGTTGCCAAGCGCATGCATGCGTTGGGGGCCGAGGCCCTGAACGCGCCGTATCTGCTGGTGCCGGACGAGCTCATCATCGTCCTGCGTGCCCGGGATGTGGCCCTCTCGCTCTGGACGGTCAATGAGGATGACGCGCTGCGGGAATACATGGCCAAAGACCTGCTCAACATCACCACCCGCCGTCCCGCCGCCGCCCTTGCGGTTCGCGGAGCATTGGACTAAATTGGAAAATATTGAGTGGGTTCTTTGCGCCTTTCGCCCCGCGCTGCTGCCTTAACGGCAAGCGCGGGTTTCGGGCCTGCGGAGCCCTTCGGGCTGTCCTCGTCCCTCAGCCTCGCTATGCTCGGCGCTGGATTTCGCCCCGCGCTACTGCCTTAACGGCAAGCGCGGGTTTCGGGTCTGCGGAGCCCTTCGGGCTGTCCTCGTCCCTCAGCCTCGCTATGCTCGGCGCTGGATTTCGCCCCGCGCTGCTGCCTTAACGGCAAGCGCGGGTTTCGGGTCTGCGGAGCCCTTCGTGCTGTCCTCGTCCCTCAGCCTCGCTATGCTCGGCGCTCGGTTTCGCCCCGCGCTGCTGCCTTAACGGCAAGCGCGGGTTTCGGGTCTGCGGAGCCCTTCGGGCTGTCCTCGTCTCCTCAGCCCCTCCCACGAAAGCCATCGGGATATATACTGGTTTCTTTCTTAATTTGCAATGCGCCCCAGCCTGGAACAGGAACACGCTGTCGTTCCTCTCCATGCCGGGGCGCATGGTTAATGTGTTGAATTGCGGGATGAGATCCTTCGTTACCAAACGCTTCTCCCGCAATCTTTTTTACTCCTGCGTTTCCGCATCCATCCGTTCTGCCCGCAGGGTTTTGATCTCAAAGGGACGAAGCTGCACCGACATTTCCCGGCCTTCAGCCAGCAGCGCGCCCCGATGCATTTCATCCATCGCGCTTTCCCAGGCCCGCACGGTGAAAGGGAAATGAATGGTAGCCGTGCCCCAGGTGCGCTTGCTTTCATACAGACGGAGAATCATGCCTTCCCCATCCTCGGCGGGTTTCACCGTTTCCAGCACCACGCTGGCGCTATCGCAGGCAATGCCCGCGCTTTCCGCGCCTGCCCCATGGAGCGGCATCAGCGGCTGGTTCAGGGCGTATCCTTCCCGAACCGCATCGCTGGCGGCAAAGCCGGCAGCAAAGGGATAGAGCGCATAGGTAAACGTGTGCTCTCCCTGATCCGCAGTATCGTCCGGCACCAGCGGCGCGCGAAGCAGCGTTAAGGCCAGTTCGCCGCGGCCTGTGCTCACCCCGTAAATGCCATTATTAAGCAGCGCAAAGCCGCGATTTTCCTCACACAGGGCCGAATAACGGTGATTGCAGCTTTCGTATCGATCCCCTGCAAAGGGATGCGACGCATGGGCAGGCCGCTCTATCGCGCCAAACTGAATCTCATGCAGAGCGTTTTCGCAGATCACGTTGCTTTCAAAGTGCGCTTTAAGCATCTTGTGGCGCTCATGCCAATCCACATGCGTTTCAAAATCGATGCGGCGGGAGGCGGCATACAATCGCATCTCCTGCTCCGCCGTGCTCTCTCCAAAGCTGCGGCGAATGCGCAGGGCGCAGTACGCGCCGCCGCGGCTGCCCACTTCGATGGAAACCGTCATCGCGTCCGGCAGGTAACCCTCCCGCCAGTCCCGATCCAGCTCCCAGGCGTCATAGACCGCCTGCACGTTCTTATACAGCCGCCAATCGTTCATCACCATCCCCGGCGACAGCAACGGCACGCCGTTTTCCCGGTCGATAAGGGAAACGATGTGTCCGCTTCCGTCCACTTCCAGGGCCAGATAGCGGTTTTCCATGCGAATCCCGTTTTCCGTTTCCGTCAGGCGGGCGTCGTCCGGCTGAGGCAGCGCGCCCAGAGGCGCGACCCCATAGGCGGGCACGGACACGTAACGGAAGTTCCCGTCGGGCAGACGCGCCCATTCTGTCCGATTCCAGGACAGGGGATTAAACAGTGTCAGCGCTTCAGCGGAAGGAGTCAGAGCAAACAGCTTGCAGACGGCGGCGTTGCAGGCTGCCTGAAGCGCTTCCAGCGCGTTCCCCAGCGCGGCGGATGCTTCTTCATGGACGCGGCGGATGCCCACGCCTCCTGCCAGATCATGAAACTGGCTGAACAGAAGCGCATCCCAGCCCTGATCCACGGCCTGACGCAGGGATGCGCCCGGCAGCAGGGAAAGCAGATATTCGCCTGTGCGCAGCGCTTCCTCCAGCCGGCGCATCTGCATTTTCTGCCGCCGCTGCGCCGTATAGGTGCCGCGATGCCAGGTTAAATACAGCTCGCCCACCCAGCGATTCTTCACCCCCTGGCCTTCGATGAACGCAAAGTATTCCCGCAGGCCGCCGTATTGGGCGCGGGGCACGCCCTCCAAATCGGTCACGCGGCGGGCCAGCTCCAGCATATCCCGGGTGGGGCCGCCGCCGCCATCGCCATAGCCGAAGGGAAAGAGCAGGGTATCAATGTCCTCCTGCTGGGCGCGATCCTCCTCCCAGCGCTTGTGAAGCGCCAGCGGATCAATGGGAGAATTGTTTCTTTTGAAGTTCAGCGCCAGCACCTCGGAGCCGTCGATGCCCTCCCAGTAGAAATGCTGATAGGGAAACGGCTGGCATTCCGGATCCACCCGCGTGAGCTTTTGCGAAGCGAAATAGGGTACGCCCATTTTCCGGAGAATCTGGGGAAGGGCCGCCGAGAAGCCGAAGGTATCCGGCTGCCAGGCCACCTGGGAATCCACGCCGAATTGCTCCCGATACCAGCGCTTGCCCCAAAGCAGCTGCCGAATCAGGCTTTCGCCGGAGGGAATGTTGGTATCGCATTCCACATAAAATGCGCCCTCGGCAAAGATCTGGCCCCGCTGCGCAGCCTGGCGCACCCGCTGCCAGCAGTCCCCGTCCTGCTCCCGAAGCATATCCAGCAGGGCAGGCTCGCAAAGCAGGAAGCGATATTCCGGATATTCGTCCATGAGCGTCAGCTGATTGGCGTAGGTGCGCACGGCCTTGCGGCGGGTTTCTTCCGTCGTCCACAGCCAGGCCAGATCAATATGTGATTGACCGAACACCCACATGGTGGGCATGGTGGAGCCATTATGGCAGGCCATGGCGGGGGCAAGCGCCGCCCGGGCGCGCACAAAGCTCTCCGTCCGCTCCCCCGGCGGCAGCTCAAAATCGGCAATATTCACAAAATCATTCAGCGCCTTGCGCACCTTCTGGGCCCGCAGGCTTTTTTCGGGCAGGGCCTGCAAAAGCCAGTCCAGCGTCACCACGTCCAGCGCCAGCTGATAGGCCTCTTCGTTCCAGACCGCCAGCACGCTGTCCTCATAGACGCACTGGGCGGCGGGCGGTTCGGGAATGGCGCGGCGCTCCGGCGGGCAGGGCCCCAGATTTTCCAGCCGCGCCCCATGCCCGGCATAGCATTCCGCCCCAATGGCATAGCGTTCGCCGCCCTGGGCGCAGCGGGTCAGCGTAACATAGGGATGCCCGCGATCCACCGCGCCAATCGCCCGGCCATCCTGATAAACCAGCGTTTCGCCGCCCATGCGCGTCATCAGCACCACGCGTTTTCCCCTGCAGGCTTCGGGGATGCATACCGTGCCGGAAAACCAGCCGTATTCCCAGCATGCGCCCCATTTTTCTCCCGGCGCAAAGGGGCGCTTTTCATGGGCGGCGGCTTCCGTGGGGATGAGCCGGTCAAGGGTGGTAAAGCCTTCAAAGGGCACCTGGGCCACAGGCGTGTAAAGCTGCCGGAGCAGCTCCTCTTTCCAGGCATGGAGCTTCTGAGAAAACTGTCTTCCCATCATTCGCGTTCCTCTCCCTGATACAGCGCCTTCAGCCGGGCGCATTCCATGCGAATCCACTGGGGAATTTTTTCATACATTTCTTCCCAGGGCATATACGCCACGATGTCCGGCGCATCCTTGGTAAATTCCATGGCAGGCTCGAAGGCAAGGGTTTCCTTGAGATAGCGGATGCATTGGGCATTTTCTTCCGCCGTTGGAGAAAACAAATCCTCGCCGGCGGGGCTGAATTTGGCGCTGAAGGGATTGCCGATCAAAATAGGGCCTCCCGCGTATTGATTGCAGCATTCGAACCAATAGGGAATCAGCTGGAACAGCTGGCCGTCGGGCAGGAAGGCGTGCTTCCCGGGCTGGCAATCCGCCTGCACATGATCGCCCAGCAGGGGCTTGCAGCAGGACAGGGCGGGAATATACAGGTTGAGATACTGGCCGTGGAAGCTGCCCTCTGCCGCCATCACCTGCCCATTCTTGCCCACCGTCACCCAGATATGCTCCAGATCATAGCCATGACCGATGTCATAATCCCAATAATACGCATATTCGATCACGCATGCCGCCCCCTGGGGCACCAGCAGATCCCGCTTGGGAAAGGAAAGGCTGCGCATGGTTTCCCGGGCGATGGTATAGCCCACGGCGCGCAGCGGAATGGTCTCATTCCTGTCAAAATGGACGACGGGAGCATAGCAAAGCGCCAATTCATGGTCGGTCATGGTTTGTTCCTCCTTTATGCTTCTGCCGGGCAGACGCTGAATTGAGAATGCCTGAAGGGAATGTGTCCCGCAGCTTCTGCGGATCTCGTTTTTATTTTATCATACTTCATTTGCTTGTAAAGAGAATATGATAAATTTATGATACTCTTTTCATATATTTGGCGAAAGATTTGCCAAACCTGTTCTTTGAATAAACAAAAAAAGTTGCTATTTCAGGATGATTGTGCTATGATATAGACATCGGATGAGATAAAAGTTCAGAAGTTGCTCATCAGAAACCCAAATTTTCCTTTTTTATTCATCTCGCAGGATAAAGGCCTCGCTCAGAATCCGTCTCCCCTCGCGCCCTTCCGCATGCTGCGGATGCAATAAAATCTTAAGGAGGAACCAACATGAGGAAACCGATCAAAATGCTGGCGCTGCTGATGGCGCTGGTCATGCTTCTTGGCGTGGCCGGTACAGCCGTCGCAGAAAGTACCTACGCCCAGTCTCCTGCCCTGGAGGGCAAGGATCTGCCCCCCGTGGCGGAGCGCATGCCGGTGGCGGCAGACATCATGGTGGAAGAAATGGACGACGTGGGCCAGTATACCGCCACCTTCACCATGGCGCAGGGCAGCAGCAACTGGACCACCGGTAAGCTGACCGAGGAACCCCTGTTCCGGTTCAAGACGGACGGCAACGTGGAACCCAACGTGGCCAAGAGCTACGACGTGAACGAGGACGCCACCGTGTGGACCATCTATCTGCGCGAAGGCATGCGCTGGTCCGACGGCGAGCCCTTCACCGCCGAGGACTGCCGCTTCTTCTATGAGGAAGTGCTGCTGACCGGCTTCTCCACCAAGTCCGTCTGGGGCGCGGTGAAGGATGGCAACGGCGAAGTGGCCAAAATGGCGGTTTTGAATGATTACTGCTTCACCATGACCTTCGGCACGCCCAAGCCCGCCTTCCTGCAGGAGCTGGCGATCAACGGCAAATGGTTCTTCGCGCCCAAGCATTGGATGATCCAGTATATGCCCGCCGAATATGAGGGCCAGAAAACCAGCGGCCTGCTGACGGCGGAGGAATGGAAGGCCGCCGCCGAAAAGATGGGCTACAGCGACCTGAAGACCTTCGATTCCATCATTTCTTACTACTACTGGCTGGTGCCCGGCCGGCCCACCCTGCGCGCCTGGCAGCTTCAGGGCGATTTCAACGCCGACAGCTTCACCATGGAGCGCAACCCCTATTTCTGGAAGGTGGATGCGGAAGGCAAGCAGCTGCCCTATATCGATTCCATCGTGTTCCTGCGCTATCAGGATGAGAATCAACCCCTGCTGTGGTCTCTGGATGGCACCATCGATCTGTATTCCCCCGCCTGGACCAACATCGTGGAGATGAAGGAAGCCGAGGCCAACGGCACCATCAAGGTGATGGAATGGAACAACACCGCCTGGGCCGGCAACGCTCTCCAGCTCAACCAGGCCACCAAGGACGACGAGCTGCGCGCCCTGTTCCAGAATGTGGACTTCCGCCATGCCCTGTCCATCGCCGTTGACCGGGCGCAGATCTGCGCGCTGGTGGACGACGACTTCTCCGTGCCCTCTCAGTCCGCGCCCCAGGAAGGGCAGATGGGCTATGATCCCGAATGGGTTTCCAAGTGGACGGAATACGACGTGGAACAGGCCAAGGAGCTGCTGGTGAAGTGCGGCCTGACCCTGGGCCAGGACGGCACCTGGTATTTCCCCAGCGGCAAGCAGGTAGCCATCCACATGATTTATCAGAACGAAGCCTACGCCACGCTGGCCGAGCTGCTGGTGAAGTATTACAGCGAGCTGGGGCTGAAGGTGTATCAGAACCTGTATGACCGCTCCTACGTGGAAACCCTCCAGGGCGACAACGAATACGAAGCGGTGATTAATCCCAACGAGCATTTTGCCACCGTGAACATCGGCCTGCGGCCTGACTATCTGGTGCCCACCCGGGCGTATCCGCCGTGGGCCTCCGAGTTCGGCGCCTGGTATGATCCCAACGACGGCAAGGACGGCATGGAGCCCTCCGACGCGGTGAAGGAGCTGCTGGCGGTGTACGACCAGTTCCGCGCCAGCACCAACGCCCAGGAGCGCGAAGAGCTGTGCCAGAAGATGCTGGAAATCCACAAGGAGAACGTTTGGGAAATCGGCTATACCAGCCCCGTTTCCACCCTTTACGCCATCAACGCCAAGCTGCATAACTTCCCCGAAACCTCGATTTATTGCGATGAATTCCGCGACGTGGGCATTGGTCATCCCGCCAACTGGTGGATCGAAGAATAAGCATCCCGCATCGCTCCGTGGGAGAGCTTCGGCTCTCCCACGGGTTTTCCCCATCGTCATCAATCCACAAGGAGGAATAGCCAATGACAAATGCAGCTGTTCCGATAAAAAAGGCGCGCGCCCCCCATCACATGGCGCAGTATATTTTCCGGCGCGTTCTGGTGTTTCTTCCCACGATGCTGATTATGTCGGCGGTGATCTTTTTTATCATTCAGCTGCCCCCCGGCGATTACGCCACCACCTATGTGGCCTCTCTCAAGGCGGAGGGCAATGTGGTGGACGCCAACACGCTGGCGGAGCTGCAGGAGCGCTTCGGGCTGAACCAGCCCTGGTATGTGCAATATTTCAAATGGATGCAGAATATCCTCACCCGCTTCGACTTTGGCTATTCCTTCGAGCAGGCCAAGGATGTGTGGAGCGTTGTGGGGCCGCTGCTGCCCATGACGGTGACCGTATCGCTGATCACGATGCTTTTCACGTATCTTGTGGGCATCCCGCTGGGGATTTACAGCGCGGTGAAGCAGTATTCCGTTGGGGATTACGTGCTGACCACCATCGGCTTTCTGGGCATGGCAGTGCCCAACTTTCTTTTTGCCATTCTCATCATGTTCGGGACCTATATGTGGACGGGCACGGCATTTATCGGCCTGTTCACCAAGGAAATGCAGATCGCGCTGAATGCGGGCACCATGCAGTGGTATGAATGCTTCGGATACGGCGAGTTCTGGGCCCGGCTGCTGGTGCCCGTGATCGTAATCGGCACCTCCGGCACCTGCGGCACGCTGCGCTCCATGCGCGCCCAGATGCTGGACGAGCTGGGCAAAAACTATGTGCTTTGCGCCCGTGCCAAGGGCGTTTCCGAAAAACGGATCATATATAAATACTGCCTCCGCGCCGCGCTGAACCCCACCGTCAGCGGCCTGTCCGGCAGCCTGGCCAGCATCTTTTCCGGCTCAACCATTTCCGCTATCGTGATGAACCTGCAAATCGTGGGCCCCACCCTTTACAATGCGCTCAAAAGCCAGGATATGTATCTGGCAGGCACGATCCTGCTGGTGATGGGCTTTCTGATCTGCCTGGGCACGCTGCTGAGCGATATTCTGCTGGCGTGGCTGGATCCCCGCATCCGCTTTATGGGAAGGAGCGCTGAAGCATGAGCACGATCAAGGAAAAGCAAGCCCTTCGGCAGCAGCGCAAGGCGGAAAAGGCGCGGCAGAAGGAAGAACGGTATTATCTCGCGTCCCAATGGACGCTGATGGCGCGAAAGCTGGGCAAGCATAAGCTGGCCCGGATCAGCCTGGTGATTCTGGGAATTTTCTATATTGTGGCGCTGTTTGGCAATTTCTTCGCGCCTTACAGCCTGACGGCGTACGACACGTCCTATAAGGATGTGGGTCCCACCCGCATTCATTTCTACCATGAAGGCGAATTCATAGGCCCGTTCGTATACAAGCTGGCCATGCAGCGGGATCCGGTGACCTATAAAAAGGTGTTTGCCGAGGATACCAGCGTGCCATACAAAATCCGTTTCTTTGTGCAGGGGGAGGAATACAGCTTCCTGGGCCTGTTCAAATCAAGCCTGCATTTCTTCGGCGCGGAAAACGGCGCGAAGGTTATGCTCTTTGGCTCGGATTCCATGGGCCGGGATATGTTCAGCCGCATCATTCTGGGCAGCCAGATTTCGCTGACCATCCCCTTCGCGGGTACGTTCATCAGCTTCATTCTGGGGCTGCTGATCGGCTCTGCGTCGGGCTATTTTGGCGGAAAGCTGGACGCGATTGTGCAGCGTATTATTGAAGTGCTCAATTCCCTGCCCTCCATTCCGCTGTGGATGGCACTGTCCGCCGCCATTCCGGCGGAGGTAACGGTGGTGCAGAAATACCTGATGATCACGGTGATCCTGTCCCTCATTGGCTGGACGGGGCTGGCCCGGGTGGTGCGCGGCAAATTCATGAGCCTGAAAAAAGAGGATTTCGTGATGGCGGCCAAGCTGGCCGGCGTAAGCGATTTCAAGATTATCATGAAGCATCTGGTGCCCGGCTTTATGAGCTATCTGATCGTCAGCCTCACACTGGGCATTCCCGGCATGATCATCGGCGAAACCTCCATGAG
>CAKTWP010000013.1 GCA_934630705.1 uncultured Clostridia bacterium | reverse complement strand
GCGGTGTGCTTATTGTGCGGCACCTTCAGGCGCGAAATGTTCCTGTTGCGTTTCATTTTCTTCCCTTCTCCTGCTTCTCTATGATATTATCAATCCGCATGGGCGCGGGCCTTGCATCCGTTCCCATGCGGAGGTTGATATCCTGTTGTGTCCCCGCGTCCGTTCATGCCGGGCCGCGGGTTATTTCTGTATGTAATCGGCCATGCCGGGGGTATAGCGGATATCGCCGTTGGGGAAAACCCAAAGCACCTCCGCATCGCCCAGGGCCTGAGCCAGGCGCATTCCTTCGTCAAAGGGCAGGCAGAACAGCGCCGTGGAAAGCGCATCTGCATAGCCGCTGTCCGGGGTCACAATCGTAATGGAAGAATAATAGTCCGCCGGATAGAGGGTATCCGGGTTAATAATGTGATGATACCGCTTGCCATCCACCACGTAATAGCGCTCATACACGCCCGAGGTGCTGCAGGAGGTATTGGTCAGATACAGGCTGGCGGCGAAATCGCCGTTGGCGTCGTTGGGATTGCGTACCCCCGTCACCCAGCCCGAGCCATCCGGCTTGGCGCCGATAATGCGGATATTGCCGCCGATATTGAGCACGTAGCTGTTGGCACCGGCCTTTTCCAGCGCCCGGGCCGCCATTTCTGTGGCGTACCCCTTGCCCAGTGCCCCCACATCAATGGACGCTTTCGGATCGCTGATGCGCACGGTGCGCTTTTCCGGGTCAATCTCCAGGCTGTCCATGGACGTATGCTCTGCGGCCTTCGCCAGCGCATCCGCGTCCGGCAGATGGGCGGAAGCGGGATCCGTCTCCGCCTGAGAGCGGCAATCGTGCCACAGCCGCAGCACAGCCCCCAGCATCACGTTCATTTCGCCCTGGGTTTTGTCATACATATTCCGGGCATACAACAGAAAATCGATCAGCTTCTGATCCACTTCCACCGGCTCTCCCCCGGCCTGCTTGTTGATCGTGCACAGGTTGGTCACGCCGGCGTATTCATGATAAATATCAAACAGCTGATGATATTCGCTCAGCACCGCAGAAGCATCGGCGGAACGGGCTTCGAAGGTTTCCGCCGAGTCCCCCGCATAGCTGTAGACATAGGAGACGGTATCAAAATACGAAAAATAAGCCTTGCCCTGGGCCTTGGGCGTTTCCTGCTGCCGGGGGGCACAGCCCCCCAACAGCAGCGCCAGGCATACCAGAAGCGCCGGGATTCTTTTTGCGTATCCTGATACCGTCTTTTTCATAGCCTATTCGTTAAACAGTATTTTTGCGAAGATGCTTGAAGATACTGAGCGATTAGCGGGCGTAGGTGGCAGCCAGCGCCAGCACGGCCATCATGCCGGTCACCTGCATGGTGCAGGAAGCCAGCAGGGTTTCGTCCGCGGGCACGGAGTAGCCATGATCGTTCACCTTGGTTTCGATGGCGGCCACTTCTTCAGCGGTCTTGCCAACGGTGTAGTTAGCGAAAGCCTGCGCCTGCGCATCCCACTCGGCGATGGCGTTGCCATAGGCCACCATGCCATAGTCAGCGCCCAGTTCCCGCTTGGTTCCCTTGAACACGATGTCGGTCACCTTGCCGTCTTCGTCCATCTTGATCTGGGGCTGGATCATATCGGTGATCGCAGCGATGATCTTGCCGTCTTCGCCCACAACGGTGGCACCGAATTCGGTGTACATCTTCACAACCGCGTCTTCGTCATCGGTGACGGAGGTGGATTCAGAAGCATCGGAGATGGCAGCCAGGCCCAGGGTGAAGGTGCCGGCGGTGAAGGTCTGGCCCTTCTCATCGCGGCAGGCCTTCACAACGGCGGCCTTGAAAGCGGTGATATCAATGGAGCAGGAGGCAAACAGGGTGTCGTCCACGGTCACGTTGTGGCCGTTATGCTCCTTGGTCTCCATGTTTTCCACTTCATCAGCGGTCTTGCCCACCACGTAGGCTTCGAAGGCTTCCGCCTGCTCGAACCATTCGTGGGTAGCATCGCTGAAAGCGACCATGTTGTAGCGTTCGCGCAGTTCGCGCTTGGTTTCGAAAGTGGCTTCAGTGTTCACTTCGCCGTCTTCCACGTCCATCTTGTTCTGGGCACAGTCCAGCCGGCAGGCAACGATCTTGCCATCGGCATCCAGCACAACAGTCGCCACGGTGGCGTCCACCTGAGCGTGGCCATCCTTGGTGGAATTGGTGGAAACAGAAACACCCATACCCAGTTTGTATTCAGCGGTAGATTCGGCCATGGCGCTCATGGTGAAGAGCATGCAGGCCGCCAGGACAAGAGCAACGAACTTTTTCATGAATGGGTCCCTCTTTCTGTTGATTTGTGCGCTGCCGGCAAAAAGCCCGTATCTGCCGGCTGAACGACACACAATTATTATAGCATCTTTTATGCGATAACACCTATATCAATAAAGCATAGCCTCGTTGCTTTTTTTATATGGTAATGCCGTCCAAAATAGCGCGTTTGGCCTTGCACAGTTCCGTAACAAAAGCCTGATCCAGTGCCGTCAGATGATAATCCTTTTTATGGATCAGCACGTCCCGGTAAATACGCCGGTTATCCTGGCAGGCCTTCTGCACCAGCCCATATCGGGCCAGGGTATCCGCCGGGATGGGCGACACCCACATAAACGTTTCGGTATTCTCGCTCAGCAGCTCAAACTGGCTGGCCCGCTCGAACACATAAACGCGCCGGTCAATATTCCCGGGCAGCTCCTCCTTGCGCACCGCCGTGAGCGGCAGGGAGGGCACATAGGGATCCGGATGAGCGATTTCGATATAGGGGCGCAGCTCCGTCTGGCTCAGGGGCTCCCTGTCCGCCAGCGGATGCGCCCGGCTCATCACCAGCACATGCTGAAACTCCGCCACCAGCTCAAAGGCCATGCCCTTTTCCTCCAGCAGGGATTTGAAGTATTTATCAAAGCACTCCGCATAGCGCACGATGCCCAGCTTGTAATCCCCGCTGATTATATTCTGGATGGCGCGCATGGCGTTGGTTTCTTTATAATAAATTTCCGTTTTGGCGTTGGAAAGCCCCTTGGAAAACTGGGCGAAGGCATGAGAAATATAGCTTGCCCGGGGCACGGAAATGGAAAACCGCTGCTGCGCCGCCGCGCCGCCCTTATACAGCGCCTCCATCTCGTCGATCTGGCGCAGAATCTTCCGGGCATGGCGCAGAAATTCCTCGCCCTCCGGGGTCACGTTCATGCCCTTGGCCGTGCGGGAAAAGATGGTGATGCCCAGAGAATTTTCCAGCTCCTTGATGGCCTTGCTCAGGTTGGGCTGGTTCATATAAAGGGCCTCGGCGGCTTTGTTGATTGAGCCGTTCTCGGCCACCTCCACTGCGTATTTCAAATGCAGCACGTTCATAAAAGCGGTTCTCCTTTGCCGGATCAGTATTCTTGGCCGCTCATTGCTTGACGCATAAAAAAAGAGCCGATTTCAGTATACCATGTTTCCCGGACGAAAGCAATCGTTTCTATATAAATGTTTCGTGTTTTTCATCTTTTCTTTCCGTTTTCGCCGTCAAATTCCTATTGACAGGATAGGAGAACCTGCGTATAATTGCCACCGGAAAGGTAGGAATTGCTCCATGATGATTTCGTCAAAGGGACGGTATGCCCTGCGGGTGATGCTGGACATGGCCCAGCAAAAGGACGATGGCTTCATCCGCCTGAGCGATGTGGCCCAGCGGCAGGAGATTTCCAGAAAGTATCTGGAAAGCATCATGACGGCGCTGAGCAAAAGCGGACTGGTGGAAAGCGCGCTGGGCAAAAGCGGCGGCTATCGGCTGGCCCGTGCCCCGGCGGATTATCCCGTGGGCGAAATTCTGCGGGCCGCGGAGGGCGAATTGGCCCCGGTGGCCTGCCTGGCCCGGGAAGGGCATAAATGCGATCGGGTGGGCTTTTGCTACACCCTGCCCTTCTGGAAAGGGCTGGAAGATCAAATCAACGCTTATGTAAACAGCTTCAGCCTGCAGGATCTGCTGGATCTGAAGGATCAGGAAAAAGAGAACGGCTGCTGCGTCTGCGGCGGAAAAGAGGATGAAACCCGATGAAAAAGGACACGCTGCTGGAAGTGAAAAACCTGCATGTGCAGGTGGAAGAAAAAGAAATTCTTCACGGAGTGAATCTGCAGATCGGCTCGGATGAAACCCATGTGCTCATGGGCCCCAACGGCACCGGGAAATCCACCCTGGGCTACGCCATCACTGGCAACCCCGCCTATCAGATTACCGCGGGGCAGATTCTCTTTCAGGGGGAAGACATTACCGCCCTGCCCGTCAACGAACGGGCAAAAAAAGGCATTTTCCTGTCTTTCCAAAACCCGCTGGAGGTGCCGGGTGTGACGCTCAGTGCTTTTATCCGCAGCGCTCTGGAGCAGCGGGGCGGCCATCTGCGGCTGTGGGATTTCAAAAAGAAGCTCAGGGAAACCATGGCGCTGCTGTCCATGGATGAAAGCTATGCCGAGCGGGATCTGAACGTGGGCTTTTCTGGCGGCGAAAAGAAAAAGGCGGAAATTCTGCAAATGCTGATGCTGGAGCCCAAGCTGGCCATCCTGGATGAGACGGACTCGGGCCTGGATGTGGACGCAGTGCGCACGGTGTCTCAGGGAGTGCAGCTGTTCCGGGAGCGGCAGCACGGCTCTTTGCTGATTATCACCCACAGCACCCGTATTCTGGAAGCCCTGCATGTGGATGAAACCCACGTGATGGAGGAAGGCGTGATCGTGCGCAGCGGCGACGCTTCCCTGGTGGATGAAATCAACGAGCACGGCTTTGCCGGCATCCAAGCGAAATAAGGCGGGAACACAGCCATGAAAGAGAAAACCCAGGTTGCGGATATTGACCGCAGCATTTACGACATCCGGGACGCGGAGCACGACGCTTTCCGCATGGAGGAGGGCCTCACCCCGGAAATTATCGACAAGCTCTCCAAGGAAAAAGGCGATCCGGTCTGGATGCAGCAGTTCCGGCTGCAGTCTTTGCAGATTTACAACGAAATGAAGCTGCCGGATTGGGGCCCTGCGCTGGACGGGCTGGATATCAACCACATCGCCACCTATGTGCGCCCCAACACCGCCATGCAGAACGACTGGAAAAACGTGCCTCAGGATATTAAGGACACCTTCGACCGGCTGGGCATTCCCAAAGCGGAGCGCAAATCCCTGGCCGGGGTGGGCGCGCAGTATGATTCGGAGCTGGTGTATCACAACGTCAAGGACGAGGTGGCTGCCGAGGGCGTGGTCTATACCGACATGGAAAGCGCCATGAAGGGCGAATACGCGGAGATGGTGCGCAAGTACTTCATGAAGCTGGTCACGCCCCGGGATCACAAATTCGCCGCGCTTCACGGGGCAGTCTGGTCCGGCGGATCGTTTGTGTATGTGCCCAAGGGCGTGCATCTGTCCATTCCGCTGCAATCCTATTTCCGGCTCAACGCCAAGGGCGCCGGCCAGTTTGAGCACACGCTGATTATCGTGGACGAAGGGGCCAGCCTGCATTTTATCGAGGGCTGCTCCGCGCCCAAATACAACGTAGCCAATCTCCATGCCGGATGTGTGGAGCTGTATGTGAAGAAAAACGCCAAGCTGCGCTATTCCACCATTGAAAACTGGTCCAAGAACATGTATAACCTGAACACCAAGCGGGCGCTGGTGGAGGAAGGCGGCGTGATCGAATGGGTGTCAGGCTCGTTTGGCTCCCATGTGGGCTGCCTGTATCCCATGAGCGTGCTCAAGGGCGATCGTTCGCGGATGGAATTTACCGGCGTCACCTTCGCCGGCGCAGGGCAAAACCTGGATACCGGCGCGAAGGTGGTGCACATCGGAAAAGATACCAGCTCCCTGATGAACACCCGCTCCATCAGCAAAAGCGGCGGGATCAGCACCTTCCGCAGCAGCGTGGTGGTGGAAAAGGGCGCAACGGGAGCCAAATCCTCCGTGAGCTGCCAATCCCTGATGCTGGACGCCATCTCCCGGTCCGACACCATCCCGGCCATGGATATCCGCACCCGGGATGCGGCCATCGGCCATGAGGCCAAGATCGGCAGTATCAGCAACGACGCGATTTTTTATCTCATGAGCCGGGGCATGAGCGAGGAGGACGCCCGGGCGCTGATCGTCAGCGGCTTTGCGGATAATGTGTCCAAGGAGCTGCCAGTGGAATACGCGGTAGAAATGAACAATCTGATCCGGCTGGAAATGAAGGGCAGCATCGGCTGAACCCGTTTGCCGAAGGGAGGAAGCGCCATGAATATCACGCATAATATGCCGGTGAATCAGTTGCCGGCGCGAACCTGGAATTTTCTGAAAGTAAACGAAGCAGTGCTGCCCTGGCCGGAGCAGGAAACGATTGAGCCGGCCCCCATTGCGCTGGTGGCCGCGGAAGGCGAAACCGTACGGGAGCGCCTGACCGTTTCGGGGCAGGGCGCGGGCACGCGGCAAATGGTTTGGGTGCAGGCGGCGGCAGGCAGCGATATGACCGTGTTTGAAACCTTCCGGGGAGACTGCCCACTGGCGGTGCAGACCCGGCTGGACATCGGACAAAACGCCCGGGTGCATCTGGTGCAGGTACAGCTGATGGCCGCAAAAGGGCTGCTGTATAACCGGATTGACAGCCAATGTGCCAGGGACGGCCGGCTGGAAGTGACGCAGATTTACGTGGGAAAATGCGATCTGTATGCCGATACCCAGGTTTGCCTGCCTGCGGATGGCGGCAGCCTGAAGGTGGACATCGGCTATCTGGGACGGGCGAACCAGACCCTGGACATGAACCTGTCCGTGGTGCATCAGGGCAAGCACACCCAAAGCGAAATCAACGCTGCGGGAGCGCTGCGGGATGCAGCCCGGAAAATCTTCCGGGGCACCATTGATTTTCAGCAGGGCTGCGCAGACAGCACCGGCGATGAAAAGGAAACTGTGCTGATGCTGGGCGACGACGCGGTGAACAAAACTGTGCCGCTGATTCTCTGCGCGGAGGAAAACGTGGTAGGCAACCACGGCGCCACCATCGGCCAGCTGGATGCGGACACGCTGTTTTATTTCGAAAGCCGGGGCATCGCCCGGGAGCAGGCCGAAGAAATTCTGGCCCGGGCGGCGCTGGAGCGGCTGGCGCGGGGCCTGAACGACCCGGAAACGGAAGAAGCGGTGCAATCCGCGCTGGAGGAGGAAGCCTGCCATGGAGCCTGATTTCAGAAAGGATTTTCCTTTGCTTGCGCAAACCGATGCGGCCTATCTGGATAACGCCGCCACGGCCCAGCGGCCTCAGGCCGTGCTGGACGCGGAGCGGGATTTTTACTGCCGCCATAACGCCAATCCCCTGCGGGGGCTGTATCCCCTGAGCGTGGAGGCCACGGAGCTGGTGGAAAACGCCCGGGAAAAGGTGCGGGCGTTTATCGGCGCGGAAAGCGCGGACGAAATCATTTTCACCCGCAATACCACCGAAAGCCTGAATCTGGTGGCCTATTCCTGGGGGCTGCAAAACGTGAACGCCGGGGACGAAGTGGTGGTTTCCATCATGGAGCATCACAGCGATCTGCTGCCTTGGCAGATGGTCTGCCGGCAAAAGGGCGCCGCGCTGCGGTTTCTTGAATGCGAGCCCGACGGCAGCCTGAATCTGGAAAAGGCTGCTTCGGTCATCACAGAGAAAACCCGGCTGCTGGCCATCACTCAGGTATCCAATGTGCTGGGCCGGGAATACCCGGTGCGGGCGCTGGCCGATCTGGCCCATGGCAAGGGCGCGGCAGTGGTGGTGGACGGAGCGCAGAGCACGCCCCATCTGCCCGTCAACGTGCAGGCCCTGGGGGCGGATTTCTTCGCCTTCTCCGGCCACAAGGTTTACGGCCCCATGGGCATTGGCGTGCTCTATGGCCGCCGGGCGCTGCTGGACGCCATGCCGCCCTTCCTCACCGGCGGGGAAATGATTGAGTCGGTCACCCGGGACGGCGCGGTGTTTGCGGAATTGCCCCACAAGTTCGAAGCCGGCACGGTTAACGCCGCCGGGGCCGCGGGCTTGGGCGCGGCCATTGATTATGTGAACCGTGTGGGCTTTGATTTCATCCGCGCCCGGGAGCGCGCCCTCACCGCCCGGGCCATGGCCGGGATGGCGGCGATGCCCCATGTGCACGTGCTGGGGTCCGGGGATCCGACAGAGCATACCGGCATCGTCACGTTTCTTGTGGACGGCGTGCATCCCCATGACGTGAGCGAAATTCTGGCCTCGGACGGTATAGCCGTTCGAGCGGGGCATCATTGCGCCCAGCCGCTGCTTCGGCATCTGGGCGTGAACGCCACCACCCGGGCCAGCTTTGCCTTTTACAATACGGAAGCGGAGGTGGACCGACTGCTTGCCAGCCTGGCCACCCTGAGGGAGCGAATGGGCTATGGAGAATAGGAGCTTTTATAACGAGATTCTGACCGAGCATAACGTGCGCCCCGACTTCAAGCATGATCTGCCCGATGCCAACATCGTGCTGGAAGGGGTGAATCCCAGCTGCGGCGACGATATTTTCCTGAAGCTGAAAACAGCGGGGGACGTGATTGCAGACGGCGCGTTCGTGGGCGACGGCTGCGCCATTTCCCAGGCCTCGGCGGATATTATGCTGGGCATGGTGATTGGCCGGAAAAAGGAAGATGCGCTGCGGCTGTGCGAAATGTTCATGCGCATGATTCAGGGCCAGGCCACTCCCGCAGAGATGGAGGAGCTGGAGGAAGCATCCGCCCTGCAGGATATCGCCCATATGCCCGCCCGGGTGAAATGCGCAGTGCTGGGCTGGCGCACACTCAAGGAAGCGTTGGGGCAGCAATAAAAGCCGCCGCAGCCCCGCCATCCGCCCGTTTCATCCACCCGCCTTTTCCGTTCGGAAAGGCGGATTTTTCATTTGCGGTCGGTGGATTTTTCCAGTGTTTTCATTTCGGTACTCCATATATCAATAAATATATTGCCGATATATCAAAAATACCCTATCCAATCGCCCTGCGCCCGGTTATAATATATGTGGCGCGCAGGGAGGGAAGCAAGGCCTGCCTGCGGACGCTTGGCAAAAAAGCACCCCATCGATGCTTTTACACGAAAAATGGAGGTATATCGATATGGCAAGATTCACTCTGCCCCGGGATCTGTATCATGGAAAGGGCGCGCTGGAAGCGCTGAAGACTTTCGAAGGCAAGCGGGCCATGATCTGCGTTGGCGGCGGCTCCATGAAGAAGTTTGGTTTCCTGGATCGTGCGGTCTCCTATCTGAAGGAAGCCGGCATGGAAGTGGAGCTGTTTGAAGGCATCGAGCCCGATCCTTCCGTGGAAACCGTGATGAAGGGCGCGGACTCCATGCTCAAATTCCAGCCCGACTGGATCATTGCCATGGGCGGCGGCTCCCCCATCGACGCGGCCAAGGCCATGTGGATCAAGTATGAATATCCCGAAGTGACCTTCGAGGATATGTGCAAGGTGTTCGGCCTGCCCAAGCTGCGCCGCAAGGCCCACTTCTGCGCCATCTCCTCCACTTCCGGCACCGCCACCGAAGTGACCGCTTTCTCCATCATCACCGATTATCATAAGGGCATCAAATACCCCATCGCGGACTTTGAAATCACCCCCGATGTGGCCATCGTGGATCCCGATCTGGCCGAAACCATGCCCAAGAAGCTGGTTGCCCATACCGGTATGGACGCCATGACCCACGCCATCGAAGCCTATGTGTCCACCGCCAACTGCGATTACACCGATCCGCTGGCCATCTTCGCCATCAAGATGATCCAGAATGACCTGGTGGATTCCTACAACGGCGATATGTCCAAGCGCGACAGCATGCATAACGCCCAGTGCCTGGCCGGCATGGCGTTCTCCAACGCGCTGCTGGGCATCGTGCACTCCATGGCCCATAAGACCGGCGCGGCCTTTGCCGATTACGGCGCGCACATTATCCACGGCGCGGCCAATGCCATGTATCTGCCCAAGGTGATCGCCTTCAACGCCAAGGATCCCACCGCCAAGAAGCGCTACGGCGTGATCGCGGATTACATGGGCCTGGGCGGCAAGGATGACGACGAAAAGGTCGCCCTGCTGATCGCCTATCTGCGCAAGATGAACGATGCTCTGAATATCCCCCACTGCATCAAGCATTACGGCGCGGACAGCTATCCCACCGAAAACGGCTTCGTGCC
This sequence comes from uncultured Clostridia bacterium, assembly GCA_934630705.1. Lineage (GTDB taxonomy): Bacteria > Bacillota > Clostridia > Christensenellales > Aristaeellaceae > RUG563. Next base: position 51,947 of record CAKTWP010000013.1, on the reverse strand, counting down.
CGAGGATGTGTTCCTGGCCCGTCTGCCCGAAATCGCCAAGAACGCCATCGGCGACGCCTGCACCGGCTCCAACCCCCGGCAGCCCAGCCAGGAGGAAATGGAAAAGCTGCTCAAGTGCTGCTATTACGACACTGAGGTGGATTTCTAATCCGTCCCCATCATTGAACGGCCGCCGGTTTTCCGGCGGCTGCTTTTTCAAAAGGCACAGGTGGGCGGCGGCACGTCCATGCTTCCATGATATATTAAGCATGTTATATTAAAATAGAAATAAGGGTATGTATTATTTGATATTTTGTGTTTCGACAGCAAATGCTAAAATAGGGACGTATGCCTTGCTTGTTTTCGAGAGAGACAAGCCGTTTTCTTATGCCTGTCTATGGATCAGCATACATGGACCGCACAAAAAAAGGAGGTTTTGATATCATGTACAAAATCGTTCGGAAGGTCGCGTTGAATCCCACGGTCACGCAGATGGAAATCGAAGCGCCGCTGGTGGCGAAGAAAGCCAAGCCCGGCCAGTTCATCATCCTGCGCGTGGACGAGGAAGGCGAGCGCATCCCGCTGACGGTTGCCGGCACCAACCCCGAGGAAGGCACGGTCAAGATCATTTTCCAGATCGTGGGCGCCACCACGGAGCTGCTCAATCATAAAAACCAGGGCGAATCCATTCAGGATTTCGTGGGCCCCCTGGGCGTGGCCACCCATACCGAGGGTATCAAGAAGGTGTGCATCATCGGCGGCGGCGTGGGCTGCGCCATTGCCCTGCCCATCGCGGAAGAATTCCACAAGCTGGGCGCGGATGTAACCAGCATCATCGGCTTCCGCAGCAAGGATATTGTGATCCTGGAGGACGATTTCAAGGCCTGCTCTGACAAGCTGATTCTCATGACCGACGACGGCTCCTATGGCCGTCACGGCAATGTGACCGTTCCCCTCAAGGAAATGCTGGAGGGCGGCGAAACCTATGACATGATCATCACCATCGGCCCCCTCATCATGATGAAGTTCGTGGTGGCCACGGTCAAGCCCTTCAACGTGCCCGTTACCGTGTCCATGAACCCCATCATGATTGACGGCACCGGCATGTGCGGCGGCTGCCGTCTGACGCTGCATCAGGACGGCAAGCGGGTGACCAAGTTTGCCTGCGTGGACGGCCCCGACTTCAACGGCTATGAAGTGGACTTCGACGAAGCCATGTCCCGCAGCCGGATGTATACGGATTTTGAGCGCCAGGCCCGGGAAAAGACCTGCAACCTTTTCAAGCAGATGTAAGGAGGAAATCGTCATGGCTATCAATCCGAAGAAACACGAAATGCCCACCCAGGATCCCCAGGTGCGGGCGCATAATTTTAACGAAGTGGCCCTGGGCTATACCGCTGAAATCGCCGTGGACGAAGCCAGCCGCTGCCTGAACTGCAAAAATAAGCCCTGCGTGGCGGGCTGCCCCGTGAATATCAACATCCCCGGCTTTATCGATTATGTGAAGAAAAACGACTTCGAGGGCGCCTATCGGGTAATCTCCCAGTCCTCCTCCCTGCCCGCCGTGTGCGGCCGTGTATGCCCCCAGGAATCCCAGTGCGAAAGCAAGTGCACCCTGGGCATCAAGTTCGAGCCCGTGGGCATCGGCCGTCTGGAACGCTTCGTGGCCGACTGGCACAATGAAAACGCCAAGGCGCTGCCTGAAAAGCCCGTCTCCAACGGCCATCGGGTGGCGGTGGTGGGCTCCGGCCCCTCCGGCCTGACCTGCGCGGGCGACCTGGCCAAGAAGGGCTATCAGGTCACCGTTTATGAAGCGCTGCATACCGCCGGCGGCGTGCTGGTGTACGGCATTCCTGAGTTCCGTCTGCCCAAGGCCATCGTGGCCAAGGAAGTGGAAGCCCTCAAGGCGCTGGGCGTGGACGTGGAAACCAACGTGGTCATCGGCAAGACCCTGACCATCGACGAGCTGTTCGAGGACGGCTTCGAGGCCGTGTTCATCGGCTCCGGCGCCGGCCTGCCCAAGTTTATGGGCATTGAAGGCGAAGGCCTGAAGGGCGTGTATTCCGCCAACGAATTCCTCACCCGCAGCAACCTGATGAAGGCTTACCGCGACGACGCCGAAACCCCCATTTCCAAGGGCGGCAAGGTGGTCGTGGTTGGCGGCGGCAACGTGGCCATGGACGCGGCCCGCACGGCCCTGCGGCTGGGCGGCAAGGTAAGCATCGTGTATCGCCGGTCTATGGAAGAGCTGCCTGCCCGTCGGGAAGAAGTGGAGCACGCCATGGAAGAGGGCATCGAATTCAAGGTGCTCAATAACCCTGTGCGCATCATCGGCTATCAGAACCCCGATGATCCCCGCGATCCCATGAACGGCCGGGTGAAGGCCATCGAGTGCGTGCGGATGGAGCTGGGCGAGCCGGATGAAAAGGGCCGCCGCCGGCCTGTGGAAGTGGCGGGCAGCGAATATGTGATGGACGCGGATACCGTCATCATGGCCCTGGGCACCTCCCCCAACCCCCTCATCAAGAACACCACCAAGGGCCTGGAAACCCAGAAATGGGGCGGCATCATCGTGGAAGAAGACACCGGCCTGACCTCTCGTGAGGGCGTATATGCCGGCGGCGACGCGGTGACCGGCGCTGCCACCGTGATTCTGGCCATGGGCGCCGGCAAGACCGCCGCCAAGGCCATCGACGAATACCTGAGCAAGAAGTAAGCCGTAAGGCTGCCCGGCGCGGAAGCGAGGAATGGGAATGAAGCTCTATGTTTGCCCGAATACGGCCCGGGAAAACCAGCTGGCGGCGGCCCGGCATTGCATCAGCGTGCTGGAAAACCGCATGGGCGCAGTCTGTGTGCTTGCGCCGGAAACCAGCCAGGTCCTGTTCGGCGGCGCGCATGGCCCCGCTCTCTCCCCGGCGGACTGCGATCTGATCGTGTCCATCGGCGGGGACGGCGCGGTGCTGCGGGCCGCGCAGACGGCCGTAACCTGCGACAAGCCCATGCTGGGCATCAACGCGGGGCGGCTGGGCTATCTGTGTGCCCTGGATGAAACGGATCTGGAAGTCCTGCCCGTGGCCCACTGGCTGGATACCCTGGCATTATCCAATCGCTCCCTGCTGGCCTTTTCCTACAATGGCCAAAGCCATGTGGCGCTTAACGATGTGGTGGTGACCAAAAACAATTTCGGTTCTACGGTGTCCCTGCAGGTGATGCGGCAGGGCCGGGAGTTTGCAGCCTGGCGGGGGGATGGACTGATTCTGTCCACCCCCACCGGCTCCACCTCCTATTGCCTGTCCGCCGGCGGGCCCATCGTGGATCCCGCGCTGAACGCCATCATTCTTACGCCCATCTGCCCCCATTTCGGGGATGCCCGGGCGTCCATCCTCAGCGGCGCGGAGTCCGTCACCGTTTCGGTGCGGGACGCTCACGCCAATGAGGCCTGCATTTATGCCGACGGGACGCGGATCGGCCTGCTGACCGAGCCGCTGACCGTGCGGCAATATGAAAAACCCCTGCGGCTCTATGCCAAAAGCGCCGTGTTTCACGGGCTGCGGCTGGCGCAGCGGGACGCGGAATAAATGAATATTTCTTCTGCTGTTCTTCCATTTTCTTTTCCATCCGTTCGGAAAGAGGGATTTTGACATGCTCAAGAATATTGTTGTCGCCGGCGGCGGCGTGCTGGGCAGCCAGATCGCGTATCAGGCTGCCTATTGCGGTTTCAATGTGACCATCTGGCTGCGCAGCGAGAGCAGCATCCAGCGGACAAAGCCCAAGCTGGAGCATCTTCATCAGGTCTATGCCGAGACCATCCATAAGATGGCCACCCCCGAAGGCCAGAATTTCCAGGACTGGGCCCGGGGCATCGCGGATCACGATACCTTTGACGAAGCCGCCTGCCTGGCCAAAAACGAACAGGCATATGCCGGGCTGAAGCTGGAGCTGGACCTGAGCAAAGCCGTGGCAGATGCGGATCTGGTGATCGAATCCATGGCTGAAAATGTGGAGGACAAGATCGCCTTCTATAAGAAGCTGGCGCCGCTGCTGCCCGCCAAAACCCTGGTCGTCACCAATTCCTCTACCCTGCTGCCTTCCAAATTCGCCAAGTATACCGGCCGGCCGGACAAGTATCTTTCCCTGCATTTTGCCAATTCCATCTGGAAGAACAACACCGCCGAGATCATGGCTCAGAGCCAGACCGACAGCCGCAATTTCGACGCCATCATGCAGTTCGCAGCGAACATCCGCATGATTCCGCTGCCCGTGCGTAAGGAAAAATCCGGTTATCTGCTCAATTCCATGCTGGTGCCGCTGCTGTTTGCGGGCATGGATCTGTATGTGAACGGCATTTCCGATCCCCAGAGCATTGACAAGGCCTGGGAGCTTGGCACCGGCGCGCCCAAGGGCCCCTTCCGCATTCTCGATACGGTGGGCCTGACCACGGCGCACAACATCGTGAAAATGTACCTGAAGGTGCCGTCCTTCCTGGCCCCGTACAATTTCAAGGGCATGGATAAGATGCTGCGCAAATACATCGACGAAGGCAAGCTGGGCATGTCTTCCGGCGAAGGCTTCTATAAGTACGATAAAAAGTAAAACACGAGCCGAGACCCCGCCCTTGCCGTCATGCGGCAGTGTGGAATGGCAAAAGAGGGGGAGCATCTCCCCCCTGCATCGGCTTATGCGGACTTTTTCAATCCTCTGAAAGAACAGGAACTGTTCTCCCATCTGCAACAGGCGATTGTGTTTTCCAATGTTGGCCGGGGGAACAGTTTCTTTTGTTGGCAAACGGGCATGCGAGAGAACGGAAAGGAGCGCAGCATGAATCAGACAGACAGAATATATGATTTATCGATGATCTGGTCAAAGGTCAATGACATCTTTCCCTATTTTGAACGGTTAACATTTGACTGGAACGATCTGTATCTTCGCTATATTCCTCAAATTCTGGCAGCGGAAGACGAGCAGACATTCCATGATTTACTGACGTCGTTTGTGGACAGTCTCCAGGACGGCCACACAAAGTATATCCCGCCGGCTGAATACCGGAGATCAAAGCCGTATGTCCCGCCGGCAGCGCCTTCCTTTGCTGTTTCTGCAGACGGCGTTTTCACCGTCAAAATTAACGATTTCATGCATGATTACGCCGGAACCGTCCGGGAGTATCTGGAAAAATACCCGGAAATCACGAAGGTTTGCATTGACGTGCGCGATAACGTCGGAGGAAACACCATTTACGGCGCTAAAATTGCCGAGTTGTTTATCCCCGGGGAATTTCATGCGTGTCAGAAATGGACGCGCATTCAAAAGGGCATTGATGCAGCCGTCGCCAGCCAGACCGCAAATATGAGCGAAGCAACGATCAAACGGTATCTGGCCGAAGGCCTGATGACCGAGGAAGGCGTTCAGAAAGACGCAAAAATCCGCACAGGCACCTATTACGAAACCTACATTGATTCCTTTGGCGCCCCCGGAAATAAAGCCCTGTTTCAGGGCCCGGTGGAGCTTCTCACCTCCCGTAGGACCATCTCTGCCGCAGAGGATTTTGTCGCCATGTTCAAAAGCAATCGCAGAGCGACGATCATCGGCGAACCAACCTTTGGCTCCACCGGCTCTCCCTGCCTGTTCCAATTGCGCTGCGGCGGCAGAGCGCAGGTGGTTTCGGTGGGCTATCGCCTGCTGGATGGCACCGAGTTTATTAACGTGGGCATTCAGCCGGACATCTGCACGGAGCGCATCCCGGAAAAGACGAAATAAGCCCAAGGCACTCCCTCACCCATTCAAAAAACATAGAGGAAAACTGCAGGTCTCCATTTAATGAACATGCGCCCCGGACTGGAAAGAACGCGCTTCGTCGCCGCTTTTCCATCCGGGGCGCTTTGTGATAAAAGAAAAGATGCTTCCTTCTGCTTCAGAGAAAACCGGATGAAAGCGCGGCTCTTTCGCAGCCGAAAAGCCTGACATATTCTTTACATTTCCGATATTTATTCAAAATCATCCCGCGGTATCCTTTCATCGTACCAAGAAGAAAGGAAGGAAAGCAAAATGAAGAAGATTTTTGCGAAACTGGCGGCGCTGGTTCTGGCGCTGGGAATGGCAGGCAGCTGCGCGCAGGCGCAGGAGAGCATCAACGTAATTTCCCGGGAGGATGGCAGCGGTACCCGCGGCGCGTTCATCGAGCTGTTCGGCATTGAGCAGAAGGATGCGGACGGCAACAAGGTGGATTACACCACCGACGATTGCGACATCACCAACAGCACCTCGGTTATGATGGTGAGCGTGTCCGGCAATAAGAACGCCATCGGTTATATCTCCCTGGGTTCTCTGAACGACACGGTGAAGGCCGTGAAAATTGACGGCGTGGCCCCCTCTGTGGCGGCCATCAAGGAAGGCGCTTACAAGATCGCCCGGCCCTTTAACATCGCCACCGGCGAAGCCGTATCCCAGCAGGCGCAGGCCTTCATGGATTTCATCATGAGCGCCGATGGCCAGAAAGTGATTGAAGATAAGGGATACATTCCCGTGAACGATAAAGCAACGCCCTTTGCCGGCAGCAATCTGGCGGGCAAGGTGGTCGTGGCCGGTTCCTCCTCCGTCACGCCGGTGATGGAAAAGCTGAAGGAAGCGTATCTGCTGGTGAACCCCAACGCCGAGATTGAGATTCAGCAGAGCGACTCCTCTGCGGGCATGAACGCCGTGCGGGACAAGATCTGCGACATCGGCATGGCCTCCCGTGAGCTGAAGGAAAGCGAACTGGCTGCGGGCATCAAGCCTCTGGTGATCGCCATGGACGGCATCGCCGTGATCGTGAGCAACGATAACCCCGTTACAGGGCTGACCAGGGATCAGGTGAAGGCGATCTACACCGGCGAGGTCACTGACTGGGGCGAGGTAACGAAATGATCAAAGGCGAAAACACTGGCGCCGGGGCAAATCCCGGCGCCTTTGGCCGGTTCCGGGAGCGGCTGGCCCGATGTCTTTTTTGCGTCGCCGCCTGCGTATCCATTCTGGCAGTGGCGCTGATTTGCATTTTTCTGTTTGCCAACGGCGTGCCGGGGATGGCGAAAATCGGCGTATGGAAATTCCTGTCTGTCACCCGGTGGAAGCCGGGCAGCAATATTTACGGCATTCTGCCCATGATTCTGGGCAGCGTGTATGTGACCGCCGGGGCGCTGATTGTGGGCGTGCCCGCCGGGCTGCTCGCCGCCCTGTTCATGGCCCGGTTTGCCAGCAAAAAACTGCTGCGGCTCATGCGGCCGGCCATCTCCCTGCTGGCGGGGATTCCGTCGGTGGTATACGGGTTCTTCGGGATGGTGGTGATCGTGCCGCTGGTGCGCGCGCTGTTTGGCGGCAGCGGCTCCAGCCTGCTGGCGGCCAGCCTGCTGCTGGGCATGATGATCCTGCCCACAATCATCACCGTAGCCGAATCCGCGCTGCGGGCGGTGCCCGACGCATATTACGAGGGCGCGCTGGCCCTGGGGGCCACCCACGAACGGGCGGTCTTCCGGGTGGTGCTCCCGGCGGCGAAAAGCGGCGTGACGGCAGGCGTCATTCTGGGCGTGGGCCGGGCCATCGGCGAGGCCATGGCCGTGATGATGGTGGCGGGCAACCGGGCGGTGATCCCCCGCAGCCTGATCTCCGGTGTGCGCACGCTGACCACCAATATCGTCATGGAAATGGGCTACGCGGCGGATCTGCACCGGGAGGCGCTGATTGCCACGGCGGTGGTGCTGTTTGTGTTTATTCTGATTATCAACGTGCTGTTTTCCCTGCTCAAGAGGAGGGGTGAAGGATGACCGCGAAAGGAAAAGCCCGGGCTGCCCGGGGCTGCGTATATGCCGGAGCGGCCTTTTCCGCGGGCGTGCTGGTGCTGCTGGTGGGGTATATTCTCATCAAGGGCATTCCCCATCTCACGCCGGAGCTGTTCGCTCTGAAATACAATTCTGAAAACGTATCGCTGCTGCCCGCGCTGATCAATACCCTGCTGATGACCGCCCTGGCGCTGCTGATCTCCGTGCCCTTTGGCGTCGGCGCCGCCATTTATCTGACCGAGTACGCCCGGCGGGGAAACCGGCTGGTGAAGCTGGTGCGCACCACGGCGGAAACCCTGGCGGGCATCCCTTCCATCATTTACGGGCTGTTTGGATCGCTGTTTTTTGTGGTAGCCCTGCATCTGGAGCTTTCGCTGCTTTCCGGCGCGCTGACGCTGGCCATTATGGTATTGCCCATTCTCATGCGCACCACGGAGGAAGCGCTGCTGGCCGTGCCGGACAGCTATCGGGAGGGCAGCTTCGGCCTGGGCGCGGGCCGGCTGCGCACCACGATCAAAATCGTGCTGCCCAGCGCCATGCCCGGCATCCTGTCCGGGGTGATTCTGGCGGTGGGCCGCATCGTGGGCGAAACGGCGGCGCTGATTTACACTGCCGGCACGGTGCCTGAAATTGCGGAAAGCCTCAGCGATTCGGCGCGCACGCTGTCTGTGCATATGTACGCCATTTCCCAGGAGGGCCTGTATCTGAACCAGAGCTATGCCACGGCGGTGGTGCTGCTGGTAATCGTGATCGGGATGAACGCCCTGTCCGGCTATCTGGCCAAGAAGATCGGAGGAAACAAAGGATGAGCAAAATGGACATCCGGCAGCTGAACCTGTATTACGGCAGCTTTCAGGCGCTGAAGAATATTTCCCTGCAAATCGAGGAAAAGCAGATCACGGCCTTCATCGGCCCCTCCGGCTGCGGCAAAAGCACGCTGCTCAAAACCCTGAACCGGATGAACGATCTGGTGGAAGGCTGCAAAATCGAAGGACAGGTGCTGCTGGACGGCGAAGATATTTATCAGGGCATGGATACCGCCGTGCTGCGCAAGCGGGTGGGCATGGTATTTCAAAAGCCCAATCCCTTCCCCATGAGCATTTATGATAATATCGCTTTCGGCCCCCGCACCCATGGCATCCGCAGCAAGGCCCGGCTGGACGACATCGTAGAAAAATCCCTGCGCAATGCCGCCATCTGGGAGGAATTAAAGGATCGCTTGAAGAAAAATGCGCTGGGCCTGTCCGGCGGGCAGCAGCAGCGGCTGTGCATTGCAAGGGCCCTGGCAGTGGAGCCGGAGGTGCTGCTGATGGATGAGCCCACCAGCGCCCTGGATCCCATCTCCACCAGCAAAATCGAGGATCTGGCCCTGCAGCTGCGGCAAAAGTATACCATCGTGATGGTGACCCACAACATGCAGCAGGCCGCCCGCATTTCCGATCGCACGGCGTTTTTCCTGCTGGGCGAAATCATTGAATATGACGAAACGGAAAAGCTCTTCTCCATCCCCAAGGATAAGCGCACCGAGGATTACATCACAGGGAGGTTCGGTTAATCATGCGGAGCCGGTTTGAAGAACAGCTGCGGCTGCTTAATCAGGAATTGCTGGAAATGGGCGCCCTGATCGAGCGGGCCATTCAAAGCGCCACGGACGCCATGGTGCATCAAAACGTGGAAGCGGCCCGGGCGGCCATCGCCTTTGACCATGAGGTGGATCAAAAGGAAAAGGACATCGAGAGCCTGTGCATCAAGCTGCTTTTGCAGCAGCAGCCTGTGGCCCGGGATCTGCGCGCCATTTCCGCGGCGCTGAAAATGATCACCGATATGGAGCGCATCGGCGATCAGGCGGCGGATATTTCCGAGCTGGTGATTTATCTGTCGAAGGGGCCGTATTGCAAGGAGCTGATTCATCTGCCCCAAATGGCGCAGACCGCCATCCGCATGGTCAGTGGCAGCATCGACGCTTACGTGAAAAAGGATCTGGCGCTGGCCCGGGATGTGATGGCCATGGACGACATCATCGACGGGCTGTTCGTGGTGGTCAAGGATGAGCTGATCGAGAAAATTCGCCAGGATGCTTCCGCCGGCTCTCAGGCGCTGGATCTGCTGATGATCGCCAAGTATTTTGAGCGCATTGGCGATCACGCGCAAAACATCGCCGAATGGGTGGAATATTCCATCACCGGTCAGCATAAAGGAGTGCTTCTGGCGTGATTTATTATGTGGAGGACGAGGAAAACATCCGCGAGCTGGTGGTCTACACCCTGAACCAGATGAGCCTGCCCGCCCGGGACTTCTCGGACTGCACCGCTTTCTGGCGGGCCATGGATCAGCGTCCTGATCTGATTCTGCTGGACATTATGCTGCCCGGGGAAAGCGGGCTGGAAATCCTGCAAAAGCTGCGGCCGGATCGGGCTACCCAGGACATCCCCGTGATTCTGGTGACGGCCAAGGGCACGGAATACGACAAGGTGCAGGGGCTGGATCTGGGCGCGGATGATTACATTGCCAAGCCCTTTGGCATGGCCGAGCTGATGGCCCGGGTGCGGGCCCGGCTGCGCCGGGTGAAGGCCCCGGATGACGGAATCATCATTGCCGGCGGCCTGACGCTGGACAAGCGTGCCCATGCCGTGACCGTGAACGGCCAAAGCGTGGCCCTGGCTTTCAAGGAATATGAGCTGCTGCGGCTGCTGATGGAAAACCGGGGCATCGCCTTTTCCCGGGAGCAGCTGCTGGAAAAGATCTGGGATTACGGCTATGACGGCGGCAGCCGCACCGTGGATGTGCATGTGCAGACCCTGCGGGCCAAGCTGGGCCCCTGCGGCGGCATGATCGAGACGGTGCGGGGCCTCGGCTATCGGTTCGGAGGACAATAACCATGGCAAAACGGATTTTTCGCGCCGTGGCCCTGACGGCGTTTCTGAGCGTGCTGCTCTGTACGCTGCTGCTGGTGCCCACGCTGTACCGGGTGTATGAGGATCAGGCCCTGCAGGAGCTGCGCACCGAGGCCGCGCTGCTTTCCCGGCTTCTGGAGGCGCAGGCAGATGATCCGGCGGCCCTTTCCGCCGTGGCGCTGCCCGACCGCGTTACGCTCATTGCGCCGGACGGTCAGGTGCGCTATGACAGCGCCACCGGGGCGGAGGCGCTGGAAAACCACGCCCAGCGCCCGGAATTTCAGCAGGCGCTGGCAACCGGCAGCGGCATTAGCCGCCGCTATTCGGATACCCTTTCCGAAACCACCATCTACTACGCTCTGCGCACTTCCTCCGGCGCCGTAGTGCGGCTGGCGGCCAGCCGCAGCTCCGTGGCAGGAATGTTTCTGAAAGCCGCGCCGCTGCTGGGGCTGATGATTGCGGGTGTGCTTGTTCTTTCGCTGGTCATTGCCCGGATTGCGGCCAGGCGGATCGTGGCGCCCATGAACGCCCTGAACCTGGATGCGCCCCTGGAAAACGACGCTTATGATGAACTGGCGCCGCTGCTCACCCGTATGGAACGCCAGCACGCCCAGATTCGGCAGCAATTGCAGTCTCTGGAAAAGGCCCGTGGCGAGCTGGCCGCCGTGCTGGAAAACATGCAGGAAGGCATGGTGATGGTGGATGGGCAGGGCATGGTGATGTCCATGAACCGCAGTGCCGGAGAAATCTTTGGCGTAAACGCCGCCGAACGGACGGGGAACAGCCTGCTGGCCCTGTGCCGGGATGGGAACGTGCAATCCGCCGTAGACGCCGCCCAGCAGGGGCAATACGGCAGCGCGCTGCTGCAGCGCAAGGACCGGGCCTATCGCCTGTTTGCCAGCCCCGTGCTGCGGGACGGACGGCAAAACGGCGTGGTGCTGCTGCTGCTGGATGTAACCGCCAGCTGCGCCGCGGAGGAAAGCCGCCGGGAATTTACAGCCAATGTGTCCCATGAGCTGAAAACGCCCCTTACGGCCATTTCCGGCTTTGCGGAAATCATCCGGGACGGCATCGCCCAGCCGGCGGACGTTCCCGCCTTTGCCGGGAAAATCTATCAGGAATCCCAGCGGATGATTGCCCTGGTGAACGATATTCTGGAGCTGTCCCGGCTGGATGAACGGCAGGGGCTGGGCGAAAAGGAAACGGTGGATCTCGCCCCGCTGCTGCAGGAGCTGGCGGCGGATTTCGCTCCCCGGGCTGCGGAAAAGCAGATCGCCCTGACGCTGAACGCCGCGGGGCCGCTGCCCGTTTCCGGCTATCCCGGGCTGCTGCGGGAGATGTTTTCCAATTTGATCGATAATGCCGTTAAATACACGCTGCCGGGCGGGCAGATCGCAGTGGACGGCGCGGCCACCCCGGGAGGCGTTGTCTGCTCCGTATCCGATAACGGCATCGGCATCCCCAAGGCCCATCAGGCGCATGTGTTCGAGCGGTTTTATCGGGTGGATAAAAGCCATTCCCGGCAAACCGGCGGCACAGGCCTGGGGCTGGCCATTGTCAAGCATGTAGCCAGAGTGCATGGCGCGGAGCTGACCCTGCGCAGCCAGGAGCCCCAGGACGCGCCCTTTGTCACCCGGTTTAGCCTGCGTTTTCCCCCGGCGAAAAACAAAAAAGAAACAGCGGAAAATTGACATTTTTTGTTGACAACAGGATGCATTTTTGCTATTATACCGCTGTTGCAGAGCAAGGGTGCTGTGTAAAGGCACGGCTTGCTCTCTTTATTTTTGAAGGGGGTTTTCTGCATGAGTAAGTTCAAGAAGGAAGATATCATCCGCCTGGTGCGTGAGAATGATGTGGAGTTTATCCGCATGCAGTTTACCGACATCTTTGGCCAGCTCAAAAATGTGGCCATCACCGCGTCCCAGATCGAAAAGGCCGTGAACAACGAGATCATGATCGACGGCAGCTCCATCGAGGGCTTCGTGCGGATCCAGGAATCGGATCAGTATCTGCGCCCGGATCTGGACACCTTCACCATCCTCCCCTGGCGGCCCCAGCAGGGCAAGGTGGCGCGGCTGATCTGCGATGTCTATAACCCCGATGGCACTCCCTTTGTGGGCGATCCCCGCGGCGCGCTCAAGCGCGTGCTCAAGCGGGCGGCCGATATGGGCTATTCCTTCAATGTGGGCCCTGAATGCGAATTTTTCCTGTTCCAGACCGATGACGCCGGCAAGCCCACCGCCAAGACCAACGATGAAGCGGGCTACTTCGATCTGGTCCCCCTGGATCATGGGGAAAGCACCCGCCGGGAAATCTGCATGGCGCTGGAAAAGATGGGCTTTGAAATCGAAGCGTCCCATCACGAAGTGGCCGCGGGCCAGCATGAAATCGATTTCAAATATGCCGAAGCCCTGACCGCCGCCGATAATATCATGACCTTTAAGCTGGCGGTGAAAACCCTGGCGCAGAAAAACGGCCTGCATGCCACCTTCATGCCCAAGCCCATTTTCGGCATCAACGGCAGCGGCATGCACACCAATATGTCGCTGTTCAAGGATGGCAAGAACATCTTCTTTGATGAAAACGGCAGCAAGAAGCTGTCCGAGGATGCGTATCATTTCATTGCCGGGCTGCTCCATCACATCCGGGGCATGGCGGCCATCCTCAATCCCCTGGTGAACTCCTACAAGCGGCTGGTGCCTGGTTACGAAGCGCCCTGCTACACTGCCTGGTCTGCCTCCAACCGTTCCGCGCTGATCCGCATTCCCGCGGCCCGGGGCCAGGCCACCCGCGTGGAGCTGCGCTGCCCCGATCCCGCCTGCAACCCCTATCTGGCCCTGACGGTCTGCCTGGCTGCCGGCCTGGACGGCATCGAAAAGAAGATGACGCCCCCCGCCGAAATCACGGACAACATCTTCGCCATGTCCGCCGGGGAACGGGAGGCGCGGGGCATCCGCAGCCTGCCCGCCAATCTGCATGAGGCCGTGGCTGCCATGCAGGAGGATAAGCTGGTCTGCGACACGCTGGGCGACCATATTGTGAGCCAGTATAAGGCGGGCAAGGAAAAGGAATGGGATGAATACCGCACCCATGTGAGCAGCTGGGAACTGGAAAAATACCTCATCACCTATTGATGGGGCAAACCCATGAATCATTTAATTGTAGCCTTTGCTTCTGAAGCCATGTGCCGCCGCGTAAGCGATGCGCTGGCAGCCTTCTCCCTCCCCGTGCGCGCCGTATGCCGCACGGGGGCGGAGGTGCTCCGCGCGGTGGAATTCATGGGCGGAGGCGCCGTTCTATGCGGCGCGAAGCTGCCGGACCGGACGGCCGACCAGCTCTATGACGATCTGGAGGGACAGGCAGAAATGCTGGCCCTGGCCAAGCCGGAATATTGGGAGCTTTGCGGGAATCCGCATATTTTTCGCGTGGCTTTGCCGATAAATGCGTCCGAGCTGGCCTCCGCCGTTCAGGCGCTGATCCAGCGGGAGGAGCAGCGGCAGCCGGGCAAGGCCAATGCCGCAGATCAGGCGTTCGTCCGTCAGGCCAAAGCGCAGCTGCAGCGGCAGCTGGGCCTTTCCGAGCCGGAAGCCCATCGCTATCTGCAAAAGCAAAGCATGGCGCTGCGCCGGCCCATGGCCCGAATTGCGGCAGAGATGCTCCGGAAAAACCAGGATTCCTAAGAAACCATTCAAGATACAACCGCATTCATCAGCATCGGAGGGAGAACAATGACCAAGTATATCTTCGTAACCGGCGGTGTGGTTTCCGGCCTGGGCAAGGGCATCACCGCCGCTTCTCTGGGCCGGCTGCTCAAGGCCCGGGGGCTGAAAGTGGCCGCGCAGAAGCTGGATCCCTACATCAATGTGGACCCCGGCACCATGAGCCCCTATCAACATGGCGAGGTGTATGTGACCGAGGACGGCGCGGAAACCGACCTGGATCTGGGCCACTATGAGCGCTTTATTGACGAGGATCTGAATCAATACTCCAATCTCACCACCGGCAAGGTATACTGGAATGTGCTCAACCGGGAGCGCCGGGGCGAATATCTGGGCTTCACGGTGCAGGTGATTCCCCACATCACCGATGAAATCAAGGAATTTGTATATCGCGTGGGCAAGCGGACGGACGCCGACGTGGTAATTACCGAGATCGGCGGCACCATCGGCGACATCGAATCCCAGCCCTTTCTGGAAGCCATTCGGCAGATTTCCCTGGAAGTGGGCCGGGAAAACAGCCTGTTTATCCATGTGACGCTGGTGCCCTTCCTGCGGGGCTCTGACGAGCATAAATCCAAGCCCACCCAGCATTCCGTGAAGGAGCTGCAGGGCATGGGCATTCATCCCAATATCATCGTGCTGCGCTGCGATGAGCCGCTGGAAGAATCCATTTTCAAAAAGATCGCGCTGTTTTGCAATGTGAAGCGGGATTGCGTCATTGAAAACATGACCATTCCCTGCCTGTACGAAGCGCCGCTGATGCTGGAGAAATCTCATTTTTCCGAGGTGGTCTGCCGGGAACTGGGGCTGCAGACAGCGCCGCCGGATCTGGCCGAATGGACAGCCATGGTGCAGCGGATCAAGCACCGGGAAAAGGAGGTGCGCATCGGGCTGATCGGCAAATATGTGCAGCTCCACGATGCGTATCTTTCCGTGGCAGAAGCCCTGCATCACGCCGGCTATGCCCTGAATGTCCATGTGGCCATTGATTGGATTGATTCCGAGCATTTGACGGCAGAGAATCTGGACGCGCAGCTCTCTGCGCTGGACGGCATCATCGTGCCCGGAGGCTTTGGCGGCCGGGGCATTGACGGCATGATTCTGGCGGTGCAGTATGCCCGGGAGCATCATGTGCCTTTCTTTGGCATTTGTCTGGGCATGCAGATCGCCGTGATCGAATATGCCCGAAACGTGGCGGGCATTACGGATGCGCATTCCGGCGAATTTGACGAGTTGTGCAAGCACAAGGTGATCGATTTTATGCCCGGTCAGAGCGACGATATCGACAAGGGCGGCACCCTGCGGCTGGGCGCATGCCCCTGCGTGATAAAAGCGGGCACCACCATGGCCCGTTGCTATGGCGTGGCGGAAATTTCCGAGCGGCATCGCCATCGTTATGAGTTCAATAACGCCTACCGGGATGCGCTCACCGCCAACGGCCTGACCCTGTCCGGCCTGAGCCCGGATGGGCGGCTGGTGGAGACGGTGGAGCTGACCCAGCGGCCCTTCTATGTGGGCGTGCAGTTCCATCCTGAATTCAAGTCCCGGCCCAACAAGGCCCATCCCCTGTTCAAGGGCTTCATCGCCGCCGCCCTGGAAAAGCACGAGCTGGCGTAAGAAATCAACAGAATCATGCGAGAGGAGGTTCTTTGCGGCCAAAGAACCCCCTCTCGCGCTCTCCCAAGAAAGCCATAAGGGTTATTCAACGCCTCTTTATATCGGTCAATGCGCCCCAGATGGATGAGAAACGGTTGATCGTCTCCCGCATCCATCTGGGGCGTATTGTAATACAAGCGTTTTTTGAAGGGAGCTTCCCGCTGATTGGATGTCCGTTTAGAAAAAGGAAACGTTAAAAGTCCCGTTTGGATAAATAAATGTTTCAATACCTGATTGCGGTTCAGGCGGCGGCGATGTATAGTAAAGAAGAAAAAAACAACCGATGCAAAGCGCTGCCGGAGGGAAAAAGGAGGAAATGTGCATGGGCAATCCCAGCGTTTTGGAAAATACGCAAATTCTGAATCAGTTCATGACCAACGAGCACCTCTCCTTTCGGGTGAATAATTTGGATCTGGACATTCTTTGGGCGTCCTTTGAAGCAGGCGATGTGCGAAACAATACCGGCAGCAATGCCCGCCATCCCAAGCTCCACAGCCATTCCTTCTGCGAAACCCATCTGTGTACCCGGGGAACGGTGGTTTATCGGCTTCGGGACGGACGGGAATTTGTCATTCATGCGGGAGACACCATTTTTATTCGGGAGAACGTGGAGCATGAGCTGGCCTTTGACAGCGATGACGCGCTGAAAATCTCCATGGCGTACCGGCTGACAGACGGCCCTGCGCTGTATAACCGGCCTGAGGGGCAGCAGCTGCTGGATGTGGCGGTGATCCCTGAAGCGACACATATTTTCAGCCTGTATGGGAAAATCAGTCAGGAGCTGAGCGAGCAGCGTCTGGGCTATCGGGATATGATCTGCATGCTGCTGTTTGAAATCACGCTGGAATACGAGCGCCAGATCACCAGCGTGGTCAACGCCGCCCCGGTCATTTCCCGGATTGACAAGCGGGTGGACGAAATCAACGGCTTCATCAGCGCCAACATCACTAAGGATATCACCACCATGGACGTGGCGGAGTATATGCATCTGAGCAAGCGTCAGATCAACCGCATAATCCTCAAGGAATTTGCCACCTCCTGCACCGGCCTGATTAAGCAGACCAAGCATAAAAAGGCTCAGGAGCTGCTGCTGTATTCCGATAAAAGCATTCAGGACATCGCCACGGAGCTGGGCTACGGCAACGTATACAGCTTCAGCAAATTTTTCAAGAGCCAGGAGGGCATGCCCCCGGCGCTGTTCCGCCGGTCGCATTATTCCTATTGATTCAGGCGTAAAATCTGCAGCCGCCCCGGCGAGGGCCTGCACGAAAATAAAGAAAGCACAAGGGAGAGCGATATCCATGAGCAAAATCGCAAGCGGCATTTACCCGGTGATGATCACCCCCTTCACCGCCGATAATCAGGTGGATTATGAAGCGGTGGATCAGATGATGGAATTCTATGCGCGGGGTGGCTGCCAGGGCGTGTTTGCGGTATGTCAGAGCAGCGAAATGTTTTGCCTGACTGAGGAAGAACGGGTGAAGCTGGCAGCCCGGGTGGTAAAGGCTGCGGCGGAGCGGATGTGTGTGGTGGCGTCGGGCCACATTTCCGACAGGATGGAGGACCAGATCCGCGAGCTGCGGCGCGTTTCCGAAACCGGGGTGGACGCGGTGGTGATGATCTCCAACCGGCTGGCCGGAAAGGATGAGCCCGACGAGGTGCTCATTCAAAATATGCATCGCATTCTGGACGCCATCCCCGGCGTGACCTTCGGCATGTATGAATGCCCTTATCCCTACAAGCGGCTGCTCACGCCGAAGGTGCTGGAAGCCATGGCGGAAACCGGGCGTTTTACCTTCATTAAAGACACCTGCTGCGATGCGGATCTGATTGCCAGGCGCATTGCGCTGCTTCATGGCCGCATTCAGCTGTTCAACGCCAATTGCGCCACCGCCCTGGAAACCCTTCAATCAGGCGCGGACGGCTTCAGCGGCATCATGGCCAATTTTCATCCCGATCTGCTGGTCTGGATGTATGAAAACTATCGGCAGCAGCCGGAAAAGGCGCGCCAGCTGTCGGCCATGCTGTCGGTGATGTCCATGGCGGAGGGCTGCCAGCATCCCATCGGCGCAAAGTATCATATGAATCTGGTGGGCGTACCCATGGAGCTGCGCTGCCGGGTGAAAAATGCGGATTGCTTTGATAAGATGGACCGCCATACCATCGAGGACCTGAAAACCATGGAGGAGGTTGTGCGGCAATGGCTGAAGGCGTAAACGCCCGGGGGCTCTTCTCCGGGGTGCTCCTGGCCAGCGATTATGACGGCACGCTGGTGCCCGAAACCAAGCAGGTAACGCCCGGCGTGAAAAAAGCGCTGCGGCTCTTCATTGACAACGGCGGCCGTTTCACCGTCTGCACCGGCCGAACCTACCTGGGCTTCCATTCCTATTCCCCAGAGATTATTAACGCTCCCGTGCTGCTGGCCAACGGCGGCATGGCCTATGATTACGGAAAAAAGGAAATCGTGCTGTGCAACGGCATTGGCGATGAAGGCATTGCGCCCATGCGCGCCGTAGCCCGGGATTTTCCGGAGCTCACGGTGGAATTTTATCCCTTTGACCATTCCTATGCGGTGAATCTCTCTCCCAAGTCCGAGCATCATTTCACCAGCCAATCCATCCCCTTTACCGCCATTGACGATCCCGCCCAGGCGCCCCGGCCGTGGATCAAGGTGATGATCGGCGGCACGGAAAAGGATGTGGGCCGGGTGCAGGCATATTTGCGGGAAAACTACCCCGAGGTTTCCTTCTTGCCCACTACCGGCGGCTTTCTGGAGGTGCTGGGCAAGGGCGTGAACAAGGGCGTGGCACTGCTGCAGCTGGCGGACAAGCTGGGCGTGAAGCATGAGGACGCCTATGCTGTGGGCGACGGCTACAACGATGTGGAAATGCTGCAGGCGGCGGCCAAGGGCTTTGTGCCCGCGAATGGCGATTCCTTCGCCATGGCCTGTGCGGATTATGTGGTGCGCTCCAACGAGGAAGACGCAGTAGCCCATGTGATTGAGATTCTCACGGAGATTTACGAAAAAAAGCGCGAACAGAAATAAAAACAGGCTGTCGAAAAAGCCCCGATATGCAAAGCAGGATGCAATGAAGGGCTGCAAGCCCTTCATTTTTCATCGTATCCACCGGCTTTGCCGGTGGGGCGGGGCGATTTTTCGGAGCACAGCGCAGAAAAATCATTTCCGCAGCCTTGCCATGCAGGATGAATCCCTTCATCCTGCATGGAGCGTGTCAAAAACATCGTTTTTTGACACGCTGATAAGAAATCAAATTGCGGGGGAAAACCATTCTTCGTGACCAGAAGAACGGTTCTCCCCCGCATTGCTTTTCCAAGACAGTTATAACGGGAACTCATTTTGAAGTATATTCCCTATCCCCCAACCGGAAACTGCTTTGAATAAAAAACTGAACTGTTTTCTATCCGTGATGTGCCCTGTGCCATCCGCTGACCCTTTTTGATTTCCGCACACAGGCCCGTCTTTGGCATATGCTGAAATCAGACCTGATAAAGGGAGGGGTTTGCATGAATGATAATCGGCCATGGGGATGCAATTGCGGGCCGTGGCAGGGCGGATGCCGTCCCCCCTGTCCGCCGGAAGAAACCGACCGGCCGCCGTGTCCGGGCCGTCCGTACCCGCCAGACTGCGGTGCGCCCTGCGGGCCACGGGGAAATTTTCTGATGCAGCGGATTCTGGGCAGCGGCAAGCTTCATCGCCGGTGTCAGGCTTATGAGCTGCGTCTGGAGACGCTCCCCTGCCAGGCTGTGGGGCCGATACAGGTGGTGGATGTGACGGCAGCGGATCAATCCCCAAGCTGGGAAGAAACACCCTGCCCGGAGCGGAATGCCATGGAGCTGCGGGTGCAGGTTCCCCTGCTGGTGCGGCTGCGGGACCGGCAGGGATGTCTATTCACGGCCCGAGCCAGTCTGGAGGAAACCCTGCGGCTGCGGCTATGCTGCCCGGAACAGGAATGCTGGCGGGGGCGGATATATTTGCAGGCGGCGGCCCGGCTTTGCGGCAACGCCTGCCCTTGCGATGGGGACGGCTGCTGCCCGGCGCGGCTGGAGCTTTGTCTGGAAGGATTTCTGCTGCTTCCCTGCGCCGCCATGCCTCCAGCGCCTGCCTGTCCGGCAGACCCGAGGCCATGGTATCCGCAGTTTTCAAAATAAGGGAAAACATGTATCAGGGGGAACTATTCTTTGTGGCCAAAAGAATGATCCCCCTGTATTCCCCTTCCAAGAAAGCCGTAAGGATATATACGATTACTGTGCTTATCAACAATGCGCCCCAGGCCGGAAAAGAAATGGCAACGCATCTCTTCCTCCATTCTGGGGCGCACTGTGAAAAAGAATCAGTTCATGTTTTTATCCCAGCCGGTTTTCGGGTGGGCGCGGGAGGGGGCTTTTGTCACAAAAGCCTCCTCCCGCCTTTATTTCCTTTTACTGGTTCAGCAGCTTGAAGTCCGTCCAGATGTTCTGATACTTGGTTTCGTAGTCCCCCAAGTCCATAATGAATTCCGCGTTTTCCAGCAGCTGCGAGGGAATGTTGATCGCCGGATCGTCCAGGAACGCCTGAGACAGAAATTCACTGGCGGCAGGCACCGGGCTGCGGAAGGGCTGGGCCTGTGCGGTCTGGGCGGCGATTTCCGGCTTGAGCAGAAAATCAATGAACCGATGAGCATTCTCCGGATGCTTCGCGCCCTGGGGAATCACCAGCGAATCAATGCCAAAGCCCACGCCTTCCTCGGGATAAACCACCTGCAGCTCCGGATTCTCCTGCAGGCATACGGAGGCGTACTGGCCATACATGTACCCCACTGCGCATTCGCCAGAGGCCAGATCCATGTACGGCGTTTCGGAATTGAAAGCCCGGATATTGGGCCGCAGCTTGGCCAGCTTCTCCGCCGCCTGCGCCAGAACGTCATCGTCGGTGGTATTAAAGGAATAGCCCATGGTTTTCAGCGTGATGCCGATAATGTTCCGCGCATCATCCATCACCACCACATTGTCCCGCAGGCTTTCATCCCACAGACTCTCATAGCCGGTGATCTCAATGTCCACATAGGCGGGATTGTATACAATCAGCGGTGTGCCGGACATGTAGGGCACGGAATATTCGTTGTCCGGATCGAAATACGGGCTGAGCAGCACGGGATCCAGGGTGTCATACCGGGTGATCAGCGATTTATCCAGCTTTTCCAGCAGCCCGGCCTTGCGCACGATATTCACCGCGTAATCGCTGGCGATGATTACATCGTAATCCCCGCCGCCGCCCAGCTGCAGCTTGGCAATCATGTTTTCGTTGGTATCGAAGGTGGAATAAACCACCTTGATGCCCGTTTCCGCCTCAAAATCAGCGATGGTCTGATCGTCCACATAAAGCTCCCAGGTAAACAGGTTCAGCACCTTTTCTTCCTCCGCCGCACCCAGAACCGGCAGCGCCAGCGTCAGGCAGCACAGCAGCAACAGCAAGCGTTTCATTTCTTTCTCCTCCTTGAACAAAAGTTCTCCTTCAATATATACCCACGCCGCCTGCCGGTCAAGCAAAAAATGCGGCGGGATTGTAAAAAAGATTTCACCGCGTTGACAAATAATCTGCAGCGCTTTACAATAGAATAGAATTGGGTATGTTTAAAAGCAAGGGAGGAAAGGGCATGTCCCGAACGGAGAAACACCGGCAGCGCCGGCAGGAAATGGAGCAGGAAGGGCAGGCCCAGCCACTGCGCGCCTCCTATCCCCCGGACCCGGCGGAGGACATGATCGCCCGATCCCAGGAGGATTGGGCAGCCTACCCGGATCAGGTTTATCAGGCCCAGCACGCGGAGGAACCGGACGCGCCCGCCCCGGAGGAACCTTCCTATTTTTCCCAGCCCGTGGCTGCGGAGGGCTGGGCGGGCGGCGGCATGCCACGAAAGCCCCGAAACACGGCGCTGTGGACCTGCATTTTTCTGGCTGCGCTCTGCGTGCTGGCGCTGCTTCTTTATCTGCTTTACGCCATGCATGCCGCTTATCGGCCCTTCCGCCAGCAGGTGACGGCCACACAGCAGGAGGTGTTTGCCCCGGGCGTGTATGTGGATAACGTGCGCATTGGCGGCATGACCCGCGCTCAGGCCGAGGCGGCGCTGCGCCAAAGCGGGGCGAATCCCGCCGCCGATCTGCATATCACCCTGAACATCGACGGGCAGACCTGGATCATGACCTCCACAGAGCTGCCCTTCACCCAGAACCTTTCCGCCGTGCTGGATACGGCCTATGCCATCGGCCGCCAGGGCACGGTGGATACTATCGGCAATGCCATGACCCCCTTCGCCTATCGCTATGCGCATTTGAACCATACCCTGACCACCCCCGCCTATCTGAACACTGAGGTGACCTACGACCGGGCCGCCGTGCGGGAGCTGGTGGCCATTATTGAAAACAACATTGACCGGGAGCCGGTGGATGCGCAGGTGGCCACCTTTGATTTTGCCTCCCGTTCCTTCACCTTCACGCAGGATGCGCAGGGAAAAAAGCTGGACGGGGACGCGCTGTATCAGAAGATCGTAGCCGCCCTGGATGCGCGGAATTATGCCGCCGTGATCGCCATGGAATCCGACGTGCTCACCCCCACGGTCACGCGGGTGGAGCTGATGAATTCCTTTGCGCTGGTATCCTCCTTCACCACGGAAACCACCTCCTCCCAGAACCGCAACAGCAATATTAACCTGGCCGCCAATGCCATTTCCGGCACCGTGGTGATGCCCGGGGAAACCTTTTCCTTTAACCAAGCCACCGGCCAGCGCACCACGGAAAAGGGCTATCTGCCTGCTGCCGCCATTGCGGGGGGCGCCACGGTGGACGAGGTGGGCGGCGGGGTCTGTCAGGTGAGCAGCACGCTGTTCAATGCCGCAGCCATGGCCGGCCTGACCATCCTTACCCGCTATCCCCATACCTGGCCCAGCAATTACGTGGATAAGGGCCGGGACGCCACTGTGAACTGGCCCAATCTGGATTTCACCTTCCGCAACGATAAGACCACGCCCGTTTTCATCGTGGCCTATTATCAGAATCGGAAATGCACCGTGGAAATCTATGGGGCCACGCTGGGGGCTGGAGAGTCCATCCAGCTGGTCACCCAGCTGATCTCCCAGACGGATCCGCCTGCCGAGCCGCTCTATGAGCAAAACCCGCTGCTTTCCCCCGGCACGATGCAGGAAAAGAAAAAAGCCCGCACGGGCTACGTGGTGGATACCTACAAGGTTTATCTGCGCAACGGCGCGGAATATAAACGGGAGAAGCTGTGCACCTCCACCTACAAAATGATCCAGCAGGTGATTGAATACAACTGAGGAAAGGATGATTCCCATGCTCAAGGGCGATCTGCGCAAGCAGGCCATTTTGGATGTGGCAGGCCCGCTGTTTTTTGAAAAGGGCTATGCCGCTGCCACCATTCAGGATATGCTGGACCTGCTCCATTGCAGCAAGGGCAGCTTTTATCATCATTATGAATCCAAGCTGCAGGTGCTCGCCTCCCTTTGCCGCCAGCAGGCGGAAGCGGCTTTCGAGCGCTATCAGCAGCAGGTCTATGAGGATGCGCTCGCCCGGCTGAACGGGCTGATCTATTACGCCATGCCCTTCCGCGCCGGAGAGGAAAAGACCATTGCGCTGCTGCTTCCTCTGGAAGGGCTGGCGGATGGCAGCGTGGTGCGCCAGGCGATCCTGGATGCGCAAAAGGAGCTGTTCTTCCCTGCCATCTGCGATGCGCTGGAGCTTTTGCGGGTGGCGGGCAAAGTGTATTTTGCCAATCCGCTGCTGCCTGAAATGCTGTGGGATACCTACACGATCCTCTATCAACGAATGATGGCCGAGGCAGAGGGAATGATGAACGGCGGCAGCACCGGCGGGATCATCCAGTTGATTGACACCGAACGATTCATCTGGGAACGGCTCCTGGACGCGCCCTATGGCTCCATTGAGCTGGTGCGCGGAGACGAAGCGCTTCAGGCCATCGGCCATGCCATCGCCCGCCTGCGCAGGCAGAGCACGCAGGGCGCATAATCCCAGGCGCGGTCTGTTCGCCGAAAGCATTCAAAAGAAGGCGTATCTTCAAAGAAAAACAAAAAGGAGAATGGAACGATGGCACACTTTGAGCAAAGCTTTTCATCGCTGTATCAGGCAGGCTGCCCCGAATGGTTCAGGGACGCGAAATTTGGCATCTGGAGCCATTGGGGGCCACAAAGCGTGCCCATGTACGGCGACTGGTATGCCCGCAATATGTACATTCAGGATACAGATCAATACAGATACCATGTGCGCCATTACGGCCATCCCTCAAAGTTTGGCTATAAGGACATCTGCGCGCTGTGGAAAGCGGAGCGCTTTGATCCGGATGCGCTGATGGCCCTTTATGTGAAAGCGGGCGCAAAATACTTTGTGGCGCAGGCCATGCACCATGACCATTTTTTCAATTACGCTTCCAAACTGAATCGGATGAATTCGGTGGAGGTTGGCCCCCATAAGGATATTTGCGGTTTGTGGCAGCAGGCAGCGGCGCGGTATCATCTTCCCTTTGGCCTAACGGAGCACCTGAGCGCGTCCTTTTCCTGGTGGCGGGTGAATAAAGGCTGCGACAGCCACGGCCCCTATGCGGGCGTGCCCTACGACGGAAACGATCCCGCCTGGCGCGATTTCTATTTTGATAATGGGGCGCTGGGTACGGAGAATCCCCGGCTTGCGGAGCCGTGGTACACCGATAATGCCCAGTTCCATGCTTACTGGGTGCGGGTGATGAAAGAGCTGATCGACCTGTATACGCCGGACATGTTGTATACCGACGGCTCTCTGCCCTTTGGCGAACACTGGATCCGGCCTTACAGCTGCGAATTTGACGCCAAACGCTATGAAGCCGGCCTTGAGGTTGCCGCATATCTTTACAACGCCTCCATCGCAAAGTATGGGAAAAACCAGGCGATTTACACGCAGAAGGATAAGAATCCCCAGGTTTATCGCGTGGGCATTCTGGATGTTGAAAGAAGCCAGCTGCCCGATATTGCCGCTGAGCCCTGGCAGACGGATACCTGCATCGGCGGCTGGTTCTATGACGTGCGCACCACGTATAAAACAGCCCAGCATGTGGCGGAAATGCTGGTTGACATCATCGCCAAGAACGGCACACTGCTGCTCAATATCCCCCAGCGGCCGGACGGCACCATTGACGATGAAGCGCGCTACTTGCTGGAGCAGCTGGGCGCATGGTTCTCGGTTTGTGCCGAGGGCGTTTATCATACGCGCCCCTGGAAACGGGCGGTTGAAGGCTCTTCCCGGGTTCTGATCGATGGCTTCCGGGAAGAACGCACCGCCTGGAACGAAACGGATATCCGGTTTACCTGCAAGGACCATACGGTCTATGCGTTCCTGATGGGCACGCCCCGGGATCACGCCGCCGTTCTTCGCAGTTTCCATGAAGGGGAGCATGTGCGCAATGTGCGGTTGCTGGGGGCCGGGAACGTGGCGTTTTCCCATGCCTTTGGCGTGCTGACCGTGCAGCTGCCTGATCGTCTGCCTGCGGATTTCGTCAATTGCCTGGCTGTGGAGCTGGACTGACGGGTCTGCGCCAATTCCTTTTTCAGACGAACGATTGTCAAAATGCATATTCAAAAGCCGCAGCCTTCTTTGGAAAGCTGCGGCTTTATGGATGATTGGGCGATGCCGGAAGGTCTCAGCGCATCACATAGGCGTAAATCAAATCGCAGGTGTTATGAATGCCCTTCACATGGGTGCGTTCATAGCCGTGAGAGGCGAACACGCCGGTGCCAATCAGCGCATAGCGCACATCATTGCCCGCCCGCAGCGCGGCGCCC
The DNA here is from genome assembly GCA_934630705.1 of uncultured Clostridia bacterium. Taxonomy (GTDB): domain Bacteria; phylum Bacillota; class Clostridia; order Christensenellales; family Aristaeellaceae; genus RUG563. The sequence continues at coordinate 26,052 of CAKTWP010000013.1, read as the reverse complement.
GCGTCGGAGCCATAGGCGGGATACACATCCGCCGCATAGCCGATGCCGTTTGCCTTGGCCAGCGCAATCAGCTCGCCGGTCATTTCATAATGATACGGCCCGCCGGAATCCTTCACGCAGATGGATACCATGGTTTCATCGCACTGCAGATCGCCGCCTACGCAGCCCATGTCCACCGCCAGCAGATCCTCAATGCCCTCGGGAATGCGCATGGACGCGCCGTGGCCCACTTCCTCAAACACGGTGAACAGAATCGCCGTCCGGCGTTTGAGGTTCATCCGTCCTTCCGAAACCTCCCGGGCCAGAGCCAGCAGCATCCCCGCGCTGGCCTTGTCGTCCAGATACCGGCTTTTCACATAGCCTGCAGGGGTAACCACCGTGCGGGGATCCAGGGATACAAAGCAGCCCGTTTCAATGCCCAGCGCCGCCACGTCCTGGGCGGAATGCACTTCCTCGTCCAGCACAATTTCCAGGGTTTCATCGTTCCGGGGTTCATCGCCCATGTTCCGGAATACGTGCTGACTGGCCTTGGTGGATTGCACCGTACCCGGATAGGTTCTGCCATCCCGGGTATGGATCGTGCAGTTTTCCGTTTCAATCGTAGCGTCATGGCCGCCGCCCACATGGGTATAGCGGATGCGGCCGTTGCTTTTCACCGAGCGCACCATCAGCCCCAGCGTATCCACATGCGCCGACAGCAGCAGCCCGTTTCCTTCCCCGCCCAGCTCGCAATAGACGCAGCCCTTCCGGGTACGTTCCGGGGAAAAGCCCAGTCTTTCCAGCTCGGAAAGCAGATAATCGGTGGCGTCCCGGGTATAGCCCGTAGGCGAAGGGATGGCCAGCAGGTTTTTCATATACGTCAGCGCGTTTTCATGCATGGTTTCGTTGTGCATCGTCGCTTCATCCTTTCTTCCTGTTTTTTTGTATTATACCACAGCCAAAGCCCCGGGGCAAGCGGCGCGCCCGGCTTGCCCCGGCCGGGCGGCTGTGCTATAATGACGGAGAAACAAAGCAAACGAGGAAGCAAGCATGAGCGAACAAGCCTGTCCCGCGGCCGCGAAATGCGGCGGATGTCAGCGGCTGACCATGCCCTATGAAGCCCAGCTGCAGGAAAAACAGCGCCGGGTGGAAGGGCTGATCGGCGGATTCTGCAAAGTTTCCCCCATCATCGGCATGGAAAACCCCTATCATTACCGCAACAAGGTCCATGCCGCCTTTGCCCGCGATGGCCGGGGCCGGATCGTCAGCGGTAATTATGCTCCGGGAACACACCGGGTGGTGCCCATCCGGGAATGCCTGCTGGAGGATGAACGGGCGGATCTGGTGGTGGCGGTGGTGCGGAATCTGATGGAGAAATTCCATTTATCGCCCTACAACGAGGATTCCGGTCAGGGGCTGATGCGCCATGTGCTGGTACGGGTCGGCAAGCAGACGGGGCAGGTGCTGGTAACGCTGGTGATTGGCCAGCCTCAGTTTCCGGCGCGAAACGCCTTTGTCAATGCCCTGGTGAAGGCCTGCCCGTTCATCACGTCCGTGGTGGTCAACTTGAACGGCTTCAGAACCTCCATGATTCTGGGGAAAAGCAGCCGGGTAGCCTATGGAAAGGGCTTCATTGAGGACGTGCTCTGCAGCAAGCGCTTCGCCATCTCCCCCGCTTCCTTTTATCAGATCAATCCGACGCAGACCGAGAAGCTCTACGGCCTGGCGGTGGATTTCGCGGCGCTCACCGGCCGGGAGCGGCTGCTGGATGCGTATTGCGGCATCGGCACCATTGGTCTGGTGGCGGCGGACAGGGCGGCCCAGGTGATCGGGGTAGAGCTGAACCCGGATGCGGTACGGGACGCGGAGAAAAACGCCCGGCGCAATGGCGCGGACAACGCGGCATTTTATCAGGGCGACGCCGGCGATTTCATGCGCCGGATGGCGCAGAAAGGCGAAAAGCTGGACGTGGTGATGATGGATCCGCCCCGGGCGGGCAGCGATGAACGATTTCTCCAGGCGCTGTGCCAATTATCCCCCCAGCGGGTGGTATATGTTTCCTGCATGCCGGAAACCCTGGCCCGGGATCTCCGCTTTCTGACCGCCCATGGCTATCGCGCCGTAAACGCTGCGCCGGTGGATATGTTTCCCCATACGGAGCACGTGGAGACGGTATGCCTTTTGCAACGGTGAAATAGCCAACATATCGAAGTTGACATGCACATATATCGCAGCGTTCATCGCAGAAAGCAATTAGGGGGATAACGCCCTGCATCCTTGCTGAAATTGAAAAAAGGAGAAAAGCAATGGGAAACTCCAAGTATTTAGACGCACTGTCTGGAGATGAATATAAAGCGCTGTCAAAGAAGCTTTGGGCCATTCAAAACCACAGGTGCTTTATATGCGAAGAAGAAATTGATCTGGATGTTCAGACAACCAATATTGATCATATTCATCCGCTTGTAACCGGTGGAAAAGATGAGGAAAACAATTTTGCGATTACGCACGAATATTGCAATAAATCAAAGCAAGATGCTGACCTGGTTGTCGCCAAAAAAATCGTCCAATTGGATAAGATCCTCAAAGCCGCAGAAAATAAAAAAGAGTCTCCTTCCTTAAAACATGTTCTGAGCTGCAACGGCGGAGCAAAGTATCCTTTCAAATTCAAGATTGAAAATGGGAATCTTATTTATTCTTTCGATGAACTTGGCGACACAAAAGTAAGAAAAACCGAATTCTTTATCGATGAACTATCCAAAGAACAGACTGCGTATATCAATGTCCCTATTGAATACCTTTTTCATGACGATTTCTTAAATCCAAGAGGCCTCAACAGTTCCGTTAATCTGCTCATCAAGGAATTCTACAAGTCCAATCCCCAACTGCAGATTGCTCTGGCGCGAATGGACGGCAATAAAATCAAGCTGTTTGACGGTCAGCATAAAACAGTTGCGCAAATTATGCTTGGCGTGAAGAAAATCGTTATCAGGCTGTTTATCAATCCGGATCTTGATAGGTTAATGGAAACAAATCTGAACGCCGGAAAGAAGCTGAGACAAATTGCATTTGATAAGTCCATTGTAAGACAGCTTCATGATACGCTTTACGCAGAAAGAATTAGAAAATACCAGACAGATCATTCGCTCGCAGAAGACGATTACAGTTTTTCCGAACAACAATTAGTTGAGCATTTCAAAGGTGAAAAAGGAAATGTAAAAACCTATATCATCAATAGCCAGAAAAATGCAGTAACGCATGACCAGAAGAATAAACTGCAAGCGTACATAAATTTTGAGGGACGCGGATTCGCCTTGCCTTTGTCGTATAGCACCTTTGAGAAAACACTTCTGGCAACATTCATCAATGCCAAAACCGTCCTTTCTTCTCCAATCAATTATAAAGCAGAGGAAGGCCTCAATCCCAGAACATTAGAAAAAGAGCAGCTTGTTCAGCTCTGCAGTCTTATCGCGGAAACATTCTTAATTGGCAAGTACGACGACAACATCGGCACAAATAAAATTGAGAATAGCATTGCAACAGGGAAAGGTTCCTCTATTCCCGATGAGCATCTGATTGCCTGCCGTTTCTTTAAAGAAGAAGTGATGTATAATTGGATTAAGTACATAGCGCTTTTAATCAAGAATTATTTTGCATTTACTGGCGCAATGTATGATGATCAGAACTTGTTCCAGCAAAAGTTCCCGGATAAGCTGTGGGAAAATATTCAAGTCTTTCTTGAAAACATGCACAATCTCCCTGTTTGGAGAGACCGAAGCATGGCTTCAACGGTTTTCGGGGGAAAAAATCCGATGGGATACTGGGGAACAATCTTTGCAACCGGCTCCACCGCGGATGGCACGAAAATACTTGCAAAGCCAATAAATGTTGCAGAAATGATTCAGAAATAAACCAAATATAACAACAAAAGCATTCACGGAGGATACAACAATGGAACTGCGTTCACAGGCGGTGCGGGCGTTGGCCCCGGAAAACGACCCATTGAAAATTGGCATGGGCTGGCAGGCGGATGATCTGGCCAAGCCGCAGATTCTGGTGGAAAGCACCTTTGGCGACAGTCATCCCGGCAGCGCCCATCTGGATCAGTTTGTGCGTCAGGCCGTGGCGGCGGTGAATGCGCACGGGGGCAAGGCGGCTCGTTACTTTGCCACGGACATGTGCGACGGCATCGCCCAGGGCCATGACGGCATCAATTATTCCCTGGCGCACCGGGATGCTATGGTGAACCTGGTGGAGGCCCAGGCCAACGCCAGCGTGTATGACGGCGGCGTGTTCATCGCCAGCTGCGATAAATCCGTGCCCGCCATGCTCATGAGCATCGGCCGGCTGCGGGAAATGAGCGCCATCGTGGTCACTGGCGGCGTGATGGAAGCCCACACGCTGCCCCCGGAGTATGTGGTGAATGATCCCGCCTGCGCCCTGAACCAGCTGCTCACGCTGGAGCAGATCGGCAAATTCGACGCATGGGAAAAGACCGGTGTGATCCCGGAGCGCCAGCTGGATTATTATAAGCAGCACGCCTGCCCCAGCTGCGGGGCGTGCTCCTTCATGGGCACCGCCTCCACCATGCAGATCATGGCTGAGGCGCTGGGGCTGATGCTGCCAGGCACCGCTCTGATGCCTGCCACCGCGCCGGAGCTGCAGCAGGCCGCCTATGACGCGGGCGTGCAGCTGATGGCGCTGGTGCGGCAGGGCATCCGCGCTCGGGACATCGTAACCCGGGAGAGCTTCGAAAATGCCATTATGGTGCATGCCGCCATTTCCGGCTCCACCAACGCCACCATGCATCTGCCCGCCATCGCCCATGAATTTGGCATTGAGATCGACGCGGACACCTTCGATCGGATGCATCGGGGCGCCCATTATCTGCTGAATATCCGTCCCTCCGGGGATTGGCCCGCCCAGTATTTTTATTACGCCGGCGGTGTGCCCCGGGTGATGGAAGAAATCAAATCCATGCTGCATCTGAATGTGCTGACCGTGACCGGCAAAACCCTGGGCGAAAACCTGGCGGCGCTGCGGGAAAACGGCTTCTATGATCGCTGCGATGCGCTGCTGCAGGAAAAGACCCGGGGCTTTGGCCGAACCGTCACCCGGGAGGATATTATCCGCAGCTTTGATCATGCCAAGGGCACGGACGGCAGCATCGCCATTTTGAAAGGCAATCTGGCCCCCGAGGGCTGCGTGATTAAGCACACGGCCTGCCCCCGGAACATGTTCCAAGCCACGCTGCGGGCCCGGCCCTTTGACAGCGAGGAAGCCTGCATCGCCGCCGTGCTTCGGGGGGATGTGAAGCCCGGGGACGCGATTTTCATCCGCTATGAAGGCCCCCGGGGCAGCGGCATGCCGGAAATGTTTTACACAGGGGAAGCCATCTGCGCCGATCCCAAGCTGGCCGCCAGCGTGGCCCTGATCACCGACAGCCGCTTTTCCGGCGCAAGCCGCGGTCCGGTGATCGGCCACGTGAGCCCGGAAGCCGCCGTGGGCGGGCCCATTGCGCTGGTGGAGGAAGGGGATCTGATTCAGATCGATATTCCCGCTCGAAAACTGGCCATCGTGGGCGTGGCAGGCGAAGCAAAAACGCCTGCGGAAATGGATGAAATCCTGTCCCGCCGCCGGGCCGCCTGGCAGCCCAAAGCCCCCAAATACAAGCATGGCCTGCTGCGGCTTTATTCCCAGCATGCCGCCAGCCCCATGAAGGGCGCCTATATGGAATAATACCGAATTGCCCATTATTTATGCGGCTTTCGGAAAGGAGCGGCCCATGCACAGTGTTTTGGAGGATCGGCTGGCTTATGAGATTCTGTCCGTTGTAGCGGAAATTCCCCAAGGCCGGGTAGCCAGCTACGGGCAGATTGCCCGGTTGATCGGACGGGATCGCAACGCCCGGCTGGTGGGCCGGGTGCTGCGCCAGGCGGAGCTGTACGGACAATACCCCTGCCACCGGGTGGTGAACCATGCAGGCCGCACCGCCCCGGGATGGGACGCTCAGCGGCCGCTGCTGGAAGCGGAGGGCGTGGTTTTTCGGGAAAATGGCTGCGTAGACATGCGCCGCTGCCAATGGGACTGCTGAACTGATTTCCATACAAGCAAGCGCCCCGGACGGAAGAAGAAACGAACCATCGTTTTCTTTCTCCCCCGGGGCGCATTGTTTTCGCAATCGTTTTTCAGTTTTCTTTTGCCGCCTGATTCCACATGCGCACGGCGTTCGCCGCATAATAAGCCAGCGCGGACAGGGTGAGCGCCACGGCGCACCAAAGCACGATCAGATGCAGGGGAAAGCCCTTGCTCCAAAACCAATCCCCGAAATAGCACAGAATCAGGGAAGCCACCACCGTGGCCTGGGCCGCCTTGCCGATGGGCTTGGAAGCCACCACAATATGCCGCTTGAGCAGCAGCGCGCCGCCGGCCACCATCGTCAGCTCCTTGAGCAGCAGTACCAGCAGCGCCGGCCAGGGGGCCAGCCCGGAAAGCGCCAGGCTCAGCATCACGCTGAGCACCATCAGCTTGTCCGCCAGCGGATCCATCAGCTTGCCAAAGTTGGTGATCAGATGATGCTTTCTGGCAATGTGGCCATCCAGCAGATCCGTCAGGCTGGCCGCAATAAACACGCCCAGCGCCCAATACCGCCTGCCATGCAAAAACAGCATCCAGTAAACCGGCAGCAGCGCCATGCGCAGCATGGTCAGCCCATTGGGCACATTCCAGACGTTTTCTCTCTTCCTCTCCACAAGTAAAAGCCTCCCTCTCCGCGGCCACGATTCGCGTTTGTTTTTCTGCCGGTTCCTCGCCGGACATCTTCAGTATAGCGCCAAACGGATAGGATGCTCTGAGCGCCAGATGAAAAATGTCTGAAAATTCTCTTTCCAATTTCGCAGAAAAGCCGTTAATATTATAGCATCTTATAAGATATTTTTCAACTGAAAAGCGTCCCGATGGTAAATATGCGAAAGGGCCTCCTGCAGCTGAGCCAGATACAGCCGGGCGAAAAACGGCTCCTCCGCCTCCAGCGCCACCAGCAGCCGCTCCAGGCCGAGGCTCACCTCGTCCACATCTTCGTGGTTCACCCACATGGCGATCAGCCCGCTGCGTTTTTCCCAATCGCCCATCAGATCCCGGGTGCGGGCCAGGGCCTGGGCTGTATCCGCTTCTTCAGCCAGAGAGGCCACGGTGGACACTCGGGCCTGCATTTCCTCGCTGATGCGGCTGCTGTAAGCCCCGCAGAAAATGCCGATGCACAGAATCAGTGCAAACGCGGCCAGCACCACCCAAACCATCCCCCGCATTCCTTATCACCATCCCACCGCTTTTTGATCCAGCGCCTGAATCAGATGCATTTTTTCATCCGCGCCCTTGCCCTGCACCAGCAGCATGCCCCGGGTGTCCAGGCTGCAAAGGAGCACCTGCCCGGGCCTGGTATATCCCAGCGGCCGCAGCCGATCCCAAAGCCAACTTTCCGTAAGCCCGCATTGACGCAGATGCCCCTGCTGCACCCGTCCATCCACCACCAGCGTCATGGGGATGCCCTCGTAATCCACCTGCATGTGCATGTCCTCGGGCGTAACGGGCCGCTTGTTGGCATAGGGAAACACGCTGAGCTTGCCGCTGGTTTCCAGCACGGCGGTACACACATCCGCAATATTCAAAAATCCCTGCGCGCGCAGCTCCTCCAGCAGATCGGAAGTAGTGTAGCACATGCGGCGCATTTCGGCATATTGAATCACGCCCTTGCGGATCACCACGCTGGGACCCCCGGATACAGCCCGGCGCAGGGGCATGAACTTGACCGACAGCAGCGTGGCCACTCCATGGAGCAGCAGCAGCCCCAGAATAGGCACGATGCCATAGAGCAGCGGCGTGCCCACGTTTTCCATGGGCGAAGCGGCCAGCTCCGCAATCATCAGCGCCACCACAAACTCATAGGGCTGCAATTGCCCCACCTGCCGCTTGCCCATCAGCCGGATGGCAACCACCGAAACGCCATACAGAATCAGCGTGCGTACAAACACCGTCAGCATGCTTTTTCCCCCCTCCCGTACATTATGCGCCAAGCAAAGGCACATCATGCGTCTGCCCCGCATAAGCTGAGGACGGGCAGGCCCGGCGCACCGTGGCCGCCCAAACCCAAGAGAGGGGAAATGCGCTGCATGAAAAAACTGCTGCTGTGCCTGATTTGCTGCCTGATGCCCTGGATTGCCCTGGCCGCGGACACCTTTCCGCCCGCCTCCACGCCCCTGATTCCGGGCATTGACGTAAGCGTCTATCAGGGGGAGATCGACTGGACGCAGGTGGGCGCGTCAGGGAAAAGGCTGGCGTATATCCGCGCCACCGAGGGCGATGCATACGAGGATCCCACCTTCCGCCGCAATTTCTTCGGTGCCCGGGAGAATGGTCTTGCCGTGGGCGTGTATCATTATCTTACCGCCCGGGACGCAGCCCAGGCCCGGGCGCAGGCCCGTTTCTTTATCGACACCCTGCGCGCCGCCGGGGCCGTGCCGGACTGCCGCCCCGCCATGGATCTGGAAGGCGATAACAGCTTTACCCGGGAGCAATGGAACCAGGTGGCCGCGGCGTTTCTGGAGGAGGTGGCCGCCTATGGCGGTTATGCCCCCTGCATCTACTCTGACGCTTCCGGAGCCCGGGATCGATACGACGACGCGCTGGCGGTTTATCCCCTGTGGGTGGCCAATTACGGCGTGGCGCTTCCTGAAGCTAACGGCCGCTGGAAAAGCTGGGTCGGGTTTCAATTCGCGGATAACGGCCGGGTGGCGGGCATTTCCGGCGATGTGGATTTGGATTATTTCACGCAGGAAATCTTTCTCCCATCTCCCGAGCCTACCGCCACGCCCCGGCCCACCCTGTCTCCCACTGCCACGCCCGTACCCACATTTATGCCCACGGTAAAGCCCACCCCCGCGCCCACGCCGAAACCGGAATCGGCCTATTATGCCGCTCAGTATGGCGATACCATGTCCGCAATCGCGACGCGATATGGCGTGGAGGAAGCGGCGCTGCGGGAAATCAACGTTCTTCCTCTATCGGGGCAGCCGCTGGCAGGACAGCTGCTGCGCATACCGCTTTCAAAAGCAGGGGAAGGGGAATGGGGCTGCCTGTTCATCTCCCCCAACGCCTCCCGGCCCTATTACACCGCCCGGCATTTCGCCGTATCCATTGTCCGGCTGGACAGACTGAATTTTTTCCCGGTTCCAGGACGGGTTCTGCGCGGGCAGGTGATGCGCATTCCTGTCCGCTCCGCCGTTTCCACGGTCTCCGCGGATGCGCTGCTGGGAGACGCGCTGGTGGTGCAGCCCGGAGATTCGCTGTCCACAGTGGCCCAGGCCATGGGGATTCGCCCGGAAACACTGGCGGCCTGGAACGGTCTCGCGGCTGAGGACGCGTTGCCGCCCGGCCTGCTGCTGCGGCTGGGCCCGGCATCCGCCGCTCATCCCGCCCGGGGATATGTGGTGCGGCGTGGCGATCATTTATCCCGGCTGGCCCGGCGATTCCAGACCACCATGGATGCGCTGGTGGCCCTGAACGATCTGCCCAATCGCAATCTGCTGGTGATCGGGCAGGTGCTGCTGCTGCCGTGACGGCCCCTTAAAGCCCGCAAAAAACGGCGGTCTGCCGGTCAAACGACCGGTTTTCCGCCGCCTTTGCTTTTTTGTTTTTTGATTATAATTCAGCCAGTTTCAGCATTTCCCCGCGCAGATAGGCGCACAGCCGTTCCTTCTCATCGTTGGCTGGTGCGTCCGGGTCAAAGCGGGTGGGGGTGCCCAGAGAGATCGTCCGTTTTTTCTTATTCGCATACATGGGCACAAACAGCGGGCTTTTCCCGGTTTTGTTATAATACAGCTGCCCGGCCATGGTGAACCCGGTAAAGAACTCGGAAACCCCCTCCCGCTGATACCGGCCGTTGGCGGAGGTGGCGGCGTTTTCAGGGAAAATCAGGATGTTATCCCCTGTTTCCATGGCCGCCGTGGTTTCCCGGAAGGTCTGCATCAGCTTATGGGGATTATCGTGAAACACTGGGATGCAGTCCACCGACCGCATAATCCACGCGCTCAGCGGTGCGGCAATCCGATCCGCAAAGAACCAGAGCGCCTTCCGGGGAATCCACTTCACGTCCTTCCAGATGCCGTTGCACATCCGATCCGCCACGATTTTCCGATCCGCCATTTCATAGGTCACCCAGGGCCGGAAGGGATAAGGCAGAAACAGCTTGGTGATAATGGGGCCGTAAATTTCCCCATGATTGCACACGAAAATGCAGGGCACATCCCCATCCAGCTGCACCCGCTCCATGCCCTTCACCCGATGGAGGCAGAAGAGCCGCAGCAGACGCATAATCATCCGCACGCCATAGGGCTTGCAGCGCTTTTCCCAAATAGCTCCTTCCAGCAGTTCCCGCAGAGCCTTGTTTTCCGTGCCTTCCGCCTGCAGGGCGGCATACCGCCGCAGCTTGAGCAGCTGTCGGTTCGTCAGCGGAAACAGCAGGGCGAACACCGTTGCCGCCCCCGTCAGCGCCAGCGCGGGCACGGCAAGCCATGGCGAAAAGCGGGGCTGATGCAGGCAGATCGCCACCGCCAGACAAACCGTCAGGGTCTGGCCAGCCGCCAAGCCATATTTCATGCGCTTGCAGGCCAGCGCATGAGCCGCATCGCCCTGCTCCCTGCCCTGTGCAAAGGAAAGCACCCTTCCCAGATCGACGCACATGGCCCGGGCGGCGCCCAGGCTCAGCGTCATCCCCATCAGACACAGCGCCAGGCAAAAGAACAGGCCCGCGCCAACGCACCCGGCGATCAGCCAGACGAGCCCGCCCAGCCAGCTTACAACTCCCGTGCCCAGAAAGCCCTGGGGATTCCTGCCCTTTTTTATCAGTCCGTGCATCCCCGCCCCGGCGGCAGCCGCCACTGCGCCGGCGCCCAGGGCCGCCGTCAATGTCTGGCGCAGCCGGTTCTGGGCATATGCCGCCAGATAGGAGACCAGGCTCAGCTCCGTCAGCGGCGCAGCCGTTATCAGCGCCAGCGCCATATACAAAAACATCCGATACGCATAAGGCCTGCCCGTCCGCCGGGAGACGGAAGTGGTTTGTGTCAAGGGGATTCCCTCCTCTTTTATCCGTTAGCTCTTTATTCTACCCTTTTTCGACAAAAACCGCAAGCCCGAAAAATGCAGAATAATAATGCGGGGGAACCATGCTTTGCGTTCAAAGAACAGTTCCCCCTTCTGCCTTTTCCATCGGCGCAGCACCTGTTTCAAAACTGTTTGGGCTAAAGCCAAAGACGCATGACAGACGGGTGCAGTTCATTATCCACACCCAGCCAGCTTTCTTTGGATGGACACGTGAGCATCTTTCCTGCTCCTGAAAGGAAGCCTGCTCCGCTCCCCATCATTCCTCATTTTCCCAGCAACCATTGAAAGATTTGCCGGGCGAGGGGCGCGGCCACCGAGCCGCCGCCGCCTGCATCCTCTACCACGATAGCAATGGCGTAGGGGGCGTCCGGCTCATCCAGAAATCCGATAAACCAGGCATTGGTGTTTTCCTGATTATCCAGCTCTGCGGATCCTGTTTTGCCGCAGACCTTCACCCCGGAAATTGCGGCGCGGGTGCCCGTTCCGCCGGTCACCACGGCCCGCATGTATTCCTTGAGCAGATCTGCGTTCTGCGCAGGCATTACCCGTCGATACACCTTCTCTGCGAACGCGGCGCGCACGGTGCCGTTCTGGGCCACGGCTTCCTTGAGCATCCGCGGCTCCATCATCACGCCTCCGTTGGCCACGCCTGCCGCAATCATGCACATGTGCATCGGCGTGGCCACCAGCGCGCTCTGGCCCGCTCCCGTCCAGGCAATTTCCCGATCGGTGCGGTTGGCCGTGGGATACGATGAATTTTCCACCACCAGATCCCGGAACAGGAAGTTATCGTTAAACCCGAAGGTCTCCGCCGTTTTGCGCAGCTTCGCATCCCCCAGCTTCAGCGCCAGCTGGGCGAAGGTGTTGTTGCAGCTCACCTGAAAGGCCCGCAGCAGATTCAGCTGGCCATGCTGGGTGATCTTCCCGGCGAGCAGATCCGTGCCCGCGTCGGTAATCACCTGCGCGCCCACCTGAAGCTGCCCGTCGCAGTAAAAAGCCATGGTGGTGGCGTCCTGATAATTTTCCAGAGCGGATTCGGCGGTGACCACCTTGAACGTGGAGCCCGGCGCATACAGCCCCTGCACCGCCCGGTTATAAAAGGGCTTCTGCGCGTCCTCCTTCACGCTGGCGGTTATATTCTGGGGATCGAAATTGGGGAAGGACTGCTGGGTGAGCACCTCGCCGTTTTTGTAATTCATCACTACTACAGCCCCGCTTTTCCCACTGGGGAAAATGGAAGCCACATAGGAAGCCAGCGTGCTGTCGATGGTAAGCTGCACGTTATCGCCCTGGCGGGCCTGCCCCTTCACGGCGCAGCCCAGCCGTTCCAGAAAGCTCATGTTAAAGCCATAGAGATACGCGGAAAAGAAGGATTCCGCCCCGTTATTCACGTTGGAGCCGCTGTCGCCCACCACGTGCACCGTGGCCTTGCGCACCGCTGCATCCTGCGCGTAGACCCGCTGGCCGTCCCGGGTGGTGGCCAGCACCACGCCGTTGCGATCCAGAATGTCCCCCGCGATCACATTCTTTTTCTGGGTGCGCACGAAGGTGTTGGCCGTAGAGGCAAACCAGCGGTTGCCATAGGTGGCGATGCTGTAGGCGCCATAGCCCGCCAGCAGCACAAACAGGCCGCACAGCAGCAGGGCGATACGCAGAATGTTCTTTCGCAGCTGTTTCATTTCAGATCGCCCCCTTGCATGGCCAGCGCCCGGTCCGCATGCACGCCCGCCTCATTGCAGCTGGCCACGCCTTGCAGCAGCCCGATCACGCACAGGCTGGACACCATGGACGTGCCGCCGTAGCTGATGAAGGGCAGCGTCACGCCGGTCAGCGGAATCAGCTTGATATTGCCGCCAATGATCACAAACGCCTGCAGCGCGATCAGCGCGGCGCAGCCGGTGGCCAGCAGCGCGTGAAACGCCGTGCGGGAGCGCCGGGCGATCATCACGCCCCGGATGGTAATGAACAGATACATGCATACCACGATCAGCCCGAAAATCATGCCGAATTCATGCAGAATCACGGAGAAAATAAAGTCGTTATAATATTCGGGAATCACCGAGGCGTTGCCTAGCCCCAGGCCCACGCCCCAGGCACCGCCGTTGACAATGGCGATCAGGCTCTGCACGATCTGATAGCCCGAGCCGTCCATATCCGCCCAGGGATTGAGCCAGATGGCCACCCGGCGCTTCACATGGGCAAACATCTGATACCCCATCAGCGCCGCGCCTGCGCCTCCGGCCAGGCCGGCGCCCACCAGCGGCAGGCTGCCCGTGGCCGCGTAAAGCAGCACCAGCGTCACCCCGTAATAGAGCAGCGCCGTGCCCAGATCCTCCTGAAGCATAAGCAGCAGCAGGCAGCCGCCCACAAACGCCACCGAAAAGACCACCTTCCGCCGGGCCAGCCAATAGGAAATGCTCAGCAGCAGCGCCAGCTTCACCAGCTCGCTGGGCTGCATCGAATAGCCGCCCACGCTGATCCAGTTTCGGGCGCCGTTTCGCTTCTCCCCGATGAGCAGCGGCAGCGCCAGCATCAGAAAACTGCCCGCCATCATCAGCAGCGACAGCCATTTCCAATCTTTGATATACCGCACCAGCAGAATGCAAACCAGCATGGCCGCCACGCCCACGCCATAATTCACCGCCTGGGTGAGCCCTCGCTCCGGGCTGAGCCGATACAGCACCAGCACACCCAGGGCGCACAGAAAATTGGTCAGCGACAGAAGCAGCTTATCCGCCGGAAACAGTTTGGGAATCCCCGCCGTGCCCACGAAAATCAGCGCGGGCACCGCCAGCGCCAGCAGCACGCATTCCCAGGAGCCGTCCTTCAGGGCCAGCAGCAGAAATGCCAGAAAGAAAAACACCATCACCGCGCTGAGCAGCGCCCGGGCCGGATCCCGCCGGCGGAAGCGCTTTTTTTCTTTGCCGTCCGCTTTCCTGCCATCCGCGTTCCTTTTCACTGCCGCCGCCTCCTTCTATGCCGGGGAACGGGGCTTTCATAGGGCAGCGCCTCGTCGTTCTCCTCGGGCGTTTGATCGGTGCTCAGCATTTGCTGCTGCCGCGCCTGCTCCAATTCCTCCAATGAATAGGCGTAATCCCAGGTCATCTGGCCATCCTCGGTATAATGGCCCTGATAGAAGGGGGATGGCTGCTCCGCTGCGGGCGTTTCCTGCTCCTGTGCCGGGGCGAACTGGGGCACCGCGTCAAAGGGGGAAGGCACGGTGTCGTTTTCAAACGGCGCATCTTCTTCTCCATCTGTCCGGGCCGGGGCATCCGGCTGGAACTGCATAGGATGGGGCACCTTCAGCCCCGCGAACAGGCGCACCCGAAGCACCGCATCGCCCAGCTGGAGCTGCGTGCCGTGCAATGCATGGGCAGGGCCCTTCAACTCCACGCCCTCCATCAGCAATCGATTCCCCAGGTGGGGCGTAACCCGCAGGCCTTTGCCCTCTTCAAACGCAAACAGCGCATGGCGGCGGGCCACGCCGGGCTCCTTCACCCGAATATCGCAGGCGCGGGAGGAACCGATCAGCCCTTCCCGGGGCAGCGGCTGGCTTTCGCCGGTCTTCAGGTTCACGATTTCGCCCACCAGCCCCGCATCCGGCAGATTGCGCATTTCCTTCTTATATTGCCGCGCGTCCCGGCGCAGCCAGCGATACGCCCGCCAGGAAATCAGCACGCCGATGCCCACGAACACATACCGCATCAGCATCGCCAGCAGCTCATAGGCCTCGCTTGTCATCTGGTTCATCCGCCCCTTTGCCCGGTCTTGATTATCTCCAGTATACCACACTCCCGCCTTCCCCGTCCATGGCGGGCCGCTGAAATCTATGTAAAAATTTGCAGGGAAGGCCACACAAAATTTCCCCTGCAGCCCTCTCGGGCTTGCGGGATCGGGCGGAAACGTGGTATAATAAAAGCTGGCGGTATGGCGGGATTTTTGCGGCCGTTTCATGCCCAATCGGTCTGTGGAAAATCATGTTTTCGGCAGACCGCAATGCGAAAACAAGGAGAAAGCAGATGCTGGAATTTCTGAAAAAAATGCTGGGTTTTGGCAATGAAGCGCAGCTGAAGCCCCTGATGAAGATTGCCGATCAGATCGACGGGCTGGAGCCGCAGATGCAGGCGCTCAGCGATGAAGCGCTCTGCGCCAAAACGGCGGAATTTAAGCAGCGCTATCAGGGCGGCGAAACCCTGGATCATATGCTCCCCGAAGCCTTTGCCGTGGTGCGGGAGGCCAGCCGGCGCACGCTGGGCATGCGTCCCTTCCGGGTGCAGCTGATCGGCGGCATCGTGCTCCATCAGGGCCGCATCGCCGAAATGAAAACCGGCGAAGGCAAAACCCTTACGGCCACCCTGCCTGCGTATCTTAACGCCATCGCAGGCAACGGCGTGCATATCGTGACGGTGAACGATTATCTGGCCTCCTTCCAGGGCGAGGAAATGGGCAAGCTCTATCGCTTCCTGGGCATGAGCGTGGGCATTATCACCCACGATCTGGATAACGCCCAGCGCAAGGCCGCCTATGCCTGCGATATCACCTATGGCACCAACAACGAAATGGGCTTCGATTATCTGCGGGATAACATGGTGCTCTATGAAAAGGACATGGTGCAGCGGGGCCACGCCTTCGCCATCGTGGACGAAGTGGACTCCATCCTCATCGATGAAGCCCGCACGCCCCTGATTATTTCCGGGCAGGGCGAAAAATCCACGGATATGTATGAGCGGGCGGACCGCTTTGTTTCCCGCCTGCGCAAGGATGAAGACTATACCATTGAGGAAAAGGACAAAACCGTCATCTTCACCGAGGAGGGCACCCGCAAGGCCGAATCTGCCTTTGGCGTGGATAACCTGTCCGACCCGGAGAATAACGACCTGAACCATTACCTGATTCAGGCCCTGAAGGCCAACGCCCTGATGAAGCGGGACGTGGACTACGTGGTGCAGAACGATCAGGTGGTGATCGTGGATGAATTCACCGGCCGGCTGATGATCGGCCGCCGCTATTCCGACGGTCTGCATCAGGCCATCGAGGCCAAGGAGCATGTGAAGGTGGAGCGGGAGAGCAAAACCCTGGCCACCATCACCTTCCAGAATTACTTCCGCATGTATAAAAAGCTCTCGGGCATGACGGGCACCGCCAAAACCGAGGAAAGCGAATTCCAGGGCATTTATAATCTGGACGTGGTGCAGATTCCCACCAATAAGCCCATGATCCGCCAGGATCTCAACGACGTGATTTACCGCACCAAGAAGGGCAAATACGCCGCCGTGGTGGAGGAAATCATCAAGCGCCACGCCACCGGCCAGCCCATTCTGGTAGGCACGGTGAGCGTGGAGGTCAGCGAGCTGCTGAGCCATATGCTGGAGCTGCGTGGCGTGCCCCATGAGGTGCTCAATGCCAAGCACCACGCTCGGGAGGCTTCCATCGTGGCCCAGGCGGGCCATTATGGCGCCGTCACCATCGCCACCAACATGGCCGGCCGCGGCACCGATATTCTGCTGGGCGGCAACCCGGACTTTCTGGCCCGCCGCACCATGCGGCAGGAGGAAATCCCCGAGGAAATCATTGAGGCCGCCACAGGCTTTAACGAAAACGTGGACGAGGAGGTTCTCGCCGCCCGGAAACGGTATCAGGAGCTGAAAGCCGAATACAAAAAGACCACCGACGTGGAACACGATAAGGTGGTGGCCGTAGGCGGATTGCATATCATCGGCACCGAACGCCACGAATCCCGCCGCATTGATAATCAGCTGCGGGGCCGTGCCGGCCGTCAGGGCGATCCGGGCTCCTCCCAGTTCTTCATCGCCTTGGAGGACGATCTGATGCGCCTCTTTGGCGGCGAGCGGATTCAGCCGCTCATTGCCAGGCTGGGCATGGATGAAAACACGCCCCTGGAAGCGGGCATGCTCACCAAGCAGATCGAAAACGCCCAGAAGCGGGTGGAGAGCCGGAACTACGAAATGCGCAAGCATGTGCTGCAATACGACGACGTGATGAACCAGCAGCGCGGCATCATCTATGGCCAGCGGCTGCAGGTGCTCCGGGGCGAAAACATGCGGGACGTGGTCGCCGGCATGGTGCAGAGCCTGATCGACGAAGCCTGCTCCCGGTTCCTGGCGGGGGATTCCTCTGCGGAATGGGATCTGGTAGGCCTGCGGGATTATACGGAGCGGCTGTGCATCCCCGTGGGCACCATCGAAGCCAACCGGGACGTGATTCTTTCCTTTAAGAAAGAGGATGTGGCCGATTTCCTGAAAAAGACCGCCTCCCGCTTCTATGAGGAGCGGGAAGCCCACTTTACCGAAATGGGCATCGATATGCGCGAGCTGGAGCGGGCCATCCTGCTTCGGGCGGTGGACACCCGGTGGATGGATCATATCGACGCCATGGATCAGCTGCGGGACGGCATCGGCCTGCGGGCTTACGCCCAGCGGGATCCGGTGAACGAATACAAAATGGAATCCTATGACATGTTCGAGGAAATGGTGCGGCTGATTCGGGAGGACACGGTGCGCCGGCTGTATCTGCTGCGCATTGAGCGCACGCCGGAACGCCGGGCCGCGGCCAAGCCTGTGCAGGAAATCCGCAACGCCGGGCCGGTGCCGACGAAGGACGCCCCGCGCACGCCGGTAAAGGCCGGAGAAAAAATCGGACGAAACAGCCCCTGTCCCTGCGGCAGCGGCAAGAAATACAAAAACTGCTGCGGCCGAAACGCCGGGGGGAACTGAAGGGCTGTCTCCCACTCCCGGGCCGGGCCGCCGTAAGGGCCGCCCACCTTTCCCATTCCGAACCGACCGACGCTAAAGGAGAGAGATCGTTTTATGATCGTAGAATTAGAGCAATTTTCCGCCCGGGTGGCCGCCCTGCGCAGCAAGCTTCAGGAAGTGGGCGAAGGGCTGCACATGGACGATATGCACCGGGAGCTGCAGGAGCTCCATGAGGAAATGAACGCCGATGGCTTCTGGGATAATCTGGAGCGCTCCACCCACGTGAACCGCCGCATTGCTTCTTTGGAAGGCAAGATCAAGCATTACAACTCCCTGGTGTCCGGCTGCGACGACGCGGACACCATGATCGAGCTGGCCCAGGAAGAAAACGACGAAAGCATGATCGAAGAAATTTCCGCCGAAATCCAGCGGCTGGAAACTGAAACCGAAAACCTGGCGCTGGAAACGCTGATGCGGGGCAAATATGACGATTGCGACGCTGTGCTGTCCCTCCATGCCGGCGCAGGCGGCACCGAGGCCCAGGACTGGACCAGCATGCTCTATCGCATGTATACCCGCTATTGTGAGCGAATGGGCTTCACCGTGAAGGTGCTGGATCTGCTGGACGGGGACGAAGCGGGCGTGAAATCCGTCACCTTCGAGGTCAGCGGCGACCATGCGTACGGTTATCTGCGGGGGGAAAAGGGGGTGCACCGGCTGGTGCGCATCAGCCCCTTTGACGCCAACGCCCGCCGCCACACCTCCTTTGCTTCTCTGGATGTGGCCCCCATGCTGGAGGAGGACGACAAGGAAATCGAGATCGATATGAAGGATGTGCGGGTGGATACCTATCATTCCAGCGGCGCAGGCGGCCAGAACGTGAACAAGACCTCCTCCGCCGTCCGCATGACCCACTTCCCCACCGGCATCGTGGTCTCCTGCCAGACCGAACGCGACCAGGTGCAGAACCGCGCCACCTGTATCAAAATGCTGAAAGCCAAGCTGCTGGAGCTGCGGGAACGGGAGCGGGAGCAGGAAATGGCCGATATCAAGGGCGAGATGAAGAAGATCGAATGGGGCAGCCAGATTCGCTCCTATGTGTTCCAGCCCTATACCATGGTAAAGGATCACCGCACCGGCTACGAATCCGGCAATATCACCGACGTGATGAATGGCAATCTGGAAGGCTTCATCACGGCGTATCTGAAGATGCAGTAAGCGAGGCGCGAAATGAAGCAAGCCTGGAAACGCGTTTTGTTCGCGCTGCTGGGGGTCATGGGGCTGCTTTCCCTGCTGTGCTCCATCGCCGCCGCCTGCGTCACCAATACCGATCTGATCACCCGGGGCTTCAATTCCTTCGCGGATGGCAATTCCTTCGGGGTGCTGGCATCAGAATATCCCACCTACGCCAAAGCCATCGCCCAATATCTGGATGGGAAAACGGATGCCGTTCAGGTGCCCGCCCGGGAGGATCATACCCAGCTGGTAAATGCTTTTTCCGAAACGGAAAGCCTGCATTTGCAGGATGTGCGCGGCATCGTCAGCGCCCTCAAGCTGATCCGCTGGATCGCCGGAGGCGGAACGGTGGCTGCGCTGGCGGCCCTGTATCTGTTGGCCAAAAACCGGGAAAAAGCCATGCAGGATGCGTTTCGGGGCTTTGCTGTCGGTTCCATCCTGCTGCTGGCGGCAGGACTGGGGCTGGCCGCATGGGGCATGGTCAATTTCAATGGCCTGTTCTGGACGTTCCATCAGGTGGTTTTCTCCAATGACTTATGGCTGATGAACCCGGGAACCGATTTGCTGGTGGCTCTGATGCCTCTGTCCTTCTTCCGATGGTATGGCACGGTGCTGCTGAAAAATCTGCTGCCTGTGCTGGGCATTATGCTGGCAATCATTGTTGCCTGGTTCAAGGTGGGGCGGAAAGAAGAAAAAGCGGCTTAAGCACCTGTATCTTCCCATTGCAAAAAGGGCCTTGAAAAAGGCCCTTCCAACTTTTATTCAGAAGGATTCGTCACATGAGCTATCAAGAAACCTCTCAGGAAGCGCTTTCCCGGCTGCGGGGAAAGGAGCACGTCCGCATTCTGGCCATTGAATCCAGCTGCGATGAAACCGCCGCCGCCGTGGTGGAGGATGGGCGGGTGATTCTGTCCAATGCCGTGTTCACCCAAATCGATCTCCACGCCCTTTACGGCGGCGTAGTGCCGGAAATCGCCAGCCGCGCCCATGTGGAAAAGGTGGATCGGATGGTGGATGCTGCCCTTGCACAGGCAGGCATGACGCTGCAAGACGTGGACGCTATCGCCGTCACCTATGGCCCCGGTCTGGTAGGCGCGCTGTTGATCGGCGTTTCCTGCGCCAAAGCCCTGGCCTATGCAGCGGGCAAGCCGCTGATTCCTGTGAACCACATTGAGGGCCATATCTGCGCCAATTTCCTCTCCTCCCCGGAGCTGACGCCGCCCTTCGCCGCGCTGGTGGTCAGCGGCGGCCACAGCCATCTGTTCGCCGTGGAGGATTACGGAGTCTATCGCATCATCGGCCAGACCCAGGATGACGCCGCCGGGGAAGCCTTTGACAAGGCCGCCCGGGTGCTGAGCATTCCCTATCCCGGCGGGCCGCTGCTGGATAAGCTGGCGGAAAACGGCAATCCCCACGCATTGCCTCTCCCCCGCCCCCATGTGGACGGCCGGTATGATTATTCCTTCTCCGGCCTGAAAACCGCCTTTATCAACGCCGTGCATAATGCCCGGCAAAAGGGCGAGCTGCTCTGCGATGCGGATCTGGCTGCATCCTTCCGATATGCCGTGGTATCCCAGCTGGTGGATAAGGCCATGCTGGCGGCCCGGGAGCTGGGGCTGCACAAAATGGTGCTGGCCGGCGGCGTATCCGCCAATCGGCTGCTGCGCCGGGAGATGGAAGCGGCCTGCGCGAAAGCGGGCATCCCCCTGTATATGCCCCGGCTGGAGCTTTGCGGCGATAATGCGGCCATGATCGGCTCCGCCGCCTATTATCGGCTGCGCCGGGGGGAGCTGGCCGATCTGAGCCTGAACGCCCGGCCCGCCCTGCGGCTGTAATCCCCTATTTCCCATACGAAAGGAGCGACGAACCATGCCCGAAAACAAAGAGCAGCATATGAAGCTCTCCGCGCTGCTGAGGCGTTTCCTGCCCTACTATCGCAAGTACCGCAGCGAAATGCTCCTGGATCTGTGCTGCGCCATGCTCACCACCCTGTGCGAGGTAGTGTTTCCCCTGATTATCCGCGCCATCACCAACCAGGCCGTGACGGATTATACCGCTATCACCACAGGCTGGGTGCTGAAGCTGGGCGGGATGTATATCCTGCTGCGGATCATTGACGCGGCCGCCAATTACTTTATGCAATACTGGGGCCACGTCACCGGCTCCAAGCTGGAAACCGATATGCGCACCGATCTGTTTGATCATCTCCAGCAGCTTTCCTTTTCCTATTATAACAACACCAAGATAGGCCAGATCATGGCCCGCATCACCTCCGACCTGTTCGACGTAACGGAGTTTGCCCATCACTGCCCCGAGGAAATGCTGATTGCGTTTGTGAAGATCACGGTGTCGTTCGTGATTCTGTGCGGCATGAACGTATGGCTGACGCTGCTGATCTTCGTGATGCTGCCCTTCATGCTCATCGGCACCCGTTATTTCCGGGAAAAGATGCGCGTGGCCTTTAAGGAATCCCGGCATCAGGTGGGCGAAATCAACGCCCAGGTGGAGGACAGCCTGCTGGGCGTGCGGGTGGTGAAATCCTTTGCCAATGAGGATATTGAAAGGGAAAAGTTTGGCGAGGGCAATGATACGTTTCTGAAGCTGAAGAAAAAGCGCTATCGCTACATGGCCGGCTTCGGCACCGTCACCCGCCTGTTCGATGGCCTGATGTATATTGTGGTGGTGATGGCAGGCGCGCTGTTCCTGGCCGCCGGCAAAATCAGCGTGGGCGATTATACCGCCTATCTGCTCTATATCTCCACCCTGCTCACCTCCATCCGCCGCATCGTGGAATTCACCGAGCAGTTCCAGAACGGCATGACCGGCATTGAGCGCTTCTGCGAAATCATGGATGCGCCCGTTGAAATCCATGATAATCCCGGCGCGCAGCCCATCGAACACGTCAGGGGCGAGGTGGCCTTCCAGCATGTGGGCTTCCATTATGCCGACGACGCCAACCATGAGGTGCTCACCGATCTGAATATGCACGTCACCCCCGGCCAAAACGTGGCCATCGTGGGGCCCAGCGGTTCGGGCAAGACCACCCTGTGCAACCTGCTTCCCCGGTTCTATGACGTGACCGAAGGCCGCATCACCATTGATGGCCGCGACATCCAGGGCATCACCCTGAAATCCCTGCGCAATGCCATCGGTATGGTGCAGCAGGAGGTGTATCTGTTCTCCGGCACCGTGCGGGACAATATCATTTACGGTAAGCCCGGTGCCTCGGATGATGAAATGGTGCTGGCCGCCAAGCGGGCCGGCGCTCACGATTTCATCATGCAGCTCCCCGATGGATACGACACCTATATTGGCGAACGGGGCGTGAAGCTGTCCGGCGGGCAGAAGCAGCGGCTGTCCATTGCCCGGGTGTTTCTGAAGAATCCGCCCATCCTGATTCTGGACGAAGCTACCAGCGCTCTGGATAATGAAAGCGAGCTGCTGGTGCAGAAATCGTTGGAAGAGCTGGCCAAGGGCCGCACCACCTTCACCATCGCCCACCGGCTGACCACCATCCGCAATGCGGACGTGATCTGGGTGCTCACCGATAAGGGCGTGGAGGAGCAGGGCACCCATCAGGAGCTGATGAACAAGCACGGCCTGTATTACGCGCTGTACAGCATGTATACCACGAATCAAACCGCCTAATCCCGGGCTTGCCAAAAAGAATGGAGGAACCACCTTTGTCGATCAAAGACTGGCTCCTCCGTTTTTCTTTAATCAATCATGAAATGGCGATGGCATACGCAAAATTGCCTGGATGCCATTACCATTTTCGGTTTTCCCATTCCGCCCGCGAAATGGAATAGACCACATGAGCCATATCCTGATGCCAATAATGCTTAGTGAACAGGCTGCGGGGAACCATGCCATTGCGGATGGCTACCCGCTGGGACGGAAGATTCTCCGTCCGGATGATGGAACAGACCTGCTCCGCGCCGATGTTTTCAAAAGCGTAATCCTTGCAGGCGCGGGCCGCTTCTATCGCATAGCCAAGATGCCACCAGTGACGGTTCAGCAAATACCCCACTTCATGAACTGTTCCCTGGGGTGTTTGCTGGAGCGTGACCCCGCACTGGCCGATCACCTGCCCCGACGTCTTATCAATCATTGCCCACAAGCCGAAGCCATCCTCGCGGTATCGGCGCAGCTGATTATCCAGCCAGGCCTGCGCTTCCGCGTCCGAAAACGCATGGGCATAGGCCCACATGGTTTCCGCGTCCTGCACAATTTCCTTCAGCGCAGGCAAATCGCTTTCATCCATTTCTCGCAGAAGCAGCCGTGGCGTTTCCAGTATATTCTTTTGCTTCATCGTTGTCTTTTCCCCTGCTTATGCTTCCCGGAAGTGCACCGATTTCCTTCCGTCATTCGTCCGCCTGATCGTTCTTCCAAATACAGATAAAATCACCCCGCCGGCGCAAGCCATCGGCGGGGCGACTTTTATTTCTGATTGAATCAGAACTTCAGGCTGTTGATCTTGATGGAGGGGCCCATGGTGCTGCTCATGTAAAGAGACTTGATGTAAGTGCCCTTCGCAGTAGCGGGCTTCGCCTTGATAACGGCGTCCATCAGGGTCTGCAGGTTTTCCACCAGCTTGTCATTGTCAAAGGAGATCTTGCCGATGGGGCAATGGGCGATAGCGGTCTTGTCGATACGATACTCGACCTTACCGGCTTTAATCTCCTGGATGGCCTTGGTCACATCCATGGTCACGGTGCCAGACTTGGGGTTAGGCATCAAGCCCTTGGGGCCCAGCAGACGGGCGATGCGGCCAATGGTACCCATCATATCGGGGGTAGCAACGCAGACGTCGAAGCCAAACCAGTTTTCGCTCTGGATCTTGGCCACCAGATCGGCGTCACCCACGAAGTCGGCGCCGGCAGCTTCCGCTTCCTTGGCCTTATCGCCCTTGGCGAACACCAGCACGCGCACCTTCTTGCCTGTGCCGTGGGGCAGCACCACGGTGCCGCGAACCTGCTGGTCCGCATGCCGGGGATCAACACCCAGACGGATGGAAAGCTCGATGGTTTCGTCGAACTTGGCCTTGGCGGTCTGCTTGACCAGTTCAATGGCCTCGGCGGGGTCATACAGCTTGGCGGAATCGACCAGCTTCTTGCTGTCGGTATATTTCTTGCCGTGTTTCATCTTTTATTCCTCCCTGTGGTAGTAGCGGCGCTATGTCCTCCCACATTCAATCCTTGACGCTTCTTATTCGTCGGCAACGGTGATGCCCATGCTGCGGGCAGTGCCCTTGACCATGCTCATAGCGGCTTCGATGGAAGCGGCATTGAGGTCAGGCATCTTGGTGGTGGCGATTTCGCGCACCTGCGCCTGGGTCAGCTGGCCAACCTTGTCCTTGTTGGGGCGGCCGGAAGCGCTTTCCAGGCCCAGCGCCTTCTTGATCAGCACGGGAGCCGGAGGCGTCTTGGTGATGAAGCTGAAGGAACGATCGGAAAACACCGTGATAACAACGGGGATGATCAGGCCTTCCTGCTTGGCGGTGCGGGCGTTAAATTCCTTGCAGAAGCCGGGAATGTTCACGCCATGCTGGCCGAGGGCAGGGCCGATGGGCGGCGCGGGCGTCGCCTTGGCGGCGGGAACCTGCAGCTTGATGAACGCGGTAATTTTCTTTGCCATTTTCGATGGCACCTCCTTAAAGCATGTGGTAATGGCGGCTGCGCCCGCCGGGGCGCTGCCTCCCACTGAAAACGGAAAGCGGGGAATGGAGCATCAGCCGCCCCGCCGGGGCTGCCTTGCCTTTCAGGCGCTCCGCTTCCTCATTTGTCGATTTTCTCGACCTGATCGAGGTCCACCTCGATCTGCATTTCGCGGCCCAGGAACATCTTCACCTTCACGCGCAGCTTCTGCCGCATGGCGTCGATTTCCTCCACCACACCGGTGAAATTCTCCAGCGGGCCGGACAAGATGCGAACTTCTTCGCCCACAGCGATTCGGAATTCGACCTGATTAGAAGCGCTGTTCAGCATCCGGTCCAGCTCGTCGGCGGTCAAGGGAATGGGCTTGCTTTCCGGGCCCACAAAGCCCGTCACGCCGCGGGTATTTCGAACCACATACCAGCTTTCGTTGGTAATGATCATATGCACCAGTACATAACCAGGGAAGGTCTTGTGCTGAGTGGTCACCCGCTTGCCATTCCGGATCTCGACAACCTCTTCGGTGGGCACCATCACCTCGGTGATGAGGTTCTGCATGCCGTTGTTTTCAACCGCT
The DNA here is from genome assembly GCA_934630705.1 of uncultured Clostridia bacterium. Taxonomy (GTDB): domain Bacteria; phylum Bacillota; class Clostridia; order Christensenellales; family Aristaeellaceae; genus RUG563. The sequence continues at coordinate 739 of CAKTWP010000013.1, read as the reverse complement.
TTTTCAAGGTTGTCCTTGACCTTGTTTTCGTAGCCAGAGTAGGTATGCACAACATACCATTCCAGGGTGCCAGGTCTGTCTTCGGACATTTTGGTCTCTCCTATCGGCTGTTAGATCGCCTTGATAGCTTTGATCAGAGCAATAGAGCCCACGTCCAGCAGGCCAATCACCACGCCCATGAACACAAGAAATACCAGCACGATCAAGGAATACTTGATCAGATCCTGGCGGCTCGGCCACGTGACCTTGCGCAGCTCATGCCACATATTCTTGAAGGGACGAGCGATGGTGGCAGGCAGCTTCTTGAAGAAGTTCACAAACTTCGTGCCAAAGGAAACCTTTTCGTTCCCTTTCACGACGGTCTTTTCGTCTGCCATGATTGTCACATCCTTGCGTTTATCGGGTCTCGCGGTGAACGGTGTGCTTTTTGCAGAAACGGCAATACTTGCTCAGTTCCAGGCGGTCGGGGGTGTTCTTCTTGTTCTTTTTCTTATTGTAATTGCGCTGTTTGCACTCGGTGCAGGCCAGCACGATACTTTGCCGCGCTTCCTTGGCTGCCATGTGGAAACACCTCTTTCTTAGGGGTTGGGGTCAGCCGCCAGGCGGCGCCCCATCAATGGCGGCCGGGCCGGCACGAAGCCGGCCACGGGCCGACACGCAATTTATTCAGCGATACGCACCACGGCGCCAGCGCCAACAGTGTGGCCGCCTTCGCGGATAGCGAAACGCAGGCCCTGCT
>CAKTWP010000012.1 GCA_934630705.1 uncultured Clostridia bacterium | reverse complement strand
TCCGTTTTAATTGCTCCACACAGAAAACCGCCGATTTCTTAAATCCAGTAAAGTTGTGAATCGGGTCCAGGGAGGAACTCCCTGGTGGGGGTGTGGGGCGCATAGCCCCACATCGTTCCTAACATGCACACAGAAACCCGTTGATTTCCTAAGACCAAGCCCCATTGTGAACCGGGTCCAGGGAGGAACTCCCTGGCCGGGAGTTTGAGGGTGGGAGCCCTCAACGTTCTCCGTTCCCATCCCCATCCCCATCCAGGAACCGATCGATCAGCGCCGCAGCCTGTGCGGCGGGATCGGCGCGCATGTCCAGCCAGTGAATGGCGGGATCCTTCTTGAACCAAGTAACCTGCCGCTTGGCAAACTTTTTGATGGCATTGCCCAGCTCCAGCACCATTTGCTCGTAGGTCAGCTCGCCGTCCAGATAGCGGGTGAGATAGCGGTATTCCAGGCCCAGCTTCATGAGAAACTCCCGGCTCACGCCCGCATCCAGCAACCCCTGCACCTCCTGCACCATGCCATCCCGGAGCCGCCGCTCCAGCCGCTCGTCAATGCGCTGCTTCAGCGTTTCCCGATCCCAGGAAACGCCCAGCTTCAGCACCTCATATCGCGGCTGCCGCTTTCCCGGATGATAATCATCCGCCGCCAGCCGCTCCAGCGCCCGCATCACCCGGTTCCGGTTCCTGGGGTCAATCTCCGTGCCGGGCAGCTTTTTCTGCAGCATCTGATACAGCTCCGGCGTGGTATGGGTTTCCAGCTCCGCCCGCAGCGCCAGATCCGGCGCCCGGTCGGACAGCTCATAGCCCTCCGCCACCGCGTCCACATACAGCCCCGTGCCGCCCACCAGAAAGGGCAGCTTCCCCCGGGCCTGAATGCCGTCAATGGCCGCATAGGCCAGACGCTGAAAATCCGCCATGGAAAAGAAATCCCCGGGCTGGCATACGTCGATCAGGTGATGGGGTACGCCCTGCATCTCCTGGGGCGTGATCTTCCCGCTGCCCAAATCCAGCCCCCGGAATACCTGCCGGGAATCGGCGGATACAATCTCCCCGCCATAACGGCTGGCCAGCTCCACCCCCAGCCCGCTTTTTCCGGACGCATTGGTGCCCGCGATCACGATCAGCTTGCCCATGGAATTCATCCTCCCGGTGAAAAAAGCTCGGATGCTTTCGTTAATTGTTGATAATATCCCGCGCCACAAATACGCCGCTGGCGGAGGCATGGGACAGAGAATGGGTGATGCCGCTGCCATCGCCGATCACATACAGCCCGTCATACTTGGTCTGCAAATGCTCGTTCACGGCCACTTCCATGTTGTAGAACTTCACTTCCACGCCGTAGAGCAGCGTGTCCTCGTTGGCTGTGCCGGGGGCCACCTTGTCCAGCGCGTAAATCATTTCAATGATGCCGTCCAGAATTCGCTTGGGCAGCACCAGGCTCAGATCGCCGGGGGTGGCGTTCAGGGTGGGAGTGACAAAGGAATCGGCGATGCGCTTGTGGGTAGAGCGCTGGCCGCGGATCAGATCGCCAAAACGCTGCACCATCACGCCGCCGCCCAGCATGTTGCTCAGCCGGGCGATGGATTCGCCATAGCCGTTGGAATCCTTGAAGGGCTCGGAGAAATTTTTGGAAACCAGCAGAGCAAAGTTGGTGTTCTGGGTCTGCTTGGCGGGGTCCTCATAGCTGTGGCCGTTCACGGTGATGATCCCATTGGTGTTCTCGTTCACCACCGCGCCCTTGGGGTTCATGCAGAAGGTGCGGATCAGATCGCCGTACTTGGGCGTGCGATATACGATCTTGCTTTCATAGAGCGCATCGGTGAGATGGGCGAAAATCTCGGCGGGCAGCTCCACCCGCACGCCGATGTCCACCCGGTTGGAACGGGTGGGAATGTCCAGCTCATGGCAGATGGTCTCCATCCATTTGCTGCCGCTGCGGCCAACGGAAATAATGCAGTGGCGGCACTGATACGCCCCTTCGTGGGTGCGGACCTCATAGCCGCCGTCCGTCACGGCCACATGCTCCACCGGCGTGTCAAAGAAGAAATCCACCTTGTTTTTCAGGTCGTTATACAGGTTTTCCAGCACCACGTAATTGATGTCCGTGCCCAGATGGCGAACGGAAGCGTCCAGCAGATGCAGGTCGTTCTGCATGCACAGGGTCTTGAACTGGGACCCGGCGGTGGAATACAGCTTGGTGCCCTCGCCGCCGTAGGCCATGTTGATCTGATCCACATAGCGCATCAGATCCAGCGCTTGCTTCTTGCCGATATACTCATAGAGCGTGCCGCCGAAATCGTTGGTGATATTGTATTTTCCGTCGGAAAACGCGCCCGCGCCGCCGAAACCGCTCATGATGGAGCAGCGCTTGCACTGGATGCAGCTTTTGATCTTCTCCCCATCGATGGGGCATTTGCGCTGCGCCAGGGGATGGCCCGCCTCGAACACGGCGATCTTGAGCTGGGGGTTCAGGCGCGTAAGCTCATACGCGGAAAAAATGCCGCCAGGGCCGGCACCGATAATCAGCACGTCATACATCATGATTCGATTTCTCCTTGCTGTTTTGATGAATTTGTTATCTGCCGGAAGGCCCGATCAGAGCCCAGAGAACCGCCGCCAGCCCGATCAGCAGTGCCGCGGCCACAGCCAGCACTTTGCCGGGCTTTTCTGCGGCGCTGGGCGCATCGGCTTCCGGAAGCGTTTCCGGCGCTGCAGGGGCGGCTTCCAGAAAAGCGCTGGTTTTTTCGCCGGCCGGGGACAGTGTTTCCCCAGCTGCCGGGGCTTCCTCTTCCCAGGGTGGTGAGTCGCTTTGAACAATTCGCCTTACCAGGGCGCTTTTCCTGCTTGCATCCGGCGCGGAAGGGGACAGCGGCGCGTCCAATCCTGCCCGGGACGGCGCATTCTCCTGCGGCAACGGCGATGGATCAAGCGGCCTGCCTGCGGCACGGGCAGCCAGATAGGGCCGAAACCGGTCGTGCACCTGCCGCTCCAGGGAATGGGCGAAAAACGCGTCGCGCTGGAGCAGCAGCTCCATCCGCTCGGCCCGCAGGGCGCTTGCCCGGGGCGGCAGGCCGCACAACGCGCTGATCCGGGACGGGGTATCCGCCCGCAGATCCCGCAGCACGCAGGCCGGCGCCAGCAGCCGGATGGCAAAAATGTCCGCAGCGTAATCATCCAGCTCCTGGGGGGCTTCGATGAGGTCGCCTGCATTTTCCCGGCCCTGAAAGGCACGCACGCCGGGGGACAGGGCGCAGGTTTCGTGAGCCAGAATCAGATGCCCCAGCTCATGGGCCAGGGCAAAGCGGATATGGCTTTCCTCAGTCACGCCCGGGGCCAGAAAGGCATGCCAGGCGCGCCCCAGCCGCAGCGACACGCAGGCCGCTCCGCCCAGGGCCCTGGCCGCCAGGGTGTGAAGCTGAGGTTCCTGGTCTGCATCGGGGAAGGGATGGAGGGAAAGCCCCAGCGCCGCGGCAATGCCGCGCACGTCCACCGGCAGCGCCCGGACCGAAAACCGCAGCAGCGTCCGCCAGGCCGCGTCTCGTGCGTCCTGGTATCGCCGGTAGGTGGACATGGCCTGTCGCCTCCCCTAAACAGCATTGAACGATGGCATAGCCTGCAGAAGGGGGTTCTTTGCCGCCAAAGAACCCCCTCCGCAATGTTTCACTTTTCTTTATTTCACCACAATATTCAGCAGCCGTCCGGGCACGAAGATCACCTTCACGATCTGGCGATCGCCCACGATCTGCTGCACCGCCGGGAGCTTGGGCAGCTCCTCCTGGGCGGATTCGCGGGTCATGGTGATGGGGATCATCAGCTTGCCGCGCACCTTGCCGTTCACCTGCACGGCGATTTCCACTTCGTCCCGGGTGAGATACTTCTCGTCGTACTTGGGCCAGGACTGGGTATACACCGGCGCGCCGAAGCCCTGCAGCTGCCAGATTTCCTCGCAGATGTGGGGCGACACAGGAGAAAGCAGCAGCAGCAGCGCCTTGAGCTCGCCCTTGGTGACGCTGCCCTTCTGATACATCTCGTTCACCAGCGTCATCATCTGGGCGATGGCGGTGTTGAACTTCATGCGCTCATAATCCTCGGAAACCTTCTTGATGGTCTGGTTGACGGACACCCGCAGATCCTCACTGATGCCCTCGTCATCTGTGAGAATTTCCTGCAGCCGCCATACCCGATCCAGGAATTTGCGGCAGCCCTTGGCGCCATTGGTGCTCCACGGAATGGCCTGGTCAAACGCGCCCATGAACATTTCATACATCCGGAACGCATCCGCGCCGATCTGGGCAATGGTATCGTCGGGATTGATCACGTTGCCCCGGCTCTTGCTCATTTTTTCGCCGTTCTCGCCCAGAATCATGCCGTGGCTGGTGCGCTTCTGATAGGGTTCGGGAGCGGAAACCAGCCCCAGATCATGAAGGAACAGATGCCAGAACCGGGAATAAAGCAGATGCAGGGTGGTATGCTCCATGCCGCCGTTATACCAGTCTACCGGCATCCAGTAATCCAGCGCTTCCTTGGAAGCGAATTCCTTATCGTTGTGCGGATCGCAGTACCGCAGGAAATACCAGCTGGAGCCGGCCCACTGGGGCATGGTATCCGTTTCGCGCTGAGCATCGCCGCCGCAGCGGGGGCACTTCACGTTCACCCAGTCCGTCATCCGGGACAGGGGGCTCTGGCCGTCATCGGTGGGCTCATAGTGCTCCACATCGGGCAGCAGCAGCGGCAGATCCTTTTCTTCCAGGGGCACCATGCCGCACTTGGGGCAATGAATGATCGGGATGGGCTCGCCCCAATACCGCTGGCGGGAGAACACCCAGTCCCGCAGCTTGAAGTTCACCTTCCGTTCGCCGATGCCCTTTTCAGTCAGGAAGTCGATAATCTTCTTTTTCGCCTCGGCTACGCTCAGGCCGTTGAGGAAATCAGAGTTCACCAGCGTGCCGGTCTGCACGTCGGGGAAGCATTCTTCCTGCACGTTTTTGCCCCCGGCCACTACTTCGATGATGGGCAGGCCAAACTTCTTGGCAAAGGCCCAGTCCCGCTCGTCATGGGCGGGCACGGCCATGATCGCGCCTGTGCCGTAGGACATGAGCACATAATCGCTTACCCAGACGGGAATTTCCCTGCCGTTTACCGGATTGATGGCGCGGATGCCTTCGATCTGCACGCCGGTTTTATCCTTGGCCATTTCGGTGCGCTCAAAATCGCTCTTTTTGGCGGCGGCTTCCCGATAGGCCAGCAGCGCGTCGTAATTGGTGATCTGATCCTTATATTTGTCAATCAGCGGATGCTCGGGGGAAATGACCATATAGGTGGCGCCGAACAGGGTGTCCGGCCGGGTGGTATACACCCGGAGCTTTTCGGGCACGGGCGTGAGCTGGAAGTCCACTTCCGCGCCCTCGCTGCGGCCGATCCAGTTGCGCTGCTGGGTCTTCACCCGGTCGATAAAGTCCACATGCTCCAGCCCGTCCAGCAGCTTCTGGGCGTAAGCGGTGATCCGCAGCATCCACTGGTTCTTCACCCGCCGCACCACTTCGCTGCCGCACCGCTCGCACTTGCCTTCCACCACTTCTTCATTGGCCAGGCCGCATTTGCACGATGGGCACCAGTTAATAGGCATTTCATTTTTGTAGGCCAGCCCGTGCTTGTACAGCTGCAGGAAAATCCACTGGGTCCACTTATAATAGCTGGGATCGGTGGTGTTCACTTCCCGGGAATAATCAAAGGAAAAGCCGATCTTTTTCAGCTGCTCCCGGAAATGATCGATGTTCTGCTTGGTTACGATGGCGGGATGGACGTGGTTTTTGATGGCATAGTTTTCCGTGGGCAGGCCGAACGCGTCGTATCCGATGGGATAGAGCACGTTGTAGCCCTCCATCCGCCGCTTGCGGGCAATAATATCCAGAGCGGTATTGCTCCGGGGATGGCCCACATGCAGCCCCGCGCCGGAGGGATAGGGGAACTCGATCAGGCAATAGTATTTCGGCTTGGTATGGTCGTCGCTGGCTTCAAAGGCCTTGTGATCCTCCCAGTATTTTTGCCATTTGGGCTCAATATCGCCAGGCACATAGGGCGCTACCTGCATGAAAATGCCTCCTTCAATCTCTACAAGGATTCTATCATTATAATCGCAATCATAAATTTTGTAAAGGGCGGGGAGCAGGGAATTCAGGAGGAGAGATGCGGAAAGGAGCCTTTGTCTGCGCGTCAAAAAAACGCCCTTTTTGACACGCTCCATACAATGAAAAGACCTGCCCGGACAGGTATCCCGCCACCCCGGCCCTTATCCGGCTTCCTTGGAAAGGGGTTTTCTTGAAAGGGGGGCATGGGGAACGCGTTCTTTGGCCGCATAGTACGGGTTCCTCCTGCCAAGCCATACGGTTCTTCTCGTCCTCCTGGATTTTTTTCGTTGAATCTCTTAACAAATGACGGGATGTATGGTATAATAGAAATGGTATGTTATTTTCGCATTTCTATGCGCAAGGGGGAGCTAAGCCGAATGGATCCTTACAAGCTGCTCATTACAGGCGGAATACCGCTTACAGGCGAAACCTATGTATCGGGCGGCAAGAATACATCGGTGGCAGTGATCCCCGCAGCGCTGCTTTCCGACGAGCCCTGCACCATCGAAAACCTGCCGGATATTGAAGATGTGCGGGTGCTGGTGGACATTCTGCTGGAGCTGGGCGCGCTGGTGTCCTTTGACCCCGAGGCCCGGCGCATGACCATTGATCCCCGGCCGGCGAACAGCCATCAGGTGCCTTATCGCCAGAGCCAGCGGATGCGGGCCAGCTATTATCTGCTGGGCGCGCTGCTGGGCCGGTGCGGCCAGGCAGAGGTGGGGTATCCCGGCGGCTGCTCCATTGGCAATCGCCCGGTGGATCAGCATCTCAAGGCCTTCCGCGCGCTGGGCGCAGATGTGGAGGAAAAAGGCGCGATCATTTACGCCAGGGGCCAGATGCTGGGCGGCGTGGTGAATTTCGACCGGATCACCGTGGGCGGCACCATTAACGCCATGCTGGCCGCCGCCAAGGCCCAGGGCACCACCATTATCCATAACGCCGCCAAGGAACCCCATATTGTGGACCTGGCCAACTTCCTTAACTCCATGGGCGGCAAGGTCAAGGGCGCGGGCACGGATACCATCCGCATCCAGGGGATGCCCCGGCTGCATGGCAGCGTGTATACCGTGATTCCTGACCAGATCGAAACCGGCACGCTGATGATCGCCGCCGCGGCCACCCGCGGAGACGTGACCATCCACGGCTGCATCCCCACCCATATGGAAGCGCTGACGGCAAAGCTGCTGGAAATGGGCGTGCAGGTCAGCGAAATGGATGACGCTATCCGGGTGCGCACAGTGCGGGGACACCGGGCCGTGAACATCAAAACCCAGGAATATCCCGGCTTCCCTACCGATCTGCAGCAGCCCATGAGCGCCATGCTGGCCAAGGCCAGCGGGGACAGCATCGTGATCGAGACGATTTTTGAATCCCGGTTCAAGCATCTGGTGGAGATGCAGCGGATGGGCGCGCGGGTGCACATTCTGGATCAGACCGCGATTATCGAAGGTGTGCCCGAATTGTATGGCGCGCCCGTCACCGCCACCGACCTGCGGGCCGGCGCGGCGCTGGTCATCGCCGGGCTGATGGCCAAGGGCGTTACCGAAATTTATGAGCCCGCCTATATCGAACGCGGCTACGAGCATATGGAAGAAAAACTCCGCGCGCTGGGGGCGGATATCCGCCGCGAACCGCTGGAATAAAGGCCGCGGTGGCGCAGGCGGGGAAAATGCCTTGTTATTTTAAGCGCTTTCCTTCCGCACCCGAAAAGCAAACCGAAAAGCATCACGTGCTTTGTCCCGCGTCTTGCAGGCGAATGGGGAAAGAATGAGCAAATCGGATTGACTGCTTGCGCTTAAGACCTGCGGAAGCACTTGCCGGTTCATTGCTTTCGGAAGCATTGCAGATTGCCTGAATCATCCCATCCCCTACCGGCTTTTTTGGAAGGGGTGCGGGGCATTCTTTGGCCGCCAAAGAATGGTTTCCCCTGCAATCAGCCACGTAGAATCCTTAAACCTTTCCGTCCCAAGGAGGTACTTGCCATTGAATGCCTTTGAGGTGTTAGGGCTGACCACGGAAGCGGACCAGCAGCAGGTGCGCCAGGCGTACCGGACGCGGGTGAAGGCGTGCCATCCGGATCAGTTCATTGATCAGGAGCAGCAAAAGCAGGCCCAGGCGCAGTTAATCCAATTGAACCTGGCCTATGAGGAAGCGCTGCGGTTGGCGGCGGGCCGCCAGGTGGGGTTCCATGCGGTGCCGGTGGATGAGGCAAAGAAGATTGCTCAGCGGCTGATGGAACAGGGACGCTATGAATCAGCGCTTTTGCAGCTGGGCCGGGCAGACGTGAAGGACGACGGCTGGTATTTCATCGAAGGCCAGCTGCTTATGCATATGAAGCAATACGCCTCCGCCCATCAGGCGTTTCGGGAGGCCGTGCGGCGCAGCCCGGATAACCGGGAATATCACGCCTGGGCCCTGGACGCGGCGGTGGCGGTGAAAAAACATCAGAAATTTCCTTATCGTGTGGCGGACTGGGCGGATGGACTGCTGCATCCCCGCAAAAAAATGTGATTCCGCTTGGAACCCCGGAAAGGACAGATTATGAACATTCCCAATAAGCTGACGATTCTGCGCATTGCGCTGATTCCCGCGTGCCTGGCGCTGTGGGCGCTGGGCCTGCCCGTTTGGGCGGCGGCGGTGTTCGCCCTGGCGGCGTTCACCGATTTTTTGGATGGATATATCGCCCGCAGGCAGGGCCTGGTGACCACCTTTGGCAAGTTTGCCGATCCGGTGGCCGATAAAATTCTGGTGCTCACCAGCATGATTTTTCTGGCCGCTTCCAGCCGGCTGTCCCCCTGGGCGGCGGCTATTGTGGCGGCCCGGGAGCTGCTGGTGGACGGGCTGCGGCTGGTGGCCGTGGGCAAGGGCCAGGTGATGGCCGCGGGCTGGCTGGGCAAGATTAAAACCAACCTGCAGATTCTCTGTGTGCTGCTGGCCATGCTGCTGCCTGCCGGCCATTGGCTGGTGATTGTGGCGGAAATTCTGATGGCGGCGATGACGGTCTGGAGCGGCGCGGATTATTTCTGGAAGGCCCGCAGCGTGTTCCGGGAGGAGCAGGCATGAGCGCGCAGGCGCTGGTGCAGGCACTGATTGCCCGGGGCGAAACTGTCGCCACCGCCGAAAGCCTGACCGCCGGGCTGCTCTCGGCCCGGCTTTGCAATGTGCCGGGGGCCAGCGGCTGCTTTCAGGGCGGCGTGGCAGCGTATCAGGACGCCGTGAAGGAGGCCGTTCTGGGCGTGCCGCCGGCCATCATTCAGGCGCATTCCGCCGTCAGCGCGCCCTGCGCCCGTGCCATGGCCCGGGGCGCGCGGCAGCTGTTTCATACGTCTTACGCCCTGTCCACCACCGGCTATGCCGGGCCTACGGGCGCGCAGGTGGGGCTGGTGTATATCGGGCTGAGCACGGAAAAGGGCGAGAAGGCCTTTGCATTCCATTTCCGCGGCTCCCGCCAGGGCATCCGGGAAATGACGGCGCGCATCGCAATGTATATACTGCAAAAGGAGATAAACGATCATGGCAAAGAAGGCTGACGCGGGCAAGAAGGATCTGAAGAATATGGACGCCACGCAGCAGGAAAAGCTGCGGGCGCTGGAGCAGACCCTGTCCAGCATTGAAAAGGAATTTGGCAAGGGCACGGTGATGAAGCTGGGGGAAAAGACCACCATGCAGGTGGACGCGGTGCCCACCGGCTGCCTGGATCTGGATATGGCGCTGGGCGTGGGCGGCATTCCCCGGGGCCGTATTGTGGAAGTGTTCGGGCCGGAATCCTCCGGTAAAACCACGGTGGCGCTTCATGTGGTGGCGCAGGTGCAGAAAATGGGCGGCGCGGCGGCGTTTATTGATGCGGAGCACGCCCTGGATCCCAACTACGCCAAGAACCTGGGCGTGAACATCGACGAGCTGTATGTGTCCCAGCCCAACTGCGGCGAGGACGCGCTGGAGATTGCCGAGGCGCTGCTGCGCTCCGGGGCGATTGACATCGTGGTTATCGACTCGGTGGCCGCGCTGGTGCCCCGGGCGGAAATCGACGGCGAAATGGGCGATTCCTTCGTGGGCGTGCAGGCACGGCTGATGAGCCAGGCCATGCGCAAGCTTACGGGCGTGGTGGCCAAGACCAATGCCATCGCCCTGTTTATCAATCAGATTCGTGAAAAGGTGGGCGTGATGTACGGCAGCCCCGAAACCACCCCCGGCGGCCGGGCGCTGAAGTTCTATGCTTCCGTGCGGCTGGATGTGCGCCGGGGCGAGCAGCTCAAGAACGGCAGCGAGGTGGTGGGCAACCGCACCAAGGTGAAGGTGGTCAAAAACAAGGTGGCCCCGCCCTTCCGCACCTGCGAATTTGATCTGATCTACGGCCAGGGCATTTCCCGGGAGGGATCGCTGTTGGATATGGCCGTGGCCCGGGATGTGATCCAGAAGAGCGGCGCCTGGTTCTCCTATCAGGATCAGCGCATCGGTCAGGGCCGGGACAACACCCGGGTGTTCCTCAAGGAGCATCCCGAAATTGCCGATGAAATCGAAGCCACGCTGCGGAGCATGCTGGCGGCGCAGACTAATCCTGTGCCCAGCGCCGAGAGCGAGGATATTCCCGAAATGAACCCGGATCAGCCGGACGAGGACAATGATGAAGTATGAGCAGGCCCACAAGGGCTGTTCCCTATGCCGGATTGAGCTGAGCCATGTGGGGGTGACAGCGGGGGACGAAGCCCTTCTGTCAGACATCAGCTTTCACATCCACTGCGGCCAGCTCACGGCCCTGGTGGGCCCCAACGGCGCGGGAAAAACCACGCTGATTAAGGCGCTTTTATCCCAGGTGCCCCACACCGGGCAGATTCGCCATGTGGACGCGCTGGGGCATGATTTCCCCACGCCGCGGATTGGCTATGTGCCTCAGCAGCTGCCCTTTGACCGGGAGATGCCGCTGACCGTGTGCGACCTGATGGCGTCCTGCATGAGCCGGCGGCCGGTGTGGCTGGGCGTGGGAAAAGAGACGAAGACGCAGGTGCGCAAAGCGCTGGCGGAGACCCGGGCCGAAGGGCTGATGGATCGGCGGCTGGGCGCGCTCAGCGGCGGGGAATTGCAGCGGGTTTTGCTGGCCATGGCACTGATGCCGCTGCCGGATCTGCTGGTGCTGGATGAGCCTGTTTCCGGCATGGATCAGAACGGCCTTTCCCTCTTTTTGCAGACCGTCAGCGCCCTGCGTGCCACCCACCACCTGGCCATTCTGATGGTGTCCCATGATTGGCAGCTGGTGCGGCAATACGCGGATTACGTGGTGCTGCTCAAGCAGAAGGTGCTGGAAACCGGCACGCCCGCGGAGGTGTTTTCCTCTCCCGCTTTTGCCGAAACGTTCCAGACAAAGGAAAGCGTATAGGGTTTATCTTTACGAGGGGAAACCCTTCTTTGCGGTCAAAGAAGGATTTCCCCTCGTCCTCCCTTCCAAGAAAGCCAGAGAGCGGGGATTCTGATGGACAACGCATCCTGGATGAAAAGGGAGAAGGAGAAGCCGTTTTCCTTCAATACGCTGGATCATTTGAACAGGAGGAACCAATTTGTCAGCGATTTACCGAGTAATGGACGCCGTGCTGCCCTTTGAATGCTTCCGCATGGGGTTTATGAAAAACGCGCTGCTGGCCATGCTGCTGCTCACGCCGCTGCTGGCGCTGCTGGGCACCATGGCCGTAAACCGGCGGATGGCGTTTTTCTCCGATGCCTTGGGCCACAGCGCTCTGGCCGGGGTAGGCCTGGGGCTGCTGCTGGGGGTGCAGAGCGAGCTGGTGAGTATGATCGTGTTCGGTGTGCTCTGGGCGGTGATGATCAGCCGGATCAATCGCACCGGCGGCGCCTCGGCGGACACCATCATCAGCGTGTTTTCTTCCACGGGCATTGCGGTGGGCCTGCTGATTCTGTCCCGCAACGGCAGCTTTTCCAAGTATTCGGCGCTGCTGGCGGGGGATGTTTTGTCCATTGGCGCGGATGATCTGCTCTGGCTGGCGCTGGCGCTGCCGCTGGGGGCCGGGCTCTGGGCGCTGCTGTATAACCGGCTGCTGCTCACGGCGGTGAACCCCGCCCTGGCCCAAAGCCGGGGGGTGAAAACCAAATGGATTGAATATGCGTTTGTATCGCTGGTGGCCGTGGCCGTGATGCTGAGCATTCGCTGGGTGGGCGTGCTGCTGATTAACGCGCTGCTGATTCTGCCTGCCGCTGCCGCCCGAAACGTTTCCCGCACGGCGGCTCAGCACGCGCTGCTGAGCGTATTGATCGGGCTGCTTTGCGGCGTGGCCGGGCTGGTGGCCGCCTATTATCTGGACACCGGCGTGGGCGCGGCCGTGGTGCTTTGCGCCGCCTGCTGCTATGGCGTCACCCTGCCCCTGCGGCGAAGGTTTCAGTAAAATAACATCATAGGGAAATATCTGGGCGAGAGGGGCTTTCTTTCAGAGAGAAAGAAAGCCCCTCTCGCGCTCTCCCAGAGAAAGCCCCTTGGAGATATGCACTTGAAGCGCTTCTAATCAGCAATGCGCCCTCCGAGGGTGAAAAAAAGTCGCTTCCGTTTTCAATCGGGGGGCGCATTACTGATAGAAAATAAAAAGTAAATGAAGGCTTTATCCTGACTGGCTTTAAGGAAGACGCGGACGGGTGCTTTTGACGCAAAAATACGCTCCCACCATATGGTTTGTTACAACAGCTTCAACTTTATTTCTCCTGTCCCACCAGCGCCAGCATTTGGAGAAACTCCTCCTCCGTGCAGTTGGGGGCGTAAATGGCGTAGGCGGCATGCTCATCGGAAAAATAGAGGCAGTGCTCGCGGCCGCGGCTGGCCAGCGCGGCGGGCAGGTTCAGGGCGGTGAGATCGCTGCGCAATTGCAGCGAAAGCCCGGGCCGCAGCAGCAGCGGCGCGGCGGAGGAGGGGCGCACCGCGGAAATCACCACGCCGGGATATGTCAGCGTCACCAGCCGGGCGGTCTGGCCGTCGTGGGTGGTGTTTCGGCCGTCGCAGGCGGAAGGGTAGCCCCGGAGCACGGGCAAAGGCGCGCCGAAAAGCCGGGCCATCTGGGCGGCATCGCTGCCGCTGGCCGCCTGCATGGGCGCAAGCGCCCCTGTGTCCTCCTGCACCACAAAGGAATCCTGGGCCTTGTCCTTCGGGGATGCCAGCAGCACCGCCACCACGTAAATCACCGCCATGGCCGCCAGCACCAGCGCCATGGTGCCCAGCGCGGCAAAGCATCGTTTCGCTTTATTTCCTGCCATGCTTGCGTCCTTTCTCCTGGCTGCGCTTTTGCCATTCCTGGCCTGCTACGGCGCAAACCAGCCCGATCAGCATACATAAAAGCCCTATGCCCGGGCTTTCCATCATCAGCGTAAACAGCCCAATGGGCCAGAACGCGGCAAAGGGATGCACCCCGCCCTTGCCGGCCCACAGCGCCAGCGCTCCCGCCCCCAGGGGCAGCGCCAGATACAAATGCAGAAAATGCATCGCCACCCCCGCATCCCCGGGCAGCAGCGCCCACGCATATCCTGTCCCCAGCAGTGCCGCCGATCCCGCAAGCAGCCATAAAAAACGCCGGATCGCCCGGCTTGGGCCCTTCACCGGATCAGGGCGCGCACTGCGCCCAGGGCTTCGTCCAGCGGCCCGGTCTGGCCGCTCAGCGCCTGATAATACGCCCGGTAAAAACACCCGGCGATGCGCTCCTGCTCTGCTTCCGTCAGGAAGGGGCAAAGAAAAATGTTGCGTAAAATGGCCGCCGCCGGCTCTGCCATCGCCACGGGCACCCGCCGGGGCAGCGTAAACCCGAACAGCGTGGGCAAATGGCCGCGTTCTCCCAACAGGAACATATGGATATACTGCCCGGAAAGGGCGATCAGATATTCCCGCAAGAATCCGTCCGGGTCCGGGCTCAGGGCCAGGCAGCGCCTCAGCCGGGGATGATCCAGCAGCGCCCGGGCCATGAAACGCTGGGCTGCTTCATCATAGGCCTCCGGGCATTCAAAGCCGTGGAACAGATAGCACTTGATGAGATGACGGTCGGGATTTCGGGGATCCCGCCGGGGCAGCTCCCCCAGCATCAGCAGCGCCCGCTGCACCCGCAGATCCGATGGAGCCAGCGCTTCCGCCTGCAGCAGCGCCCGCTCGCTGTCTGCCGGCGCGGCTTTTTCCGCGTAGGCCAGCAGCCCATCCACGTCGTCCGGCAGCGGCTGCTTTTTCGCAAAAATCCCCATGGCCATCCCTCCTGTTTCGCCCTGATTATAGCATACTCTCCCCGGCCTGCACAACGGATGTGGGATATAATGTTACAATTTCTTTTCAATTGTATGTGGAATTTGCGGCATGGCTATGCTATAATGGAGATGCAGCCCGGAGACAATCGCGGCTGAAACGAGGAAGGAAAAGGAAGCGGACATGCTGGATGTATTGATTATCGGCGCGGGCCCGGCGGGCTGCGCCGCGGCGCTGACGCTGCGCCAGCGGGGCAAGACGGTGCTGCTGGCTTACGCCGGGGAAAGCGCGCTGGAAAAGGCGCGGATGGTGGATAATTATCCCGGGCTGCCCCATATGCCCGGCAGCGAAATGATGGCCCTGCTGCGCCGTCAGGCGCAGGAAGCCGGCGCGGAGCTGCGGGAAGGGCTGGTGCAGCGGGTGCTGCCCATGGGTGACAGCTTTTCGGCCATGATGGGCACGGAGCTTCTCTCCTGCCGGGGAGTCATTCTGGCCGCCGGCGCGCCCAAGGCCAAGTCTCTGCCCGGCGAGGAAGGGCTGGTGGGCCAGGGAGTCAGCTATTGCGCCACCTGCGACGGCATGTTTTATCGCGGGAAAAACATGGCCGTGCTGGGCGGCTGGCCGGAGGCGGCGGAGGAAGCCAATTTTCTGGCCACGCTGGGGGAGGTATCCTATTACGCCCTCGCGCCCCACGATCTGACCGTCCTGCGCCCCCAGATTGCGCGGATGCCGGGCAAGCCCGTTTCTCTTTCCCGGGAGGGGGAGAAAATCCGGGTGGCCACGGAGACGGAAAGCCGGGCGTATGACGGCGTGTTCATTTTGCGCCCGGCCATGGCCATGGCCCAGCTGATGCCCGAGGTGACAAACGAAAACGGCCGGATTCTTACCGACGATCAGGGCCGCACCAATTTGCCCCGGGTCTGCGCCGCAGGCGATATTGCGGGCATGCCCTATCAGATGGCAAAGGCTGTGGGCGATGGCTGCAAGGCGGCGCTGAGCCTGGTGAAAATGCTGGATGCAGCCGGGAAATAACCGGCTGCCTGCACTCAATTCCGATGAACGGAGGAAAAAACATGAAGAAAGTGCTTGCTCTTATGCTGGCGCTGGCGCTTGGCTGCATGCCCGCGCTGGCCGCGCCCATGCGGGATGCGAAAAACGACGGCGGCAATGAAATCGGCCTGAAGAACATGGTCTCGCTGGCCATGGGCGCGGCGGTGCTGCGGGATGAAGACAGCCTGGCCCCCGGCGAAGCGCCCTCTCAGGCGCTGGTGGAGGGCGTGCTGGCCCTGGGGATGCAGACCCTGATGCTGCCTTACAGCGGCGGCGACGAGATTCTTCAGGGCAAGGCCCAGCTGACGGACGGGGAAGTATCCGCGATTTACAGCGGCTTCTTTGCTACCGGCGCCTATCAGAAGCCCGCCGCTTCTACCTGCCCCTGCATCACCCTGACCGATACCGGCCTTTCCATGGATCTGACCGATCTGAAAGAAAATCCGTCCATCGGCGCATACATTTACGATGTGGTCTCGGATGATGACGGCCTGACCCTGCAATGCGACCTGTACACCTATTACGGAGATTTTGGCCAGAGCGCCGAGGCGCTGCCCGAGGATGCGCTGACCTGGCTGTGCCACGCCGATGTTTCCCTGCGCTATGATGAGGACGCGCTCTATGGCTACACGCTGGAAAGCTACGCCCTGTCGGACACCTATGTTGACGGTGTGCTCGGCGATTGGCAGTCCGTGGAGAACACGGAGTATGAGTATTCGGTGACGCTGCCCTCCATTTTCGGGCTGGCGGACGACAGCGCGGCCTGCCGGGTCTGGCAGACGGCGGAGGGCGACGCGACGCTCACCATTCAGGCCCTGGAAAACGACGCGGCCTATGACGCGGTGCTGGCCGCCTTCCGGCAGGCGCATCCGGATGCGGTAATCACGGAAGAAGCCCAGTTCGTTCAGGCCCAGTTCCTGGCGGAGGAGCCGGGGCAGATTGTGCTGTGCGTGGTGCCCCAGGATGTGCACTGGCGCTATACGGTCACGCTGTCCTTCCCGGCGGAGCGGCAGGCGGAGTTTTCGCTCTATGCGCAGTTCATCCGCAATTCCATGAGTGTGTGGGGTGCGTCCAATGGTTAAGCGGCTGACGGTCTGGCTTCTGGCGCTGCTGCTTTCGCTGCCCTGCGCGCTGGGGGAAACGGCGGTGGAGCGGCTGGAGGGGGAGGCATATTTCCCCTCGGAAAGCGATTGGACCTATCATTTCACCTATGCCTATCCCCATCTGACGGGGGAGGATTACGCGTCCCTGGCCGTGAACGACACCTACGAAATGGCGCTGGATGAGATGCTGCAGCTGGTGCTGCCCATGTTTGCCAATGAGCCGGACATGCTGTTTGACGGCAGGAATGAGGTGGTTCATGACTTTGCCGTCACCTGCAACAACGGACGGTTTCTGTCCATTGTGCAGCGGCGGAGCCAGACCATGGGCGCGGAGGGAGCGAACCTGTCTCTGGAGCCGCTGGTGTTTGACATGGCGGGGGAATATCTGGGCGAAACGCTGACGCTGCGGGGGCTGGTGATGGTTGGCGAATCCTCAGCGCAGATTTCCGAGGCGGTATCGCCCCTGCTGTATGCGGAATTTTGCAAGCTGCAGGAGCAGGGCGTATGCCGGGCGGATGTGGATGAAGCGCAGTTCCTGATGGACTTTGCCCCTACCCGGGATTTCTATGCCGATGAGGGTGGCAATGCGGTGTTCTTCTTCCAGCCCGTGCTGCTGGCTCAGCCGTCCTTTGATGTGCCCACCTTCGTTTTCTCTCCCGCCGAGCTGGAAAAGCTGCTGTAAAACCGGAAATATGGTGCGGAATACGGCGGGGGCTCTCCTTGGGGAAAGAATCCCCTCCCTCTCCCGCATCCATCCAAGAAAGCCGGCAGGGGGAATCATTTGTTTCCATATATGATCCACGTTGCGCCCCAGACAGGGAAAAGAGACGAGCAAGGTTTCTTTTCCTGTCTGGGGCGCATTGCAGATAGAAAAGCGTTTAAGCTTTTATCCCAAGCGGTTTTCGGGAGGGGCCTCTGGGGCCAAACCTCCTCCCGCCTAATCATTCACAATTATCTCACGATTCACGTTTTTTGTTGACTTTCCGGTGGCACGGGGATACAATTAAAGAAAAAAGACCACAAAGGAGAGCGCGTATGAGCAACAAATGCATGGAGTTCCCTGGCAATCTGCGCAGGGCGCTGACGCTGAGCTATGACGACGGAGTGGAGCAGGACATCCGCCTGATCGACATCATGAACCGGCACGGCCTGAAGGGCACCTTTAATCTTAACAGCGGCCTTTATGCGGCGGAAGGCACGGTGTATCCCAAGGGACATGTGCATCGGCGGCTGAGCCGCAGCCAGGTGACGGAGGTGTACGGCCGGAGCGGCCAGGAAGTGGCCATTCACTGCTATACCCACGCAGATCTGGCCCAGCAGTCGCCCGAAAACGTGGCCTGGGAAGTGATGAAAGACAAGGAAACGCTGGAGGAGCAGTTTGGCCGAATCATCCGCGGCATGGCCTATCCCTTCGGCACCACCAACGACGCTGTGGCCGAAACCCTGCGCCGCTGCGGCGTTGCCTATGCCCGCACCACCGTGTCCACCGAGCGGTTTGATATTCCCACCAACTGGCTGCAAATGCCCGCCACCTGCCACCACCGGAATCCCCGGCTGATGGAGCTGGCCCGGGATTTCGTGGAGCGGGATACGCGCTGGCGGCCGCAGCTGTTCTATCTCTGGGGCCATAGCTATGAATTCGAGGATAACGATAATTGGCATGTGATTGAGGAGTTTGCGGATTTCATGGGCGGCCGGGATAATATCTGGTACGCCACGAATATTGAAATTCATGATTACGTGGAGGCCTATCGCCATCTGCAGACCAGCGCGGATGGCAAACGCGTGTATAACCCCACCGCTATCGCCGTGTTCTTTAGCTGCGACGGCCAGCATTACGCCGTGCAGCCGGGACAGGAAATCTGCCTGTAATCCAGACAGGGGATAAGAACAGGATTCTGCTTTATTTTAATGCGCCCAAGATTGAGGGAGAAACGAAGGCTCGTTAACTTTCTCAACCTGGGGCGCATTGTTGGTAATGGCGTACAGATTTTCGACTTTCCTGGAGAGGACAGGGGGAACCGTTCTTTGGCTACAAGAATGGTTCCCCCTGCATTTATTGTATGCCTTACAGCGTAAGCGTCTGTTCGCCCGTGTGCAGCGGATAATGCTTGCTCTGATAGACCGCTTCCGCCTGCATTCCGGCGGGGACGGTGACAGTCAGGGTCAGCTTGCCCTCCCAGAAGGAATAGGATACAGCCAGTATGCCCTTGGGCGTTTCGATCTGGCCCTTGGCATAGGGCAGCAGCGTCGGCACGGCGGGCGCAATCACCGCTTTTTCCCAGCCTGCGCTGTCCTCCGTCTGGCGCATGCCCAGACAGCGATAGAACAGCTCCTTGGTCACCGCCCCAAACATGGGATGACTCAGAGAACGCTGGTACGCCCGGGGCCAGTATTCCCAGAGCGTGGTGGCCCCCGCCTTCATCCAGCCTGCGATGGAAATGGGCGCCTGGGTGGTGAGCAGGCGGAAGGCCAGCGCCGCTTCGCCCCGCTCAAAGAGAATGCGGGGGAGAATCTCCGTGCCGAAAATGCCGGTGTCAAAGCGCCCCAGCGCTTCATATCGCGCCTTGAGGGCGGGGAAGGTCTTTTCATTGCCCAGCCCAATGTCCAGCGCAAAGGCGTTGGCTGCTTCAATGCCTCCGGCGTAATCCCCGGTGGCGGGGTCGAAGTAGGTATCGTTTATGCCTTTGGCCGCGTTTTCCATAATCCCGGCCCAACGGGACGGATGGGGCAGGCCCAGCACATCCTCCACCTGCTGGATCACCTGAACGGACTTGATCAGGAAATAATTGTTCACAAAGGGTGCGGGCAGATCCGAGCCGCCGTGCGCGCCGGTGGGAGCGCACCAATCGCCCAGACACCAGGCACCGGGCCGGTCGCTGACCACCAGATGGCGCTCATCGCTGTGGGCCAACAGATAATCGATGTAATGGCACATGCCCTCGTATGCAGCCCGGAGCACATCCGTTTCGCCGTACTGCAGATAATACTTCCAGGGCACCATCACAATGGCGCAGCCCCACCCACCGGGCCCGCCGCCGTTGCGGCTGTAGGGCGCGGTGTACTGCACATGGCCGCTGTTGCGATCCTGACAATCCAGAATATCCCGAATCCATTTGCGGGTGAGGGATTTGTTGTTCAGCAGGAGCATGAAGGTTTCGCAGGTGAGTTGGCCGTCGCCCGTGTAGCCCTTGCGCTCGAGGTGGGGGCAATCCGAGGGAATGCCCCCATGCCAGTTGCACAGCTGGGTGCGCATGTATGCCTGATAGAGCCAGTTAAGCACCGGGCTGGCGCAGTCAAAGCTGGAATGAACGGGGATGTCGCTGTGGATTACGGCTACGGCCTTCACCTCCGCCGCGCCCTTCACGGCGAAATACCGAAAGCCGTGCCAGGTGAACTGGGGGTGTACCGTCCGCCCCCGGCCATCGGAAATTACGCGGAAAAACTGGCCGTGCATGAACCGGCCGTCCATGTCCCCGGCGGCGTTGAGATCTTCGCCAAATTCTACCGAGATTTCCGCGCCCGCCTGGCCCTGATCCTGCAAAACCACCCAGCCGGTGATATTTTCGCCCAGGTCATACAGCCGCACGCCATCCTCGTTTCGCAGCATCCGGGGAATAATCTGGCGCACGATCCGATCCGCCGGGCAATCCTGGGGCTGGAAGCAGGTGTCCATTTCCGGCAGCAGCTGCACAGGAAGCCAGCCTTCGCCTGCAGGCGCGGACGTCCAGTCCGGGGCAAGGCGGCTCAGCTCCTGGGTTTCGCCCTTGAACAGATTGTATTCCGCCACGATGCCGGGATGCCATTTTACGTCCGTCCCGGACAGGACCTCGCCCGCCATGCCCTTTTCATCCGTCCATTCAATGCGATAGCACAGCCGGGGCTGGCCATAGCGCACAGGCTGATCATAAGAATACTGAAAAGTGGAAAAAAAGCCGTCGCCCAGGGCCACGGCCAGCTCGTTGCGGCCGGGGCGGAGAAAGGGGGCCAGCTCGTAGCGCAGGAAATAGCAGCGGTGGCCCATTTCCTCGTCAAAGGGCCGGCCGTTTTCCATGATGGGCCGCTTCACATAATCGCTGGTTACGGGCACAAACAAATCCTCGGACACCCGCCGGCCGTTCACATACAGATAAAAGTATCCAAGCCCGCAGATGGTGATTCTGGCCTGCTTCACCTGGGACGCGTCGAACGCCGCTCGAAACACCGGGCAGGACGCCGCCGCATCGCCGCCAATCCATTTCGCCTGGCCAAAGGCCTGTTCATGGGTCATATCAGGAATCGCTCCTTTCCGATTTGCACACCAAATACATCCGCTTCATTTTATCATGGCGGGAAAGCCGACGCAAGAAAAATCTGTGCAAAAAGAAAGACGATTCGAGGGAAAATGAAGGATTTCATTCAAAAATCCGTTGCAAATGCAGGAAAATGACGCTATAATAGGAGACGCGATGAATTTGCATCAAAGGAGACGCTTCCATGAGCGAGACGGATTTTCGGCTGGAGCGGGACATGATCGGCGAAAAGGCCATTCCCGCCCATGCGCTGTACGGCATTCATTCCCTGCGGGCTGCGGAGAATTTTCCCATCACGGGGCAGCATCTGTCCCGGCAGATGATTGAGAGCCTGGGCTGGATCAAAAAGGCCTGCGCCCGGGCCAACGGCCAGTGCGGCGCGCTGCCTGCCCGGATCGCCGGGGCCATTGAACAGGCGGCGGACGAAGTGATCGCGGGAAAATGGGACAGGGCGTTTATTGTGGATCCCATCCAGGGCGGCGCGGGCACCTCCACCAACATGAACGGCAATGAGGTGATTGCCAACCGGGCCATTCAGCTGCTGGGCGGAAAGCCCGGGGATTATACCCTGGTGAACCCCAACGATCATGTGAACTGCGGCCAGTCCACCAACGATGTGTATCCCACCTGCGGGAAAATGGTGCTTTACGGGGCCATGACCGGCCTGATGGCGGAGCTGCGGCGGCTGATTGGGGCCATGGAGGAAAAGGCCGCGGCCTTTGACGATGTGGTGAAAATGGGCCGCACCCAGATGCAGGATGCGGTGCCCATCCGCCTGGGCCAGGAATTTCGGGCCTATGCGGCGGTGCTGCGCCGGGAAGAAAAGCGGCTGCGCCGGGGACAGGAGGAAATGCTCTCGCTGAATCTGGGCGGCACGGCCATCGGTACCGGCGTGAACGCCGAGCCGGCGTATATCGCCAGCGTGGTGGGGATTCTGGCGGAAATGACGGGCATCCCCTTTGTGCAAAGCGAGGATCTGATCGATTCCACGCAGAATCTGGATGGATATACCGCCCTCTCCGGCGCGCTGAAGGGCTGCGGTGTGAGCCTGTCCAAGATCTGCAATGATCTGCGGCTGATGTCCTCCGGTCCCCGGGACGGGCTGGGCGAAATCACCCTGCCGCCCCGGCAGAACGGCTCCTCCATTATGCCCGGCAAGGTGAACCCCGTGATCCCCGAGGTGATCAACCAGATCGTGTTCCGGCTGATCGGCTTTGATATGACCGTCACCTGCGCGGTGGAGGCGGGGCAATTGGAGCTGAACGCCTTCGAGCCGGTGATTTTCGATAGTCTGTTTCAGGGCATCACCCAGCTGACACACGGCTTGACCACCCTGATCGACCATTGCATCCTGGGCATCGTGGCCAACCGGGAACAGTGCAAGGACGAACTGGAGCGGTCCATCGGCGTGGTTACGGCGCTGTGCCCCCATATCGGCTATGCCGCTGCCTGCGGCCTGGCCAAGGAGGCCCTGGCTACCAATACGCCCCTGCGGCAGCTGGTGCTTTCCCGGGGGCTGCTTACAAAGGAACAGGCCGAGGATGTGCTCAATCCCATGAAAATGACGGATTGGAAAAAATAAGGGCAGGTTTGCATGCCTTCTATGATGCATACGCTTCATCCGACGGAGAAGCCTTTGGGACGCTTTCCTCATCAAGGAGCGCACGAGAGGGGTTTTTTGCTCACAAAGCCCCCCTCTCGTTTTTTTAAGCCTTTTTATTACGTTTTTCGCGCTGATGTGTGGGTTTTGTTGAAAAAATATGTAGAAATTATTGCGATTCACTTGATTTTTGGGGGCGTTTGCGTGTAAAATAGAGGAAGGCAGGGAGCCGGATTGTTCGGGCTGCCTGTGAAGCGTGAGGAAGGATGAAACAACGTGGCAAAGCGCATTCTATTGGTGGATGATGAGCCTTTGATTCTCAAGGGCCTTCGGTATACGCTGGAGCAGGAAGGATACGAAATTCTCACCGCGGCGGATGGCGAGGAAGCGCTGCAGGTGTTTTTCGATGAGCCGGTGGATCTGGTGCTGCTGGACGTGATGCTGCCCAAGATGGACGGCATTCAGGTTTGCCAGCGCATTCGGGAAAGCAGCAACGTGCCCATCCTGATGCTCACGGCCAAGGGCGAGGATATGGATAAGATTCTGGGCCTGGAATATGGCGCGGATGATTATATGACCAAGCCGTTTAATATCCTGGAGGTGAAGGCCCGGATTAAGACGGTGCTTCGCCGCGCCACGCAGCCCGCCGCCAATGAGGAAAAGAAGATCATCCGGGTGCATGATATGGAAGTGAATATCGTGAACCGCTCCGTTACCCTGGGGGGTAAGGAAGTGCGCCTCACGGCCAAGGAATTTGATCTGCTGCAGCTGTTTATTACCAACCGGGGCAAGGTATTCAGCCGGGAGACCATGCTGGAGACGGTCTGGAAATACGATTATATGGGCGACGCCAGAACGGTGGACGTGCATATTCGCCGGCTCCGGGAAAAGATCGAGCGCAATACCGCGCAGCCGGAGTTCATCTTCACCAAGTGGGGAGTGGGCTATTATTTCACCGATAAGGATTAAAAACCCCTTTGCCAGCATCCGCGTTCGGATTCTGCTCGCCTTCCTGCTGATCGTGGGGCTGTCGTTTTACGCGATGGCAGGTTCCCTGAGCAGCATGGTGGGCGATTATTTATTCGAGCAGCGGATTCGCTCGGACCGATCGGGGCTGGAAACCCTGGCTTCCCGGATCGCGCCGCTTCTGCGCAGCAGCGATGCGGCTTCTTTGCATACCCAATTGTCCGCCGCCGGGGGCGAGCTGGGCGGGCGCATCCTGCTGCTGGATCAGAGCGGCAAGGTGCAGCTGGACAGCTACGGCGAGATCCAGGGCGCGCGGCTGGAATATCCGGAGGTGTGCAGCATTCTGGTGAAGGGCCAGAGCGTGGATTATGGCGTGCATGAGCTGGATTCCGGCGCGCGGCTGGATACGTCCCGGCTGCTGTTTGTGCGGCGCACGGGGGCAGCCTGGGTGGGCTATTGCACGGCGGGGGTGGTTTCCGCCTCGGAGATTATCGGCGTGCTGCTGCTGGTATCCCCGGTGCAGGAGATGATGCAGAGCCTGTATCAATTGCAGGATCAGATGATCCTGATCTTCGTGATTATCGCGGCCATGGCGCTGCTGTGTTCGCTGGTGTTTTCCCGGGTTATCACCAATCCCATCGCCGGGCTGATGCGGGGAATCCAGCGCATGGCCAAGGGCGATTTTTCCGCCCGGGTGCGGGTGAAGGGCTCGGGGGAAATGAAGCAGCTGGCCCAGGCGTTCAACTCCATGTCCGAAAAGCTGGAAACGCTGGATCAATCCCGCAACCAGTTTGTGTCCAACGCCAGCCATGAGCTGAAAACCCCGCTGGCTACCATGAAAATCATGCTGGAATCCCTGATCTATCAGCCGGATATGGATAAGGAACTGCGCACGGAATTTATGAACGATATCAATTCCGAGATCGACCGGCTGAGCAACGTGGTCAGCGATTTGCTGACGCTGGTGCAGATGGACTCCCACAACGTGAAGCTGACGCGGGAGAACCTGTCCATCGCCGCGCTGGTGAAGGAAAACGCCCATCGGCTGCAGCCCATTGCGGATCAGAAGCAGCAGCAGATTCAGCTGGCGCTGGCGGATTCCTGCGATATTTACGCCGATAAATCCAAGCTGAATCAGGTGATTTACAACCTGATGGAAAACGCCGTGAAGTATACCCAGGCGGGCGGGCAGATCAAGGTAACGCTGCAGCGCCAGGGCCGGGATGCACGCCTGACCGTAACCGACAATGGCCCGGGCATTCCCAAGGAGAACATGTCCCATATCTTCGACCGGTTCTACCGGGTGGATAAGGCCCGGAGCCGGGAAAAGGGCGGCACGGGCTTGGGTCTGTCCATTGTGCATCAGCTGGTGCTGCTTCATGGCGGCGCCATTCGCGTGGAAAGCGAGGAGGGCAAGGGCGCGTCCTTTATCGTGGAGCTTCCGCTGCATCAGGGATGAGGCTCTTGCAAGGGAAATGACGCGCTTTTGCAGCGCCGGAAAAGGGATTGGCCACAAAGAGGACGCCCATGCCGGCTTCAAAAAACAAACGCCTGTTTTTTTACAAGCGCTTCTGCGTGTCAAAAAACTTTTTGACACGCACCCTGCAGGTTGAAGGGGTGCATCCTGCAGGGCAAAGCAGCGGAAATGATTTTTCTGCGCTGCGCTCCGAAAAATCGCCCTGCCCCACCGGAAAAGCCGGCCGATACGATGAAAAAAGAAGGGCTTGCCGCCCTTCCTTGCATCCCGCTTTGCGTGTATGCGCTTTTTTGACAAGCGTTTATTCATAAACTGGGCGGCTTGCGCATAAACTGGGCGGCTTGCGCAGGACGAGCCGCTTTTTTACGTGGATTTCTTTTATGGATTTATATACCCACGCTTTCGTGAACCTTTTGCAGCATTTCTGCCAGCTGCTCCCCCTGGAGATGCGTGCGTGCCGCCAATCCGATTGCGCCCACCAGCGGGCCATATAACGGGGCGGTCAGCTTTCCCCCCAGTTCCTCCACGATCTCAGTAAACGGCGAGAGGATGCATGCGCCGGCCTTGAACAAGCCGCCGGAGAAGGATACCTTAAAGGGCCGCTCCTGCAATTGAAGCCTGTCGCGCAGCGCCGCCACCAGCTGGCCCAGCTCCTGCGCCGCCTGTTTGTAAATCTGTAGCGCACAAGGCTCCTGCTGCTCCCACAGCTTCTTCATTTCATATTGAAGGGAGGCGCAGCGGGAAAAATCTCCCGCCATGTAGTCGTAAACGATCTGTGCCAGGTGCAGCGGATCCTCCAGCTTGAAATAACGCATGAACCAATCATAGAGCAGCGTGCGCGCCATCCGGCCGTCCGACTGACGAAAGAAGGCATTCAGCCCCATCTTGCCGATCCAGCAGGAGGAGCCTTCATCGCCGAATTCCAGCGACCAACCGCCGCAACGGGCAGCGCCGCCGGCTTCATCCTCGCCATAGGCGATGGAGCCAGTACCGGATACCACGTTGATGCCTGCCTGCGAGCCCAGCGCTCCGGACCAGCCCAGCACTGCGTCGCTGCACAGGCGGACACGGTCATGCCCCAGCGCTTCGCTGACTGCGCGGCGCATATCCGCGTTGACGCCGGGGCCTTCATCATAACCGGCCAGGCCGTAGGCTGCATAGGTGACGTCGTCGGCCTTTGCTCCTGCCGCCGCCAGCAGACGGGACAGATGAGCCTTCAGACGGGAATCGAAGCGCTCTCCCCGCTCCAGCTGATAGTTGAAGCCTTCCTCGCGGGTGGATGCCAGCACATGGCCGCTTTCGTCCGCCAAAGCGTAGGCATACTTGGTGCAGCCGCCGTCGCAGCCCAGAAACAGCATAAAAATCCCTCCTTATGGGTTGTAAACATCAAAATCGAATTGATGCGTCACGCCTTCCAGCCATTCACGGCTCAGATCAATGATTCTTTCCTGCTGGTCATAAACGATATTATCCACCACCATAACCGGCGCGGTTTTCCGGATGCGCAGATGGGCTGCCGTCTCATTGGAGGGCAGCCGGGCTGTCATGCTCCGGCGGGAATGAACGATCCGCACACCGTATTCCTGCTTCAGCACGTCATACAGCGAACGCCTGGCATAGTCAAACCGGTCGATGTCAGGGAAGTATGCCCCGGGAATGTCGTTCTCTGCCAGCACAAAGGGCTGATCCTTCACATAACGCAGACGCACAAGATGATACCACCAGCCGCCGGGAAGCTGGGGTGTTTCCCGCAGAAGCACGGGCCGGGGAAACCACTCTGCGCACAGCACCTCGGTGCGGTGGGGAAGCCCCAACAGCCGCATCTCATCCTGAAAGCTCAGCTGCCGATTGATGAAACGCCCGCGGGAATCCGGCACCCGTACAAAGGTTCCCTTGCCGCGGACACGCTGGATATACCCATCACGGATGAGGGCCTTACATGCGCCTTGCACAACCGGCCGGGAAATATCCAGCGCGCGGCATAGCTCCTCCTCGGTGGGCAGCTGATCCCCGGCGGTCAATTCGCACAGGCGGATGGCGTCCATGATTTGCGCCCGGAGCTGTTCATACAGCGGCGTCGCGCTTTGCTTATCCAGATGAAACCTTCCCATGTCCATTGAGCGAACACTCCCACCTTCTGATTTCTTCCATCGTCATTTGAACACGGACGCCAATTCCTCCCTGCCGCAAACAGTTTTCCGCAGCAGCACGGGAGGCGCGCTCCAGGGCCTTGAGCAGCACAGCTTCGGACAAGCGCATACCCCTGCGCCAGCCGGCTTCTGCCAGGGACGTTGCCAGCACCGCCAGAAAGGTATCGCCCGCGCCCATGGTATCCCGCGTTACGAGAGAGCTTGGTTGATGGCGGATCACCGTTTCGCCGTTGGAAAGCAGCTGACCGGCACAGCCAAGGGTCGCCAGCACATGGCGAACGCCCCGCTTATGCAGGGGCGCGCAGAAAGCGCGGAAGGCCTCCTGATCCATCGGCGCGCAGGAGAACATGGCCAAATCCATACCGTTTCTGCATACTTGATCATAATAATCAGGGCTGCGGTATTTTTCCTTCTCTCCGAAATCAAAGGCGAAAACAGGCGGAAGCGCCGCCACCGCCGCTATGAACTGCGGTATTTTTGCATTGCAGCTGGAAACAATCACGTCTGCCTGCGCCAGATGCTCAAGCTCTTTTGCGGTCAGATTGATCGGACCGGCCCAGCTTTCGCCGGTCAGCACCTCCAGAAAGGTGCGCTCTCCGCTGACAACCTGATAGCAGCAGGCCTTGGTGGTCCTGCCGGACAATATAGGGCATGCCGCATAGCGAACGCCATTTTCGGCCAGCGCCCGAAGGAGCACGGCCGCCATGCAGTCTGTTCCCAGCGCGCCCAGATACTCCGCCTGCGCGCCTGCGTTTGCCGCATGGACAGCCACATTCACTGCATTTCCGCCGGGGAAAGCTTCGCCAGTGTTCCGGTACAGGTCGATGCAGTTATCGCCCAAGGCAATCAATTTCACCATCAGTAACGCTCTTTTCTGTAGTAGCGGCGGAGGTTCAGCGAATGATTCGTGATAACCTCCATGTTCTTGCTGATGCGCTGCAGCACGGCGGCCATCACTACCGGACTGAGCAGCGGCCGGAATGCGTCGCTGATGCCGGGCAAGGCATAATCGCGGGCATCAAAGCAGGTCAGCTTGTTGGTATGACGGAGGGCAAAGTCCCGCACGCGCTCGTCCAGCGGACGGGTGGGGCCTTCCGTTAATAGCAGCGTGACGCACACATCCTCCTGCACAAGCTCCAGGGTGCCATGGAAAAACTCCGGGCTGGAAACGCTCTTTGTGCGGATCCATTGGCTTTCCTCCAGCACGCACATGCTGTAAGAATAGGCTTGAGGCCATAAATCGCCCGATCCAATCCAGATGTTGTAGGGCTCCCGGCAATATCTGCGGGCGTAATCAAGGCATTTTTCATCCGCCTGCCTGCGAACCTGCGCCAGGGCGTAGCCCAGCCCCTTGAGCTCAGAGGCAAAGCGTGGGTAAGCCTCAAAGCAGCCCTGGCGGTACAAAATGCGGCCGATCAGCAGATAGAAGGCCAGCTCCTGTGGACGCCCCTCGCCGTATACGATACAGTCATCGCTGATCGCCTCCAGCGGGGAGGCTGCCTGGCTGATGAGGGAAAACAGCCGCACGCCGCGTTCCTTCAGCCAGCGGGCGGCCGCCAGCGTTTCCTCTGTATCGCCGGACTTGGAGGCAAGGAAGGCGACGCTGTTGCCGGTGATGCGGTTACAGCCGCCCAGCAGCAGATCTGCGGAAAGGATGTTTTCCACTGGCAAGCGGGACATATGACGCACATAGAAAGCAAAGGGATCCAGCATGGCCTGTGAGCCGCCGCTGGAGGTGAAGAGCAGCAAATCGAAGCCGTTGTCGCAGATGCTGTCTGCAATCTGCTCAATTTTTGCGCGCTGGCGGTAGATGCTTTCCGCGTTCAGGATGATCTGTTCCTCGTTAAAATTGATCACGGGATGGCCCCCTCTCTTGCACTTTGTTATAACATTATAACAAGGCCGCGCAGGAAGCGTCAATATGACATACAGGGGAATCTATACAACAAAGCAAAGCCCCCGCCTTCCAGCACGTTAAAAATCAGGAGCCGACGCTTCCTTGGAAGGATTATCAGCTGCGCGCCCAAGCAGCTGAGGAGCAACGCGGCCATGGGCTGTACCCCGATAAACGGACCATGAAAAAGAGGCCTCCTGCGGCAGCATAGAGAAGGAACGGCTGCAACAGGAGGTTTTGTTCTGCCAGGAATTGATGCGAAAATGAAGACGCTGGGGGCCGCCTGCTTTAGTATCCAAGCCTGCCAGGCAGATGCCGATTTTGACTTTCGCTCAAATGAGGCGGCGGCTTCCGCCGGCTTCTTCCTGCGTGTTCCCTGGGTCAATTGGTGAGGAGCGCTTCCTCCCGCTCCGCCAGCGCCCGGCGCAGCACCGGCTCGATGCCGTCCGCCATGCGCAGGAAGCCCAGGTTGGTGGGATGGCAGCCATCCACAGTGCATTCCTCCCGGTTCCGATTGCCGAAAAGCCCTTCGCCATCCACGAAATACACATGCCGGTCGCCTGCGGCCAGGGCGTTCAGATATGTTTCCAGAATCACCTGCCGCCTTTCCCGGGCGGGACCGGGCTCCCGGTCAAAGTCCGGCCGGCTTACCATCACGATGGGCAGCCTGGGCTGGGCCTGACGCACGATCTGGAAGAAGGGGGCGTGGGTGGCCCGGAGATGCGCCGCATCGGGGGCGTTGTGGTCATAATCGAAAATAAAGACGCTCATATCCAGCCCGGCAATATATCGCGCCATGGGCCCTTCGCCCTTGGCATTGCCGGAAAAGCCCAGATTGATTTGCGCCGCGTCCAGCCGCCGGGCCAACAGCGCGGGATAGCATGCGCCCGCCGTGGCGGCGCAGCCTCCCTGGGTGATGGAGGAGCCGTAAAACACCAGCGGCTTTTCCAACGCAGGCGTGCGCCCGGGCAGCATCTGCGCGTCCGGTGCGATACCCAGCAGCAGGCTGCTCAGCCCGCTGTACAGGGGCAGATACAGGGCGTAGTGCCGCATTCCGCCGGGCAGGGGAATCAGGGATGTCTGCTGCAGCTGGCATCCGCCCTCAGGCCGCATCTGGGGAATCAGCGTTTTGACTTGCCGCGCCCCTTCATCGCTTTCCGTATATAGGGCCATGCCCCGCTCGCCGCAGGCCGTAAAATGGCCCATGGTGCCGCCCTGGGGCAGCTCCCAGAGCACGGCCAGATAATCCGAATCCGTAGAAAACCGCACGCAGCCCCCCGCCAGATGGAAGGCCAGGCGCTGCACCCCTTCGGAGCATTCCGGCAGCATGGAAAGGGGCAGACGGCAAAATGTCCGTTCTTCGTTGGGCACCAATCCCCAAATGCTGCAGGGCGCTTCCCGTGGATCGAAGAATACGGCGGATGTCGGAACGATGGCGTCCACCTGGAAGTTCGGGTCAATTTCAGCGAGGGTTTTCATAAGCCGATCTCCTTTTTTGCCGATGTATACGGCATTCGTTTCTCTTTGCAATGCGCGAAACAACGCCGACGCTGCGCATGCAAACGACCGTTTTGCTTATTATACCATGTCCCCCTGCGCCTTGGCAACGCCGCCTTTTCTTGGGCAGCGGCATGGCGCGATGGGCAGACGATCTACCCCGGTGAAACGAATTTCTGAATCGATTCAGATTTTTATTCAAAAAATCGAATTTGGGGCTTGACGAAATGTGAAAAATGATGTATTATATTACTGTTGCTGCGGTGCTGATGTAGCTCAGTCGGTAGAGCGCATCCTTGGTAAGGATGAGGTCACCAGTTCAAATCTGGTCATCAGCTCCAAAAACCAGTCAGAAATGGCTGGTTTTTTTATTGTTTTGGACATCTTTTTGCAGAATCGGCCTTCCAGACTTGCAAATTGGCGACCTCATCTGTTTTTCCGTCAGAAATCCGTCAGTTTCTGAAGAGTTTCTACTATTGTATGCGCCGTCAGCAATCCGTCAGTTAGCCGCTGAATCCATAGCACTGACTAATGGCTTTTGAGGCGTCGATCGCTCCACTTCGACCCTTGTCGTAATGCTTGAGTGTCATCTGTGGGGTGCTGTGGCCCAACATCTGCTGTACCAGCTTCAGATCATGGGTCATCGCGGAAATATCTGTCGCAACTGTCGTCCTGAACCGCCTTGGCGTGATGGTCTCCCCGAAGTGCGTATCCCAGTTGATCCGCTTGCGGATGCCTCGGAGCAGCGTATAGCTCACCGCCTTCTCCCCGCCGACCACAAAATCTTCCGGCTTTCCGGGCTTCGGAAGGTATGCCAGAATCTCTCTTGGGAATGCCAGTTCCCGAACGCTTGATGCAGTCTTGGTATAGGGCTTAAACTCAGGCTCATTCCGGGTCGGATGAGTTACCGTATTCCGCACATGAATCACGCAGTTCTCTAAATCAATATCCTCCCACTTCAACCCAAGCACTTCTTCAGGCCTCAATGGCAGGGAAATAGACAGAGCCAGCCAGGCACGATCCATTTCTCGTTTTACCTCTCCCAAATGAGCTGCCAGAAACCGCATCTGATCGACGGTATAAGGCTCTGTGACATTGGCTGCCTTGCCTTTGATCTTCACAGCGGAAGATTGCAGCGGATTTCGCAGGATGAAGCCGTCGTCCAAAGCCATTTTGAAGATCTGGTTGAGAACAATCTTGACCTTGTTTTTCGTCTCCTGCTTCGCGTCGTCATCCATCTGATTGAAAACCGACTGTACATCTGCAGGCGTTATGTCCTCCAGGTTCTTATCGCCCAATACCGGCAGAATGTAATGGTTTAGCTGCCGTCTGTAGGTCAGCGCCGTCACGTTTGCCACATTCGGCTTGGAAAACACTTCAAACCAGTTCTCCGCATAATCCCGAAAGCTATGCTTCATGGCGGAACCGCCAGCCGCGCCAGATAACCGCAGAACCTTCTCCACATACTCCTGCTCAGTGTCTGCCGTAACCCAGACCTTTACACCGTTCAGCACAACTTCCCGCCGAATCTTTTTCTTGTTAATGGACATGGTCTCCTCCTCTTCCGAGGAAGAGCACAATCTTTTGTTTTCAAGGTTCATTGACCGGATTTTGTCCCCGATCCTATCCAAAGTATAGGCGATTAAAGGGTTCATGTCAATCTCCCTTTCGTGAAGTCGAAAACCAAAAGAGAAAGCGCCCGCCGCGTGGACGAGCGCTTTCCCAAGAGGTCAATTCATATCAATCATCATCCAGTGGGGCATTTTCCTTATTGTACTGCGCGGTGCTGATACCCAGCAGCACGCCAAGGAAGGTATCGACGGCAGTGATCGTGCCGACCACCTCTTCGCCATAGGGGAAATTCCAGATTCCCGACAGCGCGAAGTAAAGCGTGCCCAGCGCGGGCAGCAAATATAGCGCAATCCACTTGAGAACGTCGTAGGTCTTGTTACTCAACATACTTGTTTTCCTCCTTATAAGGTTGCTTTCATAAACTTGCAGTCTCCGCTCAGATGAATCACGGGGCTCTGCTTTGAGGCCGGCTTGAATTCGCCTGCCTGCCCATAGCCCCCATAGCCGACCGCCGCGGCGTCGTTGACGAACAGCTTGTCCACCATAACGGCCTTCCGGTTTTGAATGTCCACGCGAAAGAAGGACTGCTTCATAATCATCGGCATATGAGAATGGGAATGAATATAGCAGTCTGCGTCCACGATGCTGGCCATGTCAGCCAGCCGGATGGCCTTTGCGCCTTCCTTCCGCCCGCCGCCTGTGCCATGGGTGGCATAGATGCTGTAAATGTAGGGCTGCTTCCTGCGGCCGTTGGAGCGCTCATTGGCCGGCTTATCCCCAAAGCGCAGGAAGCAGAGCACCCCCTCCGGGGCATAACGCTGCTCAATGCCCAGCTCCCGGCAGATCAGGCGCATCATGTCCAATCCGTCGGTGCGGTAAACCCGGTTTTCATGATTGCCGGTATCTGCCGCAATCACACGATGCCGGATGGGCTTCAGCAGCGAAACCGCCATGCTGATCTGTTCCATGGGCGGAACAAGCTCTGTGTAAATGTCCGATACGCTGTTGCGAACGGCCGTATTGAGCAGATCGCCGTTGAGCACGCAAAGCCCGCGCGGGTCGTCCGCAATGCGCTGCACCCGCGCTTGAATCTCGGCCATGTCCGCGTTCGCATCGCCAATGTGCAGATCCGAAAGAATGTAGATCCGGGCGTCCGGCCAGGAAGCGGGATAATCCGCAGTGACAGTATGCATAGGCTTCCTCCTGCCGTGCCGGCTTACTGGGAGCGAATCGGCAGCTTGTTCACTTCCTGCATGACACGCTTGGCCGATCCGTTTCCGCCCATTTTTTCATAGGGCCGATACAGATACTCATAGAGATTTTCATATTCGTCCCGGGTGATGTAGCCCTGATTGATATAGCTCATGCCCAGAAACAGAATCCGGTCATGGGCAAGCCCCACCAGCAGCTGGGTGTGATTGTCCCGCTTGTCGTTTCGTTTCTGAATGCAGGCCCAGAAACCGGAGGACGCCAGCACCGCGCAGATCACCGTAATAATCCCTTGCACCAAAGGATTCATTGAATCACCTTTATCCTTTCTTAAAACCCGAAGGGGCGGTACTGTTATGTCTCTGCAGTCCGCCCCCGGGATCTTTAACCATTTTGAATTTCGCCGTGCTCCGCCTGATACCAGGCCCACAGCTTTTTGAGCTTTTCCGCATCTGTCGGTTCAGGCGGCGCGGAGGCCTCCTGCTCCAGGGCGGACCAGGTTTTTTCCCCGATCACGCCGTCGGCTTTCAGCCTGGACGCGCTTTGCAGGTTCTTCACAGCCGCCTCGGTGGCCGGGCCGAACTTGCCGTCGGCGCCATAGCTGCCGCAGAAAAAACCCTTTGCAATCAGCAGCTCCTGCGCCTTTTTCACTAAGTCGCCCTGATCTCCCCGGCGCAGCGTGGGCCGATCATCCGGGCTTTCCGGCGGCGTTTGATCGCCGTAGTCCACGCCCCGCAGCAGGCCCCATTCGTCCCAATGGCCCAGCTCGCTCTCTACCACGCCGTATCGGGTTCCCTTGGCTTCAATGCATTTGCCGTTCCCCACATACAGCCCAATATGGTGCCGGTTCCCGTTTTTCACCAGAAACACCGCCGTGCCGGGAATCAGCGCCTGCAGGGAGCCGATGCGCCCCTGACGGACACAGTATTTGTTCCAAATGGTGTTGGAGCCGTGATAAATGCTGCCGCCCAGCTCCCTGAACGCCCATGCAAAAAGGCCGCTGCAATCAGCGACCCTTCTGCCAATCCACTGCGCGCCGTATTTCACGGTGGTATCCCGCGTGGCGGCGGCCTGCTTTTTTGCCGTCCAGGTCTGGCCGCTGCCGCCCCAGATGTACCCCCATTTCTCATGGTATGCCTGTTGAAACAGGCGAATCAGATCGGCTGCCTGAATCATTTGCCCGCCTCCCGCACCTTTCGCCAGGCCTGGGCGTACTGGTCCGGGCTGTATACGGTGTTGCTCAGCGCTTCGTATACGGCCCCGTCCGTCCAGATCATGTATTCCCCGGCCTTGTACTGGTCGTGGGCCCCTGCCGGGGCCAGCCAGGGCCGGGCCGTTGACCGGCTGGTGCCGTGATACTGCATCCAGAGAGCTGGCACGGCGTCCGGGGTCCAGCCGATGTTTGCCGTACTGTCATGGGCCTGGACGCACTTGTAGGGGATACCCTTATACGCCCGCAGGTCTCCAGCCGCATAGCTCCCCGGCTGCCAGGTGCGCAGCAATTCGGAACTTTCGTTGATTCGGGCCGGGGTATCCGCCAGCTGCAGCAGATACGCGTCCAGCGCCTGCCGGGCCTTGCGCAGCAGGGCGCGGTCACTGTCCGTCAGCGCCATTGCCTGTTCCCTCCTCGCCTCGTAAGATGCGCATGGCCTCCTCAGCCCCGTCCGGCTGAGAAAGCAGCTCCGCCAGCATCTCGCTGTCCGTTTTGCACTCCACGCCGTCACGGTAAAACCTGCCGTTTTCGTAGGTATCCCCAATGCCGGTGGGCCGCCCGTCGATGCAGACGGCAGAGGGAAACTCCCCCTCCTGGCCCGGAAGAATTTCGAAGACGTTCACCACAAGGCCGTCTTCGATTTTTGCCATGGTCATAGTCGTTTCCTCCTCCTTACCGGGCGTTCCGGATTACCACGATGCCAGAGCCGCCCGCAGCGCCCTGGCCGCGATAGGCAGGAGAGATGACGTAATTGTTCTGGCCACCCCCGCCACCACCGCCACCAGTGTTCGCCGTGCCCGCTGTAGGGGCTTTGGTGGATACGCTGACATTTCCATCTTCGTCCGTCGTCCAGCTTTGTGCCTGGCAGCCATTTCCGCCCCCGCCTGCGCCGCCGTTTGGCTTATGGTTTGCTTGCGTAACGCTTGAAAAATTGTTCATGCCACCGCCACCGCCGCCGGAATACAATGCGCCGGTTTCCTCGCCAAATTCCCGCGTGGTCGTTCCCTGGCCCACGCCGCCGTCCATGATGCCCCATCCGGTTCCGGTACTATTCATTGTTTTATGACCGTCCCCCCCGTCGCTTCCGCCGCTTCCGCCACCGGCACCGCCGCCGGATCCGCCTGCGCCGCCCCCTTGAGTTCCGGGGTTTCGTCCCGCTTTTCCGCCAGCTGCCGCTGCGATAGCCGCCCCGGTACTTTGACGAGAAAACTGGCTCGTTCCGCCATCGTTTCCGTTTCCGCCTCCGCCTCCGGTTACCGTATTCTGTGCGCCACCGGCTCCCACCGTGACGGAAATCGCTTCATTGGGCGCAATGGTAACCGCCTGAACGGTCTGGGTGTATCCGCCGCCGCCGCCGCCAGCCCCCTGATATGCGGAAACGGACGAGCCGTTATTTCCGCCGCTTCCCCCGCCGCCCACGCAGAAAACGTCGATGGTCAGCTTTTTCTTGGGAATGAGGGTGCCGGAGGAAAGAAATTTGATCCGCCAGTTCCCACCCCCGTCGTCGATAAGCTGATGCGCCCCGGTGTAGGTGTATTCCGGCAGGCCGCCCAGCAGGATCGGATGGTTGCGCAAAAGACCAACGCCCATTTACCGCACCCCCTTGATCATCACGGTCAATGCCGTGGTGGTTGCCTCCATGGCGTACACGGTCATCTTCCCATTCTCGGTATCAATATGATACATGCTTGCGTATGCCTCCATTTCAGCCTGCGCCGTATCTACATTCGTGTCATAGATAGGCACCACGTCTACATCGTCCGTTTCCAGCAGCCCCTCCACGGTAACCTCCTGTGTGTAGGGAGCGGCGCTTCCGGTCCAGGCCGTGCCGATGCTTACGGTCTTCTTGAAGGCGGACACCTTTCCGGCCACCGTCGTTTGAAGCGCCGTCAGGTCGCTCTGGGCGGCCTTGGCGGCAACAGTGGTTTCCAGGGCGTCCAGATCAGTTTGGGATGCTTTTTCAGCCAGCGTTGCGCTAATGCCGCTCAAGGTTGTCTGTGTATCCTGAACGGCATTTTCATTCGCTTGGATTTTGGAAATATAAGCGTCCGTAAAATCGTTGCTGCTTAGTCCCTTTCCGGCGACCTTGTCCACTTTACCATTTTGAAGCGCCAGAATGTCCGATACAGCCTTCTCCAGCTGCGCCTTAAGGGCGTTGGTAAAATCGTTTGTGCTCAGCCCTTTACCGGAAACGACAGTAACCTTCGTGGTTTCCAACGCAGAAACGTTGTCTTGCAAAGTGCCGATCATATCGCGATAGGAATCGGTAAAATCGTTTGCACTCAGCCCCTTACCCGCAACCTTGTCTACCTTAGCTGCCAGCGAAGTAACGATCTTCTGTTGCAGAAGATAGGTCAGTCCCAGCAGATCAAGATATTTGCTGCCGGTAACCTGTACACTGCCGCCACCGTAGAGCGTATCGATTTCGCCATTGGTAACGCTGGAAATCGTATTGCCAATTTTGCCCTGATTTTCCCATGTGGTTCCCGTCCAGCGGTATACGTCATAGGGTGCGGATTCGCCAACATTATACTGATCGCCGATGGCAGGCGATGTGATCGCGGCTTCAAGCGCGGAAAGAGTCGCGTAGGCATTCCCCTTTATAATAAAGGGAGCGCCGTTTGCGCCTTGCTTAAGGCGGAAATGGATGTTTTTGTGTCCGCTGATTTCCGATAGAACAGCCTCGGCCAGTTCATTAGGCCCTACACCTTCTGAAGTCACGGTCAGTTTTTCCAATGCTGCCGAAGCCGTATCGGCCCGGGTAGCTGCCCGTTTTGCACCGGAAGCCGCCACATTCGCATTATATACGGCCGTGTTGCAGTCTTCTGCCGCATTATTGGCTGTTTCCGCCGCGCTGCTGGCATTATTGGCCGCAGTATTTGCGCTCGTGGCGGCTGTGTTGGCATAAGTAGTCGCCGTTTTCGCGCTGTCCGCTGCGACGGAGGCTTCCGTTGCTTTGGCGTTTGCATTGGCAGCGGCGGTATTCGCCGCATCCTTGGCGGTTTTCACGTCGGCGATTGCTTGCGTGGCGTTGCTGGCTGCAGTCTCAGCGAGGCTCGCCTTGCTGTTAGCGCTGTTTGCGGCGTTTGCGGCAAGCTGCGCCTTATTGTCAGCATTCTGCGCGGCAGTATTCGCAGCGGCAACGGCAGTGTTAGCGTTGCTTACCGCAGCATTTGCATTGCTTACTGCGCTGGATGCAGCAGTTTCCGCCGCCTTGGCTTTTTCAGTTGCTTTATTTGCATTATCGGCCGCTGTGATTGCTTTCTGTGTGGCATTGGCCGCGGCAGTCACCGCATCAGTGGCATTTTGAATGGCAGTCTGAGCAGTCTTAGCTGCACTGCTTGCTTCTGCAGCTGCAGCATTAGCCGTTTGAGTCGCAGTTTCTGCAGCGGTTACCTTTTCGTCAACGGTATTGGCCTTTGTTATTGCGGCTTCAGCAGCGGCAGTGGCAGTTTCCGCCGCATTCGAAGCCGCTGTGGCGGCGGCGCTGGCGGAGCTGGCTTTACTTTCCGCATTGCGCGCAGCGTTATTAGCGCTTGCTGTGGCAGTGTCGGCCAGCGTTTTTGCGTTCGTTACGTCGTTATAGCATTCTTCGATACTGTCGTGAATCGCATCGCGAACCTCCACGCCGTACACCGCAGTTTTAATTTTGTTCAGATATGCTTGAATCTGGCTCATTTGACCGCTCTCCCTCCTTTGCCGCGTCATTGATGAGTTGGATAATCTCGTTACATTGGCGATCGGCATATACAACCAGGCCGGCGTCCCGGCTGCCCTTTATGCTGATCTGGTTCACTGCCTCACGGACGCGGAGAATTTTCTCCCCGAGGTCATATAGTGTCGCCATAATTGTGCCTCCTTTACACGATTGACATCATCAGTTATAATCAGTCGTTCCGCTAAATGCCCCTGTGGTCTTGTTTGCTGTGCCAGCATAACGATGTCTGTGTGCGGCTGGAACAAATACGGAAGGCTTGCCTGTAATGGCACTCCATGCATGCGTGTGGTTCTTTTTGGCATACTCGGCAAGCTTGTCATGAACCCACTGTTGCGTTGCCACCTCCCGGTTTTTGTAGGTCATGCTGCCGCTGACATTGAACAGCGCGGCGGAAAGC
Organism: uncultured Clostridia bacterium; assembly: GCA_934630705.1. Taxonomy (GTDB): domain Bacteria; phylum Bacillota; class Clostridia; order Christensenellales; family Aristaeellaceae; genus RUG563. The sequence continues at coordinate 27,375 of CAKTWP010000012.1, read as the reverse complement.
TTATAGGCCGTCATGTCGGCCACCTTTGATTGAAAGCTCTTGTTGAAAATGGATTCTACTTCATTCGCTGTTATGCTGTCTGCTTTCAGCCCGGTGATTTCCGCGTCCATCAGATCAAGTCTGCCATTGATTTTGGTCACCTTTGAATCCAGCGTCACCTTATCGGCTTTGAGGCTGATCTCAGAAAGGGCGTCCGAAATGCTGATTTTCAGCTCGGCAATCCTGGTCTCTGAGTCCGATGTTCTTGAGGCCAATGCGGTAATTTCCGCTTTCGTATCCGAGGAAAGAGAGGAAAGCTTTGTTTCATTTTGACTGGTTCGACCGTCCAGTGCGTTCATCTGTTTGTTCAGCGTGGAAAGCTCCAGCCGAACTTCGGTATCCAGTGCATTTTGCAGGGCATCCAGCTGCTCCTTATGCGCGGTCAGCGTTATGGCGGCTGCATCCAGATCGATCTGGCTGGCTTTCATGCTAATGGCGCTTTTTAGTTCATCAGCAACCATGACGAACTCGGCGTAGTGCTCGCCCGCTTCCTTATCCGTGGTATCCTGTCGGGCCGTCACTAACTCGATGCGGGCGTGGAGATCGTCGTTGATCATGTTTATCTGCGCCGCCTGCTTGAGAAATTTCCCGTCAAGTTCTTGGCTTTTATCTCGAAGTGTGACAATATTGATATTGCCGGCTGGCGAGTCCAGATCGATGCCGCACGTCTGACGCAGCACCGTCTTCCCGTCCTGATACTTTTCATACAGTGTTTTCAGATCAATATGCCCGGCTTCAGGATTCACGTTGATGTACGCATCATAAAGCTCCTGCAGCTGCTTCTCCGCTTCCTCTGCGGCCGCCTCTGCGGCGCCTCCGGCACCTCCGCCGCCACCTGAGGATGCTTTTTCCTCGCTTTCGCGTTTGTCCTTTCGGTAGCGCTCTGTCAGGCTCTGCCTGGGTGTGCCAAAGGTGAAGGAACAGTTGCCGGGATTCTCAAAGTCATATTCGATTTTCGTGCAGGTCAAGGAACCGTCAATTCCGTGAGGTGGAGAATCCAGGGCCACCGAATCGCCAAGCCGGATTTCCTGAATGTCTGCATCTGTCAAATGCAGATCAACGGCACGAACAGTCACCGTCACAGGCACATTGGCATGCATGGAAAAATAACGCATTCCGTCTTCCAGCAGTGTTGCAGGATTGCTGACGTTGCTGAAAACATGGGTTCTCACAATGCGCCCGTACGTTGCCACAAGTGCCGCATCCGTCAGCTCATCGCTGCCGCCATTAAGAGATTGAATGGTCAGGTTATCGTCGCCCAATGGGATCAGCACGGTGAATAGCTCCTCAGCCGTAATGGACTCCGTCAGATCTAAAAGATTTACGCCGTATTGGATTGCCTGCTGCGCAGCATTTCCGAAATCCGTTAATAGATCGATGTAGGTCACATCTCCTTCACGGCGGGTTCGCAAATATCCGCCGCAGGGCTGGATCAGGCAGGTATCGATATAGTCATAAGTGGTTTTCCAATCGTCCACGATGGAATTGATTGCAATCTGGCGATAATCGAAACGATCAGTATCAATATCGGTTGTGTCATCAGATTTGCCGGATAGGATAATCTCCCGATCTTCAATCCCAATTTGGCCCACAACAAACCGTTTTTCCTCCTCAACCCGTGCGTTATGCGCTTCAATAATTTTTCGAAAAAGCGTATGCGTTCCGCCTGTATACTTTTCGCTTTTTTGCACACTGTCACACAAGTATGCCAGATCGCCCTCACAATAGACGGAACGGATATTATGGAAATTTTTGTTTTCGGAGAGTACCCGTCCTCTGAATATTTCCACGCCGTCCAGCTCCACCGTGATCCGGGTCTTCAGCTTTTGAAGGAGGTCGTAAAACTGGTGGCAGGGAGGAAGATCAAACTGGAAAGAACCAGCCTTGCCCATTTCCAGTGTCAGTTTTGGCGTAACGATGACCATGGATTCGAACATCGGATGATACATCGGTTTTCCATCCGCATATACCTGAAACATTTACAGCCTTCCCCTTTCGTATTTAATGGTCACCGTGCCAACGCCGCTGAAAATCAGCGTGTTGTCGCCTGCGTGAAGCACCAGATCAACGATATAATTCACGCCTCTGTTCAGTGAATAGGTAACATCGCCAAAGGTGACTGTCATGTTGGGCGCAGAGGTGATAATGGTTGGCGGGAAGGAAATTTCATCGCCTTCAATGGTGATACTCAGCGAGCCGTTTACTGGCAGATTTTCAAAGGACTGAATCATGTCTGTTTCGAAATTAAATGTGTCCCAAAGCCAGTCATCGCCTTCTGCAACGATGCTTTTTTTGAACGGACCGACCTCGTAGTTCATCGTGATGGTTGACCAGTCCTTATCGCTTTTCCAGTTATTTACCCAGAAGCGGCCCTCGTAGTAATAATCCGGATCGTCTTCCAAAATGGCCTTGAACTTCTGCCCCTGCAGATAGGTCATAATATCGCTGTAGAGCTCGGCCCAATCCTGATATCCATTTGCTACATAGAAAGTAAACGAACCTGTACGGTTGTTGTAGGTCGGTCGTCCGGCCAGAACAGTAGTCAAGTCCAGCGATCCATCGCCGCCGGGAATATCAACCATATTTGTTTTAACAGACGGCGGATTAAAAAGGGGACGAGTGGCGGGAATCAAATGCCAATCGCCCCAGGTGTTTTTATCGCCAATCGTGATCGAATGATACACGCCATTCCTCCTTTCAGACAAAGAAAAAGCCCCCGCATATTTCAGCGAGGGCCATTGACGTATTTTGTTTGGATCTCGTTTATTCAATCCCCAATTTTACTCATCAGGACATCATAGTGATACGATCCATCTATCACAGTCAATGCTGCCTTCTTGTGGTTATTGAAGTATATCACAAACGTTGTTTCGTAGTGATGTTTACGATTACTGTCGAATACTTTACGTCGACTAACAACACTTGTCCGGGATATAGACGCCTCAAATTTGGCAACTTCACGTTCAGCCCGCTTCTGCTCTTTAGTCCTTTTTCGATCTTGAATGGATCGCCTTGTCTTCTTGAAGGTGAATTTGAGAAGACGATAGACACCATACACTATTAGTGCAATAACCAATAAAAAGACTATAAGAACCGTGGACACGAAGTTTCACCGCCTCATTTGCAATTTCATTGTGCCCATTCAGGTGTTGCAATGATTTCGATATGGGCGGATGAAACATTAGTTACTTTTACGATAGATCCGTCTTCGAGTTTCAGATAATAGGGTCGATCTTTAAGGATGCGCGCTATAAGCGCTTCTCTGTCCGACTCAGCAGGATACTCGACGATTATTTGAATAGCGCCAAACTTTTGGTCGTCGTTATAAACCAAATATTCGCCCGGCTGAATATCCAGCCCCACTATGTATTCGCCTTCGTAAATGGCCATCGGGTCAAAATTGATCCTGCTCGCGATTTCAGCATTTAATTCCCTACGCAAGGATACTAATTCATCGAGGGTCATATTAACCAAGTCATAACCTTCACATAGTGCAGTAGCTGAAATCAACATCAGAACCATAAACATCACGAAAAGTTTTTTCAAAACAATTCCTCCTTCTGGGGAAGGGTATGCGGACACTGCTTTGTGTATTATACCACATACCCCCCCCCGCAAATTAAATTTCTGTTATGAATTGTTACAGAATAATTAACTTTTCAAAGGAGGCGATCGTTTTCTCACCAGAACTTCTTCATCTGTCAGTTACCCCTTCCTCGTCTCATTGCGAGCGTGCCAAGCGCATCATCCATCTTGGCAGAGGTGCCGCCGATAAGGGCGCCGGTATCGAGCACCAGCTTCATGTTGGTCACGGCTTCGCCAAGCTCTTCGAGCTTTGTCTGCAATCCTTCCAGATTGGAGACAATGTTCTTATCGGTAATAGTGCCAGTAATTCGTCCGCCATCCAGGTTCAACTGATTGACCCCTCTGGACAAGTTCATGCCACGGAAGAGACCGATCGCCTGCATGTTGTTCGGATTGAACATTCCATTGATAGCGCTTACACCATTTTGAATGTTCGTCAGATCCATTACCGGACAAATCGTAGGATTCGGGTCAAGATTGTCGAAGATGCTTCCATCAACGCCGCGAAGCATTGTGGAAGCGGAATCCACGACTTTCTTGCCCATATCAACAGCGCTTCCGCTGACAACCTTGGCGTAATTGTTAAGGCCGCCTGCAATACCCAGGTCGAAATACATACCCAAGTCCTCACCAACCTTGGAAGGCGAGTTTACAGACCAGGTCATGCGAATCGACCGAATAGCTCCGGCAGCTACGTTTACGGCAGATTGTCTAACAGTGGAAGCCATGCTGCTCACGCCCGCTCCCAGACCAGCCGCAAGATACTGACCGGAAGAATACCAAGTCTTATAAGTACCCTCGGCAGCGGTTGTGCCCTGTCCAGACAAATCGCTGATGGAAGTCGTGATAGCCAGTATTGCTGTTGCGCCGCCAAGGCCTTCGGCAAGGCTGCTAATGAAGGCTTTTGCCGACTCCATTCCTTCGGTGTCGAACACTGGGATGGTGATCTGCGAGAAATTATTCAGCAGTTTTTGAATCGGCTCGATGCTCATACTGGGTGATGTATTTACTGATTCAACTAAAGACGCGATCCCATTTATGATATTTGCGGCGGCCGTTAAGTCGTCGACAGAAGTGCCGCTCATATTATAGCTAAGTTGCTGCAACGCAGTTCCACAATCCTCAATCAAATCAAGGAGGTAGTGCATGCCATCAGTCGATCCATTGTATCCGTTTACACCATCATTGAAATCACGAAAAGCCTTAAACATTTCCTTAGCCGATTCAAAGTTCACAAGCGCCAGATTTGCGTCAGCAATTCCTTCTGAGAAGGTTCTGAATTTTGATCCAAAATCAGCCATCTTTGAAGCAGTTTCTGTAAGATCATTAAACCTACTTCCAGATCCAATTGCTTCCCACACAACTTGCCAAGCCGCGCCTTTACTCTTCAACCCGCCAACAAATGTTTGAAACGAATCAAATATTTTTGTTGCGTAGTCCACTTTGTCAGCGCTGACGTGCTCCATCGAGCTGCTGAATATTTCCAGATTTTCGCCAAGTAGCTTCAAGGTTTCAGCATACTCAAGTAAGGTAGCAATCTTCGAGCCTTTTCCAAGTGCCTTTTCCATAGTATCCATGAAACCTCCGCTTGGATCGAAAGTTTCAACAAACGACCTTACTCCGTCAATGGCATCCAATGCGGCGTTATTGTCTTTCTGGGTGAGAAGTGTACTAAACCCGCTTACCGCCGTAGCATAGGCCTTCATTGCTTCTCCAAACGGACCGATACCGCTGATGAAGAGGCTGAAATCATTCGGTAAACCGAATAGTTTATCCCAGAAACTTGCCTCAGGAATGGCCTCAGAAAAGCTTGTAATACCCGTAGCCGCAGCGATTACAGCAGCTTGTTCGTCAGTTGTGATGAGTGTACTAAACCCGCTTACCGCCGTAGCATAGGCCTTCATTGCTTCTCCAAACGGACCGATTGTATCGACAAATCGTTCAAAAGAAGTTTTCTGCCCGACACACGCCAGAATCCAATCTCCTAAAGAATCGGGGGCAACGACTTTGGTTAGTCCAGCAAGGCTCGTTGCAATATCAACGGCTGCATTGTAATCCCGATCATCTGCGATATCGCTCAGTCCTTTTATATTAGTGGCATATGATACCAAACCGCCGGATAAGGCTTCCAATGATCCAGCACCAATGCCGCCTACGAATTTACCGATGGCTCGCCCGATCTGACCGAGAACATTTCCGCCGCCTTCAAGGAAGTCTGTCATACCTTGCCACTGCGATTGCAGATAGCCAAGACCGACAAACAAAGCGCCAAGACCAACCACCAGGATTGCCATATTAGCAACACCTTTCAGCGCACCGACAATCGGAATTGTACTGAGCACTTCCAGCGCGATAGACATGGAAGTCATCATCGCGGCGAAGGACGCGAAGAATTTCAGCATATCGTTGGTATTGGAACCATCAATGCGCTTGAACGCCTCGGTAAACATGAGCAGGCTTCCGGCCATGGTAACCAGAAGGATCAAAGCGCTGCCGAGATTGACACCGCTGGATAGCTTCAGCATCGCCCCGAAAGCAAGCATGATGCTGCCAAGACCGATCACGCCTTTGGCAATGGTCTTCATATCCAGCTTGCCCATTCTCTTAACCGCCGTAACCATCAGATTGATACCAATGGCCATAGCGATCATGCCTGCCACTTTCTTTCCGGACACACGTTTTGTAAACGCGGCCATTTCCAGCAGCAGCACTTCCATAGCGATCAGGCTCTTAGCCATACTGCCAACATTGAGCTTCGACAGGTTCTTAATAGCGATAACAAGGAGATTAACTGCAATTCCAAGTCCGATGAAACCGGCTTGTTTTCCGTTAAAGTCCTTGCCCATCATCCTGGAGAAGAGAGCGAGCTCGGCCAGGATGAGGCCGACGCCAATGATTCCTTTCAAGGCATCAGCGGTCTTCATGGCGCTCAGAAGCTTGATCGGGATAACCAGAAGCAGGATCGCTGCGGATGCTTTCAGAACCGAACCGCCATCAAGATCCATCTTGCTGAACGAGGCGGACACGATCAGGAGCTCAGTTGCCAGAAGCGTCAGCAAGCCCATCCCCTTCATGATACTCTTATTACCCATCTTCGCGAGAACGTAGATGGATGCTACAAGAATTCCAATCGAGGCAGCGATTTTCAGAAGCGTATCCGCAATGGGGCTCTTATTCTTGCCGTTGATGAACAGGCCATCCTTGGTCAGGGATGCGCCGTTCTTGGCAATATCTTTTACGGTCTTAGTGAGATTCTTGAAAGAATCGGCGATCTTTCCGATCTTGCTGAAATTACGAACGACTTTCAGAATTTCAACAAAGGTCGCAACGCCGAGAACCGTCTTCAGAACTTTGCCCCAATCAATAGCCTTCACCTTTTCCAGAATAGAAGAGGCGTCCAGCTTCTTGGAATTAAAGAAATCTGGGATCGTCTTGGTAAAGAACGTGGTTAAGAAGTTTTTGATATTGGTCCAGACATTAGAAACCGTTGTCTTCACAGTCCCGAACCAATCAGAAAAAGCGGAACCGAAAGCCGATAGGCGAGCCTTTAGCCGCGCCCACAAACTTTCTTCACCGCTCACGTCTCTATTGAAGAAGTTGGACAGGGCTTCCTTCAGCCGTTTGCCGAAATCTCCAAGGCTCTTGATGACGGGCTCAAAGAATCGCTTGATATTATCCCAAGTCTTGCGGAGTGTATCGGATGTTTTGACATACTCCATGATGCCCTTGATCCAATCCCTAACCTTCGCAATAGCATCGGGAATCTTGCCGACAAAATCACTGATGCCCTGACCGATCTTTGTCAGAATGCCGGAGCTCTTGACTTTTCCCCAGAGCTTGCCAATCCAGGTAGAAACCTGCTTCAGAGCATTAACAACCACATCTCGAACGGTCGTGATGACAGAGCCAATCCTCTGAAGGAACTTTTGAAGCCCCTCGGATGTTTTGATCGATTCTTTTGCTTTTACAAGCCAATCGCCGATCCCTGCGGCAAATTCAAGAATACCACCAGCGGCTGACTTGCCAAGACCGACCAACTTCTTGAATCCATCCCACACATAACCGATTGCGGTCTTTGCGATATCGAAGGCAGCGGCAATACCGGCCACGATACGCCGGATTTTATCCATGCCTTCGGAATTTTCAGTCCAGGCCTTGAAGTTTGCTGTAGCCTGTTGAATCCGCTGGGTGAAATTCAAAAGCGTCTGACTGGTTGCAGGCGGAAAGATTTTCTGAAATTCTTCCCGGATCATGTCGATCATATTCTTGATGCCATAGGTCAGGTTCCAGAAAGCACCAAGCGGTCCTTTCTTCGGATCGTCGTTCCACAGCATGTCCCGTCCGCCCGCATCATGCCATTCTTTCATGATCTTATTGCGGGCGTCGGAAGAACTATCGATGATTTTGCCGAAGAAATCGCTGATCCCTGTCAACATCTCTTTGGCTTCCTCAAAGTCGCCAATAATGTATTCCCAGGTTTGCGTCCAACCGGACTGAGCGGCTTCCTTTAAGGTATCGAACAGCTGTGTAAAGGTCTTTACTTTGGTTGCGGCTTCTGTCGCATCCTTGGCAAGCTGAATGATCTCTTCCGCCTCTTCGGAAGTATATCCCTGTGCCAGCAGTTCGCTCTTCTTAAGCTCCATGGCTTTGAGGACGCCCTCCTCCATATTGGCGGCATCATAGCCCATCTCTTTTGCAATCTGCTCAAAGTCCCAAGAGAACTGCTCAAGTGTCGCAGTAAGAATATCAGAAGTCAACCAACCTTTGGAGAGGCTTTCTCTGAACGATCCTTCTTCGGCGATGATTTCATCAACTGTCCGTTTGACAGTTTTCTTGACCTTCTTGCCTGCGGTATCAGTCTCCGTTACAGTAACGTCAACCGTTTTGCCCATAGCCTTAGCGGTGCGGACAAGTGCTTTCTGGAACACCTCACCGCCCATGCCGGCATTTACAACAGAGTTCCAGTCCATCAGTCTCACAATGCCTGTAGAAATAGCCTGTGAAAGCTGATACATGGCACGGCTGGCCTGTTCGCTCGTCGAGCCGGAAACAGCTGCCAAATTCGCGATACCCTGAATAGATTGCACGGCGGTATCCAGTTCAACTCCGGCAGCGGTAAATGTGCCGATGTTGCGAGTCATCTCCGTGAAATTATAAATGGTTTTATCAGCGTAATGGTTCAGCTGATCCAATCTATCATTCACAATCTCCAAACGCTCCGCATCAGAAAGACCCTGCTTGGTCATCTTGTCGCGGGTGTTGGAAAGAATCGTCTGAATGGCGTTGATCTGGGTTTCGTATTCCTGCATACCTGTCGAAATTGGTTCGATAGTAAGAGATTCTACAAAACCCTCCATCTTTTTGAGAGCGTTAAAGGCAGCGTCACCGATACGACGAAGAACCTGATCGCCAATCGTTCCCATGATGGAGAATTTACCGGTTACGGCTTCAGCCGCTCGCACCATTCCGTCAAGGCTGAATTTTTGTCCAGCTCTTTCGAAAGCACTGAGGCCCTTTGCCGATTCTTCCAAGTTAAGGCTTTTCTTCAACTTGTCCAGTGACTTTACACTGTCCTGAACATTATTCTCAAAGTCCTTATTGTCGAATTGCATTTCGACAACACGGCGGTCGACAGTATTGCTCACGTTGACGTTACCTCCTTCCATGCTTCATCGGCAATCTGATCGAAAATCGGGCGGATAGCAGGGTTGATATAATCGACTCCCCGAACATATCCGCCGGTTCCGGTGCCGTGACCGTATTGCAGGATAATGGCAATGTTTACGCCCTTGTTGATATTGGAATTCGTCCAATAAATAGAATAGCCGCCATCGGTTTGAGTGATCTCATAACTCCAGGCGGCTGCGGTTGCTCCCGATTTTACAGGAGTAGCGGAGGCGAGAGCTTCGACTCCGGCTTGTCCATACTTTTTCAAAGTATTAAGATACGATCGCTCTCGGGCTTTCTTAAAGAAATGCTCCGTATGCTTGAAATCGCCTTTATGCTTAAACCGAATCATTTGCTCTCGCCTCCTTTCTCTGATTAACCCGTAGAATGAAGCTTTTCACGACGGGCCTTATTAAGGGCAGCACGCTGGTCAAGCATTGCTCGATTCGGCCCTTTGTTACGCTTCTTGGTAGGTGTATTTTTGATATTGCATACACGAACCAGGGTCAACAGCTTATTAAGATGCCATTTCTGGCATTCAAAGGGGATATTCAGAGAAATCATCCAGTAATAGATGACCTCTGCGGTAATAACCTCACGGTTAAACTTCTTATTATCTTTATCATTGAACCATGTAGCTGTCATTGGTGCTTCAATGTATTTATTCACAGCCTCAAAATTGTCATTGGTAAGGCCTTGATACACAAGCGGATCGACATTTTGAGTGATTGTCATGCAGCGTACATAGTCAATGCATTGCTCCATCGTTTTGGGCTCTTTCCCCAAAAACGGCTTGTTCCACTTTTCTTCCCATTTTGACAGCGAAACCAAAGAGTGCTCAAGCTGCAAGGTCGTCGTCTTGGTATGCCCGAACGTATTGGTTTTCGCGTCGTAGTATTCGTATCCGGGCACAGTCAACTTCAGCATTCTGCGTCGCCGCCTTTATTCTACAGGAACCAGAGTGGGCGGATTGATAGGCTTGTCGCCGACTTCCGCATTCCACTTGGGAGGCAGGATGCCGTTGAAGAAAGCCGAAGCAGCCTTGGAGTCAGTGCACAGCTCCATGAAGAACTTGTTGTAGGCCTCGGTCTGCATGAACTTTCTGGTCAGTTCAGGAGACTTGTCAAATTCGCGGCCATCCGGGGACTTTTCACCGTAGGCCGCACGAATCAGGTCCTCAAAGGTATCAATGATCTGCTGACCGTCGATCTTCTTCACAATGCGCTGCATCATGGCCGTCAGGCCGCCAGGAACACGCAGTTCCATCTTGGTCACTTCGGATTCATTCAGGTTGAAGTAGAAATCTTCTTCGCGATCGATACCGTTGTAATCGGTAAAAGCAATAGTCTTCTTATACATTTTTCATTTCTCCTTTCAAATAAGAACGGGTGACGTCCCCTCCCTCCGGCGTCACCCAATAGCATCCCCTCCGGCTCTGGCGCCGGCTCAATCGCATTGTTACTCAGAGATCAGATCAGTCCCCAGTGACAGCCTGAAGAGCGGTCAGAATCTCGTTGGGGTTGGGCAGGCGGGAAGCGGCGGTAGCAGATCCGTACAGGATATCCTCCAAAGCCTTCATCTTCGCGGCGCCCAGCTTGGTGGAGTCGAACTCCAGCTTGGCAGTGGGCTTGTAGTTGGTCATGGGCACGGGAGTGCCTTCGGCATCCCAGCTGAAAGTCTGGGCGTCGGGAGAATCGTTTACGGTGTCATGAGACTTCTCGGTGGGGGAAGCGCTCAGACCATAAGCGACATGCAGCTTATAGCCCAGAGTATCCGTGTTGGCATTACCGATCTCGGTACGCCAGCACAGACCAAACTTCTTGCGGGGCTGCTGGCCGACGTACATACCCTCGATCGGGGTCGCGGAGCCATCACAGGCCGCGAATTCGGGCGGATACATATAGGCCTCGATGCTGTTGTGGTACTCTTCCGCGCCGCGGATACCAGCATACTCGATGCCATCGGCCCACAGCTTGGTGATGTCAGCGCCTTCGGGGTTGTCAGTTACGTTGATCAGACCATTCCAGGCCTTACCCTCGGCATAAGCGCCGGAGTCTTCCATGGGAAACAGAACGCCTTTGGATACACCATACTCATAGAGCCTGTTTTCGGCCTCATCCCAGGTGATAGCGGCATTAGGCATGATTTAGTCCTCCTTTAATTTAATAGTAGAGTGTGAATACATCGTGGTGAAGATTGTCATTCACAAAATGCCGATCATGACGGCAAGATGGGAATGCGGCAATCCGATCTGGAATTTCAGATTCCGGGTCCTTGTCGATAACGGTAACAGAATACCGTTTGCGATGCAGATAGGGCTTATTACTGGCATGATCGCTCTCAATGCGTTCCCTCTCATACACAATGCAAGGATAGGACATCTTAAATCCTTCAGGCGGTTGGAAGTAGACATTCCTGGAGCCAACCGCAGCCACCAACAATGCATGGAGATCAACTCGTTGGCCCATTGTACACACCTCCAACCGTCAGGATCAGGCGGGGGCTCTGAACTTCCACATTTGTGACCTTCCAGAGTGCGCCCATCCACCTGACAAAACGAATGGCAAAGAAGTGTTGTTGGGCATACGGGTCGGCAACGATGCTCAGCTTGTTGTTCAGTGTCACATCATCATTGATGCTTTGCCCAGGTTCCAGCTTCCGGATATTGGGAAGGACATCGCCATAGTGATTACGCTCAGTGATGATCTCTTCCCAAATACCCGGCCTCGTTTCCTGCGTTTCAGCAAAGCCTACCTGTCCGTAAAACTTTGCCATTTTGACGGTTCACTCCAATCAGCCGCCAGTCACGTCGGTCTCCAGCGCGATGGCGGAGAAGGGGCGGGTCAGAGCACCGGAGCAGCGGGTCTCCAACAGGCTGACTTCCTGGTTGAAGTTGATATCGAACTGCTGGAAGTGGGTAATCTCGCCGCCCTTGGTAGCGCCCAGGCTGTAGTCATCAAAGTTCACCAGCAGACCCAGAAGCTCAAAGGTCTTCTGGGCCTGTTCCACGGTGGCAGTGCGGGTCTTGCCTTCATACTGCTCAACAGTGATGATCTCATTGACATTCAGCGCAGCCCTCAGTTCGTTGATATTGTCATAGATCCGGCGGCCGTTCAGGTCGCGAGCCAGCAGCATCACATTCACCAGATGGGGAGTGCACAGGAAGTCGGGATTGCCGGAACCCTTGTACTTCTCACGGGCATACAGCAGGGTCTGGATGACGGCCTCCGCATACACATAGTTCTCGCCGAAGTTAGCGGCGGAATTGGTGCCGGTCAGCTCGGTGCGCATGGCCTTGATATCGACGGTCTTGTGCATGCAATACATCTCATCATCCAGCCAGATCGGACGGATCTTGGTGGGATCGATGCTGCCTTCACCGCTGCGGCCATCACCGATGGTGATCTGACGAGCCAGTTCCTCGTTCAGGTTCATGCGATCCAGGTTGTACATGTAGGCGACGATATCGAAATCAGTGATATCGAGGATGTCGTCACGATCCAGCTTGGAGCGGATGTAGACCGTCACGGGATCAGTGGTACGGCTGATGATCTCGATGTTGTGGGCATCAGTCTTCTGGGTGCCCTTGGTATAGCCCTTAGCACGACGGGTGGTGATGTCACGAACATCAGCCTGACGGGTACGAATGCGGCTGATGGGGCTCTTATGAACCTTCGCCAGCACCTTGCCGATCCAGCCCTGATCGGTGGTCAGCAGCTCGGGAGCGCCGGGCTTGAGATTCGCGTACTCCGGGAACAGCTGGGCAATGTTCTTGACGCCAAGATCATTGTCGGCATGGGCCAGAGTGCTCTTCTTCTCATCGATGTAGGCATCATAAGCAGCCTTCAGGGAACCACCGCCGTAGCTCTTCGCCAGTTCGACGATCGCAGCGCCATCGGCATGGCTCAGTACGGCTTCCTTGTTTTCGGTACCCTGATCAAACACATTGTGCTTCATTTCAGTTTCCTCCTCTTTCTTCTTCTCCTCATTGGAGTTGTCGTTGGATTCTTCATCCTCATTCTTCTTGATGGCTTCTTCGAGCATCGCCATCACGACCACCTGCTGTTTTTCAGTCAGCGTGTTGAAGACATCACGGGCGGTCTCGCCCTTCTGCTCGTTGTCTTCTTTCTGGTCTTCGTCAGCCTGCTTGAGCTCGCCATCTTCGGCCTGCTCAGGCTCCTTCTGACCGTCATCGGATTTCTGCTCATCTTCTTCATCAGAGTGATAAAGCTCAATGAACTCACCGGTGAACAGAATGCCCTGCTCACGATCTTCAACGACGGTACCGTCCTCATTGTGAGCAATCACGGAGTCGATGAATGCACCGGGATTCGCACCAGCCAGCACGAGACTAACTTCGCGAATGATGCCGTGCAGCACATTCTTACCCTGCTCTTTGAGCTGGTTGGCGTAGATGGAAAGCTGGTTAATATCACCGTGCAGAACCAGTTCCTTTGCGGTCTGGCCGCTCTCAGTGCCATTGAAATAGCACTCAGTGCGAATATCACCGTCTACACTGTGAAGGATTGCGTAGCCGAGAATATTCTCAGGCTCGCTATGGCGATGGTTCCACACAAGCGGAACACGTTTGCCGTCGCAGTCCTTAAAGGCATCCTTCACGATAACGCGGCCGTCCGAACAGCGCCGATTTGCGCGAGTCGCCCAGCCAGCGAAATCAAATTTCTTATCCATTTTGACCTGTCTCCTTTTCTTCTTTGTTGGAATCGCCCGGTCCTGAACCGGCCGGCAGCAGCGCTTTCTTTTCCTCATCAGAAGCGCTCAGATTCTTGTTCCTCAGAACATCAGCATTGGGATCATCGCTTGGCTTCATGCCGATAATCTGTCTGATCTCATTGGAGGTCATGATTTCGTTACGAGTAAACTTATCAGCGATCTCCGCGATATCATTGACAGGAACCAGCTTGAACGGATCACGGAAGAAAGTGACGGTCTGATTCTGAGAACGAGCTGTCTTACTGAGGAATTTCCGCTTCATCTCATCGGTGATGGCTGCAAGAATCGGCTCGATTGTCCGATTATAGTAATTCAGCATCGTCTTTTCATCGGCCGATCCATCGAGAATTGCCTGAGTAATACCGAGCTGGCTATACAGCATACTGGTGAGATACTCAATCTGCTTCATCAGATTATTCTCGACCGGCCGGTTCAACTGTGTGATCCGTTCTGTGCCATCAGTATAGGCAATACCATACTTGCCCTCGGCAAGCTGAGTCTCAATGTCTTTACGTCGCGATTCCGCCTGCTGTCTACGGGCCTCCGTCTTGATGACGTAGGGAAGCTGGATGATAAGATCCAGTTTTCCGCTGCTGGTTTTCTCATCCACAACATCCAGCAAACTAAGTTTTCGGACCAGTCGCTGCATGGTGGAGTTCGGTTCATTGATAACCGCATACAATGGATTCTCAACAATCGAAATGATGGATTTCGGCAGTGTCACTTCCTCGCGGCGACCGATTTCTTCGTTATATAACTGTACCCGAACATGTTTCGGGTCCCAGTCGACGATTTTTCCGGTCCGCATAGTCAGAATCTTGACGCCTTCGCGCTCTTCGGGATCGATGTCTGTATCAACCGGCACGATGGCAACGCATCCTTCATCCAACATGCTCATTACAACATCCTGGATGAACCCTCGGCCAGTCTGGTCGATATTAGCTTCCAGAGACAGGCAGTTGTTCAGACCAGATTTCATCTCCTCCAGATAGCGCCCATTCTTATCCAGCCGGACATGACGAACATTCATAGCCGCAGCATCCATGGCAATGCGATTGTAAACAGAAGTTACAATAGAACGCTCGTTTCCTCTGCTGAATCGGGGCCGATCAGGACGATAGCCACCGGCATATGAAACACCGGTTTGAATGTAGGCAGTGGGGTCCTTGTTCTTAAAGGTGTTCCAGGCATGTTTAAGCCTGTTCATCAATGGCATATCGGTCTCCTCCTGTATAGTCAGTTTGAAAAATGGCATAAAAAAAAAGACCCCAAACCATTTTGACGGTTCGGAGTCATCAGAGAGCTGTATTACACATGCTCCAGCTGATCTTCTGTACAGATGAACTGCGGAAATCTGACATCATTCCAGGCGTCAGGGTCATTGATCGGGCCTTCCCGTTCGCTCTCAATGGTGTAACAGGTGGTGCCGTCCTTTGCCTGATGAATGTCGATTATTTCGCCAATCACGTTCTTTCCCTTAATATGAACGCGATCGAATTCCGAGAACATGGTATTATCACTCTCCTTTACTTCTGCGATCCCGATATGCGGAAGTCAGTTTCGGCTTGTCGCCTTCTTTGTCAATCTGCCAGGCGGTAGTAAATGGTTTCTTCTGAACCACGCCAAGATTCATAGAAATTCGAAACTGCTCCTGGCCTCTTTCATTCTTCCGAGTTCCGCTTCTCTTGGATAAGTCGAATCCTTCTTCGATGTGCCTAAACAAGAGATCAGAATCGCTTTGCTTATAGCCAACATCAAAGAATTCCTTTGCATGTGGCTTTTCAGGATCTAAAAAGTATTTTGTGAACTTGGCCACAGCAGCAGTAAAACCGTTACTGCTATGGTATACACCATCTACTATTTTAACACCTTTTTCGGCTTTTGCAACCGGCCCAAACGAAGACGATTCATGACCAAGCTGTTCGGGAGTGTGCCGAACACCCCATCTCTGGCCTTTGATTCCGTGGTGCCAGATAGAACCACAGTAAGAGCTGTCGAAGATGCTCAATCAAACGCCTCCCTATTGATTTTGTATGCGATATAGGCATCCATCATAGCCGCAACAGCATCGATCTTCTGCTCATAACGCTTCTTAACAAGCTTACGATTACCGTTGGTGTCCTCAACCGCGATACAGTTGCCCATAGCAAAAGTCATAAGGCTCTCGTCAAACAAAAGCATCCGCTCCTCGGACAGCTTCTTTAGCTCGCCCAAAGGAACGGATTCTGTTTTTGCCCCCTGAATAACCTTCTCGATGCCAAAGGGACTGTTTTCAGCTTCCCATCGTGCAATGAATTCCTTAGCATTATAAGGATCGTAGCCGAGACAACGCACGTCATATTCCATTTCAGAGATATGCTGGTCGAGATCCTCGTAAACAGCCATCATATCGAGTACGGTGCCATCCATTACGATGAGACTGCCTTCTTCAATGAACTCCTCATACTTGATGTGCATGGCAGCTGGGAGCCGGTCAAAGGTCAGCTGAGAAATGTAGTTTCTGGTCTTTACACCAAAGCAGCCATCACGCAACGGGAAAATAAACGTAAACGCACAAAAGTCGTCACCCTGAGAAAGGTCAGCACCAAGAGCGCAAGGCATCTGCCAGTAACTACGCTTGGCATGTTTCTGAATCTCTTCATAGGTGAAGAAATAGGACAGACCCTCCATCGGAATACCGAAACGCTTGGCGAGAATTTCATTCTTGTCCGCTGGCGACTTCTCGATCTTGGCTACGTCACGAGAGTAAGTCTCATAAGTGACGGTCTTTCCCAAGTTTGGATTGGCCTTGAGCCACATTGCGGGATTCTTTACCTCGTCGATAGAATCCAAACGATAGTACCAGATACTCACCCAAGGCTGTTCCAATTCTCCTTTGAGAATCTTCATCAGTTCCATCTTCATGGTGTCACCGATAGCATTTCGCACGGTTCCTTCGGAACTGATAGCGACGATCAGGTAATCATCTATTTTGGAGGAGCCTTGTTCGATGGCGTTGACGACATTTTCTCGAACATCGCAGGAAAGCCATTCATCGATGGTTGCGATCTTGGTTCGCATTGATTGCAGCTTGTCGATGCTCATAGGGACAGTCTCGATATAGCTATCTGTGAGGAAATTCTGAATTCCCTTTTTGGTACTTGCAAGCTTTACTCGATTCGCGCGAGACCCGGTAGTATTCTGCAAACTGCCCTCAGTAAGAAACTTGAATAGGGGGCCACGGGCGCGAGTGATAGCAGTACGAATTGGTGACAGAGTTTCCTCGGCCTGTCTCATGGTAAAAGCTGTCGCAATCTGATGAGTAGTGCTGTTATCGATATTCAGAAAGAAACTCTGGATGAAGCTGGCGTACATCGTCTTGGCTGCGCCTCTGGCAACGATCAGAAACTGCTTGTTGGTCAGTCGCTTTTTGATGCGTTTACGGATGTAACGAATCGTACCGTTCCTTCTGGGTTTCGGCACAACGCGAGTTTCGTAGACATACCAACCAAAGATCTGTTCCGCCCATAGTTTGAAGCTATCAAGCAGTTTTACATCAGAACCATCGGTTAATGTCAATTCCTCTTCACAGTATTCGATGAAGCCTTTAATGGCGTCGTCGTCATACCAAACGTCAGGATCGTCAATGAGATCATCGATTCGATGCATCTCCATTTCAATCTCGGCATTGATTGGAATTTCTCCTCGGATAACAGCGTCTCGGAACTCTCCATAATATTTTGGAACGGCGGTGTTAGATAGCAATACTTATCACCTCGTCCCGAGTCTCCTCATCATGCGACTACGCTCGCGAACAACATCATCGCCGACAGAAGAACTACTACGAGATGAACTTGAAGATGGGGCAGAGGACGAACTGCTATCAGAAGAATGTGCAAGAGCAGATCTGGCTTTAGTGATCGACTGTGCACTGGCATACCATCTGGATACTTTCTGAATAGTATCGGCATCCATATCGTTCACATCAGCATTCTTCCACGCATCGATCTTGAACTTACCATCCTTATTAAAGAATTTGTCGAGAGCCTTGTTCACAGCAACATCGAGCACACCACGCCCGAATTTTTCAAAAGCGTCACCAAGAGCTTTCTTGACTTTGCCAGTATTGCGAGCTTTTTGGCGTGCAACCAGGTTGTCGTACTGTTCTTCCATATTCAATCGCTGAATACGCTGGCGAAGTTCATCATCGCTCATCACTTGAGGGCGCTTTGCGGCCTTTCCGGGCGTTTTCTTTTCAGATGGTTTAGCCGCAGTGCTGCTCTTATTCGTTTGACCACTGGCGTTTGGTTTTGCGCCAGTTACATGCCCAAGCTGGGCAGGAGTACGCCGGACACCCCATTTCTGACCGAGAATGCCATGATGTTCCAACACATCACTCATTTCAGTATACCTCCCTTCTCAGAAAATAGGCATAAAAAAAGCCCGGCTTTTTAACCGAGCTCCTATACAGCCTGAGTTGCTACTCTTCTTTTTTCTTTTCTACTTTCTTCATCTTATGCTTTACAATAAAGATCCAGATGCCGCATATCAGTAATATGACAGAAATCGGATAGTACAGGCTGTGTGCTATACCCCAGACTCTTCCGTCTTGCGGCATGATCCTTCTGTCGACCACATCCCAGTTGATTAAATAGAACGAGCCGCCGATAAAAAGCGATTGTAGAAAAAGAGGAAATCCTTTTTTTCTTAACGCGCAAAGCAATGCGAAGAATCCAAAAATTCCAGGCGAAGCAAAGAGAACCGCGTAGAAAATGCCTTCAGCCTTATTCCTGAAAATTTCTTCACCGCCTTGGTAATACGTCTTTGCGTATTCGTAAAGCGATAAATCCACGGAATCCGCAGCGGTTATATCAGCCGACTCGAATGGCTTTTGATTTGGAGCGGTCTTGAGGTATTCAGTATATTCCGGAGTCGATCCGATGTATGGTAGAAATAGCCCGACAATAGACACAAGAGCGACGATTATGGCGATTGCACAAGGTAGCAATATGTGATTCTTCATGTGCTTAACTCCTAATTCACTTATGGCAACCAAGTGGGTGACATAGCGACCAGTTCACCAGAACAGCCATCAATGCTAAGCAGAGTTCCATCTTCGAGATTGAATGTTACATGCGCACCAATCGCGAATCTCAGTTCCCAAAAAATTTTGTCGCCTTTTTGCGCAGGATCATCGTCAACCAAACGATAAATCCGAATGTCATTATTGGGACTGCCGTTATCAAAACAATCGGTATCAAGACAAACAAAATCATAATATCCAGCCTTGATATCTTTTCCGACAACGTAGCTTCCACGACCGATTCGATTAGAAGAGCCGAGACCGATTCGATCACCAAGCTCAAGCTGGATTTCGCGATACAGACTGATAAGTTCATCAGTAGTCATAGACTTAAAATCAATCGTCTCAGCGAATGCAACTCCAGAACACAAGATCAGCACAAGTAGAACAGAAAAGATTTTTTTCATTCGATCATCTCCTAAATCACTATCTGATGGCCTTATAATAACAGCGAGGATCACCAGAATCCCCACTGCCAGTGTGCCCACCGTAGCAATCTATGAATATTGCCTTGTATATTATACCATGCACCACCTCCCCCACACAATTAAATTTCTGTTGCAAAATGTTGCAGAATAATTATCTTTAAGAAGCCGGCGTGTCCGCCGTAGCATTCAACCGCCACTCGAATTCGTTTACGAGACGGTTCATGCTGTCAATCGCGGCAGCGGTTGTAGGCGGGTCGAAGATCAAGCGGACCTTCATATAGACGTAGGTCTTTACGCCTTCAAGGTTAATAGAATCTGCCCCAAGGAAATCGGACCAGGTTTCGTCCTTTCCGGAAATCGAGAATCCATTAGAAGGCCCAACGCCAAGCTGGACAAGAATCGCCAGAACAGAGTTGATATGCATGATAATGTCAGCATCGAAGTGCTCGTAGCTCTCCTCAATTCCCAAGAGTTTCTTAATGGATGTGAGAATGCTCTCAATCATGCACTCGCCTCCTTACTGCGATACTCAGCCAATCGCCGAGCATACTCTTCGGTATTTACATAACCGCAAGAATGAAACTCGGGACAGAACCCACGATAGATACACTCAGGGACCATGACGGAACCCAGAATGGGATCGACGGCAGATACCTGTTCTTTTACCTCTTGCCAGGCTGCTCTGGTCTCGGGTGAAGCCTGATTGCAAAGCCGCCGTCGGCTGATAAAGATCAGCGCCTGAGCGTTCGCTTCACACTCATGAAGTACGGGAGTATCCTGCGGACTCTTATCACGATTCACACCTGTTCTATCGGTTCTTTGGGTAGATACCCAATGTTCGATGCCGAACTTGTGGCGGACAAAGTGAACAGATACCCAGCTCTTGAGATTAGCCCACTGCCAGGAAAACTTGATTCGGCGAATAGGACTATGCTCTGCAAGCAGGATCGTCTTTTTCCATGAATCAGTAGGATAGGCTCCACCACCATCCTTGCTGATCGTAGTTCTTGCCGATCGCTTGACCTTCGGCCAAACATCGATGTATTCAGACCATTTGATCGTAGGCGTCACCTCCTATGCTTTCCATGGATACGTATCGTTTGGTCTGCGTTCGATCGGTCCGGTTACCAATAATGATGCATCGCCGTAGTGAATTGCATTGTGAGTATTGTGAGTGGCACAGATCAGAAATTCGGGATCGAGCATATCAGCATTTGAATGAACGATATCCATTTGTGTTATCGGATTCATATGATGAATATAGATCTTTCCATAAATCTCATATCCGTCCATCGCGAGATCACAACCCAGATCACGAGCGATAATGTAATCGCGAATCGATCGCCACTCTGCGGAGTGATAGAACCGCTGATTCAAATACCGATCAAACCCGAAGGTCTCCACTCCAACCTGACCATCAAGTCGGAGATACTCAAACCGTTCGGTAAATGTCGGGATCTGAATCAATTCCGAATAGGTTCTAATAATCAGATTCGTCGTCTTCGTCTTCATCATCATTGTAATTACCGCTATATCGCTGCATAGCCTTGATAGCATTGGCGTAAAGCTCTTCCACCTTCGCCTGAGACTCAAGAGCCTCAGTCTTAGCACGCAGCAAAATATTCTCATTTTCTAAGCGCTCACGCTCAAGTCTTTCACGCATGGAGCCAAGCCGGAGGAAATGGACGACCTCTTGAGAAGTTGCAGTCCCATCCCTCAGTCTCTGCTCAACAAGGTCAGTAGCTAAAGAAATTAACTGACCCTCGCGGGCCTCAGGCGTCAGCGCAGGGCGCATTTTAGGCAAGGACATGGAAGACCCTGCCACTTTTACACGTTTCATGGCAACAAAGTCCTCCTCTCATACCACTTCCATGGCATTTAGAAGAACTTGCGAGGCTGTTTTTACCGCTGCCGAAAGGAGAAAAATGAAGAAAACCCAAAGAACAAAGGAGGAATCATCATGAAGAAGTTTCCCAGCCCCGCAAGCTCGTCTAAACGCCATGGCTGCAACCGAACGAACCCCAAAAAGTTTCTCCCAAATTCACCCCCGGAGAAAAATGAAGGAGACCGCCGATGCAGGGAGGGGGTGTGTTTTTGGCGACCCCCTCCCTATGGTTTTAAGATATGATATGCCTTATTTCTTGACGTTTTTATATATTTTCTTGTATTTATTCATGAAGTCATATCTAATAATCTCGTCAATCGCACGTTCAATTTCTTCATCATTTTCCTCTTCAGTGAGTTCATCACTTGTGCGTGCGATTCGAGCCAGATATGCACATGAATTGTATCCTTTTTCCGTGTCAAACAGGAACCATTTCTGGAATTGAGTGAACGGATTGTACGGATTGTCGAAAGTTGTGAGCGCAACGTTTCCATTCACGTTCATTTCGTTCACTCTCCTTTCATGTATTTAGCGACAGTCGAAGTAGCCACGCCAAGTGCAGCTGCAATCTGACTGGTCGTGTATCCTGAGTTGCGCATTGCCTGGATTCTCGCCTGTTTTCCTGCAGACAGGGAAGTTGTTGCGCGAGGAGTTGCATAGGCTCTGACCTGATCTTGATCGGCAAAGCGGAGGATCTTGGTCAACAGATTCTCACTCACCGCCCCAGACTGAATTGCCTGCCATTGGCGGGGTGAGATGCTGATCGCGTAACGCTGCGCACCATATTTAATACGGTTTCTGCTGAGCGCCTGCTGTCCTTTCTTCTTAACCTCTTTGCCCGTCATATCAGGATTGGCTTTCTTCATGGCCTTGACTTCGCTGTTGGCGGCAAGTTGTGCCTGACGTTCACGAGGCGCGTTCATCAAAGCTTTCTTCAACTGGCGTTCCAGGTCATCCACTTCTTCACGGTAGGCCTCCTTAGCGGTACTGCTGTACTCTATCTTGCCAGTACGAAGAATTTCTTTGCGTGCGGCGTTTGCCATGGCCTTCATCCGGTTCGCGTAGTCCGCATAAGCCTCTTCCTGGGGAGTACCGGAAGAAAGCTTGCGTGCATCCTTCGCTTCCGCCATCTGCGTTGAATCCTGGGTGCGAAGTCTGGTCTTGCCCTTCTTATCCGTATAGGTCTCCTCTACGGTCTTGTACTCAAGCTCACCGGTCTCGGGATTGATCTTGGGGGAGCCTTTACGCTTGAGTACCGATACAGGAGACTTGGCTCTGGAGATCAGGGTGCTTGCGCCGTAATGCAGGTTACCGTCTTCATCCGCATGCTCCTGATACTTCTTTCTCAGGCCTGCAATGCCGTTGTTCTGCTCGCTCTGCTTCCAGTCCAGCTTGTGCTTTTCGGCATCGATAACAACCATAGAATGGCGGACAGCACGGGCCAACTCGTCCTCAACGGCGCCTTTCAGCGTCATGTCGGTAATCAGATTGGATATCTTGCCCATCTCCATCTGGGTGTTGCTCATCACCTTGAACTCGTGGCCATCCCGGAAGTAGTGTGTCTTGCCATTGGCGTCGGTCTCGGTTCTGCTGTAGCCATATTCCATCTTGGGGTCGAAGTCTTTCAGTTCCTTAAGCAGCGGTGTAGAGATAATCTTCACGTTGCTCCTCGGGCTATTGCAAGGAATGACCATGACGGTATCACCATCGAAGTCCGCCCCGGACAGACGCTCTGCAACCTTGTTGTTAATGCCAATGGCGTCAGCAGGCGTGTTGCCGAGAATCCGAATGCCGTCCGGTTGCTTGTTGTTCACCGTCAGAATCGGGATTTCGAATGTACCGCCATGCGGATACCGGATCAGCGCCACCGTTTCACCATCATGATAGTTGGGGGCATAGACCTCATTATCCTTCATGGTGGCGATAGGAAGGATCACCTGATACTGCTGTCTGGGCAGAGCCGCAGCCTGCAAATGAACAGCTGCCGAATCGCAGTCATTGGCGAAAGTCTCCAGCAGCTGTTTCTTTACCGTAGGGTTGGTCAGCGCCACGATCTCATCAAACTCGGCCTGTTTATCCGCAATGGACATATCAAGCTGTTTCTGAATGAGCTGCATACTCTGCTTGGAAAGGAACTGGCTCGGCAACGCATCCGCCCAATCGCCCCAGTCGCCCTCGGTTCTGGTCTTGTTGATGAGGCCCAGCTTGCGCTCGCCGGTTTCAGGATCCGTGTAGTGATACTGGCCGCCCTCTTCCCGCAGCAAAGCGCCGAAGGGGTTGTTCGGATCATTCTTGATGGTTTTCAGCACCTTGTCCGCCTGATCGGGCGTCTTGTTAGTGTTGAAAATCACATCCACGCCATCGGGCATGTCGTCCGAATAGTATGCCATCCCTTTGAGGTATTTGTTTCCGTCCACCAGAATGCGAACCTGCGCATAGTGACTGTTGCCAAGGCTCAGATCATCCACACCGCGCCGGATCTCAATGGTGCCATCCTTCTCGACACCGGTATGACCATCAGGCGCGACATCATCGCGGAAGCGAATCATCAATCGGCTGGAATCCATGGAAGCGGGGTACTCAAACCCCTTCTCAAAGTGCTCGGTGCCGTCTTCGTCCACACGCATCTTATAGTCTGTGACCGTATGCACGTTCTTGAAGTCATAAATCTCTTTATGCTCGGTTCCGGGCGGGCAAATGACCTTGATGTTGGTTTGTTTGCCCGGATTCGTCGCCTGCGGCACGCCGCCGCCATAGACCACGTATCCTTCGTCTTCCAGCATTGCCAAAGCCTGGTTCAGTTTCTCCCGGCTCACGCCAAGCTCCAGTTCCACGCCGGTGCCGACATCGATCATACCCTTGGAATCGATCTGTGCCCTCAGGAAGTCCGCCGTCTCCTTGGCCGCATTGGTGCGGGCCTCAGAACGCTCATTGAGCAGTGAGCGAAGCGTGGACTCATTGACGCCAAGCGCTCTGGCCACCTGGGCCTGCGTCTTTCCGTCCGCCAGCATGGCGCGAGCAGAAGAAATCTGCGTAGCACGGCGCTCATTGACGGCGTTGGAATAAGCAGTTCTCAGCTGAGTGGTGGAAGAATATCCAACTGCCTCAGCGATGTCCTTTTCGCTCATACCCTTTCGCCGAAGTTCCTGCACACGGGAAATCAAATCACCGCGATGCTGGTTCGGGTCTTCGCCGCTGCCCAGCGGATATCGGCCGGAACCGCGGCCCGGAGCGCCATCCATCTTGGATTTGCCGTAATGCATCAATTCGCCGTTTTCGGAAAGTCGAGTCAACCCTTTCAGAATATCCCGCATCTGCTGTGCGATCCTGTTCATGGTCAGTTCCCTCCTTCCTTCATGCGGTTGATGATCTTATCAAACGTGATGATCTTGTCGATGATCGGCGCAATTTCGTCACCGGCCGGCTGATGATAGATTACTTCATCATTCTGATAGAGCCTGAGCTCTATCTGAATATCGCCGGGCTTCATCCGGTATTCCAAACAGAAAAGAGCAGCGTATACCATCAGCTGCTCCATGTGTGCCGGCACCTTGCCGGTCTTGAGGTCATGAATCCGAAGCATGTTCTTGCGGAACGAGATTGCATCGGCAGTGCCGTAGCAGTTCTCAGAGTAGTAGAGAATCTGCTCACTCTGCATCTTGTAGCCGATGGCGTCGTTTACAAACATGTTCAGGGTCTTTTTCTGTCCGGGGAGTTTCTGGCCAAGCACGATACAGCGGCTGGCAAACTCATGGAACTCAGTGCCCTTCTGGGTCGCCATAAAGCTGTTATAGCTGTCGGCCAGCTTGTCCGCGTCATAATTGATCCAATGGTATTTACTGGCAGAGAGGAAGGCGTGACTACCCTCCAACTCCGAATGCCTGTTCCAATTCATGCAGGACTTCCTCCTTGTTCTCCGGAAATATAAATCTTGAGAAGGACATGTCGTTCATCAGATTGACATAATGCTCCTGGTTGGGCTGCCGGTGCGCTCCGGCGCTTTTCTTGCATTCCAGCGTGGCCCAATGTTTTCCCCAGAGAATCAAAAGATCAGGAATGCCCTGAATGTGCGATGAGTCCAGCTTGGTGACGATGCAGCCGCTGAACCGCTTTTTCAATTCCCGAATCAGAGACGCCTGAAAATTGCGCTCCAGCTTTCGTCCTTTCATAAGCCCTCCTCATGGCAAAAGTAAGAGAGAAGGCGCGTATTGTCTTCTCTCTTCATAAAAGGGCATGTTTTTTACGCGGGAAAAGAAAAAGCCCGTGTTTCGCGCACAGGCTCTTGATACTTGGAGAATATCATTATGTCAACATGGAGTCGTCCGAATCAATGAAATAGCGCTCGCAGTATTTCTTGCAGAAGGGATAGTTCTCGTGACAGTTGGT
This sequence comes from uncultured Clostridia bacterium, assembly GCA_934630705.1. GTDB lineage: Bacteria > Bacillota > Clostridia > Christensenellales > Aristaeellaceae > RUG563. Next base: position 1,589 of record CAKTWP010000012.1, on the reverse strand, counting down.
CAAACATTCCAACCCAGGAGGCTCAGCTCCGATGTGATTGAAATATAAAGCGCGGGTCATGATCTGCCCGCATTCGGGGCAATACCATTCGCGCTGTGTCTGATCCCACTTCATGTCCGTTCCGCAAATATCACAGGCTACAGCTTCGCCGCTTTCGTCATAAGCGGTGTTCATCCACTCGTCTGTCATGTCCAGCTTGTAAAGGTCATTGTAGTCATCTCGGTCTTTCCGCATCCGACCGCCTCCAATCCAAAGTTCAGCCAAGTTCATTATACCACAGCGAACCTTGGTTAGGGAGGTTTTGAAAATATAAAGCTGGTCTTATCGCATTCCTCCTTTGGAATAGATACTCCTGAGTATCCCACAAAATCGCTCTCTGCCCATTTGCCCGGTTTTTCTGCTCTATTTATATATATTTTTTATTTTTTTAACTTTTTATAGAATTAGAAAATAAAAGTGGGAAAGTGGGCAGAATTGCTCAAATTTGTGGGATACTCAGGAGAAATTCTTCAATTTGTGGGATACTCAGGCGTGAAAAAGCACCAAAAACGGTCATTTGAGGCCATTTTTCGTGTTTTTGACCTCCTGAGTATCCCACATTTGTATCCCACAAAAGCCCACTTTTTATGGGCAAACTTGGGCAAAAAGCCCATTTATTTGGGCAGAGCCCATTTTTTTCGACCTTCCTGAGTATCCCACATTTGCGTTTTTTCGCAACAAAACCGGGCAGAAGCCCATTTTTTCATACCAAACTTGGGCATGAAATTTTATAGTTTGTGGGCAACTTTGACCAGATTTGCAATGCTGTTGTTGGTTTTATTCCCATCCAGATGCTTCACAATACAGTTCGTATCACCATCGAAGAACGAGTTTGCGACCAACCGATGAACGTAATATTTCTCCCGGTTGAGCGCAACACGCATAGCGCCGTTCCGATAATTCGGTGATTGCTTCAGAACTTTCTTGTCTTTCGTCCGCCGTACTTGCCCGGCCGTACTTACTTCATAACCCGGATGGCCTCGAACCTCAACCCACCGCTCGATCACACATCCTCGTCCTTCCTGTTCGCACTCCGCTCCGTCTCGAACCCGTCCGGATACCTTGCACGCAGCTTATCGAGGTTCATCTGCATCACCTTTTCCAGTGAGTATCCCAGCGCGTCCGCACTGACCGCCAGATACCACGCCACATCCCCCAGCTCCTTCGCCAGGTGCTCCCGGTCGAGATCGTGGCCCTGGAACAGATGCTTCTTGAGAATATCAATCGCTTCGCCCGCCTCGCCATTGAGACCCATCAGGCCATTGATAAGACGATTCGTTTGAACCTCATTTTCGATGGCGTTTTTCAACATCATCGTCTTGCCCGATCCACGAGACAGTATGATGTAACTGGTTCCATTATGGAAGGTGCTTGTCGGCTGTTCCGTCCTCAAAGCTTCCTTCTGATACTTGTTCGACGTCATTTTTCTTTCTCCTTATAATTGATCGGCTGGTCAGATCCTGCGGTCCAGCACTGCTCCATACAGGTGTTGCAGGGTTCCTCCAAGTAGCAGAGTTTGGCATACTTGCACTTATCACAATACAGGTCAA
>CAKTWP010000011.1 GCA_934630705.1 uncultured Clostridia bacterium | reverse complement strand
GATGTGTTGCAGCATCCCGCGGCAGCGCCTGAGCGTTCGCTCAGGCCCCGGTCAACCTGTTGACCGGGGGTTTTCGGCATGTCGAGTCCCGGGGGAGAGCTTGTTCTCCCCGGGATCGATCATCCGAAAACCGCTTCCTGCCGCGGGGAACATGGCTGTAATCCAGCGTAACCCAATGTTTCACGCGGAAATATTTCGGATAACCTGCCAACAATCATCGCGGAATGGGGGTGCAGGGGAATCATTCCCCTGCCCGCCGGAGGCCCTCGTTTCCGAAGGATCTCCTTTCGCTGTTTGGGGGCGAAGAGCCCCCAAAGACTCCCCTGCCCGCGGTCGGCCCCCGGTTAGCTGAGGTTCCCTCCTCGCCCACGCGCTTCAGCCTGCCGCCTGCGCCACAACCACCCGGGGCAAACCGCTCATGTCCCGAACAAGAGACACGCCGGTAAACGCGCCAGCCAGCAGCGCAGCCACATCGTCATACTGCGTGTCGCCAATCTCCAGCAGCAGCCAGCCGCCGGCCTGCAAATGCCCGGGCGCATCCGCGGCAATGCGACGATAAAAATCCAGCCCGTCCGCGCCGGCAAACAGCGCCAGTTCCGGCTCCCGGTTCACCTCCGCCTGCAGCCGTCCTCGCAGCCCCTCCGGGATGTAGGGCGGATTGCTCACGATCAGCTCAAATCGCTCCCCCGCCACCGGCGCGAAAAGATCGCCCTGCACAAAGCGTACCTCCGCCCCCAGCGCCGCCGCGTTCTCCCGGGCCAGGGAAAGCGCATCCCCGCTGATATCCGTGGCCACGATCGCCGCGCCGGGACAGCGCTTCTTCATGGCAATGGCCAGCGCCCCCGTGCCCGTGCATAAATCCAGCGCCCGCTGCCCGGGCCTGAGCCGGAAAAGCGCCTGCTCGCATAACGTTTCCGTGTCGTTCCGCGGAATCAGCGCTCGGGCGTCCACCCGCAGAGAAAAACCCATGAACGGCTGCGTGCCCAGAATGTATTGCAGCGGCTCCCGCGCTTCCCGCCGGGAAAGCAGCGCTTCATAGGCCTGCGTCTGCGCTTCCGTCAGCGCCCGCGCCTTTTCCAGCCTTAAAGAAAGCCGGGGGCAATGAAGCACCTCGGCTAAAAGATATTCCGCATCCAGTGCCGCATCCGGCACTCCGGCGGCGGCCAGCCGCGCCGCGGCCTCGCTCAGCGCCGCGCCCATAGAAGCGCTCACGCCTGCGTCTCCCGGGCAGGATGCAGGATCACCCAACCCTCGGGCGTTTTTTCGCCCTCCGGCAGCCCGTGCAGCGCCGCATTCATGGCCGCAATGGCCACTTCGCACATATCGTCCGTGGGCGGACGGGTGGTCAGCCGCTGCATCTGCATGCCCGGCCAGCGCAGTGCCCGCACCAGCTTGCCATCCGCATGGGCCAGGCCCTTGAGCGTTTCATAGCCCACGCCCATAATGCAGGGCAGCAGCACAATCCGGCTCAGCACCCGCCACAGATAATGCGCCCCCAGATCAATCCCCCAGATTTCCAGCAGCAGCCAGTCAAACACCGTGCACACCAGAATGGAGAGAATGAACGTGAGCACCAGGAACGAGGTGCCGCACCGGGGATGCAGCGTGGAAAACTGCTGCGCGTTCCGGGGGGTCAAAGGCAGATCGTGCTCATGGCAGTACACCGTCTTGTGCTCCGAGCCATGATATTGGAAGGTTCGGCGCATATCCGGAATCTTTCCGCAGAAATACATGTACGCCGTGAGCAGCAAAAGCCGCACCAGGCCCGTCACCAGATTCTTGGCCAGCAGCGTGCCGCCGGTGGCATTGGCAGGGAAAAGAAGCACCACCAGATTGGGCAGCAGCACAAACAACCCCACGCTCATGCACACGGCCAGCACCATCGCCAGCCCCATCACCACTTTGTCCACGTTCTTGCCCAGCTTGTCCGCCAGCCATTTGTCAAACTTACTGGGCTCCTCGGCCGCGTCATCCCCGGCCATTTTCGCGCTGTCGGACAGGGTTTTCATCCCGATAGACAGCATCTGCACCATGCTCACCGTGCCGCGGATGAAGGGCAGGCCCATCCACTTGTGCTTTTTCGCCGGGGAAACATAGCTGTCCCGCTTCACCACAATATCGCCATCGGGCCGCCGCACCGCCACTGCAATGGCGTCCGGGCTTTTCATCATCACGCCGTCCAGCACCGCCTGGCCGCCGATATCCGGCCGCGCGGGCGCGCCGTTTTTCTTGCTCATAAAAGGTTCCTCTTTCCTTAAAAATGTATATTTTTTATGGAAGCAATGGCATTTTTCGTTCGTGCTGCCGCTTCCCCTGCACGGGCAAAAGCAAAAAGCAGCACGCCAACAAAGGCCGTGCTGCTTTTATGGGGCTTACATGCCGAAACGCTTCTTGAAGCGATCGACGCGGCCGCCGCTATCCACCAGCTTCTGCTTGCCGGTGAAGAAAGGATGACACTTCGAGCAAATTTCGACCCGCAGCTCCTTTTTGGTGGAGCCGGTTTCGAACGTTTCGCCGCACACGCAGCGCACGATAGCCTTCTCATACTTGGGATGGATCTTTTCCTTCATGCCATTTCACCTCTTTTGCTCCTTACAGATGACGGATTCATAGGAGGCTGCCTATGAGCCGCATGAAGTATTATAGCATGCTTTGCCGCCCTTGGCAAGCTGTTTTTTGCGTCAAAATGCAAATTCTTCGTTTCATCTTGTTTTCCCACAAAGGCGAACAAAATGTAAACTATGAATGGGACGACTTGATTTTTTAACAATTCTGTAATATTATAGGCATGTACCCATCAGGCGCTGCCTGATCCGGCAAGGAAAGAAAAGGAGAACAAAGGAGCATGAAACAGCATATGCGGATTCTGGCTCTGGTGCTGGCGGCGATTTTATGGAGCAGTCTGCTGCCCGTGGCCGTGGCGGAATCGTATACTGGCACCATCAATACCGACAAAGTGTTTTTCCGCATGAAGGCGTCCACGGAGGCGGGCTATTACTGCAAGCTGGAAAAGAAAACCAAGGTCACCGTCACCGGCGTGAAGGGCGATTTTTATAAGGTGACCTATGACGGCAACGACGGCTATGTAATGAAGAAGTTCGTCAGCCTGTCCTCCGCCGCCCAGAAAGCCCTGGGCACCCAGGAGAGCGCCAGCCAGTACGCCAAGGCCACCCGTATCTCCCAGCTGGGCGGCCCGCCGGATTATACCGCCAAGGGCGACAAGGGCGAGGACGTGGAAAAGCTGCAGCAGGCGCTGAAGATTAAGGGCTATTACGACGGCACTGTGGACGGCAAATTTGGCGACAGCACCCGCGCCGCTGTGCGCGCCTATCAGAAGGCCAAGGGCCTCACCCAGACCGGCAAGGCGGATTACGCCACAATTCGGTCCCTCTTTGGCTCCGTGCTCACCACCACCGTGGCCCAGGATCCCAAGATGAACGGCATCACCAGGATCTCGCAGATCACCGTGCCCGAAACCTCCAAGAAGGGCAACAGCGGCAAGAACGTGCTGGCTCTGCAGCAGGCCCTGAAAATCAAGGGCTATTACAAAGCGCCCATCAACAGCAAGTATGACGACAACACGGTGGCCGCGGTGAAGGCGTTCCAGAAATCCAAGGGCCTCACCCAGGACGGCGTGGCCGGCAACGCCACCATCAAGGCGCTCTTTGGCAAGAACGCCGCGGATTACACCTATACCACCGAAAAGCTGGACTGGTTCAATGGCGGCAGCTCCGTAATTCCCAAGGGCGCCACCTTCAAGGTCAAGGATGTAAACACCGGCAAGGTATTCACCTGCAAGCGCTGGTCCGGAGCCAATCACATGGACACCGAGCCCCTCACCGCTGAGGACACCGCCATTATGAAAGCCATTTACGGCGGCTCCTGGAGCTGGGATCGCCGGGCGATTCTGGTGATGTACAACGGGCATGTGTATGCCGCGTCCATGAACGGCATGAACCACGGCACCACCACCATCGCCGACAACAACTTCGATGGCCATTTCTGCATCCACTTCTATAACAGCCGCACCCACGAAACCGACCGCGTGGATGAAGATCATCAGGCCGCCGTGGCCCGGGCCATGAAGGCTACGTGGTAACGGGAAAACGAAGAAAGCGAAGCAAAAGTCATAGGAAAGCTATGTTTTATGTGAGAGGGGTATTCTTTGACGGCCAAAGAATACCCCTCCCGCGCTCTCCCGAAGAAAACCGAATGGGGATAAAATTCCTCTCATATTTTTAATCAACAATGCGCCCCAGAATGGCTAAGGAAACGATTCATCGTCTCCTTGTCCGCTCTGGGGCGCTTGCTGATTTTATAAAACCACGAAGCTCGCGCTTGCCGTCAGGCAAAACGTGGAGCGTTCAGGGGGGGGAGTCGCGCGTGGAGATACTCCCAGGAATGGTTTTCCCCGCTTTTTTTACTCCGGCAGATGGATTCCCGCTTCCCGGGCGCAGATTTCCAGCTGATCCAGGGCGTAAATGATCTGCTCGGTCTGATGCTCGGAGATCACACAGAAGCGCAGCCGGGCCTTGCCCATGGGCACGGCGGGATACACCGCCGGGGGCACGAACACGCCGCGCTTGCGCAGCATGTTGGACAGCAGGAACGCATCCTCATCCCGGCCTACCAGCACAGGAATAATGGCGGTTTCCCCGGCCAGACAGGTGTTGAACCCCCGCTTGTGGGCTTCCTCCACAAAGCAGCGAATGTTTCGGCGCATGTTTTCCATGATGGTGGGATCGCTGCGCAGCAGCCGGATGGCGCAGAGCACCTCCGCTGCCAGCGGCGGGGAAATGCCCACAGAGAACACAAACCCGGGCAGATTATACCGCATGTATTCAATGATGGCCTTCGGCCCGGCCAGATATCCGCCGCAGGCGCCCAGCCCCTTGGACAGGGTGCCCATCTTGATGTCGATGTCATCCGGGGCAAGGCCGAAATATTCGTCCACGCCGCCGCCGGTCTGCCCGATCACGCAGGCGGAATGGGCCTCATCCACCATCAGGAAACAGCCATACTTCTTCTTCAGCGCCACGATCTGGGGCACGGGCGCAATATCGCCGTCCATGGAATACGCACCCTCGATGATGATGAGCACCTTGGCGTATTTCTGCCGCTGGGCCCGGAGAATGCCCTCCAGCGCCGCCACATCGTTGTGGGGGAAGGGGCGGCAGACCGCCTTGGACAGCTGGCAGCCCTGGGCCACGGAATTGTGGATGATCGCGTCATAAAGAATCAGATCGCCCTTGCCGCAGAAATTGCCTACGCAGGTAACGTTGGTGGAATGGCCGCCCACCAACACCAGCGCGGCCTCGGCGTGCTTCCAATCGGCAATCTCCCGCTCCAATTCCTGATAGAGCGTCTTTTCCCCGGCCAGCAGGCGGCTGCCCGAGGCGGAGGTGCCATATTGATCGATAGCGGCCTTGGCGGCTTCCCTGGTTTCCTTTCGGCCGGACATGCCCACATAATTGTAGCTGCCGAAATTCAGCACCTTCTGCCCCGCCATCACGGAGGTGTCCATCAGCGGGGAATCATGGCACACGAAATAGGGGTTCTCCTGGCCGTCGCCCATCAGCGCCTGCTGGCGGGCGGCAAAGGCCTGATATTCGGGCGCATCCTCAAAGCGGGTGATGGGCGTGACCGGCCCGGCAGGGGCCTCCTCCTTTTCCCCGTGAAGATGGCGCTGGAGCAGGGCGGCCAGATCATTGACCGTGGTGCACAGGCCATATTCCTCCGGCGGAATCAGTACGCCCAGCGTTTCCTCGGCCTTCAGGCTCAGGCTGAGCACCTGCAGGCTGTCGCCGCCCAGCTCATCGATAAAGTGGGCGTCGTCCCGAATGTCGGCGGCGGGAATGTCCAGCGCCTGGGCATACAGCGCCCGGGCCTTTTCCTTGAGCTGCCGCAATTCCGCATCCTGGGCATTTTTTTCCGTGGCCACAGGCGCGGCCGGGGCGGCGCCCTTGCGCAGATCACCCTCCTGATAATCGAAGGCGTGCTCCAGAATCTGCTGCTTTAGGGCGATTCGCTTCACCTTGATGCCCCCAGCGGTCTGGAAGGGCTGGCCGCACAGAATCACCCGGCTCACCCGCTTGAGGGCGGGCAGGGCGCTGTTAATCCGTCGCACCCGGTCCATCAGCTGAGCGGAAAACGCCGCATCGCCGTAATGGCTGCCCAGATTCAGCACCAACGTGATGTCTTCGTAAAGCGTATCCCGCTTATGGCCGCGCTGGGCTTCCTCTGTGGGCACGCCCAGCACGCACAGCTGTTCCACACCGGGCAGGCCACCGAACGCGTCCTCGATCTCATCGGGATACACGTTTTCCCCGGATTCGTTGATAATCACGTCCTTGGCCCGGCCTTCCACATACATGCGCCGGCCCTTGCGCAGGCGCACCACGTCGCCGGTGCGATACCAGCCTGCATCGTCCAGATCGGGGGGCAGCAGCTTGCCGCCGGAAAGCCGGCCGGTATGAACGGTGTTGCCCTTGATATACATTTCCCCCCGCTGCTCATCCGCCGCGTCCCGGACGGTATATTCCGCGCTGCTCAGCGGCCGGCCCACGGAGCCGGAGGTGCGCTTCCACATGCTCATGCCCGTTTCCACGGAGGTGACCCCCGTTTCCGTCATGCCAAAGCCGGACACGGTGTAATACCCCAGGGCGGACAGGGTGCGCATATGCTTTTTCGGGGTATGGCTGCCGCCCAGAATGATGCAGCGAATGTCCGGCCCCAGCATTTGCGAGACCACGTTTTTGAACATGTGCTTCCGGGCCAGATCCAGCCCCATCCCCGGCGCCACGGCCTGCAGAGCCAGGGACGTGCCCCGCATGGATTTGAAGGCCATGCGCTTAAAGCGCTTTTCCTTGGCCAGCTTGCGGTTCAGCCCGGTGGACAGGTTGTTGGCCAGCAGCGGCACCGCGATCAGATGGGTCACATGGAAGCGGCGGCAGGTATCCTGAATGGTCTGGGGACTGCGATCATGCAGATAAATGTTTTCGTAGCCGATAAAATGAATCCATTGCAGGCAGACCATAAAGCCGAAAACATGGTGATAGGGCAGAAACGCCAGATTCCGCCCGGGTTTATCGCAGATGATTCGCTGATTTTCCCGGTACAGCAGCTCCGAATTGAGCACCTGGCTGCAAATGGCCTGCTGATCGTAAACGAAAATGCGGCTGGTGGCGGTGGTGCCGGAGGTGCAAAGAGCCACCATGGTGCCAAAGGACGGGCGGAAGGCCGGATCCGCCGGAGCATTCCAGAGGCTGTCCGCGGTAAACTGGGGCAGAGAGACGGGCAGCGCCCGGGGCTTGCGGCCAATCAGCGCCACAGCCCCTGCTTCTTCCAGCATGTGGCCGGTCATGGTTTCATTCAGTGTCGCGTCCAGCAGCACGGCATTGTAGCCCGCCGCCATCGCGCCCCAGAACAGCGAAAACCATTCCGGGCAGGTGTCCAGCTGGATGGCGATAAACGCGTCCTTTCCCGGCGCGCCCAGCTGCCGGCGCAGCGCCGCGGCGCAGGCAAAGGCCCGGGCCTTGTATTCGCCATAGGTGATGGCGTATTCCATTTCGCCCTTCAGATACCGGGCGGCCACCTTCTTTTCATCCGAGCAGATGAGCGCAAAGAGATTTTCCAGGGTCATGTTCTCCCGAAGCCGTTGGCTCCGGGCCAGAATTTCACTCAATGGCGTTTCCCCCTTTTATTCAAAATGCTTTCAAAAAAGCGGGTTGGGATAGTCAGCGATAATAGGAAGCAATCATCCGGTCAAACAGCCGGGCGGGCAGCGCGTCATGGAGCCATACGGCCAGATGCTGATCCGCCTTGGCCACCCGCAGCTTGCGGGGCAGGCGGCGGCGCTTCAGCGCCCGGGCGATTTTGCGGCCTAGCGCATCCGGGTCGCTGCCCCCATGTTCATCGGCGGCGATGCGGGCCGTGGCGGCGGCAAAGGCGGCGGCATAGGGCGAGGATGCGCTCATCCCGGCGCTGTGGCGGCGATAGGCATTCGAGCCGCTCTGGTGATCCCCCGGCTCCACCACCATCACCTCTATGCCAAAGGGCTTGGTTTCCATGGCCAGGCATTCGCTGAAGCCCTCAATGGCGTGCTTGCTGGCGGTATACGCCCCTTCAAAGGGAATGCCCAGCAGGCCGTTGATCGAGGAAAAATTCACGATCCGGCCGTGGCCCTGCGCGCGCATCAGCGGCAGCGCCGCCTGAATCATGGCCACCTGACCCAGAAAATTGGTTTCCAGCACCAGCCGCAGCTCATCGATGGCATAGCTTTCGCAGGCGCCCAGCACCAGCATCCCGGCGCAGTTTACCAGCGCGTCGGGCGCGCCGGCTTCTGTCTGGGCTTCCTGAACAAAGGCGGCCACGCTGGAGGGGCTGGTCACATCCAGAGGCAGGCAGCAAATGCCGGGCAAATGGGCTTCCGTTTGATGAAAGCTGCGGGCCCCGGCAATCACCCGAAATCCCGCGTCCGCCAGCGCCCGGGCGGTGTGCAGCCCCAGGCCGCTGGACGCGCCGGTAATCCATACGACAGGCAAGGCAATCCTCCTTCTAACCAGGTTTTTCCATACAGGAATGAAAGAACATTTTTTTGACACATTTCCATTATACGATATTTTATGGTATAATGTAAAGGAAACGTTGAAAGAATTCCGGATTTTTGTCCTCAACCTATGGAAAATCGCCCATTTTTGACGGTTGAAAATCCCGGCAGGCTTTCAAAACCGCGGAAGGCACGCGAAAAAGCGGGCTTTTCCCTAACATTTTCCCCTAACAAAAAAAGCGGGCCATCGGCCCAAAGGAGATGCTTTTATGGCGGACATCATCCTGCTGCCGGGCAAGGAAAAACGGGTTTATGCGGGCCATCCCTGGGTGTTCCGCAGCGATATTGCAAGAAGCAAGGGCGATCCCCAGCCGGGGGACACCGTGCGCGTCACCGCGTCCAACGGCCGGTTTCTGGCCATGGCGGTATACAATCCTGCGTCCCAGATTGCGCTGCGCGTGCTCAGCCGCCGGGATGAGCCCATTGATCAGGCGTTCATTTATCGCCGGGTGCAGGAAGCGGTGGATTATCGCCGCAGGTTTGCGGATCTGCGCTCCTGCCGGCTGATCTTTGCCGAAAGCGATGGGCTGCCTGCGGTGATTGTGGACAGCTTCGGAGGCGTTCTGTCGCTGCAATGTCTGTGCCTGGGCATGGAGAAATACAAGGGCATGATCTGCGATGCGCTGATGGAGCTGCTGCATCCCGACGGGATTTATGAGCGGGGCGACGTGCCGGTGCGGGAGCTGGAGGGGCTGCCTCAGGTGACGGGGGTGCTCCGGGGCCAGGTGCCGGACAAGGTGATGATCGAAGAAAACGGCGTGAAGTTCTGGGTGGACGTGAAGAACGGCCAGAAAACGGGCTTTTTCCTGGATCAGAAGGAAAACCGCGCGGCCATTGCGCCCTTTGTGAAGGGAGCGGAGGTGCTGGACTGCTTCACCCACACCGGGTCTTTCGCCCTGCATGCGGCCAGGTTTGGGGCCCGGCATGTGACGGGCGTGGATATTTCAGAATTTGCCTGCCAGTGCGCCCGGGAAAATGCGGCGCTGAACGGGTTTGATCAGGTGGATTTTGTGGCGGCCAATGCCTTTGATTTCCTCAAGGAGCAGTGCGCGGCGGGGGCGCAATATGACGTAGTGATTCTGGATCCCCCGGCCTTTACCAAAACGCGCCATAATCTGGAGGCTGCCGAACGGGGATACAAGGAGATCAATCTGCGGGGGCTGAAGCTGCTCAAAAACGGCGGATACCTGGTCACCTGCTCCTGCAGCCAGCACATGCTGCCCGGGGCGTTCCGGGACGTGGTGCTCTCTGCGGCGCAGGATGCGCGGGTGCGGCTGTTCCAGGTAGAGTACCGCACCCAGGGTCGGGATCATCCCATTCTCCCCGCTGCGCCTGAAACTCAGTATCTCAAGTGCGGCATTTTCCGGGTGGACAAGTGACGGGAAAGAGTGCGGCATGCTGCGGGAAAAACGCCCTTTGTAACCAAAGCACATTTTTCTTTTCGTAACCGCAATCGGCTCGGTGGAGTGCTGTCGCTTGTTTCGGCTGATTCACGCAACGTGCTGAAGCCCTTCAGGCCGCGTCTGCCACTGGCAGGCAGGTCGTTTCGCCCACTCCTTCCGGGAAAGCAGCGGGAATATGAAATGAATCTCATAAAATCAGCAATGCGCTCCAGAGCGGACAAGGAGACGATGAATCGTTTCCATAGCCCTTTCGGGGTGCATTGCGGATGAAAAACAATTCAAATCTTTATTCACATCTTCTTAAGGAAAAATATAAAGAACCCGCTTTTGATATCAAAAGCGGGTTCTTTATTATCAATATTTATGGCGTTCCGTGGGGGAACGGGTACGAAGGCCGCTCAAAGAGTGTCTCATACCTGAGTCCCGTCGCCGTCAAAGGCGATAGCGCAAGCGTCTCAATCGCTGCTTCCCGCCTTCTTCCCATCCGCTCAGTGCAGCTTCTCCAGATGGGATTCCACCTTCGCCTCGCTGACCCAGGCAGCCAGCGCATCGGCGTAAGCCTGATCCTGCTTTTCAGAAAGCAGCTCGGCGCCCAAGGTATCGCTGACGGTATCCAGCGCCACGGTGCCCTCGGTGATATCCGTGCTGTACTGGATGATATGGAAGCCATAATCGCTCTTGACGGGCTCGCTCACATCGCCCACCTTTTCCAGCGCCATGGCGGCATCCACAAAGGAGGCGACAAAGAAGCTGTAGCCTTCGCGCACAGCATAGCCAGCGGCGGGCATGCCGGTGTCTTCGTTGAATTCAGCCACCAGCGCGTCAAAGTCCGCGCCCTCGGCAATGGCCTTCTGATAGATCTCGTCAGCCTTGGCCTGGATGTTGGCATAGGCGGTTTCCTTCAGCGCATCGTAAACCGCCTGAACCTCGTCCAGCTTGGCCTGCGCTTCATCCACGGCGGCCTGCAGGGCGGTCTTATCCGCGTCCTCGGCAGCCTCGGTCAGGGCGGACTGCGCATCGTTCAGCGCGGTCTTGGCCTGAGACAGTTCGGTATTCTTTTCAGTCAGGGCGGTGTTGTCTTCCTCGTTGAACTTCACCAGCACCTGCTTCACCATCCGATAGCCGGGGGCGTTGTAATACACGGGGGTGCCGTTGTTCAGATAATAGCCGTAATAATCGGGGTTGGATTCAAAAGTGGTCTTATTGGCGGCAGCTTCCTCATCCAGCTTGGCCTGCAGCTCTTCCTGGGTATAGGTCACATCCTTGACCGTGTCAGCCCGGAGCTTTTCCACGGACTTTTCGATCTTGGCGGAATCCAGATAGTTTTCCAGGGTGGACATGCCGTTTTCATTGGCATATTCCATGGCCTTCTGGCGCAGTTCAGCTTCATCCAGAGAAGCAGAATCCGCAAGATAGTGATCCTTGATTTCGGTGAGCAGCTCCTCATAATTCTTTTCAGCGGTTTCCTGGATTTCCTGGTTTTCTTCTTCGGTCATCTGATCGAAGCCCAGCTCCGCAGCCTTATGCTTGGCCACCAGAGAATTGGTATAGCTGGCCAGCACTTCCTGAGCCACGGTGTTTTCATCCGTGGAGAAGGAGCCGGTCAGGCCCAGCATCTGATAATAGGAATTCATCTGCTGGTTCTGATACAGCTGATATTCCACCATGTTATGGAATACGGCCTTATTGACGGTTTCGCCGTCCACATCCAGAATGACCCGGGCGTTATCCGCCGCTTCATCCACCGTCACCAGCGCACAGCCGCTGAGCACCAGCATCGCCGCGAGCATCAGGGCGAGAATACACTTTTTCCGCATACAGGATACATCTCCAATCTTTTTTTGCGTTTATAGCAAGCTTTATTATACAGGAAACCCGGAAAAACTGCAAGAAATAATTCTGGAAAAGGGAGATGGGGCCAATCTGGGGCCCATGATATTGTAAACTTTTCACATTTATGAAATTAAGTCTTTTTTGTTACAAAAAAGTGTGGTATACTGGATGTGCATTTCTGACGGAATGCATCTGAGAGAGGTTTATCTGCCGCTTTTTAATAGGAGGACGGAATCTGTGAGCAAACCCAGACGGAACGCGCGCTATAATAAGAAGGATGTGCGCATGCCGCTGCTGCTTGCGCTGGCCGCGGCGCTGCTGCTTTTTGTGATCGCCATGCCCAAAACGCCCATTGTGAAGGCGGTGAACGCCACGGCCACCGGCGAGCTGACCACCCATGCGGGCCTGCGCATCTCCGAGGTGATGACGGATAACGCTGCCGCATATCCCGATGAAAGCGGGAAATTCAGCGATTGGGTGGAAATCGAAAACACCCTGGATGCGCCCATCAACCTCAAGGGCGTGGGCCTGTCTGATCGGGCGGACCGGATCAAGTTTCTGTTCCCGGATGTGACGCTTGCGGCCCGGGGCCGGGTGATCGTGTTCTGCGACGGTGTTAACCGGGACGGCGCGGACGGGGCGTTTCACGCCAAGTTCAAAATGTCCTCCCTGGGCGAAACGGTGTATCTCTTCGATGCATCCGGCGTGGCCATCGATTATGTGAAGGTGCCCACCCTGAACGCCGATGAATCCTACGCCCGGAACGAAACCGGCGAATTTGAAAAAACAGAGCTCTATTCCCCCGGCTTTGAAAACAGCCCGGAGGGCCACGATGCTTTCCTGGCCCAGTATACCGTCACCCCCGGGGTGCTGATGATCAACGAGGTGTGCCCCTCCCCCCGGTCCGGGCTGCGGGATGAGGATGACGAGCTGAGCGACTGGGTGGAGCTGTATAACATCGGGGACACGCCCATTTCCCTTGGCAATATGGCCCTGAGCGATGATGAGCATAAGCCCATTAAATGGACCTTCCCCAAGGACGCGGTGATCCCTGCGGGGGGATATTATCTGGTGTTCTGCTCCGGGAAAAACAAGGTGGAGGAATCCACCCGTTATCCCCACACCAATTTCTCCATCAACAACGAATCCGAAACCCTCGTTCTTTCCACCCTCACCGGCGAACTGGTGGATCGGGTGGTGGTCAGCGGCGTGGGCCGGGATATGAGCTATGGCCGCAACCCGGACACCCTTGCCTGGCAGGTATATACCCTGCCTACCCCCGGGGCGTCCAACGGCCAGTCCGGCGCCCATCGGGCGGATGAATATCTGCGGGCCATCAATCCCTCCGGGGTATATATTTCCGAGATTCTCTCCTCCGCCGATCAGGTGGTGGCCGTCAGCGGGCAGAAGGCCTGCGATTACGTGGAAATCTATAACTCCTCCACCCAGACCTGGGATTTATCCGGCTGGGGGCTGAGCGATAATATCAATTGGCCCCGGAAATGGACGTTCCCCCAGGGGACGTCCATTTTCCCAGGGGAGTATAAAGTGGTGCTGCTGGACAAATCGGAAACGGCCAATGCAGGCGGGCAGCTGCACGCATCCTTCAGCCTGTCCCGGAACGGGGGCGAGATGATGACCCTGGCCGACGCCACCGGCCGGGTGCTGGATCGGATGTATGTGCCCGCCATCCCCACCGATATTTCCTATGGCCGTACCCTGGGGGCCAACGGCTTTTTTTATTATGACGCGCCAACCCCTGGCGCGGCCAACGGCTCGGGCTTTTACGGTTTCTCCCAAAAGCCTGCCTTTGATCTGGCCAGCGGCCTGTATACCGGGGAAGTGACCGTGAGCATCTCTGCCGAGGACGGGGCCACCATCCGCTATACCACCGACGGCTCCATCCCCACCGTGGATAACGGCACGGTCTACACCGGCCCTATCACCACCTCGGCCAATCTGGTGCTTCGGGCCCGGGCCTTTCAAACCGGCCTGCAGCCCTCTGAAACCGCCACCGCTTCCTATATTATGAATACCTATCATACCCTGGACGTGGTGTCGCTGGTATGCGATCCGGAGGAGCTGTGGAACACCACAAACGGCCTGATGTCCGATGCGCCTGATCTTGCCAAATGCACGGTGGTGGACAAAAGCAAAATTCCCTTCAAAACGCCCCTTTACCGTACCTACGGCAAAATTGACCGGCCCGGTTATGTGGAAATTTTCAGCCAGGAAACCAAGGAAGCCTATATTTCTCAGGGCATCAAGATGGACCTGATGGGCGACTATTCTCTGGACATGCCGCAAAAATCCTTCAAGCTGCGGGCGCAGGCGGCTTATGGCGAAAAATACTTCAACGCCGCCCTGTTTGAAGAACGGGATTACACCTACTATAAATCCTTTACCCTGCGCAATTCCGGCAATGACAATGTGTTTACCCGGGTGGCAGACGGGGTGCAGACCCGGCTGGTGCAAAAGTATATCGACACCGATCTGATGTGCCTGTCCTGGCGGCCGGTGGTGGTGTATCTGAACGGCACCTACTGGGGCCATTACAACCTGCGGGAGCGCAAGGATCGCTTCTCCATCGCCCAGCATGAGGGGCTGGATCTGGAAAAGGATAAGGACATTTACGAGAATATGACCATCCTGCGGGGCAGCTGGTCGGTGGTGCAGGGCAGCAACAAGGAATACCGGGCCATGCTCAAGGAAATCGCCCAGCTGTCGCCCAACAAAAACCCCGCCGATCTGCAATATCTTTACGATCACATCGACGTGGACAATTATCTGGATTGGCTCGCCATCAAGATGTTCTTTGGGGATTCTGACCCCGGCAACATCATGTTCTATAAGCTGCCCGGGGAGGGGCAGAAATGGAAGTGCCTGCTGTTCGACCTGGACTACGGCCTGTTTAATTCGGGCTTCAACAGCCCCTGGTCCTATCTGAAAGCAAAGGGCATGGGCGAGCAGCGGATCAACAACGTGATCTTCCGCAAGCTGCTGGAATCCGATGAGATTCGGGATCAGTTCCTCACCAAGCTGGGCGTGATCTTCCAGACGCTGACCAGCGAGGTGATGATCGCGGAGCTGGATGAATGCACGGCCCTGATCAAGCCCGAGCTGCCCATTCACTATGCCCGCTGGGCGAACTTCAAGGAGCCCACCATCAATGTCGATTCCCCCACCACCGCCGACGGCTACATGCGCTATTGGCAGGTGCGCGTGGATCGCATGAAGAACACCATGAACAAGCGGCCCTATCTGCTTTGGGGCTTCGTGCAGGAGCAGTTCAAGCTCTCCGACAGCCAGATGATCCATTATTTCGGGGCGCGTCCCGCCAACCCCGAAGCGTAAAAAAATTGTGTATCCAGCATTGCTTCAAGCATACAAAAGGGAGGAAACATCATCATGAACGCAGTCTCGCTTCTCACCGGAAACATCACCTTCAACGACGTGGCCCACGGCGCCTCCTTCTCGGAATGGTTCGCCAACCAGCTGAGCAGCTTCACCCCCCTGAACGTGGCCATCGCCCTGCTGGCGGCGCTGCTGGCCGGGGCGATCATTGCCGCCGTGTATAAGAAAACCTATCGCGGCGTGCTTTACAGCCCCTCCTTCGCCCTCACGCTGATTCTCCTGTGCCTGGTAACCACGCCGGTGGTGATGTGTATCGGCAGCAACATCGCGCTGTCCATGGGCATGGTGGGCGCGCTGTCCATCGTCCGCTTCCGCACCGCCGTGAAGGATCCGCTGGACACGGCCTATATGTTCTGGGCGCTGACCATGGGCATCCTGCTGGGCGCCAATGCGTATGTGATCGCCATCGTGGCGGTGCTGGGCATTTCCGTGATCATGCTGGCCATTTCCTATCTGCGGCTGCGCAGCCCCAACGGCTATCTGCTGGTGCTGCATTATGATGAATACGCCCAGGCGGACATTGAAAACGAGCTGCGGCGCACCGTGCGCTTTTATCGCATGCGCTCCAAGACCGTCACCCGCGCCGGCGCGGAAATGACGGTGGAGATCCGGCTGGATCACCGGGCCAATATCGTCAGCCAGATGCTGGATATTAACGGCGTGCATGACGCCACCCTGGTAGCCTGCCAGACTGAAGCGGGGGCGTGATCCATGGCCCTGCCCCTTCGCCACGAGCTGAAATTCTTCATTGCCCAGCATGAATACGAGGTGCTCCGCCGCACCCTGGCCGGCGCCCTTACCCTGGACCCCAACGCCCTGCGCAACGGCGGCTCCTATCACATCCGTTCCCTGTATTTTGACACCGCCTTCAACACCGCCTTTTATGATAAAATCGACGGCGTGAAGGACCGGGACAAATACCGCATGCGCATCTATAACCTTTCCGATAAGGAAATCTTTATGGAATGCAAAACCAAGGTGGGCGCGCTGATTTCCAAGCGCTCCGCCAAGATCAGCCGGGACATGGCCGAGCAGATTATCGCCGGCGACCCGGACGGCCTGGAAAAAACCCAGAGCGGCCTGATCCGGGATGTGTACCGGGAAATGCGCATGAACCTGCTCCATCCCGTGGTGATCGTGGATTATGAGCGGGAGGCGTATCTCCATCCGGCGGAGGAGGTGCGCATCACCTTTGATATGAAGCTGCGCTCCGGGCTGAACAGCATCGATCTGTTCAATCCCGCCGTGGCCACAGTGCCGGTGATCGACGGAGAGGAAAACATCATTCTGGAAGTGAAATTCAACCGGGTGCTGCCTCCTTACATTGCCAGCCTGCTCTCCTTCGCCTGTCCCGAAGCGGTGCAGACCGCCATCTCCAAATACACCCTTTGCAGAAGATACGAGGAATTAGAATGATTGAACAGCTGCGCCCGGAAAACCGGGATGAACTGATTACCCTGATGCATGAGTTTTATCACACCCCCGCCGTGCTTTCGCCGGTGCCTGATGCGCATTTTGAGCGCACCTGCGATGAGATCCTAAGCGGCAGTCCCTTTGCCGCGGCCCATCTGATCCGAAAAAATGGGAAGCTGGCAGGATACGCGCTGCTGGCCTTCACCTATACCAACGAAGCCGGCGGGCTGGTGCTATGGTTGGAAGAGCTGTACATCCGGCCGGAGTTTCAGGGCCAGGGGCTGGGCAGTCATTATTTTGCCTGGCTGCAGGAGGCATATGGGGACAAGATGGCCCGGATGCGGCTGGAAGTAGAGCCCGAAAACGAACGCGCCCGCGCCCTTTACGCCCGCATGGGCTTTAGCGATCTGCCCTATCTGCAAATGCACAAGGACGCGGAATAAAAAAGCAGAATGCGGGAAGCGATGATATTTGCAGGGGAACCGTTCTTTGCAGTCAAAGAACAGCGCCTCCTGCTCCCCCTTCAGGAAAGCTGCACGGGACAATGCCTGTGCCTGCTCCCATCCACACTGCACCCCGGCCGGATAGAAACATGGCACTGCGGATAGACTAAAGCACGGATAAGATTTCTGAGGCTTTCCGGGATGGCTTTACTTCCTCCCCCAATCCCATTTTCTTCGGCATAATTTGGTGTCTCCCTTCATAGGCTGGCATGACGCAACCAGTCAGTGAAGGGGGATTTTTGATGGCATTGCAGCAGACACGGCATCTCTTTCCCGGCAGCAACACCGCCGCCGGATTCGTGGGCTTTTTTGACAATCTGCGCCAGGGCGTGGGCCGCACGGTAATTCTTAAGGGCGGCCCGGGGGTGGGCAAAAGCACGCTGATGCGGCAGGTGGGGCAGCGCTATGAAAAGGCGGGCAAGGCCGTCTGGTACTACCATTGCTCCGGCGATCCAGACAGCCTGGACGCAGTTTCCGTGCCCGAGGCGGCCTTTCTGATGCTGGACGGCACCTCCCCCCACATTATCGATCCTATCCTGCCGGGCGCAGCAGACGGGATTCTGAACCTGGGCGTATGCCTGGATGAACGGCAGCTTTCTGCCTATCGCGAGCCCATCGCCCAGCTGGGCCGAGAAATTGCCGGGGATTATGCCCGGGCTTATCGCTATCTTTCCGCCGCGCAGGTCATGTGGGCGGACGCGGTCGCAGTGCATCAGGCGGCGTTTTCGCCAAAGGCCCGCCGGGCGCTGGAGGGCGAGCTGCTCAGTCTCCTTCCCGCCGCGCCTGAAGGCCAGGCCCGGCATGCCTATGCCCAGGCCATCACCTATCAGGGCGTGATTCAGCAGCTGGATTCGGTGCTCACGGGCACGGTGTATTGCATTGACGCGCCCTGGGGATTTGACGCCGGCAGCCTGCTGGCCCCCGTCTGGGCCCAGGCGGAGCGGCTGGGCATGCGGCGGGCGGCATATCATGATCCGCTGGACGCGGCGATGCTGGCCCATGTGACCGTTGGCGATGTGACGCTGACCAGCGCGGTGATGCTGGACGCGCCCGTGCTCACCCCGCGGCTGGACGGGACGCTGCTGCGCCATGCGGGGCCGCGGCTGGCCTTTGACCGGGCGGTATACGACCTGTGCCTGAACCAGGCCATCGACGCGCTGGGCGAGGCCAAGGCCCGCCATGACGCGCTGGAGAGATATTACATCGACGCCATGGATTACGGCCGGTTGGATGCCATTCGTCAGGAATTTATGGAGACGCTGCCGGAATAATCGCCGTCTTTAGAAAAGATGCAGGATTGAGCGACGGAACGCAATCAAAAAGGCACGGGATTTCCGTGTCTTTTTTCATTTTCTTGCTTCTTACCGGCGCTTTCAGCTTTCCGATTTTTATTTTACAAAGCGGCTTCACACCGTGGGCAGATTGTAATACATGCCCAGGCATACCGCCGCCGCCAGCAGAAACACCGCGCCGCTAATCAGCAGGAAATATTGCGGGCCGCTGCGGCGCTGGGCCTTGGCTTCTTTGTAATCGTAATATGTGGCATACCGTTTCGGTCCCTTAAAGGGGGTAAACAGCGTGGGCAGACTGCGAACGCCATAGCCGAAAATATCGAAAAAACCGCTGCCGCCAATCCAGGTCAGGGCCCCCGCGCCCAGCAGCAGCATGCTCGTCACAAAGCAGCCGTCGCTGAGGTATTGGGCGTTCTGATAGGCGGGATTGCCCAAGGTGAAGCCCTGCAGCAGTGCGATGCTCAGGCTTACCGCCAGGCCCACGCCCAGTGTCCAGAGATATTGCTTCGGCGTGCCCAGGCGCACCCGGGGCTTATTCTTTTTCGCCGTTCTTTTCACGATTTTCTTTGCTGCCATGATTTGCTCCTTTGCATTGGGCATCGGATGAAGGGCGGTCTTGCCGCCGGCAAACGCCGGGCGCAGGGCTTTCCCGCGCTTCAGCCCGGCTGCCACCATCTGTTATCTGTTCCCCTCATCCGTTCCCGGAAAAGACAGGGGGCCCTTTCCCGCAGGAAAGAAGCCCCCTCCAGACATTTTGAAAATCAGATGCCCAGTTCCTTCTTATAGGCCTCAAACTCCGCATCGTTGCACTGCACGAAGTGGCCCGGCCTGATTTCCCGCAGCGTCGGCTTATCCACCCGATAATCATGCACCTTGCGCGGGTTATACTCAATGCGCTTGCGATGCTTTTCATGGTGCGGATCCGGATACGGAATGGCGGAAAGCAGGGACTTGGTGTAGGGGTGCAGCGGATGCTCAAACAGCTCATCCGACGTGGCCAGCTCCACCAGCTTGCCGTAATACATCACGCCGATCCGATCGGAGAAATACTTCACCACGGACAGGTTATGGGCAATGAACATGATGGTCAGGCCCATCTTATTGCGCAGATCGTTGAGCAGGTTAATCACCTGCGCCTGAATGGACACATCCAGCGCGGAGATGGGTTCGTCGGCGATGATCAGATCGGGCTGAAGCACGATGGCCCGGGCGATGCCGATACGCTGACGCTGGCCGCCGGAGAATTCATGAGGATAGCGGTCCGCATGCTCCCGCACCAGACCCACCAGATCCAGCACTTCGTATACCTTTTCGTCGATATACTTTTCGTCCTTGATGCCGCGGATTTTCAGGCCCTCAGCAATGATTTCCCGCACGGTCATACGGGGATTGATGGACGCGATGGGATCCTGGAAGATCATCTGCATCTTGGTCATGATGTTGTCCTTGGCGGCAACCTTCATGTCCAGCTCATAACGTTCCTTGCGCTCCTGGGCGGCCTCGCCGGAGAGCGTTTTCATATCCTCGTTATACTGGGCAGTGAGCTCGGCCTTGCGCTTTTCCCGATACTTTTCCACGCACTTGCTCTTTTCCACAGAGGATTCCAGCGCGTTGGTGCGGGCCTGGCGAATCTTCTGCTTCATGGCCTTGCGCATGGCCTTGAGCTTTTCATTGGTTTCCTTCGTCAGTTCGGCCTTGCGCTGGGGCTCATTGGCCAGCTTCTCCCGCAGATCCTCCTTCATGGCCCGTTTGGTTTCTTCATATTCATTGTGCAGGCTCTGAATCAGCACGGGCAGGCCGTTCTGGGTGGAGGAGATGCGCAGGCCCTGGAAGTAAACGTCGCCCTCGGTGGGGTCATACAGGTTGATGATGGTACGGCCGGTGGTGGTTTTGCCGCAGCCGGATTCGCCCACCAGACCAAACACCTCACCCCGCTTGATGTAGAAGCTCACATCATCCACGGCCTTGTTGATGTACTCGCCACTGCGGAAATACTGCTTGAGGTGATTGACCCGCAGCAGCACATCGGGATCCTCTTCGATGCCCGCATGCTCCAGCCGGTTCAGGGTGATGCGGTTGACCACCTTATCCAGCACCTTGGCCAGCGCGATCAGCACAATGCCGACGATCCACAGCACCGGCACATTGGCTGCCAGCGCCCAGAGCAGGGTGACGGCGCCGATGGCGTTGCTGTCGTCGGATTTCTTGACGGTATCCTGGGCCAGCTTGGCCAAAGCCACGCCATAGCCGGAAGCGTCCGCCTCGGTTTTGGCCGTGCGCACGGCCTTCATCAGGGTGTTGACGGAGCCGTCGAAGCCGCTGTCGTTAAGGAGGCGATAGAAGGTTTCCGTGAACACGTCCATCCGCGCCACGTCCTCGTTGGGATAGCGGGCCACCAGCGCGTCGTACTTGGCCTGGAAGAACCCGCGGAAATCCGCATCTTCCCCGTTGGCCCGCTGCTGCGCCAGCGCGGCAAATTCATCCATCAAATCCTCGGTGGCAGTGCGCTCCTGCGCCTGCACGGCGGCCAGGGCCACGACGTACCGATCCGCGTCCAGCGCCTGAATGTACTTTCTCGCGTCCGTCACGCTGGCTCCCGCGGCAATATCCTCCTTCACCATGGAAACCACGGTTTCCACAAATTCCAGATACGTGCCCGCTGCTTCGCCCTTCTCCTGAGCGAAGGCTTCATAATAGGCCGCCGCGTCCTTTTCGCAGGACGCCGCCTGAAGCTTTATCTTTTTGCCGCTCTTGGCGGGCTTGGCCAGCCCATCCAGATACTCAAAGGCATCCTTGAGCAGGCGGGTGTCCTCGCTGTTTTCCTGCTGGGCGTAAAATTCGAGATAGGCGCCCGCGTCAAAGCTCTCGTCAAAGGCGGCGAAGAACGCATCGGTATTGGCGGCGATGCGATCGTCCTGGGCCTTGGCCAGCTGCTCCGCCCATTCATCATAAAACGCCCGGGCGCGCTGCTCCCGCAGGCCGGACTGCAGATTCTTGCTGTCTGCCGCATCGGAGAGGGCGCTAAAAAACTGATGGTCAAACCGGATACGGGTGAACACATTGGTGTTCACTTCATTGGCGCGGAGCGTGGCGCTGAGGGAATTCCAGCAGCTGCCGTCATTGGCCGCTGCGTAAATGCTCATCACCACGGCCAGGGCAATGCTCACCCAGCCGAGGATCCGCAGCGCCGAGGCGATTTTCTTGGCAAGCTTCATGCTTCAGCGCCTCCTTTCATCATGCGTTCCTGGGCCTCGTGCTCTGCCTGCTCCTTCTGCATGCGGCGGATACGGTCGGTCACAATGGCCGGCGGCTCCACCTTCGGGGCGTCGGGATGCAGCAGCCAGGTAGCCGCCGAATGGGTTTCGCTGATGCGGAACATGGGCGGCTGCTCCTCGAAGTCGATCTGCATGGCGTATTTATTCCGTGGGGCAAAAGCGTCGCCCTTGGGGGGCACGATCATGTCCGGCGGGGTGCCGGGAATGGCTTCCAGCTTTTCCTTGGTCTCCAGATCGGGCATGGAGGAAAGGAGGGCCCAGGTGTAGGGATGCCGGGGATCATAGAACACATCGTCCGCCGTGCCGTATTCCACAATCTTGCCGGCATACATGATGGCGATCCGGTCGGCCATATTGGCCACCACGCCCAGGTCATGGGTGATGAAGATGACCGACAGCCGCCGCTCCGCCTTAAGCCGGTTGATCAGCTCCAGAATCTGGGCCTGAATGGTCACGTCCAGCGCGGTGGTGGGCTCGTCGCAGATGAGGATATCCGGGTTGGCCGACAGGGCGATGGCGATCACGATGCGCTGCCGCATGCCGCCGGAAAATTCGAAGGGATACTGACGATAGCGCTTGTGGGGCTCGGGAATACCCACTTCCTTCATCAGCTCAATGGCGCGATGGCGGGCCATGCCCTTGGTGAGGCGGAAGGCGTAATCCTCCGCCCGGGCCTTGAGGTAATCCACCATTTCCACGCCGCGGGCTTCATAATCCGTATTGCTCTGATCGGCCATCTGCTCCTCGAAATGAGCGATCAGCTTTTCCACCATGCCGCTCAGGTTATCCTGCGCCGCCTGGGTATCGATCAGGTTCATGGGCACCACGGCAGCCACATTCTTGCCCTTGGCTGTGTCCTTTTCAAACCTGGCCGTTTCCCGGGTAAATCGCTTTTCCTCCTTGGGGTTATAGGTCAGGGAGCGGAAATAGCGGTTGATATAGGAGGCCACGCCGCTGCGATACACATAGGCCATATTGTCCTTATCCAGAAGCAGCTTATCAATGGACGCTTCCACCGCCGCGGCGGAGGCGCGCATGGCTTCCTTGCATTTGCCCTCGTCCAGCGGATTCTGGCGGAACACGGGCAGCGCCTTTTTCAGCGCAGCCACGGCCTCCTCCTTCATCCGTACGGACTGGTTTTCGGAATACCGCAGGGCCTTTTCCACGTCCTTGAGGAAGGCCAGCATGAACCCGTCGTCCAGGGTTTTACGGGCCTGGGCGTTGATTTCCGCAATGGTCTGCCTCTTGGGATCGGGGGTGTAGCCATGCTGCAGACAATAGCCGATGCAGAAGAAATTGGGGGTGGGGCCCTTGAGCACGGTGTCCAGCTTGGCCTTCACTTCGTCCAGCAGCGCTTCCATTTCGGGCTGCTGGCGGTTGGTGTAATGCTGATGGAAGGTGGACAGGCTCTGGGCGAAGCGGACAATATCCCCGTCGTTTGCGTCAAAGGTATAGGGATTAAAGATGTGCTTCATTGCCCGGTTCAGCCGGCCGCATGCGTCCCGAACGTCCTTTTCGCTGCGCTTGAGCAGCGCATCCTGGCATTCATCGATGCAGTCCGCGGCTTCCACAATGGACTCGGTGGCTTCCTTATAGGAATATTCTTCCTTCACCGCCAGAGAAACGAAGCTGTCGAACGCCCGCACGCTTTCATGAATGCGGGCCTTCACATCGCCGCTTTCCCCATCCGCTTTGCAGGCTTCCACCATCTGCTCTTCCAGCTGACGGAGCATTTTGTTAAACTGGGTTTTGCCATCCCGGCGGCGTTCCTTGTTGTTGAGCAGCATGGCCTCGGTCAGCTGCTTGCCAATGCGCATGATGGGGTTCAGGGCGCTGAGCGGGTCCTGAAACACCATGGCCAGCTTATGACCGCGGAGGGTATGGAATTCTTCTTCGGGAATCTTCAGCAGATCCCGGCCATCATAGATGATTTCGCCGGCGTCCACCATGGCGTTGCCCGCCAGAATGCCCATAACGGCACGGGTGGTGACGGACTTGCCGGAGCCGGATTCGCCGGCGATGGCCAGCGTCTCGCCCTCATGCAGATCGAAGGAAATATCGCGCACGGCGCGGACGGCGCCATTATTGGTGCGGAATGAAATCGTCAGGTTTTTTACTTCCAGCTTTGCCATATCAATCATCCGCTCCTCTCAACGAAGGATTCAGCGCATCGCGCAGGCCGTTGCCAAACAGGTTGAAGGAAATCTCCAGAATGGCGATGAACAGGGCCGGGAACATGATGATATGGGGATAGCTGCTCAGATAGCCCTGGCCATTGGAAAGCATGGTGCCGATGGAGGTAAGGGAGGACGCTTCCAGATTGATAATGTGCAGATAGCTCAGCATGGATTCGGAGAAGATTACGCCCGGGATGGTCATCACCGCGCTGGTGACGATGGTGCCCAGGGAGTTGGGGAAGATATGCTTGAAAATCAGCCGCCGGTCAGACGCGCCCAGGGTGCGGGCGGCCAGCACATATTCCTGGCCCTTAAAGCGATAGAACTGGGTGCGGACGCGGGCCGCCGTACCTACCCAGCCTGTCATCACAAATGCGAACAGCAGGCATGGCACCACGCCCACCTTATCCGCCAGATGCAGCTGGAACAGCGTGGCCACCACCATGAACGGCACCGAAGACAGAATATCGGAAACGCGCTCCAGCACCAGGTCCACCACGCCGCCGTAATAGCCCTCGATGGAGCCATAGATGGCGCCCAGGATGAAGTTGATGGTCGCCACGGAAATGGACAGCAGGAAGGACAGCCGGGCGCCCACAGCCAGGCAGGTGAAAATGTCCTGGCCATACACGTTGGTGCCGAACAGGAAGGAGGGCTCGAAGTGGTTGCGATAGAAGAAATACTTGGAATACTGCACCCGGCAACGATAGCCTGTCTGGTTCTTCTGGGCGTAGGTGTAATACACGCCGTTTTCCCCGTCCCCGGCAATGCGCATACGGCTGGTATAGCCTGCCTTTTCGGGGTTATCAGAAGAAAGATAGTTGGCGATATAATTGCCGTTTTCATCCAGCACAGCAGCGCCTGCGGAGCCCTGGACTTCATCCTGAAGCTTATACCAGAAGTTGGCTCCGTCGTTGCCCAGCACGAAGTGCTTGCTCTGGGTGGCGGCCAGGGGATAAATCACCTGGATGCCAGTCTCATCCTGATAGGCCATCAGATCCTTATACTCGGCCTCGCTCAGGTTCACATACACATAGCCCACCATATTATAGGTGTCCACGCGCAGGTTATAATAGACCGCGCCGGTGGAATCCTGGAAGGATTCCTTCACGGACATGATGGCCGAATCCCCGGATTCCTGGCCGATGGCGTTCAGATACTGATAGCCCGCTTCGCTCTGCTTTTCATTGCGGCCGCCATCCCAGAAACCGGTGCCGGCAAACCAGCTGCACTTGGGCAGCACGGTCTTGTAATAGCCATCCCGGAATGCCACCGTGTAATTGGACACGAAGGGCACGATAATCGCGAACAGCAGCAGCAGCATGATCAGCGAAAAGGCAATCACGGCGCTTTTATTGGTGCGGAAGCGAATCCAGGCATCGCCAAAATAGCTGATGGACTTGGTCTTCAGCTTTTCGTCGTGAATCCGTTCTTCCTTCTGGACGAACGCGAATTTTTCCTTGGGAATCACCCGATCAATCTTCTGTTCCATCATTTCTTCGACCCCATTCTGATCCGCGGATCAATAAATCCGTAGCTGATATCAATGACGATGCCCGAGGCCAGGCCGATCACGGTGTAGAACACGGTCAGCGCCATGAAGAAGTTGTAGTCGCGCACGTTGATGGAGGAAATATAGAGATTGCCAATGCCGGGGATACCGAAAATGTTCTCGATAATCATCGAGCCGCCCAGAATGCCGATAAATTCGCCGATAATCATCGGCAAAATAACCACCATGGCATTGCGCATGGCATGGCGGGAAATGGCCTGCGCCTTGGTAAGGCCCTTGGTGCGGGCCAGAAGCATATAATCGCCGGTGAGCACTTCGCTCAGCTCCGCGCGGGTATAGCGGGTGAACCCTGCGATCACGCCGAAGCTCAGGCTCATAATCGCGGGAATCATGGACACGAACATCGTGCCGCTGAACAGGCTGCCCGCCTGGCTCAAGGACGCCAGCTGCAGCGGAAACCAGCCCAGCTTAAAACAGAAAATATATTGCACCAGGAACGCATATACATAGCTCGGCACCGAAATGAACACCATGACCAGGGTGGAAATCAGGCCATCCTGCCATTTATTCTTTTTCAGCGCAGCGTAAATTCCAAGGCCAAGCCCCAACGGGATCGAAACCAAAATGGAATACAGGTTTACCAGCACCGTATACGGCAGCTTCTGCATCATCACGTCCCAGATGGCGAGGCTGTCATACATCTGCTCGCCCACGCCCCAGTCCCATTCAGTGATGATGGATTTGAGATACAGGAAATACTGCACCATGATCGGCTTGTTATAGCCCATTTTTTCGCGCTTTGCCAGCACGAGGTTAATATCGCGGCCCATTTCGCGCACGGCGGGCAGCGGCAGCAGCTTAATCAGCACAAAGCACATGGTCATGATCACAAACAGCGTAAGGAGCATGAACAGCACGCGTTTGACGACATATTTGGTCATTTTCCGCTCGATACCTCCGCATTCGTTTATTTCTGGCGTACTCCCGGCGCGAAATGCGCCTTTTGAGTTGTTCCGCACCGGGCTTTTCCGTCCGCCAGCGCAGGCAAGGGGCCTGATGGCTTCGCGGAGGAAGGGCTGGGCGGGATGAAGCCGCCCCAGAATCAGTCCGGTTTTTTAGAGCACAAGGGGGATGGAGGCCATACGGCCCCCATCCCCGCACCGCATCAGATGATGGATGCGGCTATTGTGCCTTACGCCTGATTAGTACACCAGGGTGTTGTTGGCAATGTATTCCGCCCAGGCAGCATCATCATAGTTGAAGGTGATGTATTCCAGGCCGCCAAAGCCAACCAGGGTCAGGTAGGTATCGCTGGCGTTGTTCACCTTCTGAGAGGTCAGAGAGGCAACGTTGCGATAGTACAGGGAGGTGGTGGGGAACCAGTGCAGGATCGCCGCTTCCACGCCGGCCGCGATCTCGCAGCGGGTGGAGTAAGCATAATCCGCGAAAGCGCCCAGCGCATCAAAGATTACGGGCACGTCCTTTTCGCCCGCGTTGTTGGCCCACATGGCCCAATGCTGCAGGGTGTCGGTCAGCTCGCCCTTGTCGCCAAGGTCAAAGGTGAGGTTGATCTTGGACGTGTCGAAGCCATATTCATTCTGGTTGCCGGAGCCATCGGCCGCGTCGCAGTAGCAACGGGCAAACACACCGAAGGGATCCATGGTGGCGCCGCCCCAGGTGGTGAAGATCATGTCCGCGCCGCCGGAAGTCATGGTGTTATAGTAGTCGGTATCCACGGTCATGCTCATGCTCAGCTTGCCTTCGAACTTGGTGCCCTTCGCGGCCTCGGTCAGCTGCGCCTGGAAGTAGTTGAACATCTGCACGTAGGTGGTGTCGTTGCTGTACATACGAATGTCCAGCACAATGTCGGCTTCGCCGTCCCAGATGCCCGCTTCGATCGCCTTGTCGGCGGCGGTGGCCATCAGGGCCTGGGCCTTTTCCATGTCGTAGCCGGTCATGGCCTCATAGGCTTCGTCCAGGGTTTCGTAATCCTGGCCCTCGCCGTAGGTCATGTCGAAGGTTTCAACCAGCGCCTTCTTGGCGGCTTCGCTGTCGCGATAGAGCGCGCCGGTGAAGGGATCGTAGCAGTACATGTAGTTGATGAGGCCGTAGCCAGCGGTGCCGGCGGCGGTGTAAGCGGTGGCGAAGGCATTGGCGTCCAGCGCGAAGGCAAAGGCCTTGCGGAATTCGTCCACGGCCAGAATCTGGCTGTTGGTGCCATGCTCAACCAGCTTTTCGTAGTTGGTGTTGAAGGTCAGCTTGGTGGTGTAGGACTGGGGCGTATAGCTGATGTACTGGCTGGAAGCATACTTCTTCATATCGGAAGCGTCCAGGCTCACGCCGTCGATCTCGCCCTTTTCGAAGGCCAGAACGGCGGTGGCATGCTCGGCAATCACGCTCACAACCAGGTTGTCCATCTGGTACTGGCCCAGATGCTTGCCATCCCTGTAGCCATACCAGTTCTCGTTGCGGGACAGGGTGTATTCCTTGTCCAGCTCGAAGGAGGTCAGCTTGTAGGGGCCGTAGGAGACGCTCTTGTCCAGGCTGCGGCAATAATCGGTCTTCACGGTGTCGGCTTCTTCTTCGGTGGCCACGGCGGCGCCGTCCTTGTAGAAGGTCTTGCAGGCTTCGTACAGGGACTTTTCAACCAGGAAGTTGCCCGCGAGGCTGTAGGGCACATAGAAGGCGGGCTCAGCCACGGGCTTTTCAAGGATGAAATCGATGGTATAATCGTCGATCTTCTTGAGGCCCACGTCTTCCCAGGTCACGTTGGCGGCAGTGGTAGCGGTCTTCAGATACTGAGGCTGATAGGACTCATACTGCTGGCCGGCGGCCAGGTAGCTTTCAAACAGATACTTGGCGGAGATCCAGGCTTCGTCGGCCTTTTCATCCTCCACGGAGGTATCCCGGTACATGGTGTCATCCGCGATGGAGATGTACTGGGGCGCGGCGTTGCCGTCCGCATCCAGCGCGCCCACGCAGCCCCAGAAGTCCATGTCCAGATAGACCTCGGTGCCGGCGGCAACCAGATTCTCGGCGGTGTCGGTGATGGCGTCATAGGTGGTCTTGCCAGCGTAGAGGTAATTCTTGGCATTGACAAGGGAGAAGGTGCCGTCGTACCAGGAGTCCGCGCGACGGTTGAGCATCTTGGGGTTGAGCTGCTGCTGCATGGAGTACACATAATCATCAGCGTTGATCATGGTGCCGTCATCAAAGCAGGCGTCCTTGT
Source organism: uncultured Clostridia bacterium (assembly GCA_934630705.1). Lineage (GTDB taxonomy): Bacteria > Bacillota > Clostridia > Christensenellales > Aristaeellaceae > RUG563. Next base: position 44,455 of record CAKTWP010000011.1, on the reverse strand, counting down.
TCAGGGCGATACGCCAGGCCTTGGCGGTTTCGCCTTCCTTCACGCCGTACTGGCCCACATACTCGGCGGTCACATCCACAGGATAATCGGCAGCCATTTCCGGCACGACGGAGTAGCCGGTCTTGTCCGCGTTCATCTTGAAGGTGTAGAAGCCGGAGATGATGTAGTCGGTAATCGCGGAGTCTTCCTTGGTTTCCCAGCTGAGCACGTCCCAGTTCATGCTGGAAGTGATGGCGCTGGTATAGTCGTTGTAGGTATACACCTTTTCGTCGGTGTAATCCTTGCCTTCTTCGCCGGGGTAAACGTCGGTGGTGACTTGGCCGCCGCCCGCAGGAGCCTCGACCAGGGTCACCTTGCCGCCATGGAATTCGCGAACGCCGGTATCATACGAATCGGCGGGCACAAATTCGCCTTCGGCCAGAGCGGCCACGGACGAAAGGACCATGACCAGCGCCAGGATGACAGAAAGAGTCTTCTTCATCGAATTTCCCTCCTGAAAAATCTTCTATCAGGTCTCAGCCTAATAGTTGATTTATTGTACCACAATGTATTTGCATCCGTCAACGGCAGATGCCTGCATTTTCGTGCTTTTTGTGGGATTCTTCATCATGAAATTGCAATTATCCGAACAAACTGATTTGCTTTTGCCGGGGCTGCCAGGGCTTTTCGCCCGCTTCCCGGGAAACGGCGGATGCAAGCGCATCCAGAAAAGGAGAGGGCGCGCCGCCATAGCTCAGAATCAGCTCCTCCCGCGCCCGGGTGACGCCCACGAACAGAAGCCGCCTTTCTTCTTCCATATCGCAGGCCTCGCCGGGATGAATCAGGGGCATTTCCCCAAGGCCCAGCCCTGCCAGAATCACCGCGGGAAATTCCAGGCCCTTGGCCCCGTGCAGCGTCATCAGCCGCACCGCGCCGGAGGGCTTGCCCCCGCTGAGCCGGGAAACATCCCCTTCCTCTCCTGTTTCCACCGCCGCAAGCAGGGATGGCACGTCCGGATAAAATGCGCACAACTGCCCCAGCTTTTCCAGCGCCCGGGAGGCGCAGCGGGTGTGGGCCAGCAGCCCCTCCAGCAGCCTGCGGGGCTTTTCCCTGCGGATACCGGGCAGCGTTTCATCGCAGGCGGCCAGAAAGGGCGAAAGCCCATCAAAAGCGGTCAGGGACTGCCGCCAGTTTTCGTCCGTTTTCAGGGCCTGTTCCGCCTGGGCGCAAAGGCCGTCCCCGCAGCCCCACAATGCCGCCAGCGCCGATGGCAGCGCGCTGGGATTGCCCAGCATGGCGGAAAAGAAGGCCAGCGCGCCCTGCACCTGCGGATCGGCCAGAAAATCCTCCCGGCCACTGACCTGACAGGGAATGCTGCTTTTTCCCAGTGCCCGTTCGATCAGTTCCAGCTGCCGGTGGGTGCGGCAAAGCACCGCGATTTCCGAAAACGCGCGGACGGGGCGGCATTCCCGCTCCCCTGCGGCGGCGGAGAGCATGTCCACACCGCCGGCCATCCGCTGGATTTCCCCGGCGATCCAATCCGCTTCCCGAAATGCATCCCCATGGCAAACCAGCCGCACCGGCATGCCGCTTTCCCGGGTGGGCGTCAGCGTGCGATCCTCCCCGGGATTGGGGGCGATCACCGCCTGGGCGCAGGCAAGGATCTCCGGGGTGGAGCGATAATTGCGGGCCAGCCGAATTCCCGCCGCGCCGGGAAAATCCGCTTCCAGCGCGGCGAAGCAGCCCGCATCCGCCCCGCGGAAGCCATAAATGGATTGATCCGGGTCGCCTATGACGAACAGGCTGCCGTCCTCCGCCCAATGGCGCACCAGCTTGCGCTGCACGGCGTTGATATCCTGATACTCATCCACCAGCACATGGGAAAACTGCTTTTGCCCGCCGGGCAAGGCCAGCGCCTCCAGCAGCAGATCATCCAGATCCCGCTGGCCCCGTTCCGCCAACGCCGTCTGATAGGCGGGCAGCAGGAAGGCGGGCGCGGATACGTCCATGCCGCTTTTCAGGGCAGAAATGCGGGAAAGGGCCTCCCGGGGCGTGAGACGCTCCCTGCGATCCCGGAGAATTTCCCCGGCCACTGCCAGCTGCTCTGCCGGGGAAATCAGGGGCTTTGGGGGCAGCAGCGCCTGACACAGGCTATGGAACGTGCCGATATGCAGCTTGCGGGCGGCCTTTTTCCCCAGCCGCTGTTCCAGCCGGGCGCGCATCTCCCCGGCGGCCTGACGGGTGAAGGTGACGGCGGTGATCATTTCCGGCGCGACAGCTTTTTCTTCTACTAAATAAGCAATCCGGTTCACCAGCGTCTGGGTTTTGCCGGTGCCCGGCCCGGCGGAAACCGCCGTCACCCGGGCGGCGCTTTCCATGGCGGCGCGCTGCTCCGGGTTCATTTCCGCTTTCATTTCAGGCTGGGAAGGCGCGACGGCCGCGGATGGCGCGGCCTTGGGCCGGGACGCGGCGGATACGGATGGCACGGAAACGCCCAGCAGGCTGGTCTGGCCCAGCAACGCTTCCCGCTCCCCAGGCGCAAACAGGCGAATCACACCGTATTCCCCGTCATAGCCGCCCTGACGAATCACCTGTCCCGCCCGAAGCCGCCGCAGCGCTTCGGCAAACAGCGCGCCGCCGGCGGTCTGCGCATCGGTCAGGGAAATTTCCCGCAAAATCCGCAGCTCCGGCCCCAGCTCGTTCGTCAGCAGCTGATACTGCTGCTGAACCTTTTTGCTGGCAGCGGATACGCCCAGCGTTTCCCCAATCAGCTCGGGCAGGGGCATCAGGCTCTCAAAGGGCTTCATATCCCCTAAGGGCGCATCCCGATCCGCCAGCTCCTCCACCCGGTGCAGCACCCCCACCGTCACCTTTTTGCCGCACACCGGACAGCGGCCGTCCAGCGCCCGGGTCTTTTCCGGCTCCAGGCAGCAATGGCAATTCCGATGGCCGTCCAGATGGTATTTCCCCTCCTCGGGGAAAAACTCGATGGTGCCATCCAGCCCCGCTCCGGTTTCAATGGCCCGCTTGAGGGCGGAAAAGCCGGGCGGGCAGGAAAAAAGCGTGGCCTCCCGGCCCAGCCTGGCGGGGGAATGCGCGTCCGAGTTGGAAACAAGCTGCAATGCATCCAGCATGGACACCCGGCGATTCATGGGCGGATCGGAGGACAGGCCGGTTTCCGCAGCATGCACCAGGCCCGCCAGATCGCCATAGCATTCCTCCAGGGACGAAAACTGCGAAAACGCGCCCAGCAGGGAAAAATGGGGCGTCCAGATATGGGCAGGGATATACACCGCCTCCGGACATGCGTCCAGCACCGTTTCCAGCAGATCCCGGCTGTCCATGCCCAGAATGGGCCGGCCATCGCTGTGGAGATTGCCCACTGCTTCCAACCGATGGGCCACATTTTCCGCATCCGAAAGGGAGGGCAGCAGAAACACATGATGCACCTTCCGGGTCTTGCCGTCCTTTTTATAGATGGTGCTGATTTCCCCGGACAGTACAAACAGCGGCGGTGGCGTGGACGGCCCGGGCAGGCGACAGGCTTCTTTCAGCCGGTACAGCCCCTCCCCCGCTTCCTCCAGCTGCTCCTCCAGCTCCCCGCGCCAGGCCGGATGGGTAAAATCCCCGGTGCCGATCAGGGAAATTCCCTTCGTCCGGGCAGCTAAATCCAGATGCGGCGCGTCGCAGTCCCCGCTGGTAGCCCGGGAAAAGCGGGAATGAATGTGCAGATCAGCAATCATGCGTCTCCCTCCCAATGCTCCGATATACGGATAAGGGGAGCGCTCCACCCCCGATGGAAAGGCGCTCCCCTTTTTCATGAACACAAATGGCGGCTCACACCGCGTCCCAGATCCGGCGGGCGTTTTTCAGGCCCACGGAGGAGGCGTATTTCGCATCCTCCAGCCCTTCAAACTCAATGGCGATGTCCCCGTCATAGCCGCTGTGCTTCAAAGCGGAAAGAATGGCGTACATATCCAGATCGCCCTGAGCCAGAATCGCGCCCCGGAGATACTTGCCGCCCCGGGAACGGAACCAGCTGCCCGCGCAGTCAAACTGGGTGCTGTCGCCGGGATCGCGGGCGCGGATATAGAAGTCCTTGAGATGTACCATTTTGGTGATGGGGGCCAGCGCCTGCGCAGCCACTTCCGCCTGCTCATCCACACAGACAATATTGCCTGTATCCAGCAGCAGGCCGTAATTGTCGTTGTTCACCAGACGCATGATCCGATCCACCCGATCACAGCCGTTGGCAAAAAAACCGTGGTTTTCGATCAGCGTCATCAGCCCCTGCTTGCGGCCGTGCTCGCTCACGCGGTTCGCCGCCTCCGCCATCACGGGAAGCCAGCGGTCAAAATCGGCCGGGGTATTGCTGTTCTGGGGACGGCGGAAGCCGCACACATCGTGGCGCATCCGGGGCATGCCCAGTGCCGCGGCAATATCCGCCTCGTGGCACACCCGGGCGATTTCCTGTTCCAGCGCTTCCCCTTCCTTGCAAAAATCCGCCAGCACGGAATAATTGCACAGGCGAATGCCCGCATCCCGGGCCTGCCGGCGCACCGCGGCAATGGCCCCATCATCGATTTTGCCAGTGACGGGATCGTCAAACCGGAAGGCAAAGGGCACAAGCTCCATGCATTCCGCCCCCTGAGCGGCAGCCCAATCGATGGCCTGGGCCAGGGTCATTTTCCCCGTTTCAATCTCCCGATCCAAAGAATAGGAGCTTAATCCAAGATGCACGCAAAATTCCTCCTTTACCTGCAAAAAAGACTATCCAAGCCCTTTTATTATAGCATGCTTTTGCGCATCCTTCAACGGCTTTCCCGGAGCGGTTGAAAATCCGGTAAGTATATGGTATTATAGGAGTATAGGAGATGAACGCCATGAAGATTTCCACCAAGGGGCGCTATGCCCTGCGACTGATGCTGGATATTGCCGCCAATCAGGGGGCGGGCTTTGTGACCCTGAAAGACATTTCCCTGCGCCAGGAAATTTCCAAAAAGTATCTGGAGCAGATCGCTCTGCAGCTCACCCAGGCCGGCATGCTGCGGGCCGTGCGGGGACATCGGGGGGGCTATCGGCTGGAAAAGGCGCCGTCGGCCTACACGGCGCTGGAAATTCTGGCCGTCACGGAAGGCTCGCTGGCGCCGGTAGCCTGCCTGGATCGCACGCCCAACGCCTGCGCCCGGTGCGGCGAATGCAAAACATTGCCCCTTTGGGAGGCACTGAACCGGCGCATTCAGGGGTATCTGGGCAGCGTTACCCTTCAAGCTCTGATGGACGGAAGCATTGATTTGGAAGATTAATATTCGTTTCTTTCCCTATCCGAAACGCATTGTCGATAAAATAAAAGCCAGTTCTTATCCAAACGGCTTTCTTTGAAAGAGCGCAAGAGGGGCTTTCTTTCTCCTGGAAGAAAACCCCTCTCGCCATTATGGTCTCTCCTCACGCCCGCCGTCCCACGGCCCAGCCGCTGTATTCCTGGAAGAAGTCCTCAGCGCATTTGGCCATGCAAACGCCCAGCATCCCATCGGGCCGGAAGCCCAGCGTGATGACCAGCAGGCCGAAATACCGGTCGATTACCTGCACGCGAAGCTGCAGCTTCCGCTCCTCCACCCAGCCGGCGGACGCGGCGCAGCGATAGCGGAAATCGTTCAGCAGATGCTCATTGCCCCGATCATTGGAATAGCCTGCCTGGGGGAAGGGCCCGAACCAGTTTTCTCCCATGCCAAAGGGCAGCTGCTTTTCTCCCTGCGCATTTTCATAGCGCAGGCAGCCCAGCCCCGCTTCATCCCAGCCCACTTCCAGCCAGCGGATGCCCATGGGGTTCTCGTCCAGTGCGTACCGCACGCCGTTCACCGCCGCCGCAAAGGCGGATTCTTTCTTGCCCCGGGCCACGGACAGGGAAAGGGGCGCGTCCAGATCAACGGCCTCGTCCGGCTCCGCCCCGTCCAAATGCGCCACGATTTCCGCAAACAGCGCGTCAAAAATGGCGGTAGAATCCACCATGGAGGTCAGCTGATCATCCGCGGTGCAGACGAATACAAAATCCTTTTCCGGCACGCATACGGCAAATTGTCCGCCCATGCCGTTGAAGGAAAACCCGTTTTGGAACGCCCGCCAGATCTGATAGCCATAGCCGTAAGTATCATAGCGGTAGCCGCCGTCCACGCAGTTATCGGTCTGGGGCTGCACGGCGGCGCGCATGTAATCCCGGCTCACCAGCTGCTTTCCTTCCCAGCTGCCCTCCTGCATCACGAACTGGGCAAACATAAGCAGCGCCCGGGGCGTGCATAAAAGCGCCGAATCCGCCCATGGGGTGCCGTCCATGGTGCGCAAAAGCTGCGCAGATTCAAACCCACCCAGCGCGTCCAGCACCTTTTCCCGCAGATAATCCAGCATGTTTTTCCCGCTCAGCCGCTCCACCAGGCAGCCCAGCACATACGAGCCCGTGGAGTCATAGGAAAAGATGGTGCCCGCGGGCTTTTTAGGCGTGAGGCTGAAATAGAATTTCAGCCGGTCTTTCACCTCCGGACGAAACCAGCCTCCGTCCACCAGGCAGGTGCGCATGGTGAGCATATCCTCGATGGTCTGCTCCCGCATCAGCGGCGAAACCACGGGCGGCAGCTTATCCGGGAAGTAATCGCAGATTTTGTCGGTCAGGCGCAGCTTGCCCTCATCCAGCAGGCAGCCGATAGCCACGGCCATGAACGACTTGGTGATGGAATACATCCGATGGGGCTGCTCCGGCCCAAAGGGCGCCCAGTATTTTTCAAAGAATACCTGACCGTGCCGGGCCATGAGCACGCTGTGCAGATTCACGCCCTTGCGCGCCATGATCCCCATAAACCGCTGAACGCACTTCTTGTCCACGCCCGCCTGGGCGAAGGCCGTTTCCTGAAGCATGAGGGGTTCCTCCCTATCGTTTTTTTCATTATAATCGGCGCGGAAAGGGCTTGTCAAGGCTAAGAAATTGCTGGTATAATAAACGCGGATGGCAAGAAATTGCCATTCTGTATCGTTTGTCTCAGGGGAGGATATCATAATGGATGCCATGGAAGCGGCCCGGCAGCTGGGAGCGGCCATTCAGGAAAGCCCGGAATACAAGGAGTATCAGCAGTTCAAAGCCGAAGTGGAGGCCGACAGCGGCATCAAGGCGCTGGTGGATGAATATAAGCGGCTGCAATCCAAGGTGCAGCTGCGTATGCTTACCGGGCAGGCCGCTCAGGATGAGGATACCCAACGTTTCCAGCAGCTCAGCATGCTGCTCTTTGCGGATAACCGCACATCCTCCTATCTGCTGGCGGAAATGCATCTGCAAAAGCTGCTGGCGGATCTGTTTTCCGTTTTAACCCAGGCCGCAGGGCTGGATATTCCCATGCCCCTGTAACCTGCATCAATGCTTCCCGCTCCGGCGGGAAAAGGGAGGCGCCCTTGAAGAAAAAGCATCAGGATTACACGGAGGAAGAGCTGCGGCAGGAGCGGCAGTACGGCCTGTTCTGGTACAGCTGGCTGTGGCATTTGCTGCGGCCGCTGCTGATTGCGCTGTGCGTGGTGCTGGTGGTGGCCGGGGTGGTAATGACGGGCTATAACTGGATCGACCGGCATTTCTTCGCGCCCATGGACGCCCAGGATCAGACCCCCGTCTCCTTCACCGTGGCTTCCGGCTCCAGCCTGACCAAAGTGGCCAATAATCTGGAAGCGCAGGGGCTGATTCATAACCGCACCGTGTTCAAATATTACGCGGATTTTCTGGGCTACGGCCAGAAGATTCAGGCGGGGGATTATCAGGTGAGCCGTGCCATGCGCATGCAGGATATTATGGAGCTGCTCACCACCGGCGACGGCAATCCCATCACCCGCACCATCACCATCATCCCCGGCTGGACGATTCAGGACATCGCGGATTATCTGGTATCCGAAAAGGTGCTGGAAAACAGCGATGAATTTCTGTCGCTGTGCCGCAGCGGGCAGAGCTTCTCGGCGTATTATTATATTGCCGATGTGCTGGCCACCCCGGATGTATATCAGCGGCTGTATGTGCTGGAGGGGTATCTGGCTCCGGACACTTACGAAATCTATACCAGCGCCAACGCGGTGGACATTATCAAAAAGCTCCTGTCCCAGACCGAGGCGGTGTTCAAAGCGGAATATCATGACCGGGCCGACGCGCTGGGCATGAGCATGGATGAAATCATCACCCTGGCCTCCATGATCGAGAAGGAGGCCAAGACGGCGGATTTTGCCAAGGTCTCCGCCGTGTTCCACAACCGGCTGAAAAAGGGCATGACTCTGGGCAGTGATGTGACGGTGAAGTATGCCTCCGGGGTGAAGCGCATGGCGCTGACCAATGAGGATCTGAGCGTTTCCTCGCCCTATAACACCTATCGGAACAAGGGCCTGCCCATCGGGCCCATCTGTTCGCCCTCCGCCGCGGCCATTTATGCCGCCCTGTATCCGGACGAGCAGTTTGTAAGCGAGGAATACCTCTACTTCTGCTCCAAGGATCCCAGCACCGGCGAGCTGCATTTCAGCCGCACCCTGGAAGAACACAATCAGGCCGTGAGCATTTACGCGCCGCTGTGGCAGGCCTACGACAAGGAGCAGGGGCTGTAACAGACAGATTGGTTCCCTGAATGATTCCTTTTTCAACTCCCGGGAGGTACGAATGAAGCCTGAATTGCTGGCCCCCGCAGGGGGCATGGCCCAGCTGAAAGCCGCAGTGCGGTTTGGGGCGGACGCGGTATATGGCGGGCTGCCCGCCTTTGGCCTGCGTGCATTCGCGGGAAATTTCTCCTGGGAGGAGCTGGCACAAGCCCTTTCTCTGCTCCATGCCGCGGGGAAGAAATTTTATCTCACGCTGAACGTGCTTCCTTTTGATGAGGAAATGGACGCGCTGATTGCCGCCGCCCGCCGCGCCTGCGATTTGGGCGTGGACGCGGCGCTGGTCAGCGATCTGGGCGCGTTTTTGCGCCTGCGAAAAGAAGTGCCGGCGCTGAAGCTCCATATCAGCACCCAGGCCAACACCCTGAACGCCGCCGCCGCATCCTTCTATGCGGAAATGGGCGCGGAGCGGGTGGTGCTGGCCCGGGAGCTGTCCCTTCGCCAGATCGCCGCCCTGCGGGCAAGCACCCCGCCCTCGCTGCAGCTGGAAGCGTTCGTCCACGGGGCCATGTGCATGGCCTATTCCGGGCGCTGTATGCTCTCGGATCATCTCACCGGCCGGGGCGGCAACCGGGGCGCCTGCGCCCAGCCCTGCCGCTGGGAATACGCGCTGGTGGAAAAAAAGCGCCCCGGCGAATACATCCCGATTGAACAGGACGCCCGGGGAACCTATCTGCTCTCCGCCTGCGACCTGAACATGCTTTCCCATCTGCCCGAGCTGCTGGAAGCCGGGGTGTGCAGCCTGAAAATCGAAGGGCGGATGAAAACGGAATATTACGTAGCCACGGTGGTGGGCGCGTATCGCCGGGCGCTGGATGCGCTGGAAACATCCGAAAGCGCCTATCGCGCCCTGCTGCCGGCGCTGGAAGCGGAGCTGCGCAAGGCCAGCCATCGCGCCTTCAATACCGGCTTTTATTTCGGCGCGCCCCGTCCCGCATCCGGCGCGGCCGGGTTCACCCAGGAGATGGAATATGTGGGCCGGGTAATGGCCTGGCAGGACGGCATGGCCACCGTCTGTTTGAAAAACCGATTCTATGTGGGCGATACGCTGGAGCTGCTCTCTCCCGCAGGCGCGCAGCCCTTCCAGGTGACGGGCATCCACCTGGCCTCCGGCGAAGCGGTGGACACCGTGTCCGTGGCCGGGCAGGAGATCCTGCTGCCGCTGCCTCTTCCCGCGGCCCCCGGCGATTTTCTGCGGGGGCCCAACCGCAATCATCAGGCAACCAAATAAGCATTTAATAATTTGGAATAACTCCAACGAAAGGATGAAAGCACGATGGATGTACGCTTGGTTTCCTGCCTGGAAAAAATCTTCCCCGACGGCCGGGGCGCGGATGGTGCCGCGCCGCTGCTGGAAGGACTGCAGGGCGAATCTCTTTCTTTTCAGATGGCCGTTTATAATCCCGATGACGGAGCGGCCTACGTCTGGCCGGCGGTGGAATCCCCGCTGGCGGACTGTATTTCCGTGCGCCGGGTGGAATGCGTGCCGGTGCGCGTGGAACGGCGGGAAGGGGAATACGACGCCCATTATATCGATCATGTGCCCGGGCTGTATCCCGATCTTTTGGGCGAAATGAACGGCCAGGCGCTGGTGCTGCCCCGGCAGCAATGGAAAGCGCTGTGGGTGGAAATCGCGGTGCCGGCGGATTGCCCGGCGGGGGATTATCCCGTGGCCGTGCGGCTGAAAAGCCTTCAGGGCGAAACCTGGGCCCGCGTGGAAACAACGGTGCATGTGCTCGGCGCGCAGCTGCCCCGGCAGCAGCTGATGCACACCGAATGGTTCTATAGCGACTGCCTGGCGGATTATTATGATGTAACCCCCTGGTCTGAAAAGCACTGGGAGATCGTGGAGCAGTTTGTGAAAACGGCAGCGAAGCGGGGCTGCACCATGCTGCTCACCCCCCATGTCACCCCCGCGCTGGACACCTACGAAGGCGGCGAGCGCACCACGGTGCAATTGGTGGACGTGACGGTGGAAAACGGCGAATACCGCTTCGATTTTGACAGGCTGCACCGGTGGATTGAAATGGGGCTGCGCTGCGGCATGGAGCAGTTTGAAATGGCCCATCTGTTCACCCAGTGGGGCGCGGCCCATGCGCCCAAGGTGATGGCCCTGAAGGACGGGCGATATCAGCGCATTTTCGGCTGGGACAGCGATGCCGTGGGCGGGGAATATACCCGCTTCCTCCACGCCTATCTGCCCAGGCTCATTGAAAAGCTCCGGGAATGGGGCGTGACGGATCGGACGTATTTCCATGTGTCCGATGAGCCCAACGCCCAGCAGCTTTCCAGCTATACTGCGGCGAAGCAATCCGTGGAGGCGCTGCTGGCAGGGTTCCCGATCATGGACGCCATGTCCCATTATGAGATTTATCAACAGAGCGGCATCCAGCAGCCGGTGGTTTCGCTGGCGCATATTCAGCCCTTCCTGAATCAGCGGCCGGAAAGCCTGTGGGGATATTACTGCTGCGGCCCGCTGACGAAATACACCAACCGCTTCCTGCAAATGCCCCTGGCCCGCACCCGCGCAGTTGGGCTGCAATGCTGGAAATACGATCTGAAGGGCCTCCTCCATTGGGGCTATAATTTCTACAACACCGTGCTTTCCGTGGCCCGGGTGGAGCCCCATCTGGATGTGGAATCCGGCGGCGCGTTCCCGGCGGGGAATCCGTTCGTGGTCTATCCGGGCCGGGATGGCAGGCCCGAGGAATCCATCCGGCTGATGGCCCTGCATCAGGCCATGCAGGATTTCCGCGCCCTTTCGCTGCTGGCCCAGCGCGTGGGCCGGGAAAAAGCCCTTGCGCTGCTGGATCAGGGCGGCGCGCTGACCCTCACTTCTTTCCCCTGCTCCGCCGCTGATTTCCAGGCCCTGCGCAGCCGGATCAATCGCGCCATCGCGGAAACCATCCCATAACCTGCACAAAGGAGAAAACCTCGCATGAGGAAAAAGGCGCTGTTTCTGGTGATCGCGGTGGTTGTGGCCGCAGGCATATGGGCGCTGGGCGGCTGGCTGCTGGCCACGAAAATGCCCTTCCTGCGGCAGGATCAGGTGACCGTCGCCACCCTTGCCGTGCCCGAAGGGGCGTATCTCCATGTGGATACCATCGTCCATCAGGGAACCATCCGCCTCCAGGTGACCGGGGAAAAGGGGAACGTGTACGCCGAGGAAGCACTGGTTCGCTCCTACAACTACGCCGTAAAGGCCTATCAGGCGGATACCTTTACCGTCACCGTCACCTATCAGCAGGCTGCAGGCCAGGCTTCTGTCTATCTGACCGACGAGGATGGCAATCGCCTGCCCGGCAATTCCTGACGCTGATAAACGCTGTACGGACGCCCGTCTGGCGCTGTCCCCGGTGCCGGCCGCATCGCTTATGGAAGAATCTTTTATCGTTGGAATTCGCTTATAACCAATGCGCCCCGGATGAAGAAAGAGACGTTTTTCGCTTCTTTCCGATCCGGGGCGCATTGGTTATAAGGAAAAGTCTGGCATGACTTTTCCAAAAGGGGATTCCCTGCGTATCCGTTCCCTTACTCCGCCGGGAAGGGCGCGTCGGCCGGGCCGGTCATATGCTGCAGCTTCACGATTTTTTCCGCCAGCAGCTTGCTGAATCCGGAAATGGTGGCGGCGGCAAACACGAAATTTTCCACGGAATCCGTATGGGGGCTGTCCGGCCGCAAAGACATCTCGCTCTCCTGACGCACAGCATCAATAAAATACAGGCAGGTGGCCTTATGCTTGCGCACGTAATCGTTATACCGCTGGCGCACATCCGCCTCGGGCAGCTCCGAGGGCAGCAGCTTCTGGATATAGGCAATGCTCAGGCTTTGCTTGAGGGTGCAGATCATGATTAAATACGCAATATGAATCCGTCCATAGCGCTTTTTATGGGGCGGGGGCATCAGCTTGAGCCGCACATAATTATTCACCGTGCTGGCGGTGATCAGGTTTTCGCCGCCCTCATCGCTGGGCAGAAAATTCAGGTATTGCTGAATCAGCAGCACCACCTGATCCATATACAGCTCGAACGCGGGCAACTCCTCCCAGGTGGGCAGGTTAAAGCCGTCCAGATACTTTTCCCAGCGGTTCAGCTTGGCGGCGATCAGCTCCCGGTCATACAGCATGCGTTTTCCCCCTTTGCGTGTTCTGGTATTATACCACGTTCCGCCCCCTGTGCGCAAGCATTCCGCCGCTATTGACAGCCCCCTCCCGGCATAGTACAATGGCCCTGAAGCCCGGATCGGCCCGGCCGGTTCCGCGCCATCCATCACGCAAAGAGGTTCCGATCATGACCCTGACCCCTGCTAATGATACCATCGCCGCCCTGGCCACCGCCCCCGGAACGGGGGGCATCGCCATCGTGCGCATCAGCGGGCCGGACGCGGAAGCGCTGCTCAAAGCGCTGTTCGTGCCCGCCCGGGCCTTTGAATCCCATCGGCTGTATTACGGCCATGCGGTTTATCAGGGGGAAACCCTGGATGAATGCATGGCGGTGCTTATGCGTGCCCCCCGCAGCTACACCCGGGAAGATGTGGCGGAGCTGCATCTCCACGGCGGCGATTGGGCCGCCCGCAGCGTGCTGAGCGCCCTGTATGCCCTGGGTGCCCGGGCGGCGGAGCCGGGAGAATTTACCCGGCGCGCCTTTCTCAATGGCCGGCTGGATCTGAGCCAGGCCGAGGCCGTGATGGCCCTGATCTCCGCCGAAGGGGGCCGGGCAGCCCGGGCCGCCGTGCGGCAGCTGGGGGGCGGCGTGGGCTCGTTTATTGAAAAGGCGCAGGAAAAGCTGCTAGCGCTGCTATCCGGCGTGGCGGCGGCCATCGATTATCCCGAGGAGATTTCCTTTGAGGAAGCGGCCGGGGATTTGTCCGCCGGGGCGCTGGCGCTGGCGGATGAACTGGAAGCCGCCTGCGATGAGCGGGGCGCGCGAATTGCGCAGTCCGGCCTGGAAGCGGTGCTGTGCGGCCGGCCCAACGTGGGCAAATCCTCCCTGCTCAACGCCCTGGCCCGGGAGCAGCGCGCCATCGTCACCAATATCCCCGGCACCACCCGGGATGTGATTCGCGCCGACGTAATGATCGCCGGGCTGCGGGTGCATTTCGCGGATACGGCAGGGCTGCGGGAGGACGCGGATGAGATCGAGCGCATCGGCGTAGCCCTGGCCCGGCAGGCCGTGGCAGGGGCGGATGTGGTGCTGACGGTGCTGGACGCATCCACGCCGCTGACGGAGGAAGACCGGCAATTGCTGCGGGAAACCGCCGACGCGCCCCGGATCATCGTGCTCAACAAGGCGGATCTGCCCCTGGCGCTGCATCCGGCAGCTTTCGATCAGCCTGTGCTGGTATCCGCCAATACGGGGCTGGGCATGGCCCAGCTGGAAAGCCGGGTGGCAGCTTTTGGCGCGGGGGCCGGGGAAAGCGCCCTCACCCAGGCACGGCATATGGCGTTGGCCCGGGATGCCGCCGCCGCGCTGCGCCGGGCCGCTCAGGCCTGCCGGGAAGGGCAGGCGGTGGATGTGGCGGCGGTGGAGCTGCATGAGGCGCTGGGTTATTTGGGCCGGGTGACGGGCCAGCAGGTGGATGAAAAGCTGCTGGACGATGTGTTTTCCCGGTTCTGCGTGGGCAAATAAGCGGAAAGGCAGGGACAGCGCATGCGCATTTGGGGAATCGACGGCGGCGGAACAAAAACTGATGCGGTGATTTGCGATGAAGGCGGCCGGGTGCTGCGCCGAACGCAGGGCGGGCCGTCCAATTGCTCTGCCCGGCCCATGGAACAGGTGCTCTCAACGCTTACGGAGACCATCCGCACCCTGACCGCAGGGCTGAGCGGCGCGGACGCGGCCCCGGACGCCATTTTTGCCGGCATTTCCGGCGCAGGCGTGGGCGACAATGCCGCCCGGATCCGCGCCCATTTACAGGCGCTGTTTCCCCAGTGTCCCTGCATTCAGGCAGGCACGGATGCGAAAAATGCCCTGCGCAGCGCCATCCCCGCAGGTGACGGGGCCATCGCCATTGCAGGCACAGGCTCGGGCGTATTCGTGTTTCGCGGAGAGGAAATGCAGCAGATTGGCGGCTGGGGGTATCTGCTGGGGGATGAGGGCAGCGGCTTTGATCTGGGCCGCCGTGCCCTGAAAAGCGCCCTGCGGGCCCGGGACGGGCGAGGGCCCCAAACCGCCCTCACCGCCGCCTGCGAACAGCGGCTGGGCAAACCGGTCACGCAGGCCATCGCCCAGCTTTATCAGGGCGGAAGCGCAGCCATCGCAGGCTTTGCGCAGGTGCTGCTGCAGGAAGCGGCGGCAGGCGATGCGCTGGCGGTGGCGGAAGCCCGGGCCGCAGCGGCGGAGCTGGCGGGCGGCATTCAGGCCGCAGGGCGCATGCTGGATACGTCGCCCAAAGCGGTGGCCACGGTGGGCGGGCTATGGCAGAACCCGTTCTATCGTTCGCTGATCCAGCAGGCGCTGGGGGCGGCGTATCGTCTGATAGCCCCCACGCTGCCGCCGGTTTACGGCTCATTTGTGATTGCGGCAGGCATGGCGGGCGCGACCGTCTCGCCGGAAACGGAGGCCGCTTTCCGCGCATCCCTGCCTATGTGACCCCGGGCGCATCCGCGCCGAAAGGAGGCATCTCCATGGGAAAAACCATCGTTGCCATTATGTACGATTTTGACAGAACCCTGTGCACCAAGGATATGCAGGAATACGGCTTCATTCCCGCCGTGGGGATGCAGCCCCGGGAATTCTGGGCCGAGGTGAGCAGCCTTACCGACGCGCAGGAAATGGACAATATCCTGGCCTACATGTATCTGATGGTACGCAAGGGTACGGAAAAAAGAATCCGCATCAGCCGGGAAAGCTTTCAGAAGCTGGGAGCGGACGTGGAATTCTTCCAAGGCATTCCCAGCTGGTTTGACCGGATCAACGCCTATGGCGCGTCTATTGGCGTGCAGGTGGAGCATTATATCGTTTCCTCGGGCATCAAGGAAATTATCGAGGGTACCAGCATCGCCCGGTGCTTCAAGGAAATTTACGCCTGCGAATTCATGTATGATGAAAACGGCGTGATCGTCTGGCCCAAGCTGGCCGTAAATTACACGGCCAAGACCCAGTTCCTGTTCCGCATCAACAAAGGGATTTTGCGGGTGGACAGCAGCAGCGCCCACGCCTTGAACGAATACACGCCTGAGGAGGAGCGGCGGGTGCCCTTTGGCAATATGATCTATATTGGCGACGGGCTGACGGACGTGCCCTGCATGAAGCTGGTGCGCGCCAACGGCGGCCAGTCCATCGCCGTGTATGATCCCCAGGTGGGCAAAGGTGCCGCCGATGCGCTGCTCCGCGCGCAGCGGGTGAATTATGTGGCGCCTGCGGATTATCGCGCGAATAGCCGGATTGAAATCATCGTGAAGGCCGTGATGCGGAAAATTCAGGCCGCCGCCGAAATGCAGGCGCTGATGAAGGAGACGTGAAACGACGCCCTCGCTCTCATGCATCATCAGCGCATTCAATAAGCGCGTCTCTCCCGGAGAAAAGATTTTATCCTGAAGCGGCGCGCTTTTTATCGAAAACAGGATTGGAGAACAGCGCAAAAACGTTCGGCCCACTTTGCGAAGCAAAGCCTCCTCTAACAAGCCATCCCACATAAACAATAAAAAACCAGCCATTTCTGACTGGTTTTTGGAGCTGATGACCAGATTTGAACTGGTGACCTCATCCTTACCAAGCACTGGCCATTAACAAACGACATTATAGGAAGAGCACAACCTTTTGTCAAGAGCGTACTTTGAATAAAGTCCCGACGGAGTCGAGGTTTTCTTCAAAGCATGACTTACATTGTCTTTTATTTTTCCTCCGCGAATTTATCAGCGGCTATTATGGATACCTGGATTAAATTTAGGAAGGAGTTGAAACGATGATAGCAATAGCAGGAGCTGTGCTGATTGGTGTCGGAGCTTTGATGATCGCCAAATGGATTAAGGACAACTAAAGGATGAGAGGCCGATTGCAAGGCCTCTTTATTTTTGTCACTTCTGATTCTAATCTAAGTTAGAATTCTATCTTAGGTTAGAAATTAGAGGTGGCTTTTGTGCTTTTTGGGGCTCGTGGGCCGCCCGGGAGGCGGTGATATTTTGCTATCTTTAGAATAGAATTGGAGGAAAAATTATGGGCACTGTTATACGCCCCGAGGTATCAAGTAAGAATACTTACTATATTTCGAGACATCGCTACTACGAGCTCAAACACTTCTGTTTGCAATATCCAGAGTGGAAGCAGGAGTACCGTTCTTTGGATGGACTCCCATCGCAGTCTGCAAGCGGCATAGAACATGTAACCGGAGGCTCAGTTCCAGATTTAACTGCGCTTTATGCAGAGGCGCGAATTTACTACAGAGACAGGATGAACATGGTTGAGACAGCCGCACGAGATGCCATTGGCGATCTTGCGGATCTCATGTTGAGGGCTGTTACGGAGGGCGTTTCCTATGAGTACATTTCTCCACCATGCTGTAAAGAAGTCTGGTACACCGCATACAGACGTTTCTTCTGGCTCCTTGACAAGGCGCGAAAATAACACCGGCTATTGTGAAGGAGGGATTGAAAATGTCAATAAACTTTTCGGACGGATTCCTGTTCGCGATGGGCTGGCTTGTAGCCAGGGTTGCTATACGCTTTGCAGTAAGCTTCATCAATGAGTTGCTGTATCGGTTGTGGCCGTGGTACAAAGCATTTATGGATGAGCGGGACCGAAAGAAACACCCATGGCGGTATTCTTCCCCGTACATTTAAAAGGTTTAGAGCCCGATTGCAAGGGCTCTTTCCTTTTGAAAAACAGTACGCAGGTGACGAAAACCTGTGATATTATGATAAGGAGGAAATTCAAAATGGAGATCTGGTTCTGGGGAATCGGCGGGTTGGTTCTCGGATTATTGCTTGGCTTCGGTTTATCAGCTGTTATTAAGCGTAAAAAACCGGTTGGGACGCTTCGGGTGGATCGATCTGATCCGGAAGAGGCGCCCTATTTGTTTTTGGAGCTCGAACGGGATGGCATGGATAAAATCCACAAAGCCAAGGCAGTTGTCTTTAAGGTCGATTTGAGCAGTTATCTGGCGCGAAATTAGCACCCGCTATTATGGAGTAATCCATAAAAACTGAAAGGAGAAATGAGGATGAATGCGACGATTGCGATGATGCTGGATGAAGAGTACGAGAAGACTCTCGAAGCGGTATCTCAGGCGCAGACTGGAAGCGAGGAAGCCAAATGGCAGTTACAGAAGCTGGGCGAGCTTCATAAGCAGCGGATGAACGAGGCCAAATTGCTCGACGACGGCATCCTTCAGGACGAAGAACTCAAGTTGAAGAAGAGGGAAGCGTTGATGAAGGAAGAGCAGATGAAGGAGAGCAAGAAGGATCGGATCATCAAGATCGTGCTTGATGGAGCGGCCATTCTGGTGCCTGTCACGGTTTCCAGCTACTGGATGGCGAAGGGACTGAAGTTCGAGCAGAACGGTACATTCACATCCCGCACCGGTCAGTGGTTGAGCAGTCACCTCAGACTGTTCAAGAAGTGATTAGGAGACCCAAAGAGAGGGCTCGTGTAGGATACACGGGCTCTTTCTTTTTGCTCTCCGCGCTGAAAACACTGGCTATTATGGAAAACCCACTACATGAAAGGAAGGATTGACATGGCTAAAAGGGTGTATCTGTACGCATTCAACAATGTATGGAGAATCGTGGACACGAAGTTTCTGGAAGGAGATGCGATCTCGGTGTGGAATATGCTGCAACTGGCGAACTGGATGAAGGAAGTAAATCCCGGTCAAGTTGCCGTGTATGCAGTGGACAACCGGCCGGGACTCTACAAGGAATTCATGGAAGCTGTCAAAACCAAGGATTTCACCAAACACGTTGAGTTCGCAGACCTCGTCAGCCGAGAGGGCATCCTGATCGAGTAAGTTTACCAAGGGACAAGTCTTACAAAGGCTTTTCCCTTTGCATACCCATTGGCGGGACAGACTCGACTATCATAAAGCAAGTGATGCCTCGCAGACGGCATTTTTAATCCTGTGCGGTGCTGCCTAAAGACCAAAGAAGAAGCGCTGGTATTTCTAAAGGTTGAGGCCTACATGGCCTCTTCTTTTTTATGGAGGATCATGTGCGTTATCATTATGAGAAGCCTGGCTTCTATACAAGTCAGTACGGCGAGGTTTATATTTGCGACCATCCGGTGTATAACCGCTGTACGCTCTATAAAATTGGAGAAAAGGGTCTGGCTGTAATCCAGCAGCGGGTTGACGTGGCCACTAAAACCACCTGGTGGGGCGAGATCGACGCGTGGGTGACGGATGCAATCTATTTGCATGCGGGCTTCAGGAAGCTGTTTGAGGAGCGGGCCAGGCCGAGTAAGGACGGTCTATTCCCCACGATCACCGTAAGGCAGATCATGTGGGCGCTGAAGATGAAGCCGCTTCCAAAGCAATGCTGGGAAACGGTGTTTGACCGGAAAGATATTTAGCGCGAATAAAACATGCTCTATTGTGAGGAGGTGATCTATATGATCAATAATTTTGACTGGTCTGCTAAGGATAAGACGTGGTACGGTTCAATCGGAGACGGTGAAGCTATAGCGAGCAAGCTTGACGAGTTGCGACAGACGATGCCGAAAGAGCAAATTTTCACTCTACAGAGCATTCAATCCATGCAGGACACATTGCGCTATCAGATGAAAAAAGGCTTTATTTACGGCAGTGCCGCTATCGGCGGAGGTGTTTTAGCTGGCGTCATCGTAAGATGCTTGGGCAGCTGCCTTATGGATAAGCACCAGGAGAAGAAGGATCAGAAGAAAGGCTGACTTGAAGAAAAGAGCTGGAAAATTACGAACCAGCTCTTTTCTTTTTTTCCGCGACATAAACACCTGCTATTATGGAAAATCAATAATTTGGAGGTGTCTTTATGGCAACTATTCATTTCCTGAGCGGATACCCAAAGGACTTGGTCAAGGACGCGAAGCTGATCAAACAGGCGGGCGTGAAATGCACAGAAGTGGTTCAGAGACCATTGGTCGAGACCGCGACCGGCAAGATCGCCCTCATGTGTTATGAGCTGACGTTCAAGGGCAATTTCTTCCAGTGTCTCAGGGCGGAAAAGATCATGAAGAGTCTGCACAATGATTGACGATTCAAGGGGCGAGGCTGATTGCAAGGCCTCTTTCCTTTTCTCCGCGAAAAATACAAGGCTATTTATGAAAAGGAAGTAATGTGATGCGAATGTAGTTTGTTAGATCAAACCGTTCCAGGCAGAGTTCGTCACTCCTGCTTGGCCTTTTCTTTTTCACCGCGAAAATTGCAGCGACTATTATGGAATCAATGACTATCTGAAATGAAGGAGGACTTGACGATGGATATTCTTAGCTTCATTTTCTTCGGTTTCCTGAGCGTGGTCGCTGTGGTAGGCTGTGTCAGGGCCGGGAAACTGTTGGTGAGGGCAATCAACGCACTGTTTGACAAAATTGAGGAGAAGATCGGTTGAGATCAGAGAATTAGGAGCCGAAGCGCAGGCAAAACGCAACGGCTCTTGTTCTTTTGAATTTATATTTGGAGGGATGAAAGGTGAAGAACTTTGTGAGTACCGTGGTCGGCGGAGCGGTTGGCTTGATTGCCTTGTATGTGGTTGGGCGCGTGGCCTATCAGGCCGGACACGATATGGCCCAGGCAGAGCAGCACTATGAAGAAGTGCGCAAGAAGACGGCAGCGCTGGAATCCTCCAAGAAGGAAAACGGTGGACATATCGAAACGGCCGTTGAGGAAGAGCCAAAGGAAATGACCATTGTAGAATCTGCTCCCATGCACAGGCAGAATAAGCTTGGCTTGATGATAGGACTCAAGCGATTGATGAGCAAGAAAGAAAGTGTGCTTGGCCGGCTTGTACATCATCCTGAAGATCATCGCATCGAGGCCTTTGTCGATGGAGATGAGCTGAAAGTGAGCGTAAAGCCTCGAACCGCGTGATCTGCACATCCTTTAATGGAATCACACACGAAAGGAGCGATGTGAAAAATGAAGATCTACGTGGTACCGGACCCGAACGAAACGAAATTTCAGCGATTCAAAAGGGAGGTGAAGGCAAGATACGAGGAACTCGGTGACTGGTTTAACAGGAACAAGGAAGCAGTGCTTGTTCTGACGCCGGTTGTGATCGGAGGCATAACGACCGTATGCAAGGTCGTTGGCAGACGGATCAACCTGCACAAGGAAGAAGCGGTGAAAAACCTGTACTGCTATGACCGGTCGCTGGGCCATTACTGGTGTTTACGCCGTGAACTTTCCAACAAGGAATGGCTGGAGATCGATCAGAGGAAGAAAAACGGTGAGCGGCTGAGCGATATTCTGGCTGAACTCAAGGTTTTGAAGTGATTCCAGAGCGAGGAGACAATGCAACGTCTCTTCGCTTTTATATTTTGAGAGGAGTGATGCGACATGATCTTTCTGTTGTGTTTGATGATCGGCGGGCTGCTACTGACGTGGTTCCTTGAGAATTATCCCTGGGAAGAGAAATTGGAAATGCGCAGGCTTGTTAAGGAGAGCCACAAAAACGAGCGCAGACGCATGGTGCACCGCAATTCTTATTGCCAGTGCGGTTGGATACCGCCCAAACAGTGAAGCTGGAAAGGGGGCAAAGTAATGGAAAAGGAATATATCGGTTCAGCGATCCCCACAAGCTGCGACGTATGCGAACATGCAGTCGATGGCTTTTACGTCGGTTCGATGTGTGAACTGACTGAAGAAGAGGTGCTGACCGAACAGCATAGGAAGACGAGATGTAAGAGCTGCCCATTGCGTAAAGGAGGAAACGAAAACCAAGAGCATTAAGATTTCACAGAAGCATGGTGTAAACCCTACGATCCCGATATGCTTCTGGTGCGGAAAGGAAAAGAACGAGATTGCTTTGCTGGGCAAGCTTCCCGGGGATGCGGAAGCGCCCAGATCGACCTGGCTGATTGGCGACTACGAGCCCTGCGACGCTTGCAAGGAATTGCGCAAACAGGGAATTGACCTGATCGAGGCGACGGATCATCCGATTGCCCACCCAAAGCAGCCTGCCTGGTATGGCGCGTATCCGACGGGTCGTCACATGATCCTCAAGGAGAACGCCATTCGGGCTATATTTGCGCCGGAAGTGGCTGATGATCTGTGTAAGCAGAGAATCGGCTTCATGGATCAGGAACCATTCACGAACTTACAGAACTTAATTGAAAAGGAGAAATGAAGATGAATAAGGTTACTGAAAGATGGATTAAAGACTATTGCGAAGCACATGATATTGATTTGAATGCTCTGAAACCAATGGATGTGTCTCCGTATATCATGGACTTCGACCCGAAGACTGAATACGCATTTGAATGTGCGGACCATGCCAAGATCAACAATCATACTATTCACAGGATTCAGATGGGTCGAATCGCGCATCTCATCGAGAGAATGGTCCTGCAAGGAGCAACAGAGCTTGAGATTGTTCAGGCTGTTCGTCATTCGATGGTTGTAATTGACTCTCTTAAGCATGATCTGAATTGGAAAAAGAGTCTCATTGACCACAATATTGATTACTTGGAGCGCAAGTATCCGAAAAGAACGGAGGTAGATAAAGTTCATGAACAGTCCTGATTGGTTCAAGAAAAACGCTTCCACCATCCTGACCTGCCTTGGCGCCGGTGGTGTGATAGCGACCGTCATACTGGCGGTCAGGGCTACGCCCAAGGCGATGGATAAGATTCAGACCGCGCAGATCGACAAAGGGGAAGAGATTCTTAACGGCGATTGCGAAGGCGAGGTCAAAAAGAATGATGATGGGAGCTATGAGATGCCGAGTCTGACCGTCTTCGAGACGGTGCAGGTTTGCTGGAAGGAATATGTCCCGACCGTAGCCGTTTGCGTGGGTTCTCTGGCGTGCATATTCGGCGCAAGCGCACTCAGCCGGAAGCAGCAGGCGGCTCTCGCCAGCGCGTACACGGCCCTGGCAAGCTCGCTCGAGGCTTACAGAGATAAGGTCAGGATGCTGTG
Source organism: uncultured Clostridia bacterium (assembly GCA_934630705.1). Taxonomy (GTDB): domain Bacteria; phylum Bacillota; class Clostridia; order Christensenellales; family Aristaeellaceae; genus RUG563. Next base: position 21,766 of record CAKTWP010000011.1, on the reverse strand, counting down.
CGGGCCGGGCACGGACGAGATGATTGAAAAGACCATGGAACAGGAAAATCGGGATTTTGAGGATGACCGGCCGCCATGGGATGAGGGTCAGACCTTCTATCTCGAAGGCTACCCGCAGTTCTTTGAGCGGACGATGGAGCAGATTCTCAAAGCTGAATATGAGCTGAACCGATATTTTGTGCTCAAGGGCTCGGCGACGTTCAACGAGTTTCTGCAAATCCTCGATCTACCGCCTGTGAAGGACGGGGATAAAAACGGCTGGGACGAGTATATCGGCGAAACGCAATACGGCTATCGATGGATCGATTTCAACCATCGTTATTATCTGACAGAGGATAAAATGATGGTATGCGCCATCGACATGCCGTTTGCGCCGCACGCTCTGGACGATCCGGAATACGACGGAGAAGACAAGGTGCCGACCTGTGGTGTGGACTGATTCCGCGAACTAAACAGCGGCTATTATGGAAACCCATATTTGAAAAGGAGGAATCATCATGAAGAAAGAAAAGAAGATCGACACGCTCAAGGCATTGGGCATTGGAGCGACGGTGTTTGGACTGGCAGCGAGCCTGTTCTCAAGCTTCGTCGAGGACAAGAAGACCGATGCTAAGATTGCGGAGAAGGTCAACGAAGCCGTGACGACCGCACTGGCAAAGAAGGAAGCCTAAAGGAGCAAGAGCCCGATTGCAAGGGCTCTTTCCTTTAGGCTTAATGGAGCCCGAAAGGCGAGGCCGAAAAAGGAAAGGAGGCGCGAGATCGGGCATGACGCGGGAAGAAGCGATATCGTTGCTGCGAAGGTATCGCAGAGTGGTGTATCGATATAACGCAAAACTCATTGTATTCCCAAAGCGGGATACGTTGTTTCGGACCTGTATATACGGCAGGTTTCTGATCGATGAGATGATTCGGAAAATTCGATGCGCCAAGGACGGCCCCATTGAAGTCGTCTATAAGATTTACTCAGACCTGGACCGGGTTTTGGGAGAATCAGATGACGATCACTTTGAAACACATAGGTTCGCGGCTCTGATGGAACATGAGGTCGGAAACATTCTGAGGTATCTGAAGACTGTTGAAAAGGAGCAAAATGAAGATGCAGAAAATTGATTGGAAAGGGGTCGGCAACAACATCCTGCGGATCCTGAAGCGCAAGTCTCCCGAAATCCTGACAGGCGTTGGGATCGGGGGCATGGTAACGACGACCGTATTGGCGGTAAAGGCGACGCCTGAAGCGATGCGGAGAATCGAGGCAAGGAAGAAAGCTGAGCATCACAAGAACCTGACGGCCGCTCAGACGATCCAGACTGCCTGGAAGTGCTATATTCCGGCGGGTGTAACCGGCACCGTGTCCGTGGCCTGCCTGATCGGAGCGAGCACACTGAACGGGCGTCGGAACGCGGCTCTGGCAACGGCTGCCAGCCTGGCGGAGACGAGCCTTCGGGAGTACCGCGCAAAGGTGGTCGAGACACTGGGAGAAAAGAAGGAATCTGCAATTCTGGACGCCATCGACCGAGACCGGGTTGAACGCAATCCGCCCCCGGCAAGTACGGACGAGCTGCCCGTTGTGGAAGGACCCGCCGGACAGACGCTGTGCTATGACAGCATGTTCGGTCGGTATTTCTATTCCGATGTAGAGACACTCAAGCGGGCTGAGAATAAACTGAACCGGCAGATGGCCACGATGAGTGAACCTTATATTTCCCTCAATGAATTCTATATGGAGATCGGACTGCCTGCTGTGGATATCGGCGAGGATCTCGGTTGGAATGTGGATGACGGCATGATCGAGCTGAGGTTTTCCAGTCAGCTTGTCAATGGTCGGACGCCATGTCTTGTGGTAAGTCACCTGATTCCTCCGACGTACGACTATGACAAATGAAGTGCTGAGTGGCTGGTCGTAAACGGGTAGTGTGAGGAGGAGCCAATGCAAAACTTTATAATAGCTGTACTTGCCGGGCTTTTGGGGTTCGGCATTTTTTTCTGTCGTCGTGATCGTGCGTATTGCATTGGCGCATTATTCGTTTACCTTCAAGGACTTCGCCAACGACATCCGCGAAATTTTCAAGGTGCTTTATGAAGGGACCAAACCCTAAAATCGAAAGGAGAAATAAATCATGGAAAACATTGAAAACAATGACATCATCACCACTGAGGCGATCGAGGAGATCACGGAAGATGTTCCGACTGGTAAGTCGGGCCTGAAGACCGCGGCGAAGGTGGGCGTCATCGGAGCTGTCAGCATTGCTGCATGGGAGTTCGCGGTGAAGCCGCTGGGGCGCAAGATCAAGGGCCTGATCAACAAGAGGAAGGCGGCCAAGAAACCCAAGAAGACCGAAGAGGAAGAGATCGACCTGGATAACATGGACCTGGATGAGGTTCCCGAAATCGACGAGTAAGGAAGACCCGACAAAGGCGAAAGCACTGAACGCACAGTGCTTTCCCTTTTCTGTTTTCTATAGGGAGGCCAGAAGGCCGACTAAGCCAAGCAAAATGATATTTTGCCGGCTGTACCCGCGGGCCGCTGAAAGCGAGCACGGGGCGAAGTTTGAAAGGAGAAATGACAAATGAGTATGCGTTCATTTATTCGTGCGATTGCCAAAGCCCGGCTAAAGGCCATGGGCGTTCCCCACGTCAATAAGGTTATGGGTCTTGGGATGTCTCATACCAGTAACCAGAACATGCAGCGTACCAACCGGGGCCGCAAGCAGCTGGCAAAGATCCAGAAGCAGCATCAGCCCGTGTGGCGTCGCGTGACCAGCGGCAGCCTGGCTGCGGACGGCTATCGCGCCCAAATGGGCATTGGCAGGAAGCGTCGGTTTCGCGTCGCGAATTGAGGGAGGAGCAACGCGACGACTAAGCCGGACAAAATGATATTTTGCCGGCTGTACCCGCGGGCCGCTGAAAGCGAGCACGGGGGCGAATGAAAAGGAGGATGCCATTCATGGCAGAAGAATATAAGTCCAATTCTCATCGCTCCAAGGAGCAGGCGCATGAGCCGATAGAGGATAAGAAGATCGAAAAGGTGGTCACCGGCACCGTAAAGCAGCGGAAGAAAACTGGCCTGAGCCGCGCTGCGAGCACTTTCATGCCCGGTGATGTGGATTCTGTCAAGAGTTATATTTTGATGGACGTGCTGGTTCCCTCCATCAAGAGGGCAATCAGTGACATCGTGTGTAACGGTATCAATATGTTGTTGGGCGAATCGACTCGCGGAAAGGGCGGCAACAGCATCGGCGCTAAGGTGAGCTATCGCCAGTATTACCGCGATCCCGATGAACGGCGCGATTACGCCATGCCCAGAGCCCAGGCCCAGGCGCAGTACAGCTACGATGACATCGTATTTGACAATCGTGGCGACGCCGAAGAGGTGCTCTATCGCATGGAAGAGCTGCTGGAGCGCTTTGAGGTGGTGAGCGTGGCAGACCTGTTCGACATGGCCGGCATCAGCTGCAACTACACGGACAATAAGTACGGCTGGACCGATCTGAGGTCTGCTCATGTAGAACGTGTCCGTGACGGCTACATCATCAATCTTCCGAGGGCAACGAGCCTATGACGAAGATGAAATTAAGGGCCTGTCCGTGGTGTGGCTGGCGCAGCACGACATTGATGGTCCTGGACGGAACGCCGGTCAAGAAATCGACCGAGTATTATATCCGCTGTAATCACTGCGGAGTTGCCAGCAGGAAGAGTCGCTTCAAGTGGCGCACGAGGTGGTTCTGGAACCACATGAACAATCCTGTTGCTCCCACGAGAAAGGAAAGGAGATACCATATTTATGGACGTGAATTCTGAAACTGCTATCATGGAACCTACTGCTAAATCGGCATTCGACAGCATCAAGAAAGCCTATGGTGAGCTTAGTACGTGCTATAACGAAACTAGAACGGCAAAGCCCGCGGACAACGTGAATCACCCCAAGCATTACCAGAGCAAAAGCGGCTTGGAGACTATCGACGTGATTGAGTCCTTTACCGAGGATCTGGTGGGTGGTGAGGCCACGAACACGGGAAACGTACTCAAATACATGTGCCGCTGGAAGAGCAAGAACGGGCTTGAAGATCTGAAGAAAGCCCGGTGGTATCTGAATCGGCTGATTGGCATCGTGGAAAAGCGTGACGAAGAACTGCGCAAGCTGGCGACAATTTCGACAAGCTGTGCCATGGACGCGGTAACAAACAAGTAATAGGAGAAGGAAGAGCAAGCGAAAGCGCAGGGCATGCGTGCAACATAAGGAGGAAAAGAAATGAAACTCGATGTGAAACCCTTTTTGAACGGGGCGAAGTTAACCCTGAAAAAGCACAGCCCGGAGATCCTGGTATTCACGGGCATCGCGGGCGTCATCACCAGTGCGGTAATGGCCTGCAAGGCGACGAGGAGACTCGATCCTGTGCTGGAAGCCCATAGGGAGAACGCCGAGGCCGTTCACAAGAAGTATAAGGCAGAGCCGGATGAGCACGCCGAGAAGCAGGAGCTGACCAAGGTCTACGTGAAGACCGGTGTGGAGTTTGCGAAGCTCTACGGGCCTTCGGTGACGCTCGGCGCTTTGTCCGTCACCGGCATTCTGGCCAGCAACAACATCCTGCGCAAGCGCAATCTGGCGCTGGCCGCGGCTTACACGGCGATCGACACCAGCTTCAAGCAGTATCGCAGCCGCGTGGTGGATCGTTTCGGTGAGCAGGTGGACCGGGAGCTCAGAATCGGCGCCCATCAGGAGAAGATCGAAGTGATCGAGACGGATGAGAACGGCAAGGAGAAGAAGGTCAAGAAGAACGTGACCGTGGTAGACAACTCGATGCCGTCCGATTACGCCCGGTATTTCTGCTATGGTGAGGCGCGCGCAGCGGAACCGAACGCTGACTACAACCTGTTCTTCCTCAAGGCACAGCAGGAGCTGGCGAACCACATGCTGATCGCGAATGGATTCCTGTTCCTGAATGACGTATACGACATGCTGGGGATTGACCGCAGTATCGCCGGTCAGACCGTCGGCTGGGTATACGACAAGAACATGCAGGACCATGGCGATAACTACGTGGACTTCGGCATCCAGGAGGTTTATCGCAAGAAGAGCGACGAACCCGGCGACTACGAGAAGGTGTTCCTGCTGGACTTCAATGTGGACGGCAGCATCCTGGATCATTCGCTGGACAAGGGGCTTATCACTCGCTGATAGGCCCCTTGTCTTTTATATTTTTGGAGGGAGCCTGCAGGGCGACTAAGGCGAGATAAATCGAAGATTTGGCCGACTGTAGCCGCGACCCGCGTAAGCGAGGGCGGGCCGAATGGGAAGGAGGTGCAACCGTGGAAACCGCTTTGAAGGCCGCAACCTGTATCATGTTCGCGGCAATGGCCGGCGTCTGCCTGATCGGCGGCGTCGCTGTACTCGCCAAACCCAAAAAGAAGAGAGGTTGAGTTAATGGACTTTTTGGACGCCTTTATATTTTCCTTGGACAGCATGCTGGATACCAAACGCAAGCGCCACATTGTCGGCGGGATTCTGCTGAGCGCATCCGCACTGTTCGGAGGCTTGGCTGTAACTGTTTTGACGATTAAGAACTAAGGAGCAAACACGGTTTGCGACGCGGAAGCAGCCAAGCAGCGAAAATGAAGTAAGCGCGGACCGGCGAATGTCGAGGACGTGCGTGAAACAAAAGGAGGGAGCGCCCCTGCGGCGCGTTAATTATGTTCGGAGCAATCATCCTGACGTTCGTCATCACTGCCCTTTCCATGCTGGTGCTGTTTCTTCTGGACGACAAAAAGAAGCAGGCCCGCAATAACGATTATATTCTCAAGGAAAACGACGGTCTGCGTCGTCAGATTTCCGATTACCACGCCAAGGAACAGCGTCGCAGGGAATGCTCTGCCTATGACAAAGGCCTGTATGATGGCCGGGCGACGGATGCCTACTATCGCCAGTGCCTGAAGAAGTTCACTTCGAGAGATCAGGCCAGCGTCATGATGAATGGAGAAAGTGAGGAAAATTGAAGATATGAATAAGGGAATTGTGGTAGTTCTGTCCTTCACGATCGGCGGCACGATCGGCTTCATGACCGCCAACAAGCTTATGAAGGACAAGTATGAGCAGCTGGTGCAGGACGAGATCGACTCCGTCAAGGCGGCTTTTCGCAAAGAGCATCCGCTGCCTCAGAAGGAAAAGAATGGCCGTCCCGTAAAGCCCACCGAGAAGGAACGCCGTCAGTACAGCAAGTACACGGCAGAGCTGGGCTACACGAAGGAGGACAAACCGGCACCGGTGCTGGCTCCGCGGATCATCTCTCCTGACGAATTCGGCGACCAGGACGGTTACGACGAGGTGAGCCTCACCTATTACTCGGATGGGACGATTACGGACGATAATGACCGTGCCATGGACGAGAATGAGGTCGAGGAGACCATCGGCAAGGACAGCCTGACCCATTTCGGCGAGTATGAAGACGACAGCGTATTCGTGCGCAACGATCGGCTCAAGGCCGACTATGAGATCCTGATGGACCAGCGCACCTATGCGGAAGTCCTCGAGGAGAAGCCATATCTGAAACATACGTGAGGTGATTCTATTTGACAATCCGAGCGAAAGGAGTGAGGCCGGAAGCGGACCTGGACAGGATTCAGAATGCATATTTCGAGTGGATGATCCATCTCGTGTGCAGCGGAAAATACTCAAGGAGACTGTCCTGGAGAAAGATCTTCCGCCTGCTTCACGAGACGGAGTTTGTTTATATTCTGAAGATGGACGCAAACCGGGCCAATGACGGAATTGATCTTCGGTATCGGTTCGCCTACGAGTCCCATCTTGACGAGAACGCGGTTCAAATGGCACTGGACAATCGTCCGTGCAGCCTGCTCGAAATGATGGTGGCGCTGGCGCAGCGTTGCGAAGAACACATTACGGATGATCCCGAAAGCGGGAATCGGACCGGCAAATGGTTCTTTGAAATGATCGAAAGCCTGGGCCTGCTGGACATGGACGACGAGCACTTTGACAAAGCCGTGGCGGCGGATATTCTGGTGCGATTCATGCGCAGGGACTATCTGCCGTCCGGCCAGGGCGGACTGTTTACCATCGGCAGCGACCAACATGACATGCGTACTGCGGAAATCTGGTATCAGATGATGTGGTACCTGAATGAGAACATTTATGGAAGGAGAAAATGAACATGAGACCTTTTCCTTTTGATGCCGTTAAGGTTGTTAATCTGACGGATTTCTATTTGACCCGAGAGGAGTACAACTGTGCCACACGGCGTGTCATCAAGAAGATCGGCCGTTGTCAGGTCGGCATATTCGCCACCTGCATGATGGTCGGCGTGCTGTTCGGAGCAGCGATCGACCAGAAGCGGCGCATTGATGAGCTGGAGGAACAGCTGAATAAAAAGGATGAAACGGCGGGATAAGTAATGATCGACTTTCTGATGATTTCTACCCGCTCGACCAAGCGCGGGACAATCGAAATCTACCCAAAGTTTATCATCAGAAATCCGAGCCAGCATCTGATGATTCGCGGCGGGGATTTCTACGCGATTTGGGTAGAGGAAAAAGGCCTGTGGTCTACCAGTGAGCAGGATGCGGTGGATATCATCGATGGAGAGCTGGATAAGTACGCCAAGGAGAATGCTTCGCGCTTTGAGTCGGGGTATAAGGTGCTGCATCTGTGGGACGCTGAAAGCGGCATGATCGATGTATGGCACAAGTATTGCCAGCGGCAGATGCGCGACTCCTTCCATATGCTGGATGAAAAATTGATATTTTCCAACAGCGAGACGGATCGAAAGGATTACGCTTCCAAGCGACTGCCCTATCCCCTTGAAAAGGGGGATATCGGTGCGTGGGATCGACTCCTTTCGGTTTTATATTCTCCTTCCGAACGCAGAAAGATCGAATGGGCGATCGGCAGCATTGTGTCCGGAGACAGCCGGAAGCTGCAAAAGTTCATGGTCTTCTATGGCGCGGCCGGAACCGGCAAATCCACGATCATTGGTATTATCGAGCAACTATTTGAGGGCTATACGGCGACCTTCGACAGCAAGGCGCTTGGTCAAAGCAGCAACGCCTTTGCCCTGGAGCCCTTCAAGAAGAATCCACTGGTAGCCATCGAGCATGACGGCGATCTGAGCAGGATCGAGGATAACACCCGGATCAACAGCCTGGTCTCCCACGAACGGATGAGTGTGAACGAGAAGTTCTCCAAGATGTATGAGAACAACTTCAAATGCTTTCTATTCATGGGCACGAACCGTCCGGTAAAGATCACGGACGCCAAGAGCGGCCTGCTGAGACGACTGATCGACGTATCCCCCACCGGAAACAAACTGAAGCCCAGCGAGTACAAGCAGCTGATGAAACAAATCAGCTTTGAGCTTGGCGCCATCGCTCAGCATTGCATGGATGTGTATCTGGAAGAGCCGGATGCATACGACGATTATATTCCGCTGAATATGCTCAGCGCCTCCAATGACTTTTACAACTTTGTGCTGGACAGCTGGGCCGTTTTCCACAAGGAAGATGAGACCACACTGAAGGCGGCATGGACGATGTATAAGGCCTATTGCGAAGACGCGAAGGTGGCCTATCCCTATTCCCAGCGGGCGTTCAAGGAAGAGATGAAGAATTACTTCCGCGACTACAAGGAGCGTGAGATTCTGGCGGACGGAACGCGGGTCCGGAGCTACTACAAGGGTTTCCGAAGCGAGAAATTCGAGGAAGAGAAGCCTGAGAAGAAAGAAGAAGTGCTGAGCAGACCCGCATTGGACCTAAAGGAGCAGCCGAGCAGGTTTGACACCGAGTACGCGGACTGTCTGGCCCAGTATGCCAACGACGCCGGCACACCCTCAAAGCGCTGGGAGAATGTGAAAACCAAGCTGAGCGATCTGGATACCTCAAAGCCACACTACGTGAAGACCCCGGAACAGTTGATCGTGATTGACTTCGATATTCTTGGGCCGGACGGAGAAAAGAGCTTTGAGAAAAATCTGGAGGAAGCCGGCAAGTGGCCGCCCACCTATGCAGAGGTGAGCAAAAGCGGAAAGGCCATTCATCTGCATTATATTTATGATGGCGATGTATCTCGGCTGAGCCGCATCTATGGGAACCATATCGAGATCAAGGTCTTCAACGGCAACAGCAGCTTACGAAGGAAACTCTCGCTGTGCAACGACCTGCCCATCGCCCATCTTTCATCCGGACTGCCCTTGAAGGAGGCAAAGAAAATAGTCAACTTCGATTCTGTTCAAAGTGAAAAGGGCCTGCGAACTTTGATTAAGAGAAACTTGAATAAGGAAATTCATGCAGGCACGAAGCCGAGCATCGACTTCATCTACAAGATCCTTGAGGATGCTTACAAGGACGACAAGCTGAGCTACGATGTGAGCGACATGCGCAATGCGGTCCTGGCATTCGCGGCACACAGCACCCATCAGGCGGAGTATTGCATCAAGCTGGTGAGCAAGATGCAGTTCAAATCCAAGGATAAGGAAGGCGCACCAGAGATCCACAGCGAAGCGCCAATCGTGTTCTACGATGTGGAGGTCTTCCCTAATCTGTTCCTCATCAACTGGAAGCTGCAAGGCGAAGGCAAGCCGGTTGTGCGAATGATCAATCCGAAGCCCGCCGAGGTGGAGGAATTGATGCGCTATCGGCTGATTGGTTTCAACTGCCGACGGTACGACAATCATATTCTCTGGGGTCGATTGATGGGTTACAGCAACATGCAGCTGTACAACTTGAGCCAGCGAATCGTGAACGGCAGCAGGTGGAATAATGCGTTCTTCGGTGAGGCCTACAATGTAAGCTATACCGACGTGTATGATTTCGCGTCCGCTGGCAACAAGAAGAGCCTCAAAAAGTTCGAGATCGAACTGGGCATTCACCATCAGGAGCTTGGGTTACCATGGGATAAGCCCGTTCCAGAGGAGCTTTGGCCGAAGGTTGCCGAGTATTGCGATAACGACGTGATCGCAACCGAGGCCGTGTTTAATCATCTCTCCGCTGACTGGACGGCAAGGCAGATTCTGGCGGACATCGCTGGCCTGACGGTGAATGACACGACAAACCAGCTGACCACCCGAATCATATTTGACCAGGTGCGCAAGCCGCAGGCGGAATTCAACTACCGCGATCTGAACCAGCCGGTGCACGAGCTGAAGCAGGAGGTGTACAAGTTCCTGCTGGAGGCGACGCCAGAGATGATGGAAGTGAAGCATGGCGAGGACGAAAGTCTGCTGCCCTATTTTCCGGGATACACCTTCGAGAAGGGCATATCCACCTATCGCGGCGAGAAAGTCGGAGAAGGCGGCTACGTCTATGCAGAGCCGGGTATGTACGGCAATGTTGCGCTGCTGGATATTGCTTCCATGCACCCGCACAGCGTGATCGCCGAGTGCCTGTTCGGTCCAACCTTCACGAGACGATTCAAGGAAATCGTGGATGGACGTGTGAGCATCAAGCACAAAGCCTGGGATGAGGTCAATCATATTCTGGACGGCAAGCTGGCGCCTTACATCAAGAAAGTGCAGAGCGGTGGGATGACCGCCAAGGAGCTGGCGAATGCTCTGAAGACGGCCATCAACTCTGTGTACGGATTGACCAGCGCGGCCTTTGAGAACGCCTTCCGCGACCCGAGGAACAAGGACAACATCGTGGCCAAACGCGGCGCTTTGTTCATGGTAAACCTGAAGAACGAGGTGCAGAAGCGCGGCTTCAAGGTGGCCCACATCAAGACAGATTCCATCAAGATCCCCGAAGCAACTATGGACATCATCCGCTTTGTGATGGAATACGGCAAGCGCTATGGCTATACCTTTGAGCATGAGGCGACTTATGACAAGATGTGCCTGGTGAATAACGCCGTGTATATTGCAAGGTACGACGACGCCGACAACTGCATGGCCAAGTACGGCTATGTGCCGGGCGATGTGAAGGATCATCCGCTGGCGTGGACGGCAACGGGCAAGCAGTTCCAGGTGCCGTATGTCTTCAAGACCCTGTTCAGCCGGGAGCCCATTCAGTTCAAGGACATGTGCGAGACCTTTTCGGTCAGTGGCGCGTTATATTTGGACATGAATGAGCAGCTGCCGGATGTGGAACCGGAAGAGAGGGCGTTCCAGAAGGCGCTGAAGGACGCTGGTCTGAAGTTTGAGGACTGGCAGGACCTGAAGGCTGACCCCCAGCGCATGGCACTGGATATCCAGACCGAGCGGACTTTGCGGGATCTGGAAGACTGGATTGCCCGCGGTCATGACTACCACTTTGTTGGAAAGGTCGGCGAGTTCACGCCTATCAAAGCCGGATGCGGAGGCGGACTGCTGATGCGCGAAGCCGGAGGCAAGTATTCGGCCGCGAGCGGCACCACCGGTTTCCGCTGGATGGAAAGCGAAATGGTGACGGCGCTTGGGAAAGAGGCCAATATCGATCGCAGCTATTATGACAAGCTTGTGAACGACGCCATTGAAACCATCAGCCAGTACGGTGACTTTGAATGGTTCCAGAGTGACGACCGCTTCGATGTGCCTCCGGAAGGTGATGCGCATGACGGAGTGTAAATGAGAATTCATCATGATCAGCAATGGGACCGGATGGAATTATATTCTGGATGCCGATCCATGGACGACTTTGAACCTGGCATGGGCGAGCGGGAAATACCAATTTATGCCAGGTTCTTCTGTAACCATCACGAATGACTCAGGAAATTCAAAAACTTTCATAAAGGAGAAATGACTATGATCGGACGCACGATCGCTGTTGATGACACCCGTTTTATCTTTGCTACCAACTTCTCTGGTGATCCTACCAAGGATCGCTTTGCCGACTCCCGCCGAAAGGCCAACCTGCTGATCCCTGATCCCGAACAGGCGAAGGATCTGGTCAAGGCCGGCTTCAAGGTGCGCGAGACCCGTCCGAGGCCCGATGACGATCCGAACGAGTTCGTTCCGGAATATTTCGTGACGGCGCTGCTGAAGTATCGCAACCGCTCCGGTCAACCGGTAAAGTATCCGCCCAAAGTATATTTGGTGAGCGGCGACAAGGAGCCGGTGCTGCTGGATGAGGATAGCGTATCCTGCATCGACAGCATGCGGGTGAAGAATGTGAACGTCATCCTGAACCCGTATGAGTACGATCCTGCGAACAACGGCCTGAGTCTGTACATCCGAACGATGTATGTGGAACAGGACTTGGACGACGACCCCTATGCGGCCCGCTATCGTTCGCGTCAGGACGATCGGTACGACGAGGAAGATCCCTTTTAAGGCAAAATCAGAGCGTCCTTCGGCTTGCGAAAGCGAGTGGCACGTGGATGATGGAGTGTCTGGCCAACACGACCCACAGAGGAGGCAGGGCTGTGGGATTTCAGAGAAAGGAGGAATGACAATGGCGAATATCAATTTGTATGCGCATCAGCTGGACGCCATTAAGCGGATGAAAAACGGCTGCGTAGTTTGCGGCGGTGTAGGCAGTGGTAAAAGTCTGACAGCGATCAGCTACTACTACCTCGAAAATGGCGGAGAGATTGGATGCCTGCAAGGCGAGGATTATATCCCCATGGATGATCCGCCGATGGACCTGTACATCATCACCACGGCCAGAAAGCGGGATACCTTTGAATGGGAAAAAGAGCTGGCGCCATTCCTGCTTTCCACTTCCAAAGAAACCAACCTCTACTGCAACAAGGTTGTGGTGGACAGCTGGAACAACGTCCATAAATATGTGGAGGCGGAGAACGCCTTCTTTATATTTGACGAGCAGCGTGTGGTCGGGAATGGCGTATGGGTGAAGAGCTTTCTGAAGATCGTGAAGCGCAATCGATGGATTCTGTTGTCGGCAACCCCCGGGGATACCTGGAGCGACTATATCCCTCTGTTCATTGCCAATGGGTTCTATAAGAACCGCACGCAGTTCAGTCGTGAGCACATTGTATATTCCCACTTTACCAAGTTTCCGAAGATCGAGCGGTATCTTGGAGAGCAGCACCTGAAAAAGCTGCGGGATGCCATCCTGATCGACATGGATTTCAAACGTCCCACGCAGGCGCATCACGAGGATGTGTATGCGCAATACGACGTATCGCTATACAAGGATTTGATGCGTTCCCGCTGGGATATTTGGAAGAATGAGCCAATTGAGAATGCGTCCGGTCTGTGCTACTGTCTGCGGCGCGTGGTCAACCAGGACACAAGCCGTCAGCTGATGGCGCTGGAGATCGCCGAGAAGCATCCGAGGATGATTATATTTTACAGCTTCGATTACGAGCTTGAAATCCTCAAGGCTCTGGGATGGCCGATCGGGACGAAAATGGCGGAATGGAACGGTCATAAACATGAACCGATTCCGAAATCCAGCAAGTGGGTATATTTTGTGAATTATGGCGCCGGATCGGAAGGATGGAACTGTACGGAGACAGACACCATCCTTTTCTATTCCCAGAACTACAGCTACAAGGTCATGGTGCAGGCAAGCGGACGGATTGACCGTCTGAATACGCCGTTCCATGACCTTTATTACTACCATCTGAAAAGCCGCAGCGGCATTGATCTGGCAATCAGTCGGGCTTTGAAGGATAAGAAAACATTCAACGAAAGCCGCTTTGTGAAGTGGTGACCTGAAAGGAGAAAACGAAGATGGATAATCAGAGAACCCGTGAAGAGCAGTTCGAAGAAAAGACGCGCAAGCTGGAACGGATCGGCCTGTGTGTGCTGGCTGGCGCTTCGGTGATCGCAGCGGTCTACTGCCATCGGCAGATGAAGAAGACCGTGAAGCTGGTGAGTAAGGCGGCGGAGGGCGTTGCCGAGCTGACGGTGGTGGACATCCAAAATGACATCGTGGACATGGCGATCAATAACGCCGCCAATCGTGAGGTTGGCCGTGTGGTGAATCGGGCCGTGCACAATGTGGAGGACGAGATGATTCACCAGACCCAGAAGTACGTCCGGGACGCGGTGAAGGAGAGCTACGGCAAGCTGAGCAAGACCGTGTCCGACGCCATTGCCAGGGAAGCTGCCAAGGTAGACAGCAACCAGATCATGGAAGACGCCACCGAGAAGGCGAAGGAAATGCTCCTTGAGCGGTTCGACGGGAAGCTGGATGGGCTCATGAGCGACTACCAGCGCAATCTGGACAACGTTGGCAAAATTTACCAGTCGATTGCGTCGAGCATGGCAGACAAGGCGGGTAAGAACGTTACCCTGAAGCTGGGTTAAGGTGGACATGTTCATCAAACATGTCAAGTTTCCTGAGGATTGGGATAACACGACGAGAATCAGCTACCTTCAAAGGCGGGTGATCGTCCACTCGATCCTCTATTATGAGATGTCGACCAGTGTTATCAGCGATATTCAGTTTGATACGATCAGCAGGCAGCTCGTCGCGCTGATGCAGTCCTCAACCGAGGAAGAATGCGAGGCGAGCATCTACTGGTATTGTATGAGCAACTTCGACGCCTCGACCGGCTTCTATCTATATTCGAGGTTGAACGCAAGGGACAAACGGTACTTGCGGGGCATTGCCGCGTGGGTGCTGGACAGCTACAGAAAGTATGTGAAATGGGGTGAAATGGATGACTTACAGAGAAATGGCGGTTGAAGTTACGAAGATCGCCGGTCAGGAACTTGTGGATCGGGCGGAAGAACTGATTCCCAATACCGAGGGCGTAAAGGACATTGATATTTGGATTCGCATTCCGTCTCTGTCCGACAATGAGTTCAGCATTCCCGAGATCCAGGTGAACACCAACGTCTATCCGAAGTATGGTGCGGTTGAAAAAATCGTGAAACTGACCTCGGAGGTGAAATCATGCAGCAAGTGACAGTGCTTCCGAGTGACGTGCTCCTTGTGAGCTTCGACATGACTCATGGCGCAGATAATGAAATCTGCATCGTAGGCAAGAAAGACGGAAAGGCGATTACGATCATCAATGCCTTTGAGGGCCAGGACGCGATTGCTATTTTCAAGATGCTGACGACCTTGAATAAGAAATTGGAGGAGAAAAAAAGATGAGCGATATTTCGCAGGAGTTCATGAAAATTCTCAACTTCAGTTACGGTTTTTGCTTCGACTGCATCGTGGTGATCAAGCGCGTTATTTTCAATGCGCCCGCGACCATTGTATTCTGGCGGGATGGCTCGAAAACCGTGGTGAAAGCCCAGAATGGCGAGCCCTTTGATAAAGAAAAGGGGTTAGCCATGGCGATTTGCAAGAAGATCGGCGGCAACCGCGGCGCGTACTATGATGTTTTTAAGGAATGGTGTCATGAAGAGGCTGCCGTGGAAGAAGGTGGTCAAGGATGAGCCAGCTGTATGACGATTATTTGCGGGAGCATATGGCCAACGTAGGCAAAGCGTGGGACTGGATGCGGGACAACCTTCCGGTTAGTCCGGTATTGGAAACGGAAGTTGAGAATCTGGTGCGGATGCACGATGTGTCCAAAACGAAAATGGATGAATACCGTGCCTACGACGATTATTTTTACGGCGGCGGTAACCGTTCCGACTTTCAGAAGGCTTTGCTCAAGCATATTCACCGCAATCCCCATCACTGGCAGCACTGGGTGCTGGTGAACGACGACGAGACGATGGAGGCGCTGGAAATGCCGCCGGAGTACGTCTATGAAATGATCGCGGACTGGTGGAGCTTCTCCTTCAAACACGGCAACCCGCGGGGAATCTTCTCGTGGTATGAAACGCACGAACAAGGTATAATCCTGCACCCCAAGACGAAGAACCTGGTGGAGAGCATTCTGGGTCAGATCAAGGAGAAGCTGGACAGGGAGGAAACGGAGCATGAACGAGCATAACCGCGTCAGTGGCGGATTGGGCTTATACAGCACACTGACTGTTCTATTTATTGTCCTCAAGCTGGTTGGCGTGATTGAATGGTCGTGGCTCTTGGTGCTTGCCCCCTTTTGGATTCCTATGGCTATTCTGGCGCTGGCTTTGCTCTTAGCGACAAAATACATGTAAGACGGAAGATCGAGGAAACGAAAAGATGAACGAACTCTACTTTGGCCAGACGGTCAAGAAGATATTTGATGACATCAACTGCTCTGATGCGAGGGATTGCAACCTGAAGCGTGAGAACGGCAACATCAACGGCGATACCCCCATGGGAGCGATGCTCCAGCAGGGCGCCAACACTGCCAAGGAATATTATCTGGATACGATGATCGACCCGGAGATCGCAAACCTGCATCGCAAGGGCTGGATTCATATTCACGATCTGGATTTCTACGGCTGGACCACCACCTGCACGCAGATTGAGCTGCGAAAGCTGTTCAAGGACGGCTTCAACACTGGGCACGGGCATCTGCGGGAGCCGAAGAGCATTGGAAGCTATGCGGCGCTGGCGGCCATCGCTATCCAGAGCAATCAGAATGACCAGCACGGCGGACAGAGCATTGTGGATTTCGACTATGCCATGGGCGACGGCGTGCGGCTGACCTACCAGCGATATTTGCGCGAGGGCGATGAGCTATGGAACACGCTGCGCAAAGGGAGCACGGTGGACGATCATTGGCTAACGAACTTTGCCATGCGGAAAACTATCCGCGACACCTATCAGGCGATGGAGGGGCTGGTTCACAACCTGAACACCATGCACAGCCGGGCCGGTGCGCAGGTGCCCTTCAGCAGCATCAACTATGGCATGGACACCTCCTGGGCCGGGCGATTGGCCATGAAGCAGCTTTTGCTGGCCACGGAGGCGGGCCTTGGCAATGGTGAAACGCCGATCTTCCCCATTCAGATTTTCCGGGTAAAGGAGGGGGTGAACTACAACCCGGATGACCCCAACTACGACCTGTTCCGGCTGGCCATGCATGTTTCCGCCAAGCGGCTGTTTCCCAATTTCAGCTTTTTGGATGCGCCCTTCAATCTGCAATACTATAAGCCCGGACACCCGGAAACCGAGGTGGCCTACATGGGCTGCCGCACGCGGGTGATGGGCAATGTGTGCGGACCGGAGATTGCGCCAGGCAGAGGAAACCTTTCTTTCACCAGCATCAATCTGCCCCGGCTTGCGATTGAAGCCCATGGAGACACGCAGATGTTTTTCACGCACCTCAACAACATGCTGAGCTATGTGATGAAGCAACTGCTGGAGCGCTTTAAGGTGCAGGCTGCCCGGCTTGCACGCAATTTCCCTTTCCTGATGGGTGAAGGGGTGTGGCTGGATTCGGAGACGCTGCAACCGGACGATCCGGTGCTTGAGGTGCTGCGCCACGGCACCCTTTCCATCGGTTTTATCGGCCTGGCAGAGACGCTCAAGGCTCTGACGGGTCACCATCACGGCGAGAGCGAGGAAGCGCAGAAGCTGGGGCTTGAGATTGTTGGGTATATTCGCGACTTCTGCGACGAGATGAGCGAAGAGCTGGGATTGAACTTCACCTGCCTGGCGACGCCCGCTGAGGGCTTGAGCGGCCGATTCGTGCGAATGGATAAGAAACTCTACGGCGAGATTCCGGGCGTGACGGATAAGGACTACTACACCAATAGCTTCCATGTGCCGGTGTACTTTCCCATCTCCGCAGCCCGCAAGATCGAGCTGGAGGCGCCCTATCACGCGCTGACGAACGCCGGACATATTTCCTATGTGGAGATGGACGGCGATCCAACAAAGAATCTGGAGGCCTTTGAGGCGATTATCAGGCACATGAAAGAATGCGGCATCGGCTATGGCAGCATCAACCATCCGGTGGATCGCGACCCCGTATGCGGCTACAACGGCATTATCGGGGATGTTTGCCCCTGCTGCGGGCGGCATGAGCATGAAACGATTGTAACGGAAACCGTAAAGCGGATGAATAAGGAGGCCTGACACTGCGACAGCGCGGTTGTGCTTCCGATGATTCTATGGTATACTATCCTTGCAGGGGTATCAAAGTAAGGGAGGCTGGAAGGCGATGTACACACCGGAATCTCTCAAAACAATCCTTACGCCCATTGCGAAACGATACGGGCTGAAGCGGCTGTCCGTGTTTGGCAGCGTGGCCCGGGGCGAGGCAACAGAGAACAGCGACGTGGACCTGCTGGTGGACGCCCCCAAGGGCTGGGGCCTTTTCGAGCTGGGCGGGCTGTATGCGGACATTGAAAACGTGCTTTCCTGCTCCTTTGATCTGGTGACCACGGGGATGGAGGACCAGCAATTCCTCCACAGAATCAAGCAGGACGAGGTGATTCTCTATGAGCAATGAACAGCGAGACAGGGCCGTGTTGGCGAAGATCATCCAATACTGCGAGGAAGCGGGGGAAATGATCGCCCTTTGCGGCGGCACGAAAGAGGGCTATGAGGAGAACAAGGCCTGCCGCTATGCCAGCGCCATGTGCCTGATGCAGATTGGGGAGCTGGCAGGGCATTTGAGCGATGAAGCCAAATGCGGCATGAGCATGATCGCCTGGAACGCCATTCGCGGGATGCGAAACGTATTGGCCCACGACTATGTCAGCGTAAACTGGAACGAGCTCTGGAAGACCGTAACAAAGGATCTTCCGGTTCTCAAGCTGGTATGCGAGGGATATTTGAAGAACTGAAAAAAAACGCAAGCGAAAATCCGGGGTCGTAAAACGGCTTCGGATTTTTTTCTTTGTGCTTCGTGGAAAGGAGAATGCGGAATGTTTATTCATGTACAGGGAGAGTCCATCGGGGAGGCGGAGCAAAAGGCCTACCTGACACGGGCGCTGGAAAAGTATGGCAAGGAGCTGAAGGGGCTGGAAATTCAGGTGGATGGGGACGAAGCGGTGCTGTCTTATTATCTGATTTCGCCCCGGTCCTTTGAACGGGTGCGCCGTATTACGGGGTATCTGGTGGGCACGCTGGACAGATGGAACAACGCCAAGCAGGCGGAAGAAAGGGACAGGGTGAAGCATGGAGTCTGAAATTAAGCGCGACCCTCGCGGCTACTACACGCTGCATATCGACGGGGCATTTGAGGGGAATTATGACAGCTACACGGAAGCGATTGAGGCTTACGAGAAGATCATCTATAGCGAAAAGCCTGTGAAAGAGCAGGCAAGCGCATGAGCTTCTGGCAGAAGATGTCTCAGCGGTGCGTAATCGCCCTGATTCTGATTGCAGCGTGGGTTGCCTGGCGAATCTATGCGGTCGGGCAGGCCTGGGCGTACATCATCGCCTATTGGATCGTGTTGACGCTCAAAAATTTGTGCGACTTGATGGCGAGTCGGAAAAAATGATATTTGGAAGAGGGTTTGCGGGTCATCCACATTCCCTCTTCTTTTATCGCGCTGACAACCAAGAAACGGATAGAAAAAGAGCGCGTGCAACATAGAAAGGAGAAAAAAGAAAATGATATTTCGTGTTTACGGCCTTGAAGCAAACAGTTATGTGGATGGGCCGGGCGTGCGGCTGGCGATATTTTTTCAGGGGTGTCTGCACCACTGCAAGGGCTGCCAAAATCCAGGCTCCTGGCCAATGTATGGCGGTGAGAAAATGGATACGGAATTCATTAAAAAACTGATGGTCAGCGACTCGCTGCTTTCCGGCATTACACTCAGCGGCGGCGAACCATTTTTGCAGCCGTTTGCTGCGTTGGATCTGGCCAGATTCGCCCATTCCAGGAAGCTGAACGTGTGGTGCTACACGGGCTATACTTTCGAGCAGATCATGGAGTGGGAGGACAACCGCAAGACGTTGCTTCAGGAGATTGACGTGCTGGTGGACGGCAGGTTTGAACAGGACAAGATGTCGCTGGATATTCCCTGGCGCGGCAGCAGCAATCAGCGGCTGATTGACGTGAAGAAATCATTGGAGAAAGGCGAGGTGGTTCTGTATGACGGAGCCGACACCCATGAAAGTCAGGTTTGACCTGTATTGTGATAAGTGCAAGTATGCCAAACTCTGCTACTTGGAGGAACCCTGCAACACCTGTATGGAGCAGCGCTGGAACGAGGGAACTGACAGACCGACTCAATACAAGGAGAAAACGAAATGACGACTATTCAATATCCCATCCGGTTCGGAGGAATTCTGAGCCTTGGGCGGTGCGGAGAAAACAACGCGAGAACCGTGGTTATTGACGTTGCCGACTATGCCGCCGCCTGCCCTAACGCGGAAATCACGCTATGGATACAGCGGCCCGGAGAGAAAAGCGTGTATCCGGCAAATATCGAGCTGAAGGATGGAAAGCTGTATTGGCCAATCACCAGCGCTGATACGGCTATCGCCGGAAAGGGCCGCGCAGAAATGCGGGTAACCAGGAATGATATTTTGATAAAATCCAGAACCTTCACTTTCCAGGTAAGCGAATCGCTGACGGGGGCGGAAACAGAAACACCCAAGCCGGAGCAGGACTGGGTGAACAGCATCCTGAGCGCGATTGCAAAAATACAGAACGTGCAGGTGATTGCCAATGGTGTGCCCAGCGACACGCCTGCCGGGGCCGAGTATGACCCGGAAACGAATACGATTCGGCTTTCGATTCCGGCGGGTAAAGACGGCGAGGCCGGAGCAAAAGGTGACACGGGTGAACTCGGACCGCAAGGTGCACCAGGACCGAAAGGAGAGCCCGGACCGCAAGGTGCACCAGGACCGAAAGGAGAGCCCGGACCGCAAGGCGAAACCGGCTCAGACGCATCTGTGACTGCGGAAAACATTCAATCCGCGCTTGGGTATATGCCGGTCAAGGATGTGCAGGTAGCCGGTAACAGCGTGCTGGATGGCGGGGTGGCGAACGTACCTGTTTACGACGGCAAGGGCGCGGCGTGGAATCGTGACGAAAAAAACGCGGCGCAAAAACGGGCTGGAATTAACGAATCCTACGAGTTGATTGAGGAATTCGATCTGAGTGAAGCGTCCACGTTTGAGCGAACGGAAGAGCCGGACGGAACTCCATATGCGTTTATCGATATAATCACTCAAATTATTGTGCCGGCAAATACAACTTTAGCAGTCGGAGCATTTTATGCACAGGCAAAAAACATCGAGGGCAATTTTGTCAATGTCGGCAGAGGATATATGTCAGCGAGATCGCAAAGTAATACGGCCCAAGGCTACATGCAAAAGACATACATTCATCGTGGCTATTGGGAGTCAGAGTGGTGTACCTGGAATGGTAATTTGACGGTTTTGAATTTTAACTCAGCAGATGTATATCATTTCTGGCTAAAATTCAAAGAATCCGAGTACAAAGCCATCAACAAGATATATGAACAGGTTGAGCTACCTGCTGGTACTCATATCCGTATATTTGGGGTGAGAGCATGAAAAAGAACATCCTGGTCAAAACCGGTGAGCGAACGGAAGCTCGCATCCGCACCATTCCCGCTCAGTACAACGAAATGGGCGAAATGATCGCGGACGCATATGACGAAGCCTACACCGTTAAGGTGCCCGTCATGGAGCCGCGCTATGTAGAGATGACTGCAGAGGAAATCGCCAAGCTTGAGCGCATGCAAGCGCAAATGCCGGAGATTGCGCCAACCACAGAAGACAGGCTGGCAGATGTGGAAAACGTCAGCGATATGGCATATGTCAACGCCGAACTGGCGCTTGCTTTCATTACAAAAATGGAGGGATAAGCTATGTTGTACATGGTACTCAAACGCATGGTAGCAAAGGGTTTTGATAAGGAGCTGCGCGATAAGATCGACACGCTATACGCGCTGGGGCGGCTGACGTACGCACAGTACATGACACTCATCGAATAACAAGATGAGGAGAATAACGTGGTTAAAGCGGATAAACCGATTGAATACGCTATCAACGCAGTGGGCGGCTACTGCTGGAGCGCGAAGCAGAATGGGACTGAATACAGGGTGCGAGC
>CAKTWP010000010.1 GCA_934630705.1 uncultured Clostridia bacterium | reverse complement strand
GCATATCGAGTCCCGGGGAGAGGTTGTTCTCCCCGGGATCGATCATCCGAAAACCGCTTCCTGCCGCGGGAAACATGGCCGTAACCCAACGCTTCACGCGGAAACACTTTGCATAACCCGCCAACTTTCATCGCGGAATGGGGTGCAGGGGAATGCTTCCCCTGCTTCGGGGTTTGGGGGCGAAAAGCCCCCAAGCGTGTTCCCCGCTGTCGGCCCCGGTTTAGCAGCCGGGGGGGCCTCTTAGCCCGCTGATTACGCCTTGGGCTCGTTTTTGCCCTGAGCGGCGTCGGCGGCCTTGTCCATTATGGCGTTAACCTGATCGCCCATGTCCGGCCCGCGGAAGGCGTAGCGCAGGCCCAGAAACAGCCCGGCTACCAGCGCGATCAGGGAGAAGGGCCAGCAGAGAATGCCCAGCAGCACCAGCACGGTGATGGGCATGGAAACCAGCTCGCTGCCCTTGCGGGAGATTACAAAGCTGTTGGTGTTGCCTTTTTGAAATACCTTGCACAGGAACCGGCCCAGCCGCTTGACCCCGCTGCTCCACTCGAAATACCAGTGCTTTTCCTGGACGGGCTGCTCGGGCTGGGGCTTGGTGGAATAATCCACGCCTGCTTCCTCGGGGCGCACCTTGCCCTGCCCTTCCAGCAGCACCAGCGCGTCCAGCATGTCCCAATCGCTGGCTTCCAGAGCCGCCTTGGCTTCCTCATAGGTTACGCTGGCCTTCTGGCGCAGCTTTTCTACCATTTCAAAATGATCCATGCTCATATCCTCCTTCGGCGTTTTGCGATTTCCTGTTCCTGAGAACAAGGATAGTATATCGTCCAAAGATAAAAGCCGCCGGGGAAAAAGATTAGAGAACGGTGAGAATTGAGTGACGTTTCCTTCACATCCGATTGACAGCCTCCGGGAGGCATGATACAGTAGCATCAGCTATAAAAGGAGGAACCGTCATGCCCCAGCCTGCGCAAAACGACCTGACCGCCCTGATCCTGACGGAATATACTGCTGCCAACCCCGCCCGGCAGCTGGGCAGGGAAACAATCCATCTTGCGCTGGATTATTGCCGGATGCTGCAGGAGGGCCGCTGCGGCTTGCTCAGCCATCGCCAGATTCGGGCGCTGAGCCGGGCCCTTGGCGGCATGCTGGAACGGGATTGGCAGATTCCCGCCGATCGGGTGGATGAGCGCCAGCTCAGCGGCGAGATCCGGCTGCATGTGGTGGGGTATTATTTTCTGCGCTCGAAAAAATGTGCGGTGATTGACCTGAATGTGGGCATGGACGGCGGGGTGGAGGACCGGCGTGGATGGATCAATTTCCTGTCCCGCACGGTATTTCAGGTGCTCTGACCGAATTATTTCCGATATAATTCCAGCTCCCGGGCGGCGTCCACGGCAGCATATACGGCGCTTTCGGGGATGGCCGCCCCTTTCCTGCCCAGCAGCACATGCAGGAAAAACTCCCGGGTGCCTCCATTGCCGGTGACAGGGCTGAAGGTCACGTTCACGGCCTGCGCGCCGGGCATGGCGTTCACATCCCGGATCAGATCAAACAGCAGCGGCGCATAGGCTTCATCCGCAATCACGCCCGTGCGCCGGGCCTCCGCGTCATCGATTTCAAACAGCGGCTTCACCAGACAGACCAGCTGCCCTTCCCCATGCAGCACCGCGGAAAAATACGGAATCGCCTTGCGCAGCGACAGATAACTCACATCCACCGTGCCCATTTCCGGCCGGGGCGAAAGGGAAAGCAGCTTTTCGTCGCTGATGTTGGTCTTTTCCAGATTTACCACATGGGGATTCTGCCGCAGCTTTCCCATAAGCTGGCCAAAGCCCACGTCCACGGCATACACCAGCGCAGCGCCCCGCTGGCACAGACAATCGGTGAAGCCGCCGGTGGACGCGCCCGCATCAATACAGACCCTGCCGCTCACATCGATCCCGAACGCATCCAGCGCTCCGGCCATCTTGAACCCGCCCTTGCTGGCATAGGGCAGCACGCCCTTGAGCGTCACCTGATCCTCGGGCTTTACCAGCGCGCCGTTTCTGGCAATCTGGCCGTTGATATAAACCTCGCCCGCCATAATCCGGGCGGCGGCTTCCTTTTCATGGGGGCATGCGCCCATTTCCAGCAGCCGGTGGATCAGCCGCTCTTTTTTCTGCTTCATGGCGTTTCATCCTTTGCGTTTGCTTTCTCCTCCGGGGAGAAGGGGCAGGGGGCGATGAACTGCATCCGCTCCCCAGTTTCCGGATGGGTAAAGGCCAGCGAATAGGCATGGAGCATCAGCCGGGGCGCGGACGGCATATGCCGGTGGCCGTACAGGGGATCGCCCAGCACGGGATGCCCGATGCTGCTCATATGCACCCGGATCTGATGGGTGCGGCCGGTGATGATATGCACGTCCAGCAGCGTTCGATCCGGGTATTCCCGGAGCGCCCGCCATTCCGTTTTCGCCCAGCGCCCGTTTTCATCCACCGCCATTTTCTTGCGGTCGGTATGGCTGCGGGCGATGGGCTTTTCAATGATGCCGCTGCTTTCCTTCATCCGGCCCGCCACCATCGCCCGATAATGCTTTTCCATTTGCCGGGCCGCCAATTGCTCGGAGAGGGCGGCATGGGTTTTATCATCTTTCGCTACCAGCATCAGCCCGCTGGTATCCTTATCCAGCCGGTGCACGATGCCCGGGCGCATTTCCCCGCCAATGCCCGAAAGCTGATCCAGATGAAACAGCAGGGCGTTGACCAGCGTGCCCTCGTCGTTTCCCGCAGCGGGATGCACCACCATGCCGCAGGGCTTCACCACCACGGCCAGATGCGCGTCCTGATAGAGAATTTCCAAAGGCAGATCCTGGGCCTGAGCCCTGGCGGGTTTGGGCTCAGGCAAGGATAAAACGATGCGATCGCCCGGCCCGGGCTTGCTGGACGCCTTCTCCTCCCGCTTTCCGTTTACGGCGACGCATCCATCCTTAATCAGCGCCGCCGCCCGGGAACGGGTGATTTCCCCATCCTGGCTGAGCACCACATCCAGCCGCTGGCCGTTTCCCTGATATTCCTTCAGCATCGCCTGCTCCAGTCCTGCGGCCGCCACAGCAGGCTTACGCCGCACAGCACGGCCCCTGCCACCACGCCCACATCCGCTATGTTAAAAATATAAAACTTCACAAACAGCAGCTCGAACAAATCCCGCACATAGCCCAGCGCCGCCCGGTCGATCAGATTGCCCAGCGCGCCGCCGGCCATCAGGGAAACGCCTGCCGCCGCCATCCCGGACAGCCGCATCCCCCGCAGCAGCCAGATGCACAGCCCCAGCAGCAGCGCCGACAAAAGCAGCACCGCCCAGGCGCTGTTTGGCATCAGCCCCAGGGCCATGCCTGTGTTTCTCGCGCTGGTAATGCGAATCACCCCGGGAAGCAGCATCCTGTTCCGGCCAAACAGCGCTTTCTTGGTCAGCCGGTCCAGCAGCAGCGTCAGCAGCCCCGGCAGCAGACCCAACCAAATCTTCTTGTTTTTTTTCATTGCACCCTCGATTGCACCAGCATGACCACCCGGGCCACAAAATCGCTGATTCCCGGCAGATTTTTTTCTGCCAGCGCCTGCAGCAGAAACAGCACCGCCGCGCCCAGCACCGAAAAGCCCACCATGATGCCAAGCCCCCGGGCCACGCCCTGCCAGAACGCGTCCCGCAGCCGCCGTCTCCGATCGCTTTCAAAGCGCACATATTCGCCCAGATGCAGCCGCTCTGCCGCGGCCAGCAGGCGCTCCAGCCTTTCATCCTGCATGGTTCTTCCTCCTCTTCCAGAGGATTTCCCCGCATCAAGGGTATTATAACAGCCGCGCTGCCCCTTCGCAAGCTTGCGCACGCTTTTTTTCGCCGGGAATACATTGAATTTGGAGGCTTTTGTTTGACAGACGTGGAAAAATTGGCTACAATAAAGCGTGAAACAGGAAAGGGTGACGAGGATGATCGTAGCGAAATTCGGCGGCAGTTCTCTGGCGGACGCGGGACAGTTTGAAAAGGTTCGCGCCATTGTGGAAAGCAATCCGGAGCGGAAATATATTGTGCCCAGCGCCCCGGGCAAGCGGGGGCCGGGGGATGACAAAATCACCGATCTGCTCTATGCCTGCCAGACGGCGGCAAAGCAGGGCCGGCCTTTTAAGCATATTCTGGAGCGGATTGAAGGCCGCTATGACGATATTATCCGGGAGCTGGGCCTGGATTTTTCCCTGAATGAAGAATTCGCCGCCATTGAGCAGGCGCTGCGCCAGGGCGCGGATCGGGATTATGCCGCCAGCCGGGGGGAATATCTGGGCGGACGGCTGCTGGCCCGGTATCTGGCTGTGCCGTTTGTGGATGCGGCGGAGGTGATCCGCTTTACTCCGGAGGGCCATCTGATGGAGGAGGAAACCAACCGCCTGCTTTCTGAACGGCTGGCCGGGATGGAACGGGCCGTGGTTCCCGGCTTTTACGGGGCGGACGCTTCCGGCCGGGTGATTACCTTCTCCCGGGGCGGCAGCGATGTGTCCGGCGCGCTGGTGGCCAGGGCGGTGAACGCGGATGTGTACGAAAACTGGACGGACGTGACGGGCTTCCGCATGGCCGATCCCCGGATTGTGCCCGACGCTCAGTCCATCGCCACCATGACCTATCGGGAGCTGCGGGAGCTTTCCTATATGGGGGCCACGGTGCTTCATGACGAAGCGGTGTTTCCTGTCCGCCGGGCGGGCATTCCCACCAATATCCGCAATACCAATGACCCGCTGC
Source organism: uncultured Clostridia bacterium (assembly GCA_934630705.1). GTDB lineage: Bacteria > Bacillota > Clostridia > Christensenellales > Aristaeellaceae > RUG563. The sequence goes on along the minus strand of CAKTWP010000010.1, from coordinate 73,750 downwards.
ATCCCGGCACCATGATCTGCGCTTCCGCGCCCATTGATCCGGGCCATGTGATTACCGGCATTGCGGGGCATAAGGGGTTCACCATCATCTCCATTGAAAAAGACCTGATGAACGCCGAGCTGGGCTTTGGCCGGCGGGTGCTGCAGGCGTTTGAGGATTATGGCGTGAGCTTTGAGCATCTGCCCACCGGGATTGACACCATGTGCGTGGTGGTGCAGGATCAGGAGCTTAATCCCCATCGGGAGCAGGTGCTGGCCCGGATTCAGGAGCTGACAAAGCCGGATCAGATTACCGTGCATGAGCATCTGGCCCTGATCGCCACGGTGGGCCGGGGCATGGTGCGCAATTTCGGCACGGCGGCCCGGCTGTTTACCGCCATTTCTTCTCAGGGCGTTTCCATCCGCACCATTGATCAGGGCTCCAGCGAGCTGAATATCATCGTAGGCGTGGATGAAAGCGATTTTGAAACCGCCGTGCGGGCGATTTATGATGCGTTTGTGCGAATGTAAGCAGCGGGGAATCGCCGGATGGCGGTTCCCTTCCGCTCTTTTTTGCAAAGAAGGAGAAATACATGAAAAGCAGACAGATTCTGGCGCTGGCCCTGTGCCTGTCCCTGTGCTGCCCCTGCGCGATAGCGGCGGAGGAAGCGACGGTTCCCTTCTGGCGCAGCACGGGCAAGCGGGTAGAAATGCGCCTTGACTGGCCGGAAAGCGCCTTTTTTCAGCCTGCCGGGACGTATGACCATGGGCTGGCCCGCATGTCGCTGGCCATGTCGCTGGCGGCCTTTGGCGGAAGGCCGGACGCGCCCAGCGCCATGATAGCGGACTTTTTCGCCGCGCTGGATTTTTCTGCGCCCCAGGTGGCCCAGTATGATACGGCGGGGGCGGACACCATCGGCACCGCCATCGCCCATCGGACGCTGCAAAGCGGCGCGGATACGGTCACGCTGGTGGCCGTGGCCATCCGCGGCGGCAATTACGGCGATGAATGGCTGAGCAATTTTGCCTGCGGCGCGGACGAAAGCTATCACGCCGGCTTTGCCCAGGCAGCCAGGACTGTGGCAGCGCGCGCGGCGGCGTATGTGCGGGAAAAGGACATTGCCCATCCCCGGTTCTGGCTGGCCGGATACAGCCGGGGCGCGGCGGTGGCCAACCTGACAGCAGGTTTTATACAGGAAATGGGACTTGCGGAAGATGCGGATATTTTTGCCTATACCTTCGCTACGCCCCGCACCGTTCGCGGGGAGCTGACGGGCCGGCACGCCAATGTTATCAATATCCTGAACGAGGCGGATATTGTCACCCAGGTGCCGCTGGCGGCATGGGGCTTTGGCCGGTTCGGTCAGGATCTGTGTCTGCCGGTGGGGGAGGAAGCACAGGGGCTGCTGCCTGATGTCCGGGCGGCCTATCGTCAGTATATGGATGGGGAGATGGCCGAGGAAAACGGCGATCTGGCCCTGCAGATCACCTCAGGCGCGGTGACGGGGCTGTCTCTGGCTGTGCAGAACCCGGAAAAATACGCAGCCGTATATCAGGCGCTGATGAGCAAGGCGTTCACCGGTCAGGCGCTTTCCGGCAGCGAAATGGTGCAGCTGGGGGCGCTGTTAATGATGATGAATAACGGAATTCTGCGGGAAACGGGCCGGACGGCTTCCCTGAAAACCAATCTGCAAAGCCTGCAGGATGCGTTCGCCGCCATGAATCCCATCTTCCAGCAGCATGTGCCGGAGCGTTATCTGGCCTGGATGATGACCATGCCGGACGGAGGGCAGCTGCGCATGCCGTGAGGACGGAAAATGCGCCCCGCAGGCTTGATATTCCCGGATGGGATGGCGTATAATAATACAGAATCTGCTTTTTGAGGTGAACTATGGCGAACATTCAGGATTTCGTGGGCCAGCGGGTGCATATGATCGGCATCGGCGGCTCCAGCATGAGCGGCCTGGCCGAAATGCTGCTGCGGGAAGGATATATGGTCACCGGCTCGGATAACGCCAATTCCCACGCCGTGGAGCGGCTGCGGAAGATGGGCATCCCGGTGCAGGTGGGCCACGATGAAAAAAACGTGGCGGGAGCGGCGCTGGTGGTGTTTTCCGCGGCCATTGCGCCGGAAAATCCGGAGCGACAGGAAGCCGCGCGGCTGGGCATTCCGGAAATGGAACGCTCCACGCTGCTGGGCGAATTGATGCTGGGGCATAAAAACGTGATCTGCGTCTGCGGCGCCCATGGCAAAACCACCACCTCCTCCATGATCGCCGAAACGCTGCTGGAATGCGGCATGGACCCCACCGTGCATATCGGCGGGCGGCTGGATGCGCTGGGCGGCGGCTCCCGGATTGGGGGCAAGGATGTGTTTGTGGCCGAGGCCTGCGAGTTTCATGGCAGCTTTCTGGAAATGCATCCCACTGTGGCGGTGGTGCTGAATATCGACGCGGATCACCTGGATTATTATCAGGACATCGACCATATTCAGGCGGCCTTTGGCCAGTTCCTTTCTCTGGTGCCCCCCTCCGGCACAGCGCTGGGCTGGGGTGAGGATGTGCGGATTCAGGCGCTGTTTGAAACACTGAATTGTGAAACGCGTACCTTTGGCATGAATGAAGCCAACGATTATTATCCCGCGCATCTGACCTATAACGATACCGGCTGCCCCCGGTACGATGTGATGTATCGGGGCGAAAAACTGTGTCATGTGGAATTGCAGGTGGCGGGCAGCTTTAACGTGATCAATTCGCTGGCGGCATTTGCGGCGGTCCATGTGGTGGGGGCGGACCCGGCGGAAGCGGCCGCGTCCCTGAGCCGGTTTGCCGGGGTGCATCGGCGTTTTGAATTGACCGGCGTGATCGATGGGGTGAAGATGTATCACGATTACGGCCATAACCCCACGGAAATGCGGGCGGCCCTGTCTGTGGCCCGGCAACAGCATCCCCGGCGGCTCTGGGCTGTGATGCAGCCCCACACCTTCAGCCGGGTGAAAACCCTGTTTAACGATTATCTCACCTGCACCCAGATTGCGGATTACACGCTGGTGACGGATATTTTTGCCGCCCGGGAAAAGGATCCCGGCGACATCAAGGCGGAAATGATCGTGGATGGCATGCGCAAAAATGGCATTGATGCGGTGCACACCCCGTCCTTTGACGATACGGAGGCCTATCTCCGGGCCCATTGGCAGCCCGGTGATCTGGTGCTCACCATGGGCTGCGGCAACATCAACCTGCTCAACGAGCAGATGCAGCTCCACGGAGACACGCCCCGCAAATGAAGCTTCGCGGGACGCTCGATACAATCAGCAGCGATTTTGATCGCATGAAGGAGGCACTTTCCAATGTATGATACCCTGCATATTCAATCCGGCGATGTGAAGATGGTGGCCCATCGGGGCGTGAGCGGGCTGGAGCTGGAAAACACCGCGTCCGCTTTCGTGGCCGCGGGCAACCGCTCCTATTTCGGCATCGAAACCGATGTGCATCGCACGGCCGACGGCCAGTTTATCATTTTCCACGATGATAACACCAAACGGGTGGCCGGGGATGAAATGGTGGTGGAGAAAACCAGCTTTGAAACCCTGCGGGCCATCCGCCTGTGCGATAAGGACGGCAAGAAGGGCCGCAAGGATCTGCTGATGCCCTCGCTGCAGGAATACGTTCAGATCTGCAAAAAATATGGAAAAACATCCGTGCTGGAGCTGAAGAACCATTTCTGCCCGGCGGATATTGATCGAATCATCCAGATCATCCGGGAGGAAGGCTGGCTGGAAAACACCATTTTCATCTCCTTTGATCTGCCCAATATGATCTGTATCCGGGAACGCCTGCCCCAGCAGCCCGCCCAGTTTCTGGTGTCCGATTTCCCGGATTGGCTGGTGGATACCCTGCAGCTGCATCATCTGGACGTGGACATTCATTATAAGGCCCTGACGGCGGAGCGGGCCAAGCTGCTCAAGGACGCGGGAATCAAGATCAATGTCTGGACGGTGGACACCCCGGAGGAAGCACAGCAGATGATCGATTTCGGGGTGGATTACATCACCAGCAATATTCTGGAATAAACGGCAACAGGGGCGCGGGGGAAGCCGCGACACCATGAAGGCAATGCCTGCAAAACGCAGCCCTGGCCTTTCAAGACTTTTCCGGATTGCTGCTTTTCCGGACGTTCATAAACAGCGGCGTTTTTCCTGTTTTCCAAAGCTGAGCGCGGGATGAGCCGGTATTCCTGCTGCGCCTTGTGCAGGGGGCTTGATAAAATTGCCTGTAGGGCAAGGGGACGCTGCAGACGCAGTATGTCCTAAAGATTCGGATACCTTTCCAATCCCCAGGCTGCCGGCAACATTTTTCCGACAGCCTGCCGCGCTTCCGCGGGGGCCGCTCTGCTATGTATGCAGGCAGGCTCTGACCAAAGCTTCCACAGAGCCTTCAGCGACAGCCATTACCGTGTCGGCAGCGCCATAATAAGCACGTACCGTTTTTTCGTTTATTTTGATTAACCCGGTGGGGAATACGACGTTGTTGCGGAAGCCTCCGGAAAGCTCATAGGAGGAATCCGGTACGATCACAGGCTCGTCGCTGACGCCCAGGAGCCTTGACGGATCCTGCAAGTCCTGCAATAACGCGTAGGCATAATAGCGCTTCTTCCAGGCAGGCTCATATCCGTTCTTGCCGCGGCTTTCGTTATAATCCACCGCATGTATCAGAGACAGCCAGCCGTAGGGGGTTCTGACAGGCGGCGTTCCGGGGCCAATCTTTGCGTTGCCCAGTCTCACATCCTCATGCCGCAACAGCAGGCGGGATTCTCCCCAGTGGATCAGATCAGGCGAGTAAGAAATCCAAATATCATAATTCTGGTTGTTATACAGCGTAAAGGGCCTCTCCAGCCGCACATACCGCCCCTGTATCCTTTCTGGAAACAACACCAGATTACGGTTGTCAGGCAGGCTCATGGACAGCATTTTCAGATGGATAAAATCCTCTGTCTCGCCAATGCCAGCCCTGAGCCCATGTTTTGTTTCCACGGCCATGGTAGCAAAATAACGGCCACCGATTTCAGAAAGGCGAACGTCATACAGACGGGTGATTTCGGGATCTCCCAATTCGGACACTTTGAAAACGGGGCGATTGTATACGGTAAAGCGAAGTCCGTCTTTGCTGTAGGCCATCCCCAGATCCATATGACGGAAATCGCAGTTGGCCACCCAATCCCTATCGTTACGGAATATCATAAACCAGGTATCATCCTTGCGTATAACCCCTGCGTTAAAAGTCAACTCCGCCGGATAAGGACACATATCCGCCTTTAGCACGGGGTTGCCGCTATACTTTTCCATCCGATAATGCACTTGGTTTTCCTCCATTCCATATTCTAACAGGAGAATTATCATACATATTTTATCAGATCGCTGAAGACATGTCCTTGCATTCTTTTCATGTTTTCTCTCATTATTTATGATTGCACGCATCCTCTCCCGGGCGTTTGCAGATTTACTGCGCATCATAAAAAATGAGAGATATTACATAAAATATGGTTGGCGGCGCGTTTTCTGTTTTGATAAAATGAAAACAGCGGATCCTGGAAAAAGTTAAAGGAGGTATTACCATGAAACGGATTTTGGCTCTTCTGGTCGCCCTCGTTCTGGTTGGAAGTGCATCGGTTGTATTTGCCGAAAACGTCGCAAAAAGTGACGCATACGCAGGCAAGACCTTGCGTATTGTCGGCCCCGGCGGAATCTCCAGCGCAAAGCCGGATAGCGTAACCGGCGATAACGGCACGGTGGTGCCCGGCTACAATGATCTGTTCAATGCATTTGTTGAAGATTATCCGGGCGTTACCATTGAGTTTACCCCCGCCACCTGGACCGACTGGCATGCCAACCTTCGCACGGCTGCCGTCGGCGAATCTGCCGATATCCTGCTGCATGGCTCCATGCTGACCGATATCTGCTTTGATCTTACCGACTATCTGATCAGGGACGCATGGGTGCTGGACTATCTGTCGGGCAAACCAGAACAATACCGTTACGATGAAGAAAACTACACGGTCTACAAGCCCACCGGCCTGAGCTACTGCCTGAATCCCTACTATGCGCTGATTGACCTGCGAATTCTGGAGCACTATGGCGTCAAAGCCCCTGAAAAAGGCTGGACCTGGGACGATCTGATGGCCATTGCCGAGGCCTGTACCGGCACCGATCCTGTAACAGGGGTTGAAACCAAGGGCTGCTATATGCTAAAAACCGAGATCAACAAGGGCATGACATGCTATTTGGCAGCTAAGGGCCTGAAGCTTCAAACGTATCATGATTATAAATGGGATATGGAAGTGCATTTCACTGATCCCGAAATCATGGCGGCTTTTGAATTCTTCGCCAAGCTGGTGAACCTAGGAGGCTCCGGATATCTGGAAAAAATCGGGCGCGACAAGTATGGCTCTGCAGAAAACGATATCGCAATTCTGGTCAGCGAAAATATGTACAGCGACCTGAAGATGATTGCCGCCGCAGGCCTGGAAGACTCCTTCATCTTCATGCCGCTGCCAGTGAACGAGAATGAACCCGAGAAGAGTGACTCTAATGCTTCCGGGTATGCCGGCTCTTCTTCCATTGCCATTGCTTACAACGCCAAAGAGCCTGACCTGGCCTGGGAATTCATCAAATGGCTGGTCACCGATGAATATGCTCAGGAATGGATTGTTGCCAACAAGCGTTGCCCCGCTACCTACTACGGCGTGAAATGCCTGATCGACAGCAATGCCCAGTACACCAGTTTCTGCGAAGCGTATAACGATATCATGAGCAATTTCTGGGATAACTGGACCATCGATCAGTTTAATCGCATTGATACCGGCATTTCCGAGCTGGGAGCCATCGTTGAAATGTACATGGCCGAGTATATTCGCGGCGAAGTCGATATGCAGACTGCTTGCGAGTCCATGGCCGCAGATTTCGCCGAAGTTGCACAAATGAACCATAAATAATCCGTGAACTTCAATTCCGGGGAGTGCGATGAGCTCCGCTTTTCGCGCTCCCCTTTTGATACGGGAGGAATCATTGCCATGAGTCTTGCAAATAAACGTTTTTCCAAATACCGCATCAAAAAGCAGCTGGAGTGGTATTCTTTTTTGCTTCCGTCTCTTTTCTGCCTGATATTTCTGAGCTATACGCCTTTGGCAAAGGCAATCCTTTACAGCTTCAATAAAGTTAGCGCTACAACGTTTGAAACGACGTATATAGGACTCAAGAACTATGCAAACCTGCTGTCCAGCCGCCGCTTTGTTGAAGCCATTGGCAACACCTTCGTCCTTGCTTTCTACAGTCTTATCTCCATTCCCGTTGGTTTTCTAATGGCTGTAGCCATGAATTCCATTACGGCAAAAAAAGTACAGAGTTTCTTTCGCGTGGCCCTTTACATGCCGAATATCATCACCGGCGTCAGCATCATTTTAATCTTTCGCTTTATTCTTCTGGAAAATGGCGGCCTGCTGAATGAATTCTTGGGGCTTATCACAGGCATGGACGTCAAAATCGGCTGGCTGACCAGCAAGGGCTGGGTTCATGCAGGAGTGACCATTATTTCTGCCTGGAGCGGTATCGGCTATTGCATGCTGATCTGTCTGGCCGGCTTGCAATCCATCCCCAGCGTATATTACGAAGCGGCTTCCATGGACGGCGCCAACGCCCGTCAGAAGCTGTTGCATATTACCCTTCCCGGCATTCTGCCCACATTGGTATTTCTGCTGATAACCCGAATGATTGCCGGCCTATCCCGTTTTGACGATCTGTTTATTATCGGCGGGCCCGGCCGCTCCCTGCACACCATTCTCCGATATATTTATACCAACAGCTTTGAAGCCTCGTCGCCCAATTACGGTCTGGCTTCGGCTGCGGCGGTTGTTTTTATGATGCTCGTAACCCTCGCTACCGTAATTAACCTGACGCTGACAAAAGCCCTGAAGGAAGAATAGAGGAGGATAACAGCGTGAAAAAAAGAAAATGCATCTCCCAGCTTCTGTTGATTCTGACCATGGCAGGCCTTACTGTTATTTTCCTGATTCCCCTGTATTGGACGATCGTTATGTCCTTCGACCAAACCGTATTTACAGAGATTCCCACGCCGCCCCGTATGTGGCCAAGGGTGGTCAGCCTCAGCAACTATCAGTACGCATTTCAAAATGTGCCTTTGATCAGGTATACCCTGAACACTGTTATGATATCTCTTGCCTGTACGGTGATCAGCCTCGTCTCGGGGCTGATGAGCGGTTATGCTTTTGCAAAAGGACGATTCTTTTTCAAAAAGGCACTGTTTCTTTTCATTCTGATCGAAATGATGGTTCCTTTCCAGACCATCATGATCCCTCTGTACACGCAGTATGTCCAGTGGGGGCTGATCGGAACCTACTGGCCAATTATTTTAGGCTATCTCAAATATCCATTTGGCACGTTTTTAAGCAAGCAAAACATTGAATCCATCCCTGATTCCCTGCGGGAAGCCTGCTATATTGACGGCGGCAGCGAATGGCGCACCTTTCTTTTCATCATTGTGCCGAATTGCGGGCCGATTATCGCGACCATGTGCATCCTGCAGATTATTGGCAGCTGGAATTCCTTCCTGTGGCCCATGATCATCATTAAAAAGCGTGAAATGTTCACGCTGCCATTAGGCGTGGCCATGTTCAACTCCAGCGAAAACGTCATGCTGCTGGGCCCCCGGATGGCCGTAGCCTTCCTTAGTGCGCTGCCGCTGATCGTGCTGTATCTTTTCCTGCAGAGATATATTGTTGCTTCTGTGGCGGTCAGCGGGATGAAGGAATGATGCTTCGGTTTCCCTTTCAGCGCCTCTGCGCCGAAGACGTTTTATGAAGATTTTCGGGCCAATCAAGGCTCAATGGCAAAGAAGGATATCCTCTCCTCAAGGGCGTATATCCTATCCAGACACAATATTTCCCGATTTTCGTGAAGGTCAGGTGAATATGATTGAAGGAAACCATGAACAGCAGCAAAGTTGTCACACTTCAGCAGGCACAAAGGCAGTCAAAATCCCTGCTGTGCAATTCCCTGTGTTTTGCACGAAATATGTGCGCAGAATACCCCGTCCATATCCATGACTGCTATGAGCTGGAATTGTTGCTTACAGGAGAAGCGGTTCACTGGATGAACGGAAATCGGCATGAAATACGCCCCGGCAGCATTTTGCTGGTGACCCCGGATGATTTTCACAGCTATTCTACAACCAAGTCTCTCTGCTTTTTTACCATAAAAATCGGTAAGGAGGACTGCACGCCAGGGGTGGCCGCTTTCCTGAAAAAACAGAAAAAAGCCTTGCTTGCGCAGTTGGGAGGCGCAGAATATGAAACGATCAAAAACGCATTTCTGCAGCTTGAAACAGAGTTCAAGGAAAAACATGTTTTTTATGAGGAACGCATCGACGCTCTTCTGGTCCTGATTCTCACTACCCTATACCGTCACCGGCTTTCAGGCCTGCAAGAGGCGCTGACCCCTGTTGCGCATCAAACCATCCATAACGCTTTAGCCTATATCCACCAGCATATGAACGAGGAAATCTCCTTGACCCAGGTAGCTGGCCACTGCGGCCTAACGCCATGCTATTTCAGTTCGCTCTTTCGGAAAGCTGTCGGCTGCGGCTTTAAAGAATATCTGCTGAATCAAAAGATGGAGCTGGCTTGTCAGCGATTGGTCGTAACAAATGACAGCATCATTGACGTTGCTTTTCAAGCCGGCTTCGGCTCGGTTTCTACTTTTCAGCGTGTGTTCAAACAAAAGAAAGGGGTTTCCTCCAGTCAATATAGACATTTAATTCGCGGACAAATCGGCAATGAGACCATATTATGAGTATCCATAACGGCAAAACAGGATTGGCGCAGGCGCTGAACATTCAACCCAAAGAGAAAGATGGCGCTGCGATAGTCATATTCAGCGAGATGATGGATGCTTTTCATCTCCATATCCCATAGGGCTTTATATGTGTCGCTTTATGGCAGCGCTTATAGGGGCCATCGGCGCAGTGCGCTGGAGAAGAAAAATGAAAGCGCAGCTGTCAAAATGGTATTCCGTTATGGTACATTTGTGTATCGGCATCTTATGCCGCACAAGAGAGAAAAAACGCTCTCCTTTACCGCATGAAGCCAAATAAAACCCGCCGTGTGTCCTCCAATCGGACACACGGCGGGTTTTCGCAGCCGATGAGCTGCGTTACTTATTTTCTTCCATAAACTTGACCAGCTTACGCTTCACCCGCTGCAGGGCGTTATCAATGGATTTCACATGGCGTCCCAGCATATCCGCGATTTCCTGATAGCTTTTTCCATCCATGAACGCATCCAGCACCTGGCGCTCCAGATCGGAGAGCAGATCGTCCATCTGTGCCTGAATATGAGCCAGATCCTCCTGGCTGATGTACAGATCCTCCGGGTTGGTCACCCGGCCTTCGATCACGTCCAGCAGCGTCCGATCAGATTCTTCATCGTAAAGGGGCTTATTCAGGGAAACATAGCTGTTCAGGGGCACATGCTTCTGGCGGGTGGCGGCCTTAATGGCCGTGATAATCTGGCGTTTCACGCACAGCTCCGCAAAGGAGCGGAAGGAGGCCAGACGGGCAGGCTGAAAATCCCGGATGGCCTTATACAGGCCGATCATTCCCTCCTGCACAATATCCTCATGATCCGCGCCGATGAGAAAATAGCTGCGCGCCTTGGAACGCACAAAATTCTTATATTTATTCAGCAGATAGGCCAACGCCTGGCCATCCCCCTGCTGCGCCAATACCACCACTTCTTCATCCGGCATGGACTGGAAGCGTTCGTTTTCCCGCTGTTCATCGGTCATGGGAACGTCCGGCATGCGCACCTCCTGGGATTCGTTATTTATTCGCGGCAGGCGAACGCGGCGTACATCATCACACCCGCGGCCACCGACGCGTTCAGCGACCCAACGCCGCCCTTCATGGGCAGGCTCACCCGATAATCACAGGCGTCCAGCACCAGCCGGCTCACGCCCTCGCCTTCTGCGCCGATGATCAGCGCCACGGGGCCTTCGAAGGACACCTTGCGGTAATCCTCGCCCACCATATCGGCGGCATAAAGCCACACACCCTTTTCCTTGAGCATTTCCAGCGTGCGGGTCAGATTGGTCACCCGGGCTACCTTCACCGTCTCAATGGCCCCTGCAGAGGCCTTTACGGCGGAGGGCGTCAGGCCCACGGCCCGACGCTCGGGCACGATCACCCCATGCGCGCCCACGCAGGCGGCTGTGCGGATAATGGCGCCCAGGTTCTGGGGATCGGTCACGCCGTCCAGCACCACCAGGAAGGGCGCTTCGCCCTTTTCCGCGGCTTCCGCCAGCATGTCCTCCACATCATAATACCGATAGGCGGAGGCAAACGCCAGCATGCCCTGATGATTGCGGGTGATTTCATCCAGCCGGGAGCGCTCCACCATCTGCACGGGGATATGCCGCTCCCGGGCCATGGCCACAATTTCCCTGGCAGTGCCAGACAGATCGCCCTTGGCCACCAGCAGCTTTTCAATATCCCGGCCGCTCTTGATGGCTTCGCGGATGGGATTGCGGCCGGACAGCAGGTTTTCCGGCGGCTGATATGCGTCCTCCCGGGGCTGCGCCGGCCGCTCCGAACGGGGTGCGGCGGGCTTGGGCGCGGGGGCAGGCTTATCAAAGGCGGGCCGATCGCTGCGCTGGAAAGCAGGCTTCTGGGAAGCGGGCTTGTCATGGCGCTGATAGCCGCCGTTTTCCTTGTGGCCGTAAGCGTTTTTTTCATCTCTGCGGTCAAAGGAAGGTTTGCCGTAAGCGGGCTTGCCGCCTCGGAAATCATTGTTTTCCCTGCGGCCATAGGCGGGCTTATCGCCGCGATAGCCGCCCTTGCCCGCGTCCTCCTGAGGCTTGCGGCCGGGCTTGGCGGAGCGATAATGGCTGCCTTCCTCGTCCCAGGTGCTTTCCTGGCGCAGATGATCATTACGGGTCATTTTCTTGGGCTTAACATCTTTATAAAAAGCCATGGGCTGAATTGCTCCTTTCAATCGGCGGCCGGGGCGTCCGCCTCCGCCGTGGGCTGGCGCATCCAAGCGTCCAGCTGCAAAAGCCGGCCAAAATCCCCGATGAGAAACAGATACCCCAGCAGCGCCTCCAGGCCGGTAGCTCCGGCATATTCGCCTGTGGAGGCGGATTTGGGGGCGCTGTGATGGGGATGGGCATTGCGGCCGCGCTTGACAATGGCGATTTCCTCTGCCGTCAGGCATGGCAGCAGTGCAGCCAGGGCCCTGCTTTGCGCCACGGCGTTGACCGCCCTTGTGGCCTGTGTATGCATATCCCGAACCTTGAGATTGCTGCCCGCCAGCGCGGTACGCACCAACAGGGCGTGGACGCTGTCGCCCACAAAGGCCAGCTGCAGGGGCGAAAGCATCCGCGCCTCCTCAGGGGAGAGCCGGGGGGAAAGCGACGCTTCCCCCGTCATTTGAGGGCCGTTTTGCTGTAAGCAGAGGGGCTCATGCCTACGATATTTTTGAAGGTCTTGGAGAAGTGGTAGGGGTCGTTCATGCCCACCTCGATGCCCGCCTGGCGAACCGTGCATCCTTCCTTGAGCAGCACCTTGGCCCGCTCCATCTTGCAAAAGAGCTGATAGCTCTGGGGCGGCATGCCTACCTCGGATACAAACCGCTTGCGGAACGTTTCCACCGGCATCCGGGACAGGGCGGCCATATCGCTCAGGGAGAAGGAATCCTTATACTGATTCTTGCGCATGGCGTCCACCACTTTGGCGATTTCGTGGGAAAGCACCGCATCCATAGCCACGGGCTGGCCGGAATGGGAGGCCAGCATGGCCCAAAGCAGCTGCTGAAGCTGGGCGCTGGACGCATCCTGGGCCGCGGCCACGCGCACCGTGGCCTGCACGATGTGCTTGGCCAGATTCAGCTGGGAGGGCAGCGCGCCCTGCTTCATCATCCGATGCGGCAGCGCGCCCATCCGCTGCAGGAACGCGCCCGACAGCGTGCCGCCCACCATCATCCACAGGATGCGGGCTTCCTGAGAAACCTCCAGCACCACGCCCTGGGTGCCCGGCGGGAGCATGCAGCAATCGCCCGCCCGCAGATGGAAGGACGCATCGTCGTTGCCCAGCACCAGCACCCCGGCTTCCACCGCCAGCCACAGCCAATGATCGCATACCCGCAGGGCATGAGAGCCGCTTTGCAGCATGGCCGAGCCGGAAGCGGCAATATAGACGCCGCTGGCCCCGGCCAACGCATCAGGCGTGTGCGAGCCTTCGACCAGCACCGCCGGCATATCCGTAGCTTCTGGCGTATCTTGAAACAACAGAGATTCTGCCATCATTCATTTCCTCCGTATGATTGAAGTACAGTGCTTATTTTACATCCCAAAACATACAATGTCAATGGTTCAACCAAAAATCACAAAGAATTCATAGTTTATTCAAAAGAAAAATGGGCAAAACGCAAAGAAAAACAGGAAAAACCTGCTTGACAGCGCGGACCGGGGCCGCTACACTGAAACGGGAAAAGACAGCTGGAAAGGGGAAGGACGATGGGGATTGCGCTGATTTCTCCGGCGACGGGGGCGCGCCTGACGCTGCTGACGGACGCCCAGCGGGCGTTCATTGACCGGGCAGGCCGGATGAAAAGCGTCCAGGCGGATGCGATCGACTTCCTGCATCTGAACCGTTCCAGGAAAACGGATGATTCTCTGGGTGCGGGGATACAGCTTGCCTGGCAGGGCACGGCGGGGCGCTGCCGGGTGACGCTGCGCTGCCGGGCGGTGGAACGGGTGATTGAAACAACCGGCTCGACGCTGACCGTGTATAACCTGCGGATTGGCGAAATGTATAACTGGTCCGTCTCCTGGGAAGGGGACAGGGCGGAAGGCTGGTTTGAAACGGCGGATATGCCGCCGCGGTTTATGCATCTGGACGGAACGACCAACGTGCGCGACCTGGGCGGCTGGCCCACGGAAACGGGCCGGCGCATCCGGCAGGGGCTGATCTATCGCGGCTCCGAGCTGGACAGCCATTTGCAGCTTACCTCCCGGGGCGCGAACGCGCTGCTGCATCAATTGCGGGTAAAAACGGATCTGGATCTGCGCGCGGAGGCGCAAAGCCCGGCGCTGGATGAGAAAAAGCTGCGCTGGGTGCATCTGCCCGTCAGTGCCTATGGGGATCTGTCTGCGCCCGACCAGCTGCAGGCCTATGGCGATGTGTTTCGCGTTCTTTTAAATGAAGGAATGGCTCCGGTCTATGTCCATTGCTGGGGCGGCGCGGATCGCACGGGCTGTCTGTGCTATTTGCTGGGAGCGCTGCTGGGTATGCGCGAGGAACATCTGCTGCTGGATTACGAGCTCACGTCCCTGTCCATCTGGGGGGATCGCAGCCGGGATTCGGCGCAGTTTCAGCGATTTATGGCGGCGCTGGATTGCTTTGCGTCCCGGGAATGCCCGCCCCGGATTCGCGCAGAGCGGTATTGGCAGGCAGCGGGTATTACCATCGGGGAAATGGATGCATTCCGCAGGCGCCTGCTGGAAAACAATTGAAATAGCAGGCGCTTTTTCTGTATTTTGACAGCAAGAAATGACATGCATTCAGCAATTATATCCGATTTTCATCCCGTAAAATCTATGCTATCATACAGATGAAACATGCAATCGACCATAGCGCGGATTCCGGAAAGGGGCGAAACGGAGAAAGGAGCGGCCATGCGGGAACTCAGCCATATGGTGACGGCGGCGGAAAGCGGACGCACGGTGAAATCGCTGGCGCTGAAGGCGCTGCGGCTGTCTCAGGGGCAATTCAGCAGCCTGAAGTTTCAGGGGGGCATTTGGGTGGACGGCGCGCCGGCCCGGGCCAATGAGCGGCTGCGAGAGGGACAGGTGCTTTCCGCGCGGCTGCAGGACGCAGGGCAGAAAACTGCTCCTGCGGCGATTCCTATCAGCATTCCCTGGCAGGACGGGGATTATCTGATCGCGGAAAAGCCTGCGCCCCTGCCTACGCTGCCCTCCTGCCACCAAGCCGGCCCCACCCTGGAAAACGCCCTGTATGCGGCGCTGGGATGCCCGGCGGATTTTGTGTTTCGCCCGGTGAACCGGCTGGATAAGGGCACCAGCGGGCTGATGGCCGTGGCGCTGAACGCCCATGCCCAGCAGCTTTTGCAGCGGCAGCTCCATTCGCCGGGATTCATCCGGGAATATCTGGCAGTGTGCGAAGGCCATCCGCCCCAGGAAAGCGGCGTGATCGACGCGCCCATTGGTCTGGCGGGGGAGGGCGTGCGCCGGGCGGTGCGGTCCGACGGGAAGCCGGCCGTCACCCGTTACCGGCTGGTCGCGCAGACTGCGGAGCGATCTGTGCTGCGGCTGCGGCTGGAAACCGGGCGCACCCATCAGATCCGGGTGCATCTGCGGCATCTGGGCTGCCCCATCGTGGGGGATTATCTCTACGGCCGAGAATGCCCGGCGCTGCCGGGACGGTTTGCGCTGCATGCCTGTTTTCTGGCCTTCGATCATCCCCTGACGGGCCAGCGCGTGGCCCTGGAATCCCCGCTGCCGGAGGCACTGGCAGCGCTGATGCGCCCGGCGCAGCGGGAAGCAAACGCGCAAGATACGTTCATTCAACCATTCACATAAGGAGGAAAAGCCTATGCGCTTTGAACAGACTTGGCAGGGCGGCCGCTTTGATCCCGCCGGTCAGGAAAGCTATCCCCGATTCCCGGTAGAGGTGCCGGGCAACATCCAGTACGATTATGCCAAGCATCAGTTGGACATGGATTTGGATGCGCTGATGTATGCGTCCCAGGTGAAGCAGCTGGAGGAGACGGAGAGCTGGTATTGGGAATATCAGACCACGCTGCAGTTTGATGCGGCGGCGGGCCAGCGGGTGATGCTGGTGGCTGAGGGCGTGGATTACAGCTTTGATATTCGTCTGGACGGAGTGCTGCTCCACCAGCAGGAGGGCATGTATACTCCCGTTGCGTTGGACGTGACGGACAAGGCCCGTCCCGGCTCCCTGCTGCAATTCATCATCCATCCCCATCCCCAGAGCGGCGGGCCCTACACCACCGGCTATCGCCAGGCGGCCAACCAGAGCTGCAAGCCGCCGTTCTGCTATGGCTGGGATTGGAATCCCCGGCTGCTGATTTCCGGGCTGTGGATGCCGGTCTATATCGAAACCCGCGGCCCCGGCTTCATCCGCAGCTGCGAGCCCTTCTATACCCTGAACGAAACCCGGAATCAGGCCCGCGTTCGCTTTGAAACGGATTGTGATGCGCCTGTGACCTATACCCTCTTTGACCGGGAAGGACAGATCGTGTATCAGGGCGCGGATAACGAATGCACGCTGGAGAACGTGCATCTGTGGTGGTGCAATGGTCAGGGTGAACCCTATCTGTATACCTGGACGGCGGAAACAGAGGATGACTGCAAGCAGGGCCGGATCGGCTTCAAGACCCTGCGGCTGGTGCGCAATGAGGGCACCATGAACGAGCCCGCGGACTTCCCCAAGTCCCGCTATGCCGCCGCGGTGACCATTGAGCTTAACGGCCGGAGAATTTTCGGCAAGGGCTCCAACTGGGTGAACCCGGAGATGTTCCTGGGCCGGGTGACGAAGGAACGGTATCAGGAGCTGCTGGAGGCCGCCCGGGACGCACATATGAATATCCTGCGCATCTGGGGCGGATCGGGAATCAACAAGCCCGCGTTCTACGATCTGTGCGATGAGCTGGGATTGCTGGTCTGGCAGGAATTCATGCTGGCCTGCAATAATTACGAGGGCACGCCCCATTATCTGGCCGTGCTGGAGCAGGAAGGCGCGGCGGTGATTCGCCGTCTGCGCAGCCATGCCTGCCTGGCGCTGTGGTGCGGCGGCAATGAGTTGTTTAACGGCTGGTCCGGCATGGATGATCAGAGCCATGCTTTGCGGCTGCTGAACAAGCTGTGCTATGAAATGGACTTCGCCCGGCCCTTCCTGATGACCTCCCCTTCCACCGGCATGGGCCACGGGGGATACACCTTCCAGGACCGGGAAACCGGCGAGGATGTGCTCTGCTCCTTCCCCAAGAAGCATTTCACCGCGTACACCGAGTTTGGCGTGCCGGCGCTGGCCGATGAGGAGCAGCTGCAAAAGATCGTGCTGCCCGAGGAGCTTTTCCCGCTCCAGCCCACGGAAAACTGGTTTACCCATCATATGTTCGGCGCGTGGGGGCCGGATGACGATGCATGGATTTGCCGGGGCATGGTGCGCCAGTACTTTGGCGAGCCCCAGTCCCTTGCGGAAATGGTGCGGGATACCCAGTGGCTGCAATCCAGCGGCTATCAGGCCATTTTTGAGGAAGCGCGCCGTCAGTGGCCCTATTGCTCTCTGGCCATCAACTGGTGCTATGACGAGCCCTGGATTACCGCCAGCAATAATTCCATCATTGCCTATCCCTTCCGGAAGAAGCCCGGCTATTTCGCAGTGCAAAACGCCCTGCGGCCCGTGCTGGCCAGCGCCCGGATTCCGCACTTTGCCTGGCAGGACGGGGATGGATTCGACGCGCAGCTGTGGTATCTGAATGACAGCGATGAAACGGTTCAGGACAAGGTAACGGCGGTGCTGCGCATCGGCGACTGGGAAAAGGAACTGCTTACGTGGCAGACGGATCCCGTGGCGCCCCGCACGAATCTGCAGGGCCCGGCCATTCATTGTGTGCTGCCGAAAATCCCGGATGCGGAGGCGGTGGAGCTGATCCTGAAAACCAGGACGGCCAGCCGGGAGAATACGTATCGACTGCGCTATACCCTGCGTCATCCCGTGGTGCGCGCGGGACGGCTGAACGCGTAAACTGCCAAATCAAGGATCAATGCGCCCCAGATTGGAGAGAAACAAAAGGCTTTCTCTTTCCAATCTGGGGCGCACTGTTGAAAAGCACATAACCCGTATCAATCCCTATGGCTTTCCTGAAAAGGGTTGCGGGGGAAAAGCATTCTTTGGCCACAAAGAACGTTTTTCCCCCGCATCATTTTTCTCACCTTATCATTGTCAGCGTTTCAGCACCAGCACCTCATAGCCCTTGAGTACCGTGGGGCCGGAAACCGCTTCGCCGGTGCGCAGGTTTTCGCAGACGGGAAGGTTAACGGTGGCGCGGGCCGGAGAGGTGTTCATCACGAACAGAAAACGTCCCTGATCGCCCACCCGTTCCGTGGCCAGCACACCGCTGGGCAGCGGAGACAGCACAGGGGACACCCCAGCCTGCGCCGCGGCAAAGCGATAGAAATCCTGCAGGAAATCCAGGCTGGTATGGGCGGCAATGTAATAGCATTTGCCCGCACCAAAGCGGTTTTCCGTCAGCGCCGGATACCCGGCGTAGAACCGGTCCGTGTATTCCGCCAGCACCGCCGCGCCCTGAGGATGCACCAGCGCGGCCCAATCGGAGGTTTCATAGCGCTTTCCCTGCCAGACAAAATGGCCATGCTGGGTTTCGTCCAAAGCGTCGGTTTCCTCATCCCACACGCCGAATACTTCCTTCAGCGGGCCGGGGAAGCCGTCCATAAAGCATAGATCCTCCACGTCCACCCAGCCGGAGCAATAGGTGCCCACATAGACGCCGCCCTTTTCCACAAAGGCCTGCACCCGCTGGGCAAACCCGGGCCGGAGCATATACGTCATGGGCCCGCAGACCATCCTGTATCCGCTCAGATCGCATTTTTCGTCGATCACGTCCACGCCGAAGCCTTCCCGCATCAGGGCGCTGTGGTGCTCCCGCACGGCGCGTTCATAGCCTTTGTCCAGGTTGTTTCCGAACTGGGCCATGTCCAGCATCCAGCGGTTTTCCCAATCGTAGACCACGGCGATTCTGTTTTCCGGGCCCGCTCCCGTCACCGCGCTGATGTCCTTCAGCGCATGGCCTACCTGGCAAACCTCGCGATAGACCCGGTTCTCGGGGCTGTTGTCATGGGAAACCACCGCGCCATGAAACTTTTCGGAGGAGCCCCGGCCCTTACGGAACTGGAAATACTGCACCGTGTCCGAGCCATGGGCCACGGCCTGAAGACTCTGGAGCATCAGCACGCCGTTTTGCCGCAGCCGGTTAATGGGCTGCCAGTTGACCGCCGAGGGGGAGGATTCCATCATCATAAAGGGCTTGCCTCCGCCCACGCCCCGCATCAGATCATGCTTGAACGCCGCGTCCAGGCAAACCTGGATATCCCGCGCGTCCCCGGTCCAGACGGGATAATTATCCCAGGAGGAGCAATCCAGATGCAGGCCCAGCTTGAAATAATTGATGCCCGTATAGGTGCCCATCAGATTGGCCGTGCAGGGCACATTCGGCGTGATTTCCTTGAGCGGAGCGATTTCCCAATCATAAAAATCGCAGAATTGATCGGTGGTGAACCGCTTCCAGGCCAGACTCAGGCCATGGCCCGTTTCCCCGATGGGGCTGGGGCTTTCGATCTGATCAAAGCTGTTATACCGATGCGACCAGAATGTGTTCCACCAGCAGTCGTTCAAGGTGTCGATATCCTGATACCGCGCCTGCAGCCATTCCCGGAACTTCTGCTGGCACAGGGGGCAATGGCATTCGCCGCCGTATTCGTTGGATATGTGCCACATTCCCAGCGCGGGATGATCCTTGTAGCGTCGGGCCAGAAGCGTGTTGATCTGCCGCACCTTTTCCCGATAGACCGGGGAGGTGAGGCAATGATTGTGCCGCCCGCCGAACAGCGCCTTTTCCCGCCGCTCGTTTACCCGCAGCACCTCGGGATACTTTTCCGCCAGCCAGGCGGGCCGGGCGCCGCTGGGCGTGGCCAACACAGCCTTGATGCCATTTTGCGCCAGCATGTCTATCACTTCGTCCAGCCATTCGAAATGGTATTCGCCTTCTCGGGGCTCCAGCATGGCCCAGGAAAAAATGCCCACCGACAGGGTATTGATCTCCGCGCCCCGGGCCATTTTCATGTCCAGGGGCCAGATAGCGTCTTTCTGGTTGATCCATTGCTCCGGGTTGTAATCGCCGCCGTGCAGCAGCACGGGCATGCCTTGCATGAGGGGAGAAAACTGCGCCATAAGAGCCTCCTTTATTTCATCCGCGGAAGGTTTCCATATGCAGAAATTGTAGCATAAATAAAGCAAATTGACAATATGTTTGCAGATTAGCGTTTTTTTGATATATTGTTATATATTTCCTATAAAAAGGGGTGACAAGTGGGGGAAACTGTGATATAATAACAAATAACAATTCGCGCGCGCCCTTGATGAATTAAGCGGAAACGCATACGTCCTTTCCATGCATCGGGTGTGTTTATTCTGGGCTTTTCTGCTTTCGCGGCGACGCCCGGCAAAGGGAGGAACAGCCATGGCCAACGCAGCCCCACATCGCCGCAAACCGGGTCCAAGAGAAGCCGAGCAGCTTCAGGCGCTTGCCCAGGCGCCGGAAACGGAGCCGCGGATGCGCGAGCGGGCGAAACTGATTCTGCACTGGATGGAAGGGGAAACCCCGGATGAGATTGTGCAGAAAACGGGGATGAGCCGCAGCATGGTGTTCCGCTGGCGTGCGCGATATAATCAGGAGGGTGTGCAGGGACTGATGGACCGGCCCAGAACCGGGAAGCCCCGAGTGTATGACGAGGATTTTGAACGGCGCACCTTAGCGCTTCTGCAGCAGGAGCCGCCCGCGCCTATGGCGTTCTGGACGGCATCCGCCCTGGCCCGGCGGCTGGATGCATCGCCTGATGCAATCTGGCGGCTTTTGCGACGGCATGGCATTTCCCTGGCAAGGCGGCGGGTGTGGAAGGTGCAGGCGGAGGTGCTGCTTCAGCCCTGGGAACGGGAGGCGATGGGCATTTATATTGCCCCGCCAATCTGGATTCTGATCACCGGCGAAGCCCGGAAAAGCCTGCATCCCGGGCTGCTGATGACCTGGGAAAAGAACGCGGGCAGCGCGCTGCAATCCGCGGCCGGCCAGAATGGCTGGCTGCCGATGGAGGATGCGCTGGGGATGATGGCCCAGTTTCAGGCCGGCACCATGAGCGAAAACCGGCGCAGGGAATCGGTGCAGGCGTTTTTGAATGATGTGGTTGATGCATCCGGGCTGGAGCTCCCGCTGGCGCTGCATGCGGTGGGGGATGTGTGCGCCCTGCTGCCTGCCAACTGGCAGGCGGAGCATCCGAAAGTACAGTTTCATTTTTATGCGTCCAAGGAAACGGCGCTGGCCGCCATCGCCCGGCTGCCCTATGCCCAGGGTCAGGATGCGCAGGCGCTGATTGAGCAGGTGGATCATTATCCTGCCGATGCGCTGCCCTTCGTATGGCGCAAGCGATAAATCGTTGCTATCCATCTCAAAGAGGCAAACGCATATTATTTCCGGAAAGGAAGACAGCAGGTGAACCTGAAGCAATACTACGGCAAAAAAGTGAAGATTGTTGCAGATAATGACAAGGTATTCCTTGGAAAGGTAAATGACTATTTTTACCCTGACGATAACGAAAACGGAAAAGAAAGCATTGTAGTGGACACCATCGAAAATCAGGCCATTGAATTTTACGAGGATCATATCAAGGAAATAACGAAGGAAAATTAACGATTCCCGGCCCGGCATTGCCGGGCTTTTTTTGTAGCATTCCTGTCAGAAGCGCATAAGCTGATAGGGGCAGAAAAACTGCCTGAATTGAAAAGGAAATGAGGCATGCCGGATGAAAAACGCCGTGCAGATGCAAATAGATGCGCCCGTTCTTCCCGCGCAAAGCGCCCCTTCGGCGCAGCAGCCCGCCCTGGCCATGAGCTATGTGCCCATGCAGGCGCTGAAAAACGCCTATGCGCCCGAGGAAGCGCTGTATGCTGGGACGCTGTTTCCCGAGTTGGACAAGCCCTTTCAGGGTGGGGAAGGAGGCGCGGCCCGTGGCTGAATGCGTGATGAATCTGCGCCGGGATTATGCCCTGCCCTTCGCGGCATGGGAACTGCGGCTCTATCTGAACACCCATCCCCAGGACAGGTGCGCTCTGAAACAATATCAGGCGCTGATGGATCAGCTGCCTGACGGCAATTATGCGGCGCTGCTGCAGGAAACGCCCTGCGCTATGCCCACGGAAAGCGCGTTGACGGCGCTGGATGCTGCAAGCAATCCGGGGGACGGCAGCCTGTGCGCGGCCTGCGCTCCCGGAAGCAGCTGCCCGATTTACTGGGAATGGCTGGAGGGCCCCTGGCCCTGGGAATGCGGCTGCGGCCAGTGAGGAGGAAAGCGGATGTGGATTTATAAGAAGCAATTGCAGTTTCCGGTCAAAATCTGCAATACGGATCCCCGGCTGGCTCAGGTGATTATTTCCCAGTTCGGCGGGCCGGACGGAGAGCTGAGCGCGGCCATGCGCTATCTGAGCCAGCGCTATCATATGCCGACCAATGAGGCCAAGGCCGCTCTGACGGATATTGGCACCGAGGAACTGGCACATCTGGAAATTGTGGGCGCTGTGGTGCGGCAGCTGACGAAAAACATGACCGTGAGCCAGGTAAAGGCCGGGGGATATGACGCCACGTTTGTGGATCACACCGGCGGGGTGTATCTCCAATCCGCAGCGGGTGTGCCCTTTACCGCCGCCAGCCTGCAGGTGAAGGGCGATCCCATCACCGATCTGCATGAAAACATGGCTGCCGAACAAAAGGCGCGCACCACCTATGAAAACATCCTGCGGCTCAGCGACAACCCGGATGTGAACCAGGTGATGAAATTCCTGCGGGCGCGGGAAATTGTGCATTATCAGCGCTTCGGCGAGCTGTTGCGCCTGACGCAGGAAAAGCTGGACAGCAAAAACTTCTACGCCGTGAATCTGGCGTTTGATCCGTAAATCATATGAATTGTGGGGGAAACCGTTCTTTGCAGCCAAAGAACGATTTCCCCTACACCCCTTTCCAGGAAAGCTGCATGGGAGAAACAACTGGACTTCATGGCGTGAACAATGCGCCCGGATAGAAAAGACAGCTTTTTGTTCACGCATCGAAAAGGCATTAACGTATGAAATGTAACAATTCCTCCATAAAGTGTTGACAAATTCGGCTTTCTGGCTTTTAATAACCATGGGCCTTTGGCGGCGAAAACGAGCCGCCTGAGCGCCTCCCATGAATTACCGCTTGCTTTCACTTTCCGGCGCGTCTACAATAAAGCCCGAAGCGGCATGATTACAAGAACACAAGAGGTGGCATTTCGATGAAAAAAACGGCATGGTTTCTGACGGTCATCCTGGCGATCTGCCTGTGTCTGGCGGCGGGTGCGGAGGAAGCGTTCGCGCTGAAGCCGGGGGATACGGGCGATCGGGTGCTGGAACTGAACACTCGCCTGCGGCAAATGAATTATACCCAGGTGCGGGCCAGCGATCAATACACCGCGTCCACGGAAAAAGCCGTTTCCGCAGTGCAGGAGGCTTATGACCTGCCGGTGACCGGCCAGGCGGATGAAGCCACGCTGGAAATTATTTTCGGAGACTGCTATCGCCCCATCAGCTATGGGGATTCGGGGCAGGACGTGAAGCTGCTTCAGGAAAAGCTGACGGAGCTGGGTTATTATTGGGGCAGCGCCAGCGGCAATTTCCTGGAGGGCACCACCGCCGCCGTGCAGACCTTCCAGCAGGAAAACGGTCTGACGGTAACGGGCAAGGCGGATGTGAAAACCCAGGAAGCCCTGTTTGCGCTGCTGGTGCGGCCTTCGCCCACCCCCTCGCCCGTGCCGGATCCTACCGCCGTGCCCTCGCCTACGCCCACCATGGGCCCCCATCGCACGTTTACGAAGAAGCTGGTTTACGGCAGTCAGAGCAACGATGTGCAGCTGGTGCAGCAGCGGCTGAAGGATCTGGGCTTCTTCACCTATAAGAAAACCACCACCGGCTATTATAAAAACACCAAGTCCGCCGTGGAGGCGTTCCAGAAAATGAACGGCCTGACGGTGACGGGGGAGGTGGATGAGCAGACGTGGAACACGCTGTTTAACGATCCCGCGGTGGCGGACGTGAACTGCACGCCCAAGCCCTCGGTGGCTCCGCTGCCGGCGGCGTACAAGTTTGAGGTGGACATCAAAAACCAGGTGGTGAAGGTTTGGAAATATAATACGGA
This sequence comes from uncultured Clostridia bacterium, assembly GCA_934630705.1. Lineage (GTDB taxonomy): Bacteria > Bacillota > Clostridia > Christensenellales > Aristaeellaceae > RUG563. The sequence continues at coordinate 49,664 of CAKTWP010000010.1, read as the reverse complement.
AACCCAGGCTTACACCGACCTGGACCGGGCCTTTCTCTGCGCAACCGGCACCACCAGGTATCCCACGCCCCTTGGCACGTTTACCCTCACCGGCCGCAAATCCGCCCATTGCAAATTTCCCAACTGGGGCGGCGGCGAAGCCCGGTGGTGGACGAAGATCACCAGCGAAATCGCGTTCCACAGCGTGCTCTATTCCAATTCCTCGGATGACAGCACGCTGAAGGTCGGCTCCCTGACAGGGCTTGGCAAGCGGGGCTCCCATGGCTGCATCCGCCTGACCGTGGCTGACGCCAAATGGATTTATGACCATGTGAAGGAGGGCATGCAGGTGTGGATTCATGACGGCGCGGCGGCGGATCCCGAGCTGCGCTATGCCATCCGGCCCGGCAGCCTGAATAAGAAATCCATGATGCCCAACGTTACGCCCACCCCGCCGGTCTATGTCTACGATGGCTCCGTCGCTCCTACGGCGGTGACGCGTTCCCTGTCCGTGGGGAAGGAGGGCCAGGATGTGTACTGGCTGCAAATGAAGCTCAAGGAGCTGGGCTTTTATAACGGCACCGTTACCGGCCAGTACCGGGAGGGCACCAAGGCCGCAGTGAAGGCGTATCAGCGTGCCCGGGGCCTGTCCGCCGATGGCACGGCGGGGCAAAAAACCCTGCAAACGCTCTATGACGAGGTGAACCGCGCCGCGGCGCTGGCCAGCCCTACCCCTGCCCCAGACGGCCAGCAATCGCCCGAGGCCGGGAACAAGGAGTCCGTATCTATGCCCCTGTACCATAACGGGGTGGCTATTACCGCCGCGCCCACTGTGACGCCCAAGCCCTGATACGAAAGCTGGAAAGAAAGAGCCCTCTTAGAGGGCTCAAATTCGTTGAAAAGCAGCATGTTTTCAGGGCTCGGACTTTTCGGACGCGCTATCGATGATCGAGGTTGCTTTCGCGTTCATGATGCTTTTAGTTCATTTATTTTAAAAGCATTTTGCCCAGGGAAGCATATTGGTTTCAGCCAGGGAGATAATCATCTACAGTGTAAGTCCAGGTTTGGAAACGTGCGGAACTTGTCCGCTGTTATCCTTTCAGGGAACCAATCATCACCCCGCGAACGAAATACTTCTGGACGAAGGGATAGGCACACAGCAACGGGGCAGTAGACACAACGATGATAGCATTTTTCAGCACATCGCGCAGATTTTGCATTTGCAGCAGCATTTCTTCATCGGCCATATCCGCGTCAATCTCGCCAAGAACAAGGACCTGACGCAAAAAGATTTGCAGCGGATACAAGGCCTTTTTGTTCAGATACAGGAAGGCGTTGAAGTATGCATTCCAATGGGAAACGGCATAATACAGGGAGATTACGGCAATGATGGCCTTGGAAAGGGGCAGAACGACTTTCAAAAAGAACTGTGCGTCGCTGCAGCCGTCCATGCGGGCTGCTTCGAGCAAATCGTCCGGAATATTGGTTTGCAAAAAGGTTCGTGTCACCACCATATTATAAACGCTCATGGCTCCCGGCAACAGCAGCGCCCAGACCGTGTTCATAATGCCCAGTTTTTTTATAAGCAGATAGCTTGGAATCATGCCGCCGGAGAAAATCATGGTAAAAGAGAATATAAATGTGAAAAAGCCCCGGCCACGCAGTCCCTTGCGGGAAAGCGGATATGCGCACAGTAATGTGACGACGATATTGATGAACGTGCCAAAAAACGTGTAAAAAAAAGTGTTACGGTAGCCAATCCAAATACTCTGATAATTCAAGACGCTTTGATAGCCGTAAGTACTAAATTCCACAGGCAAAAGCACGACTTTTCCTGAAGCAACGGCGCGTCCACTGGAAAAAGAGGCGGACAGGACATATATAAGTGGATAGAGCACCAGCAAGGTGAGCAATACAACGATGGAATAAACAACAGCATAGTAGATCCTGTCCGATTTAGAAAGGCGAATGCCTTTGCTCTTGGCGGAAGCGTTCTGTACCTTTCCGGTCATGCTTGATCCCTCCTTACCACAAACTGGTTTCGCCAATTCTTCCGGCGATTTTGTTAACTGTAACCACCATAATCATATTAATGACGGAATTGAACAATCCAATTGCCGTGGAATAGGAAAAATCCGTCACACCGCCAGCTTCAAACCCTACCTTATAAACATAGGTAGAGATAACTTCTGAAACATTTTGATTCAAACTGTTCTGCATCAAAAAAACCTTTTCAAAGCCAACGCTCATTACTGATCCCATGCGCAAAATAAACATAATGGTCATGGTTGGCACTATGCAGGGTAAATCAATATGGAGTACGCGCTGAAAGCGGGAGGCGCCGTCAATCTGTGCGGCTTCATGGAGCGATGGACTGACGCCAGAGAGCGCCGCGATATAAATGATGGAGTTCCAGCCGAACGATTGCCAAACGCCGGACCAGATGAACATGGTGCGGAAGGCACTCTCTTTAGCAAACAAATCATTCGGATAAGCGCCTGTGAGCGCCAATGTAATGGAACCGTATAAGCCTGTGCGTGAATTGAAGATTTGCAGCAGCATTCCCACCAAAACGACGATGGAAATAAAATGCGGCATGGTTACAATGGTCTGTGAAAGCTTTTTGAAACGTTCATTTGTCAGGCTGTTCATCATCAATGCAAACAGAATGGGAACCGGAAAACCGGCCAGGATGCTATAGCTGGAAAGAATGATCGTGTTGACCAGGACACGTCTGAACTGATAGGATGCAAAAAACTTTCTGAAGTTTTCCAGACCGACCCAGGGACTGCCCCAAACGCCTTTCCGAGCAGAGAACTTTCGAAAAGCAATCTGTACGCCGCCCATGGGAATATAAGCAAATATGATGATATACACTAAGGGAATCAGCAGGAACAGATACAACTGCCAATCTCGCAGAACATCCATTCGTAAACGCCTGAAGTACCGGTATTGCACGCCTTTTTCCCTGCTCGCCTGCATATAACCACTCCCCTCTTCAATATGGTTTGATTATATCGGCAGATATCCGACGCGTCAATTTGAATAACGAAAAACGCCATGAAAATAGGCAAAAAATAAGAAGAATGCCACCGATTTTCTCAATTTCATCCTTGGCTGGCTTCTTGAAAATGGCTTGGCGCAACACCATAATGTCTCTTGAAAGCCTTATAAAAAGAATTAACGGAGCTGTAACCGCAACGCGTGGCAATTTCGTTGACAGAAAGCCTTTTCTCCTGCAGCAGCCGATTGGCCAACTCAATGCGTCTGGCGTCAATATAATTCGCCAACGTCGTGCCGGTTACGCTGCGAACAAGCTTTTGCAAGGTGGGTGGCGATAGCTTGAATTTGTCCTCAATTTCGCAGATGCTGATTTCGCTGTCAGTAATATGCGCATCTACATACTCAATAATCCGCCGGGCGCGATTGTCGCACGCTTCACGCTGCTGTGCGTTTATGTCGCAGATTTTCTGAAAGCACGCGGGCAACTCCTGTGAAAAAAGTTCGTTTCTCTGCTGATCATTATACAACGGGAGCGTCAGCTCGAACATGTCGCTCAGGTTTTCCAATTTAATACGCGCCAGCACATTGATGATTTGATTATAAATGAATCTTGCGAGAAGGGCGCAATCGTCGCTTTCCCGCAGTTCCTTTACACAGTTTTCCAAAATGTGAAGTGCCGATTCCAATTTCCCGGTTCGCAACGTATTATAGAGTATCTCTGTATCCGGAATGCTGATAGGGATTCGTATGGATGCGCCGGGACGATCCTGGGCCTGCCGGATGAAGGGCAGCTTTCCCGGAAGATAAAGCAGCTCGGAAATATGCTGATAGGCATGGTGCAGGGGCTCCAGTCCCTGATGCATATCGCTGACAGCGCATGCGATGACTGGAATGCCGGTGCTTTCGGCGGATAACTGGTTTTCCCACACGGCAGGGTCAATGTCCGTAGCTGCATCCATGACCATCACGATCGTACCGGTTTCCACTGCTTGAGCGATAGCGTGCTCAGCAAGCAATTTCAAATTTGCACAAAGACGAATCTGAATGTCGACATTTTCCGCAATCGCATCGGTTTCTGAAAAGCGAATGGCTGCAAGACGCCATTTTTGAGGGAAAGCAGGAAAGGCGTCTGAGAAGAGCAGCATTTCGTCCAATGAATTCAACCCGCGTGTCATTGCCTTTTCCCAGATTCCCGCCGATAAAATACTGCGCTGTGTTTCCAGCGTATTCTTGTACTTCTGCATTTGCTCGGTCATGGCGAGCATGTTATTGGCAAGAAACTTATAATCTTTCTGAAGCCGCGGGGTCGGTTTTTGGGGAAAGAGGCCGCTCTGGCCTGAAGCCGATTCATTGGAAACTATTGAAAGTAAATGACGCATGGGTTTGGCGGAATGCCAGGAAAAAAAGATGATTGCAATACACGCGATAATCAGCACGCTGACGATATAAGAGAAAATCAGGCGTTTGACGTTCGTCAGGCGCTGCCCCAGCACGCTGGGCGGGATGCCAACAGTCACTGTAGCGCGCATGTTGCTGAGAGATGCAGTAATCTCCGTGGCACATTGCGTGCTTTTTTCGCCGCGCCACGCCAATATCTGTCCGCTTTTATCTGTGATTATCAAATATCCTTCGCTCAGAATATCATCATCGGCCATCAATGCCATCACTTTTTCTGTTGGGAATATTGCAAAAAGAAGACATTCAGAGGATGAGTAGGTCGTTGGCCAGCGCACAGTGTAAGTCAAGGCGTCATAGCTCTGTGTTTCCTCAGACGTGTACGGCGATTCAGCCATAAACGAGCCGGCATTTTTTATAAGCGCGTCATACCATTGCTGATAGGTCATCTCACCACACTGCATAAATGAAGAATAAAATGAATAGTGGTTGGAATAAAAAAACCGCCCTTTTGTAAACAAAACATCCTCCCGGATAATCAGCCCCACTTCTGCTGCCAGCGGTATCGAAATGGCTAAACCGTTAAAGGATTTTCCCATTCGAATCAAATTGAATACGTCGGGAGTTTCTTCCTTATTCAAACGCAGCATGGATAAAAACATGGTATCGCTTGTCAGGCTCTGCCCCATATTGTGTAAGGCGGTTATGGAGCTTTCCAGACTAAGAATGCCGTTTTGCAGTCTCGTTTCGCAGCGCCGTACCTCAGCCTGATGCGCCATATCCTCTGTGTAGTGATAAACGGGCAGGAGGAGCAGCATAAACAGCAGGACAAAAGAAAAAAACACCAGCATGAACCTTTGAAAGGTTGTTTTTCCGTTGCTGACATATCCGCTGGAACGAAGCGCTGAAAAGACGGATTTCAAAATTCATTCATCCTTTCTTTAAGAAGAGATAGATCAGGTGAGCTTCTTTTATGAATGTATCTTTAACATATTCTATCATACAAACAGAAGAAAAGTAAAGAAAAAGGAGGATGAAAAAAGGAGAAAGCCAAAGCGAAAATGGAATCTTTTTCATGGACACGGGATTCCAAACCGCTGCTTCCGCTCCCAATAGGCCATCAATCAGGCCTTTTCTTTTTTCCGTCCGCGTTCGCTTTTTCCGCCTTCCTTTTTTTCCTGATTCGTTCGCTTTTTTCTTTTTACATTTGACATATGCGGTGGCGGATTTTATAATCCAGCTATCAGCGGCATTGCCGCAACAATAGAAAAGGGGGATCCGTTTATGAAGAAGCTCGTTTCTCTGGCACTGGCTCTGATACTCCTGCTAACCTGCTCTTCTGCGCTGGCCGTGGAATACAATGAGCCTGGTACATTCCCGATCTGCAAAGAAAAGGTCATGCTGACGGTGGCTGTCGCGGACAATCCGAAAATCGAAAACTTTGAAACCAACCTTCAGACACTGTTTATTGAAGAACAGGCTAACGTGGATTTGGTGTTTGAAATCTACCCGCGAACCGATTTTAATACCAAAATCAATCTGATGGTTACCTCTGGCGATAAGCTTCCTGACATTATCATCGGTTCCTTCACCAGCGCGCTTGTGTACTCCTGGGCCAATGAAGGCGCTTTGGCGCCGCTGCGAGCTTACTACGAGGACCCCTCTGTTGCCTTCTATTTGAATCAGGCCATCGAACGTACTGGCACGAATTTCTTTTCCCAGATGATTATGCCGGATGGCGAGATTTACGCTGTACCCACTCTGAATCAGTCGTACGGCAATGAATTTCCGCATAAGTTTTTCATATATCAGCCGTGGCTGGAGAAGCTGAACCTGAAGGCGCCCACGACAACGGATGAATTGTTTGATGTTCTGTACGCAATGGTCAATGGCGATCCGAACGGCAATGGCATTGCTGATGAAATCGGTATCGCAGGCTATGACGGCATCAGGGGACAGTGGTTTGGCTATCTAATGAACAGCTTTGTTGCCTCCAGCTGCAAAGTCAATTTCCTGACTTGCGACAATGGTACGCTTTTCTACGCCTATACTACAGATGCCTGGAAGGAAGGTCTCAAGTTCGTCAAGAAGCTTTACGACAATGGCATTATTCCTTCGGAGACCATCACCCAGGATCAGGCGCAGTGGAAGACAATGATTAATGCCGACGATGTGACTGTTGCGAGCTTTATGTGGACATCTGCCAGCCAGATTACCACCGAAAGCAAAACCCGGCAGTATGCTTATCTGGTTCTTCCACCCATGGACGGCCCTGCGGGGCTTCACTATGCAACTTTTGAACTCTCTTCCTGCGTTCCTACCTTCGTTATTTCTGCCGACTGCGCCGATCCCGAAACCGCATTCCGCGTGGGCGATCTAATGGTGAACGAATACCTGTCCATCATGACACGCTTCGGTTTGGAGGGTACGGACTGGGACTATCCTGAAAATGTCCGCTATGACATCAGCAAGTATCAGATTTCTGTTCCAGGCTCTACGCCCTTCCTCTGCGGCTATGACACCGGTTTCTGGTCTCAGACCCAGCAAAACTCGTCCTGGATGCAGCAAGGACCGTACATCCGTCAGTATGCTATCGCCAATGGCTGGGTACGCGAAGAAAAGCCGTTGGAGGAAGATCCCAACGCTCCTGTGAACTATGGCGCTGACGCCAACTCCTTATATCAGGAAGGCGACTATCGCCCCGAAAGCCCCTTTACGCCGCTGCTGTTCAATACGGAGGAAGCAGAAATCCTTGTTCCCATTCAGGCTATCCTTGACAGCTACGTTGAAGAAATGACCGCAGCCTTCATTGTAGGCCGCAAGGACATTGACACGGATTGGGATGCGTATCTGAGCGAACTGAAAACCATCGGTATTGACAAGGCTTTGGAAATCAGCCAGATTGCTTATGATCGCGCAAACAAATAAACTGGCAGCTTACATCAGGGCGATCTGGTAGCAGATCGCCCTTCTTTCGAGCCGGTGGGGAAAAAGATATCATATTTCATTTGGGAGGAAACGATGTATACCCTGATCAATGAAGAACGGTGGAATAAGATTCGACAAGCCTTAAAAAACGATGCGTTTTACAAGGAGCTTACACGGCAATCCTTTATTTTGCCTGCCCATGAAATTGCGAAACGTCCAGGCATACGGCAAAAAGAAGATTCGCAGGACTGGTGGCGATGCACACACCGTCTGGAAAAGGTGGGTATTGCGCTGTTAATGGAGCCTGAGAACGATGCCCTGCGTAATTGGCTGCATGATGCGCTGATGGAAGTAGCTCATTTGCCCGATGATATGTGGATTGGCCCCTTCTTCCGTCCTCGTACCAATCCGCCACAGGGAATGCTGGAGGTATCACATATTATTTTGCCTGTGTTTATCGTGTTGGGCATTTTGCCGGACATCCTGAATCAGGAAGAACAACGCCTGCTGCTTTCACGTGTGCGGGAGGTGGGCGCTCCATATTCGATGAACTGGATGAAGGACAAAGAAGAAAAGGGCTTGTTTGAACGCAACAATTGGAGCATGGCATTATTGAAAGGGTATTGCGCAGCAGGACTCATGCTGGAGGATAAAGAAATATTGGATTATAGCGTGACCCGCTTTAATCGCCTGTGTAACACGGCCAACTCAGATTTTTACGGAGAAACCTTGGATTATTGGTCGTATGCTTTCTCCAGCCTGGCAAGCATCCATCTGGCAATGCAGTTTGTGAGGCCAGATCTTGCCCAGAAGCTGCAGCCGCTTACTGGCTTTGCCAATGCGTTGCCCTGGGTGGCAGCCCAGTATTTAGGCCATTACCGTGTGGAAGCCGCGCCCGAATTGGAAATGCCGCGCTTTATGCCGATTTCTGATACAAACGCTCTGTGGCGTCCGTCAAGCACAGCTCTTGCTTTAATAGCTACAATGAAGGAGGCGCCAGAACGCGCAGCCTTAGCCTCCTGGCTATTCCATGAAACCTATACATTGAATACGCTGGTTCCTAAAGAAGAAGGAAGACTGGGATTTTGGAGTTCCCCTGATTTCTGGTTATGGGTGCACTATCCCGATTTTCCCAAACCCACCGGCGCCTCCCCATTGCCCAAGGTGCAGCGCTTTGGCGACGGGATTACCATATCGCATCAGGATGCTTTGTATTTTGCCTGCAATGCGGGCAGTACAGAAAAACCGCGTGTCGTTTCACACCGTCATGCAGACCAGGGCGCGATTTTTGCAATGTATAATAACGTTGTGCTGTTGGACGATCCGTCGAGAGTCTGCTATCGGTTGCCGCTCTATAACGCAGTGAAGGAAGATCAGGCCCACAGTCTGCCACTGTTCCGTAAGGACGGTGAACGGCTGCCGCAGCGTATTCTGGCATTTGAAGACGCCATGAAACCTCCTCGCAATCAGGATGCCGGGCATGAATTGTTTTCGGACGGATATCGCGTTACCTGTGATATGGGCGCCTTGTATCCTGCCCCGATAAAGAAGGTGTTCCGTCAGATTACGGTGCGAGGAAATCACCTGGCGTTGGTCGAGGATCACTGGGAGGCCGACGCACCCGTCGAAGCAGCGACCAAGTTTGTCTTTAATAATCGGGATATGGCTATGGCATGGAGCATTGGCCAGAACGAGTGCCGTATGACGCGGGAAAACGTTGGCGTGCGCGTTATTTCACTGGATGAAATCAAGCCGGAGCTGTCCTATGGCACGCTGAATGACGCCAATCATGTGAACCCGGCGGCTCCGGTTCAAGGCAGAGAGGGCAGCGCCTATGAAATGAATTTCAATGCGTTGGAACCTGCGAAGCATGGAAATTTGCGCTTTGTTCTGCTGTTTGATAACGAAGATGCTTTGGATATGTGGCAGGTGCGCAGAACACCAAATGGCATTGTCACAATGAGCCCCGAGGGCGTGTCGGAAAGAATTTGAAACAAGTGGGATTGGAAAAACGTTCCACCATAACCGAAGAGGATTTGCAGCGCAAAAGCGGCAAATCCTCTTTTTAGGTCTTCAAGTCTTACTGCGGAAACGGCATAAAAAGGATGGGCGTCAAAGTGCGAAAGCCAAAAAAGTCCTTTAAGAAATAAATGAGACATTCAAAGCGTGCGTGGTAACACGTAAAATGCTATATAAACGGGCCTTTGGGGCTTGAGAGATCAAACAACCGTGGGATTTGGGGCGGCAAACGGGTGAATCTGAAGCAACGGATCCATTTTGCTTCCATAAATTATCAGGTGAGGCGCTTGATAGGGAGTACGTAAGGCGTAAATTCATCTGCTTCAGCAGGCTCCGTATGTTGCGAAAAGCATACGCTGCAACCATTTCGGCATATTGAAGCGTGTCGAAGGCAGGGTATGGTGCGCATCGAGCGAGACCGTTCCCCGATGAAGTTTTTTTGAAATCGTGGGCTTCTGACGGCTGATTTTTGTCGAAAGGAAAAAACATTCGTATACGCTGCTTTCGAACCGCCTGTTCCGTTATTCCAAATGGAAAGACCGGGGCCTCTTAGAGGGCTTTTTTTCGTAACGATCTCCGAAGTGACAGAAAAATAGATGGAATAATTGGCAAAAAACAAATCATGATACACAAGCACAAACCAGACCATTGTTTTTATGCAGGGCTGCATGGTACAATATCATCAGAAATTGGTTGAATAAGGTTTTGAATTCCACATGTGCAAAACCGGGAACCATGGATCGCAAGAATGGAAGGAATGATGGGATGATTGCGCAAACAAAGCGCCTGGGCCGGGAACGGCTGAGCTATCGGCTGCGGCAGTACTGGCCGGCGTATCTGCTGCTGCTGCCGGTGGTGCTGTGGTATGCCATTTTCTGCTATGCGCCGATGGGCGGGCTGGTGATTGCCTTTAAGAAATACAGCGTGCTCAAGGGCGTCTGGGGCAGCCCGTGGGTGGGGATGAAAAACTTCAACCGGCTGTTTGGCTCTCAAGCGTTTTATCAGGCCATCAAAAACACGCTGATTTTCAGCGGCCTGAACTTCGTGTTCGGCTTCCCGCTGCCCATCATCTTTGCCATTTTGCTCAATGAAATGCCTGGCGTGAAATACAAGAAGGTGGTGCAGACGGTGAGCTATCTGCCCCATTTCATTTCCTGGTCCGTGGCGGGCGGCCTGGTGTATATGCTCCTTTCGCCCAGCACCGGCGCCATCGCGGCGGTGGTGCGCGCGCTGGGGGGCACGCCCCAGAACTATATCGGCATCAGCCGCTATTTCCGGCCCATCGTGGTGGTTTCCGACATATGGAAATCCCTTGGCTGGAGCGCCATTATTTATATCGCGGCTATCACCTCCGTGGACGAGCAGCTCTACGAGGCGGCCACCATCGACGGCGCGGGCCGCTTCGCCCGGATATGGCATGTGACGCTGCCGGGCATCCGGGGAATCATCTCCATCCAGCTGATTCTGACGGTGAGCAAGATCCTGAACGTAAGCTTTAATCAGATTTTCGTGCTGATCTCCGATCTGACGCTGGACGTGGGCGAAACCATCGACTATTATGTGTACCGCGTGGGCCTTGGCTCCGCCAATAACATGAGCCTGGCAACGGCGTCGGGCATGTTCAAATCCGTGATCGGGCTGCTCCTGATTATCGTGACCAACCATATCAGCCGAAAGCTTACCGACGGGGAGGGAATCTGGTAAAATGAAAATCAAGAAATCTCCGGCGGATCATGCGTTTAATGCGGTCACGTATATGGTGATGACGTTCGTGCTGATCGTCACGCTGTATCCCTTCTGGTATGTGGTGGTGGGCTCCCTGTCCAGCATGGCGCATCTGATCAAGAACGGCTTTGTGCTCTGGCCGGACGGACTGCATCTGGATGCTTATGCGCAGGTGTTCCGCAATGATCTGGTGCCTGTTGCCTACCGTAACACCCTGATTGTCACCATCGGCGGCACGGCCCTGAGCATGCTGCTGACCATCATGGGCGGCTTCGTGCTTTCCATTAAAAAGCTGCCCGGCCGCACGGCGTTCACCTTCTTTTTCGTGTTTACGATGATGTTCAGCGGCGGCCTGGTGCCTACCTTCCTGGTGGTGAGCCGGCTGGGCATGATCGACACCCTTCTGGCCCTGTTTGTACCAGGCGCGATCAGCACCTACAACATGATCCTCATGCGTAATTTTTTTCAGAGCGTGCCAGAAAGCCTTTACGAAGCTGCATCCATTGACGGCGAATCGCTGCCGGGGTATGTGTTCCACATTCTGCTGCCCCTTTCCGGCGCGGCCATCGCCACCATCACCCTGTTCTACGCCGTGAGCTACTGGAACGATTATTTTACCAGTATCATCTACATTCGCAACAGCCGCCTCTGGCCCATGCAGACGCTGCTTCGCCAGGTGCTCCAGACGGCCCAGATGGAGAACATGATGTATGACGACGCCCGCAAAAACGTGGCTCCGGAAACCCTGAAGGACGCCATGATCGTGATTACCATGATTCCCATCCTGTGTGTGTATCCCTTCGTGCAGAAGCATTTTGTCAAGGGCGTGATGCTCGGCTCCGTGAAGGGCTGAAAAAGAAATTCGCATAGCGGAGACTATGCAGAAATAAAAGGAGGAAATCAAATGAAAAGGATTCTGGCTCTGGTTCTGTCCCTGGCAATGCTGCTGACCATGGCAGCGCTGCCCGCCTTCGCGGAGGAAGAACCCGTTGTGCTCAACGTGTTCTATGCCACCACCCGCGCCATGAACGAAGCTACCGACCTGACCCGTGAGTATATCAAAGAACAGACCGGCGTGGACTTCAACCTGATTCCGGGCGACAACAGCAACTTCGCCCAGCAGCTGGCCCTGTATATCGCCGACGGCAATATGCCCGACGTGGTGCGCCTGGATTATTCCATGTGGAAGGAATACGCCGTGGAGGGCGCCTGGGCCGACCTGACCGACTATATCACAGACGATCTGACCGACCTGAACAACTATGTGGGCGATTACTGGCGCTATGTGCGGCAGGATGACAGGGTGTACGGCGTCCCGAGCCTGAGCGCCGTGCCTTCCTCCAACGTGCTGGCAATTCGAAAGGACTGGCTGGACGCAAAGGGGTTGGATATTCCTGTTACGCTGGATGAATTTGTGAACGTGATGCGGGCTTTTACCGAAACCGACGGCAACCATACCACCTATGGCCTGGGCGGTAACGGGACGATGCGTCTGATCCCCCTGTTCGGCGCTTTCGGCGCGTCCTCCATGGATGAAAACTTCCTGAACGAGGACGGCACCATTACCACCAACGCCATCAGCCCTGCGTATAAAAAGGCGCTTGCCTTTGTCCGCGACGTATACGCCGAAGGGCTGATCGACCCCGAAATCTTCACCAGCTCCAACGATCAGATGTACAATAAGTGGTGCCGGGGCGAAATGGGCATTATGTCCGCAGGCTGGAGCAGCGCGGGCAACGCCTATCTGCGCTATGACTTTGCCGTCCTTCAGCCGGATGCGGAGGTGAAGATCATTCTGCCTCCTGTTGGGCCCGACGGGGAAAGCAACAGCCTGTCTAATGCCCCCATCAATTCCGTGATTGCCGTGAGCCATCAGGCAACCCCTGAGAAAATTGAAGCGGCCATGCGGCTGTTCGATTTTTCGGCGAGCCCCTTCGGCTGGCGTGTGGAAATGTACGGCATTCCCGGTGAATTCTTCGAATATGACGAGGCCACCCAGCAGACCCTTTGGACCAGCGACCTGAACAACGGTGTTTCCAAGTCCGGCAAATACGAAGTGACCGACATGCAGGTGTACAGACTGTTCGTTCATGCAGGCTGGGAAGCCCAGGGCGACGGCCTGATTCCGGCGGCTCACGGCCAGATGTGGAAGGCCGGCTCGGAAATGCGATTCATCGAGCCCACGAAGCAGGACGTGTTCTGCATGTTCAAAACGGATGAATACACGGAGCTGTATAGCGAAGTGAACACCTATTTCAAAACCAGCATGCTGGCCTTCATCATGGGCGAAAAGGACATTGACGCCGAATGGGATAACTATGTGCAGACCTATCTGTCCATGGGCGGCGAGGAAATTCGGCAGTCTCAGCTGAGGGAATACAACAAGTCCTTCGGCACCAGCTACACCTTCGCGGAATAATGTCATTCCAGGCTGGACAATTCGTGGTATAATCAAGGGGAAGCCGGCTGAGCACGGAGGATGACGGCCGGTTCGCCCCGGGGCCGGGGCGGCGGAAAAGCTGCTCCGGCCCGTTTCATTGACGGAAAGCCGTACGCGGAGGGATGAACGCCATGGAAAAGAAACGCAGCCTTTCCCTGATGCAGAAGATGATGCTCTGGTTCATCCTGATTATTCTCTTGCCCTCCTGCGTGCTTTCCGTGGTGCTCTATCGGGCGCTCACCGACCGGGCCTATGACATTCTGGTGGAGGATCATTACGCGGTGCTGAGCATCGCCCGGGAAAGCGTCAGCCGCAGCGCCGCCAGCGTGGAGAATCTGGTGGAGATGCTGTCGCTGAACGCGGAGCTCAATCAGCTGGTGGCCGACAGCAAGCAAAGCCCCTATCAGCGCGTTCTGAAAATTCTTTACGACGTGGGGGAGACCGTGGCCCAGGCGCAGCTGATGCTCTCCAGCCTGGATGCGCGGGTGACCCTCTATTCGGCGGACACCCGCATCCCCGAAACCTATTGGAATTTTCTCCGGCTGGAACGGCTGGAAACCGCATCCCCCTATCAGCGCTTTTTGCAGCAGGGAGCGAACCGGGGCTGGGGCGGTATCGGCCCGGTGTATCCCCGGGAAACGACGCTGCGCACGGTAGGCAACCAGCAAATGCTGTGCTATTATCAGAAGCTGCTCACCGGGCTTGGCACATGCGCAGGGGTGATTCAGTGCGGCGTGGCGCCTCAGAAAATCTTTTCGCCCCTGCAATTGAAGGGAAACGCGGATGCGTATTATGTGCTTCAGGACGGTGCGGTGATCTATCAGTCCGACGCGGCGATGGCTTTGCCGGAAGAATACCGGCCGGAGGAAAACAGGCAGATCATCCGCCAGCAGCTGTATCTCACCCGGCCGATGGAGGATATGGGCATGTCGCTGGTGATGCGGCTGGATTACGGGGAACTGCACAGCCAGGCCCTGGCCAGCGGGCTGGTGCCCTTTCTTACGGCCCTGGGCAGCGGCGCGCTGTTGCTGGTGGCCACCTGTACGTTCCTGCGTTCCATCCAGAAGCGGCTGGATCAGGCGGTGGACTTCGCCCGGCGGGCCAAGGAGGGCAGCATGGAAATCGCCTTCCCCAATCCCGGCGGGGACGAGGTGGGGCAGTTGATCGACGCTTTTAACGCTCTGCTCCAGCGCCTGCAGGAAAACAGCCGGCAGATGATCGCTCAGGAGCGCAGAGAAAAATACGCCATGCGTCTGGCGCTGCAATATCAGATGAACCCGCACTTCCTGTTCAATTCCCTGAACTGGATTCAGCTGAGCACGGAGCTGGGCGTGGAGCGGGAGCAGCTGTCCGAGGCCATTTTGCTGCTGGGCAAGCTGCTGCGCAATAATCTGCAGGGCAACGCCATGACCACCCTGGAGGAGGAAGCCCGGTGCGCACAGGATTATGTGCGGCTGATGAACATGCGCAAGCAGGATCTGGTGCGTCTGGAATTGCAATTGGATTCCCTGCCCCCAACGCTGCCGGTGATGCGGTTTGTGTTTCAGCCTCTGTGTGAAAACGCCATTCAGCACGGGATGGAAATGGGCAGGCACTTGCATATCGCCATCCGGGGCTGGCAGGAGGGGGAGCGGGTGTGGCTGGCGGTGGAAAACGACGGGGCCATGATCCCGCCGGATAAGCTGGCGCTGCTTCAGGCCCAGGCCGTCCATGCGCCCGAGGGCCAGGGGATTGGGCTGGGCAATCTGTCCGCCCGGCTGCGGCTGCTCTATGGGCAGGATGCAGGCATGACCGTTACCTCCACCCCGGAAATTACCCGGATCGCGCTGCAGTTTTTGCCGCGGGCGCCAGAAGAAACCCAGGCGGGCGGCGACGCTGCCGGAAAGGATGAGAACGTATGCGGCTGCTGATCGTGGATGACGATAAAATGACCTGCCGGGGCATCCAGCTGCGGATTGAGAACATGGGACTATGGCAGATTCAGGAAATTCATATGGCCTTTTCCGGAGAGGAGGCGCTGGCCTTTGCCCAGACGCATCCCATTGACATTCTGTTGACGGATATTCAGATGGTAAATATGAACGGGCTGGAGCTGATTGCCCGGGTAAAGGCGCTGCATCCCCATGCCGTGAGCTTGATTCTTACTGCCCATGCCAGCTTCCCTTATGCCCAGCAGGCCATCGGCCTGGGTGTGATCGGCTTTCTGCTCAAGCCCTGCGGCAAGGAAGAAATGCGGGCTATGCTGCAAAAGGCCATCGGCCAGCTGGAGGCCGCCGGGGCGCAGGTCGAGCCCGTTTCCGCCAAAACGCCCATCGCCTGGGCCCAGGAATATGTGCAGACTCATTTGAAGGAAAAAATCGATATGGTGCTGGTGGCCAATCAGCTGGATTTGAGCTACAGCTATTTCAGCAAGCTGTTCAAGCAGGAAACCGGCCAGAGCTTTTCCAATTATATTATTGAGGAGAAAATGAAGGAGGCAGGCCGTCAGGTGCTGGCCGGGCGGCGCACGGGGCAGATCGCCCGGGATCTGGGCTATCAGTCGCCTCAGAATTTTAACCGCACCTTCGTGCGCTATTATCAATGCACCCCCGGCGAATACCGCCGAAAGGGTATGAACAAAGAAAATGCACAATAATATTTGCAATTTTCTGCAATGGCCTTTGCAAAATAGAGCGATGTATATATGCTCGAATGCTAAAAAAATGAATCGAGACGGAATAAGAAATTCGTTTTTGCACATAACATCCAGAAAATAGAAGAAAAATGAACAGGATATGTTTCTGATGGAAGAAAAAATGAATAAATAAATCGATCTGTTCGCCTTGGGAAAACAGGCGAAGGCATACGCTTGGCAGTAAAAAAAGCAGCTGCGAAGCGTTTTTTTATTCAAATAAGCTCCCAAAGCTGTACGCATTTGTCGGAAAATCACGGACACATTTCGCAGAATCATTCGTTTTTTGTCATAAAAGGGCAACAAAATGTCGTTGACAACCGGAAAGAGGCGGACTATAATAATAGCATAAAAATTCATGAGATAGGGTGAAATGCATGACGACTCCCGTGAAGCAGCCGACCTTACATCATCATAAGAAAAGCCTGTGGCTTCGGATGGCGCAGTGCTGGGAACTGTATCTGTTTCTGGTGCCGGCGGTGGTGCTGGTGTTTGTGTTCAGCTATGTGCCCATGTATGGCATTCAGATTGCCTTTAAGAATTACAAGCCTGTGCTTGGTATCTGGGGCAGCCCGTGGGTGGGCCTGAAGCATTTCACGCGCATGTTCGCCCTGCCAAAATTCAAGCTGATCGTGGGGAACACCTTCAAAATCAGCCTGATGAGCATCGTACTGAGCTTCCCGTTCCCCATCATCCTGTCGCTGATTCTCAATCAGCTGCGCAGCGAGCGCTATAAGCGCCTGATCCAGACCGTCACCTATATGCCCCACTTCATCTCCACGGTGGTTATCGTGGGCATGCTGACGGTGTTCCTCTCCACCAAGAACGGCATCTACAAGTATTTCTGCGATCTGCTGGGCAAGGAGCCGGTGAATCTGATGGGCTCCAAGCAGCTGTTCCCGTGGCTGTATGTGATTTCCGGCATCTGGCAGCATACCGGCTGGAACACCATCATCTATCTGGCCGCGCTGAGCAGCATCGACGTGGGCCTCTATGAGGCGGCCACCATCGACGGCGCCAACCGCTGGCAGCGGATGGTTCACATCGATATTCCCTCCATCGTGCCCACGATGGTGATCCTGCTGATTCTGGATTCGGGCAGCGTGCTGTCGGTTGGCTTTGAAAAAATCTTCCTGATGCAGAACGCATCCAACGAGGCCGTGTCCGAGGTGATCAGCACCTATACCTACAAAATGGGTCTGCAGTCCATGCAGTACAGCTTCTCCACCGCAGTGAACCTGATGAACACGGTTGTGAATTTCGTGATGCTGTTCGTGGTGAATATTATCGCCCGCAAGACCAGCGATTACAGCCTGTGGTGAGAGGAGGAAAGAAAGATGTTCAAACGTCATCAACGGAGCAACGAGGATATCGCCTTTGACATCCTGTTTGCGGTTCTGGGCTTTCTGGCGCTGATTATTTGCTTCTATCCGATGTATTTCGTGGTGATCGCGTCCTTCTCCAATCCCCGGCTGGTGCTTACGGGCCACACCTTCCTGATTCCCCGGGGCATTACGCTGGAGGGCTACAAGCTGGTGTTTGAGGATCCCCGGATCTGGACGGGCCTGAAAAACACCCTGGCCTATACCCTGGGCGGCACGGCCATTTCCCTGGCGGCCACGCTGATGGCATCCTACGCCCTGTCCCGCAAAGAGCTGCCCTTCCGCAACGCCATCATGATGTTTTTCACCATCACCATGTTCTTTGGCGGCGGTCTGATCCCCACCTATCTGGTCATCAGCGAACTGGGGCTGCTCAACACCTATTGGGTGATGGTGCTGCCCGGCGCGGTGAGCGTGTATAACATGATTATCGCCCGCACCTTCTTTGCCACCAATATCCCCGAGGAGCTGTTTGAATCTGCCCGGCTGGACGGCTGCTCCTACACCCGGTTCCTCATCAAGATCGGCATGCCGCTGTGCCGCGCCATCGTGGCCGTGATTTCCCTGTATTATGCCGTGGGCTATTGGAACGAGTATTACAAAGCGCTGATTTATATCAGCGATCCGGCCAAGACCACGCTGCAGATGGTGCTGCGCAATATTCTGCTGAGCACCCAGGAATCCGCCGATCAGACCGGCATGGACTATTCCAGCCGTCTGATGACGTCCGAGCAGATCAAGTACGCCCTGATCGTGGTATCGACCCTGCCCATCATGATGGTTTATCCCTTCCTGCAGAAATTCTTTGCCAAGGGCGTTATGCTTGGCTCGATTAAAGGCTGACTTTATGCCGCGCCGCCTGAGCGGCGGGTATGGAGATAAAGAAGAGGAGGTAACCCCAATGAAACGCATCGTATCCCTGCTGCTGGTTCTGGCCCTTGCGCTGGCCTGCTGCTCCTTTGCGTACGCCGAGGGCGACGAAAAGGTGACGCTGACCGCCGTGATCGCGCAGCACTCTGCCTGCCCTGCCTTTGACGACAGCCCCATCTGGCTCCAGATCGCTGAGGAAGCGAACGTGAACCTGGTGTGGGAAACCGTCAAGTCCGACTGGGCGCAGCGCAAGTCCATCCTCATTGGCACCAACCAGATGCCCGATCTGTGGATCGGCGCTTACAACCTGAGCGTCTCCGATATGCAGAGCAATCTGGAAGCCTTTGTGAAGCTCAACGATTACATCGAGAACAGCACCAACGTCAAGAAGATGTTCGAAGATCATCCTGAGCTGCTCATCCCCATCACCTATCCGGATGGCTCCATCTATTCCATCCCCGCTTACAACAAGGACTGCTACCGCAAGGTGTCCGACTGCTGGTTCATCAACAAGACCTGGCTGGATTACCTGGGCAAGGAAGTTCCCGATAATCTGGACGATCTGTTCGATTGCCTGATGGCGTTCAAGACCGGCGATCCCAACCAGAACGGCGAGGCGGACGAAATCCCCTTCGTGGACTTTGCGGAAGCTGCCGGCTATTTCGGCAATGGCTTTGGCATTGTGCAGAACACCGACGTGGACTGGTTCTGCGTGGATGACGAAGGCAACCTGACCTGGACCGCCAACACCGACGCGTTCAAGGATCTGATGAAGTTCATGCGCAAGTGCTTCGAGAATGGCCTGGCCGATCCCGAAACCTTCACCCAGCCCTGGCAGGATTACTATGCCTATTGCGGCGGCGAAACCGCCATCGGCGGCGTGGGCCTGGCCTGGACCATTGAAGCTCTGATGGCCAAGACGGCTGACCAGTATGTGCTGCTGCCCGCCATGAAGGACGCCAACGGCAACCAGTATGTGAACGTCAGCGGTTCTCCCACCCGGCCCATCTCCTTCGCCATCTCTGCCTCCTGCAAGGACATCGACGCGGCCTGGCGCGTGATCGAGACCGCTTATTCCGAAAAGAACGGCCTGCAGCTGGAATACGGCCTGATCAATCCTCCGGATGGCGTGGGCGGCCTGATCGCCAATGAAGATGGCACTTACTCCGTGGTTCCCCCGCCCGCCGATTCCAACTGGGATATCTGGAACATTTCTCAGTCCTCCTTCCGCGCCAACAGCTATGTGTCCGACGAGACCTATGCCAAGATTATCCCCTCTGAAGACATGATCACCAAGGACACCATCAACAACTTCTATGCGCCCTTTGCGACCCATGAAGTAATGCCCAGCTGCTACATCTTCGATACCGATACCAACGACGAGCTGTCCGTCCTCAAGACCGACATCAAGTCCACCATCAGCCAGCGCATTGCCGCCTGGTGCCAGGGCGAAATCGATATTGACGCCGATTGGGAAGATTATAAGGCCGAGCTGAACGCTCTGGGTCTGGATCGTTACATCGAGATCTATACCGAGCGCTTCAACGCTTCCAAGTAATTCAAACGGGCAAAACAACGGCCGCCGTGCAGCAATGCACGGCGGTTTTTCGTATGGGAGAAGCCAGGTTAAAACGGGTTCACGGGAGCGATGGAAAGGCGGAAGGTATCGAAAGCGGTTTTGCGCTGGATTCCGTCAGCAAAGAGCCCCAGCGGGAAAAGACGGCAAACCGTTTTCACTCCTGCTGGGGCACTTGATGACAAGATTACGTTCTGTTTTTTATTTCCAAAGCGCTTTTGGCATGAAGCACCATCTGTTGCCTGCCAAAAGCACTCCCTCTGCGATACTGCCGCGAGGCGCTGCGGGTGTTAGAAGTCCGCGTTGCCGGTGGTCCGGGGGAAGGGGAGCACATCGCGGATGTTGCTCACGCCGGTCAAATACATAATCAGCCGCTCGAAGCCCATGCCAAAGCCTGCGTGGGGCGCCGAGCCAAACTTGCGCAGTTCCAGATACCACCAGTAGTTTTCCCGGCCCAGCTTCAGTTCATCGATACGCTTTTCCAGCAGATCCAGCCGCTCCTCACGCTGGCTTCCGCCGATCAGCTCGCCAATGCCGGGCACCAGCACGTCCACCGCAGCCACGGTTTTCTGGTCGTCGTTCATGCGCATATAGAAGGCCTTGATATCCTTGGGATAATTGTAAACGCACACAGGGCAGCCGAAATGCTGCTCGGCCAGATAGCGCTCGTGTTCGGTCTGGATATCCATGCCCCAGAACACCTTGTATTCAAATTCCTTATCCGCCTTCTGCAGGATGTCGATGGCGTCGGTGTAGCTCACCCGGGCAAACTTGCTCTCCACCACCTTATGCAGCCGCTGCAGCAGCTCCTTATCCACGAACTGATTGAGGAATTCCAGCTCTTCCGGCGCTTTTTCCAGCACATCCGCCACCACGTATTTGAGCATGTCCTCAGCCAGCTCCATATCGTCGTTCAGATCGGCGAAGGCGATTTCCGGTTCGATCATCCAGAACTCCGCAGCATGGCGGGGCGTGTAGGATTTTTCGGCGCGGAAGGTGGGCCCGAAGGTGTATACATTGCGGAAGGCCAGGGCAAAGCATTCGGCGTTCAGCTGCCCGGAGACGGTAAGGTTAGCCTGCTTGCCGAAGAAATCCGCCTTGTCCAGCACCTTTCCCTGCTCGTCCTTGGGCAGGTTGTTCAGGTCCAGCGTGGTAGCCCGGAACATTTCGCCCGCGCCCTCGCAGTCGCTGCCGGTGATAATGGGCGTATGCACATACACGAAATTCCGATTGGCAAAGAAGGCGTGGATGGCCTGGGCCGCAATGGACCGAATGCGGAACACTGCGCTGAACAGGTTGGTGCGGGGGCGCAAATGCGCCTGGGTGCGCAGGAATTCCACGGTGTGGCGTTTCTTTTGCAGGGGATACTCCGGCGCGCTCATCCCCACGATCTCCACCGTCTGGGCCTTGATCTCAAAGGGCTGCTTCATTTCCGGGGTCAGGGCCAATACGCCCGTCACCGTGATGGCTGAGCCGATGGTGGTCTTGACCACTTCCTTGAAATTGGGCAGCGTCTCTTCGCAGACGATCTGCACGTTTTTGAAAAAGCTGCCGTCGTTGAGCTCGATAAAGGCAAATGCCTTGCTGTCCCGCAGGGTGCGCACCCAGCCGGATACGGTCACTACTGTGCCGTCCGCCGGCGTTTCCCGGAATAATTGCCGAACCAGATAGTCCATTTTCTTTGCCTCCCGTCGTGTATGCAACAACGCGGTTTGCTCTCCGCTTCGGGAGAAAGCAGCCGGTCATTTACTCTTTTATTCCAAATGGTTTTGGAAAGGCACCTTGAAAAAGCGTTTTGACGCAAAAGCGGTTCCTTCAGTATCGCCTTGCCTTTACTGCGCTTTTCCCAGCATGGCCGCGCCGATGATGCCGGCTTCGTTGCCCAGCTTGGCCAGCACCAGCTTGGGGCTGGGCAGGGTCTTATACATCAGATAGCGGGGCAGCTTTTCCTCCACCGCGTCCAGCAGGAACTGGCCCGCGCTGCTCACGCCGCCGCCCAGCACGATCATTTCCGGATCCATGAACGCGGTGATATTATTCACCGTGATGGCCAGATACCGGGCATAGCGCTCGAACACTTCCATGGCCGTATGGTCCCCCTGCTTGGCCGCGTCAATGACGATCTTGGCATTGATCTTTTCCGGATCGCCGCCGGCCAGCTTGAGGATTTCGCTTTCGGGATAGCCCAGGCAGGCCTGCTTGGCCATGCGGATAATGGCCGTGGCGCTGCAATAGCGCTCCACGCAGCCGTCGTTGCCGCAGGTGCAGGGAACGCCGTCCACCACCAGCGTCATATGCCCCAGCTCGCTGCCCACGCCGTGTGCGCCGCTCCAGGGCTTGCCGTTGATCACAATTCCCGCGCCCACGCCGGTGCCAAGGGTGAGGAACACGCTGCTCTGGCAGCCCGCGCTTACGCCCGCATAGCTCTCCGCCAGGCCGGCCACGGTGGCGTCATTGTCGATGTAAACAGGCTTATTGATATACTTTTGCAGCTCGGCCCGCAGAGGAATGTCATGCCAGGCCAGATTGGTGCAGAAGATCACCCGGCCGTCCTTCTGATCCGCCACGCCGGGAATGCCGATGCCGATGCTGTGCACATCGTCCACCGTCAGATGCGCCGTTTCCAGCGCCTTGTGGGCGCAGCTTGCCATGTCCTTCACGATTTCCTGATAGGGCCGCTGATAGAGGGTCTTGGTGGAGGCCTGCGCCAGGATGTTTCCTTCCTCGGATACCACGCCTACGGCAATGTTCGTTCCGCCCAGATCCACGCCAATGTATACCATAGCCAATCTTCCTTCCGTATATAAAATCTTGTATTGCCTGCCTTATTTGCCCATGCCGGTCATCATTTCGTTGAGCCGGCGATCCAGCTCCTTGGCGGCGGAATAGCCCATGTGCTTAAGGGAGAAATTCCGCGCGGCCACCTCGATGATGATGGCCAGATTCCGTCCGGGCCGCACGGGCAGCACCAGCTGGGGCACCCGCACGTCCATGATGGTGGTGAAATCCTCAGACAGGCCCAGTCGGTCATAGGCCTTCTTCTCCTTCCAGGGCTCCAGATGAATCACCAGATCAATGCTCTTGGACATAAGCACCGCGCCTACGCCGTACATGGCCTTGATGTCGATGATCCCAATGCCGCGGATCTCCATGAAATGGCGCACGGTTTCGGGGGATTCACCGGTAAGTCGGTTGTCCGTCACCCGGCAGACGTCCACCACGTCGTCCGCCACCAGCTGATGGCCGCGCTTGACCAGCTCCAGCGCCGCCTCGCTTTTGCCCACGCCGCTTTCGCCGGTAATCAGCACGCCCACGCCGTATACGTCCACCAGCACGCCGTGGAGGGTGGCCCGGGGGGCCAGGCAGCGGTTCAGATAGTTCATGGCATTGACGGTGAACCGGGTGGTGATCAGATCAGAGCGCAGCAGGGCCACGTCATGAGCCTGGGCCAGCTGCTGCATTTCCTGGGGCGGGCGCATGCCCCGGCAGAGAATCACGCAGGGGATGGCATAGGAAAAATACATTTCCAGCCGTTCCTGCCGCACCTCCTCGGGCAGCGATTCCAGATAGGACATTTCCGTCAGCCCCACCACCTGGGGCCGCTCCTCGGCAAAATGCTCATAAAAGCCCACGAACTGCAAGCCGGGGCGGTTCAGCTCCGCCGAATGAATATCCCATTCCTGGCGGGAGGAAGGGCTGAGCACCTGCAGGGAAAGGGACTTGATAAAATCCTGTGCGTTAATCATCCAATGCCTCCGTTTTCTGGCTCAAGGATAAAAAATATTATACCGCGATCTGCGCCGCATTGCAAGGCGGGCGGCCCTTTCCGGGCAAAAAAAGCCGCGGAAAAACCGTCATTTCTGCATCGCGGGCACGAACCGCTGTACCGCACCCACCCCCTCGATGTAGGGCTGCAGGGGAAAGAGCGTGTCCTCCTGCATGGCGGCGATCACCTGATCTGCCTCCGCGCCGGAAACCAGCACGGGCTGATAGTTGTTGTATTCCGCGGTGCCGGACATATGGGCGGGAATCAGATTCAGCTGATGGCCCAGATAGGCGTTGCTGTTGTCAAAGGAAAAGGTCACCTGGGCGATCACGGAATGGATGGACCGCACCTTGGAATTGCCCCCAAAGGAGAAGTTGCCAAGGCTCCACAGCGTGGTCACGCCGCTGTTTACCCGCACCCCCTGCAGCACATGGGGATGATGGCCCACCACCAGATCCGCCCCATAGCGGATCATGGCGTTGGCCATGTTTTCCTGATGCATGTCGTGGCGGGTATCATATTCCACGCCGCCGTGAATGCACGCCACGATCACCTGGCACCCCCGCTCCCGCAGAAAATCAAAGCATTCCTGAATCTGCTGCTTATGGCCCCACCAATAGGAAATATACGCCGCCACAAAGCCGATTTTCACCCCGTCCTTTTCCAGCACGTATACCGCGTCCGTTTCCTCGGTGGAGCCGAAATAATTTACGCCCTGCTGCTGCAGCGCCAGCACCGTGGACCTGATGCCATAGGAGCCGTAATCCCCGGTATGGTTATTGGCGATGGACGCGGCTTCAATGGAGGACAGCGGCAGCATTTCCGCAAAGGACATGGGCGCACGGAAATTGTAAGTCTTGCTCACCTTGCCCGCGTCCGTGTCGTAAAACACACTTTCCAGGTTAATCACGGTGCAATCGTCGTTGGCGAAAATCTCCTGCACCTTTTCAAAGGGATAGGTCAGGCCGTTGCGGTAAATGAAGGATTCAAAGCCGCTGGATTTTTCCCGCTCGGATGAGGTGCAGCCCAAGGTGCAATCGCCAACGAAGGTGACCTTCACCTGCTTGGGCGCTTCATAAATCAGGGGCTCCGGTGTGGGAACCGGCGTTGGTTCCGGGGTGGGCAGGGGCGTAGGCGTGGCGGCGGGAATGGCCGTGCGGGCCTCGCCCAGGGCGAAAGAAAAGCAGCCAAGCGCCAGCAAAACGGCCAGCAGCGCCGCGAATAATCGATGCATCCGAATCCCTCCTTGCAAAACGATGAGGCAGTATAGTTCATCATACCCCATGAATCGCCCTGCTGTCAATGAAAGCGGCCCAGAATTTACCTTTTTGTTTGTTACAATTCCATTGCTTTTTTGCAAGAAATCAATTACAATGTAGGGGTAAAATCAGATTCCCCGGAAAGGAGGGAGGGGCATGAACGAATTTCTTTCGTCCCTCGCCGCAAACTTAACTGATACGCTGATTTATCTGGCCATTGCGCTGGTGACGCTGATGGGCGTTTTCAAATGTATTATCCCGGTGCGCCGGGCGGGCCATCGGCTGCGCCGGGCCATTCATCTGCTGGAAACCAACACCGGCGAAGGCCGGCCGGTATGGCAGGATGTATTGTTTCTGGGCAAAGAAATGCAGGTGCCCTGGCGGCGGTTTCTGGTGAACGCCGAGCAGCTGGACGCCCGGGGGCTGAACTGCAACGTGGAGGATTATATCAACGACGATTCCGCCATTTACGCGGTGGGGCATGAGCAGCTGGGCGAAGTGATCCCCAGCCTGCTGACCAGCCTGGGCATTCTGGGCACGTTCATCGGCCTGATGCGGGGTCTGGGCGGCCTGGATGTGAGCGACGCGGCCAAGACGATGGAAAGCATCCCACAGATGATTGCCGGGATGACCTTCGCTTTCATGACCTCCATCGCCGGTATTTCCTGCTCTCTGGCCTTTAACGTGCTCAACCGCATGGCCCACGGCAGCACCGTGAACGCTCTGGATGATTTCACCGACGCGTTCACCGACATCGTGATGCAAAAGCCTCTGGATGATACGGTGCAGCTGATCTGCCAGCAGGAGGACCGTTCCGCGCAGCTTCGCCATCTGTCCGCAGATCTGGGCAGCAAGGTCAGTGATGGGATTGTGGCCTCGGTGGAAAAATCCCTTGCGCCCGTTTCCCAAAGCATGAACGCCTTTATTCTGGGCCAGACCCAGGCCCAGATCGACGGGGTAGGCAACATTGCCAATCAGTTTATCGCCCAGATGAACCGAACCCTCAGCGGCCAGTTTGTGCAGCTGGGGCAGACGCTGTCGGCGGTGAATCAGGCCCAGTCCGTTTCCTTTGAATCCATCAATCGCACCATGGCCGCCGCGGATCAGATTCTGTCCAGCCTGGACCATGTGCAGTCCGTCACCGAGCGGGTGATGAAGCGCTTTGAAAGCTATATCGACACGCTGGAGCAGGGGCAGGAGGCCAGCGGTGCGTTCCTGACCCACGGCTCCCAGGTGCTTTCCGGAATCATGACTGCATCCCAGGAGCAGGACGCGTTCCTGTCGTCCATGAAAGCATCCCAGAAGGAATTGCAGGCCTCCATGAAGGATTACGCCGCCTGGAGCGGACAAGTGCTTTCCGCCGTGCAGGCCCAGGCTCAGGGAGCGCTGCAGATGTCGGGCGATGTGTCCAAGCAGATGGATGAAAGCAGCCAGCGGCTGTCCAGCACCTACGCCGCCTTTGTGGATCAGATGTCCGGGGGCTTTTCCCGGTCGCTGGCCATGTTTGATGAAAACATCCACAGCGTGCTCTCCGTGCTGACGGAAAAGCTGGAGGAGCTGCGCAGGATTTCTCTGGCCGCGCCGGAGCAGGCCAGAAGCTGCCGGGACGAGGCCGAGGGCTGCGCCGCGGCGCTGAGCCAGCTGCAGCGGGCGCTGGCCGGCGTGACCGCCGCGCTGGAAGCCCGCAGCCAGGCGGAGGGCAAATAAATGGCGCGGCGACAGAAAACCAGCCGCGGCCCCCGAAACGGCGACAGCGGCGCCCATTGGATTTCCTATTCGGATATGATGGCGTCCCTGCTGCTGGTGTTCGTGCTGGCGGTGGTATACAGCGTGTATCAGTATTATAATATGCTGGATCTGAAAACCCAGCAGCTCAATGAGCAGCAGGCCCAGCTGGATAAGGCCACCATCACCCTCACCCAGCGGGAGGAGGAGCTGGAGCAGGCCAACGTGACGCTGATGGGCAAGCAGGAGGAGCTGGCGGCCATTCAGATTCAATTGGATCAGCAGGAAAACGATCTCAAGGCCGCCCAATCCGCCCTGAAAACCAAGGAAGAGGAGCAGGCGCAGCTGCAATTGCAGCTGGCGGAGCAGGCGGATAAGCTGGGCGCGATGCAGACCGTGCTGGAAGCCCAGAAGGCCGAAATGCTCACCCAGCAGCAGCGCATTGACGATCTGATCGGTGTACGTTCTCAGATCATTCAGGCCTTGAGCCAGGCCCTGACCGCAGCCAATCTGCGGGCTACTGTGGACAGCGCCACCGGCGATATTGTGCTGGACAGTGCCGTGTTCTTTGAAACCAATTCCTCCGCCATCAAGGATTCGGGGCGGGAGCTGCTGGCCCGGTTCCTGCCGGTGTATCTGGGAGTGCTCACCCGGCCGGAATATCAGGACTACGTGGGGGAAATCATTATTGAAGGGCATACGGATACGGCGGGCTCCTATATCAGCAACCTGAAGCTGTCTCAGAACCGGGCGCTGAGCGTGGCGGAATATTGCCTGCAATTGCCCACTCTGTCTGCCAGCCAGGTAACGCTGCTGCAGGAGCTGCTCACCGCGAAGGGCCGCAGCTTTTCCGATCCCATTTATCGCGCCGACGGCACGGTGGATATGGACGCATCCCGGCGGGTGGAGTTCAAATTCCGCCTGAAGGATTCGGAAATGATCGATGAAATGAACCGCATTTTGTCCCAGATGGAATAAGGAGGCAACGCGTGAAAAAAGCCGCCGTTTGTTTGATTGTGCTGGTGGTGGTGCTGGCCGGGGCCATGGTGTATGGGCTGTTCAATACGTCCCTGCAGGTGATCGGCAAGGGGCTGCAGATCGTGCCCGCATCGGAGCGGGAAGCCGAGTTTCAGCAGCTTCGGGACGCCGTGAGCCAGCGCAGCCTGCTGGGCACCATCGTTCAGTCCGGCACGCTGTCCGCCGCCGGGGATTATTCCTATTATATCTACACGCTTCGTATCAAGAATCCCGGTCTGGTGGCGGCGGAGATGGTGGAGCTGCAAATCGCGCCCATCAGCGCGGATGTGCTTTTTTACGGCGAGACGGGGGAAATCGTGATTGGCCCGGGGGAGACCCGGGACGTGCGCTGCGTGCTGCTCACCAAGGGTACGCCCCATGCTGTGCGGGACGTGTATGTCTCCTACTATCTTTGGGGCCATCCCTACGAGGTAAAATTCACTTATGACAACACAATGGATTAAAAGGATGATGATTTTCATGTCTCTGGCGTTTCTGTTTCCCACCTTTGCCAACGCGGAGGAAATCCCCGTCCCTGCCCATGAACTGCCCGAGGGCTTTTGCTATGTGCATGAGCTGATTGACGATGTGATTCTGGATATCCGCTATGCGGGCACCCATAATTTCGTGGGCGATGTGATCGAT
The DNA here is from genome assembly GCA_934630705.1 of uncultured Clostridia bacterium. GTDB lineage: Bacteria > Bacillota > Clostridia > Christensenellales > Aristaeellaceae > RUG563. The sequence goes on along the minus strand of CAKTWP010000010.1, from coordinate 21,264 downwards.
GGCTATGAAGCGCCTTACGCCATCATGACCAATGAAGCCGCCCAGGCGCTGGCAGCGGCGGCGGATGAGTTTCGGGGGATGGGCTACCGGCTGATGATTTTCGATGCGTATCGGCCCCAGAGCGCCGTGCGCCATTTCGTGCGCTGGAGCCAGGACCTGGACGATAAGCGCAATCAGGCGGAGTTTTATCCTGAATACAAAAACAAGGTGCTGCTGGTGGACGAGGGGTATATTGCCCGTAATTCCAGCCATTGCCGGGGCAGCGCCGTGGATTTGACCATCACGGATATGGACGGCAACGCGCTGGATATGGGCACGGGCTTTGATTATTTCGGCAAGCTGGCCTGGCATGGGGCCAAGGGCATCACCCAGGCACAGGCGGATAACCGGGCGCTGCTGTGCGCCGTGATGGAAAAGCATGGCTTCAAGCGATTTGATCACGAATGGTGGCATTATCGCCTGACGAAGGAGCCCTTCAAGGAGGGATACAATTTCCCGGTGAAATAATTCGGATGGCTGAACGGTTTGAAGCAAAAAACAGAAGAATAATGCTCATTATGCCGAAAAACTCATGATTTCGCGCGGTGCAAAAAGGACTCGCGCCATTCGCCGGGTGTCAGCCCAGTAAACGATTTGAAGAAAGCGATAAAGGATTGCGGATAACTGAAGCCCATTCTTTGGGCAATTTCTTGGATTTTAATTTGAGGCGACTGCAGCATTTCTTTCGATTTTTCAATTTTCAGGTGATCCGTGTAGTTTTTTATTGACATGCCCTTAACCCGCTGAAATTCCAGCCGAAGGGTTTTCAGAGAGATAAAGAATTCCTCGGCCAGCGTTTCCTGCGTGGGCATATTATCCAGATGCGCTTCCAGAAAACAACAGATCCTATCCACTAGATCATTTTCATCCTGATCAGCCTGCGCGCCGCTTTGAATGAGAAGTTCAAAGATCTGAAGCATATAGGCGCTCATTTCCGAAATATCCGCGGCTTCCAGCAAATCGCAATGATTAAATCCGGCCAGCACCGTTTTGGGGCTGGCGCTTTCTATCATCAGCTGTTGTGTGGAGCTGAACAGCTGCATATAAAAGCTTTTTACAATGCGGGCCCGCGCGTCGTTTTGAATCAGATACTGCTGGAATTGCCCCATGCTTTCCACCGTAGCCGGATAATTCAGCACCTTTATGGCATGGAAGATTACGTTTTCCAGCCGATAAGGATAATTCAGAGCAGGCGGATTCAGAATATCCTGATAATGGCAAACCGAGCCGCAGCCGCGAACCAGCCGCATGCCCAGGGCCGTAGACGCCTGATGATATGCTTTGGCGATTTGCGTTGCATCAGAAAAACCTTGGCTGATGCCGATGGCGGTAATTCCATCGGGAAACCGCTCAATCAGTTCATTCGCAGCGCTGAGCAAAATCTCCTTTTCGGGTGAAGCGCCGGCGAGTATTAGCGCAATTTCATTTTTATGGGAATAGATTTTTATAACCAGCCGAAGCGCATATGCCTCCAACACCGAGGCGATAATCACATCGGACAAAGGCATACAGTCCGTATGCGTACCAAGCAGAAACAGCAGGCATTCATTTTCTCCGGAATTTAATTGAAGGCAGTCGGACGTTTCTTTTTCTGAGGCAAATCCCATCAGCATTTGATGAAGCAGCTGCTGGTTTTTCCCAATGATTGCATTGTTGGCCAATTCTGCGTCCAAACGTTCATTTTGCGTAATCAATCGATCAATTCGGGCGAACACATCCGTGTCCTCGTTGGAGACGCTCAGGCGCTTTGAGATCCGCTGGAGAGGCTGATTGAGTTTCCTTGATGCTAAAAGAGAATAAAGCACGCCCAGCAGAAGAATAATGAAAGCAAAAAGCAAAAAGGCGTTTCGAATGCGCAGCAAATGCTGGTCGATGTCCTGAATGTCCTGCAGATAGACGTAGGTCCAGCCGGTATCTTCAGATCGGATGACGCTGGTATGGTACGTATGCCCATGAATATGGGCTTTCTGCGCTGCCTTTTTTTGGGCCGTGTCCATTTCGTCCGGACAGACCTCGTTGAAGGAAAGCCGTTCGCCCGTAGCGTGAATCAGCGCGTTGGACGCATCGTAAACCAGAAAATTGGCGTTTTCCTTCAGGCTGATTTCCGAAAAGGAGGAATACAGCGCATCGCTTTTGATATCGATAATGGCATAGGCGGTGGGCGCCCTTCCACCGGAGAAACGGGGAATCGTTCGAACAAAGGTGATCACATTGATGGCATTGGCAGCAAAAGGATATTGAATTTGACGGCTGAAGGTGCGTTTGAAAAGCTGAGGCATATCCGGAAATTGCTGGATAAACGCCTGATCGTGATATAGGGACAAAGGGGAGACGCTCTGGGCGGTTGACAGGGTGATCTGCGCCTCGGGATAGTACAGACAGATACACTCCAGCGCATTCATCGAAGCCTTGATCACATTCAGATCCTCCAACACCTCGATGGCCTTTAGCATTTTATTGTTTTGATAGTAGCTGAGAAAGTTTTCATATTTAGCGTTGTCAAATAAACCGCGGACAGCATATTCCATCTGGTCAAAAAGCACCTCATGGGAATGCCGCAAAAGGGCGAATGTGTTTTCGTTATTCGTTTGATAATCCTCTCGCATCATGGCATCCGTATAAAAAAATTGCCCAAAGGACAGCAGCAGCGTAACCGCCAACAGCAACAGAAAAAAATAGGAGAAAAAGAGAGCCATCCGCTTCCGATCCGATTGAGATTGCAGCTTCCATCTTTTTTGCATACAGACCGTCTCCTTCTTTATATACGCCTATTATATCCCATATAAAAAGGCGGGGACAATGGCGAATAAGGGAAAATGGTAAATAAATATCCGTCTGCGGCAGGCTGAGCAGCGAACTATTTATTCGCCGCAGAATTTCTTTATCTGTTCGAAAGCATGTTTCTTGAATTCCTTATAGCAAGGCCGAACTCGTTATTGCATGTCGTAACGCCATTCCTCTATACTCTATGCAGAAACAATGAAGAATGTATGGCAGGGAGGAATAAAATGATTTCAGAGAAAGCATTGCTTGAACAAGCCCGGCGACTGGCGGATGGCATCATGAAAAACACCGCAACACCGGGGACGGCACATTATATGGCGCAATGGGATTGGTATCAGGGAGTTGCGCTGTATGGGCTCTATCGGTATTACTGCTGTACGCACAGCCGGAAGACACTGCACTATCTTCTGCAATGGTTTGATGACCATATTGCCAAAGGGCTGCCACAGAAGAATGTGAACAGCATGTGCCCCCTGCTGACGCTGACCTTTCTCTATGAAGAAACAGGAAAGAAAAGCTATCTGACCATTTGCCGGGAATGGCTGGATTATGCCATGCATGGTCTGCCCCGTACACCGGAGAGTGGCTTCCAGCATAAGACGATCGATTCGGAAAATGAAGGTCAATTGTGGGATGACACATTGTATATGACTGTGCTGTTTGTGGCTCGGATGGGTGCGCTTTTGGATGAAAAGCAATACATTGATGAAAGTGCCCGTCAATTTCTTTTGCATCTGAAATATCTGACGGAATTGGAAACGGGTTTGTTTTATCATGGCTGGGGCTTTCATGGGCAGGGACACTTCGGCAAAGCGCTGTGGGGACGGGGCAACGCCTGGTATACGGCCGGGCTGGTGGACTATCTGGATTTGGCGCCTGTTCCCGGGGGTGTGCGCCTGGTACTGCTGAGCGCGTTAGAGCGTCAGGCGCAGGCGTTACGCAGGTATCAGGATGCAGACGGAATGTGGCACACGTTGATTAATCTGCCGGAAAGCTCTTATCCAGAGGCATCTGCATCGGCAGGATTCAGTTATGGGCTGCTCAAGGCAGTGCGACTGGGGTATCTGGACGCAAGCTTCCGCTCGGCAGGTGAGCGGGGGCTGGCGGCCATTTGGAAAAGGATTGATGAAAAAGGCATTTTGCAGCAGGTTTCTGCCGGGACATGCGTAGGAACGGATCTGGATTATTATCGGCAAATTCCTCTTTCTCCGCAGCCTTACGGGCAGAGTCTGGCTCTTCTGGCGCTGCTGGAGGGGCTGGAATGGACAAAGCTGCAATCGGATAGACAGGAGGAAGAATAACCATGACGCGATATATTCCCTTCCCTTTTTTTCACGATGATATGCCCATTGATATTTCTTCCGCATTCGGTCAGGAAATGCCGGCGGGAAAACATGGCTTTATGCAGGTGCGTGGGGATCGGTTTGTGTTTGAGGATGGGACTCCCGCCCGATTCTGGGGGGTGAATTTCAACGGCGGTGCCTGCTTCCCCAGCCATGAATATGCCCGTCAGGTGGCTGTCCGGCTGCGGAAAACCGGCGTGAATCTGGTGCGTTTTCATCAACTGGACGCGGAATGGAATACGCCCAACATTTTTCAATTCTGCAAAGGCCCTCGCCTGAAATCCACCCGGATACTAGACGAGCAAAGCCTGGAACGGCTGGATTATCTGGTGTTTTGCCTTAAGCAGGAGGGCATATACTGCTATCTGGATATGCTTACCTATCGAAAATTCCGCTCCGGAGACGGGGTGGACAATCCTTTGGCAGTGCGGGGCCAGAACAATTGCTGCTGCTTTGATCCCACGCTGATTGCCTTGCAAAAGGAATATATGTCTCAGATCTGGCAGCACGCAAATCCATACACCGGCCTGGCGTACAAGGATGACCCGGTGTTTGTGCTTACGGAAATCGTAAATGAGCGTGATCTGTTTTTCTTCCCCATGCAGGATGAGAATTATTTGGCAGAACTGCGCGAAATGTTTCGACGGTGGCTGGCGGAGCATGAAATCGGGCTGGATGCGGACAGGGTGGATCTCAACAGCACAAGTTGTCCGCCGCTAACGCAGTTTAAGGAAGAACTGCTTGCTCAGTATTATCGGGAGTGCCGGGAAACGCTGCGTACACTGGGCGTTCGCATCCCGATTGCCGGCACAAACTTTTTCGTCAATGGCGCAGTGACACGCGCCAACCATCAGATGAACGATTTTTGCGATTCTCATGCTTATTTTTACGATTGGCGTTGGGAGGAAACCCAAAAAAGCTGCATGAATCGGGCGCTGACTCAAAGCAGGGAATTTGATTTTGAGGCGCTGACATGTACGCGGGATTTGGAAAAGCCGTTTTTTGTGTCGGAGTGGGATGTGCCCTGGCCCAATGAATATCGGGCGGAAAGCGCCATCGTGTTTGCCGCCGCCAGCGCTTTGCAGGGCTATTCTGGTCTGGCAATTCACACTTACGCCTACAGCAGTCGGCTTTCAGAGATGCGCGTGCTGGGCAAGGAGGTCTCATCCTCCGCCATCGGCGGAGTCCCCTTCCGGGAGGGGGTGTTTTCAACCTGGAATGATCCAGCTAAGTATGGGCTGTTTTATCATGCGGCGCTGATACTGCGGCGGCAGGACGTACGCCCGGCTCAGGAAACACTGAAGCTGCGCCTGCGGGATTTGGGTGAAATCCATGCGGGAAGGCGCAGGCTGTCCGCATGCGGGGAATGGAAGCGGACAGGCGTGGTTTTCAAGGATGCGGAGGATATGGTGGAGATGGCGGATACGCCCTGTTTGCCTGAAACGGGCAAGGTTTGCGCCGTGACGGGAGAATTGATGCGTTCCTGGAAGAACCAGTACGGCTGGGTGGATACGCCGCGCACCCAGTGTGCCTATGGCTTTTTGGCCCGGCAGGGAACGGTTGCACTGTCTGCCATGAGCGTTTGCGCACAGACGGATTTTGCGGTCATCGCCCTGTCCTCCCTGACCGATGCACCAGTCGCCGCTTCAGACAGTCTGCTACTTACGGCCGTTGGCAGAGCAAGGAATACAGGGGCACAATTCGATGGAGAGAAGATGCAGGCATTGGGTATACCACCGGTGGAAATTGAAGTGATAGAGGCAGAGGTTGTGCTTCAAACGGCCTGCGCGACATTGCGGGTAATCGGCATCAATGCCGAGGGCATGCACACTGGGGAGATTCCATCTCAATATGAAAATGGCCAGCTTCGGTTCACTATAGGCCGGCAATTCTGCAGCATGTATTATCTGCTGCAAGCGGAATAAAAGGAGGATAAAATGAAACTTGAAGAATTGGCAACCTTTGATCTGGGGGTTGAAGCGGGGTTTTTGCATTCATCCACAGTGCAGTTAAAGGGGCGGCAGGGCATTTTGTTTGTTTACTCAGCGGGTCCGGCGGTTGATCCTGGCGAGGAGTGCTTCCGCATTCAGGGAATTCAGCCGGTTCATGTGGCGCTGTTTGAGATGAATGGCCGGCGCATCTGGGATAAGCAGCTGCCGGACGGCGTACTTCCCGGTATCTGGTTTGTGCCGGTTTTGCCATTTGATATGAACCGGGACGGCGAGGATGAGATTTACGTTCTCAATAACACCGGTGCGCCTTTTTCCTTTATGCATCGGAAGCTGGAACGATGGGATGCGGAAACCGGGACAAAGACCGGCAGTTGGCCCTGGCCTTTTAACACGTTTGAAGAGCGCATGAGCCTGAGCTATCGTTTCTATCTGGTTGGAGGCTATGCGCATGGAGAGCCGGTGTTGGTTACCTGTCAGGGAACCTACGCCAATATGTATCTTCAGGGCTGGCGGGACAATCATGTTCCGCGTTGGGAATTGGTTATTCGCAAGGAGGAGCCTGGGCCGCGAGCCAGTCATGTAACCCCGGTGCTGGATATAAACGGCGATGGGGTGGATGAACTGTTTTGGGGCGAACGCATGCTGTCTATGGAGGATGGGCATGAGATAATTGACCTTGCGCCGAATTATCAGGGACACTCGGATGTGGTGATTCCCTATCAGAACTATAAAACCGGGGAATGGTACGTGTTCACCTGTCGGGAGGGCGATGAACGGCCCGGCAGAAAACGGGTATTTACTTTCCGCCTGAATGCGGATATCGCCTGGGAACAGGTGGATTATGGGCATATGCATACAGCCTGGGCGGCCAATGTGCTGGAGGATTACGGAAAAATCGTGATGGTGATGCGGCAGCGATTTGTGCCGGATGAATATGGCCTGGAGCATGCGTTGGACGGCGTGTTTTATTTTGACGCCTATACCGGTGAGCCTGTGGATTTTCACATGCCCTGCGCCGGCACAGAAATGTATCCGGTGGATTTGGATGGGGATGGATATCATGAGTTTTATGTATTCACCGGTGCGCTCAAGGGGGCCATTCTTGATCGAAAAGGCCGGATCATTGCCCGGCTGCCTGATGAGCCGGAACGATATGCCGAGGGCACAGTGCGCATGGGCAGGCTGCTTCCTCATGCAGGTGAGCAGCTGATGATCGCGGAGCGGGGCGGCACCTGCGTGCATATCTATGGCGATGCGGAGGCCTGCGATGGACCCATTATGCAAAAGCGTTATGCCGTGCCTTATCTGACCTTTATGCAGAAGCTCATGTCCAGCGGATATAATTGCATCGGCAGCCAGGGAAGCTGCGGCGTATAAAGTGCAGGCTGCCGGAATGCAGTTCGGCGGCCTTTCTTTTTCGCTTGGGACGTGCAGAAATACGGAGGGCTATAAAGCGTTTGAGCCGCAGCGGCGTACAACGTGTTTCCTTTATCTCGGATGCAAATGAGCCATTGACGCTGATTTGTCATTTTGTTATGCTGATTTCGCCAGACAGAACAGGAGCAAAAGCGAAATGGAGGAGACAAGGCAATGGTAATTTCTCTGATGCCCAAAAGCTGCAAGCGTCGGACAAGGCATCGGCTCATGCGGCGCTATTGGGTATACTATGTGCTCTTTTTGCCGGTAGTGGTGTATTTGATTATTTTTAAGTATATCCCTCTGGCAGGCATTCAGATTGCTTTTAAGGACTACAATTTCCTTCAGGGAATTTGGGGCAGCCCGTGGACAAGCAATTACGGCCTCAAGCATTTCATTCGTTTTTTAACCAATGGCGAGCTTCCGCGATTGTTTAAAAACACGATGACGCTGTCCTTGCTGAGCATTGCCATCGGCTTTCCTGCGCCCATCATCCTGGCGCTGCTGCTCAATGAAATGAAATGGCCTCGATACAAGCGTGTGCTTCAATCGATTTCCTATCTGCCGCATTTTGTTTCCTTTGTGGTTGTTTATGCCATCCTGCATAATTTCTTTTCCTATAATGGCTTTATTAATGGCGTCCGCCATCTGATAGGCCGGGAAAGAATCATGTATCTGGGGGAGCGGGGACTGTATAAATGGTTCTATGTGCTTTCCAGCGTTTGGAAGGGTGTCGGCTGGGGCAGCATTATCTATCTGGCGGCGTTGAGCCGGGTAAACGTGGAGCTATATGAAGCGGCAGAGCTGGATGGTGCGTCCCGGCTTCAAAAGCTGTGGCATATCACGCTGTCAGAAATCCGCCCGCTGATCAGCCTGCAGTTTATTATGACGATGGGCGGCCTGTTTTCCACATCTTTTTCGCAAACACTGATTATGATCAACGATATGGTGCAGCCCGTGGCGGAAACGGTGGACTATTACATTTACAAGACAGGGGTGCTCAAAATTAATCAATACAGCTATTCCGCGGCAGTGGGGCTGTTTAACAGCGCATTGAGCCTGGCAATGGTGGTATTGACCAACCGGGTAGCCAAAAAGCTGGACGAGGATGGAGGCATTTGGTGATGACGATGAAATGCGCAACAGCTCCCGCCTCCAAGCGGCGGCTTTATCGCACCACAATCTGGGATTGGCTGATTGCCGGCGTTGTATCGCTGCTGGTGCTCTCCATGCTCTATCCCTTTGTTAATCTGCTCTTTCAATCGCTTTCCACGAATGCCGCCATTTCAGCAGCCAACGGCATGATGCTCTGGCCCAGGGAACTCACCTTTGATAATTATGTATATGTATTTAAATACCCCAACGTGTGGCAGGCGTATAAAAACACGATATTCATCACGGTGGTAGGCACCAGCCTTTCCCTGCTGCTCACATCCATGGGCGGCTATGCGCTCAGCAAGCGGGATCTGCCCTATCGTATGCCCATGACCGTGTTTGTGCTGATTACCATGTTTGTAGGCGGCGGCTTGATTCCGACTTACTTGAATCTGCGCAACCTGGGTTTTCTCAATACCCTCTGGGTGATGATTATTCCAGATACCATATCGGTATCCAATCTGCTGCTGATGCGGAATTTCTTCCTTGCGCAGCCTGAGGAACTGAAGGAATCGGCTTATATTGACGGCGCTGGCGAGGTGCGTACCATGATTTCCATCGTTTTGCCGCTGTCCACTGCCATCCTGGCAACGATGGCGCTGTTTTATGGCGTGAGCAACTGGAATGAATACACGGCTGCGATTATCTATAATCATGAAAGCAGATACTATCCCATCCAGGTGATTTTGCAGAAAATGTATCATAATTCTGTGCAGACCGTGATGGACGAGGACTACCTGCTGGCCAAGCCACCATCCTCGGATGCAGTGCGGGCCGCTACTGTGATTTTCGCTACCCTGCCAATCATCTGCTCATATCCTTTCCTGCAAAAATACTTTGCCAAGGGCGTGATGGTTGGATCGCTGAAGGGCTGAGAAGCTAAACGGCAGACGCCGTTTACAAATAAAAAGGAGGAAGAACCTATGAAAAAACGCGTTTCTCTGCTGCTTGTGCTGGCGCTGCTGCTTGGCGTCGCCGGCGCCGCCCTCGCGGATGGCGATATTCCCGTCACGATCTCCATCATGCAAGCCGAGGGTGATTTCTTCCCGAAGGACGGAGAGCCTATGCCCCAGGAGCTTCAGGACTGGTTTGAGGTGGTCAAGCATCTGATTCCCGGCTACGAAATCAATGTGAAGATGGAATATTTCGAAAATCCCCAGGAGCAGCTGCCTCTGCTGCTGGCCTCCGGCGATATTCCGGATATCGTATCCGTTCAGGGCACGACGTTCATGGAGTATTACAACACCGGCTTTTTCCTTACGGATCTGAACGATCTGCTGGAAAAGTACGGCCAGGATATTCTGAACCGCTGTCAGGAAGGGTCTCTGGAGATGTGCACCATCAACGGTAAGCTGGTAACTATCCCCAGCGAAAACTATGCGTACAAGAATCCCACCATCCTGCGGATGGACTGGGTGCGCAAGCTGGGCTTTGAGGAGAAGAAAACCTATACCCTCAGCGAGCTCAAGGAAATTCTGCTGGCGATGGCGCAAAAGGATCCGGACGGCAACGGCCAGGACGACACCTATGGCCTAGGCTGCCGTTTCAACGGCGGCGACTGGACGCAGACCTTCATGCCCATCTTTGGCGCCTTTGGCGGCCAGCCAAACCAGACGTACCTGGTGGATGACGTGGCGGTTCCCTTCAATTATACGGATGGTTTCCGCGCGTGCATGGAATACCTTCAGGAGCTGTACGCCGCCAAGGCCATTGACCAGGAGGCCTTCATTCTGAATTACGACCAGGCACTGCTTAACGCCGTAAACGGCAAGGGCGGCATGTATTCCGGCTGGTGGAATGTGGGCTCTGATCTGCTGGAAAAGGGCCTGCTGGAGCTGCAGCCGGATGTGGATTTCCAATCCATCTTTGTCTCCAGCGACGATGGCACGCGGTATGGCGTAAAGGATCATGGCTCATTCTGGAAAACGGCCCTGATTTCCGCCAAATGCGAGCATCCCGAAGCCGCCATCGCTATCATCAATTACTGCCATACCGACGAGGGCGCGGCCTACGGCAATCCCCAGCTCACCGATGAAAACGGCAATCTGCGCTATACCGGCGAGCCCCACACCTCCGCCAACCGGCTTATGAAGTACATGTATGGCGAGCCCGGCCAGAAGCTGAGCAATGAAGAAAAATATGCGCTGGGCTGGCGGCAGCATCCCCTGGCAAACCTGTTCTACAATTTGGAAATTCGTCAGGCTGAAAGCGCCCGCAGCGCGGCGGAGTATCGGGATCCCGCCAATAAGATCAAAATGCTGGCGGACGCGGACGTGTTTGACCAGGCGCTGGGAATCCATCTGTATCAGACCATGTTCTACGGTTATCTGGCCACGGATGAGGACCTGGAATACAACGCCGGCCTGGAAACCCTGATGAAGGACTGGGTGGTCAATTTTGTCACAGGCGCGGTGGAAATCAACGATACCACCTGGCAGCAATATCTGGATGATGCTGTTTCTAAGGGGGCACAGAAGGTGCTGGATTCCTATGTGGCCGCTTATAACCAGCGAAGCCCTGAAGCGCAGATTACCGCCTGGCATATTAACCGCAAATAAGCGCTGACCGTTTTGTGTCCTGAGCACCTACTCACTTGCTGGTGGTGAATAGGTGCTTTTTAAGAACCCTGTGCAGGTCAAGGCTGCGCATTTATCATACGCGCCTGGCACTCAATGCCGTTCTAGCCAAGATGCAACCCCAGGCTTTTTATTTAATGCTCGCGACAGAATCTGAATGCAGCCAGCCGCATTCCCCATGCGGCTGGCTGCATTCAGGCTCAATCGTCCCGTGCCCTTTCGGCTTTCGCGCCTGTCCTGTTATTGAAAATGGGTTGTCCATTGGCCTGTTTCGGTCTGGTCATACCACAGCTCGCTCACATCGTCCCGGATAAACAGCTGATACATTTCCGCGAACCCATCGGCCAGCGGCAGCGCGGCCATCTGCGATTGGGGCACCCACATGGCGTCCCCCTCCTCCGATCCGCGCACTTCGCCTGAAACCGCTCCTTCATTGCGGTACAGCAGTACCACGTATCGCGCCCCGGAATCCAACGGATAATGCTTCACGCCGCAGAGCACGGGATGCGCGATGCGAATGCCGGTTTCCTCCCAGGTTTCCCGGATCGCCGTATCGGCAAAGCTTTCGCCCTGCTCCACATGCCCGCCGGGAAAGGCATATCCGGGCCAGCAGGGATCCACCCGGTGCTGCATGAGCACGTTGCCCTGCCCGTCTGACACCATCGTCATCACTGCAAAAATCACCTGTTCCGCCTTTCGCATGCCGATGCTCCTTTACCTGTCAAAAATCGATTCATTATACCATACCGGCACAGGGGCTTACAAGAAAATTGGCATGTGGAAATGCAATTGAAAATATACATTGTATTGGTCAAAACCATTTTGTACATCTTGAACAATTTCCGGATGAAAAGTGTGTTCATCATTTCGGCTTGCTTTTTGGACGAAAATTTGGTACACTATGCACTGTGAGAGGAGATGAAAATCCCCACTCGCAAGACTCAAGACGAGGGGCGGTCATTCCCCTCAAAGCGAACCGTAGGGCTGTGCCCCGCGAAAGGAGATGTTACGATGACCATTCACATCCATGTTGATTCCATGAAGTCTGCAGAACATCTGAGCAGCATCTGCAAGGACTATTCCAACGAACTGTACCTGCGCTCTGAGAAGTTCTGCATTGATCCCAAGTCCACGCTGGGCATCCTGGCGATGATGTATTCCGCTCGGGATACCATGTATCTGGATACCGGCGATCTGGACGACAAGGATCTGCCCAAGTTCCTCAAGGCCATCGATTCCTATATCGTGAAGGACGAGGAATAATCGCTGCGCCCCGGCGCATTCAAAAGCAGACTTCGCCTTCGGGCGATTCCAGATAGATCAGGGCTGCCTTCGGGCCGCCCCTCCCGCCGGCTCATCCCGGCGTTGAGATAGAGATCAGGCATGGGCTGTCAAGCTGTCTTGACAGCCTTTTTTGCGGAAATATAGAAAACAGGGCGCAGCTTTACGGAAGCCGCGTCCTGTTTTTATTCAGTTGCTATTCAATTGTTGTTGAAAGCCTGTGATGTCAGTACTTGAGGAAGTAGGTGCTCACGTAGCCCCGCTGGCCGTCCAGCTCCACCTTGGACCAGTTTTCGCCCATCTCCAGCACCGTCACCTTCGTGCCCACGGGAACCACCTTGAGCACCTTGGTTTTCATGCCGGGATAGAGCCGGAAGTTCACCACGCTGCCGCCGTTAATGTTTTTGAGAGTAGCGGTGAAGGGCTTATCCACAGGCTTGGTGTAGGACGGGGCCTTGCTGGAAACCAGATAGCGGGTGGCCATATAGCCTGTCTTGTCGCTCACCTGCACCTTGTGCCAATTGGTGCCCCGCTGGAGCACGGTCACGGCCGTGTTGATGGGGAAGGACGTGATGATCGCGGAATCCATGCTGGGGCCCTGGCGCAGGTTCAGGCCGATGCCCGTGTTGGTGCGCACATAGAGCACGGAGCCGGTGGCGCCGTTGTTGAGATACTTGCTCATCATGTAGCCCACCTTGCCGTCCACCTTCACCTTGCTCCAGGTTTCGCCCGCTTCCAGAATCTCCACCCAGGTGCCCGTCCAATACTGGCCCAGCACCTTGGCGTCCAGGGACGCGGTCTGACGCAGGTTCAGCCCGCCGCCTTTGACGGTGGCGTACTCGCTGGCTTGGCCGGCGCACAGCGGCGCCGCGGCCAGGGACAGCGACAGCATCGCGGTCAGCAAACGCTTGGTCGTCTTCGAGTTGCTCATGGGGAATGCCTCCTTTAGTGAATAGAGAATGTGTTGCGGCCATCGCCGTACATCACAAATACGACCCTCATCCCGCCCTTGTTCCGCATTTGGCACTGCATTTCATGGCAATATATGGCATTTTTTAATGCGTTTTCCGTGATTTTCCAGGAGCTTTTGTTTCTCAAAATCCGCAAATGCAGGTGGGAAGCCCTTTGGCGTTTGGCATCACCCACCGCGGCCTTCCGTTAATTACCATCCGCTATCGCGGCGTTTTTTTCCTTTCCCAGTGCGTCCAGGGCCCGGCGCAGCACCCGAGGCACCGGCACGCCCAGCAGCGCCGCGTTGGCCAGCAAGCTGATGCCCTCATTGCAGATATAGAAGCCCGTGGCCGCCCGCTGGAGTAGTCCCTGCTGACCGGACAGTTGGTCCAGGGCCGCCGCCAGCAGAATCACTCCCAGCATCAGCCCCTTGCGCATCAGCCCCAGAAAGCTCTCCCGGGCGGACAAGCGGCCCGTCCCCTTCCGGCTTTTGCCCAGCAGGGCCAGGAGCAGGCCGGAGGCATAATCCAGCGCCATCAGCAGGCATAAAAGCCGCAGACTGCTGCCCTGCCAAACCGCCAGCGCGCCGCCCAGAAACCGCGCCGCCACATCCCACGCATGGGTGAAAAACGCTTTCACGGCCATTCCCCCTTTCTATCTGCCATCTTATGCAAGCCGGGACGAAAATCGCCCTTGCAAAACCAGAAAAAAACGTTATAATACAATAAGAAGGTTTCGCATAAGAAAAAGCCAAGGAGGGATCCGTATGCCGACTCCCAAGCCTGAAAAGAAACGGCGCTTTTCCGTAAAGGAATGGAGCTGGATCATGTACGACTGGGCCAACTCCGTCTATGCCACCAACATCATGGCCGCCATCTTTCCCACGATTTTTGTCAGCGTGGCGGGGGAGGCGGGCGACATCTGGTGGGGTTATGCCACCTCTATCGCCACCTTCGTGCTGGCGCTGCTGGCGCCGCTGCTGGGCGCTGTGGCCGATTACAAGGGCATGAAAAAGAAACTGTTCACCGGTTTCATGCTGGCCGGCGTAGTGTTCACCGCGCTGATCGCTGCCACGGACAATTGGAAGGTGATGCTGATTGGCTATATTGTCAGCCGCATCGGCTTTTCCGGTGCCAATCTGTTCTATGATTCGTTCCTGACCGATGTGACCGACAACGATCGGATGGACAGGGTTTCCTCCTGGGGCTACGCGATGGGTTATATCGGCGGCAGCACCATCCCCTTCGTGCTGTCCATTGTGATGCTGCTGGTGCTGGGCTATTCCAGCCCCGTGGCCCAGAAATTCGCCGTTCTGATCACCAGCGTATGGTGGCTGGTGTTCTCCATTCCTTTCCTGAAAAACGTCAAGCAGATCCATTATATCGAGCGCACGGGGGAAAACACCGTCAGCCAGACCTTCCGCAATATCGGCCGCACGGCCCGGGAAATCTTCCAGCGCAAGGGCCTGTTCCTGTTCGTGCTGGCGTATTTCTTCTATATTGACGGCGTGGGCACGGTGATCAGCATTTCCACGGCCTATGGCACAGTGCTGGGCCTGGGCACGGTGGGGATGATTTTGGCCCTGCTGGTGACCCAGATCGTGGCCGTTCCCTGCTCCATCTGGTTTTCCAGGCTGGCCGCGAAGATCACCGCCCGCAAGGCGCTGATGGGCGCTATCGTGATGTATACGCTGATTTGCTGCGTGGGCTTTTATATGGGCTTTTCGCTGGAACCCCATCAGGCCCGTTATGAGCTGGCGCTGGAGGAGCATTACGCCCAGCCCCTGGCCCAGATCGCAGACACGGACGCGCTGGCGCTGCGGGATACATGCGCCGGTTTCCTTTCGAAAAACGATGCGGAAAAGCAACTGCAAACCCTGCGGGACGAAATGACGTCCCGGCAGCTGGAAAACGCGGATACCGCGCTGGTGCTGGACACGGCGGCAGCGTTCCTGGAGCGGCAGGCGGACGCGGTCAGCGCCCTGCAGCAGGCCGTTTCCTTCTCCACCATCC
Organism: uncultured Clostridia bacterium; assembly: GCA_934630705.1. Lineage (GTDB taxonomy): Bacteria > Bacillota > Clostridia > Christensenellales > Aristaeellaceae > RUG563. Next base: position 5,755 of record CAKTWP010000010.1, on the reverse strand, counting down.
TGTTCTGGGCCATGGCCTTCCTGGTGGGCACGGTGCAGGGCGGCATCCAGGCGGTGTCCCGCAGCTATTTCGGCAAGCTGATTCCCAAGGAGCGGTCCAACGAATTCTTCGGATTCTTTGATATTTTCGGCAAGTTCGCCTCGGTGCTGGGGCCGTTCCTGTATTCGCTGATTGGCGGATGGACGGGCCGAAGCAGCTACGGCGTGCTGTGCCTGGCGGCGCTGTTCCTGGCGGGGCTGGTGATCCTGGGCCGGGGCAGGGAGCATCTGGACGCGCTGGAAAATACGGAGGCATAAAGCAGAAAGGAAGAAATGAAGATGGAACAGTTGATTCAGGGCGTGCATCATATCGCCATTAAATGCAACGGCTACGAAAAGCTGCAGCAGGCGCTGCACTTTTACTGTGATCTGCTGGGCATGAAGCCTGTGCGCACCTGGGGCGAAGGGAATAATACCGCTGTGATGGTGGATACCGGCTGCGGCATTCTGGAAATCTTCGGCAATGCTGGCGGCGATCTGCCCCTGGGCATGATTCCGCATATCGCCTTCCGCACCGGGGATGTGGATCGGTGCATTCAGATCGTCCGGGATGCGGGCTATGAAATCATCAAGGAGCCCACGGAAATGGCCATTCCCTCCCAGCCGCCCTTCCCGGTTCGCCTGGCGTTTTGCCGCGGCCCGGCCGGGGAAGAAGTGGAGTTTTTCTGCCCGCGGGAATGAGAAAATCCCGCAGTGCCGCTGCGATCGGCGTGTTTGGGGCAACGATAGAGGCGAGAATAAAAGCATGAAAAGAATCAGACTGGGGCAGCTCGGCATCGGTCACAACCATGCCGAAGGCCCATGTGGAGGCATTTCGCCGTCACCCGGAGCTTTATGAGATCATCGGATATGCTGAAGCGGATGAGGGTTGGATTCGACGCCGCGGTTCCCTTCCCTGTTACGCAGGCGTGCCGCGTCTTTCCGTGGAGGAGCTCCTGGAAAAGAACGATGCAATTCTTGTGGAAACCGAGGTGGAAACGATCCTTCCGGCGGCAAAGCTTTGCATTGATGCATAAACGATTGCGGACTGTGGTCGTCAGCGCATCGTTCATCGGACATTGCAGAGACTTCCGCTTTCACGCTATACATGCCATGCAGGAGACGCTTCTTTCGGTCGTTGTTGCAATGCAACCATAACCGATTGCGCGCTTTCCTGCTTTTGGTTTGGCGAAATCTCCATGATCGCTTGGAGTCCTACCATTTTCTTTAGAAAAATTCCAAAAAGGACTTGCCAAAATACCGCAAATCATGCTATAATTTCACGGATAACGCACGCGCGCTGATCTGCCGCTTGTGCCGCCCCTTGGGCGGTGGCGGGCAGAAGTGACGCACGCGGAGGAAAAAACAAGGAGGAATCCCATCATGGCTGTCATCTCTATGAAGCACCTGCTGGAAGCCGGCGTACACTTCGGTCATCAGACCCGCCGGTGGAACCCCAAAATGGCCCCCTACATCTTCACCGAACGCAACGGCATCTACATCATTGACCTGCAGAAGACCGTTCGGAAGATCGACGAAGCCTACATGTTCATCCGCAACCTGGCGATGGAAGGCAAGACCGTGCTGTTCGTGGGCACCAAGAAGCAGGCTCAGGAAAGCATCGAATCCGAAGCCAAGCGCTGCAACATGTATTATGTGAATAACCGTTGGCTGGGTGGCATGCTCACCAACTTCCGCACCATCCGTACCCGCGTGGACCGGCTCAACGAAATCGACAAGATGGAGCAGGCCGGCCAGTTCGAGCTGCTGCCCAAGAAGGAAGTTATCAAGCTGCAGCATGAGCGTGAAAAGCTGGAAGTGAACCTGGGCGGTATCCGGGAAATGAAGAAGCTGCCCGGCGCGCTGTTCGTTGTGGATCCCCGCAAGGAGCATATCGCCGTGGCCGAAGCCCGTACCCTGGGCATTCCGATCGTCGCCATCGTGGATACCAACTGCGATCCTGACGAAGTGGACTATGTGATCCCCGGCAACGACGACGCGATCCGCGCCGTGAAGCTGATTGCCGGCAAGATGGCCGATGCCGTGCTGGAAGGCAAGCAGGGCGAGCAGAGCGAAGCGGAAGCTGAAGAAGCCCCCGCCGAAGAAACTGCCGAATAATTTTTCCCATTCCGATATTGACAAGGAGGCATTCCTATGGAAATTACCGCTGCAATGGTGAAGGAACTGCGTGAACGCACCCAGGCCGGCATGATGGATTGCAAAAAGGCGCTGGTGGAAAACCAGGGCGATATGGAAAAGGCGATTGCCTATCTGCGCGAAAAGGGCCTGGCTGCCGCCGCCAAGAAGGCTGGCCGTGTGGCCGCTGAAGGCGCCGTGGACAGCTATATCCACATGGGCGGCAAGATCGGCGTGCTGGTGGAAGTGAACTGCGAAACCGACTTCGTTGCTAAGACCGACACCTTTAAGAACCTGAGCCACGACATCGCCCTGCAGATCGCCGCTGCCAATCCCCTCTACGTGAACAAGGAAGACGTGCCCGCTGAAGCGTTGGAAAAGGAAAAGGAAATCCTGCGCGTTCAGGCGCTGAACGAAGGCAAGCCCGAGAAGATCGTGGACCGGATGGTGGAAGGCCGCATCGAAAAGTATTACAAGGAAAACTGCCTCATGGAGCAGGCCTTTGTGAAGAATCCCGACATCACCATCGCCACCCTGGTGAACGAAGCCACCCTGGCTTCCGGCGAAAAGATCTCCGTGCGCCGTTTCGTCCGCTTCGAGTGCGGCGAGGGCATCGAGAAGAAGGAATCCAATCTGGCGGATGAAATCGCCGAAATCACCAAGAAGTAATTGCAAAAGAAATAGGCGGCCTTGCGCCGCCTGTTTTTTATGAGAAAAAACTGCGAAAACCGCATTGCATTGCAGGGAGGGGAACCCCATGAAGAAGGAATACAAGCGCGTGCTGCTCAAGCTCAGCGGCGAAATGCTGGGGGAAAACGGCCGGCTGTTTGACCATCAGGTCGTCGACCGCGTGGCCAAGGTGCTTTGCCAGATTACGGATATGGGCATTGAGCTGGGCGTGGTCATCGGCGCGGGCAATATCTGGCGGGGCCGTCAGGGCGGCGAGATGGATCGAGTGACGGCAGATCAGATGGGCATGCTGGGCACGGTGATCAATTGCCTGTGCATGCGGGACGCCGTGCAGCGGGCTGGCGGCAAGGCCGTGGTGATGAGCGCCATTGAAATGCCCCGGGTCTGTTCGGTGTATAATACCCAGGAAGCTGTTCGCCATATGAAAAAAGGCCATGTGACCCTGTTTGCCGGCGGCTCCGGCAATCCCTTCTTCTCCACAGATACCGCCGTGGTGCTCCGGGCCGTGGAAGTGGGGGCGGACGCCATTTTGCTGGCCAAGAACATTGACGGCGTGTATGACGATGACCCCCGCAAGAATCCCAACGCCAGGCTGATTCCCGAAATCACCTATGAAAAAGCTCAGGATATGCGGCTGAAGGTGATGGACAGCGCCGCGTTCGCCCTGTGCGCTGAAAACAAGGTGCCGGTGGTGCGGGTGTTCGGGCTGTTTGAGCCGGAAGCGATCCTGGAAGTGCTGGCGGGGGACGAAATGGGCACGGTGCTGTATCCCGCGGATTGATTGTAAACATCGGAATCATCTTTTTCTGAAACGCAAGAGCGCATCCTCTTGCGTTTTTTGCGTTTTATGAGATGAGTAGAAGGAAATGATCTACAAAACGGCGAATCAGATTTACTCAGAAGCAGTACGTTCATCGCGCTATTCTGATGACATATCAAAAACGTGCGAAGCATCCAAAAGCTGACGCAAGTATGCAATCAAACTCTGCGTGAGGATAATCAGGAGGAAAACCATGAAGTTTTTTATCGCTGCCGCACAAAACACACTTTTTCCCCGCTATTTTCCGGAAAAAATTCTTTCTCAGCTGCGGGAAATGGGGGAGGTGGAGTTGAATCCTCATGATCGCCCCATGACCCGGGAGGAACTGGCCCGAGCCCTTGCGGATACGGACATCCTTATCACCCATTGGGGCACGCCTCAGGTGGATGCGGAGATGCTGGCTCATGCTCCCCGGCTGAAGCTGTTGGCCCATGCCGCAGGCACCGTGGCCCATATTGCCAGCGAAGCGTGCTATGCGCAGGGAATCCCGGTGCTCAGCGCCAATCCCATCATGGCCAAGTATGTGGCGGAGAACGTGCTGTGCGATCTGCTGGCCATGATGCATACCGTGCCCCAGCATGACGATGCCCTGCGCCAGGGATGCTGGGATAAGCGATACGATCAGCAGCATACCCTCTTCGGCGCGAAAATCGGCGTGATTGGGATGGGGGCTGTGGCTCGGAATCTGATGGCGCTGCTGCGGCCCTTCGGCTGCTCCGTGGCGGTGTATGACCCCTTTCTGCCAGAAAACGGGCTGGCCCAATGGGATTTCTGCCGCCGGGTCTCCTTTGAGGAAGCGATGGGGCAGCCCATTGTGTCCATTCATGCAGCCCAGACTCCCGAGACCTTCCATCTCATTAACGCACGCGCCCTTTCTCTGATGCCCGACGGCGGCATTCTGGTGAATACCGCCCGGGGTTCTCTGGTGGATACGGACGCACTGATTGCAGAATTGCAAACCGGGCGAATCAGCGCGGCGCTGGATGTATACGAGCAGGAGGGCGCGGGCCGGCAGCCGCAGGCGTTGTTGGACTGCCGGGAAAACACCGTGCTGCAGCCCCATGCCGGGGCTACCGCCGTCACCTGGGAAATGACTCAGGGGATCGTGGATGATGTTCGCCGCTTTCAGGCAGGCCAGCCCTTGCAGCTGCGGGTTTCTCTGGCCCAGTATCGGCTGATGACCCAGGAATAAGGAGGAACGATGGCGCACAAATGCCTGGATCAGGGGGCGGAGCTGGTGTTTTTTCCCGAGACGTATCAGCTACGGGAAGATCACTCCGTTCTTCGACAGCCCGGGGAGCTGCTGCCCCAATGAGAGCTGAAGATGTGCTGCGGGCGGTGGATAACGGTGTATATAGCCTCCTGCCAGCTTGGCGACCGGCCGTAAATCGCCTTTTCCGGGCTGATGGGGCCCAAGGACGATATGCTGCGGCGGCTGGATACATATCCCGTCTTGGATGTATGCGAGAGAATGCGTTTTTGATGGCCGGCATGGAAAAGCTGGAGAAAATGTACATCAATCAGGGCTGGTATCAGGATGGGGATTTTGGCCGGTCGCTGGCATATCGGTTTTGCGGCCAACTGCGTGTTTCCGCTGGCCGTGCTGTGCGGCTGCCGGTTTGATTCGGGTCTGGCCCGGGAAGTGACGCTGCGCTTTTTGCCTGGTTTTCTGATTCGTGCAGGATTTGAGGGCTCGGGGCAGAATATGCTTTCATGGGCTTTTTGCGCCTTTATGCTATCAAGGAGGACAAAACCATGTATATGGCAGACGAAAAACGATACACGGACGGGGTGTATCACCGCTGCGGGAAAAGCGGCCTGAAGCTGCCTGCTGTTTCCCTGGGCCTGTGGCACAACTTTGGCGACCCTGCCAGCTATGACACGATGCAGCAGATGTGCTTTACGGCCTTTGACCACGGCGTGACCCACTTTGACCTGGCCAACAATTACGGCCCCCAGCCCGGCGCAGCGGAGCGGAACTTTGGCCGCATTCTCCGCGACAGCCTGGCCCCTTATCGGGATGAGCTGGTGATCAGCACCAAGGCGGGCTATGATATGTGGCCCGGGCCCTATGGCAATTTCGGCAGCCGCA
>CAKTWP010000009.1 GCA_934630705.1 uncultured Clostridia bacterium | reverse complement strand
ATAAATATAAAAGTTCAACTTTTGGTGCAACTCACTGTCTCGAAACCCGTTGATTTATAAGGACTTTCAGGACTTTTTCGTGAAACTTTTGGGTCAACTTTCGGTCTTTGAAAATGAATAATCAGGCCAATACTGCATACTGTTTATTCATTTTCTCAAGGTCGCCGCGACGTTTTTTGATGCCTTCTTCTCTGGCACGGGCATAGACGGTTTCCACCATGCGGGTATCCGCGTGACCCATCAGGTCGGCCACCTGTGCGCTGGTCATGCCGCTCTCCTTCAGCTGCGTGCCGTAGGTAGTGCGGAAGTCGTGGTTGTTGAAGCCCTGAATGCCCAGCAGCTTTTTCCCTCGGTAGACGCGGCGGTTCAGGGTGGCGTAACACCACGGCGCATCACCGCCAAACAGAACCCCTTTTTCTTTTCGCAGCGGCTTCATGAGCTGAATGAGCGGTTCAGGAAGAAGGATGGGACGAATCGAATGCTCCGACTTGGCACTATATTGGATCACAGGTTTACTTCGTGCTGGGTACGTAACCGTGCAGCGAACGTAGGCGGTTCCATCCGCCAGATCCACATCCTCCCAGTGCATGCCCATGAGCTCTTCCCGGCGCATACCCGTGTAAGCCAGCATGGCAAAATACAAACGAATCTCTTCGTCTGCTAATGTAGGGATTGTCTTCTTGACACGATCAATCTCCGCATTCGGTAGGGCTTTATGGTGTCCGCCCTTCTCAGCCTTGATCGTCAGCAGGCGGTTCTTAAAAGGGGTGTCTTTGATGAGCCCCATCTCCTGTGCTACAGAAAAGATTCTGGAGGTCAATCCGCGCACACGTTCAATCGTCGTGGCATTGAGATTCTTTCTGTGTCCATGGCTGCCAGCCTGAGCAAGATGATTATAGAAGGCTTGAATCGTAGCGACGCTCACTTCGTCCATCGGCATCTCTCCTAAATACGGAAGGATGTTTTGTCCCAGATAGTTTTCGTAATTGCTCTGCGTCGTCGGTTTCAGCCCGGACATAAAGGATGGACGGTAGGTTTTATCAACAAACTCCCGAAGCATTTGGCACTTTGGTTTTTCTTCAAGGATCGGTGTTTGCTGATACAGCATACCATATTTCTGAACAAAACTCGCGAACATTTCGTCTATTGTGTTGCCAGACGCCCATACTCTTTCACCCGTTGGCAACTTTACTTTGAATCGATGCTTAGACGCCATATCGTTTCCGCTCCTTTGCATCGGTTCGAAAACGAAAATATAAAGTTATCAAGGTTCGGCATGGTTACGAACATCTGAAGTGCTTTCATAGCGGCCTGCTCTGCAACCATTTGTACATCTGCATTATATTTCATCAAATGCTTGTCTTGTCGGCGTTCCTTCCGATTTTTTTAGTGCGGTTTCAAAAATGGCTGAGTATCTGGCAATCTCTTCGTCTGTAAGTTCGATGATGTACTCGCTCTGATTCCAGCGTTTGTCGAAAAGGGAATGAGCAAAGGCGCTGGTTGTGTTTATAATGAGCAACGAAATGGCGGTTAAAATACACAGGATCTTTTTCATTTCATGTTCTCCTTTCTGTGTGAGCCCATTTTGAAACTGATACTCACCTATCATTATACATTCATCTATCAACACAATCCACTACGCAAATGTAAATCTTTACACTGAAGCAAATTCGGATGCATGACGTGTGCATATCTGTATAGCCAAGGCGCACGCGGATGATTCATTAACGTCCCTTCTGGCCGTGGTTACGGCGGTATTCCTCTGGCAATACGTTCTCAATTTTCTTAAAACGCTTTGTGAAATATCCCGCGTCTGCGAAGCCGCACAGCCCTGCAATATCCCCAATAGACAACGTGGAATACAGCAGCAGCCGCTTGGCCTGTTCCACGCGGCAGGAAAGAATGTAATCCGTAATACTGACGCCGCAGCATTGGAGAAACCGGGCAGATAAATAGGCGGGCGACAGCTCCGCCTGCCTGGCCAGATCGGCCAGCTTCAGGCTTTCCTTATAGTGGCTGCGAATATAGCGCCGCACCGCCCGAATGGCTCCGGGGAGATGGAGGGGGGCATCCAGATCCAGCCGCTGCTGGAATGCCGCCAGCATTTCCCGATGAAACACGGCCAGCTCCCGCTGATTGCCGCAGGCATCCAGCCTTTGCCGCAGATAGGCGATAAAGGATGCGGCCTGAAACTGGACGGTTTCATGGTAGGTGGAACACATCAGGATATACTCATTATAGACCATTTCTTTCAAAAACGAATAGGCGGACGGCGGCGCTGTTTCAATAAACGCCGCCCATTTTTCGCCGCACGTCCGAAGCTGATCCATTTCCCGAAAGGAAAGAGCACGGGCACAGGCGGTGTAATATTCACTGGCGCGTTCCCGGGTTTCTTCCTCCGCGGCGGACAGCAGGATGCGCTGCATCAGCGTGGCATGATTGGCATCCGATGCAAAGGATACCGTCTCTGTTTCCGTTTCCAGCAGCTCTGAAAAAAGCGCTGTGAATTCTTCAAAATGAGCGGCGGGCAGATAGGTCAACGTTTGGAAATATTGCAGCATGGGCTGGCTTGCATCCCATCCAGCCCGGCGTTCAGCAGCAGCTCAAATTCGCTCTGCTCCAGGGCTTCCAGCAGAAACGGGCCCAGCAGCAGATAATTTGCTTTCATGGGAACCAGCAGCTCATGCAGCTGCATGGGCAGCACAATATGGCACAGCTTTCCCGCCTGATGGAGCTTTTACACGTTCAGGCTGCGATAGAACCGCCCGATCATGTTCTCCACCTCAGGCGGGCAGGTGATGACCGCGCCTTCCCGGGGGATCAGGTTCAGCTCCAGCTCGTAAACCGGCAGGTTCATCAGCCGCACAATGCGCCGCACCTGCTGATCACGCTCTTTCAATTCCCCCTATGCATTATTGATATAGCCTAAATCTATTGAAACGATGATATTTTATCATAAATCAAAAATTATTACTACTGCAAAACCGCGAAGTGTGATAAAAAAAGAACGATCCACAAAATGCTGAAAAAGGGCGCGATGCTGCAGAATCGGCCCTTTTGGAGGCGGTAAGGAGAATGGCTGTGAACGGGTTTGAAGATATGCGGGGCAAGGTGTTCATCGTCACCGGCGCGGCGATCTGCCGCAGATTGATAGCCTGCGGCGCACGGGTCGCTGTATGGGACATTGCGGATGAAGCAGGCCAGGCGATGAAGCGGCCTTCGTCACATCCCAGACCCTGACCGTGGATGGCGGCATGATGTTCCATGCGCCCATGAACACGCCCCTGCGCAAGCTGGCTGCTGCCGCGGCGGAAAGTGAGAATCGGCAATGAGCAAAACACGCAATACCATCGGCTTTATCGGCTTGCTGATCGTTAATTTTCTGGCCATGTTTCTGATTGCGGGCGTGGGGGTATACAGCTATACCGTGGCTTCCGTGTTTGACAATATGCCGTCCGTGAGCATGATTTTTGCGCTGGAATGCGTGGCTCGCAGCGTCACCATCCCTCTGGGCGGCAAGCTGGGGGATAAGCTGGGCCACAAAAAGCTGTTTCTGGGCGCGCTGGCGCTGTATATTCTTTCCTGCGCCGTGTGCTCCTTTGCCAGCAGCTTCTGGGTGTTCACCATTGCCCGCATGTTCTCCGGTTTTGCCTGGGGCCTGTTTATGATGAACGGCTTTGTGCTGATCAGTGCCCTTTTCGGCCAGGATCAGGCGCCCAAGTATTCCGGATACAATCAGTCTCTGACCACGGTGGCCATGATCGTGGCAGGCCCCATTGCAGGCGTGATTTGCGGCATCAATTGGCGGCTGCAGTTCTGGGCCGCGCTGGCGCTGCTGCTGGTGGGCTTTGTGATGTGCCTGTATGGCATTCCCGAAATCGCGCCCAAGAAGGAAAAGATCAGCTTCGATATCTGGGGCGTGGTATTCACCGCCGTTACGCTGATTCCCTTCTCTCTGGCCATGAACTGGGGAAACGCCAGCGTCTGGACGTCTCCGCTGGTGCTGACGCTGCTGGCGGTAACGGTTGTGGGCCTGGCGGGGCTGGTGCTGGCCGAGCGCAGGGCGCAGGATCCCGTTTTCCCCTTTAAGCTGCTGAAAAACCGCTATTATCTGGCCATCCTGATGCTGATGTTTATTTTCTCCGTGCTCAACGGCGCGGCCAACTATCTGCCTTCCTATGCGCAGGCGGTGCTGGGCACCAGCTTCACCGTGTCCGGGCTGATGAACGTGCCCGGACTGGTGATCGCCGTGTTCCTCACCTCCTTCTTTGGCAGTCAGGCTGCCAAGACCGGGAAATATCGTCCCATGGTGCTGATTTGGGCGCTGGCTTCTGTGGCGGGTTCCATTGCCTGGTTCTTCCTGAGCAGTGCGTCCAGCCGCACACTGGGGCTGGTGCTGCTGCTGGCGGGGGCGATTCCTGTGGGTGCGGTTAACAGCGTGAACCAGATTGCGCCCTACACCTATCCCATGAAGGTGCTTGCCCCTGCGGATCTGGCCACCGGCCTGGCCTTTATGGGGCTGGCGGGCGCGGTGGGCTCCACCGTTTCCGGCGGCATTTGCGGCGCGCTGCTCAACAGCGCCGGCGGCCTGGGCGCGGTGTATAAGCTGCCCATCGTGTGCGCGCTGCTGATGCTGGTGTTCGCCTTTATGTTCCGGGATGTTCAAAAAGCCAATCATTGAAAGGACGGAAACCAATGAAGAATTACATGGATCTGACGGGCCGGGTGGCGATCGTGACCGGCGCATCCTCCGGCCTGGGCTATGCCTATGCCATCGCGCTGGCGGAAAATGGGGCCAAGGTGGCGGCGTTTGCCCGCCGGGAAGAAAAGCTGCTGAAGCTGAAAGCGGAAATTGAGGCTGCCGGCGGCGAATGCCTGCCCGTTGTGTGTGATGTGACGCAGGAAGCGCAGATTGTTTCCGGCGTGCAGAAGGTGATCGATATCTTTGGCAAGATCGATATTCTGGTGAACAATGCCGGCTCCATGGCCTATTGCCCCACCACCCAGCTGACGCTGGAGGCTTGGAACAAGGTAGTGGATACGTCCATCACCGCCTATTTCCTGATGGCCCGGGAATGCGCCAAGAACATGATCCGGAATCATTACGGCCGCATTATCAACACGGCCAGCATGTATGGGCGCATTGCGTCTTTCCATCATCCCATTCTGGCGTATAACACCACCAAGGGCGCGGTGCCCAATTTCACCCGCGGTCTGGCGCAGGAATGGGCGGCGGACGGCATCACCGTCAACGCCATTGGCCCGGGCGAGTTCCCGTCCGAAATGATGGTCTTTGACGAAGCCGCACTGGCGGAGCTGAAAAAGCGCTGCCCTATCGCCCGGCCCGGTAAGGTGGAGGAGCTGTGCGGCCAGCTGCTGCTGTTCGCCTCTGAAAATGCGGCCTATACCACCGGCCAGACCATTTATATCGACGGCGGCTGGACCTCTGTCTGATACGGTTTTCCCTTTGGGCTGGCGCTGCGGCATGACTGCAGCCCCAGCCCCATGCAAAAAGAAAAGGACGGATTCAGCCGTCCTTTTTTTATTTGGTTATCGTCGATTGCTGGGAGATGACGATGAAAGTCAGGCTTCTTCCATCCCGGTGACTTCAAAGCCCTTCTGCTCCACAGCCTGACGGATGGCGGCGGGATCGGCCTGGCCCTCCACGGTGCAGATCTTTTTGTCCAGATCCACGCAGGCATTCAGCCTCAGATCGTGCAGCGCGCCTTCCACCTTCCCGGCGCAGCGGATGCAGTGCATTCCTTCGATGTGCAGAATCAGTTTCATGGTTCATTCCTCCTGTTGATTGATTTGATGGGGTGGATTAAAGCTGGAACAGCGTCACCTGATTGGTTTCCGCCAGTTCCTTCAGGCAGCCATGCTCCCGAAGCAGATCCAGCACCGCGCTGGACAGCTTCGCCCGGTTTTTCAGATCCTCCACCGAGATAAACGGCGTTCCCCGGGCCTCCACGATGCCGATGGCCGCGGATTCGCCCAGGCCGCCCAGAGCGGTGAAAGGCACCCGCAGGGATTTTTCGCCCTCCGGCACAAACCGGGAAACCTCGCTCTTATACAGATCGGCGGGCAGGAACGTGAACCCCCGCGCCATCATTTCCAGCACCATTTCCATGGCCGTGATAGCGTCCTTGTCTTTGGCGGTGGTCTGCTTCTGGGCGTCCTGCTCATACATTTCCTGCAGCTTGGCGCGCAGCTGATCAATGGGCAGGATCATGGTACAGGCGTCAAAGCCGTCGCCGCGGATGGTGAAGTAAGCGGCGTAATAGGCCAGAGGACGATGCACCTTATACCAGGCTACCCGCAGCGCCATGGTTACATACGCGGCGGCGTGGCCCTTGGGGAACATGTACTGAATTTTGCGGCAGCTTTCCTCAAACCAGGCGGGCACGTTGTGTTCATGCATGGCGTCAGCCATTTCAGGCTTGAGGCCCTTGCCCTTGCGGACAAATTCCATGGTGTCAAAGGCCATCTTGGCGGGCACACCCATTTGCATAAGCTGGTTCATGATGTCTTCACGGGTGCACAGGCACTGGGACAGGGGAACGATTCCCTGGTCGATCAGATCCTTTGCATTGCCCAGCCACACATCCGTGCCATGGGACAGGCCGGAAATGCGGATCAGCTCCTGCATGGTGGAAGGATGGGTATCCTCCAGCATCTGGCGCACAAACGCCGTGCCAAATTCGGGAACCCCGAAGGTGCCCGTTTTGCAGCCGGCAATGTCCTTGGGCTCAATGCCCAGCGCCTTGGGGGAGGAGAACAGGCTCATCACGTCCTTGTCATCCAGGGGGATTTTGCGGAAGTTCACGCCGGTCAGCTCCTCCAGCATGTGCAGCATGGTGGGATCATCGTGGCCCAGAATATCCAGCTTAACCAGAATATCATGCATGGAGCCGAAATCGTAGTGGGTGGTGACGGTGGCGCTTTCGGTATCGTCGGCGGGATGCTGCACGGCGGTGAACTGGCAGATGTCGTATTCCTTGGGCAGCACCACCATGCCTGCGGGATGCTGGCCCGTGGTGCGCTTCACGCCCACGCAGCCCGCCGCCAGCCGCTCCTTTTCCGCGTCGGAGACGGTCATGTTCCGCTCTTCCAGATACTTGAGCACATAGCCATAGGCCGTCTTTTCGGCCAGCGTGCCGATGGTGCCGGCACGGAACACAAATTCTTCGCCAAAGAGCTCCTTGACGTAGTTATGGGCGGTGGGCTGATATTCGCCGGAGAAGTTCAGGTCAATGTCCGGCACCTTATCACCCTTGAAGCCCAGGAAGGCCTCGAAGGGAATATCAAACCCGTCCTTCACCAGCGGATTGCCGCAATCCGGGCAGACCTTATCGGGCAGGTCCACGCCGATGGTGTACTGGGGCGGGATGTTAAAATCCGCCTTGCGGCAATGCTCGCAGCGGTAATGGGGGGGCAGGGAATTGATCTCGGTGATCCCGGTAAGGAACGCCACGAAGGAGGAGCCCACGCTGCCGCGGCTGCCTACCACATAGCCATCCTTCAGGGACTTGGCCACCAGCTTCTGAGCGATGGAATAGAGGGTGCAGTAGCCATAGCCCACGATGGCGTTCAGCTCTTTATCGATGCGCTTTTGCACGATGTCGGGCAGCTCGTCCCCATATAGGCGATGGGCGGTGCCGTAGGTGAGGCCTTTGATGTCGTCCTCCGCCGTTTCCCAGAAGGGGGAGAAGGTGGTTTTCCCTTCGGGATGGGGCGGGAAAAGCCCCACCTTGCCCACCCGGTCGGCAATCTTTTTGGGATTCTCGATAACCACCTCGTGGGCCTTTTTAGCCCCCAGATAGGAAAACTCCTGAAGCATTTCATCTGTAGTTTTCAGATACAGCGGCGGCTGATGATCCGCGTCGCTGTAGCCCTGGCCCGCCTGCAAAATGGCGCGGAAGACCGCATCCTCCGGATCTAGAAAATGCACGTCGCCGGTAGCCACCACGGGCAGCCCCAGCTTTTCGCCCAGCCGCACAATCCGGCGGTTAAATTCCCGCAGGGCTTCGTCATCCGCCACCCGGCCTTCCCGCGTCAGGAAGGCGTTGTTGCCGATAGGCTGGATTTCCAGATAATCATAGAACCGGGCGATTTTGCCCAGCTTTTCATCACTGGCCCCATCCACCATGGAGCTGAACAGCTCGCCGGATTCGCAGGCGGAGCCCACGATCACGCCCTTGCGGTATTTTTGCAGCACAGCCCGGGGAATATGGGGCTTGCGGCGGAAATATTTCAGATGGGCTTCGGAAATCATGTGGTTCAAATTGGTGATGCCGTCCTGGCAGGTGGCAATAAGCACGATATGCCAGGAATTGCCCAGGGTATAGCCGCTGCCCACATCGTTCAGATCCCGAAGGGTTTGCGCCCCCTTCTTCCGGGCGTCGTCCATCATCCGGGCCAGACATTGGGCGGTGGCCGCGGCGTCGTTCACGGCCCGGTGCGCATCCTTCAGGGATACGCCCAGCCGCTTGCATACCGAACCCAGCTTATGGGATTTCAGCTCGGGATACAGCTTCCGGGCCAGGGTCAGGGTGTCCAGCTGGGGCGCTTCATAGGTTTGCCCCAGGCGCTTGAGCTCGCTTTCCAGCACCGCGCAGTCAAACTTGGCGTTGTGAGCCGCGATGGGGCAGCCGTCCATAAAGGCCAGCAGCTCGGGCAGCACCTGGGCAGCTGACGGCGCGTCCCGAAGCATCTGATCGGTGATATGGGTGATTTCCGTGATTTTCTGGGGCAGCAGCATGCCGGGGTTCACCAGCACGCCATAGGAATCCACCACCTGACCGTGGGCCAGCTTGACCGCACCGATTTCGATGATACGGTCCTTGGCGGTGTTCAGGCCGGTGGTTTCAAAGTCCAGCACGATGATAGGCGTATCCAGCGGCAGCTCGGAATCGCCGGAAACCACCTGATCGTCGTCCGTGAGATATCCTTCCACCCCGGGCAGGAGCTTGATATTGTTTTTCTTGGCCGCGGCAAAGGCTTCGGGGAAGGCCTGCACCACGCCGTGATCCGTGATGGCGATGGCCTCATGGCCCCATTTGGCCGCCCGGGCGATCAGATCGGAGGCGGAAACCACTGCGTCCATGTTGCTCATCTGGGTATGCGCATGGAGCTCGATGCGCTTTTCCTTGGCGGTATCCATCCGCTGGGGAAGGGTGCAGCTGCTCATGTCCCGGGCCATAACCACCGTTTCGTGGGAATAATTGTCATACTGGGTTTCGCCCCGGACGATAATGCCCATGCCGGGCTTGATGGCCTTGACCACCTTCTGCACGGCTTCCCGTTCTTCTTCCGTAATGGGCGGGGGGGCTTCCTCATCATCCTTGCGGCGGCGGGGGCGATAACGCAGGAAGGTTTTGCAGCGGATGGTGGAGGTGAAATCCGTCACCAGGAAGGAAAGCAGCACCATCTCGCCCCCGGCAATTT
The DNA here is from genome assembly GCA_934630705.1 of uncultured Clostridia bacterium. Lineage (GTDB taxonomy): Bacteria > Bacillota > Clostridia > Christensenellales > Aristaeellaceae > RUG563. The sequence continues at coordinate 69,489 of CAKTWP010000009.1, read as the reverse complement.
CCTTGTCCTCCGCTGAAAGCACCTTGCCTCGGATGACCACCAGGCCGGTATCATCCGTCAGCTCCTTGATGGGCACCGGCGGATCCCCAATAGCCCGGCCACGGATACGGCAGTCCTCCTCCTTGGGCTTTTCCTCGGCCTTTTTCTGCTGCTCCTGCTGGGCGATTTCGTCGTATCGGGCGGCGCGCTCGGCGGCCACCCGGTCCTGCTTTTCCCGCTCCTGCTGCAGGGCATAGAGCCGCTTTTCCTCATCGCCGCAGACCTTCAGCGCCACCTCCGTGTCCAGCCGGAACACATCCTTGATCACCTGCGCCAGCTGGGGCCGTACCTGCTGCTTGTCCAGATACTGCATGGAGAACTCATCCGGCATTTCCAGCGTCACCCGGCCGTTGCCCGGGGACCAATGCATGTCAAACTCCCAGGAGGCCACCGCCGGATAATGGCGGATGAGATAATGGTTCAGGGGCGCGGCGTAGGTGTCCGGGCTTTGGAGAAATTCCCTGGCCAATCCCGGGCTGGCAATACGCACGGAGAAATTCAGCCCCGGGAAGGCGTTCTGGATGGCCCGTTTAACCACGAAAAAGCCCTTCTCGCCGATCAGAATATCGGAGAGAAAGGAAAAATACGCTTTGTTTTCGCTTTTCACAAACCGCACCCGCTCGATGGCGATTTTCCCCGCCGCTTCAGGCAGCGCCTGATGCACGGTTTGCAGCAATTCGTCATACGTCATGGAGATACTCCCGCACGGCCTTTGCCATGCCCTCGGCCAGATCGCCGGTGAGCTTGCCCACAGGCTTGCCTTTGATAAACAGCGCGCCGCAATCCTTGCCGCCGCACAGGGCGATGTCTGCCCCCCGGGCTTCGCCGGGGCCATTGACCACGCAGCCCATTACCGCCACTGTTACAGGCTTATCCACGCTGCCAAACTCCGCTTCCAGCCGCCGGGCGATACCCGCCACGTCGATCTGGGTGCGGCCGCAGGTGGGACAGGAAACGAAGCGGATGCCGCTGCGCAGCCCGACGGCCCGAAGAATATTCAGCGCCGCGATGGGCTCCTGAATGGGATCGCCGGTGAGGGAGACACGGATGGTGTCGCCAATGCCATCCAGCAGCAGCGCGCCAATGCCGATGGCGGATTTGAGGGTGCCCTGGCCGGGCAGCCCCGCTTCCGTCACCCCCACATGGAGGGGATAATCGCTGACCTGCCGCATCAGCCGGTAAGCGGCTACGGTCATTGGCACGCTGCTGGCCTTGAGGGAAATGACAATGTCGTCATAATGCGCCTGTTCCAGCAGGCGGATATGGCGCAGCGCGCTGTCCACCATGCCCTGGGCCGTGGCGCCGCCATCCCGCTGCAAAATGTCCTTTTCCAGAGAACCGGCGTTCACGCCGATGCGGATGGGCACATGATGAGCCCTGGCGCAGTCCGCCACCCTCCGCACATTCTCCGCCCCGCCGATGTTACCGGGATTGATCCGCAGCTTATGGATGCCGTTCTCCATAGCGGCGAGGGCCAGGGTATGGTCAAAGTGAATATCCGCCACCAGCGGCACCGGGCTGCCGTCCACCAGCGCCCGCACCGCCTGGGCGCAGGCCGCATCATACACCGAAACCCGCACCAGATCGCATCCGGCCGCTGCCAGCGCTTTGATTTGGGCCAGCGTGGCGGATACATCCCGGGTGTCGGTATTGGTCATGGATTGCACGGAAACCGGGCTGCCGCCGCCGATGGCAACCGATCCGGCTTTTACTTGCTTTGTGGCGCCCATTGCGCTTCCTCCGTCATTGGAATAGATTGAGAATATCCTTGCAGGTCATCAGCAGCATCAGCCCCATCAGCAGCACATAGCCCGCCAGATGCACATAGGATTCCACCTTCTGGGGTACCGGCTTGCGGCGGATGGCTTCGATGAGCAGAAACACCAGCCGGCTGCCGTCCAGCCCGGGAATGGGAATCAGGTTAAACAGCCCCAGATTCACCGAGATCATCACCAGCAGCTGCACATACACCGTCCAGCCGGATTTCTGCGTTTCCTCCGCAATCAGCCGGATAATGCCCACCGGCCCGGCAGACTGGGAAAAGCCATCCGGGGTGGTAAACAGCGCCCTGAGCCCGGACAGCACTGCGCCGCCAGCCCGCACGCAGTAATTCGCCCCCGCGCCGATGGCCTGAAACAGATTCGCCGGCTGATAAATGGGCGTGTATTCATAGCCCAGTTCCACGCCGATCAGAGAACGCCCTTCGGTTTCATTGAACCGGGGCGTCATGGAAAGGGTGATTTCCTGGCCGTCCCGTTCCAGCGTCAGCTGCAGGGGGGGATTGCCCTCCCGGTATGCGCCGATCATTTCCACCGCCGGCAGCTGCCCTTCTGCCGTCAGGCCGGATGCAGCTTCGCCGTTTACGGCAAGGATGATGTCGCCTGCCTGCATGCCGGCTTCCTCCGCCGCGCCCCCGGGGGACACGGTGTTAATCACCGCCCGGCCCACAATGCCGTCCGTGGCAATGCCCACGGCCAGAAACAGCGCCGTGGCCGCCACCAGCGCCAGCACGAAATTCATGATGGGACCCATGGCGATGGTAATCATCCGCTTCCAGGCGGGAAAATTGTTCAGGTTTCGGGGATCCTCCCTGGAAATGCCGCTGACCTCGTCCTCCCCGTAAAACATGCAATAGCCCCCTGCGGGAATCAGCCGCAGGAAAAACTGGGTTTCATGCTTTCTGCTTTTCCAACTCAGCACCTTGGGACCAAACCCGATGGCAAATTCCTTCACGGGAATGCCCGTCAGCCGGGCGGCGAAAAAATGGCCGCATTCGTGAATCATCACCATCACGCCCAGCATCACAATGGCCGCCAGCACATAATAAACCGTCATACAGCCTCCTTGAGGACTTCCATTTTTTATTTGGCTTTTTCAATCAGCCGCCGGGCTTCGGCCCGGGCCAGGGCATCCGCTAATAACACCTCATCCAGCGTCGATGCGGGCAAATGCCCGTGGCGCTGGAGCGCGCCGTCCACGATCTGGGGAATCAGCCCAAAGGCAATCCGGCCGCCCAGGAAGGCGTAAGCCGCCTCCTCGTTGGCCCCGTTGAGCACACAGGCCGCCGCGCCTCCCGCCCGCAGCGCATCATAGGCCATGGCGATGGCGGGAAATTTATCCGTATCCGGCGCTTCAAAGGTGAGCTGCCGCAGGGCAAACAGATCCAGCTTCTTTTCTCCGGTTTCCAGTCGTTCGGGATAGGTCATGGCATAGAGAATGGGCAGCCGCATATCCGGCACACCCATCTGGGCGATCACCGCGCCGTCCTTGAACCGCACTGCGGAATGGACGATGCTCTGGGGATGCACCACCACCTGAATCTGTTCCGGCCGGGCGTTAAAGAGCCATTTGGCTTCGATGATTTCCAGCGCCTTATTGAACATGGATGCGGAATCAATGGTGATTTTGCTGCCCATGCTCCAGGTGGGATGGCCCAGGGCCTGCGTCACCGTGGCCTGCCGCATCCTTTCCCGATCCCAGGTGCGGAAGGGGCCGCCGGAGGCCGTAAGCAGAATTTCCTCATATGCATTGGGCCCGGCTCCCTGCAGGCACTGGAAAATGGCGCTATGCTCGCTGTCCACGGGCAGGAGCGTGGGACCGTTTTCATCCGGGGCGCAGGCGGCCATCACAAGCTGGCCCCCGGCCACCAGCGTTTCCTTATTGGCCAGCAGCACCCGTTTGCCGGCCTTTCGAGCGGCCAGCACGGCTTTCAGCCCCACCATGCCCACCACAGCGGCCAACACATCCCGGCCCTCGCTTTCCCGCGCTACCATTTCCAGGGAGCTTTCGCCAAACAGGAAGCGGCAGAACCGCAGATCCTCCGGGATGTCCGCCTTTTCCAGCCCCGTCAGCGCCGCCAGGCGGGGTCGCAGCAGACGAACCTGCTCAAATAAAAGCGCCGCGTTTTTATGAGCGGTCAGCGCCGTCACAAAAAAGCGGCCGGGATGCAGAGAGATCACGTCAATAGCCTGCTGGCCAATGGAACCGGTGCTGCCCAGGATTGCAATGCCCTGCATGGATTCCTCGCTTTCTTTCCGTTCAAGCGCCCTTTTTCCGGGCGCTTCTCAGACCGGGAACAGATTCAGCGTCAGATAGACGTACATCACCACTGTGGCCCAGTATACGCTGTCCAGCCGATCCATCATGCCGCCGTGGCCGGGGAAAATGGTGCCGTAATCCTTCACGCCGCAATGGCGCTTGATCAGCGAAGCAAACAGATCGCCCATCTGGCCCGCCAGCCCGCCCAGCAGCCCCAGCACAATAAAATGCCACAGGGGGGGCATCTTGGCAAAGCAGGAGAAAATGCCGCACATCAGCATGGAAAACAGCAGGCTGCCCAGCAGCCCTGCCGCCGCGCCTTCCACGGATTTGTTGGGGCTCACCGCCGGGCAGAGCTTCCGCACGCCGAACCGGCTGCCCACGAAATACGCCGCCGTATCACCCACCAGCGGCACGCCAAAGGCCATCATGGCCAGCAGCAGCTGATGCACCCGGTCCTGAGCTTTCATCAGCCCCAGCATGCACATGCCCGGCAGCAGCACGCAAAACAGCGGCAGCGCGGACATCAGCAGATCTTCCAGCCGGGGCTCGGAGCGGAACATAATCATCATGGCGATCAGCATGCAGGCCCCCGCCACCAGCGGCAGCAGCGGCGATACGCTGCCTGACACCATAAACAGCGGCACCGACAGCACCAGACACAGCCAGCTGGGCCATTGCACCGGCCGATGCCCGGCCTCGCCCATTGCGCGATACACCTCATACATGGATACGCAGATCGAGGCCATATACAAAACCGAAAAGACCCAGCCGCCCATGGCCAGCGCAAACGCCAGCACGGCGACCAGACAGGCTCCGGTGATAATGCGGGTCATCATTTGTTTCTTCCTCCAAACCGGCGATCCCGACGGGAAAATTCCGCCAGCGCCTGATGGTAATCCGCCAGGCTGAAATCCGGCCATAATACGGACGGGAACGCAAACTCCGCATAGGCGCACTGATACAGCAGGAAATTGCTCAGCCGCATTTCCCCGCTGGTGCGAATCAGCAGATCCACGTCCGGCAGATCATGGGTATACAGCTCCCGGGCCAGGCGGGCTTCATCAATCTCCTCAGGGCGGATTTTCCCCGCCGCCGCCTGCCTTGCCAGGCTTTGGGCGGCCCGCACCAGCTCGGCTCTGCCGCCATAATTCAGGGCGATATTCAGCTTCAGCCCTGTGTTTTTCTCCGTTCGGATTTCTGCGTTCCGCACTGCCTGCCGCTGCTTTTCGGGCAGGCCCGCCTGATCGCCCAGAATGCGGATGCAGACGTTTTTTTCATCCAGTTCGTCAATTTCGGAAGCAAAAAACTCCAGCAGCAGTCCCATCAGGGCGCTGACCTCCTGGGGATCCCGCTTCCAGTTTTCTGTGGAAAAAGCGTATAACGATAAAGCCTCGATCCCCAGATCGCTGCTTTCGCGGATAATGCTCCGCAGGGCTTCCACGCCCTGGCGATGGCCCATGGCCACCTTCAGGGCATGCTGCTTGGCCCAGCGGCCGTTGCCATCCATAATGATGGCCACATGCCGGGGCAGACGGGAAAACTCGCTCATTCGTCCTCTTTTCCCGGCGCTTTGGGAGCGCCGTCCAGAAACCGGGCGGCAATCCATTGTCCCTTCCGGCACAGGATCACCCGGGGCGTGCCCTCCTGCCGCGCTTGCCCGGATCGGACAGGCGCGGCAGTGAACGCCACGGCGGGCTTTTCCGCATCGGCCAGGGAGGAAAGCGCCTCCGCCAGGGGGCGGCCTAAAGCCTTGTGCATCAGACCTCCATGATCTCCTTTTCCTTGTCGGCGGCGATCTTATCAATGTCCTTGATCTGCGCATCGGTGAGCTTTTGCAGTTCGTCCTCGGCCTTGCGCTGATCGTCTTCGGTGATCACGGAATCCTTCTTGAGCTTTTTAATCTGCTCCATGGCGTCCCGGCGCACGCCGCGCACGGCCACCTTGGCTTCTTCCGCGCCCTTGCGGACCATCTTGGTCAGCTCCTTGCGGCGCTCCTCATTCAGCTCGGGCACCACCAGGCGGATCAGCTTGCCATCGTTGCTGGGGTTCATGCCCAGATCGCTTTTCTGAATGGCCTTTTCCACCAGCGGAATGGCCTTGGGATCCCACAGGGAGATGGTGAGCAGGCGGGGCTCCGGGCTGCTGATATTGCCCATCTGCTTGAGGGGAGTGGCGGTGCCGTAATAATCCACGGTGATCCGATCCAGAATCTGGGGATTGGCCCGGCCGGCGCGCAGGGACAGCATGTCCCGCTGGAAGAAATCTCTGGTTTTTTCCATCTTTTCCTTGGCTGCGGTAATGACAGGACGATACATCGTTTTCTCCTCCGTTTCTTCAAGCTCTGTGATTTATTTTACCCTGTTTTGGCGCGTTCGTCAATCATTGGCTTTATTTCGCCGCTCTTTTTTTAATCAGGTCATAATTGAAGTAATCCCGGTCGAAATGAATCACGCAGCGATACCGGGGATCCAGCGTGCGGGCATGGGCACAGATGCCGTCCCGCAGGGCGTCCAGGTTATGCTCCTGGGGCGGCAGGAGCACATCGAACACCAGATTGATGTTTCTGTTTCCAGGCACCCGGCGGAAATCATGCAGCTTCAGCGGCGGCGTGAGGGAGGCCAGGTATGCCGCCATCTGCGCCCGGGCGGTTTCAGTTTTTTCATCGTGGGTGAGGACAGGGTCCATGTGGATGCAGATGGGGATATTCAGCTCCCGGGAGATTTCCCGCTCGGCGTTGTCGATCACCTCATGGATGGCCACCAGATCGCTGTCTGCCGCCACTTCCGCATGCACCGAAGCCATGGCCCGGCCCGGGCCGTAATCATGCAGCACCAGATCATGGGCGCCCAGCACCCCGGGATAGCGCAGCAGCATTTCCAGAATCCGGTCGCCCTTTTCCTTGTCCGGCGCGCTGCCCAGCAGCCGGGAAACGGTTTCCCGCAGCACATCCCAGGCCGCCTTGAGCACCAGCAGAGATACCAGCGTGCCCACATAGCCGTCCATGGGCCAGCCAAACAGCATCGTCGCCACCGCCGACAGCGCCACCGCGCCGGTGGCCAGCACATCGCTGAGGCTGTCCTTGGACGCGGCCAGCAGGGTGGGGTTTTCCGTTTTCTGGCCCAGCACGCTGTAAAACCGCCCCATCCACAGCTTCACCAGCACGCCTGCCGCCAGAATGCCTACCGTAAGCCAGGAGAACCCGGCGGCTTCCGGATGCAGGATGCCTTCAACGCCGGATTTGAGCAGCTCCAGCCCAAATACGCCAATCAGCATCCCCACGCCCAGCGCCCCCAGATACTCGATCCGTCCGTGGCCGAAGGGATGCTCTTCATCCTGGGGCTTTTGGGCCATGCGCACGGCCACCAGCGTAATCAGGCTTCCCCCCGCATCGGAGAGGTTATTCACGCCGTCCGCCATCACGGCCACAGAGCCGGTGATGAACCCCAGCAGAATCTTGGACAGCGACAGCAGCAGGTTCAGCGCAATGCCCGTCACCGAGCCTAGGGTGCCATAGGCTTCCCGCACCCGCTGATCGCCGGTGTTTTCCGGGTCTTTAATGAACCGCCGGATCAGAAACTGGATCATGCCCGGCTCCTCCTTTTCAGGTTTGCTCTTTCAGATGATGCAGCCGAAACGGGGATTATGCGTTTCCTGCTGATCTATTATTTTATCATAGATTTCCCGGCCTTGCAAGGCGGATGCCCCGGGTTGCGCGGCGGGGCGAAGCCGTGATATAATACAAAGAAGAATCTGCAAGCAAAGGATGAGATCGCCTATGGAAAACCGGGCGTTGGCGGTGGGGCTGCTGGCCCATGTGGACGCGGGGAAAACCACCCTGTCGGAGGCCATGCTGTATTGCGCCGGGGCGGTGCGCCGCCTGGGACGGGTGGATCATCGGGATGCGTTTCTGGATACCGACGCCCAGGAACGGGAGCGGGGCATCACCATCTTTTCCAAGCAGGCCCGGCTTTCCTGGCAGGAGCGGGAAATCACGCTGGTGGATACCCCCGGCCATGTGGATTTTTCCGGGGAAATGGAGCGGACGCTGGGGGTGATCGATTGCGCCGTGCTGGTGATCAGCGCCGCGGATGGGGTGCAGGCCCATACCCGGACGCTCTGGCAGCTGCTGGCGCGGTATCAGGTGCCCTGTTTTCTGTTTGTCAATAAAATGGATCAGCCGGGCGTGGATCGGGCGGCGCTGATGCGCGAGCTATGGCAGAAGCTGCAGGATGGCTGCGTGGATTTTGCCGCGCCCGACGCCATGGAGCAAATGGCCACCGGCAGCGAAGAAGCACTGAATCAGTATCTGGAAAATGGATCCATTCCGCCGTCCATGATCGGAAAGCTGATTATGGAGCGCCGGATTTTCCCCTGTTTTTTCGGCGCGGCCCTGCGGCTGGACGGGGTGGAGGCGCTGCTGAATGCGCTGGCGGCATATGGCCCCCGGCCCCAATATGGGGAGGGGTTCGGCGCGCGCATCTATAAAATTGCCCGGGACGCCCAGGGAAACCGGCTGACCTATCTGAAAATAACGGGCGGCTGCCTTCATGTGCGGGACAGCCTGAATAATCGCGCCCAGAACCTGTCCCCGGATCAGACCTGGGAGGAAAAGGTGAACCAGATTCGCCTGTATTCCGGGGACCGGTATCAGGCGGTGGAGGAAGCGCCGGCAGGGACGCTTTGCGCCGTGACGGGCCTGAGCTTCACCCGGGCGGGACAAAGCATGGGGGACGCCCCCGCGGCGCTGGAACCGGCGCTGGAGCCGGTGTTTACCTATCAGGTGTTGCTGCCTGCCGGCACGGATGCCCATACCGCTCTGCGGATGCTGCGTCAGCTGGAAGAAGAAGAACCGCAGCTCCATGTGGTCTGGAATGAGCGGCTGCGGGAGATTCATGTGCAGCTGATGGGTGAGGTGCAGCTGGAAATTCTGGGACGGCTGCTCAAGGATCGGTTTGGGTTGGATGCGCAGTTTGGGGCGGGGAGCATTCTTTATCGGGAGACCATTGAAAACGCCGTGGAAGGCGTTGGGCATTATGAACCCCTGCGCCATTATGCGGAGGTGCATCTGCTGCTGGAGCCGGGCGCGCGGGGCAGCGGGCTGCGCTTTGCTTCCGCCTGCTCCGAGGATGCGCTGGACCGAAACTGGCAGCGGCTGATTCTCACCCATCTGTGGGAAAAGCAGCATGTGGGGGTGCTGATTGGCGCGCCCATTACGGATATAAAAATCACGCTGCTGGCAGGGAGGGCGCATCTGAAGCATACCGAGGGCGGCGATTTCCGTCAGGCCACCTATCGGGCGGTGCGCCAGGGGCTGATGCAGGCTCGCAGCGTGGTGCTGGAGCCCTGGTATGATCTGCAATTGGAGCTGCCCGCCGATTGCCTGGGCCGGGCCATGAACGATATTCAGCAGATGGGCGGCAGCTTTGAGCCGCCGGAAACGGTAGGGCAGGAGGTTTTGCTGCAGGCCGCCGCGCCCGTGGCCCGGGCCCGGCATTACGCCCGGGACGTGGCGGCATACAGCCATGGCCGGGGCCGCCTGGCCTGTTCGCTGCGGGGCTATGCGCCCTGTCAGGAGCAGGAAAAGCTGGTGGCGGCCATGGGATATGCTCCGGAGCGGGATCTGGATAACAGCCCGGATTCGGTGTTTTGTGCCCATGGGGCGGGCTTCACGGTGAAATGGAATCAGGTGCGGAATTACATGCATGTGCAGACCGGCTTTGGGGAGACCCCCGCTGCGGCCCCGGATGCGCCCGCTGCGCCGGTTCGCCGGGCCTACGGCGGCACGCTGGAGGAGGACAAGGAGCTGATGGCCATTTTTGAGCGCACCTATGGCCCCATCCGTCCCCGGGCGTTCCGGCCGGTGGCCCCATCCGCGCCGGTGCCTGCCGCGCCGGTATATATCCCGCCGGAGCAGGAGTTTCTGCTGGTGGATGGATACAACATTATCTTTGCCTGGGAGGATTTGAAGGCCGCCGCCCGGACGGGGCTGGAACACGCCCGGAAGATGCTGATGGATATTCTGTGCAATTATCAGGGGGTAAGGCCCTGCCAGCTGATTCTGGTGTTTGACGCATACAAGGTGGCCAACAATCCGGGGCGGGTGGAAAAATACAATAACATATCCGTTGTGTACACCAGGGAAGCGGAAACGGCGGATAATTATATCGAAAAAGCCACCTACAAGCTGGGCAAGAACTGCCGGGTGCGGGTGGCCACGTCCGACGGGCTGGAGCAGATTATCATTCTGGGCCACGGCGCGCTGCGGGTGTCCGCCCAGGAGTTTCGCCGGGAGGTGGAAGCGGCCAATGTGGAGATCAAAGCGATTATGGCCGCCTACAACAATCTGCCTGCTCCCAACCCCGCGCTGGAGCGCGCCTTCTGGGATGCGCTGGAAAAGAAACGGAAGGGATAAGGCCATTCCATTTGCGGGAAGTGTTTTTTGTGTCAACAGCCCATTTTTACACGCATCCAAAACCGGTTAAAGGAATCCTTCTATCAAATCAACAACGCGCCCCGGAGCGAGAAAGAAAAAGCATACTTCTTTCCCATTCCGGGGTGCGTTGGCAATCGGGCTTGCCCGAAGCCGGCTCGGCTGCGTTGGTTATTTCCGCAGCCCCAGCATGCCAACCCGGTCTTCGCCGGCGCCAAAGCGCGTGATCTGCACCAGATCATCCTTTATAGAAAACACGTCGAAAGCGGTTTCGGTGATAGTGCCCGCCTGGCGATCAGGGCAGCCGGGGGCCCATTTTTGCATGAAGGAGCACAACGTGGTGACCACCAGCAGCCCATCGTCATACAGCAGATTATCGTAATGCACGTGCCCGCTGATCGTGGCCACCACATTTTTGCAGCTTTTGACCGCGTGATACACCCGCGGGCCGTTAATCATGTCATCATAGGGCTTCATGCCCTGGGGCATTCCTTCCGTGCCGAAAATGCCGGCGTTATGCAGGGGCGCGTGGCAGAATACGATGATCCGCCGATCTGTAGCCAGGGCTTCCTTTTCCAGCCATTCGGCCTGCGCGTCGGAGATTTCATCCCGCCAGCCGAAGGGATATTTTCCGTCCACCCCCAGGGTATAGCATTTATCGCTCACATCCAGAAACACGAACCGATAGCCGCTGGGATCGTCCATATAATAGTAATTTTTCGCCGTGGGATTATATTTCATGCACAGCCGGTGCATTTCATCGGGCAGGATGGCAAATTCCCGCTGATCCCAGCCATGGTCCACGGCATTGCCGGTCACATCGTCATGATTGCCGATGCAGCAGTGCACCGGCACGGACAGGCTGTACAGCGCGTCCATTACCTCCTGATGCTGAGCGCGGATCACCTGCATATCCGGGAAATAATCATCCCCAATATCGCCGCCTGAAACCACGAACGAAATGCCCGGGCAGCGGTCCAGAATATACTGCATGGAATGGATGGCGTTGGCGGCCAGCTCATAGGGCAGCCCGGCCTTGCGGCACCAGTCCTCGTTCAGGCGGTTATGCTGATCGGTAATGAAAATGAAATTCAGCGGCGCGCCAAAGGCGTTAATCCTTGCGATTTTTTCATCGTAATGATCCGTGAGATAACGTAGCTCTTCCATCGTCACAAGCCTCCCTTTGATCGGCATTCCATCCCGGAATGCCATTTTGACTATCTGTTATGGTAAACAGCCGCGTATGGGCTGTCAAGCAAAAATGGCTGAAAAAATCCCGCATTATCACAGAATCCAACGAAAAGGAGGATATTGATGATGGTGTTGGAATTTGCAGATTTACTTTTTGGGAGGAAAACGTATAATTATTTCCGAAAGCACAGCCTCCCTGAGGCGAAGCAGAAAAGGAAGTGGCACATTTGAAGCAATCCGCGCAGACGGTGCAGATCTCTCCTCCGCTGCATCACACCCGCACCTGGCGGGCATATATGAAGCGAAACTGGATTCTGTATGCCATGGTGCTGCCTGGAATAGCAGCGCTGATGCTGTTCAAGTATCTGCCCATGTATGGCATCCTGATGGCCTTCGAAAATTATTATCCGCAAAAGGGCATCACAGGCAGCGCATGGGTGGGGCTGAAGCACTTCCGCAAGTTCTTCGCTTCGCCATATTTTGACCGGCTGGTGGGAAACACCTTCGCCTTGGGCATCGAATCGCTGATTTTCACGTTTCCTGCCCCCATCATTCTGGCGCTGCTGCTTAACGAGATGCGGCAGGAGAAATTCAAGCGCACGGTGCAGACCATTTCCTATATGCCCTATTTCATTTCCACGGTGATCGTGGTGGGCATTCTCAAGGACATGTGCTCCACCAACGGCGGCATTATCAATGTGATTATCGAAGCGCTTGGCGGCAAGCCCATCGGCTTTTTCTCGGATCCCAAATGGTTCAGACCGCTGTATATCATTTCGGGCATCTGGTCTGGTATCGGTTATAATTCCATCATTTATCTGGCCGCCATTTCGGGCATCAATCAGGAGCTGTATGAATCCGCAGTGCTGGACGGGGCGAACCGCTTCCAGAAAGCCATTCATATTACCCTGCCCTGCATTTCCTCCACCATCATTATTCTGCTGATCTTCGCCGTGGGCGGCATCGTGGGCAATGATTCCACCAAGATCCTGCTGATGTATTCCCCCCTGACCTATAAGACCTCCGACGTGATTTCTACCTATGTATATCGCGAAGGCGTGCTGGGGGGCAGCTACAGCTATACCACCGCCATTAACCTGTTCAATTCCGTGATTTCGCTGTTCTTCCTGCTGACCACCAATTTCATCGCCCGCAGGATCAGCGACAGCTCCATTTTCTAAGGAGGCCTGAAAAGATGCATGCGAAGTCTCATCGGCTGAATCGCCCCGGCCTCTTTGATTATGTGAATGGGCTGGTGATGGTGCTGCTATGCCTGATCTTTCTGTATCCTTTCATCATGACGCTGAACCTTTCTTTCAGTACGCCCCAGCAGCTGGTGGGGGCGAACAACATGATCCTCACCCCTAAAGGCTTTTCCTTCCAATCCTATCAGGTGCTGCTGGCAGATCCGGGCATTCTGCGTAATTATCTGAACACCATTCTTTATGCATCCACCGGCACCCTCACCTGCCTGATCGTCACCGCACTGATGGCCTATCCCTTGACCGTAAAGGAATTTAAGGGCAAGAAGCTGATTAACGTACTGCTGCTGATCACCATGTTCTTTGGCGGCGGGCTCATTCCTTCCTATCTGAACATCCGCAATCTGGGCATGCTCAACACCCTGTGGGTGATGATTATCCCCGGCTGCGTATCTGCATGGAACGTAATCATGTTCGTCAATTTCTTCAACACCATTCCAGATTCTCTCCGGGAATCTGCCACCATCGATGGCGCGGGCCATTTGCGGATTCTGGTGTTCATCGTTATTCCCCTGTCCAAGGCGCTGCTGGCCACGGTGTCTCTGTTTACCATTGTGGGCTACTGGAATGATTATTTCACCGCCCTGATTTATCTTACCGACAGCGACAAAATGCCCATCCAGATTTTCCTGCGCAAGATCATGATCAGCATGGACATTACGCAGGGGAACACTTCCTCCGGCAGCGATATGAGCCGCATGTTGGATATGGTGAATGCCAACCCGCGCACCGTAAAGGCCGCCGCCGCGATTCTCACCATGCTCCCCATCCTGTGCGTATATCCCTTCCTGCAAAAATACTTTGCCAAGGGCGTGATGATCGGCGCGGTAAAAGGCTGATGGCACGTTTCTTATTCAGCAGGTCTGAGACGCTTGCTTTTAGCGTCTCTCGATCATATAATAAAGGAGGAGAAACCATGAAACGAACCCTGTCCCTGATTCTGTGTGCGGCGCTGCTGCTCACGTCCGTGTGCTGCATGGCCGGCGCGGAGGAAGCCCCCATTTCCTTCCCCTATACCGGCGAAGAAGTGACCTTCCATGTGGAAACCTATCCTAATCTGAACTACGTGTGCAATGCGGACGGCGCGCGCTACGCCATCATCGGCGTGCAGCCCATTGATTATTCCGGCGAAGGCTGGTTTGTGAATATGGATGTGCTCCGGGCCGCGGGCATTGAAAAGGCGCCGGACACCTTTGTCGAAATGCTGGAGGATATGCGCATCATCAAGGCCAAGGATCCCTCCATCGTGCCTTTCCAGACCTACTGGAATATCAATTACACCCAACAGTGGATGGCGTATTCCATCGGCGCGAAGAATCAGAACGTGGTGTATTTCGATACTGCCGATAACCAGTGGAAGGCCACCTACCGGGAAGAAAGCGCCAAGCGCAAGGAACTGATTGAGCTGATGCATACCCTTTATTCCGAAGGTCTGGTCAATTCCGAGCTGGCCACCATGTCCTTTGAGCAGGAGCAGGCGGCGATTGCCAGCGGCAAGTGGGCCTTCACGGCGATGTATAGCGGCTCTCCCGAAATGGAAATTTTCAAGGTTCAGCCCGGTGAGGCACTGCCCTTTGACATCCAGCCTATGACGCCTCCCGCCGATGAAAACGGCGTACGCCGCATGTCCATTGCCTATCAGCACGACGGCCTGCCCGGATGGGGCATCGTCTGCTCCAGCCAGACCAAGCATCCTGAACTGCTGGCTGCTTACATGGATCAGGTGGTTTCCAAGTGGGGCCGGGATAACTTCAACTATGGCATCGAGGGCGTGACCTTTGACTATATCGACGGTGTGCCCACCCTGCGTGAGGGAATCGACAAGGCTGCCTATGGCCTTGAAACCCAGTATGAGGTGTGGATGGTGGGCATGGGCCCGGTGGCGCGCACCTCGCTGTACACCCTGCAGCAGGCAGCGAACGAGCTGAACCTGAAGAACTTCACCGAGGGCAAGCAGGAAGCCGTGTTTGAGCCCGCGTTTGCCATCTTCAGCGCGGAGGATGCCGCTGAAAAGGCCAGCCTGGAAAACGACATCGCCACCTACGTCACCGAAAACGAAGCGGCCTTCATCTATGGCCTGCGGGATATGAGCGAATGGGACGCCTATGTGGCCGAACTGGAAGGGATCGCGGATTTCGATACCCTGCTGGATCTGTATAACAACAAGGCGCAGATTATCGTTCGCGATCCGGCCCGGGTGTGGGTGGCGGAGTAAACGAAAGCCTTTGCTCGTCCGGGCTGTGTCGGTGAAAGCACGGCCCCGGCGATGAAAAAAATGTAAAGCTGCGGGAATGAATCAGGATTGATTTTCGCAGAAATCTGGCCACACGGATGGTTTCATCCGTGTGGCTTCAGGCGGTTTAAGACGCATGGGAGGAGCCTATGAGCGAAAAGCGGCATGGCCTGCGCCTGGGAGGCAGCATTTACCGGAATTATCTGGCCGTTTTGGTGGCGCTGGTAGCAGTGGCCGTGGCGGTCAATCTGGGGGTGATGGCCTTTGTGCGCTTCAGTCTGGTGAGCGAGCTGACGGAGAGTCAGGACGCCTATATCGGCAGCCATGCCGCGTTTATGGATGAAGCCTTTTCGGGCATCCAGAATGCCATGATCGATATTGCCAAAAGCAATGCCGTTTCCCGCCGGGCCACCGGGAATTATCGCCAGCGGCCGGATTATCTGACCAACGAAAAGGACCTGGTTGTGATGATCAAAACCCTGTCCTTTACTTCCTCGGCCATTGATGAAATTCTGCTGTGGTGGAACGATTCGCCGTATCTGTATAATAAATCGGGGCAGATCAGCGCCCAGGTGTATTATGAAAATCGCTTTGGGGAGGGATATGAAGCGTTTTCACAGATGCTTGCGGGCCATTATCCCCAGATGACGCTCTTTCTGAACCCTTATCGGGACAGCGCACGGGACAAGGGCGCAAGCGCCTTTTACAATGGCGACGACGTGACCGGTCTGTCCGGCGTGTATCTGCTGCAAAGCATTCCCGGCAGCGCCGCCGGCATCCGGGGAACGGTCTGCGTGGTGCTGGATAAGGAATTTCTGGATAAGGTGCTTCGGGATCAGGAGTTTGCAAGCAGCCGCCAGATCTGCATGTTCAATTCGGAGGGGCAGGTGATTCTGGCCAATCAGCCAGCGGAGCAATGCGGGCTGCTGATCGAAAAAGCGCACAGCGCTGGTCTGGGCAACGCCAGCGAGCATTGGCCGGGCTGGGGGCTGCTGTCCCATCGGAAATCCGCCATTCTGGATATGGAATATCTGATTTTTACCCCGGATCAGCAGATGTTTTCCGGGTTTGATCGGGTGTTTCAGGCGGCGGGAATCGTCACGGCGGTGGCCGTGGCGCTGATGCTGGGCTATGCGCTGATTATGCCAAGGCGCATGTATCGCCCCTTCAAGCGGATTCTCAATGCGCTGGATCCTGCCCGCACCCGAACCGGGCGGGATGATGAAACCGCCTTTATCACCGAGCGGATTCTGGAGCTTTTGCAGACGAACCATTCCATGCACCGAACCGTGGAAAGCAGCAATCATCTGGTGCTGCAATCGGTGCTGTATAAAATTCTGATAGGCAGCCCGTCCGTGGAGGAAAGCCTGGGGGCCGTGCCGGGAAACGCGCTGGCGCTTCCGGCAGGCAATTATCAGGCGGCAGTGGTGCGGATGGATATGCCCCCGGACGTGGATGAACAATTCTTCTCCGATTTCGGCTATCATCAGGAATTTGTGCGATTCATGCGGGAAAAGCTGAGCCGATGGCTCATTGATGCGGTGGACACCCGGCCGGATGAATACACCCTGTGCCTGTGTCTGCAAACCGCGGAGGAGGAAGCGGCGCTGGGCCAGGCGCTGCGCCAGCTCCACGAAGGCCTGTGCCAGCGCATTCCGCAGGCGACGTTTTATATCGGCGTGAGCCAGCGGGTGGGCCGGGTGCAGGATTTGAATGCCTGCTATGCCCAGGCCCTGCAGGCGCTGCAGGAGCGGCCTGTGCAAAGCGAGGACCAGATCTGGTGGGCTGGGGCGCAGACGGGAGCGGCGCTGGTGCCTTTCCTGCCTGATGATATGGAAATTCAGCTGCGGGTGCATCTGGAAAAAGCAGCGCTGGATTTCCTGATCCCTTATACGGAGGATATTCTGGATCGGAACCGGCGGGAGAACGTGTCGTATCAAGCGTATCAATCCGCCTGCATCGTGATTAACCGGTTTATTCGCCGGCTGGTGCAGCGCAAGGATGAAACCGTGGCGACGGATCTGATCCACATCGATCCCAGCAAGGATGTGTACACCTGGCAGCGCTGCCGGGATATTGTGCTGTCCAACCTGACGCTGGCAGCGGACGCCTTCGCCCGACCAGTGAAAATGCAAAGCTCCATTACCGATCAGGCGGTGGCCTATGTGGAAGCGCACTTTCAGGAAAACATCAATCTGGACGTGGTGGCTCAGGCGCTGGGCTATTCGCCCAATCATCTCAGCCGCCATTTCAAGCAAAAGAAGGGCGTGAACTTTACCGATTATCTCAATGGCCGCCGGGTGGCCCATGCCCGGCAGCTGATCCGGGAGAGCGGCCTGCCGCTGAAGGACATTGCGGCGCAAAGCGGTTTTGGCAGCGCCAATTCCCTGATTCGCACCTTTGAAAAATATGAGGGCATGACGCCCGGCGAATATCGCAGGGCTGCCTGCTGATGAATCCATGCAATGCCGGCAATCCGGCAATAAAAAAGGAGCGAAAACGATGCTGCTGAGCGTTTTTCTGGCGCATGTATTGGAGGGGGCGGCGCAGCAGGGCATGGACGAAACGGCGGCCTTGCAGGCGGCACGGGAGATGGGGTATCGGAGCGTGGAATGCGATATGGCGCAATTGACCCCCGAGCGCATCGCCCGGCTGCAGGCGTGCGGGCTGCAGGCAGTATCCGTTTACGCGGTGCATGAATTGGGCCATCAGACCGCGGATGAAAATCGCCGTCAGGTTCAGGCGCATTTGGACGCGGCGCAGGCGGTGGGAGCAAAACGCGTGCTCTGCGTGCCCGGATTTGCCCGGCAGGGCGAGGATATGAACGCCTTGCGGCAGGTGATTATCGGGCCCCTTCGGGAAATGGTGGCCCAGGCCGGGGAGCGGGGAATAACGGTCGGCGTGGAGGACTATGACCTGACTGCATCGCCCTGCGCGGGATGCGACGGCGTGATGGCGCTTTTGAACGCTGTGCCGGGACTGGAATGCGTCTTTGACACAGGAAACTTTGCCTACATGCTGGAGGATGCGGAAGCGGCCTATCGGAGACTGCGGCCGTGGGTGCGACATGTGCATCTGAAGGATCGGCGGCGGGACGCCGCCTTTGGCGCGCCGGGCAGCGCGCTGGCGGATGTGGGCGGAAAACTGATGTATCCCAGCCCGATCGGGGAGGGAGAAGTGCCGGTGGAACGGCTGGTGAAGCAGCTGGCCCGGGATGGCTATGAGGGCTTTCTTTCCGTGGAGCATTTCGGCGCGGCGGATCAAATGATAGCCATGCGCCTTTCTGCGGCGCATCTGCGGGATTGGCTGGGGAATCGGCTGCCGGGCTGAAATCATCAAATCAAAACGAGACCGTGGCAAAGCGGTCTCGTTTTTTATGTTTCTTTATAGAGCTTTCGATATGCCTTATTGGCCCGTAATTCTGTTCAGAAAGTATTTTCCCCAGGCCAGCACTTCCCGGGCATGGTTTTTCATCCAGTATTCGGGCTTGCAGGGGCTGCCGATGCCGTCCGCTTCCACGCCCAGATCCCGGGCGATTTGCAGGGCCCGGGGCAGATGATAATCGCTGGTGACGATGGTGATCCGCTGTGCGGAGGCAGGCAGCAGGGCGATGGCGTTTTGCAGGTTCTGCAGGGTGTTCATGGAGGTGGTTTCGGCAATCACCTGATCGTCCGGCACGCCCTTTTCCAGCAGCCAGGCCCGCATGGCTTCGCCCTCGGGCAGCGGCTCATTGCCGCCCTGACCGCCGCAGACCACGATCATCCGTGGGTATTTCTGATAGGCCGCCCATGCTGCTTCCATCCGCAGCGCCAGCTGGGGGCTGAGCTCTCCGGAGGAATATACCTGCGCGCCCAGCACAATGAGGGCGTCGGACGTGCCGGCGCTTTGCTCCGCATGGGCCTGGGCATAGCACAGCGCGCCCAGCGCCAGCCCGAAGCAGCATACCGCCGCGATTACACAAAATAGGATTCCGTGCATAATTCTTTTTCCTATGCTCTTTTTGCGTTTGTTCATGATGCATCCTTTCAACGGGGCTTATTTTCCCTTGGGCGACAGCACGCGCTGGGGACGATCCGCCGCCAGCGGCGTGGATTCGCGCTGGGGGAAAGCGATCAGGCCGCCGCCTGTTTCCAGCAAGCCTTCCCGCTGAAAGCTGAAATGCTCCTGTCCGCCCACGATCACATGGTCATACAGCCGCACCTCCGCGCCATCCAGCAGGCGCTTGATTTCGGCGGTCACGTCCATATCCTCCTGCGAGGGAAGGGGCGAGCCGCTGGGATGATTATGGGAAATCACCGCGCCCACGGCGTTATGCCGCAGCACCTGGCGCAGCACGGCCCGGGGAGACGCCTCCACCGCCGTGGGCATGCCCGTGGCGATCAGCTCGGCGGAAAGCAGCCGCAGCCGCGCGTCAAAACATAGAACGTAAAACTGCTCGTCGTTCATCCCTAAAAACAGCGAACGGCAATAGGCCACCAGATCGGCATAGGTGGCCAGCTGGCGTTTGGGCGTGAGCTTTTCCTGCTCATACATCCGCATCATGGGCAGCATCAGCGCAAGCATTGCCGCCGTCCGTTCGCCCACGCCGTTTACCTGGCAAAGCTCCTGAGGCGTGGCTTCCAGCACGCCGGGCAGGCCGCCAAAATGATCGATCAGCCGATGGGCCAGGGGATTCACATTGATTCGGGGAATGGCATAGGTGAGCAGCAGCTCCAGCGCTTCATGCGGCGCAAAGCCCTGCAATCCATCCAGCCGAAACCGTTCCCGCAGCCGTTCCCGATGGCCGGCATGATCTGCTTCCGGGATTTCCTGTTTTTTGCTTGGCATGTGTATTCAGCGTTCCTTTTTCTTGGGCAGAGGGGGATCAGCGCTCCGGCGGCTCCACGGCGGGATACACGTCGAAGGGCTCGTCGTGAATATCCAGATAGGCCCGGTATTCGTGACAGGAATCATCCTTCAATTGCAGGCGGCGCACGGTGCCGGGCAGGGGTGTGAACCAGCTTTCGGGCTGGGCCGGGTCAAACCGCACGGTCAACGGATTGGGCGCGCCCATCGCCGCGTACAGAAGCGGGCCGTATTCCACCGCCCAGCGTTCCAGCTGCTTCAGCTCCTCCCCGCCGGTATAGCGGGTGGTCTTAAAGCGGAAGGGGAAATCCAGGATAAATTCCGCCCCGGCCGTCACCTGTTCATGGGTTTCATAATAGGATTTTCCATCCGCCGCAGCCCAGCGGGGGATGCGCAGCTTGAGAGTGAAGGGCTTATCCGCCTTCAGAATCGTGATTTTTACCCGGCCGTGGTCTGGCATTATGGTTTCCGTTTTCAAGGAAACACCGTTGGGCAGCTGGGCCTGGCTGGCGGCATAAAGGTCGCAGTATACGGCGTCGTCGGTATAGGTATAGAGGAACTGGGGCAGCAGTCCGGCCAGCCGGGCGCCCAGGGCGGCGCAGCAGGTGGCCCGGTCCAGATACCGCCAGTCCTTGGTACGCTGGAGGAAATTCAGATAATGATAGCCCTGGCTGCCCACCTGCGCGGCCAGCAGCACGTTATAAATGGAGTTTTCCATTTCGTCCACGTAATGGGCGTTGTCCGGCTCCAGCCGGTGCATCCGCTGGTTCAGCAGTACCCAGAAATTGGTGGAGCACAGCTCGTTATAATTATGCTGGGGCGAGAGCCAGTTACAGCCGGGAAAGTAGGTGTCCATTTCGCACATATTGATGCCGCCGCCCACATGCTGCCATTTTTCTTCATACATGCGCAGCGCCTGCTTCACCGCCTGCAGGTACTTTTCCCGGCCTGTGATCCGGTACAGATCGCAGTAACCCTCCAGGGTGGTCAGCAGCGTGGAATGGGGATGATTGCCGGGATGCTGATAAATAGCCCGGTGATCCCCGGCCAACAGCTGATCGAGCCACCAATCCTCCTGATAATGATCGATGGCCACCTGAATGTCCTCGGCCCTGCCGCAGGGCGCGTCATACAGCCGGGTGTTGGCCAGAATGCCCTGAAAGCCCAGGTTCAGGTCTTTCACATAGGGCAGCACATCGCTGTGGTTAAAATGATCGCCCATTCCCCGGGCCAGGGCGAAAGCGTCCGTTTCTCCGGCATAGCCTGCGTCCAGCAGCCCGAAGGTCACCCAGGCGCGGGTGTAATTGGGGTATTCCTTGGCGTTGAACTGGGAGCGGTCGATGGGCAGCAGAAAGCCGTCCGGGGCCTGATCGCTTTTGAGCTCCGATAGAATCTCCCGCACCATGCCACGCAGCACGTCATCCTCCTGCCACAGCAGCGTGGTACCGGTGCCCATGAGAAATTCACCCGCCGTCTGACCGTGCAGATTGTTTTCAAAGTGGCCGTCGCCGCCGGCATAAGGCACCCCCGGCGCAGGCTTTCCCGCCTGCACCCGATACCAGTACAGCATGCGGTTAACGTCAAAATCCTTGAGGAAAGCAATGTTATTGTCAAAGGCGTTTTTCAGCCGGCCCTCTGTGAGCTGCACGCCGCCCATGGGCACCTTCAGCCGATAATCCACAGCATATTTTGCCATGCTCGTTTCTTCTCCTGTTCTGCGGCGGGGCCGCAAACGATGCTTCCGAAATCGATTCCATGATAGCATATTTTGCAGGCGCTGGCAACCCCTATCGATTTGCCGCAAATTCGCGTTTGTTCCCTTCCAATTGCGGAAATTTTACAATTTTGTGACAACAGTCTTATATTATTTTCATTTTTGCCGTGGAAAACTGTTGGATAATCATGGGGATAACGGCTGTGGATAACTCTGTGGATAATGTGGAAAACTTTTGGACTGTTGAAAAGTTATCCACAGTCAAAAGACGATTTTCAAGCATGGCAAGGGTTTTAACCGCTTTTTTTGTGGATAACTCTGTGGACAATGGGGATAAAGCGGCTTCAAACGCCCCATGGGCGAATGCATGCAGTTTATGCAGCATATGCACGGAAAAAGCGGGAAAACGCGGGAATCTGCCGTGCATGAGAAATGCATATGCAGCATGAAGCGAAAAACGCGGGAAAAAATGGTGTGGATAACCCGGTGGAAAATTGTTTTTCGGAAAATGTCATACTTTTGTGACTTGACAGCATTTTCGTCTCCGCCGGGCGCATAGGCTAAGGGGAAGGGGGCGCGAAGCATGAAGCAGGCCGGAAAGCGGTGGATATGGTTCGGGGCGATTCTCTGTGCCGTGGGTTTGGGGTTCCTTTTATGGCCGCGGGAAGGGGGCATACCGCCTGCGGCGCCGGAGCCCACAGAGGCAGCGGGACCGCTGAACGAACGGGTGATTCTGGTGGACGCGGGCCACGGGGGAACCGACGGCGGCGCGCGGGCCCGGGATTCAGGCATTTGGGAAAAGGAAATCAATTTGCAGGTGGCACAGGCGGTGCGGCAGGCGTTGGAGCGCGCGGGCACCCGGGTGATCATGACGCGGGAACAGGACGGACAGTTCAGCGAAAACAAACGGGCAGATCTCACTGCGCGGCTGGAACTGGCCCGGGAAGGCGGCGCGGAGATGCTGCTGAGCATACATATGAATGAATATCGCTCCCGGAAGGAATCAGGTCCGCAGGTGTTTTATCGGGCGGGGCAGGAGCAAAGCCGGCTATTGGCAGGCGCGCTGCAGGATGCACTCATTGCCGGGCTGGCTCCGGCCCGGGAGCGGGTAGCCATGGCGGGAGATTATTTCATGCTGTCGCTGGATATTCCGTCCGTGCTGGTGGAATGCGGCTTTTTATCCAATGCCGCCGAGGAACGTCTGCTTCTGGACGCGGCCTACCAGACGCGAATTGCCCAGGCCATCTGCCAGGGCGTAGAAGAATTTTATCGGCTGAAGTAAAGGATACAGGACATGGGGAACCTGTTTTTGATTTCAAAAGCGGGTTCCCCTAAAATATTCCGCATCTTTCCCGCCCCTTCCCCTTGCCGTTTCGGGCTGTTTCCTTTATAATGGTTGTGCGCTGCGGCACACCCGGGCAGGGAAACGCCGCTGCTCAGAAACACCATGAAAACCTGCGAGTAAGGAATGCTATATAAATGGAAGAAAAGCGTATTTTGCTCACTGTGTCTTATGACGGCACGGCCTATAGCGGCTGGCAATATCAGGATAACGGCCCCAGCATCCAGGGCGAGCTGGAAAAGGCGCTGCAGGCGGCCACGGGCACGTTCATCCGCGTTACCGGCGCCAGCCGCACAGATGCGGGAGTGCACGCGCTGGGTCAGCGGGCGCATTTCGATACCGTCTCCTCTATCCCCCCGGAGAAATTTCCCTTCGTGCTGAATCGCTTTCTGCCCCCGGATATTCGCGTGACGGCGGCGATTCCGGTTCCCCCGGATTTTCACGCCCGGTTTCAGGCGGCGGGCAAGCTGTATACCTATCGCATCCATAACGCCCGCCACGCCAGCGCCATTTATCGGAATATCACCGCCCACGTACCCGTTCAGCTGGACGCGGAAAAAATGCACCGGGCGGGGCAGCAGCTGATCGGCACCCATGATTTCGCCGCCTTTGCAGCCGCCGGCGGCAGCGCGAAAACCACCGTGCGCACCATTGATTTCCTGTCCGTCCATCGGGAAGGGGAGGAAGTGATCCTGCAGGTACATGGCAATGCGTTTCTGTATAACATGGTGCGCATTATCGCCGGGGCACTGATTGGCATCGGCCAGGGCAAGCTGCCGGAGGAATGCCTGTCCCTGGCGCTGCAATCCGGCAGCCGGCTGGATCTGGGGGTCACCGCGCCCGCATCCGGGCTGGAGCTGACCCGGGTGGAATACGCCTTTGAACAAAAATGTTCCTGAAAATGCGGAAATGCCGGAACAAAAGCCGGCGGTAATTCGTCTTTTGAATGTCCCCCTTTGCAGCACGAAACGATGCTGTAAAAAAGATGTAAAGATTTTGAAAAAAACTTGCTCGGGGGGATTTTAAGCCGGGCAAAAGTGTAGTATAATAAATTTGTTGAAAACCGTACGAAAGTGAGGGTGGTGCGGCTTGACGGCTTTTTGGAACCAGGTGCAGATCTTTTTCTGGAATCTAATCCATCGCCCCACCTTGGTGGATTATATTGATATTGCCATTGTCGCATTTCTGATTTATCAATTGGTGCTGCTGACCCATCAGACCCGGGCCATGCAGGTGCTCAAGGGCCTGGCCATGATCATCGTGGCCAGCTATTTGAGCGAGCTGATCGGCCTGACGGCGCTGAACTGGGTGCTGCGGAGCATTCTGAACAACGGCATGGTGGCGCTGCTGATTCTGTTCCAGCCGGAGCTGCGCAAGGCGCTGGAGCAAATCGGCCGCAGCACGAAGCTGGACAGGCCTGCGGATCGGGATGAAAGCGAGCGGGTGGTGGACGAAATCACCCAGTGCCTGCTGCGGCTGGCCAAGCGGCGGGTGGGCGCACTGATCGTGTTTGAGCAGCGCACCGGCCTGAAGGACGTGACCGAGACGGGCACGGCCATTGATTCGCTGATTTCCGCGCCCCTGCTGGAAAACATCTTCGAGCCCAATACGCCCCTGCATGACGGCGCGGTGATTATCCGCGGGGATCGGATTGTGGCGGCGGCATGCGTGCTGTCCCTGAGTGAATCCAGCACCATTAGCCGGGATCTGGGCACCCGCCACCGGGCGGGCCTGGGCATCAGCGAAAGCACGGACGCCACCGTGCTCATCGTCAGCGAAGAAACTGGCATCATCAGCATGGCCCGGGGCGGCAAGCTGACCCGGCATCTGGATGCGGAAAGCCTGCGCAAGGTGCTGCGGGGCATGTATCATGAGGAGCACACGCGGCTGTGGCAGCTGATCCACAAGCGGCGCATTTCCGTGAAAGGAGGCGCTGGCAATGATGAAGCGTGAGCCGGGCAGCGCCCCGAACAAGGCCGTAAAAAAGCAGCGGCATCGGGAAATTATCCAGCGCGTCTGGAAGCATATCACCCATCAATGGGGCTGGAAGCTGACCAGCCTGGTGCTGGCCCTGTGCCTGTGGGGCGGGCTGGTTTCTCAGGATAATACCCTGCTGCGGGACAAGGTGTTCACGGATGTGAAGGTGACAGTCGCCAACGCGACGGTGCTGCAGCAAAACGGATACATCGTGGTTTCCGGGCTGGAAAACATCGAGCCGGTGAAAATCAAGGTGCAGGTGCCTCAGCGCAATTACAGCTCCGCCACTGCGGATCGCTATACCGTGCGGGCCAATCTGTCCCAGATCAACGCCGCCGGGGAACAGAAAATCAAGCTCACCGCCTCCTCCACCAATGCGGCTCTTTACGGCAACGTGACCGAGATTTCCACCCAGTATATCACCGTGCAGGTGGAGGAATACACCACCCGCACCCGTATTCCCGTGCAGATCAACACGGTGGGCGCCGTGCCTGCCGGCTTCTATGCCGATCCGCCCTCCTGCGACCCCACCACGGTCAACATCGGCGGTCCCCGGTCGGTGGTGGATTCCATTGCCCGGTGCGTGGCCCAGTATGACGCCAGTCTGCTCTCCGCCATGCCCGGCACCGCCCGCACCACCGTATCCTACACCTTCGAGGATCGCATGGGCAACCCGGTGGATGGCTCCAATCTCACGGTGACCAGCCAGTCCGTGGCGCTGCGGGATATTATCGTTGATCAGACCCTGTATCCTACCATGGAAGTGGCCATCAATCAGAAGGATCTGGTGGTTGGCTCTCCGGCAGAGGGCTACGAGATCACTGGCGTTACCGTGGAGCCGGAATATGTGACCATTGCGGCCACCGATCTGAGCGATTTTGAGGACGGCAATAAGCTGCTTTATCTGGTGTCTCAGGTGCGTCTCAACGGCGAAAGCCAGGATGTGACCAAGCTGATCACCATCAGCAGCCCAGGCAGCATCGTAAACATGAGCGATAATCAGGCGTATGTGACGGTTTCCATCGCGCCCATTGCGGAGGATGGAGAGCCAGAATGAACGCCTTTGCCAATACGCTCTTTTCCGTGCTTTTCAGCGGTATCCGATCCATGATCGAAGGCATCTGGGCCGCGGCGGCGTCGGGCCGGCTCAGCCGGTTTTTCAGCTGGCTGGGCGATTATTGGCTGATCGTGGTGGCGGTGATCTGCGCAGGCGCGACCTGCATGGATTATCTGGTCTGGCTGATTCGCTGGCGGCCCTATCTGGTCTGGCGTACCAAGCTGCGCCGCCTCTTTTCCCGGCCGTCCCGGCGGCAGGCGGAGGCCAACCGGCGGTTCGCCCGGGGATATCAGGGCGGCGTGAATCTGGATATTTCCGATACCATGCATGCGCCGCGGGAGGAAGCCTGGGATGATCCTGCTTTGTGGGAGCAACCCGCGCCGCAGCCGCCCGTTTCATTTCCGGATGCGCCGTATGCGGATCCCGGCTATGCCGCATCGGATGCGCCGGCAGACAATCCCGGCCCCGTCTATGGCCAGGCCGTTCCTGCGCCCAACGCCTATGCGCAGCCGGAGGATCCTTACGTCCCTCCAACGCCGGTTTATCAAAACGCTGTCTATTATCACAGCCCTTATGGGAACGAATTACCGATGCAGCCGGACGAACGTTTTTCAGCGCCCTCCCTCGCGGCCCAGGAAGAGCCGCCGGAGGCCTGGCTGCCCACGCCCGGCAACGATGCAGCGGAAACGCCTGCAGGGCGCAATCCCCGGCGCGGCCGGGCCCAGCTCAAGAAGCGCTTCTCTCTTCACGAGCGGCTGACCGCCGCGGACGAGGAAGAAGAAGGCATGCTGGATGGGCTGCCCCCGGTTGTGGATCGGGAGCAGGCGTTCCACGAGCCGGTGTATCCCAACCGGAAAGCCAGCACCTTCAGGAGCTGGACGCGGCCGGAACAAAAGAATGGAAATGGATGAAGCAAGCATGGAATCTCCCGTTCCCTTTCCCGAAGGCTGGATCGAGCAGCTGCGGCCCCTGCTGGGCGCTGCACTGCCCGATTTTTTGCATAGCTATCTTTGCCCGCCCACCCGTGGCGTTCGCATGCGTCCGGGGGCCGTGCCGCCGCCGGATGCGCTGAAGCCTGTCCCCTGGGCGGAAAACGCATGGTATCTGTCTCTGGATTCCACGGCCGGTGCGCAGCCGGCCCATGAAGCAGGGGCGTATTACCTGCAGGAGCCCAGCGCCATGGCGCCTGCCGCCGTGCTCCATCCGCTGCCCGGAGAACGGGTGCTGGATCTGTGCGCCGCGCCGGGGGGAAAAAGCACCCAGCTGGCGGCGTATCTGCAGGGCCGTGGGCTGATCGTCTGCAATGAGCCGGTGGGCAGCCGGGCGCAGATTTTGTCCCGGAATATCGAGCGCATGGGCGTTTGCAACGCCATTGTGGTCAGCGCTCTGCCCGAGGAGCTGAGCCCCCGCTGGCCGAGGTTCTTTGATAAGGTGCTGGTGGACGCACCCTGCTCCGGCGAGGGCATGTTCCGCCGTCATCCCGAAACCCGTCTGGAATGGAATACCGCGTCCCCGGCCGGCTGCGCAGGCCGTCAGCTGCAGATTCTCACCCACGCCGCCCGGATGCTGCGGCCCGGCGGGCGGCTGGTTTACAGCACCTGCACCTTTAATCCCACGGAAAACGAGGGCGTGATTCAGGCGTTTCTATCGCAGCATCCCGGCTTTTCCCTGCGGCCTTTTCAGCTGCCCGGTCTGGCGGAAAACGAGGGCATGCTCCATTTGTGGCCCCACGAAATTCAGGGTGAGGGCCATTTCGTGGCGCTGCTGGAACGGAACCAGGAGGCGGAAGAAGCCACGGCCGTCCGCCGGAAAAAAGCCGATCCGTCCGCCTTTCCCGCGCCGACCCGGGATCAGCTGGCCGCGGCCCATGCATTTTTAGCCGATCAGTTTATCCATCCGCCTGTTCCCAACATTCTCTTTGCCGGCCGGCTTTCTGTGCTGCTGGCGGATGCGCCGCCGCTGACGGGCGTGAAGGTGCTTCGGGCGGGGCTGCAGCTGGGCGAGGTGAAGGGCAAGCTGTTTCTGCCAGATCACGCACTGGCGCTGGCGCAGCCGGGGCTGCGGTCCCAACCGGTGGATGAAGCCGCCGCCCGGGCCTATCAATCGGGCCAGCCCCTGCCCTGCGCCAACACGCTCCGGGGCTGGGTGCTCCCGGCGCTGGGGGGGCTGCAGCTGGGCTGGGCCAAAGCGTCCGACGGCTTCATGAAAAACCATTATCCCAAGGGGCTGCGCAGATAAACCTGTCAGTTGAAGCAGCGAAAAGCGGCGTTTGAGCCGCTTTTTTGTATGGTTGGCAGGAAATGGGTTGCCGTATCCCGATAAGATTGTTATAATGATGTCGTAGTTTGAAGCAAGAAGGGGGCGGCTTTGGCATGATTGATTTTCAGCATGTAACCAAAACGTATGCGAAAAACGGGGTAAAGGCCCTGGATGATGTGACGCTGCACGTGAAGGGCGGCGAGCTGTTCGGCTTTATCGGCCCCAATGGCGCAGGCAAAACCACCGCCATCAAGCTGATGACGGGGATTCTGGCGCCGGACAGCGGCAGCGTGATCATGGCGGGCCATGATATGGCGGCGGACCGGTTGGCCGCCCAGCGCCTGATCGGCTATGTGCCTGACGGCAACGACCTTTACGACCGGCTCACCGGTATGGAATATCTGAATTTCATGGCGGATATTTATCAGGTCAGCGCAGCGCAGCGGAAAAACCATATTGAAAAGTACCTGTCGCTGTTTGATCTGGAAGGCGCGGTGAACAGCCAGATCCGCTCCTATTCCAAGGGCATGAAGCAGAAGCTGGTGGTGATCGGCGCGCTGATTCATCAGCCGCCGGTATGGATTCTGGATGAGCCCCTCAGCGGGCTGGATCCCCGGGCGGCGCATCTGCTCAAGGAAGAAATGCAGCGCCATTGTCAGGCGGGAAACACCGTGTTTTTCTCCACCCATGTGCTGGAAGTGGCCGAGCGGCTGTGCACCCGCATCGGCGTGATCTCCCATGGGCAGCTGCGGGCGGAGGGTACCCTGGAGCAGCTGCGCTCCGGCGAGGTGGGGGCCAGCCTGGAGCAGCTTTTCCTGGAGCTCACCGATGACGGAGGGGATGCGCAATGAAGACGTTTTCCGCGCTGCTGCGGCTGCAGCTTTTATCCCGCTGGGCCGCGCTGAAGCCGGCCAATCTGCGCGCCAGCATGCAAACCGAGCGGAAAAAGACCCTGGGCAAGCTGATTGGCTATGCGGTGCTGGTGGTCTATCTGGCCGGATTCCTGATTTTTTTTGAAAACGCGGTGCTTTCTGCCCTGATGGAGATGAACATGGCGGACCTGCTGCTGGATCTGGCGGTGATGGGCGCGATGGTAAGCACCCTGATTCTGGCGTTCTTCTTTATTCTCAGCTCGTTGTATTTCACCCGGGACAACGCCTTTATGGCTTCCCTGCCGGTCAAGCCGCGAACGCTGCTGGCCGCCAAGCTGACGGACGTATGGCTCAGCGAAATGGCGGGCAGCGCGCTGTTCCTTCTGCCTGCGGGCCTTCTGTATGGCATTCGCATGGGCCAGAGCCCAGGCTTTTTTCTGCGGCTGGTGCTGGTGCTCATCGGTGCGCCGGTGATTCCGGTGGCCATTGTGGCGTTCCTGTCCACGCTGCTGATCCGTCTGTCCAGCCTGTGGAAGCGCCGGGAGGCGATGGCCACGGTAGGCGGCATTCTGTTCCTGGGCATTTACATGTTCTGCTGCATGCGGATGGGCGCGCTGATGCCCGATGAATCTCAGGAGTTTCTGACCAGCTTTTTCGCCAGCAACAGCGCCCGGATTTCCGCCCTCACCCGCGCCTTCCCGCCCGCTGCCTGGGCGGCCGGCGGCCTGTGCGGAGATTGGGGCCAGCTGGCGCTGTTCCTGCTCAGCTGCGCTGCCGCTGCCGGGCTGACGCTGTGGGGCGTGGGCGCGGTGTATCGGAAGCTGTCCCTGCTTCAAAGCGAAACGCCGTCTATCCAGCGCAAGGTTAAAGGCAAAGCGTCCTTCCAGGGCAAATCCGCTTTCCGGGCCTGCCTGGGCCTGGAATGGAAGCGCACGATCCGCACCTCGGCTTACGCCACCAACACCCTGCCCACGGCCCTGATGCCCGCCCTGATGATCGCGGTGATGTTTTTCTCCATCCAAAGCAATATGGATGAGGGCGAAAGCCTGCAGGGCATTCTGGACGGGATGAACGGCGGCGTGATGGTGGCCATTTTCGCGGCGCTGATGGCATTCATGGCGGGGATCAATCCCGCGCTGTCCACTGCCGTCACCCGGGAGGGCAAGGACCATAGCGCCATGACCGCGCTGCCTGTTTCGGCCCGCACGATCATCCAGGCGAAAATGGCGCTGGGGCTGGGGCTGTCCGCAGCGGGCTGCCTGATCGCCGCCGTGATTCTGGCTGTTGCCATTCCCGCTTTGGCGGTGCATGTGGCGCTGGCGCTGGTGATCTGCCTGCTGTATGCGTATCTGTGCGGCGCCATCGCGCTGAGCAACGACGTGGCCAATCCCAACCTGGATTGGCTTACGGAAACCGAGGCCATCAAGCAAAAATCCGGCGCGCTGGTGGGG
The DNA here is from genome assembly GCA_934630705.1 of uncultured Clostridia bacterium. GTDB lineage: Bacteria > Bacillota > Clostridia > Christensenellales > Aristaeellaceae > RUG563. Next base: position 38,776 of record CAKTWP010000009.1, on the reverse strand, counting down.
CTGCTGGTGAGCTGGGGAATTCTGATCGCCCTGGGGGGACTGAGCTATCTGATGCTCAGCGCCGGCATGCAGATGCTCCCCTACAGCGCGATTCTCATTGCCCTGCTGCTGGCCTGCTCTCTGGCTGCCCATGCCTGGCTCATGCGCACCGCCGATCGAAAATACCGGCAGGGGTAAGCAAAAACAAAATATGCGAGAGGGGTATTCTTTCATGAGAAAGAATACCCCTTTTGCGCGCTTCCGAAGAAAGCCGTTTATGGATTGCGTGAGGAAGATTTTTTCGCTGTTTTTCTGTATGGCGCTTGGACGCAAAAAGCGGTTCCTCAGAATAATTCCTCAACTATCTTCAGCCTCCTCCGTCACCGCGCTGGGCGCTGCGCCGTAGCGGCGGCGGAAAGCCTTGTAGAATGAATTGGGGGAGGAAAAGCCGCACAATTCGCTGACCTTCTGCACCGATACACCGGGCTCCTGCAGCAGCTGATAGGCCCGTTCCAGCCGCTGGGCGCTGATATAGGCGGAGAAGGTGGCGCCGGTGGCCGCTTTGATGATTTTTTGCAGCGTGGCTTTGGCGATGGAAAAGCGGTCGGCCACGAAGGTGACGCACATATCCGGGGAAAAGAGGTTTTCGTTGATGAAGCGCAGCACGGCCGTGTCCAGATCGCTCTGGGGGGCCTGATTTTCCAGCAGCGAAACGCAGACCCTTCGGAAGCATTCCGGCAGCTCCTGCCGGAACAGCCGCTCCAGATTGCGCCCGTCAAACCCGGGAATCACCACCGCAAACAGCGCGGCGGAGTATTCCAGCTTCATATGGGCCAGCATATGGCCGATCATGGAATAGGTATGCCGCGCCAGCATCACCCGGTCGGCATGGGTCATCAGCTGATCCGCGCAATCATTCAGGATGATCCGCGCCAGCGCGTCATTGCCGGTGGACAGGGCTTCGTACATCTCCTGCAGTGCGGAAAAGCTCAGGGGCAGGGAGGCGTGGCCCGTTTCCATGCTGCTGAGCTGCTGGAAGGCCACCACATCCGAATCCGCCGGCAGCAGATCCAGATATTGCACCTGCTCAAAGGCGGCGGACAGCTCGCTCTCTGCGGAGAAGGGCTGGGACAAAAGCACATGCACCGCCACATCGCTTTCCTCCGTCAGGCGCTTTTGCAGCGTCTGCATCTCCTCAAGCTGGCAGTGGGCCAGCACCAGAATCACGCCGCCGCTGGGCAGCGCATGGGCGTAATACAGTGCGGGTAAAAGCGCCTGGGCCTGCCGGAGCATCAGCGTGCGCATCTGCGCCGCCTCCTCCACGGAGCCCTGCGCCTGATCGCATTTGAGCAGCGCCAGCTGGAAGGGATGGGGGAAGCCCGGGAAGAAATAGGCGAAATCCTGCCGCTCCTGGGCGGAATAAAGGGAACGCAGCAGCGCTTTGTCAAACAGCTGATCGCACAGCTTCTCCTTCTGCTCCTGAATCACCTGGGCGCTGGATTTGAGCAGGCTGTCCATCTGCGAAAATGAGGACGCCACCGTGTCATAGTCCCGTTCCAGCTTGGCGAAAATCCGCTTCCTTTCGGCCGGGGGCGTAGCGATTTCGGGCAGGGAAGCCTGATCAATGGAGCGCAGCAGCCTTTGCATGGGCCGGGCGCTGCGATGGGAAAACACCACCACCAGCACCACCGCAATGGCCAGCAGCCCGATGAGATATATGATAATCATCCGTTCCAGCGGCACCAATTGGGCCAGCAGATACGCCTTGGGCAACCCCACCTCCACGGACAGCTGCGTCTGCCCGGAGACCGCGCGGATCACCTCCGTGCCGTCCGTCTGGGCATTGCCCCGCAGGGCCAGCACCTCCCCGTTCCCGCCCAGAATCTTCAGATAGCCGTTGGAAAGCACTTCCTTCGCCGCCATCTGCCCAATCAGCGCATCCGCATCCACCAGCCCGTAAAACACAATGGGCGTAACGCCCGAAGCCGCATACCAGACGCGCCCATAGCACAGGGCGGGATAAAAGCTGTCGCTTTCCCGGGAATAATACATGCCTTCCGGCAGCCAGCCGCCGCCAACGCCCCGGCCCGCCAGCTGGCCGAACCATTCCTCAAAGCTCAGGCCCCGGCACTGAGTGAACCCGGGATAGAAGGAATAAAACGCGCTTGAATAAAAGGAACGCTGCTTGGTGATGGCCAGCGTTTCGGAGCAGACCACCCCCGCGTCCGTAATCAGCGGAGCGGAAAGAATGGGATAGCGGAAGGCGTCCACCAGCGCGGCAATGTCCGAAGGTGCGCCCAGGTTTCCCCGCACGGTTTTCAGCGTGCGGAACCGGGAATCCTTCCGGGTGGCCGTATAGAGATTGAGCAGCACGGAGGCGGACGAATCCAGCGCGCTCATGCCCCCGTCCAGCCGCTGCTGGGCCTGCGCGCGCACGTTTTCGTAAATCGTTCCGTGCATATAGGAATACACCGGAATATACGCGCAGATAAACACCAGCGCAAAGACGAAATAGAAAATCAAAAAACGCTTGAGCGTGGGACTCATTTTCCGATGCGGCTTCATTTTGCGGCGCTCCCTTGCTGAGAATCATTTTTCATTATCATACATCTTATCATACATCCAAAGGCTGCCGGATGACAAGCGATAATCCGGTATGAAAAGGGAAAAATATCGGCAGATTATCAATTTTCACGGTGGTTGAGAACTTTTTTTCCATGCGGTTTTCCTGAAAACAGGCGCGAGAGCCAAAAAGAAGGACGGGACGAAGCATATTTCCGCTTGAAAAAAGCAGGGCCATTTTGTATCCTTAAATCATCAATTCAAGCGAGGAGGTTCCCTACATGAAAAAGCTGCTTTCCCTTTTGCTGGCGCTGGCCATGGTGCTGAGCGTCTGCGTCTTCGCCGTGGCGGAGGAAGTGCCGGTGATCACCATCGCCGCGCCCGAACGAATCAACATTGAAGACTGGAACACCAACCAGACCACCCTGATGCTGGAGGAAGCGCTGGGCGTGGACATCCAGTTCCAGGTTTACCCCGGCACCGATTATAACACCAAGATCGGCATGATGATCGCCACCGGCGGCGCCGAGCTGCCCGACGTGATCTTCTGCCGCCCCAATAACAGCGAGCTGGTCGCCTGGATCGAAAGCGGCGTGCTGCTGCCCCTGACGAAGTATTGGGAGGATGAAGCCCTGTCGCCCAACCTGCATCAGGTGAAGGCGCGCACCGGCGTGGACATCGCCCCCATGATGACCATGTACGACGGCGAAATCTACGCCATCCCCCAGTTCAACCAGAGCTATAATAATGAATACAACGTTCGCCTGTGGATCAATACCAAGTGGCTGGAGCAGCTGGGCGAAAAGGCGCCCACCACGCCCCAGGAGCTTCACGATCTGCTGGTGAAGGTGAAGAACACCGACCTGAACGGCAACGGCAAGGCGGACGAAATCGGCTTCCCCGGCAACATGAGCGGCTACAAGGGCTGGTTCCAGACGATCATGAGCGCCTTTGTCTATGCCGGCGGCGACCATTACTATACCGTCAATGACGGCAAGGTGGGCTATGCTTATACCACGGAGGGCTGGAAGGAGGGGCTGAAGTTCATCAAGTCGCTCTTTGACGAGGAGCTGATTCCCCGGGAAATCCTCACCCAGGACGACAACCAGTATCTGGCCATGCTCAACAGCGAGGAATGCACCTCCATGATGTTCTTCTATCAGAGCCCTTCCCGGGTGAACTCCACCAATACCTGGCGGAATGATTTTGAGGCCTATGCGCCCCTGATCAACAAGGACACGGGCAAGCCCATGGCCCGCTATGCCCCCTCCGTGCCCGATAACGGCTATTTCTTCATCACCAAGAACTGCAAAAACCCTGAAAAGGCGTTTGCCATCGGTGATCTGATGGTCAGCGAGCTGTATTCCATCATGACCCGCTGGGGCCAGGAGGGCGTGGACTGGGACTATGTGAAGAACGTGAACGGCCTGGAAAACACCGTGGCCTGGGTGGAAGGCTTCGAGAAGCTGATCGTGGTATATGACGATGCGAAGTTCTGGTCCTCCGGCGAGGTGCAGAACCGCAGCTATATCCAGACCGGCCCCTTCGTGCGGGAATATGGCATTGCCAACGGCCGCACCCGGGATCCTGAAAATATTTCCCTGTTTGACAAGCATGTGGGCGAAGCGGACGTGATGTATCAGCAGAACGCCTATCGGCCGGACGAGGTGATCCCCAAGCTGAGCTACAGCGCCGAGGAAGTGGAAGCTGTTTCCGATATTCAGGGCACCCTGTATGAGTTCGTGGAAGAATGGACCGCCAACTTCCTGGCCGGCAACATGGATATCGACGCCAATTGGGACGCGTATCTGGCCGAGCTGGAAAATATCGGCGTTAATGAATCGCTGGAGGTTGTGCAGGCGGTGTACGACCGGATGTACAAGTAAGAAAAAACCATTGCAATTGCCGGGACGGGGAGATGGCGCTCTCCGCCCGGCAGCCAGGAGGGCGGGAAAAGCGGCCCGCCCTCCGCATTTTATTTTTTGAACGAAAGGGGCAAGACGGCGCATGCGTGCTTCCCATCATGAAACCTGGAAATGCATCAAGCGGGATTGGCGGCTGTACGTGTTTTTGCTGATTCCGGTGGCGTACATCCTGATTTTTGCGTATTACCCCATGCTGGGGATTCAGATTGCCTTCAAGAAGTACTCCGCCGTGGGCGGCATCTGGGGCAGCAAATGGGTCGGCCTTGCGAATTTTCAGAAGTTTTTCAAATCCTATCAGTTCCAGCGGGTGCTGGCCAACACGCTGCGGCTGTCGCTGTACAGCCTGGTGTTCGGCTTCCCGGTGCCCATTCTGTTTGCGCTGCTGGCAAACACGGTAAACTCCGCCCGGTATAAAAAAATCACCCAGACCATCGTGAACCTGCCCCACTTCATTTCCGTGGTGGTGCTGGTGAGCATGGTGAATCAGGTGTTCGGCTCCCGCACGGGCCTGTACGGCCTGATCGGCCAGGCCCTCACCGGCTCCTATCCTCCCGATCTGTTTGCGGATGCGAACAGCTTTCAGCATCTGTATATCTGGTCCGGCGTCTGGCAGAATTTCGGCTGGAACGCCATCATCTATATCGCCGCGCTCACCAGCGTCAGCCCCGATCTGCATGAGGCTGCCCAGATTGACGGCGCCTCCCGGCTGCAGCGGGTGATTCATATTGATTTTCCCTCCATCCTGCCCACCATCGTGATCATGCTGATTTTGCGGGTCGGCCAGATTATGAACATCGGCTTTGAAAAGACCTTCCTGATGCAAAACAGCCTGAATCTGGCCCGCAGCGAGGTGATTTCCACCTATGTGTATAAGCAGGGCCTGACGGGCAAGACGGATTTCAGCTATTCCACCGCCATCAACCTGTTTAATTCGGTGATTAACATGGTTCTGATCACCTCGGTCAACTGGATCTCCCGCAAGGTCGGGGAGACCAGCCTGTGGTAAGGAGGAAAGCAAGCGATGACGCAGAAAATCAAGGCCGTAGAAATTCGGGAAATGCGCGGCACACACGTGCGCTATTCCTGCAGCGATAAAATCTATTATGGGATTGCTTACACCATCCTCACCCTGCTCACCCTGCTGGTGCTGCTGCCGATGATGTTCGTGGTGGCGGCGTCCTTTTCCTCGGGCAGCGCGGTCACGGCGGGGAAGGTCTGGCTCTGGCCGGTGAACCCCACGCTGTATAACTATGAAGCCGTGCTGCGCTACAAGAGCGTGTGGATCGGCTATCGCAACACCCTGTTTTACACCGTCGCCGGTACCGCCATCAATCTGGCCGTCACCATGTGCTGCGCGTATCCGCTGGCCCGGAAAAACCTGAAAGGCCGCGGCCTGATTACCGGGCTGTTCACCTTCACCATGATTTTCTCAGGCGGTATGATCCCCAGCTATCTGCTGATGCGGGATCTGAAGATTATCAATACCGTGTGGGTGATGCTGCTGCCCGGCGCCATGAGCGTGTATAACATGATCGTGGCCCGCACCAACATCCAGAATTCCATCCCCGAGGAGCTGCTGGAGGCCTCCACCCTGGACGGCTGCAACGACACCCAGTATTTCTTCTATGTGGTGCTGCCACTTTCCAAGGCCATTCTGGCGGTGCTGGGCATCTGGTATGCCGTGGGCCATTGGAACAGCTATTTCAACGCTTTCCTCTATCTGACGGATAAGAATCTCTATCCCCTGCAGATCTTCCTGCGGCAGATTCTGCTGCAGAACAACTTTGACGCCGATCTGATGGATGAGGACATGCTGGCGCAGATTCAAAACCTGCAGGAAGTGCTCAAGTATGCCATTATCGTGATTTCCACTGCGCCGCTGATGCTGATCTACCCCTTCGTGCAGAAGTATTTCGTCAAGGGCGTGATGATCGGCTCGGTGAAGGGCTGAGCGCCGGGGCGGCGGGCCGCCGGGTTTACATATATGAATTGGTGCCCGCCGCTCTTGTTTTTTCGGCAGGTTCTGTTATCATAGAATCAAACAATAGCGAATAAGGGGGGCAAAGCACTTGCAGCTGGAAAATCTGAAAAAAGCCAGAGAGGAAAGCAGCCAGATTCAGCTTTCCATCAGCGACAAAGAATTGATTGAGCGTTATGAAGCCGTGTTCACTGCCGCGGTAAACGATGTGCTGCGGGAAATGGGCTATCTGTATCAGACCCTGCCCAACTCCATTCAGGGCCTCACCACGGATATGCGGGTGGCGGGCCTGGCGTTCACCATCAAGGGCAGCAAGAATCTCCTCATCGAAAACGAAATGCCCGAGCGCGCCAAAATGCTGGATGCGATCCAGCCCTACAGCGTCTGCGTATGGGATACGTCCGAGGACAATGAATCCGCCCAGTGGGGCGAGATTATGACCATGGCCTCCCGGGGCCGGGGCTGCCGGGGGGCGATTGTGGATGGCGGCGTGCGGGACACGGATCGGATTCTGAAAATGAATTTTCCTGTGTTCGCCCGGTATCGCTCCTCCAACGGCATGCTGGGCCGCTTCCGCATGATTGGCTATCAGATGCCCATTCAGATCGGCGGGGTGAATATCGCTCCCGGCGATGTGATCATGGCGGACATTGACGGCGTGATCGTGGTGCCCCGGGCCATTGCCGTGGAGGTGCTGGAGAAGGCCGAGGCCATCCGGGACAACGAGGTGGAGATCAAAAAAATGGTGCTTTCCGGCCTGAAGGCCACTGAAATTGTGGAGCGGGGCGGATACTTCTGATCGGCCCGGCCCGGAAAAAGCAAGGAGGAACTGCGTTATGGAATACCCTATCGCGAATCGCGTTTTTGTGATTACCGGTGCGTCCGGCGGCATGGGCAGCACCATCAGCAAGATGCTGGCCAAGGAAGGCGCCAAGCTGGCGCTTACCAGCAATGACGCTGCGGCCATGGATGCGCTGAAGCAGGAGCTGCCTGCGGATGCGTATACGGAAATTCTGGACATTACCGATGAGGCGCAGGTGGCCGCGTTCTTTGGCAAGGTGAAGGCGCTGTTTGGCGGGGCGGATGCGCTGCTGAATCTGGCAGGCCTGTCCATTCCTGCCCAGATTCCCGAAATGGCGGAAAAGGATTATGACCTGACCATGGATGTGAACCTGAAGGGCACCTTCCTGGCCAGCAAGCATTTTGCCGCCATTGCCAGACCCAATGCACAGATCATCAATATCGGCTCTATGGCCGCGCTGCGGGCCAACGGCAATGCGCCGCTGTATTGCACGGCCAAGGCGGCTGTGAACATGTTCGGCTCCGGGCTGCAGATTCAGCTGGCCAAGCAGGATATCCGCGTGACCACCCTGAACCCCGGCGGTGCGGATACGCCTTTCTGGGGCAATCGTAAGGTGGCCCGGGAAAAGCTGCTTCAGGCGGCGGATGTATGTGATGTGATGCGTTTCGTGCTCACCAGCGATCCGCGCATTGCTTTCCATGAATTGAATTTTGAGTCCTTCGCCATGATGAAGGGCTGACCGGCAGGGTGCATGCAAATCAACGCCCCGCTTTCCGTGCGGGAGGCGGGGCGTTGCCATACCTGTGGACAGGGGAGATGGGGACTTTCCGTCCCCAAACCCCTGAGCAGGGGAATGATTTCCCTGCCTCCCATTCCGCGATGGCTGTTGGCGGGACGCTGCATCACAGCCGTTCCCGCTGTTTCTCACGAAAATCCGTCGATTTCCTAAAACCAGGAAAAGCTGTGAACCGAGTCCAGGGAGAAACGCCCTGGCAGGGGCGTGAGGCGCGTAGTCCCACATCGTCCCCGTCCCAGCAGGAGGAGAAAAGGATGTTTCATTGGTTTAACGAGAACGGCTGCGCGCAGATGTATGTGGACGCAGCGGAGCATGCCAGCGTGCATTTGGCTGTGCAGGATCTGCAGCAGGATGTGAAAAAGGTCTGCGGCCAGAGCGCGCTGTTCAAGCGCTACCTGCCCACAACGGAAAAGGGTGCGGTGGTGATCGGTTCGCTGGAAAACGCCGCGTTTGCGGCATGGGCTGCCCCCTATGTGGATACGGCGGCGCTGCAAACGGAATGGGAGGGCTATCGCATCATCATTACCGATGAGCACCTGATCGTGGCCGGCTCGGATCGCCGGGGCGCGATGTGGGGCGTGTATCGCATCTGCCGGGATGTGCTGGGCGTGGATCCCTGCTGCCGGTTCACCGGCGCGCAGCCGCCCCGCCGCAGTGCGCTGGCGCTGGAAAACGCCACCCTCGCTGGTAAGCCTGAAACCTATCGCTTCCGGGGCTGGTTCCTGAATGATGAGGATCTGCTCTCCGATTGGAAGGATGGCGGCGGCGCACGGTTTATCGATTATCCCTTTTATGGCCAGGTGGCGCATCCGGATGGCATCGATATGGTGCTGGAAACGGCGGTGCGCCTGGGCATTAACCTGATGATTCCCGCTTCCTTTGTGGATATTCATAATCCGCCAGAGGAAAACCTGATCCGCATGGTCACCCGGCGCGGGCTCTATGTGACCCAGCACCATGTGGAGCCGCTGGGCGTGAGCCACTTTGGGTTTGAAAACTACTGGCGCGCCCGGGGGCGGGAGGAGCAGTTTTCCTTTGTGACCAACCGGGAGCGGGTGGTGGAATGCTGGCGGGCTTCGGTGCGGAAATGGGCCCGGTATGAAGGCGTGATCTGGCAGCTTGGCCTGCGCGGCCGGGGGGATCGCCCCGCCTGGTATAACGACGGCGCGATTGAGGACAGCGATGCGGCCCACGGCGCGCTTATCAGCCAGGCGCTGCAAACCCAGCATGAGCTGGTGGCCCAGGAGCTGGGCACGGAGGATTTCCTCTCCACCGCCACGCTTTGGATGGAGGGCACGGAGCTGTTCCATAAGGGGCTGCTGCGGTTTCCGAAGGACACGGTGATCGTATTCGCCGATGCGGGGCTTACCCAGATGTTCGGCAAGGATTTCTTCGAGCTGCCCCGGATGCCGGAATATCGTTATGGGCTGTATTACCATGTGGCGTTCTGGGGCGCGGGGCCGCATCTGGCACAGGGCACCGATCTGCGCAAAATGCAGTATCAGTATCGTCTGGCTCGGGAAAAGGGCGATACGTTCTATTCCATCCTGAACGTGGCCAATGTGCGGGACGTGATTCTCTGCGCCCGGGCCAATGCGGAAATGGTCTGGGATATGGGGCGGTTTGATGAAACACGATTCCTGAACGATTATTTCCGGCAGATGTTCGGGCTGGAAAATGGCGCGGCGCTGATGCATGGGCATTTTGCGGCGTTTGCGGATTATCCCCGGGTGGATGGCGGAGATTACGACCGCTTCTGGCAGGCGCAGATGGAACTGCAGCAGACGGATTTCAAGCAGAAGGTGATTCTGGACGGCGTGGCGAGAAGTTACGCGCTGACCTGCCTGAACGATATACAGAAGGACGATTGCGCGGCGGGGGAAAAGGATTCCTGGCTCCCGGCACTGGAACAGGGTATCCGAAATTTTGAAAACAGCTATGCCGCCCTGGCGCAGGCGTATCGGGCGGTATGCCCGGCGGGCAGACCGTTTTTCCGGGATCTGATGCTGGTGCAGGAGGAAATCATGCTGGGCCTGTATCATTGGGCGCTGGGCTGCGGCCGGGCACGGCAGGCGCTAGCGGCGGGCGATCGGAATGGGGCGAAGGCTGCCCTGCGCCACGGGGTGTTCGCCCTGGAAAAGCTGCTGGAAGATCGGCGCAAGGCCGAGCATCCGCCCTTTGAAAACTGGTATCGGGGGGATACGAAAATGAACCTGCCCCGGTGCCTGGAAAAGACCCGGGAAACGCTGGAAAGGCTGGAGGCACAGGCATGATGTATATCGAGCATCCGGGCATCGCGGCCCGGGAGCCGGCGGCGCTGGCAAAATGGTATATGGAAAAGCTGGGCATGAAGCTGCTGCGTCAGGCCGGAGAAACCACCTTTTTTCTGGGCTTTGATCAGGGTGCATGCATCGAAATCTACGCTGCCAAAACGGAAGCGCCGCCCGTTGCCAACAACTATGTGTCCGGCCTGACCCATATTGCCTTTTATACCGATTCCTTTGAGGAAACCCGGCAGCGGCTGCTGGCGGCGGGGGTGGAGCCCGCGGCGGAGCCGGTGCTTCGTCCCGATCTGAAGCTGGCGCTGATGCGGGATGGAGAAGGCAATCTGTTTCATATCACCCAGCGGGATCGGGCGCTGATCTCTGCGCGTGCGTAAATCAAAAGCATTAAAACATAAAGGAGAGGCATACCATGAAATCTTCCATTCGTACCCTGGACGTGGCCTACAACGTGTTCTGCCGGTTTGAACAGGTGGCCGAGGTGAAGCATTATCCCGGGTTGGTGGCCCTGTATGGGCTGGCCCAGCTGGCGGATGCATCCGGCAATCCCGCCATCCGGGAAAAGGCCCAGACCCTGCTGCGCCGCTATCCCGATCATGTGGATCATCCCCGGTACAACTTTGAATCCTACCGGGTGGGCGGCAATGGCCGGGCGTATCTGGTGATGCGGGGCATGGACGACGAAGGCAAGGCGCTGCTGCGGCAGTATGCGGAGATTACCATGCAGGCCCCCGTGGACAAGGACGGCATTCAGTGCATGCCTGCCAAGGAGAAGCTCCCTCTGCAGCAGGTGTGGATCGATGTGATCACCGCCACCACCCCGTTTATGGTCATGGCCGGCGTGGCGCTGGGCGAGGATCAATATATCGCTTATGGCGCCGATCAGTGCTTCAAGATGTATGATCTGTTTGAGGATCCGGAAAACCATCTGCTCCATCAGGCCCGGGGCTTTATGGACGATGTGAATGCCATTTCGCAGGATCATTGGAGCCGGGGCAACGGCTGGGGCATTATCGGGCTGGCGGATATGCTGCAGTATCTGCCCCAGGAGGATCCCCGCTGGCAGGAAGCGGCCCGGCGCATGCAGCGCCATGCTGAAGCGCTGGCCAGGTATCAGACGGAGCGGGGCCTGTGGCGGCAGTCCATCGCCTGCGATCTGGCCTGGGAGGAAAGCTCCGGCACCGGGCTCATCGCCTATTCGCTGGGCGTGGGTATCCGCATGGGCGTGCTGGCCCCGGAAAACTTCCTGCCCGTGCTGCAAAAGGCCATTCAGGGCCTGGCGGATTATTGCCTGCATGATGATTTTTCCACCGAGCTGAGCTGCCACGGCTGCCTCTGCCCCGGTAAGGGCAAGGCCAAGGGCACGCTGCAGGCGTATCTGTGCGATGTGCGGGCGTATAAAAATGAGCCCCATTCCTTCGGCCCCATCATGCTGGCCATGGTGGAAGCTCATCGCAACGGCCTGAAAGAAATTGAATGGAAAGAGGAGATGTTTTCCCATGTCAAGGTTTATCGATAAGCAGGAAACGGCGCGCCTTCGCGCCGCGAAACCGGACAGCTTCCAGGCCCGGCTCTATGACGCGCTGCGCAATCGTACCTACCGCAACACCCGCTTTCCCGGCTTCGTACAGCCCGGCGACACCCAGGAATGGTGGCACCTGTGCTGGGAGCGGGCCAGTGATGCGGCCTTTACCTGGCATATGGAGCGGGATGAAGCCCTGGGCCAATGGATTCGGGGCGTGGCCTTCTGGATGCGGGATATTGAGGATACGGAATGGATCGGCCCCTGGTATCGCAGCCATGAGCGGCCGCTGATGGGCCATCTGGAAACGGCCCACGTGAGCCTGGCCATGTGCGAAATTCTGGATCTGTGCGATGGGCTGTTTACGGCGGAGGAAACGGCTTCTCTGGAAGCAGCGCTGCGGGAAAAGGGCATGGAGCCCTGCCTGCGCTATTGCCAGAAAATTCAGGCGGGTCAGGGCCATATCAATAACTGGTATAACGTGCTGCTGATGGGCTACGGCGTGTGCGCCCTGTATTTTAACGATGATGCGGCCGTGGAAAAGACCCTTTTCCTGCTGCGGGATTCCTATTCCCTCTATAATGCGGACAGCTATGGCGAATCCGTGCAGTATTCCAATTACGCCAGCCTGACATTGGCCCATCTCAATGAGCTGCTGCTGCGCCTGCGGCCGGATACGGCCAATGGGGTGGAGCTGGATTGCTATGCGCATCTGATTCCCTGGTATGCCGCCAGCTTCCTGTATATGAAGCCCTGGGAAGGGGAGGAAGTCTGGCCCCGCACCCTGAATTTTGCCGACAGCGCGGCGGTGTTCCGTCCCACCGGGGATGTGCTGGCGCAGGTGGCAGTTCGGCTGAAGGATCGCATGCCCCGGGAGGCGGGATTGGCATCCTGGCTGTTTGAAACCACCTATGCCGATCCCGGACAGGGCATGGATGAGCTGGCTACCTTTGGGTTCTATAACCAGTTCCGTTATCATGCCGTGCTGATGCAGCCGGATATGGCTCCCGCCCTGACGCCCGGCGAAGCCACGCTTTGCGAAAAAATGCAGTTTGAAAACGGCCAGGTGATCCTGCGGGATCGCTGGGAAAACACCCGGGGCGTGCTGGCGGTGCAGGCGGGGTATCAGCCCCTGAACGTCACCTCCCATCGCCATCAGGATCATGGCTCCTTCCAGTTTGTGCAGGGCAGAGAGCGGATGATCGTAGACGGGGGCCATTGCTGCTATCGGCTCAACGCCTATCGCTATTCCTGCTCCACCAGCCAGCATGCCACCATCGATTTCGTGGGCGAAACGCAGGAGAAAAACTTTGGCATGCCCGCCAATCCCTATGACGGCGTGGAGCCCATGTATACGGCCGATGGCAATTTCTATCAGCGCAAGCCTCCGCGGGTGCGGAATCTGCGCAATGCATTTGTGGGCCGGGCCCATGTGCTTTCCATGGATTTGACCGATGCGTTTAACGAAAACGTGGTGCTGGCCCGCCGGGCGTTCGTAAGCCTGCTGCCCCATGCCATTTTCATTATCGATCAGGCGGAAACGGCGGTGCCCCTGCGGATGCGCACCCATTTCCCCGTGAACAACCGGGATGGCAAGCTCAATACCCATCGGGCGGATGAGCATCGGTATGTGTTCCGCCGGGGCGGAGAAGCCATGAAGGTGTTCGAATGCGAATGCTTCGTGGATGGGGAAAAGCTGCCCTCCCGGATGCAGTTTGACTGGGGCTATGTGCATCGCAATTATCATCCTCTGGCCAACACCGAGGGTCAGGGCAAGGAAGGCTCTGCCGAGATTTACAACTGGGTGGACGCCAGGCCTGGCAGGCAGCATCTGCGCATTTGCGCCATCGCGGCCGATGCGGAGCCCCGGATCAAGGGCTGGCATATGAAGCCGGATGAACAGGGCGACTGGTATATCGAATCCCCGGAAAAGGAAAAGCTGCTGCGGCTGCGGATTCGGAACAACCATGTGTATCTGCTGGAGGGCGAGGACGAAATCGAGGTGCTCTGATGAATATGCGAAAAAAGCTGCTGCTTTCTCCGGCAGATCTGGATCGGCTCCGGCAGCATATCCAGTCGCCCCGGTTTGCCGCCATCTGGGACAGAACCCGGAAAACTGCGGATCGCGTGGCGGCGCTGGGCACGGTGTCCTTCCCCGAGGATACCATGGAAATCTGGTATGTCTATCGCAATCGCTCCATTGATTTGGGCATGGCGCTGCTGGCAACGGGCCAGGAGCGCTATGCCCGGGCGGCCCACGCGGTGCTTCATGAGCTGGCGGGGCGGGGTGTGGATTTCTGGCAGGGGCCGCATTATCCCAACCGTCCCCGCACCCAGATCGTGGACGGACAGGAAACGCTGGTGGGCGAGCTGGAAACGGCGCAGCTTACCATGGGCGTGGCGCTGCTGTACGACCTGGCTTATGAATTTCTGAGCCCGGAGGATCGGGCGCTGGCGCTGCAATTGCTGCGGCAATACGCCCATCCGCTGCTGGGCGCGTCGGTGCGGTTTCAATCGAAAAAGTGGGTGATGAATCATCTGTGCGTCATCAGCGTGGCCTGGCTGCTGGCGCTGATGCTGCTGGATGAGCCGTCTCGGGATGCGGATAAGGCCCTGGCTGTCCACGCGCTGAATCTGTGGGTGGGCAATATGGAGAGCGACGGCAGCTATGGCGAGGGCTATCATTACTGGGCCTATCCGGTAAACTGCCTGTTCTTTGCCATGCAGGCGCTGCAAAATCATGAAGACGCGCATTTGCAGCGGGAGGGGCGGATTGCCCGGGCGTTTGAATGGGCACTGTATCATCAGGCAGGCATTCTCACGGAAAAAGGCTATGAAAAGCCCATCGCCGCCGCGGTGAATTTTCATGATTGCCCTCGTTTTTTCCAGATGGAGGCCCCGGAGGCACTGCTCTTTGCCAATCTCACGGGCAATCCCGTGGCCCAATGGTATATCGATCGTTTCCTGCTGGCCGATCTGAGCCGACCGGATGAATCCCTGCATGTATACTGGCATCGGGCGGATGCGCTGCTGCTGGCGCTGTATCGGGATGAGCAGCGGATGCTGAGCCCGACAGACGCGGGCTATGCCGGCGCGCGCTGCTTCTTTGACACGGGGTATCAGTTCCTCCGCAGCGGCTTTACCATGGAAAACGATCTGGTGTTTGCCATGGAAAGCGGCGGAGGCACCCGTTCCCGCAGCCATGAGCATTACGACCGCAACAGCTTCCTGCTCTATGCAGGGGGCGAGCTGTTTCTGGCGGATCCCGGGCATTCCTGCTATCGCGGGCAGCTGCACAAGGCCTTTGATACCCAGACGAAAGCCCACGCTACCTGGACCCTGAATGGGCAGAACCAGCATCTGGATTATCTGGAAATGGGCATGCTGGCCACGGAAGCCCGGGCATACACCTCCTACCACAATGCCGCCCGGCCCCATCAGCAGCTGCATCCGGAGATTTCGCTGATGGCTTCGGATGCCCGGCGCTGCTATGCCCCGGCCTGGAAGCAATATGATCGCCGGGCCTTCCTGGTGGGCGGGGAATACATCCTGCTGTGGGATAGCGTGGACGTGGGCGATCAGACGGGAATGCTTACCTGTCCGCTGAACCTGAATACCCGGGATGGGCAAATGGAGATTGCGCAGCAGGGGCTTGCCTTCCGACTGACGCGGCCTCGGAGCGCCCTTTCGCTGCAAATCGCCGCGGCAGGAGATCAGATGACCGTGCGGCGGGAGAAGGGTTACCTCCATGATGCATATCATATTTACCCGGACATGCCTGTGGAGGGCAAGGCGGGCAGCGCAGAGCGGCTGGTATTGGAAACGGCCGCGCCCCGGACAGAATGCCTGATGCTGCTATGCCCCCTCCACCGGGATGAGGACGCCCCCGGGTTCACCGCCGTCTTTGCCGATGGCGAGATCCGCGCTACGATTCGCTTCCGGGGGCAGGTCGATCATTTCACGCTTTCTTCCGGCGGCGCGCATTACTGCCGGGAAAACGGCGCGGAGTATTGTTTCTGACTGGGGAAGAAAATTGCGGGAGGTGTTCTTTGCAGCCAAAGAACACCTCCCGCGCTCTCCCAAGAAAGTCATAGGGAATTTTCGTATTTATTCCGATAATAATGCGCCCCAGATGGGAAAAACGGATAGGCGTTTTCTTCTTCCCTCTGGGGCGCATTGCAGATGATGCACGGCGTTGTTTTTATCCCAGCCGGTTTTCAGGGAAGCGCGAGGGAGCACTTTTGACGCAAAAGTGCCCCCGCATAAATTTTTCTCTGCTTTTTCAGATAACCCCCGCCGCCCGGGAAAAGCGCTCGATCTTGGCGCGGGCGTCCAGCAGCATGCGGCCATAGCGGTGGATGTCTGCATCCTCCACCCGATAGGAGGGCACGGACACGCTGATGGCATACATGGGCTGGCCGGATTGATCTGGCAGTGCCACCGCCGCGCAGCTCACGCCCTGAACGGACTCATCCCGCTCGGTGGCATAGCCCCGCTGACGGATTACCGCCAGCTGCTGCATCAGCTCCTGACGGGAGGCGGTGGTATGCTCGGTAAGGGCGGTGAAGGGATTCTGGCGATACAGCGCCCGCACCAGATCCTCATTCATTCCGGCCAGAATGGCCTTCCCCAGCGCCGTGCAATACATGGGCGTGCGCCGGCCCACATAGCTGGTCATGCGGATGGAACGGGTGGATTCGATCTTGTCGATATACAGCACGTCCAAATCCGAACGGATGCCCAGATGCATGGTTTCGTTGATCTGCTGATAGATTTCCGTCATGCAGCTGCGGATCACCGACAGGATGTCAATCCGCTGGATGGCTGCGCTGCCCACCTCGAACATGCGCAGCCCCAGGGTGTAGCGATTGGTTTCGGCGTTGAAGAAGGTGTAATCCAGATCGGTGAGCGTGCGGGCCAGGTTAAAGGCCGTGCTCCTGGGCAGCTCCAGCATCTGAGCCAGCTCGAACAGCGCCAGCCCCTCGGGATGCCGGGAGAGCAGCTCCAGCATTTTCAGTCCCCGGCCCAGGGTGCGATTGGGCACATCCGCCATGGTTTTCCCTCCTTTTCCCGCGCGAACGGCTTTGCGGTTTATTTCTCCCAATCCTTGGGATAATCCTTCAAATATTCGTCCAGCAGCCCGCATTCATCCAGCGTCTTGAACAGGGTGTAGCGGGTGCGGTAATCCTTGGCGCAGTACATGGACACGTTCAGCAGATGCTGATCCACGCCGCAATCTGCGGCCGTCAGCTGCGCGCCCAGCCGCGCCATGGTGCCATACACCTTTTCAAAGGGCGGCAGATCATCAATGCAGGCCTTGATTTCCGCAAAGCGCTCCTGCGCCCGGCGAATGCGGCGCTCCTGCTCCTCCCAGGGCAGGAAATCGCCTTCATTATCCCCCATGATGGACGTGGCGGCTTCTTCCTCATAGGCATACAGCATCCATTTCACCCGGTCCTCCCGGCTGATGCGGTTGGCCTTGATCTTTTCCAGATCCAGCCTGCTCAAATCCTCTTTGGCAAAGCGGGTGAACAGGGGCCAGACAAGCAGCGTGGCCACGCCCACGGACGCGCCGTGCTGCGGGGGCTTATGGCCGTGAATCAGCTGCATCATTTCCCAGTAATGGGCGATATTATGCTCCACGGAGGCCACAGCCCGGGTGTTGCCGATAATCATAATGGTCATGCCCGCCAGCAGCAGCGCTTCAATAAGAATCTTCATGCCCTTGTCCGAGCGGCTCTTGATCTCATCCACGTTGTCGATCAGCTTGTTTACCGCATCGGTAACGATCTGGCCGCAGGTGGGGCAATAGGGCTCGTCGTTGATGATGTTGCCGATGATCCAGTCCGCCTTGGCAATGAACTTGCCCAGCACATCGCCCACGCCGGAGCAGACCATGTCCATGGGCGCGGTCTTGATAATGTCGATATCGCACAGGATGATCTCCGGGCATTTGCCATCCCGGTGAATCTTTACGCCATGGAGAATCAGGGGGCAGACCACGGAGGTGTAGCCGTCCATGGAAGCAGCGGTGCCCACGCAGACCTGGGGCAGCCCTGTGCGCTTGGCCACTACGCGGGTGGTATCCGTAATGGAGCCGGAGCCCACCGAGACCAGAAACTCCGTGTCCGGCTTAATGGCCAGCAGCGCTTCGCCCACGGCGCTTTCATCCGGATCCATGGGGCCGTCCCGACGGATTACGCAGGGGACCACTTCAAATCCATCCGCCGCCAGCAGGTCACGCACCTTGCGGCCGGCCACATCCCAGGTGATATTGTCCGCCACCAGCACGCACTTGGCGCCCAGGCCCCGCTTGCGGATGTATTTGGCAATGTTGTTCACAATGCCGTTGCCCACGTAGATGTCCTGCTGCGGCTTGTTATGCTCGCAGGGGCAGTCGCATTCAATGCCGGAGATGATGAGACGGCTGTCCGCATCGTAAGAAAGCTGATAGCTCATGATGATGTCCTCCTCTGAATTTGCAATATTTTCCGCCCGGACGCTTTCCCGGGGCGGCGAACGCAGCTTTTTTCCCATCTCAGCGTATCATAAACCCCGCGCCTTCGCAAGAGAAAAGCGGGGGAAACCCGGCGGCAATTCATAATTGTGAACGTTTCGGGGCAGGGTTTTCCGAAATCGAAATCGAAACCCTGAAACAGCGAAAACCAAAGAAAAAGGGGGAGCGGCAAAAATGCAGGTGTTTCAGGTAAAGGATCATTGGTGCCTGCTGTCTTATTATACGGTGTGCCCCGAAGCGCCGGACGGATCGGGCCGGGTGCTGCTGGGCGCAGCCAATCTGGACGAGGGCAAGGCCTATGTGGCCATCATGGATGGAGAGGGCCGCCTGCTGGACAAATTCGGCGGCGTGCCGCTGGATCGAAACTTCTGGCATACAGGCCTGTGGCAAAGCTGGAGCCCGGACGGAAAATACGTGTATTATCAGTCCGGCGGGGCCTACGACCGTCCCGCCGTTACCCGCCGTGAGATTGCCACGGGCCGGGAAGTACGTCTGGAGGGGGCGGATATGGAGGGCGCGCCCACGGGCGATGGGCCGGTGACCTCCGGGCTGCTGGGCATGCTGTATGCCGCCGGCTATGGCGACACCCATTTTTATCCTGATCGCGCGCCGGTGCCCTTTGGGGAGCGGGATCGCCACGGGCTGTTTACCTATGATTTTGACCGGCGGGAAAGCCGCCTGGCCCTGAGAGTGGCTCAGCTGCGGGACATGGTGCAGGATCCCCGGCTGGATGCATGGGAAGCGGAGCAGAAGCGGAAAACCGGCGATGGGCTGACGCTGATGGCCTATTGCCTGCGCTGGAGCCCGGACGGGAAAAAATGCATGTTCCATTTCGGCAATCATTGCGTGGATCGCCGCCGGGGTGAGCCGCGGATTATGTATATTCTTACCGCCAATGCAGACCTGACCAACGTGCATCTGGCCCGGGAGCAATGCGAAGAGAACAAGGGCGTGCATTGGTCTTATCAGCCCGACAGCCGCCATCTTATCGGCTATGGCTTCCCGCAAGGGTGTCAGGAGCTGTGCCTGATGGAGGTGGGAGATGATGGCACGGATTACCGGCCGCTGTCGCTGACCACCCACGGCGGCGGCCATCCCTCCCGGCATCCTACTTTGCCCCATCTGGTGTTGACGGATCGGTATCAGGGGGAAACGGATCAGATCCGCCTGATTGATCTGCGGGAGGACCGGGTGGTCTGGGCGCTGCAGGAGCCGGAGGCTGTGGGCACGCCGGAGCCGGGGCGGAATCCCAGCCATGTGGATAATCACCCGGTGTTCACCCGGGATGGCAAGGGAATCTGGCTGAACCGGATGGATGCGCGGGGGCTGTCGCAGCTGGTGCGGATGGAAATCCCGGAGGAGGTTCTGCGCCCATGAGCATCTGGACCATTTTAGAGGGCGGCATGAGTATGCCCACCCAGGATACCCGGGGCAGGCGCTTTTCCACCAAGGTGGGACGCTGGCTGGCCAATCGCCGGAAAAACGTGTTCATTCATCCGGGCTGCCCCATCAGCCCGGAAGCAAAAATCTGCGCCCGGCAGGGAGAAATTCATATCGGCGCGGGCAGCAGCGTGGCCGCCGGGGCCTGCGTGCAGGGCAGCGTGACCATTGGGGAGAACGCATCAGTGCAGATGTACACGGTGCTTTGTGGCTATCCCCAGGCCCCGATCACCATCGGCAATAACGTGCGCATTGCGGCCCATTGCATGATGGTTTCCGCCAATCATCGGTTTGATGATCCGAATACGCCCATCCGCAAGCAGGGCATGAATTACGCGCCCATCGTGATCGAGGACGATGTGTGGGTGGCGTCCCGGGTGAACATCATGGCGGGGGTGACCATCGGCCGCGGGAGCGTGCTGGCCGCCGGCGCGGTGGTCACCAGGGATGTGCCGCCTTACAGCATTATGGCCGGTGTGCCCGCCCGGTGCATCGGCGTGCGTGGCGAAAAAAGGGAAACGAAGTAAGGCAGCAATGCGTTGATGGCTTGACAGCTGTTTGCATCGGATGTCCGGAATGAATAAAACGGAATAATTGAAACCGCTTATTACTTCAAAATGCCGCATGTCAAATCCTGTCGAACGAAATGAGCGGAAAATGACAAGAAACGACAAATTCTCTCATTGAAAAGGTTCCTTCGACGGCGTATGCTAAGGGTGCGGATGGGAAATCCGCAGAAAAGCCCGGAAAATTCGCAGGAAACAGGAGGAAACGAGCACTATGGAAAAACAACTTTTTCGGCAGGAATATCGGTTATTTATGCTCCGGGCCCGGCTCTGCAAGGCATACGAGGAGGGAAACGAAGCGCTGGCGCTGCGGCTGAGCAGGCGGATGGACGTCTATCAGCGGCGGCTGTGGAAAGCGCGTAAACGCGAACTGGAAAAGGAACGCGTCGTTGCCATCGAATCCAAGCGGGACTGGCCCGCCTAATCCCGGCAGCTCTTTTTTGGTTTCAAGGCCCGGTTGCAATTGCAGCCGGGCGATTTTTCATGTATAATATAGAATGAATATGAATCATGTCAGGAGGCGTCGAACCATGGCCCAGGAAGAAAGAGGGTATATTTCGCCTTTTTCCACCCGCTATGCCAGCGAGGAAATGCAGTTTTTATTCTCCAGTCAGCATAAATTTACCCTGTGGCGCAAGCTCTGGATTATTCTGGCAGAGAGTGAGCAGGCCCTGGGCCTGCCCATCACCGATGCGCAGATTGCTCAGATGAAGGAGCATGCGGAGGATGTGGATCTGGCCGCCGCCGCCGCTTATGAGAAAAAACTGCGCCATGATGTGATGGCCCATATCCACGCATGGGGGGATCAATGCCCCCTGGCCCGGCCCATTATCCATCTGGGGGCCACCAGCTGCTATGTGGGGGATAACGCGGATGTGCTGATCCTCCGGGACGGGCTGCATCTGATCCGGGGCCGGCTGCTGGCGGTGATCCGGGCACTGCGGGATTTTGCGAATCGCTACGCTGCCCTGCCCACCCTGGGATATACCCATTTTCAGCCGGCTCAGCCCACCACCGTGGGCAAGCGGGCCACCCTCTGGCTCCATGATTTGACACTGGATCTGGAAGAAATCGATTTCTGCCTGGCCACGCTGAAGCCCCTTGGCTGCAAGGGCACCACCGGCACCCAGGCCAGCTTCCTGGAATTGTTTGAAGGGGATTGGAGCAAGGTGCAGGCGCTGGATCAGATGATTGCGCAGAAGATGGGCTTCGCCTCAGCGGTGCCCGTTTCCGGCCAGACCTATTCCCGCAAGACGGATTCCCGGGCGCTGAACGCCCTGGCCCAGATTGCCCAGAGCGCCCATAAATTCGCCAATGATCTGCGGCTGCTGGCTCATGAAAAAGAGCTGGAGGAGCCCTTTGAAAAGAATCAGATCGGCTCCTCGGCCATGGCCTACAAGCGCAATCCCATGCGCGCCGAGCGGATGACCGCCCTGTGCCGCTTCCTGATTGCCAACGCCCAGAACAGCGCCATGACTGCCTCTGAGCAATGGCTGGAGCGGACGCTGGATGACAGCGCCAATCGCCGGCTGTCTCTGGCGGAGGGCTTCCTTTGCTGCGATGCGATTCTGGCGCTGTATCTGAATATCGCATCGGGACTGGTGGTGTATGAAAAGGTGATTGAAAAGCATTTCCGGGAAGAGCTGCCCTTCATGGCCACGGAAAACATCCTCATGGACGCGGTGGCCCAGGGCGGCGACCGGCAGGAGCTGCATGAAAGAATCCGGGTGCATTCCATGGCCGCCGCATCGGCGGTGAAGCTGGAGGGAAAGCCCTGCGATCTGATTGACCGCATCGCGGCGGACCCGGCTTTCCATCTGGATGCGGACGCTCTGCGCACGTCCCTGAATCCGGAAAACTATATCGGCTGTGCCGCCCTGCAAACGCGGGCGTATCTGGAAAACGAGATCGATCCGCTGCTGCTGGCAAACGCGGGCGATCAGGTGAAGGCCAAGGCCATCGAGCTCTAAGCGTTTGTTTTCTTCCTGCCGCGCAGCGGCGGGCTGTTCCATAGGAGGCAGGCTGTGCAATTTATTCTGAGGTATTTGAAGCCCTATGGGGGTCAGGTGACGGGCGGGATGACCGCCAAATTTCTGGGCACGCTGATGGATCTGCTGATTCCGTGGCTGCTGGCGTTTATTCTGGATGATATCGTCCCGCTGCAATCACCGGAAAAGGTATATCTGTATGGCGGGCTGATGCTGCTTTGCTCCCTGCTGGCATGGCTGGGCAATATTCTGGCCAACCGGGTTGCCGCATCGGTAGCCCGGGACTGTACCCGTACGATCCGCCACGATCTGTTCGGCAAAATCACCCATCTCACCTCCCGGGAGATCGACCGGTTTACCATTCCGTCCCTGATCTCCCGCATGACCACGGATACCTATTATGTCTATCGCATGATCGGCATGATGCAGCGCATCGGCATTCGCGCGCCCATTCTGCTTATCGGCGGCATTATCATTACCATGACCCTGGACGCGACCCTTTCCGCCCTGCTGGTGGCCATGCTGCCGTTTATGGCGCTGATTGTGTGGTTCATTTCCAAGAAGGGCGTGCCGCTGTATGAAACGCTGCAAAAGAACGTGGATACGCTGGTTCGCATCGTTCGGGAAAATATGACGGGCATTCGCATCATCAAAGCCCTGTCCAAAACCGAGGATGAGAAAAAGCGTTTTGCAAAGGTGAACGAAGCCGTGGCTTCCAGCGAAACCAAGGCCGCCTCCGTGATGGCCGTCAATAGCCCCACCATGCAGTTTCTGCTGAATATGGGGCTGGTGCTGGTGGTGGCGGTGGGCGCCCGGCGCGTGGACGCAGGGGTGACGGGCGCGGGCAATATTATCGCTTTCCTGTCCTACTTCACCATTATCCTTAACGCCATGCTGTCCATCACCCGGGTGCTCACCATGTATTCCAAGGCGCTGGCCTCCTCCCAGCGCATTCAGGAGGTGCTGGACGCGGAAGAAGAACAGCAGGCGGGCAAGGCGGGCAAGGCAATTGCCGGTGCGCCCCATGTGGAATTCGACCATGTGACCTTCTCCTATAATAAGAAAGAACCGGATGTGCACGATATTTCCTTCTCCCTTCAGCGCGGCCAGCGGCTGGGCATTCTGGGCCCCACGGGCGCAGGCAAATCCACGCTGATTAAGCTGCTGCTGCGGCTGTATGACCCGGATCGGGGGCAGATTCGCATTGACGGCCGGGATATCCGGCAGATTCCTTTGGAGGAGCTGCGCCGGAAGGTAGGCGTGGTATTCCAGAATGACGCCATTTTCCGGGGCACTGTTGAGGACAACGTGAAGCTGGGCCGGGAGATTTCCATGGCGCAGGTGGATCAGGCGCTGCGGGATGCGCAGGCTGCCTTCGTGGCGGAAAAGGGCGGCGTAGGGGCCGAGGTGGTTTCCCGGGGCCAGAATTTTTCCGGCGGGCAGCAGCAGCGGCTGCTGCTGGCGCGGGCGCTGGCCGGTAATCCGGATATTCTGATTCTGGATGACGCGGCTTCCGCGCTGGACTTTAAAACCGAGGCCGCCCTTCGCGCCGCTCTGCGGGACGGCTACGGGGATACCACGGTGATCACCATCGCCCAGCGAATCAGCGCCATTATGCACAGCGATGTGATTCTGGTGCTGGAGGATGGCAAGCCTCAGGGCGTGGGCACCCATGAGGAATTGATGTGCACCTGCCCGCTGTATCGGGAGATCGCGCAGCTGCAGCTGGGAGGTGAGGAAAATGAGTGAGCGTCGCGGAGGCGGAAAATGGGGCGCGCCGGTGAAAGGCCAGGTGCTGGATCGCAAGCCTGTGAATAAAAAGGCGACGCTGGTGCGTCTGCTTCGCTATATGATGCATTTCCGCTGGCTCTTGCTGCTGGCGCTGGCGCTGACGCTGTTTTCCAATGTGTTCGCCATGATTGGCCCCAAGCTGTCGGGCAACGCCATTGACTGTATCGCGGCAGAGGGCGGCGTGGATTTCGCGGGCGTGGGATACTATGTGATGCTGATGCTGCTGTTTTATCTGGGGTCGTCGGTGTTGTCGTATCTGCTGTCCATTCTGATGGTGCATATCAGCCGGCAGGTGACGCTGCGGATGCGGCGGGATCTGTTTGAGCGGCTGTCCGATATGCCGGTGAGCTTTATCGACACCCATCCGGTGGGCGATCTGATCAGCCGCATTTTCTATGATACCGACACCATCAACACCTCCCTTTCCTCGGATGTGGTGCATGTGCTGGCCAGCCTTGTGACCATTGTGGGTTCGCTGGTGATGATGCTGTCCATCAGCCCCAGGCTGGTGCTGGTTTTCTGCGTCACGATCCCCCTGTCCCTGCTGATTACCACCCTGATTACCCGCCGCACCCAGCCTCTGTTCCGGCTGCGGTCCCGGAAAATGGGCGAATTGAACGATTTCTCCGAGGAAATGATTTCCGGCCTGAAAACCCTGAAGGCCTATCATCAGGAGGAGAACAAGCTGAATGCCCTGGATGCGCTGAACGAAGAAGTGGTGCAATCCTATTACAAGAGTGAATACTATTCCTCGGTGATGGGCCCGTCGGTCAATCTGGTGAACAACCTGTCCCTGTCGCTGATCAGCGTGTTCGGCGCGCTGATGTATATGGAGGGCGGGATTTCGCTGGGCAATATCTCCTCCTTTGTGCAGTACAGCCGGCGTTTCTCCGGCCCCATCAACGAAATTGCCAATATTTACGGCGAACTGCAATCCGCCATCGCCGCGGCGGACCGGGTGTTTACTCTGCTGGATGAACCGCTGGAAAAGGCGGATGCGCCCGAAGCCCACGCCCTTGCCCATGTGCGGGGGGATGTGGCCATGGAGCATGTGTCCTTCGGCTATGAGAAGGGAAAAACGATTCTCAATGATCTGTCCTTCCAGGCCCGTTCCGGGGCGCTGATTGCCATCGTGGGGCCCACCGGCGCAGGGAAAACCACCCTGATTAACCTGCTGATGCGGTTTTATGATATTGATTCGGGCCGCATCACCGTGGATGGCCAGAGCGTGGATGAAGTGACCCGGGCCAGCCTGCGCCGGGCGTATTCCATGGTGCTGCAGGACACCTGGCTGTTCTCGGGCACCATCTTTGACAATATCGCCTATGCCAAGCCCGGCGCCACCCGGGAGGAAGTGGAGGCCGTGGCCAAGGCCGCCAAGATTCATCATTATATCATGAGCCTGCCCAACGGCTATGACACCGTGATTACCGATGATGGGGCCAACATTTCCAAGGGCCAGAAGCAGCTGCTTACCATCGCTCGGGCCATGCTGGTGGATGCCCGGATGCTGATTCTGGACGAGGCCACCTCCAACGTGGATACCCGCACCGAGGTGCAGATTCAGCAGGCCATGCGCCGGCTGATGAAGGATAAGACGTGCTTTGTGGTGGCTCATCGGCTGTCCACCATCAAAAACGCCGATCTGATTCTGGTGGTGAAGGACGGCAATGTGATCGAGCGGGGCACCCATCGGGAACTGATGCGCTTGGGCGGCTTCTATCGGGAGCTGTACGACGCGCAGTTTGCCTGACAGCCAAGGAGGGATTATGGAACGGATTTTGCTGGTGGAGGATGACGCGGCCATTGTGGAAAGCCTGAGCCAGCTGCTGCGGCAGCAGGGATTTCAGGTTTCGTGCGCGTTCAGCCAGGCCGGGGCGTTAGCGCTGCTTTCCCAGCCCTTTGATCTGATGCTGCTGGATGTGTCTCTGCCTGATGGCAGCGGCTTTTCGGTCTGCGCCGCGGCCCGGCATACGGCTCCTGCGCTGCCCGTGATTTTCCTGACCGCCAGCGATGATGAGCTGAGCGTGGTAACGGGGCTGGACATGGGCGCGGAGGATTATATCACCAAGCCTTTCCGGCCTTTGGAGCTGCTTTCCCGCATCCGCACGGCCCTGCGCCGCAAGGGGAAGGCTGCCGCGCCGCTGCGGATGCTGGATGTGACGGTGGATCCCGGGCGGGGACGGGTGGAAAAAGCGGGGCGGGAGATTGTGCTCTCCGCGCTGGAATATAAGCTGCTGATGCTGTTTCTCACCCATCCGGGCACGGTGCTGTCCCGGGATGTGCTGCTGAGCGAGCTGTGGGATGCGGGCGGCGACTACGTGACCGATAACACCCTCACGGTCTATATCAAGCGCCTGCGGGAGAAGATGGAGGATGACCCGCAAAATCCCCGGCTGATTAAAACCGTTCGCGGCCTGGGCTATAAGGCGGGTGATTAAGATGCGCCTGTTTCGCAGCCGGGAGATGAAGGGACTGACGCTTGCCTGCCTGCTGCTCACGGCGGCGCTGGCTGCTTTGGGCTTTTTTCTGGAGCCGCGATTTGGCTGGTTTGCGCTGGCGGTGTGCGGCGGCGTGTCTGGGGCGGCCATCGCCGGATATGGGCTGCATCTGCTGCGGCTGGAAAAGCTCACCCTGTCCATGCAGCGGGTGCTGCGGGGGGAGGGCACGATCCCCCTTTCCCAGAACCGGGAAGGCGAATATGCCATCTTTGAGCACGAGCTGTATAAGCTGTCTCAGGCGCTGCGTACCCAGGTGGAGGCCAGCCAGGCGGATAAACGCCAGCTGGCCGATGCGCTGGCGGATATTTCCCATCAGATCAAAACGCCGCTGACCGCTATGACCCTGGAATGCCAGCTGCTGCGCGCCCCGGAAATGGAAGCGTGCCAGCGGATGCGGCTGGCCCGGGATTTGGATGGGCAGCTGCAGCGGGTGGAGCGGCTGGTGGGGATGCTGCTGAAAATGTCCCGGATGGATGCGGGCATGGCGGTGTTTCGCCCCGAAAGCTGGACGGCGGACGCGCTGATTGATCAGGCCCTGTCCCCGCTGCTGATTCCGCTGGAGCTGCGGGAGATTGCCCTGCGCCGCAGCGGCAAGGCGGAGGATAGCCTGCGCTGCGATGAGAGCTGGACGGTAGAGGCCCTGGGCAGCATTTTGAAAAACTGCATGGAGCATACGCCCGCCGGGGGCGAAATCGTGCTGACGCATCAGGAAACGCCGGTGTATACCCGGATTCAGATTCGCAATTCCGGCGCGCCCATTGCCAAGGAAGATCTGCCCCACATTTTCGAGCGCTTTTATCGCGGGCAAAACGCCACGCCAGGCAGCGCCGGGATTGGTCTGGCCTTTGCCCGGCAGGTGATTACCCGGCAGCAGGGCAGCCTGACTGCGCGGAACACCCCGGCCGGCCCGGAGTTTACCGTGACGATCTACAAGCACATTGTCTGAGCCTTCGCAAAAGAAAATGCGCCGCCTGGGCGCGAAAATCCTGACAAATCAATGGAAAAGAGGAACGCCATGAAACGCTTATTCGCGCTGCTGCTGACGCTGTCCCTGCTGGCCCTTCCGGCGTTTGGAGAGGAAAAAACGAAACGGGTTTACCGGGCGGGGGAGACGGAGCCTTTTGGAACGGAGGAAACGCTGCTGCGGCTGCGGGTCTGCCCGCTGCTGGGGGCAGATTCCATGCTGCTCACCCTGGGCGACCACAGCATGCTCATCGACATGGGCATTGACAGCGACGTTCCGGCGGTGGCGCGGATGGTGAATTTGGACGCAAAGCTAACGCAGCTGGAATACGCATTCAGCACCCATCCCCACAGCGACCATATCGGCGGTCTGCCAGGGCTGCTCTCGTATGTGAGCATTGGCACGTTTTTCACCGCGTTCCCTTTGGATTATCAGGATAACACCGGCCCGGACGTGCGGCAGATCCGCGCGGTTCGCGCCCTGCAGGCGGCGGGCGTGCCCATTGAATCGGTGCAGGCCGGGGATGAAATCCCCTTTGGCGATGCAAAAATCACCGTGCTGCGGCAGGAAAAATACACCACAAACAATCAGTCCGCCATGCTGCTGGTGGAATACGGCGCATGCCGGCTGCTGCTGACGGCGGACGTGGAGAATCAGGGCCAGGCCGCGCTGCTGCGGAACTGGGATGTGCGCGCGGACATTATGAAGTTTCCCCATCACGGGGTGACGGCCATGGATCAGGGCTTTCTCAGCGCGGTGAACCCGGAGCTGGCCTTTTTCACCCATGGCAGCGAAAACACCAAGGATGCGCAATGGCAGCTCAGGCGCATAGGCGTGCCCTGTCTGTTCGCCACCTGGGGCACCATTACCCTTGCCAGCAATGGCGAAAAGTGGATTGTTTCCCAGGATGTCTCTCCGAAAATGGTGGCCTATGCCGCCCGCTACCGGCTGGAATAAAAAAAGAGATTTGCAGGGGGAGTCATTCTTTGGAGGCCCAAGAACGGTTCTCCCTGCCCCCTCCAAGAAAGCTTTAAGGAATAAAAACAGCATGCCGCTGAATTGATAATGCGCCCCGGATGGTGCAGGAGACGCTTCAAGGCCGCCTTGCCATCCGGGGCGCATTGTGAATAGAATGCTATTCAAGCCGATTTCCGATCGATTATTGTTCTTCCACCAGTTCACCGTTTACGATGTCCACCGAGCCGGTCTGGGCGAAGGCGGCGGGTAGATTGACCATCCCGCCGATTTCCCGGGGATAGATCAGCTTTTTGAGCATGGCGGCTTTCTCGTCCGGATCGGTGAGCGGATAGGGCCGGAAATCGCCCTTGCCCTGGGTGCGGCAGGGGATCACGGAGAAATTGACAAGCACCGGGCCATCCGCTGTCATGTCATAGCGCAGCTGAAAAATTCCCGTATCCGGGTCCAGCGCTTTGATGGAGCCGAATGTGAAATTGCCTGTGGAATAGAAAATCGGCTTGCCCTGATAAAACTGCACCTGCTGCAGAATGTGCGGATGGTGGCCCCAGATCACATCTGCGCCCGCCTGAATGATCTTCCGCGCATAGGAAAGCTGCCAGGATTCGGGAGATGTTTTTTCCTCCCGCCCCCAGTGCAGGCTCACCACCACCAGATCGCAGCCCATGGCCCGCAGCAGCGAAATGCGATAGGCGATTTTGTCCACATCGCTGTCCTGGGGATAGCTGAAGCCAATCGCGCCGATCTTTACGCCCTTTACCTCATATACCCCCAGCTGATCCTGCTCGTATTTGGAGCCGGGATACAGCGATCCGAAATGCCGGATCAGGTATTGGTCCAGGGCCAGAATGGTATCGTTATAGCCGCCCTCAAAGAAATCCAGGGCGTGATTATTTACCGTGTTCACCGCGTCGATTCCGGAATACAGATACGCCTGGGCGTTGGCCGCCGGGCCTTTGAGATTGAATTTCTTGTCCTGGCATTTGGTGCGGTCGGTGAACACCACCTCGTTGTTGGCAAAGGTGAAATCATCCGCTTCCAGGTATTCCCGCACCAGAGAAAAGGGCCAATCGTAGCCGTAACGCTGGAGCGTTTTGGTATAGCAGGTGTCCAGGTTCCGGGCGGTGGTCATTTCCCCGATGCTGCAATCGCCCACGAAGGAGAGCGTCAGCGTTTCCCCGGAAGCGACCGTGGCCAGCGCCAGCAGCATCGCCAGCAAAGGCAGCAGCTTTTTCATGATGTGTTCCTTTCTTGCTTACAGGATGATGCGGATTAAGAATACAGCCAGAACGCCCGGCTCTGCGCCTGCCATGCGGCAATCCGCGGCGCATGATAGGCCAGCAGCGCGTCCGCATCCATCTGGCCCAGCCGAAACGCATCCGTGCCCAGCAGCCGGTCCACGGAGGCGGAGCCGTTGGGCTCAAAGCCGCGCCATTCCAGCTTGTCTCCGTGCAGGCTGCGGATGGCTTCCATCAGCCGCAGCCCAATCTCGAAGGGCCGGGCCGCGCGGGGATTGGTCAGATGAATCTGCACGCCGCTGCACAATTCGCCCGGATATTTGGCAAACTGCGGCGTGAACCATGCGGGGCGGAACAGCACCCCCGGCAGCCCCAGCGCGTTCATCCGCTGAGATAGCGCCGGGCCGTTGACAAAGGGCGCGCCAATGTATTCAAAGGGCAGCGTGGTGCCCCGGCCCTCGGAGATATTGGTGCCCTCGAAAATACAGGTGCCCGTGTAAATATCCGCGGCATGAAGGGAGGCACAATTGGGGGAGGGCGGCACAAAGCAAAGCCCCGTATCCTGATACCGCATCCGCCGCTCCCAGCCGATCATGGGCGCAATATGCAGGGAAAGATCCAGCTTGAGATGGTCTTTCACCCACAGGGCGTATTCCCCGATGGTGAGCCCATAGCGGGTGGGCATGGGGTATTCGCCCACGAAGGAATGCAGCCGGGGCTCCAGCAGCGTGCCCTCCACCTGCAGCCCGCCCAAGGGATTGGGCCGGTCCAGCACCACCACGGGCTTTCCGGCCCGGGCGCAGTCCTCCATGGCATAGGAAAGGGAATAAAGGTAGGTGTAGAACCGCGCGCCCACGTCCTGCATGTCAAAGACGAATACGTCAAAGGCTGCCAGCGTTTCCTCGGTCAGATGGGCGTTTTTGCCAAAACAGCTGAATACGGGCAGGCCCGTGTCCGGATCGACGAAGGTATCCACCTGCTGGCCGGCCTGAATATCGCCCCGCACCCCATGCTCGCAGGCGAACAGGGCAGACAGACAATGGCTGCCGTAAAGCAGGTCGATGGTGGAGCGCAGGCGGCTGTCCACGCCGGTGGGATTGGTCATCAGCCCCAGCCGTGCCCCGGAAAGATACTTTTCCACGCTGCGCAGGTTTTCAATGCCAGGCTGTGTCATAAAACGGCTTCCTTTCTGCAAAAGCATATACAATAATAACGAAACACAATCCCTGTTTCTTTCGCCGCCCATGGAAAAACTTCCTGCCCTGCGGGAAAAATTGACGGACAAGCCTGGAAAAAAGGGAGAAAATGGTGTATGATAGAAGCATCTGCTGGAATCCAAGCCTGCCCGGCAGGCGAAATGAGGCGAAAACATGCACGAATTTTACACACGATTTTCCCTGCCGCTCTTTTCGGATGCGCAGGCGCGCTGGTATGGCTGCGGCGATGGGGCGGAAATGCTGCTGTATGGAGACGTGACCGAGGCAGATGCGCGGGCCTATGCCGCAGCGCTGACGGCGGCAGGGTTTGTACCGGCAGACGCCTTGGAAACGCCCGGCAGCTTCTGCGCGCTGCTGCGGCGGGCGGGGCTGACGGTATCGCTGGATTATTATGATGGGGAGCTGCGGCTGATTGCCGATCCCTTCACCGCCCCTGCGCCGCTGACAGATCCCTGCCCCCGGACGGCGCAGACCACCCTTTGGCAGTTCGAGGTGGATCATACGCTGATCGACTGCGGCATGTGCTTCATCATCCGCTGCTGCGACGGCAGCTTTTTCCTGGTGGACAGCGGGCATTATTTTCAGATGAACGACAATGACCGGATTCATCGTTTCCTGCGGGAGCGCACCCCGGCGGGGGAGAAAATTCGCATCGCGGGCTGGTATCTCACCCATGCCCATTCGGATCATGTGTGCAAATTTTCTGATTTTCTGCATTACAATATGGATGATTGCCAGATCGACGCGGTGTATTATAATTTCCCGGATCCCTTCCCAGGCGAGGGCGCGGGCTGGCGCCGGAGCGGCGATTGCCTGCTGGCCCGGAATATTGGGCAGCAGCTGGGGGAGCATCCGGAAATCAAAAAGATCAAGCTGCATACGGGCCAGCATTTCGCCGTGCGCAATCTGCGGTTCACCGTGCTGTGTACCCACGAGGATGCATTCCCTACGGAAAACGCCGATTTCAATAACACCTCCGCCGTGCTCATGATGGAAAGCGAGGGCACGAAAACGCTGTTTTGCGGGGACGCGGGTGAACGGGAGAGCGAGGTGATGGTGCGCCGCTGGGGCGATGGGCTGAAGTGCGATATTCTGCAGGTGGCCCATCATGGACATCATGGCTGCTCCGCCGCTTTTTATGATCTGACCCGGGCTCCCGCCGCGCTGTTTTCCAACACGCAGATTTTCTTCGATCTGGATCTGGTGAAGGAGAAGGAAGCCAACGAAACCATCCTGCGCCATGCCCGGGAATACTATATTTCCTCCAACGGCACCGTTCAGGCTGATCTGCCCTACGATCATTTCACCTGCCTGCCTGACGAAACCTTCGAGGACTTCGAGAAGATTCATCAGCTTTGGGGCTACAGCTATTCGCCGGAATACCGGGCACAGCTGTATGAAGCCTATCTGGCCCGGGGCGGCCAATGCGCCCACGCCTTTTATCATCATCCCAATGAAACCAATTGGCACGATACCTGGGGCTGAAAGAGCCGAACACGGGAATCAGCCACCCCATTGGATGTGCGCTTTTCCTGAATGATGAAAATAAAAAACTGGATAGACACGAATTGCAATGCGCCCCGGATTGGAAAAGGAACAGGCAACATCCTTTTGCCAATCTGGGGCGCATGAACGATCCGAAAGAAGCCGGTATTTTCCCCTGCCGTCACGCTTCTTCGCAGCCCTCCAATACTGGGTCAAAGGCCGGGGTTTCCTTGAGGGCGCATTCTGAAAGCAGATTGCCCACTGCATCGGCGTATTCGGCGGCGGTGGTGGCTTTGCGGATGGCCCGGCGGGGCTTTTGCGGGTTCTCAAAGCAATAGGACAGATAGTGCATGATTAAATGCATTCGTCCTACCACTGCGGTTTCGGAGCGATCCTTGAGATACGCGGCATAGAGCCGGTCATGAAACTGGCACAGCGCCTCCCGGGTGAGCGCGGGCCCGCCGCAGGCCTCCTGCGCCAGCGCGGGATTGGCGGCCAGCCCCCGGCCCAGCATCAAAGCGGCCGTGCCGGGATAGGCTTCCAGCAGGGCGCGGCAATCCGCCGCAGTGAACAGATTGCCGTTATAGACCCAGGGAAAGCGCCCTTCTTTTAATCCGAGGGCGTAAGCGTCCCGGTGGGGCTTGCCGCCGTAGGCTTCCTGCCGGGTGCGGGGATGCACAATGAGCTCATGAACGGGATAATCCCGGTAAACCGCCAGCAGCGCGGGCCATTTATCCGGGTCGTCATAGCCAATGCGGGTTTTGATGGAAATGGGCAGAGGCGGATGGGCGTAAATTTGATCCAGAAACCGCCGCAGCGCGTCCAGATCCCGCAGCATGGCCGCGCCCTTGCCCTTGCCGGTTACGGTGCCGGAGGGGCAGCCCAGATTCAGATTCACTTCCGGATAGCCCATTTCTCCAAAGGCAGAAGCCAATTGCAGGAAGCAGGGGGCGTCCTTGGCCAGAATCTGGGGCACCGCCGGCATGCCCGCGTTCTGATCGGGGG
The DNA here is from genome assembly GCA_934630705.1 of uncultured Clostridia bacterium. GTDB lineage: Bacteria > Bacillota > Clostridia > Christensenellales > Aristaeellaceae > RUG563. Next base: position 5,243 of record CAKTWP010000009.1, on the reverse strand, counting down.
AGAAATCCCGCCGCACCCGGAGGGTGAAGCTCATGGCGGGGGTGGGGCTGACAAAGGGCATGAAGTACTTTTCCACGCCGCCGAAGCATGCCCGGTGCACCCGCCGGTACACCGCGTCGGTCACACCCTCCAGAGGGGCGAAATAGATGCGCATGGGCGCTCTCCCTTATTTCTTTTCCTCGTCGGGCTTGCGGAAAAGGTATTTGTCGATTTTGTCGCGCATGGCCTCGTTCACTTCCCGGGGAATGGGGAAGACCTTGCGGCTGACCACGCGCTTGGCAAAATGCAGCGTCTGGCGCAGGGTGATATCCAGCGCGTTTTTGTCAATATAGCCGCTGGCCAGATTATCCCGGCGATCGTGGATATAATTGGCCCCCGGCGCGCCGAAACGGCAGAAATTCACTGCCGGCACGCCCCGATCCGCGAAGGGCACGCAGTCGCTGGAATAGATGTCCGCTTCCACGGCGATGGGATGAGCGGCCTTTTCCATGACTTTTTCGGTGAATGCCAGCGCCTTATCCCCGGCCAGCACATGGCAGATATTATGCCCCAGGGTGGGCGCGGCCACGTCCACATTGATCATCAGCACATGCTTGTCCAGCTCATCGGCGTGGGCGGCGGTCCAGGCCTTGCTGCCCAGCAGCCCCTGCTCCTCGGAGCCGAACCAGTTGAATTTGAGGGTGCGGGCGGGACGATGCTCCGCGAAATACCGCAGCAGCTCCATCAGAATCACGGAGCCGGACATGTTGTCATACACGCCGGTGGAGAAATGCACGCTGTCGTAATGCGCGCCGAAGGAAATGATTTCGTCGGGATAGGCGGTACCAGGGATTTCGGCGCAGACGTTCTGGCTCACGCCGTCATAGCATTCGCTCTCCAGCTCCAGATGCATCCGCGTGGCGCCCCGGCGCACGATCTCCGCCGCGTCCGCCGCCCGCAGGTTCATGGCCACGTTGAAGCCGAAAGGCTCGGTGAGGGTTTCCCGCAGCTTGCGGATATCGCAGTCCGTGGCGGCGGGCTTATCCAGGGTGGTGCCGGAGAAGGTGAGGATAGCGGCCACCTTGGCCTGCTGCAGCTTTTCATAATCCTTGCGGCGCACCCGGCCGTTCACCATCACGATCTTCCCTTCGGCCTGCTTGAGATGGCCGGGCAGCAGATCCTCGGCATAATAGAAATCCGCATCCAGCCCCCCTGCGGGCGTGGAAAGCGCCCGCTCATAGCCGGTGACGGGATATTCCTTTTCATAGGGCGCGGTGACTGCCAGCCGGGCCTTGCCCACCCGGCCGCAGGCTACGGTGAATTCCTCCAGATGGGCGGAAACGCCCAGCGCCTGGGCTTCGGAAAGCAGTCGGTTTGCCGCCTGCTTTTCTGCATCGGAGCAGGAAAGGCGTTCATAGGCCAGGTCTTTCAGCAGCTGAAAAGCGCGATATGCGGATACACTCATGGGTTTGTCACTCCTTTTGTAAATCGTTTTGCAAATAAGCGATGGCGGCGGTCAGTACGTCCGAGCTGGGGGCGCTGCCCTGCGCCATATCCGGCCGGCCGCCGCCCCGCGCGCCGCACTGGCGCAGCAGCATGCCCATATCGGGGGCCAGCTCCGGGCTGCGGGCAAACGCCAGCATCACGCCGCTTTTTCCGGGACAGGCCAGCAGCGCGATCGTGCCGGGGCTTTGAATCAGCGTCCCGGCGGCCCGGACGAGCAGCCCGCCGTCTCCCAAGGGCAGGGCCGCGCTGTATATGGCCGTGCCGCCGATAAACCGGACGCTTTGCCGGATCAGCCCCAGCGCCGTCTGAAACAGCTGCTCCTGCAGCGTCTTTTTTTCGGCCAGCGCATTTTCCCGTTCCCGCTGCAGGGCGGGAAGGGCGTTTTCCACCTCGGCGGACAGGGCGGCGGCCACGCCCTGGGCACAGGCGGCGATTTGCTGGAAATAGCGCATCGCCCGCATACCGCTAAGAAAGCTCAGCCGCAGCTTTCCCCGGGACGGCGCCGCGGAAAGCACCTTGACGGGCCCGATCTGCCCGGTGGTGGACGGATGGGTGCCGCCGCAGGCCACCATTTCGTAATCGCCCATGGCAACTACCCGGACGTGCTCAGAAACAGTAGGCTTTTTCCGCAGCGGCAGCGCGGCCAGTTCCGCTTCGTCCGGGAACCAGCAGCGGATGGGATCATCCTGCTGCACCCGGCGGTTTACCAGCGTTTCCAGGACCTGAATTTCTTCCGGGGTGAAATGGGTGCGGCCGGAAGGCACATCCATATCAATGGAAGAAACATCCTTTCCGGTATGCAATCCGATGGTCACGGCTCCGAACAGCTGCCAGGCCGCGCCGGCCAGCATGTGATCCGCGGCGTGCTGCTGCATGTGATCCAGCCGCCGATCCCAGTCAATGCGGCCATGCACGGATTCACCCACGGCCAGCGGCCCATCCGTCTGATGCCATACCACGCCGTCCCGCACCTCCACGTTCGTTACCCGCACCGTTTTGTCCGGGCTTTCCAGCGTGCCCGTGTCAAAGGGCTGGCCGCCGGAGGTGGGATAAAAGGCGGATTGATCCAGCGCCGCCCAGCCGTCCTCCCGCAGGGCGACCACCTGAGCGTCAAATTCCGTCTGGTAAGCGTCGGCGTAATACAACCGGTGGGTGGACATGACAGAGCCTCCTTGCTGCGCAGGCGCAAAGCGCAATCTTGTCTTATTGTAGGAAATGCCGGGAAAAAAGTCAATACGCCCAACGGCCGACGGCGGTCAGAGATTGGTTTTTTGCTGGCTTTTTTGATATTGCAGGGGTGTCAGCCCATAGCGGGCCTTGAACAATTGGATAAAATGGGAGCAATCGGAAAAGCCGCTGGCCAGCGCCGTATCCGTCACCGAGCCGCCGGACAGCAAAAGCCGCCGGGCGTTTTCCAGCCGCAGCTGCTGCAGATAGGCGGCGGGGGTGGATTGCAGTTCCTGCCGAAACAGCCGCCACAGGCTGCTGCGGCTGATGCCGAAATGCTGCTGTACCCGAGGGAGCAGATCCTGCTCATCGCTGGCATTTTCCATAAACGAAAGGATGGACAGCAAAAATGCGCTGCGCCGGGGCGTCCCCTCGGGACTGTGGGCCTCCCGCAGCAGCAAAAGCAATTGCAGAATACGGATGAAGGCGGCCAGCTCCCGGGTTTCCGCCGGGGAAAACCGCAGGGCGCTGTCGATCTGATCCAGCAGCTCCAGGGCCTGCCGCTGCTCCTCCGGGGGCAGGCGCAGGCGGTTCCCCGTGTACCGGGGCCGATCAAAAAACAGCGCCAGCAGCGCCCGGCCGCCGGGAAGGGCATCCATGGCATCCGGGGAAAGATGCAGATAATAGCGATCCAGCAGGCAGGGCAGGCTGTGGCCCCGATGCACTTCATCCGGCCGAACGGCCAGAATATCTCCGGCGGAAAACAGCATTTCCTGCTCCCCGATGCGCAGCAGACGGCTGCCGCTGCGAAAGAAAATCAGCTCGCAATAATCCTGGGCATGGGGCGGATAAAACCCGTCCGGGCCGGTCTGCTCCCGGGGCAGGGGCGTTTGAATCAGCTCATGCAGAAATTCCAGCCGCACTCCGGGCTGCCCCGGCAGATGCAGGGCGTAAGGCGTGGTAAAGGCCATAAACGCGCCTCCCTTCCGCCGCTCATTATACCGCGCATTCGTAAAAAATGAAAGCGATTTCTGAATGAATCATATTCTGAAACAAATATGATATTTTGTGGGAAGATTGCCATAGAAAAAGCGGGGCCTGAGGCAGTATAGTAAAAGAAAAAATGAAACGGGGGGAGCGGCAATGATCTTTCTGAATCAGGCGCAGGAAAAGCGCATCAAGCGGGCCAACACGGATTGGTGGATCAACGAAAAGGCCATGGTGGGAAACAACGGACTCACCTACATCGCCTATGTGACGGATATGGGTGAGGTACATGTGAAGGAGCTGGACGCCAAATGCAGCAAAACGCCCAGCCGGGACGTGTGCATCTGCCGGCTGAACTGCAATTATTCCGACGAGCACAACGCCCCGTCGCTGTGCGTGATGGCGGACGGGCGGATCATCGTGGCGTACACCGGCCATGCCCAGACCCACGCCCTGAAATACCGCATCACCGCCCGGCCCTATGACCTGCTGTCCTTTGGCCCGGAGCATACCCTGGCCTATGAAAAGAGCGTTACCTATGCCCAGCTGTTTGAAAATGAGAAGCAGGGGCAGCTGTGGCTGTTCACCCGGGTGAACTCTGTCACCTGGGAATTCCGCTATTCCGCCGACGCGGGGGAGAGCTGGTCCGCCCCCAACAGATTCCTGTTCTCCGATGCGGGCGGGCTGTTCTATTTCGACACCCGCAAGCAGTACGTGGCCACGGAAACGGGCGTGGCGGAGCAGTGGGTATTCGCGCTGTATGGTCATCCCCGGATCTCTAAGGATCACACCATCCGCAGCGGCATTTTCGATGCGGACGGATGGCTGCTGACCATGGATGGCCAGCGGACAAACGTGAACCTGTATGGCGAAGCGGAGGGACAGAAAACCGAAACGCTGCTGACGCTGACCGAGCTGGCCACAGTTTACGAAGCCCCGGCGGGCGCTACGGTGCGTCTGCTGGAGGTGGCCCCCACCCGGCCGCTGCGGGTTGGTCTGGCCGCGTTCCAGATGCTCAAGCCGGACACCATCACCTATTATGCCGCCACCTGGCGCAACGGAAAATGGCATCTGTCCCAGCCTATCGCCAAGGCCGGGGCCTTCCTGGCACCCAATCAGACTGACGGCTCCCAGACCTACGTGCCCGGCATGGCGTATTATTATGGCGTGGGCGAGGAGGGGCTGTGCTGGCTCCATGGCGGCGACAGCGACACCAATCGCCTGTTCATTGCCCGGGAAGAAAACGGCGGCTGGCTCCTGGAAAGCTATGTGAGCCGGGACTGCGGCGAAAGCTATCAGTTGGAACAGGTCATCCGCCATTTGCCCGCCGGCGATGGCCGGAAAATCTGGCGGCCTATCGTGCCCATCCACGCCCAGGACAATCTGCAGGTCTATTGGCATGAAGGCACCTATTCCGCCCATACCGGCGGCTGGCATTGCGATACGGCCATGCTGGTGGAATATGATGACTGAGGCCTGAAGGAAAATCGGAAAAAGGCTGCCCACAGGGCAGCCTCAGCGTGTCAAAAAACGATGTTTTTGACACGCTCCATGCAGGATGAAAGTGTTCATCCTGCATGGCAAGGCTGCGGAAATGATTTTTC
>CAKTWP010000008.1 GCA_934630705.1 uncultured Clostridia bacterium | reverse complement strand
GGCCACCACATCGTAGCCCTCAGCGCCGAACATCTGACGGAAAGCCAGACGGCCAATGCGGCCGAAACCATTGATAGCAACCTTAACCATAGGAAAGACCTCCTTACAAAACTTGGCTTTGGCAGGAATCGCCTCAGTCAGACAATTCACCACCTGATATTATATCCATTCTTCGCCAGTTTGGCAACCCCCCGCGCGGGGCAAATTCCGCCCATGCGGGAGAATTGGAGAGAATCTTTTAGGTGGAACCCGCTTTTGCGTCAAAAGCGGGTTCCACAAGCCCGCCCGAAAACCGCTTGGAATAACAGCAGGCTTTCGCTGAATCAGCGATGCGTCCCGGGTTCGTACAATAACGATTTGCGGTTCTGGGAAGAAATCCAATTGGCAAAAACGGCGGACGGAGGGCCACGGGTAAAATCGTCCTTCCGCTTGCAGTTGCCCGGCGTTTCGCTTATAATGATGAAAAAAAGGGGGCGAGGGCATGCGGGTTTGCGGGATCATTGCGGAATACGATCCCTTCCATCAGGGCCATGCCTATCATCTGGCGCAGGCCCGGGCGCGGACGGAAGCGGACGCGGTGGTCTGCGTGATCAGCGGCAGCTTCACCCAGCGCGGCCTGCCCGCGCTGCTGCCCGCCCATGCCCGGGCTGAAATGGCGCTGCGCTGCGGCGCGGATGTGGTGGTGCAATTGCCTTACGCCTTTTCGGTGCGCGAGGCGGAATATTTCGCGCTGGGCGGCGTGGGCATTCTCAGCGCCCTGGGCTGCACCCATCTGGCCTTCGGCGCGGAAACGGATGATTTGTCCCTTCTCTCCCGGGCGGCGGCCCTGCTGGAACAGCCGGACGCCGCTTTCCAGACACTGCTTCGAGCGGGATTGGACGGCGGCCTGTCCCATGCCGCGGCGATGGGACGCGCGCTGGCATCCGCCCTGTCTGTTCCCTCCAAGCAGCTGCAAACGCCCAACACCGCTTTGGCCATCAGCTATCTGCGGGCCCTTTTGCGGCTGGGCAGCCCCATGACGCCCGTGGCCGTGCTGCGCCGGGGAGATTATCACGAAAGCGAGCCCGCGTCCCTGCCTTCGGCCACGGCCATGCGTCAGGCCCTTTTGCGAGGGGACTGGCAAAGCGTGCGATCGGGGATTCCCCAGGCTGCGCTGCCCGTGCTGGAACGAGCGGCGCTGGGAGGGCTTCTTTGTCCCCCGGACGCGCTGGATACCGCGCTGCGCCAGCGGCTGCTGATGATGCGGCCGGAGGAATTGGCCGCGCTGCCCGGCGTTTCCGAAGGGCTGGAGCAGCGGCTTCTGGCCGCCGCCCGGCAGGGCCGCAGCCGGGAGGAGATGCTGGCGCTGGCTAAAACCCGGCGCTATACCGCCGGCCGGCTGAGCCGGATTCTGTGCCACGCCCTGTGCGGCGTAACCGCCGCCGATTTGCCTGCCGCGCCGGCCTATGCCCGGCTGCTGGGCTTCCGGGAAAGCGTCCGGCCGCTGCTGCGGCAAATGCAGCGGGGGCCGCTGCCGCTGATTTCCCGTCCCGCCCGGGAGGAAGGCCGGATGGCGCTGGATCTGCGGGCTGATGCGCTCTGGGCCATTGGCGCGGGCCTGCCCCTGGGCGACAGCTACCGGCAGCGGCCGATCATGCTGTGATTCCGCCGCGCATATTACGCGCACATAATATATGAAGAAAGAAGGCATGTTCCATGCGCGATTTTCCCGTTTCGGCGCTGACAGCCGCAGTGAAGCAGCTGTTTTTCACCGCCAATTATGAAATCGGGGCGGATGTGGAAGCCGCCGTTTCCGCCGCCATGCAGGCCGAGCCCTCGCCCACAGGCCGGGCCGTGCTGGGGCAATTGCTGGAAAATTATCAGATTGCCCGGCAGGAGCGCATCGCCATTTGTCAGGATACGGGCATGGCGGTGCTGTTTATGGAGGTGGGCCAGGAGGTTCATTTCGTTGGCGGCGATTTTGAGGAAGCGGTAAACGAGGGCGTGCGGCAGGCGTACCGGGAAGGGTATCTGCGCAAGTCCGTAGTCAGCGATCCGGTGTTCGACCGGAAAAACACCGGCGACAACACCCCCGCCGTCATCCATCTGCGCCTGGTGCCCGGAGATCGCATTCGCATCCTGGCCACGGCCAAGGGTTTTGGCAGCGAAAACATGAGCGCGGTGAAAATGCTGGTGCCTGCGGATGGGGAAAAGGGCGTGGTGGATTTCATTGTGGACACCGCCCGCAAGGCCGGGCCCAATCCCTGCCCGCCCATGGTAATCGGCGTGGGCGTGGGCGGCACGCTGGAACAGGCGGCGCTGATGGCCAAGCGGATGACCGCCCGGCCTGTGGGCTCCCATCATGCCGATCCCCGCTATGCCGGGATGGAGGAAGCGGCGCTGCGGGCCATTAACGCCCTGGGCATTGGCCCGGCGGGCATCGGCGGCCGCACCACGGCCCTGGCCGTTAACATCGACTGCGCCCCCACCCACATCGCGGGCATGCCCGTGGCGGTGAACATCTGCTGCCATGCCGCCCGCCATGCTCAGGCGATCCTGTAAAAAAAGAACGGAGGAAAAAACATGGCTGAATATTCGCTGCGGCTGCCCCTGTCGGAAGCGGATGCGCGGATGCTGCGGGCGGGAGACACGGTGCTCCTGTCCGGCGATATGTATACCGGCCGGGACGCGGCCCATAAGCGGCTCATCGCCCTGCTGGATGAGGGCAAGCCCCTGCCCATGGATTTGCAGGGTCAGGTGATTTATTATGTGGGTCCCGCGCCCGCATCCCCGGGCCATGCGGTAGGCGCCGCCGGGCCCACCAGCAGCTATCGCATGGATCCTTATACCCCGGCCCTGCTGCGCCTGGGCCTGCGGGGCATGATCGGCAAGGGGCGGCGAAACGAGGAAGTGCGCCGGGCCATGCAGGCATGCGGCGCGGTGTATTTCGGCGCGGTGGGCGGCGCCGCGGCGCTGATCGCCCGGAGCATCCGGAAAAGCGAGGTCATTGCCTATCCTGATCTGGGCACCGAAGCCATCCATCGCTTCACGGTGGAAAACTTTCCTGTGATCGTGCTCATGGACGCTCAGGGCGGAAACCTGTACGAATCGGGGCCGGCGCAATACCGCCAGCAACTTCCCTGAACCGCAATTTGTTACAGGCCGCCCCTGTACATCCAAAGAATATTATGATATAATCAAGATTGTATTTCAAATTCTTTACAGGCATCACGGAGGCACGCATGAAACGAGGACTGGGCGCAAGACTGATGGGGCTGCTGATGGCGGCTCTGCTTTGCGTATCCCTGTTTGCGGCCCCGGCGCTGGCGGATGAATATGATCCGCTGTATCCCGAAAAGCTGTCCGAGGGGCATTTGAACGCCACGGCGGCCATTCTTATTGAGGCGGACACAGGGGACGTGATCTTTGAAAAGAACGCGGATGTGCTGATGTATCCTGCCTCCACCACCAAGATCCTCACCTCGTGGCTGGCGCTGTCGCTGGCCGATGGGAATCTGGAGCAGCAGATCACGGTAAGCGACCGGGCGGTCAACATCGCGTCCGACGAATCGTCCGCCAAGCTGGCCGCCGGGGAGCAGATGCGGCTGATCGATCTGCTTTACGCCGCCATGCTGCTTTCGGGTAATGATGCGGCCAATGCCATCGCCGAGGGCATGGGCGGATCGGTGGAAAACTTCGTGAACCTGATGAATCAGGCGGCTGCCGCCCTGGGCTGCACCGCCACCCACTTTGCCAATCCCAGCGGTATCCACGACGATAACCATTACACCACCGCCCGGGACATGGCCAAGCTGGCCCGGGTGGCCATGCAGAACGCCACGTTCCGGCAGATTGTCGGCTCCACGTCCTATACCCTGCCCAAGGACAATGTGTATCGCTCCCGCACCATTTCCACGAAGAATGATTTTCTGGTAAAGGGCGATAATTCCGCCCGGTATTACGAATACGGCACCGGTATCAAAACCGGCACCACCAGCGCGGCGGGAAACTGCTATGTAGGCTCGGCCAACAAGGACGGGGTAAGCCTGATTTCGGTGGTCTTTGGGGCATCCTCGGACGCCGCCCGCTATACCGACACCATCAAGCTCATGAATTACGGCTTTTCCCAGTATCTGAGCACCAGCATCGCGGAGATCTACATGCAGAATCCCCGGGTGATTGACATTCTGGGCTTTGATCTGGACGACCCGGAGGTGGGCCGGCTGAAGCTGAACCTGCGCAAGGTGGACGCGGCGGCCACGGATCTGGTGGTCACCACGCAGACGCAGGTGGATTACTGGATCAAGAATTTCAGCAGCGTTACCGTCACCGAGTTCACCCGGGAGTTCCGGGCGCCGATCACGGAAGGCGAAGTCATGGGCACGCTGACCTACACGCCGCCCGACGGCGGCACGCCGGTGGTATACGAGCTGCTGGCCTCTCGAAGCATTGCGGCCCGGGAACGGCTGGTGCCCACCATTGACGAGATCATCGCGGAAGCGGAAAACGATCCCAATCCTTTCCCCCGCCTCACCTTTGAGCTGGTGTTTTTCTATCTGGTGCTGCCCGCTGCGGCCGTGCTGCTGATGATCCGCGCGGTAAAATTCCTGCGCGGCAAGCATCATCATCGCCGCCGTCTGCGCACCTTCAAGCCCTCAGGGAGATATTATCGATAATAGAGGGCAGGATCATAATCATACTGTCAACCAGCAAATGGAGAGAAAAAATGGATAAGCTTTGGACGACGTTATACGAAGCGGCGAAGGGCGTTTTGAATCCGCGGCAGATTTCCCCATGGATGGAAGCGGGCGGCGTGGGCGCGGCCGTTGAATCCGCCTCCGGGAAAATTTATATGGGCGTTTGCGTAGACACAGCCTGCACGCTGGGCATTTGTGCCGAGCGAAACGCGATTTTCAATATGATTACCAACGGGGAAAGCGCCATCCGGCGGGTAATCGCGGTAAATGGGGAGGGCAAGGCGATTCCCCCCTGCGGCGCATGCCGGGAGATGATGACCCAGCTGATGCCGGACAATTATCGGGACGTACAGGTGATGCTGGATTATGAAACGTGCCGGGTGGTCTCGCTGGGCGAGCTCACCCCCGACTGGTGGATTTAACCCCGCGTCCCATCCCAAAAGCGCGTTTTTTTCGAAATAAATCCGCCGCTTTCGCGTTTTTCCTTGCAAATCGAGGGAAAGCTGGTATAATAGAGAAGTGGAAGTTCCCGGATCAAAGTTGGAAAGAAGGCAAGGAAAATGAAGCAGTTTATGGTTGAAACCTCCGCCCGTCACGTGCATGTGACGCAGCAGGATTTGGAAACCCTTTTCGGCGCGGGCTACGAGCTGACGGTGAAGAAGATGCTGTCCCAGCCCGGGCAGTATGCCAGCGCGGAGCGGGTGGACGTAGTCGGCCCCAAGAAGACCCTCACCGGCGTAAGCATTCTGGGTCCCGTGCGCAATGCCACCCAGGTGGAGCTGTCCCTGACGGACGCGCGCTCCATCGGCGTTACCGCTCCCATCCGTGAATCCGGCGATATTGCCGGCTCCGGCGCGTGCAAGCTGGTGGGGCCCAAGGGCGAAGTGGAGCTGACCGAGGGCGTGATCGCCGCCAAGCGCCATATCCACATGACCCCCGCCGATGCCGCCGAATACGGCGTGAAGGACAAGGACGTGGTCAGCGTGAAGCTGGATACCAACGGCCGTGCCCTGACCTTTGGCGATGTGGTGGTGCGGGTGAGCGATAAGTTCGCCCTGGCCATGCATATCGACACCGACGAATCCAACGCCGCCTGCGCCGTGAACGGCACCATGGGCGAGATCGTCAAGTAAAAACCCAGGAATATTGTGCGGGAGGGTGGTATTTGTAACCAAAGCCCCCTCCCGCTCCCCAGGAAAGCCGTAAGGAGAAAGGCTTATTCTCCCTTATCAACAATGTGCCCCAGTTTGGAGAGGAAACGCGTGGCCGTCTCCCTGATCCATCTGGGGCGCATTGTTCATTCCATGAAAGCCTTTCCTTTTTCATTGGCTTTCGGAGAAAAAAGGCACGGAAAGCCGTTCTTTTAGAAGCACGGCTTTGATGCGTTTCTTCCGCCTTATTGATCCTAACGCACAGGAGGCGATTGCATGCAGGGCTGGCTGGTGTATGAAACGGAAAACGTGGCGCGGAACCAGCGGTTCATCGATTTTTTCATGGCCGCGGCGAAAGCGCGCGGCGTGGCGCTGCGGCTGATCACGGTGGATCAGATTGTCACCGGCGTGACGGATGGGCGCGCGTTCGTGCTGCCCCAGCAGCCGGATTTCGCGGTGATGCGGTGCATGGTGCCTCTTTTGTCCCGGCAGCTGGAGCGCTGCGGTGTGCGGGTGTTCAATAGCGCCCGGGTGTCCGAAATCTGCAATGATAAGCGCCGCACCCATCAGTTCTTCGCGGAAAACGGCTTTCCCGCTCTGCCCACGGCCTTTGTATCCCTCCGTGCGCCGGGACATCCCTTCGGCTATCCCATGGTGGTGAAGGCGGCGGGCGGCTGCGGAGGGCGGCAGGTGTTCCGCTGCGATACGGAAGAAGAATACCGGATGCGGCTTGCGCAAATCGCCCCGGACGGCGCGGTGGCCCAGCCCCTGTGCGACACCCCGGGCCGGGATGTGCGCGCCTACGTGCTGGGAAACAGAATCGTGCAGGCCATGGAGCGATATTCCGATTCGGCGGATTTCCGCAGCAATTTCGGCCTGCACGGCCATGCGCGGAAAACGGAGCTCACCCCGGAAATGGCAGACCATGTGAATCGGGCCGCCCGGCTGCTGCAATTCGGGCTGGTGGGGGTGGATTTCGTGTTTCATCAGGGCCGGCCCTATCTCAACGAAATCGAGGACGCCGTGGGCACCCGGATGCTCTACCAGTACACCGACCTTCAGATCGTGGACGATTATATGGACTTTATTCTTCGGGAGCTGTGATGCGCATTGCTCCCGCCCGTCCCTGTGCGAAGCCTTGCCGGGGGACGGGTTTTATATTATAATGGAAGGGAAATTCAGGCAAGCAAAGGAGGAAGCCCGATGAAAATCCTGCTTTTGAGCTGCAGCACCGGCGAGGGCCATAATCATTGCGCCCGGGCGGTGGGCGAAGCGCTGGAAGCCGCCGGGCATCAGGCGGAATTTCTGGATATGCTGCATATGTTCGGCGCGTCCGGCCCCCTGAGCTTTGATAAGGTGCTCAATAAAATCTCCACCAAAACGCCGGAGCTGTTCGGCATGATGTATCACGCCGGGGCCATGTACAGCGCCACCGGCGTCACCTCTCCCATCTATCTGGCCAACACCCGCCACGCCCGGCAGCTGAGCGCGTTCATCCAGCAAAACGGCTACGACGCGGTGGTCTGCTCCCATCTGTTTCCCATGGAAACGCTGACGTATCTGCGCCGGCGAGACGCCTGTCCCGTGCCCTGCTATGGCGTGCTGTCGGATTACACCTGTATTCCCTTCCTGGCGGAAACGGCGCTGACGGGCTATTTCCTGCCCCATGAGGAGGTGCGGCAGCTGTGCGTGCAGGCCGGGATGCGGCCCGAGACCCTGCGCGTGACGGGCATGCCCGTTTCCGGGCGGTTCACCCGGCCCCTGGAAAAAGAAGCGGCCCGGGAACAGCTGGGGCTGCCCCGGGAGAAAAAGATGTATCTGGTGATGACCGGCGGGATTGGCTGCGGCGACGCGGTGACGCTGTGCGAAGCGCTGCGTCTGGTGCCCGATCCGGGGATGCTCATCTGCGCACTGCCGGGGCGCAACGAAGCTCTGCGCGCCGCGCTGGAAGAAAAATACCAGGGCGAGGGCGTGATGGCCGTGCCCTTCACAGATCAGGTGGCGGCCTACATGCGGGCGGCGGACGTGCTTTTATCCAAGGCGGGAGGGATTTCCAGCTCCGAGGCCGCGACGCTGAGGGTGCCGCTGGTGCACACCATGGCCATCCCCGGGGTGGAAACCCTGAACGCGGCGTTCTTCGCCCGCCACGGCATGTCCTTCTTTGCGCAGAACGTGGATCAGGCCGCCCGGTTTGCCGACCGGCTGGTTTATGACGCGAACGCCGCCGGACGGATGCTGGCCGCCCAGGCGGATTGCCTGCCCCGGGACGGCGCGGCACAAATCGTGCGGGCGTTGGAAAGCGATCTGCGCTGAATGACGCCGCGGCTCAAAACAGCGGCTGAATCTGCGGCCGCGCGCCGCCCTGCCAGCTGACCTGATAAAACCCGATCAGGTTTCCCGGCTGGGCCCGGCGATACACGTCCACCACAGCCCGTGCATCCCGTACATCAAAGCGCACGGACAGCCCGCAGCCGATGGACACCTCCCGGGGCGTGGAAATAATCTGGGTGGAAATGCCTGCCCGGCGCAGGGCGCTGTCAAACCGCATCACCTGCTGCCGGGAGCGAAACGCGGCGATCCCGAATGTTTCCTGCATGGGTTATGCGCCTCCTTCCTTTCTCATATAGTATATGGACAAGGCCGGGCCCGGGTGACTGCGGGCCAGGAAGGAGTGCCCATGATTTATCTGGATAACGCGGCCACCAGCTTTCCCAAGCCCCCGGAGGTGATTCAGGCGGTGGCGGGGGTGATGGAGAAAATCCCGGGCAATCCGGGCCGGGGCGGCCACGCGGGGGCCATCGCCGGGCAGCGGATCATGGAATGCTGCCGGGAAAAGGCGGCGGAATATCTGGGCATCCGACAGCCCGAACGGGTGATTTTCTGCCTGAACTGCACCGATGCGCTGAACATGGCCCTGCGGGGCTTTCTGCATCAGGGCGATGAAGTGCTGGTTTCCCACGGAGAGCATAACGCGGTGATGCGCCCGCTGATGGCCATGCACGATGCGGGGCAGATTCGGGTGCGGATGCTGGAGCCGGAGCCTGACGGGCTGCTGTCGCCGGGGACAGTTTCCGCGGCCATCGGCCCGCGCACGGCGCTGATGGTGCTGTGCCATGCCAGCAATGTGACGGGTATTCTGCAGCCGGCCCAGGCCCTCGCGGCAGCGTGCCATGCCCAGGGCGTTCCGCTTCTGCTGGATGCGGCTCAGTCCGCAGGCACGGAGGATTTAGCCCCCATTCGGGCGGACATGATCGCCATGCCGGGCCACAAGGGGCTGCTGGGGCCCATGGGCACGGGGCTGTTGGCGCTGGGCAACGGCATGCTGCCCCGTCCCTTTCGGGCAGGGGGAACCGGGTCTGCATCGGAGAGCATGCGCCAGCCCACCCTGCTGCCGGACCGGCTGGAAAGCGGCACGGCGAACCTGCCCGGGATTGCGGGGCTATGCCAGGGGCTGAAGTTTGTGCTGCGGCATCGGCCCGAGATTCGGGAATACGAGCATGCCCTGGCCGCGCGGCTGCGGCGGGGGCTGCGGGGCATTCCGGGAGTAACGATTCTGGGAGACGGGGACGCGCCGCGGGTGGCGGTAGTGAGCTTCCGGGTTCAGGGCATGGATAGCGGGCAGACGGCGGACGCCCTGAACCGGCGGCATTTTTGTCTGCGGGGCGGGCTGCACTGCGCTCCGGCCATTCATGCCTATCTGGGCTCTGACGGCGCAGTGCGCGCCAGCATCGGCCCCTACAACACTGAGCGCGAAATCGACGCGCTTGTGGACGCGGTCGCGCAGATCGAAAGATCGGGCCGCGGCTGCGGCCAATAAGCATCGCCCGGCAGCACAGGCAAGCGAAGCGCCGCGGGCAGCGAGGCTGAGGGCCGAGGACAGCCAGAGTGGCTCCGCAGGCCCGAAATCCGCTCTTGCTGTCAGGCAAAAGCGCGGGGTTCTAAAGCGCAGGCCGCGTGGAACCTCCCCAAAGAATGGCTTTTCCTGCAACCCTGTACATTCCCATATAAATCTTCTCCGGCCCGGCAGGAAAACAGGCGCTGCGTCCCGAAAAAGAATGAGGCGATCAGCAAAGGCAAAAACTGGGGGAGGAATTTTCTGTTGCAGAAATTTTTTCAGCGTCTGGCCAAGCAGGAGCAGGCGCGGGCGTATTTTCTGATTGTGATGGGCTGCGTGCTGGGCGGCGCGGCATACCCGCTGTTTCTGGTGCCCAACGCCATTGCGCCGGGCGGGCTGACGGGCGTGGCCACGATTTTGAATTATCTGTTCGGCCTGCCTGTAGGCGTGACCAGCATGCTGCTGAACCTGCCCCTGTTTCTGCTGGGTTACCGGGCCATGGGGCGCACGTTTGTCATCCGCTCCTTCATTGCCACGGTGCTGTTTTCCGTGTTCATTGATCTGCTCAAGCTCCCGCCGCTGACGGACGACATGCTGCTGGGTTCGGTCTACGGCGCGATTCTGCTGGGCCTGGGCCTGGGCCTGATTCTCCGGGGCGGCGCCACCACCGGCGGCTCGGACATGGTGGCCCGGATGGTGCATCATCGGTTTCCGTTCATGTCGGTCGGCGTGTTTCTGTTTCTGGTGGACTGCTGCGTGATTCTGGCAGCAGCCTTCACCATGAGCGCCAACGCCGCGCTGTATGCTCTGATCTGCATTTTCATCACCGCCAAGGTGGTGGATCTGGTGCTGGCGGGCCTGGGCTCGGCCAAGGCCTGCTTTGTGATTACGAAGCAGCACGAGAAAATCTGCCAGCGAATCATGAAGGAGCTGGATCGGGGCGTGACGCTGCTGCCTGCCATCGGCGGCTTCAGCGGCGAGAAAAGCCAGATGCTGCTGTGCGTGGCAAGCAACCGCGAGGTGATGCTGCTCAAGGCCATCGTCCGGGAAGAGGATCCCGTGGCCTTTATGTTTATCACCGATACCCACGAAACCCTGGGCGAAGGCTTTGCAGATCTGAAAAGCGAGGATTAAGCCTGCGAAAGGATGAATGAAGGATGACGAAGAAAGCAGCTTGGATACTGGCGCTGGTGCTTTGCCTGTGCTTTATTGGCTGGACGGCGGCAGTGGCCTTTGTGGACGTGCAGGCCATCGGGCCGGAGGGCAGCCAGGTGGGGCTGGCCGCGATGAACGCCTGGGCGCGAAGGGTCACGGGCGTGGAGGCGGCGGAGGGCGGCATGCGGCCCTTCTGGTATAAGCTCACCAATGGTCTGGGCTATGTTTCCCTGATCGTGGCGCTGCTGTTTGCCCTCCTGGGGCTTTGCCAGCTGGTGCGCCGCCGGGGGCTGGGACGGATGGACCGGGAGCTGTTGATGCTGGGGCTGTTCTATGTGCTGCTGCTGGGCTGCTATGTGCTGTTTGAAAAGGTGATTGTGAATTACCGGCCGGTGATGATCACGGCTGCGGACGGGCTGGAAGCGTCCTATCCCTCCTCCCATACGATGCTGGCCTGCTTCATTTTCGCCACAGCCATGATGCAGCTGCCCCGGCTGGTGAAATCGCCGGCGCTGCGGGGGTTGGGCAAACTGGTCTGCGCGGCGATCATCGCCGTGGCCGTGGTGGGCCGGCTGCTGTCCGGGGTGCATTGGCTCAGCGATATTATCGGCGGCGTGCTGCTCAGCGCCGCGCTGGTCGCGCTCTATGCCGCCGCCACCCAATCCGCCTACAAGCCCCGTCACGGAAAAGCATAAGGGGATAAAACAAAGGAATATATCATGCAGGGGAAACCGTTCTTTGCAGAACGGTTTTCCCTGCGCCCTTCCAAGAAAGCGATGGGGATAACTGCTTTTCTATATCATCATGCGCCCCGGACGAATAAGGAACGAACGCTTTTCTGTATCCTTTAGCATCTGAGGCGCATTGTTAATAAGCGCTTGTCAATTCTTTTCCTAATCGGCTTTCTTGGGGAGCGCGCCAGGGCCGAAATTCCCCCGCCGCCTGTGGCGGAAGAAGAGGAATGGGACGCGCGCGAAGCGGGACGAAGCCTGAGGACGGCGCGAAGCGCTCCGCAGGCCCGAAATCCGCGCTTGCCGTTAAGGCATAAGGGCGGGGCAGAACAGCACAAAAGCAGGTTCTCCCCATCAATTTTTCCCAACACAAATCCTTATCGCTTTCCCGGGAGGGCGCGGGAGTGGATTCTTTGGCCGCAAAGAACCTCCTTCCGCCTTATTTTGTTTTCCTTTCATTTCGTCCCCGTCAGGGCCGCGCCGCCCACGTACAGGACGTAACCATTGCTGATGACCTGCGCTGCGATGGAAAGCATCCGGTTTATGGAAAGAAAGCGTCGAGCATGCTGATATAAGCCGTTTTTTGGTCGATTTATGCATGTCGTTTTTTGCGAATCGCGCTCCATTTGCAAAAATGAATATTGTTTTTCCGTTTTTAGCCCCTATAATGGATGCAGAAACAAGCCAGAAGGCAACCGGAAAGGCGGCATTTGCACATGCAGGGGTCAAACGTGATTCGCAAAAAAAGAAGCAGGGTTCTGCACAAAATAGCCCTGAGCAGATACTTATATCTGTTTCTGCTTCCTTCTTTGATTTACCTTATCATTTTCCATTACATGCCCATCTACGGCGTGCAGATCGCCTTCAAGCGCTTCATGCCCACCAAGGGCATCTGGGACAGCCCCTGGGTTGGCGTGGCGAACTTCAGGCGGTTCTTTTCTTCTTACTATTTCGAGCGCGTCCTCGCCAATACCATCAAGCTCAGCCTGTATAACCTGATTGCCGGCTTTCCCTTCCCGGTGATCATGGCGCTGCTGTTTAACGAAATCCGCAGCGCGAAGATGAAAAAGCTGGTGCAGACCGTTTCCTATGTGCCGCATTTCATTTCCGTGATCGTGCTGGTGGGCATGGTGAACCTGTTTTTCGGGCAAACCACCGGCCTGATAAACACCGTGCGCCGGAACATGGGCCTGGAAACCATCGGTTTTCTGAACGAGCCCAAATATTTCGCCAGCATGTATGTCTGGTCCGGCATATGGCAGCATGCAGGCTGGAACGCCATCATCTATATCGCCGCCCTTTCCGGCATTGATCCGGAGCTCCATGAGGCCGCGCAGATTGATGGGGCCAGCCGGCTCAAGCGCATCTGGTATATCAATCTGCCCGGCATCCTGCCCACGGTGATTATCATGTTCATTCTGGACGCAGGGAAAATCATGAGCCTGGGCTTTGAAAAAATTTACCTGATGCAAAATACCATGAACATCTCCGCTTCCCAGGTCATTTCCACGTTTGTATACGAATCGGGCATGCTGGACATGGATTACGGCTTTGCCTCGGCGGTGGATCTGTTTAACAATGTGGTGAATATCGCGCTGCTGCTGCTGGTGAACCAGCTGGCCAGGCGCGTGAGCCAGACCAGCCTGTTCTGAGAGGAGGAAAAACGCATGCATGCGCAAACGATGAAAATCCGCCAGTCCAGGGAGGACCGGGCGTTCACGGCGGTGATTGCCGTGGTGGTGGGCCTGATTATGCTGCTTACCATTTATCCGCTGTACATCGTGGTGATTTCCTCGTTTTCCGCGCCCATGGAGGTGATTTCCGGCCATGTATGGCTGCTGCCTCAGGGCTTCAGCGGGGAGGGATACCGCCGGGTGTTTCAAAACAGCGATATTTTCATGAGCTATAAGAACACCATTATTTACACCGTGCTGGGCACCGCCGTGAGCCTGTTTTTCACCCTGAGCGCTGCCTATCCCCTGTCCCGCAAAAAGCTGTATGGCCGCACGGGGCTGATGCTGCTGTTCACCTTCACCATGTTTTTCAAGGGCGGCATGATCCCCACCTATCTGACCGTGAAGGGGCTGGGGCTGTATAACAACATCTGGGTGATGGTGCTGATGGGCTCGCTGTCCATTTACAACATGATCGTGGCCCGCACCTTCCTGCAAAACACCATTCCCAACGAAATCTATGAAGCCACGGAAATGGACGGTGCCAACGACATTCAGGTGTTTTTCCAAATCGTGCTGCCCCTGTCCATGCCCATTCTGGCAGTGCTGTCGCTGTTTTATGCGGTGGGCATCTGGAACAATTATTTCACCGGCCTGATCTATCTGAAAAGCCGCAGCCTGTATCCGCTGCAGCTGGTGCTGCGGGAAATTCTGGTGACCGATACCAGCGACATGACCGACACCCTGGAAGCGAACATGAACAAGCTGCTGGTGCAGGAAAGCGTGAAATACTGCGTGATCGTGGTGTCCAGCGTGCCGATGCTGGTGCTGTATCCCTTCCTGCAGCGGTTCTTCGCCAAGGGCGTAATGATCGGCGCCATCAAAGGATAACGGCTGCCGGAAAGGCAGTTGAAATAAGGAGGTTTTTCCCCATGAAGAAGCTTGTGGCTCTGTGTCTGGCCTGCATGCTGGCGCTGCTTTGCGCCGGCGGCCTGGCCGAGGTATCCAAGGACGGCCTGCCCGTCTCCGAAGAAAAGATCACCCTGACCGGCCTGGTATCTTCGGATCCGAAGGTGGGCGACTGGAACGAAAACCCCACCGTGAAGCTCTTTGAGGAGCGCACCAATATCCATGTGGACTGGGAAAGCGTGCCCGCCGCAGGCTTTGCTGAAAAGCGCAATCTGCTCTTTGCCAGCAATGAGCTGCCCGACATCATCATGCGCGCCGGCCTTTCCTCCAGCCTGGAGGCCAAGTATGCCGCCAACGGCCAGCTGCTGGCGCTGGATGAGCTGCTGGATTATGCCCCGAATCTGCGCGCCCTGATGGAGCAGAACCCCATCATCGCCAAGAACATCACGTCCCCCGACGGGCATATCTATTCCCTGCCCCAGCTCAATACCACCGAGGGCAACCTGATTAACAACTATTATATCAATAAGGACTGGCTGGAAAAGCTGAACCTGGAAATGCCCAGGACGCTGGAGGAGCTCAAGGACGTGCTGCGTCATTTCGTGCAGGACGATCCCAACGGCAACGGCGTGGCGGATGAAATTGGCTTTGCCGGCACCGGCAAGGGCGGCGTGTCTGGCCTGCTGGGGAATTTCTACGGCTCCTTCGGCATGGGCCTGAACCGCGGCGTGATCGACGGTTATTTCCAGATCAACGATGACAACAAGGTGGAAATGGCCGCGCTGACGGACAACTACCGCAAGATGGTTTCCTATTTCCACGAGCTGTGGCAGGAGGGCCTGATGGATAAGGATTCCTTCTCCCAGGACTATATCCCTGTTTCCGCCAAGGCGAACCTGGATCAGGTGGGCTTTGTAAACTATGGCAATAACAACCTGTGGCTCGGCGCGTGCCGCGGCAGCTTCGTGCAGCCCCCCGTGCTGGCGGGCCCGGACGGGTATCATGCCTGGGTCGGCGTCAACAGCCTGGTGCAAACCAACGGCGCCGCCTGCATCACCGCGGCCTGCAAAAACCCTGAGGCCGCCATGCGTTATCTGGATTACTTCTATTCCAAGGACGGCACCCTGGCCATCCGCATGGGCATCGAGGGGAAGAGCTATTATGTGGAGGACGGGAAATACAAGCTCTATGACTTTATCGCCAACGACCCCAACGGCCTGACTCTGGATGAAGCGCTGTGCAAATGGGGCCTGTTTGGCGGCGGCTGCCTGCCCCAGTACATCACGGATGAGGTGGATATGTCCGCGGCCCAGAACGCCGATACCAAGGCGGACGTGGAAACCCTCCGGCCCGACCTGATCGACCCCGAATCCCTGTGCAAGCTGCTGTTCTCCAGCGATGAAGCCTTTGAGCTGAGCGTCTATCAGACGGATATTCTCAACTTCGTGCAGGAAAACATCGTCAAATTCATTACCGGCGAACGGGATCTGGCCGAATGGGATGATTATGTTTCCCAGGTGCAGGCCATGGGGCTGGAGCAGTATCTGGCCATTTATCAGGCGGCCTATGACCGCTGGCAGGCTCAATAAACCGCATCTGCGCCGGGCCGGGGACGGATTCGTTCCCGGCCGCGGCCCGTTTCAGGAAAAAGCAAGGGAGGCTCCCCATGAACGTTCTTTATATGCACACCCATGACAGCGGCCGCTATTGGCAGCCCTATGGCTATCCCGTTTCCATGCCCAACGCCATGCGTCTGGCCCGGGAAGGGCTGCTGTTTCGCAACGCCTTTTGCGCCGCGCCCACCTGCTCCCCCAGCCGCGCCGCGCTGACCACCGGCCAATGCGCCCATTCCTCGGGCATGCTGGGGCTGGCCCATCGCGGCTTTTCCCTGCGAAACAGCCAGGAGCATCTTTCCGCGTTCCTTGGACAAAACGGCTTTGAAACCGTGCTGTGCGGCGTGCAGCATGAAGCCGCGGCTGCGGAGCAGCTGCCCTATGAGCGGATTCTCACCTCGCCCGATCAGAAGGCCCTGGGGCAAACCGCCCGGGACAGCGCCAATGCCGATCTCGCCGCCGCCTTCATCCGCCAGCCCCATGACCGGCCCTTCTTTCTCTCCTTTGGCATGTTCAACACCCATCGTCCCTATCCCGATCATCAGACCGCGGGGCTGAACCCCGATTGGCTCACGCCCCCCTGGCCGGTTGCGGATACGGCGGAAAACCGCGCGGACATGGCGGATTATTACTGCGCCGCGCAGGCGGTGGATCAATGCGTGGGGAAAGTGCTCCGGGCGCTGGAGGAAAGCGGGCAGATGGAAAACACCCTCATCCTCTTTACCACCGATCACGGCATCGCCTGGCCCCACATGAAATGCTCTCTGTATGACACGGGCATCGGCGTGGCGCTGCTGCTGCGCTTCCCGGGCATGCAGGAAAAGCAGACCCATGCGACGGATCAGCTGGTGTCTCAGGTGGATCTGTTCCCCACGCTGTGCGATTATCTGGGGCTGGAAAAGCCCGCATGGCTTCAGGGCGTATCCCTGCGGCCGGTCATTGAGCAAAACGTGCCGGTCCGGGATGCGGTTTTCGCCGAGGTGAGCTATCATGCCGCCTATGAGCCCAAGCGCTGCGTGCGCACGGAGCGATATAAGCTGATCGTGCGGTATGACGATTATCTGGGCGTGGTGGCCCCCAACACGGATGATTCCCCTGCCAAAGCGTTTTTGCGGGATGCAGGCGGGATGAACGCCCTGCTGCCCCGGGAGGAGCTTTACGATCTGTATCTGGATCCCGCCGAGCGGCAGAACCGGGTGCAGGACGACGCCTGCCGGGAGATTTATCATCAGCTTCTTGGGCGGCTTTCGGCCTGGATGGAGGAAACCGGCGATCCGCTGTTGAACTATCGTTATCGGATTCCCTGCCCGCCGGGCGCAATCATCAATATTCGTACCGACTATTCCCCCTCCGCTATGGAATTTGAGCAATAAACCGCAGGAAAGGTCGCGCATCATGCTGAAAAGTAAAACCCTGTCCAAGCAGATTGGCTCGGCGCTGCTGATCGCCATCATTCCGCTGCTTACCATTGTGTTTGTCACCAGCATGATGCTGTCCCGCATTGCCCAGCGGGAAAACGAAATGTATGCGCTGATTCAAAGCGAGATCCGCATTCTGTTTGAAAAGGCCACGGCGGCGGCCTTCCAGAGCAGCTATTATCTGGCTGCGGACCGGGAAATCACCCAGTATGCCCAAAGCCGGAGTCAAAGCCTCTGGGAAGAGCGCCGCCTGGCCGAAAAGCTGGCGGAGCAGACCGCGCGCAGCGAATACATCGAGCTCATCAGCGTTTATTTCGCCCCGTACCGCCGTATTGTTTCCTCCGCCACCAATCACGACGCGGACATGTTCTTCCGCCTTTATCCCGAGTTTGGCCAGCATGCCTTTATGCAGCTGCTGGAAAATCCCCGGGGCTATCAATGCGTGCTGGATGAAAGCAGCATGTATTTTTCCGCAGGCATCTTCGGAGAAAACGGCGGCAAATCCTTCTGCGTCACCCAGCTGAACCTGTCCGCCCTGCTTTCTGATCTGCGCGCCATTTTGCCCCGGGAAAGCGATCAATTCGCCATCTTTTATGGGGATCAGGCCGTGATCAGCTCGTCCCCCCGGGCCGCGGCCGTTTCCCCCGCAGGCAACGGCCGGGACCGGATTGCCTCGCTGATTGATATGGATCTGGGCGCGGTGGTGGATGAAACGCCGCTCAAGGGCCGGTTTTCCCTGCTGTTTATCCGGCAGCAGACCAGCCCGCTGGATCTCCTCCGGGCCACCCCGGCGCTGCTGATCCTGCTGGCGTGCTTTGGCGTGACGCTGCTGCTGTGCTTTGTGACGGGATATTACAATTACAAGCCTGTTCGCAACATTTATGAAATGGTGCGGGAAAAGGCCTCTGGAAGCGCTCCCCAGCCGGAAAAATCCGAATTTCGGGCCATTGAAAGCTCCATCCGCTCCTGGTCCAGCCAGATTGAGCAGCTGACCAAAAAGGTGGAGCAGCAAAACGAGGTGTTCCGCGCCTTCTATCTGGAGCGGATCATCACCAATCAATCTCCGATCATCCCCGGCATGGAGGATATTTTCTCCTTCTTTGACATGTCCTTTATCGGTCGGGAGAATTTCGTGCTGCTCACGGCCTGTGCTTCCGGAAACGGCGATAGCACGGAAAACGCCGATTATGCCCTGCTGTGCGCATTTCGGGCGCTGGTTACGCCCCGGGAACGGGTTTACAAGCTGCGGCTGGCCCAGCAATGGGTGTTCATTTTCAGCGTAAACGCCATGACGCAGACGCGGGACGCCGCCATCGGCTGCATCGCCCGGATCGAAGCGCAGTACGGCTGCCGGTTCGCTTTTGCGGCCAGCAGCGCCGTGGACCGGGCCGAAGCGCTGCCCGCCGCCTATCAGGAAGCCTTTTCCATGCTCACCGGCAGCAGCGGCGAAAGCCGGCCGGGCCCGCAATCCGAAGGGTCCGGCAAGGCCGCTAAATACGCGGAGGCTTCCATTGAGTTTATCCACCAGAACTATGCCGATCTGGATCTGAACGTGGAGAAAATCGCCGCTTTCTGCGGTATTGATAATTCCTATCTGACCAAGATCTTCAAAAAGGAAACCGGCATGGGGCTGCTGGAATATCTGCAGCGCTATCGCATCAAAATCGCCAAGAAGCTGCTGCGCCAGCAGCAGGACGTGCTCATCAACAAGCTGTGCCTGGATATTGGCTATCAGAACGTGGCCACGTTCATCCGTGTATTCAAGAAATACGAGGGCATCACCCCGGGGCAATACCGGGAAATGGCGCTGGAAAACGCGGATCAGCCCTGAATATGCCGTCGCTTCAAACAAAATCAGACTGTCCGGCCAAACCCCAGGCAGTCTGATTTGTTGATGAAAAAAGCCGCGCAAGTCATCCCAGCGCCACATCCAGGCCCATCATCAGGCTGAAGCCCAGCACGAAAAAGGCGGGGGCGGCGGGGTGGGTTTGGGCCGCCCTGGGGATCAGCTCGGCCACGGTGACATAGATCATGGCCCCGGCGGCAAATGCCAGCAAAGCGGGAAGAACGGGCGCGATCAGCCCGGAGAGCAGGAGGGTGACCCCGGCGGCCAGCGGTTCCACCGCGCCGGAAGCCGTGCCGCCTGCGAACGCCCGGGCGCGGCTTTTGCCCGCCGCGCGAAGGGGCAGGGCCACAATGGCGCCCTCGGGCACATTCTGGATGGCGATGCCCAGCGCCAGCGCCATAGCGGCGGCGGCTGTCACACCCGTTATGCCGGATCGAACGCCGGCCCAGGCCACGCCCACGGCCATGCCCTCCGGCACGTTATGGAGCGTAACCGCCAGAATCATCATGGCGTTTTCAGTGCGGTTCTGGGGCTCCGGCAGCCAGCGATCCAGCGCCCAAATGAACGCCGCGCCCAGGCCCAGACCGGCCGTGGCGGGGGCGAACGCCCACGGGCCCAGCGCCGCGGACTGGCTGATGGCGGGCAGCAGCAGGCTCCACACCGACGCGGCCGCCATCACGCCCGCCGCGAACGCCGCCAGTGCGCCCTGTGTGCGGGCGTTGAGGACGCCTGCGCCCATAAAAATCACGCACGCCGCGCCCAGCGCCGTGCCCACAAACGGAATCAGCATCCCAATCCAGATTTCCATGTCCGTTCCCCCTTTTACCAGCCAGGTTATGCCGGGGAGGAAGGTCTGGTGCAGAGAAAATACGAGGGAATATGTATGAGGAAATATTACGAGGGAACCATTCTTTGGGGGCCAAGGAATGGTTCCCTCGTGCTCCCTCCAAGAAAGCCGTAAGAGAGAGGTTTTTTATACAAGGTTCTCCGGAAAAAAACCATCTGATTCATATTGCGTTTGGATACAGGATTGGCTATCGGGAGAGCCAAAGAACGGTTCCCTCGTGCTCCCTCCAAGAAAGTCGTAAGACAGAGGGACTAAAGTGTAAAGAAATACCTTGGGGGGGGCGGGGCATAAATAAGGAAAAACGCGTCCTTATCCTTCTACAGCTTTCTTGGGTGGGCGCGGGAGGGGGGTCTTTGGCTACAAAGAACCTCCTCCCGCATGATATCCTTCGTCTTTTTATGTGGGCTTCTTCAAGCACCGGGCGAAAACCAAAGCTGCCAGGAGAAGCAGCGCTGATGCGCCCAGCCAGAGCCACGCGTTGGAATTTGCATCCGTTGCATTTTGCTGCCCCGGCTGCGGAAAATCGCCGGTGGACGGAGTAAACGATGCTTTCTCCTCACTGGTTTGCGTGGAAGGCGTGAAATCGCCGGAAGGCGGGGTGAATGATGCGTTCTCAGCGTCGGTTTGCGTGGAAGGCGTGAAATCGCCCGTGGACGGAGTGAACGATGTGCTTTCATCGCCCGACTGATCCGGGGCTGCAGCGCCGCCCGTCCGCTGGCCCATGGAGCGGCCGAAGCCGCCGTTGCCGCCAAAATGGCCGCCCATGCCGCCGTTCTCGCCGCCCCGGCCATTGTTCATGCCGCCCATGGCGGTGAGGGTGATGGCGCTGGCGTCGATAAGGGAATCCGCGCCGGTTTGGGCGCTCTGGGTAGCGGGGATTTCGCCGCTGAGCTGGCCCTGCACGCTCTGGGCCCGAAGCAGACAGAACTGCTTGAGGGCTTCCGCGCCGGCCTGAAACTCCGCATAGGAGTAGAAGCCGTTTTCATCCTTTTCCACATAGGGCGCGATCAGCGCGGTTACCCGGTCAAATTCTTCCGCGAACCAGCCGCTTTCAAACACGTCCTGAATAAACTGGGCGTATTTCTCATGATACAGCGCCAGGCTGTCTTCGCTGGCCGTGATCCAATCGGCCATGGGCCGGTCGCCGTCCGTGCCGCCGGAAACCAGGGTATCGATGGGGGTATTCACAGCGGAGGTGGCGTCGCCGCCGGAGAAGCCGCCGAAGGCCAGGTTATAATCCCAGGGAATCATGGACAGCACGCCGTTTTTCTCATACAGATAATAATTATGCACCATGGAGCCCGTATAGCTGTCCCCATTGCACACGAAATTGTGCACCGCCATATACATGGCCACCGCATCGGTATCCACGCTGGACAGGTCGCCTTCCCCCAGCTTTTTCAGTGCGGCGATCAGCCGGGCCTTATCCTTTTCGCTGGTTTTGGTTTTGGCGTTATCGAAGATGTTGGGATAGCTATCCGGATCGTCGTCGATATATTGCAGCTTCACATCGCTGCTGCCCATGCCGCCGAAGCCGCCAATCCCACCTTGGCCGCCCTTGCCAAAGGCGGACGCGGGGTCAAAGCCGTTCTCATCCCCGCCGGGCATTTGCGGCGGCGTGGGGCGATCGGCCGCATCGGCGGATGCGTCATCCGGGACGGTCATGCCGCCGGGGAAGCGCATCCCCTCCGGCAATGGGGGGAACGCGGCGGACGCGGCGCTGTCGGCCGGGGACTGGCCATCGGCCCCGTCATCGTTTTCCTGCTGGAGCTGCTGCATATCGAAATCCCGGCCGTTGCCGCGGCCGCCGCCGAAGCTCATGCTGTCGGGCTTATAGAGGTTGCCCGAATCGGTGCCGTAAGCGCGTTCCAGAAACGCGTCCTCCACGCCCTCCACCGCCAGATAGAAGCCCCAGTATTCGCCGTTGACATACACCTCCGTGTAGCTGCACAGGGGCGCGGCCACGCCCATGCGGCCCATGAAGGTATAGCACCAGTAGTCCTTCATATAAGTCGCGTCCTGAATCAGGTTATTCAGGCTGAGCTTATCCAATCCGCGATAGGTTTTGCCCGTCTGATAATGGTCAAACTCCACCTTGAAGCTGTACCGGTCGTTGTCATACTGGGCCACGGAGCTCAGCGACGTATTCCCCTTGGCGCGGATGCCCACCGTGCCCTGGCTTTCGCCATCGATCTGAACCGTGCAGGCGCGATATTCCTCATCGGTGCAGGCGGCGATAAATGCGTCCCAGTCGTCCATTTGAATATCGATGCGGTGGACGGTATCCTGGCTGAACAGGTGGGTTTCATAGGTCTGGGCGCTGGCGCGGCTGCTTTCCAGCTTGCCGGCGGCGGCCAGGGCCGTAAACCCGGCGGCCAGCAGCAGGGTCAGCGCCAGCACGGTGCAGCAGACGCGGTCGATTTTCTTGGCGCGAAGCATGGCGCTCACCCCATATAATCGCCGTTATAGCTTACCAGCACGGCGCTGTTCACGCCCTCGAGCTGGGACAGGGCGGTAACAAAGTCGGTGTTTGCATCCCGGAGCCGAATCTCATAGTTCAGCTCGATATTCCCGGCCTGCGCGGTCTTGCTCTTGATGTCCATTTTCTTCACATGCTGGCCCAGGAAGTCAATGGCGCGCAGCTCGGACGCATGATCCTGGCAGGAAATCACCGCGATAAAGGGGTTGTCCTTGGCCTTCCGGTTCATGAACAGCAGCATGACCACGCCAATCACCACGCTGCCGAAAATCGCCAGCGGAATCATCCCCGCCGCCAGCACGATGCCTCCCGCAATGGCCCAGAACAGGAACGCAATGTCCATCGGCTCCTTAATCGCCGTGCGGAACCGCACAATCGACAGCGCGCCTACCATGCCCAGCGACAGCACCACGTTGCTCGTGACCGCCAGAATGACCATGCTGGTAATCATCGTCAGCGCCACCAGCGTGCCGCCAAACGATGCGGAATACATCACGCCTGCATACGTTTTCTTGTATACAAAGAAAATGAACAGGCCCAGCCCAAACGACAGCAGCAACGCAATCACCATATCCGTCATCGACACGCTGGTGATGTTCTCCAGAAACGAGGTCTTGAAAATGTCCGAAAAGCTGGTCATAACTATCCTTCCTTTCTGCCATGAAACGCGGGGGACGATGTGGGGCGCTGCCCCACACCCCCACCAGGGAGTTCCTCCCTGGACCCGATTCACAACTTTACTTGGTTTTAGGAAATCAACAGGTTTCTGTGTGACGCGGTGGGGACGATGTGGGGCTATGCGCCCCACGCCCCCACCAGGGAGTTCCTCCCTGGACCCGGTACACAAGGGGACTTGGGTTTGAGAAATCGGCGGGTTTCTGTGTGGAACAACAGGAACGGATGTGTTACAGCATCCCGCGGCAGCGCCTGAGCGTTCGCTCAGGCCCCGGTCAACCTGTTGACCGGGGGTTTTCGGAATGATTCGTTCGTCCGGGAAAGCTCGCTTTCCCGGCGACGATCATCCGAAAACCGCTTCCTGCCGCGGGGAATATGGCCGTAACCCAACATAACCTCACGCTTCACGCGGAAACGCTTCGCGCATAACCCGCCAATCATCATCGCGGAATGGGGGTGCAGGGGAAGCCTTCCCCTGCTTCGGGGGCACGGGGGCTGAATAAGCCCCCGCCTCATTTCCCCACACCGTCACCCGTAGATGCGGCAGCGCTCATACTTGGAAAATGCCCCGGCCCGGCGGGAAGGCACCTGGATCGCGCGGCGGATGACGGCGGGGAGGAACGCATCCCATTTCACCTCCAGCAGCACCACCGGCTCCCCGGCCGGAATCATGACGCAGCGCGGATTGAGAAAGTCCACGCATTTCAGGCCGGTGCGAATGTTTTCATCAAGGGTCACGCGCACGTTCCCCGGGCCGTAAACGAAGGGCGTGCGTCGATAATCCACAATCACGCTGGGCCGCAGCCCCTGCGCCTTCATCTTGCTGTAAAGCTCGATCACCAGCGCCCGCCCGCTGCCGGGCATCCAGCTCAGATCGCCGTCCACCAGCCGCTGCGCCTCGGCGGCGGAAATGGGCGCGGACAGCTTGTAGCCCAGTCCCCCTTCCTTCACCTTCTTTTCCAGCTGAAGGAAGGATAGATCGCCGTTGTAATAGCGAATCCGAAACTTCTCCCGCCGGCTTACGCCATCCTTCTTTTCCCGCAGCGCCTTATCGTAGAGATTGTCAAAGTACAGGCTGCGAATCTGATATCGTCCGTCCGGGCCCGCATGCGGATCCGCCCGCGCCACCGCCCGCAGATTGGCGATGATCGCCGCCTTGTCCCCCGCATGGATCTCATGCTTGATCTCATGGCGGTACTCCATGCCCGCGCCCCCTTTCTTTACGTTGATTTTACTTTACCCGATCTTCTTGAACGAAATATGGTCAAATTGTAAACGAAAAGCGCCGCAGCCGGGCAAAAAAAGTTTTTTTCACCCAACCGCGACGCCAAACGCCGATTCCGCACGCTTACGCGCCCTGCTGAAGCTGCGCCTCCAGCAGCCGCATCCGCCGGTAATACCCCCACATCAGAAACACCGCCGCGCCGCCCCATGCGGCGATTTCGGCAATGTAAACGCCCCATTCGCCCACGATCAACGGCAGCAGCAGCGCGCAGCCGATGCGCATCACCAGCTCCACCACGCCCGAGGCCATGGGGATGATCGTGTCGCCCAGGCCCTGCAGCGTGGAGCGATAGGCGAACAGCAGATAGAGCGTAAACAGCCCGCCGCTGGCCACATACAGATACCGGCAGCCCACCCGCAGCACCTGCCCGGTGAGCTCCGGCGCATCATTGATAAACAGCGACAGCAGCGGCCGCCCGAACGCGCAGGTGAGCCCGCCGATTGCCAGCGCCAGGCCCACCGCAATCTGCGCGGACCGGCGCAGGCCCTCCTTCACCCGGTCCAGCTTCTTCGCGCCCAGATTCTGCCCCGCAAAGGTGCCCACGGCCGCGCCCAGGGAAACCCCCGCCAGCTCCAGCAGGCCGGTGAGCCGGGTGGCGGCGTTGTAGCCCGCCATGAACACAAACCCGAACCCGTTCACCACCCGCTGCAGCACCAACCCGCCCACGGAGATAATCAGGTTTTGAAACGCCACAGGCACGCCCAGCCCCATCAGCCGGCGCATCATGGGCCGGTCGGGCCGCAGATCGGCCCGGGAAATGCGCATGATGGGCATGCGCATCAGCGCTGCCAGACAGATCACGCAGCTGAGCACCTGGGACAGGGTGGTGGCCACGGCCACGCCCGTCACGCTCCAGCGGAACACGCCCACAAACAGAATATCCAGCCCAATATTGCACAGGGCCGCCGCCGTCATGGCATACAGCGGCGTGCGGCTGTCCCCCAGCGAACGCAGAAAGCCGGACAGCAGATTGAACCCCATCACAAACACCACGCCGGAGAAGATGATCCGCAGATATTGGCAGGTAAGGGCGATGGTGTTTTCCGGGGACTGCAAAAACCGCAGCAGCGGCCAGAGCAGGCCCTGGGCCAGCGCGGTCAGCACCGCCACAATGCCCACCGACAATAAAATGCTCTGCCCAGCCGCCCGGCGCATTTCGGCATAATCCCCCGCGCCGAAGGACTGGGCAATCTGGATGGAAAAGCCCTGGGCCATGCCCTGGGCCAGCCCCAGCACCAGCCAGTCCAGCCATCCCGCCGCGGACACCGCCGCCAGCGCCGTCACGCCCTCGATCTGGCCGATGACCAGCGTGTCCACCAGGCTGTACAGCTGCTGAAACAGGTTGCCCGCCATAATCGGCAGGCAAAAGGAAAGAATCAGGCGGGTGGGGTTCCCGCTGGTCATATCCCGGGTCTTGGCCGCCATTGTGCGCCCTCCTTGCATGGATGAAAAATCCGAACCGCGCCTTAATTCGCCCCCTTTCGGGGAAATCCTGCCGGGAAAGCAAATTCTCCCCCATGCTCCAACGACGCATGGACAAAGCGGCATGAAATCGTCAAAAACAGCACGAACGGCGCTTGAATTTCCCCTGTCGATATTGTATAATTACATAAAATAGTATTTTTGTTGCTGTTGCGCTATTTAAAAAGGATCAAGGAGGGTTTTCGGCCATGTTCAAACGACTGATCAGCCTGCTGCTGGTGCTGACGCTGGCCTGCGCCCAGCTGCCGGCGCTGGGCGAAAGCGCCGCGCTGTCGGAGCTGACGAGCCAGGAAATCGCTGCGGCGAAGGCGCTGATTGCCACGGAAGAAGGCGCGGCCGCCTGGCAAAAGGGGGACGCGCTGACTGGAAACATGAACGCCCTGCAAATTTTGCAGTATCTACAATGGCTGCGGCATCAAAATCTGGATGGGCTGATGCTGGCCATTCAAGATGCAGATCAGCTGCTGGGCAGCAATCAGAGCCATTTGGACGGTCTGGAAACGCTGGTGCAGCAGCTTCGCAATCAGGTTTCCTATTATGAAGATGTGCTGGACGACGGCCGCAGCGCCGTGATGAACGATCTGTATATGCTGGAAAACGATACCGCGCTCACCGCCCGGGAGCGGCAGCGCATCGCCCTTTCCGTGCGTGAGCAGGTCAGCCGGATGAAAGCGGCGATCGCCGCAGTGGTCGGCGCGTATCAGGCCTATGAAAAAGACTTTTCCGGCCAGCAGCTGACCTTCCAGCACCTGCTTTCGTCAGTGGATTCCCCAGAGGGAAGCGCCACCGGCCCGGCGTTGGACGCGCTGAACCAGGAGGCCCGGCGGCTGACGCAGGAAGAGCAGGCGCAGAACCTGGATTTCAGCGTGGCGGTGCTGTCCACCAAGCAGTTCGGCCTGATCGTGCGGGATGAATACGGCAATCCGCTCAAGGACGCCAGCGTGAAGGTAACCTCCTATGACCATCCCGACCTGACCAAAACCGTGAAAACCGGCGCGGACGGCCTGGCCTCCTTTCTGATCAAGGATTTCCGGCCCGATGGGAACAATCGGGTGACGGTGAGCATCGTAATCCTCCGGAACGGATATTGCGCCCAGGAAATGCCCCGGATGCGCATCCGGGGCGGCCAGGGGCTCACCCTGCGCCTGGCCCCTTATATGGGCCAGCCCTATCTGCGCATGGTCAGCTTTAACGGCGTGGACATTCTCACGCAGCAAAACACCATTTATTATACGCCCAAAAACGATGCGACCCATTATTTCTC
Organism: uncultured Clostridia bacterium; assembly: GCA_934630705.1. Lineage (GTDB taxonomy): Bacteria > Bacillota > Clostridia > Christensenellales > Aristaeellaceae > RUG563. The sequence continues at coordinate 82,805 of CAKTWP010000008.1, read as the reverse complement.
CGTGCTGGTGGATCAGCAGGGCCAGAAGGTCAGCGGCACCATCACGCTGCAATATCAGTCCCTGGACAAGAATGGCACTCTGATTGACAATGTGATCCAGCGCAGCTTCACCAGCGGCACGGCCGTGGATTTTTCCGGCCCCTGGTGCCAGCGCATCGCGCCGAATACAGTGGTTTCCATCCGCTTGCAAAGCGGGAGCACGGATCTGACGGTTCCCACCCAGCTGAGCATCGAAAAGGCCGTGGTGGAGGAGCCGCTGATCGACGCCAATCAGATGCTCAGCCTGGTTCCCGGCGATTTGTCCTTCCAATTTCCCAATTCCATTCCCTTCTTCGGCGGCAGCAAAATGAGCCTGGGGCTTCCGTTTATGAAGATTTCGATGCTGGTGGATCCCAGCGGGTTCCTTCAGCTGGCCTATGGCAAAAGCTTTGTCAGCGATACGCTGAACTGGAAGCAGGAAAACCAATGGGATAAGCTCCTGCGCCTGGACGATGCGGATAAGCAGGCCCAGCGGGACGCCAACGCCGTGGAAAACCAGGTGTATCAGAACGCAGGCGCAACTGCCAAGCCCAAATTCCTGGGCGAAGCCAAGGCGGCGATTACCCTCTTTGCCGCCCTGCAGGGCCGTATCCGGGAAAGCGATCAAAGGATGGCTCTGAAGGGCCAGGCCGGGGTGCAGGCGGCGTTCCAGGGCGAATACACCCTGCCTTTCAATATCGGCCCGTTGCCCTGCTTCGTGGGCATGGATTTCAAGTTTGCCCTGGGCGTGGCCCTTGCCCTGGGGCTGGAAGCCAACTGGCCCGGCATGGGCAACATAAAGCTGGATTACGGCTCCGGCTTGACGCTGAGCATTCTGGTGGAGCTGGGGGCCAGCGCGGGGGTGGGGATAAAGAGCCTGGCCTCCCTGGCCGTGCGGATGGCCGCCAATGTGATGCCCACCATCCGGCTGGGCAAAACCGTCAGCGCTTCCGTAACTGCATCCTTCTATATTCAGGTGGTGGCCCAGCTGCTGCTGCTAAAATGGAGCAAGGATCTTTACCGGATCACCTTCAGCGACTCCACCAACAGCAACAGCACCACAAGCGCGGCCAATGCCGCCGCATCCGTTTTTGACCATCTGGCGCCCGGCGTGAATGAGCCCGCCGTCATGACCATTTCCCCTGCGGACGAGGCAAACGCCGGCGTGGCCCCCGAATCCGAAACCCAGATCTTCGCCCGGATGGACAGCCTGGCCCAGCCCGTGCAGTATATCACCCTGCAATCCGCCACGGAGAGGGCCAACTTTGCCTTCTGGATCACCCCCACCTCCGGCACGGGCGCACGCAAGGCCGAGCTGGTGTGGTACAATGTGGATGACCCCGCCAAGCACGGCGTCATCGGCTCCATGGACGATACCTTCCGCCAGAACGCCTCTGATTACGCCTTCGCCGTGGAAGGGCACAACCATCTGGCGGGCGTCGTCGTGCTCTGCGGCACCTTTGAGCAGGGCAAATATTTCCCCACCGAAAGCAGAATGACCGGCTGCGTCCTGCGGCTGAGCAACGGCAGCCTGGTGATGGAGCACAGCCAGCCTGAAGCGCCGCTTCAGAACGCCACCATCAACAATTCCGTGCTGAAGGGGCAAGCCGGCTATCTGGCCAATCCCATGGTATACTTCATCGATCAGACCCAGCCGGCCTCCGCCGCGGCGATCTGGTATTTCAATTTCTCCTGCTCGGTGAACACCTATCCCACCAACGAGGATGACACCGGCACGCCCCTGGCCGTCTATTCCAAGGAGATCAGCAAAACCTCGTCCTATTTCAATTTCGGCGACGCCACCGTGGATGTGCTGTCCGCGCGCTCCGGGGCCCAGCGGTTTGCCCCCACCGTGCCTTATGGCGCCGGCGCGCAGGGCAACAACAGTCTCTCCTGCTATTATTACACCACCGGGGGCGGTGAGCTGTATGTGCGGGTTAACGGCTCGGAACGGCATCTGGATGGCCCGGACGATGCCAACGGCAGAATCACCTTCATCGCGCCGCTGCTGGATCATTTCAGCAACGAGAACCGCACCTTCCTGTTCTATCTGCAGGAGGGGCAGGCCGACGACGGCAGCGATTGCTACCGGCTCAAGAGCGTGGCGCGGAAGCTGGGCCAGAGCGACGCCTCCTTTACCATCCGGGATTACGACATATGCCTTTCCGCCGAAAGTTTCCAGATCGTCACCGTGAACGATGGCACCTCCTATGGCATCACCTATCTGTATTGGACGGAAAACCTGCTGCCCAGCACTGATAATGCCACCCAGGAAAGCCATTACCGGGTGCGGGCCGTGCGGTTTGACCGGTCTTCCAATTCTCTGAGCGCGCCGTTTACGCTGGTGGAGCTGGACAAGTTCCCCAGCAGCCTGCAGCTCATGCTGGGGCTGGATAACTCCGGTGCGTGCCAGGGCTTCTATACCACCGATATGGTGAACCCGGTGAGCAGTCAGTCCGCCGCGCTGAGCCAACGGATGATCGGCTTTACCTTCACCCTCAAAACCGCCGTTTCCCTCCGGGGCGTGGCGGCGTATGATCCCTGCGTCAACGCCGGGGATTACGCCAAGCTGCTCCTCTCCGTGGAAAACACAGGCAACCTGCCTGTTTCCCGCTTCGCCGTGAAAATCACCAAGGGCGGAGATCTGCTGGAAAACCTGCTGATTAACTGCGTTAATCCCCAGGACAGCCTGAACGGCTTCATGGGAATTGATGCGGAGGACGCGGCCTATTCCGTTTCCTCGGTCGGCAGCGTGTTTGACGGGATGAACGGCGATGATTTCCTGATTGTCTCGGTGGGCAATAACGGCAATGCAGTCTACGAACGGCTGCAGACCGAGCTGCTCATGCCCGGCGCTGTGCGCACCTATCAGGCAGCCATCAAGATTCCCGACGATTGGTCGGGCACCATGACCCTCTCCGCCGATGTGGACACCATTTATACCCTCACCCATTACGCCAGTGCGATGATCAGCAACCGCAATAACCGCGACGCCCTTCCGGGCAGCTGGCAGGCCGACGAGGTGGCCGTGCCGGTGCTGCCCACCAACGACGCCATCACCAGCGGCACTTCTAACGCGCGGATCACCCGGGCGCAGGTTTCCGCTCAGGAGATAAGCAGGGAGATCGGCCTGGGCAAGGGCGATCTGATGCTGGAATGCCAGCCCTATGTGGATGGCAGCGGGGCGACGTATGTGCGGGTGAGCATCATCGGCCGGTCCCAGACCAGCAGCCGTATTCAGCCCACCCTTACCGTCACCCGGGATGGCCAGACCGTGCTCTCCCACACCTTTGCCCGCGCTATTGATGCGGACTTTGGCTACACCCTGGATCTGCCTGCGGCGCTGCTGCTGGGCGGCGCGTCTGCCGGTGAGCTCACCTTCACCGTCACCGACAATGACGAAGGCAACGAGTTTGCAGCCTTTGACAATGAGCGCACCGTGTCCATCGGTTCGCCGCTGCGGTTCATCCAGCAGCCCGAATCCGTCACCCGGATTTCCGGGGAAGGCGCGGCGTTCTCCGTTTCCGTCACTGGCGGACAGCCGCCCTACGCCTATCAATGGCAGCGGCGCAATCCGGGCGGAACCTGGACGAACGTGCGCGGCGCCAACAAGGCAACCTATTCCATCTCCGCCATTTCCGAAGCCGATGCGGGCGCGCAGCTGCGCTGCGTGGTGCGGGATCAAAACGGCGCCGAGATCGTGTCCGACGTGGCCGTAATTTCCGTGGCCAGCCGTCCCCCCGAAACCGGCGATGCATCTCAGCCCGTCCTCTGGGCGCTTCTGTGCCTGGCCGGCGTCTGCCTGCTGATGGGGAAAAGGAAACGGTGCAAGCGATAATAAAAAACAATGCTGCGAGAGGGCCTTTCTTTCAGGAGAAGAAAGGCCCTTTTTGCGTTCTCCCAAAGAAAGCCATAAGGGGAAACATTCGAAAAATCCCTTTTGCATCCAAGGCAGTTTTTCCCCTTTGAAAACCGGTTGGGATGGGAGGCCGGATTCCTTTTCATCATCCGCGCGCCCCAGAAAGGGAACGGATACGAATTGTTCTTTTCGTTTCCTTCCTCATCTGGGGCGCATTGTTCATTATGGGAATGCTTTTCCCCTGCATAGTGCTCTCCCTTCCGCATATCCCCCGTGCCCTGCGGCATACCCTGTCCCGGGGGGATGGCATATGAAGGAGCAAAGCCTGCGGCGGCAGGCGCTGGTAACGGCGGGATGCAATGCGGCGGTGCGGGGGCTGGGGTTTGGGATGCGGCTGTGGGTATCGCGGATGCTGGGAGCGGAGGCCGTAGGCGTGATGGAGCTGGCCAGCAGCGCGCATATGCTGGCGCTCACGCCTGCGGCGGCGGGGCTGCCCGGGGCGGTGAGCCGCCTGACCGCCAGGGCGCGGCCCGGGGATGAGCGGCTGCCCCTGTATGCAGGGCGGCAATTGGCCCTGGCCATGACGCTGCTGCTCACGCCACTGCTGCTCCTGCTGGCCCCACGGATTGCCGCATGGCTGGGGGACGGACGCACCTTGCCGTCCCTGTATCTGTTCGCGCCGTGCATGGGGCTGATCGGCGTATCCAGCGTATATGACGGCTATTGCTTTGGCCGGGGCAATGCCTGGCCCCCGGCGCTGAGCGAGCTGGCGGAGCAGCTGGTTCGGCTGCTGGTGAGCGGGATGCTGCTGCTGGGGCTGCCCCGGCTGACCATTGCCTATCGCGCTGCCGTGCCCGCGCTGGCCACCACCCTGGGCGAAGCGCTGGGCCTGGCGGTGATGGTGGGGGCGGTGGGGCAGCTGAACGGGCTGCGGGGCGATCCGCGGCTGCCCGGATTGCGCAGGCAGCTGCTTCGCCTGGGCATGCCGCTGATGCTCACCCGCCTGAGCCATACGGGCCTGCGGGCGCTATGCGGCGCCATCATCCCCCTGCGGCTGATGGCGGCGGGGCTGAGCAAAAGTGAAGCCGTAAGCCGGCTGGGCATGCTCAACGGCATGGCGCTGCCCCTGATGCTTCTGCCCGGGATGCTGGCCGGCGCGCTGGGCACGGTGGGCGGCCCGGCGGCGGCCCGATGCGCTTCCCTCCGAGCGGAAAACCGTCTGGCCCTGCGGCTGCTGCTGCCTGCGCTGGGCGCGGGCGCGGCCTGCGGCGGGGCGCTGTATGCGCTGGCGCCGGTGCTGGCCTGCCGGCTTTATCGCCTGCCCGAGCTGGCCGGGCTGATTCGCGTGCTGTGTCCCATGGCGATGGTGCTGCCTTTGCAGCAGGTGCTGGGCGGGCTGATGACCGGCCTGGGATTGCAGCGCAAGGCGCTCGTCGCGTCCCTGCTGGGCGCGGCCGTCACCCTGATGGCCACCTGGCGCTGGGCCGCCCGGCCCGCGCTGCAAATCTATGGCGCGGGCTATGCCAGCCTGGCCGGGCATGGGCTCACCCTTCTTTGCACGCTGATTTCCTTCCTGCTGCGGGAAAAGCAAGGCGCAAAGGCAACGTGTCATTTTTGACGCAAAAAAGCCCGAAAAAAACGAATTATGACATTTTCCGTTCACAGTTTGTTCACAATCCGGGACTATACTGGGGATACTTCAAAGGAGGCGCTTAGGGATGTTTGGAAACAAGGAACATAAAATTGATAAAATGGTGGAGAAGCAGAATGCTGCCGGGCTGATTAAGCTGGTAAGCGATCATGATCATGTGATTGCGCTGAAGGCTGTGGAAGCGCTGGGCCAGGTGAAGGGCGACGATTCTTATAACACCCTCATCACCCTGCTGCGCTCCCCCGCCGCCGATGTGCGCGCCGCGGCTGCCACCGCGCTGGGCAATCTGGGCGATCAGAAGGCCCGGGCCCATATCGACCATATGATTAAGGAAGAAAAGGACGCCGTGGTGCAGGAGACGATGAAGAAGGCCCTGTCCAAGCTGCACAGCGACGAATAAGGCCGGAATCGGGGAAAAAATATGCGAGAGGATGTTTCTTTCAGGAGAAAGAAGCCTCGCAATTCGGCATTATCGCAAAAGGAGCGCATACATGCGCTCCTTTTGCGTTGTGCCTCATGGGGTTTTTCGGGCGGATGCGGGAGGGGGCTTTGGTTTCAAAAGCCTCCTCCCGCTTTCGTTTCCCTGCAAGCTGCTTTCCCTCAGCCGTTGCCATAGAAAAGCTGGATGCGGCAGTTGTGCACCTCCAGGAACATGCCGAACAGCTGGCGATCCAGCATCACGCTGTCTCCCGGGGCCAGATCCTCGCGGATGGCTTCGCCGTTCTCCGTGTTCAGAGAGGAAAGGACATAGTAGCTGTCCTCATAGCCATTCATGGGCGTAATAATATAACTGTAATAGGTGATGTTCGTGCCGCCCGCCTGCTGATCGCAGAAGAACCGGCCGCTGGCGGCAAAAAGCGTTTCGCCCTCCTCCGGGCTGGTGCATTCCGGCACCAGCGGCTGCAGCCCATCCACCCGGGTCTTGGCCAGCGTGCCGCCGTTTTGCGTCACCTCCGTGCCCTCGGGAATAAACAGGACATAGGAAGCATCCGTAATGGTGAAGGCCTGATCCAGCCCCCAGGCCTGATTTTTCAGCGCGATAGACGCGGTTTCCCCGGCCTTCGCCGTGAACTGATAGAGGGTCTCCAGCTGCACGCCGCCGGGCGTGAGCCAGGAATCCAGATACAGGGGATCTCCATCCCCATAGCGGATATAAATGCTCGCGTAATCATAGGTACGGGCCTGATACCAGCCGTTGCCCAGCACCGCCAGCAGCTCCACCGTCTCCTCATACAGGTACGTCAGCGGGCCGTCCTTCGTCTCCTGAGGGGCGGCATAGGCGGCCACGCCCAGGTTCCAGCCCTCCGCGTCGATCTGCTTTTTCAGCAGCAGGTATCCCCGCCGGGGAATGGCGTCCAGAGAGGAGGTCAGGCGGCTTTCCGTATGCAGCGCTTCGGCGGGAACATAATCCACCAGATACTCGCTGTCCGGCCCGCCATAGCAGATATGCATCGTGCCGCCCGCCATTTTGCCCAGCACCTTCAGCCGCGCCCCTGCGGGGATGGTGTATGCTTCGCCGGTCTTCTGATCGGTAATGGGGATGTTTTTCAGCGCATAGGCCACGCGCTGGTTATACATCATTTCCCAGGGCTGCTTAAACACGGTGAGGTTTTCCTGGCGCACATAGCCGGCGGTGAACCGCCCCTGGAAAGGCTCCGTGGTATTCCGATTGCCCCGGATCTCCACCTGCGCCCAGCCCTTGGCCCGGCTCAGGCCCACCACCCGCGCCGAAACCGTGGATTCATAGAGGGCGATGAGGTTCTGGCATTCCTTATCGGCATAAACGGCCACGGTATTTTCGTTTTCCGCCGGGGTGAGCCAGGCATAGAAATCCACGCAGGGGGCCTTGAGCTGTGCGGTGCGCACATAGCCGTAAATTCCTGCGCCCCCGTCATACACATAGCGCCAATCGTCACCCATATCCCCCAGCACATACACGCCGCCGCCCTGCACCCGGCCCAGCACCCGGGAGCCGGTGCTCTGCTTTTCATAGATGGGCGCGCTGGCTCCGGCGGCATAGCTGGTGAAAAACAGGGAAGGCGCGCCATGATTGCGGTTGGCCTTCATTAGAAATTCCGTTTTCATATAGCCGGTCAGGCCGCCGTTTTCCCCGCCGATGCGCACAAACGCCCATGCGCCGCTTTCGCTGACCACGTAAACCGGCGTGCCGCTGTAAAACCGGCCCAGCACTTCCCCATCCTGGGTGGGCGCGCGGCGGAGAATCAGCCGATCCGCCGTCTTAGGATTGGCCACCACGGCCGCATAGCCCCCTTTTTCTCCCAGCGCGCAGGCGGGCAGCAGCAGCGCCAGCAGGCAGACAAGCAGGATACCGCGCAGGATTTTCTTCATTGGTGTGATCTCCCCTTTCCCTTTCATGAATAGAGACGGCGCAGGGACGGAAATTGTTGCATGAAACAGGAAAAAAGCCGCAAATTCCGAATAAGCGCTAAAAAAACGGGAACGCGATGCGGAAGGCAAAAAATCGTATCTTATTTACATGGAAATGTGATCGGATTTATACATGCCCGGGAGGGTGAAGCAGGACAATTGGCGAATACAGGATGCAGCATGTTTTCGGCGTTGCCAAGCGGATACGGGCGGGGCGACGCATCCGGCACAATCCATAAATCATCCATTACGTTTTACGGGGGACGATATGATGCAGCTGAAGCGCCTGGCGGGCAAAATGCGGATACAAAAATGGCGGATTGGCAATATGAAACTGCACGTCAAGTTTCTGCTGATTATCGTCATGGTGTGCCTCTGTTTGCTGATTGGCAATTATTGGGCCACGCAGAGCACCTATCGCGTTTATGATGAGCAGATTTATCGGATGATGGTGCAGACGCTGGCTTCCTATGTGGGACAGGTAGAAAACGAATTCAGCAAAATCGAAACGCTGACCCTCTCCATGATCGGCGACGCCGGCATTCAGAACAACCTGATGCGCCTCAACAACCCAAAGTCCAAATACCTTGAAAAGGTGCAGGCGCGGGCAAACCTCAAAAGCCAGCTGGCCAACTACATGATGGGCACCAACGCTTTTGAATGCTTTGCCATCGTGGTTGCCTCCGACGGCTTCCGGGTTTTATGGGATCCGGGCAGCGGCCGGCAGATCACGGCGCCCATGGCGGCCTATGCCTATGAGAACGGCATGATTCGCTATGTGGCTGATGCGGATTCGCTGCTGATGTGCCGCCGCATTCGCCAGACGCAGAACATGAGCCTTTCCGCCCTTGCCACGATGGTGGGAATCGTGGATATCAGGGCGCTGGTTAATAAATGCAGCTGGGTTTATACCAACGTGGGCGTGGATCACCTGGATATCTCCATTTTTTATGATGAGGAGCATTGCCTCTATCGCGGAAATACAGCGCACGCGCTGCTTGAAGAAAATGGCTATGCCATTCAGAACGGCAGCTTCGTTGTGCAGACGAGCAGCACCATGGGCTGGTATTTCGTGCTCTCCACCCCCTACGAAACCATTCTTTCCTCCACCCGGCAATCGATCATGCATTCCGTTATGATCACGATCGCCATTGCCATCGGTGCCGTTTTGCTCAGTGTGCTTTTCGTTCGCATGATTACCCGGCATCTGGATAAGCTGCTGAACAAGTTTGACACCTATGCCAACGGCCAGCTTCCTTCCGCAGCGGAAAGCCTCCCCTATCAGGATCGGCATGATGAAATCGGCCGGCTGCACCGGCATTTTGACCACATGGCCTTTGAAAACCGGAAGCTCAGCGAGGAAAATTATAACCGCATGCTGCTTTTTAAGGAGACGGAATACCGGCAGCTTCAGCAGCAGATTCAGCCGCATTTTATTTTCAACGCGCTGTCAACCATCATGTGGATGGCGCATCGAAACGGCGATGAGGAAACGGCAGATTTGACGGTCTCCCTTGCCAAGCTCCTGCGCGCTTCCATGAGCATGGACGGGGATTTGAACACCGTGCAAAACGAGGTCAAAATCGTGCAGGCATATATGAATATCCAGCGGGTGCGCTATCGGGAGCGGCTGCAGTTTGAGGTGCAGATTCCGCCGGAGCTGCAGGACATTCTGCTGCCGCGCATGACGCTCCAGCCCCTTGTGGAAAACGCCATTCATTATGCGGCGGAAGAAATGCTGGAAACCTGCGTCATCCGGATCTATGGCCGCGCGGAAGGGAAAAAGGCCCTGCTGATCGTGGAAGATAACGGCATGGGCATGGAAGAGGATATGCTCAACAAGCTCCAAACCGGGGAAGTGAAGCCCCGGGGGACGGGCATCGGCCTGCGAAACATCCATCAGCGCATCCAGCTGGCTTTTTCCCAGGAGGACGGCCTGACCATTCACAGCCGGAGCGGCCAGAACCAGATCTGCATTTCTGTTCCGCTTCAACCAGAAAAAACGGGGGCTTGAAAGACGATGCTGAGGATCATGTTTGTGGATGATGAGAAACTGGCGCTGGAAAATATCCGTTTGCTTTTGCCATGGGCGGATATGGGCATGCAGGTTACAGCCTGCGATAACGCACTGGAAGCGCTGAACCGGATGATCGAGATCCAGCCGGACATCTTAATCGCGGATATCCGAATGCCGGTGATGGACGGCCTGGAGCTGATTGCCCGGGCCCGGGAAATGTATCCCGGCATCAAGTGTCTTGTGCTGTCCGGCTATGGAGAATTTGAGCTGGCAAAGATGGCGATTGAGCGCGGGGTTCAGGGCTATTTGCTCAAGCCCTGTGCCAGAGACGAGCTGACCCAGGCCATCCAGAAATGCGCGAAGGAATTGCAGCAGGAAACGGCGGGAGATTTCGATCAGCGAAATCAGCAGATCCGGCAGCTTTACGACGCGCTGACGGCCCTGCTGGCGGAAACGGACCACACGATTACGGCTGAACAGGTTCGGCGAATCACGAAACATTATGGCGATTTTGGTATTCTGCGGGAGGCGATGCTGGGCCTGATTATGCAATATGAAACGGCCATCCCGGCGCTGCGGCCCATCATCCGGGAGCTTTCTCAGTTTTCCAATGACGAGGAGGCCCTGCTTGGGCAATCCGCCGCCGCGCTGCAGGCCATTTCCGATGCGGTGGATGAGAACGGCGGCATGATCGATATTGTGCTGCGCTATGTGAACGATCATTACGGCATGGCCAATCTCACCTTGCAGTATGTTGCCGATCATGTGGCCTATTTGAACACCAAATATCTGGGCCGGCGCTTCCTCAGGCAGACGGGGATGAAATTCGGGGATTATCTGCTCCATGTGCGGATGGAACGCGCGCTGGTGCTGATGCGGAAAGACGCGAAAATGAATGCATCGGCCATTGCGGATCAGGTGGGTCTGGGCAACAATGTGCAGTATTTTTATCGTCTGTTCAAGCAGTATACCGGCAGCACCTTCAATGATTATCGCAGTCAGCTGAAAATGTGACCTTTTTAACCTCCACATGACACCAATTTGCATTGTTTGAAGCGCCTATTATTTGTTATGATTTATGCCAGATAAGCAATCCGTGTGCAAAGCCGCCGGATTGTCCACTCGGTTGACGGAGCAGGCCGATTCCCCTTCCAATCGTTCCCGCAGGCGGCTCCGAGCCTGCGCATCTTGAAAAGGAGGCTTTCCCCTATGAAACGCATGATGTCCCGTCTTCTGGTGCTGGCGCTGGCCCTTGCGATGGTTTGCTCCTCGGCCGCTATCGCAAGCGCTGAGGAAAAGGATTACGCCGGCAAAACCTTCCGCATTGCCTGGTGGGGCGGTGATGCACGCCACACCATGACCACCGAAATGATCGCCGCATTTGAGAAGAACTACAAAAATCTGAAAATCGAAGTGGAATACTGCGGTTTTGGCGATTACTGGACCAAGCTGAGCACCCAGGCGGCTGGCCATGATATGCCCGACGTGATTCAGATGGACTACAGCCAGATTGTCAACTTCGTGAAAAGCGGCCTGCTGATGGAACTGAATCCCCTGGTGGACAGCGGTGCGATTGACCTGACCCATGTTGATGCCAGCATGATTTCCGGCGGCATTCTCAACGACAAGCTGTACGGCCTTGCCACGGGCGTGAATTGTCCGGCTATGCTTTATAACGAAGCCATTGTCGCCCAGGCCGGCGTTGAAGTTCCCGTGAGCATGACCTATACCGAGTTCGCCCTGCTTTGCAAAACCATCCTGGAGAAAACCGGCAGTCAGGCGCAGTTCACCGACGATGTGGAAGCGCGGGAAATGTATTTCCGCAGCCTGGGCCAGACCCTGTACGCCGCGGACGGCAAGTCCGTTGGTTTCACGAAGGAAGCGCTGGTGAACTATTGGACCTATATCCTGACCGGGATTGAGAAAGGCTATTTCATGAGCGCGCAGGATATGGAAATGAAAGGCACCGGCGATACGCCGGCTGACCTGCAGAACGGCCTGTTCTGGAATGCGATGACCACCAGCAATCAGACGGTTTACTTCCAGGGCACGAAAACGCCCGAGGAGCTGGCGCTGGGCGTCTGCATGCGTCCTTATGCCGATAACGCCGCGGAAGCCAATCCCACTTATGTGAAGGCCGCCATGCTCTGGTCCATCAACGCGGATACCGAAAACGCGGAGCTGGCCGCGGACTTTATCAGCTTCTTTGTGAACAATACGGTTGTGTACGACATCTGCAGCACCGATCGCGGCGTGCCCATTTCCAGCGAGATCCGCAGCTACCTGCTGCCCAAGACCTCCTACATTGACGCCAAAGTGTTCAATTTCCTGGACTATGTGGGCACCCATTCCACGCCGATTGATCCGCCCTATCCGGTGGGCGCGACGGAGATCAACGCGATTTACAGCGAGGCCGCGGAGCTGATCAGCCTGCAGGCGGTTACCAAGGAGGAGCTGCCCGCGCTGGCGGAAGAATACATCGCCAAAATGAATGCGGTTCTTGCCGGGAATTAATTCGTGCCGCGACGAGCCTTTATCGAGCAAGCCAACGCGAGGGAATGAATCAATTCCCTCGCGTTTTGAATCAACGGAGGATACATGCGATGAAAATGCCCCAGGGGACGATGACAGCATCCGGGAAGCCTGCGCGCCTGAACCGAAAACAGCGGGACTGCCTGGCGGGCTATCTGTTTCTTACGCCATTTCTGATTGGCCTGTTCGTGTTCACGCTGCTTCCCTTTATCTATTCTCTGTATCTGGCCTTCACCGAGTATAACATTCTGTCGCCTGCAAAATGGATCGGGCTGGACAACTTTATCAAGATGTTCACGGCGGACAAAAAATTCCTGATTGCGTTCAAGGTGACCATCCGGTTTGCGCTGATGGAAATTCCGCTGAAGCTGGCCTTTTCCCTGCTGGTGGCCGTTCTGCTTTCCAAAACCACGAAACTGACCAACTTTTACCGCGCCGCCTTCTATGTGCCGTCCCTGCTGGGCGGCGGCGTTGCGGTTGCCATCACATGGAAGCATCTTTGGAAGGCCAACGGCGTGGTAAACAAGCTGCTGGCGCTGATTGGCGCGGAGCCGGTTGCGTGGCTGCTGAATAAAGACACGGCGCTGTATGTGCTGGTCATCTATGGCGTATGGCAGTTCGGCTCGCAGATGCTGATTTTCCTGGCGGCCATCAAGGATGTGCCCGTAAGCCTGCATGAAGCGGCGATTGTGGATGGCGCAAGCCCCGCCCGGCGCTTTTTCAAGGTGACGCTTCCGATGCTGACGCCCTCGCTGTTCTTTAATCTGGTCAATGGCATTATTGGCTCCCTGCAGGCGTTTAACTCCGCCTACCTTGTCACCAACGGCGGCCCCATGAACGCCACTCTGTTTTACGGTCTGTATCAGTATCAGCAGGCATTCCAGTTCGGCAACATGGGCTACGCCAGCGCCATGGCCTGGTTCTGGATGCTGATTATCGTGCTGCTGACAGCCCTTGTATTCAAATCTTCGTCTGCATGGGTCTTTTATCAGGATGACCGGGCATAAGGAGGAAAAGCATATGCAAGCCAAAAAGAAACAGGGATGGCGCAGGGCCGTTTATCATGTACTGATGCTTCTGTTCAGCTTCCTGATGCTGTATCCGCTGCTGTGGATGATCAGCTCGTCCTTGAAGCCGGGAGACCAGATCATGATTACCCAGACCCAGCTGATTCCCGCCCAGATCACCTTTGAAAATTATGTCACCGGCTGGGCCGGCTTTGCCCGAAACAGCTTTGCAACCTTCTTTAAGAATTCGCTGCTGGTGGCCGTGGTGCGCGTGGCCGGCACAGTAATATCCGCGTGCCTGACGGCATTCGCCATGGCCCGCATGAATTTTAAGGGCAGGAAATTCTGGTTTGCAATCATGATCGGAACCATGTGCCTGCCCGGGATGATTCTTCGGGTACCGCAATATCTGCTGTTTAACACGCTGGGCTGGGTGGGCTCCTATAAGCCGCTGCTGATTCCCAGCTGGTTTGGCGGCGGCGCGTTCAATGTGTTTCTGCTGATGCAATTCATGAAAAATATCCCCCGGGATATGGATGAAGCGGCCACGATCGACGGCTGCGGCTGGGGCGGCCTGTTCGCCCGGATCATGCTCCCGCTGATTACGCCCGCCATTTGCACCGTGGCCGTGCTCACGTTCATCGGCAGCTGGGGAGATTTCTATTCTGCGCTGATCTATCTGAACAAGCCGTCCATGTATCCGGTGGCCTACGCGCTGAAGCTCTACAGCGATGAAACCACCACCAATTACGGCCCGATGCTGGCCATGTCCGTGCTGTCGCTGGTGCCGGTGATCATTTTGTTTTTCCTGTTCCAGCGCTCGCTGGTAGAAGGCATCAGCACCACCGGCATCAAGGGATAACCACCGGATAAGAAAGGAAGAATATTATGGAGATCGACAGGAAAACGCTGGCCCAACAGGCCCATGCCCTGGCGGAAGGGCTCATGGGGCCGGGAAAGCCGGCGCAGGAAGGCCATTTCATGAGCGTTTGGGACTGGTATCAGGGCGTGGCGCTGTTTGGCCTGTATACCTATTATCGGCAAACCAGAGAGCAGCGCGTATGGGATTATCTGATCGGCTGGTTTGACGCGCAAATGCAGCGGGGCCTGCCGGAAAAGAACGTGAACAGCATGTGTCCCCTGCTCACGCTCTCCTTTCTGTATGAAGATACCGGCAATGAAGCGTATTTGGAGGTCTGCAGGGAATGGCTGGATTACGCCATGACCTCGCTGCCCCGCACGTCGGAAGGCGGCTTTCAGCATAAGACCATCGATTCGGATAACTATTGCCAGCTCTGGGATGACACCCTGTATATGACCGTGCTGTTCGTTGCGCGGATGGCCACGCTGCTGAACGACGATCGCTATCTGCAGGAAAGCATCCGGCAGTTTCTGGTGCATCTGAAATACCTGACCGATTTGAAAACCGGCCTGTTTTTCCATGGCTGGAATTTCGATGGCTGCCATCATTTCGGAGAAGCGCTGTGGGGCCGCGGCAATGCCTGGTATACGGCCGGTCTGGTGGATTATCTGGATCTGGCGAAGGTGCCCGAGGGCGTTCGCATGGTGCTTCTCAGCGCGCTGGAGCGGCAGGCCCAGGCATTGGAAAAATATCAGGATTCGGACGGCATGTGGCACACGCTGGTCAACCTGCCGGAATCCTCCTATCCCGAATCGTCGGCCACAGCCGGCTTCAGCTACGGCCTGCTGAAGGCCGTAAGGCTGCAGTATTTGCCAAAGCGTTTCCAGGCGCTGGGCCAGAAGGGACTGGCGGCCATTTTGGCCCGAATTGATGACCACGGCCTGCTGCAGCAGGTCTCTATGGGCACGGTTGTGGGCAAGGATCTGGACGATTATCGCCGCGTCCCCCAGGGCCCGCAGCCCTATGGCCAAAGCATGGCGCTTCTCCTGCTTCTGGAAGCACTGAAATGGGCCGATTGATGGCCCCAGGAGTGGTTCGGCCATTAAATTACAATCAAAAATGAAGGGCTTGCCGCCCTTCATTGCATCCTGCTGTGCGTATAAGTTTTTTATAGTCTGCGGGAGGGGGCTTTTGTGTCAAAAGCCTCCTTTCGCATTTTATTTTTCTTTCCACTTTACCGTCGCCATCTCCGGCGCGGCGCGGCGGAGCTTGCGCTTGGGGTTCACCGCCACGGGGTGAGCGCAGAGCCTGAGCATGGGCAGATCGCTGGCGCTGTCGCCATAGGCATAGGAATCCGCCCAATTGGGCCCAATGCCCGCCTGCGCCAGATAGGCTTCCATCCGCCGCACCTTCTCCTGCCCCTTGCAGTTGGGGCCGGTGGCCATTTCCGAAAGCAGCTGGGTGCACAGCAGCGCATCCGCCCCCAGCCCCGGGGCCACAAATTCCATATAATTTTCCGGCGATGCGGATACGATCACCACCAGCCGTCCCGCCTGCCGATGCCGCTCCAGGCATGCCCTCCCTGCCGGGAACACCCGGGGCAGCAGGCATTCCTCCGCAAAGCTGCGGTTTAGGGCATAGCGCCGCTCCGGAGACAGGCGCATGGAAAAGGCCACTGCCTCCCCCTTCAGCGCTTCATCGGATTTTTTCTTAAGCAGCCAGGGAATCGCATGCAGCCCCAGCTTCAAATATTCGCCCCTGCTCAGCGCCTTCAGCCGCCGGGCATGGCGCAGATAGGCCAGAATGCTGTCTCCCCGAATCAGGGTGCCGTCAAAATCAAAAAGCGCCAGCGCGCGCTGCTCAGCCATTTCCGGCCGCCTCCTTTCGCCGCCCCTCGGGGCGTGCAAAGGGATGGTATCACGCCGGAAAAGCCTTGTCAAGCATTCGCTTTCTCATCCCCTTTTCATGGAACTCTAAGTTGCACCCCGGGGGGAATAATGATATAATTTATGATGGTGGGGTTTCAATGCCCGCCGATCCCTCTGATTTGAAAGGAGCTTTTCATGGCCAATCATAAAGCACGCGGCTTTTCCGGGGCGGATACGCCGGAATCCATCCGCCGCCGCAAGCGCGTGAGCATCGTCTGCATCGTCGTGATTCTGATTCTGTTTTCCCTGATCGGATATTTCGTAGGCAAGCCGCTGGTTTTGCAGTTCAAAAATTCCCCCGAGACCTTCCGGGATTATGTGGCCGCCCACGGCTTCCTGGGCCAGCTGATGATGATCGGCATTGTGATGCTGCAGGTGGTGGTGGCGCTGATCCCGGGAGAGCCCTTTGAGCTGGGCGCCGGGTTTGTGTTCGGCTGGTTCGAGGGAACGATTCTGTGCCTGGTGGGCATGGCGCTGGCCTCCGCGCTGGTGTATCTGGCGGTGCGGAAATTCGGGGTCAGGATGGTGGCGTTGTTTTTCCCGGCAGAGAAAATCAACAGCTTTTCCTTCCTGCAGAACCATAAAAAGCTGGATCTGCTCACCTTTATCCTCTTTCTCATCCCTGGTACGCCCAAGGATCTGCTCACCTATCTGATCGGCCTCACACCCATGCCCCTGCACACCTTCCTGTGGATTTCCACGCTGGCGCGGATTCCGTCGGTGGTATCCTCGGCGGTGACGGGCTCGCTGGTGCAAAGCGATAAAATGCTGGCCGCAGGCATCACCTATGGCATCACGGCCATTATCAGCGTGGCGTGCATTCTGTGGTATCGCCACATTTCCAAGCAGGAAAGCGCCCAGACGGCCGCCAAAAACCTGGAAGCTGAAACCAAAGAAAAGGACTGAATCGCCGTGAAATCATCCCCCCGCGCCATCGGCGCGCTGTTTCTCACCGCGGCCATCTGGGGCTTTGCCATGGCCGCCCAGCGGGAAGCCTCCCGCTTCCTTACGCCTTTTACGTTTAACGCCTGCCGGTTCACGGTGGGCGCGCTGGCGCTGCTGCCGCTGTATCTGCGGGAACAGAAGGCCGCGCCTGGGCCGCTGACGGGCCGGGATGTGCTGGCCGGGGCCGTGGTGGGCGCGGCGCTGTTTATCGCATCCTTCCTCCAGCAAATGGCAGTAGGCGACGCAGGCGCAGGCAAGGCCGGGTTCATTACAGCGCTGTACGTGGTGCTGGTGCCGGCCATCAATGTGCTGCTGGGAAAGAAAACCGGCGTGTCCACCTGGATTGCCCTGGCGCTGGCGCTGCCGGCGCTGTATCTGCTGTGCATGGGCGAGGGCGAGGGCTTTTCCCTGGCCCCCTCGGACAGCATCCTGCTGATCAGCGCCTTTTTCTGGGCCGGGCATATTCTGCTGACGGATCATTTCGCGGCGGGGATGTCGCCGGTGAAGCTGTGCATCATTCAGTTTGTGATTGCGGCGGTGCTGAACTGGGGCTGCGCGTTCCTGATGGAATCCGTATCGGCGGACAATATCCGTCAGGCGCTGCTGCCGGTGCTGTACTGCGGCGTGATGTCCACCGCCGTGGGCTATACCCTGCAAACCGTGGGGCAAAAGGGCTGCAGGCCCGCCCTGGCGGCGTTGATTCTCAGCCTGGAATCGGTGTTCTGCGTGATCAGCGGAGCGCTGCTGCTGGGCGAGAAAATGACGGCCCGGGGATATATCGGCTGCGGGCTGATGCTGCTGGCGGTGGCGTTGGCTCAGGCCGGCTCCATGATTTTACCAAAGAAGGAGAAAACGCATGTTTGAACTGGATGCGGACGCGCTGGCCTACGGCGTGACCGCCATTGAGAACAAGTTTCTGCTGGAATATATGCCCGCGGCCAAGGGCGATTATGTGAAGGTATATTTATGGGGGCTGTTCAAAGCCGCCCATCCCTCCCCAGATGATTCGCTGGCGGAAATGGCCCAGGAGCTGTTTCTGTCCCAGGCGGAGATCGAGGCTGCCCTGCGGTATTGGGAACGGCGGGCGCTGGTATCCAAATTGCAGGAAAACCCGCCGGTTTATCGCTTTTATTCCCCCCTGCAGCGGCAGAGCAATACGGGCGCGCCCCTGCAGGTGGATCAGGATTATGTGGCCTTTGCCGAGAGCGTGTACGCCGCCTTTGCGGACCGGCGGAAGGTGACCCCCTCGGAAATCGCGCTGGCCTGGGAATGGGTGCAGGATGTGGGGCTGAAGCCCGAGGTGGTGCTGATGCTGCTGATGCACTGCGCCCAGGAGCGGGGCCCACAGTTTTCCTTCAAAAAGGCCGAGCCCCTGGCCGTGCGGATGAAGGAGGAGCAGGTATCCTCCTGCGAGGACGCGGATGCGTTTCTGCGTCATGAGCAGGGCGTGCACGAGGGGGCGAGAAAGGTGCTTTCCCGGATGGGCAAGCGCCGCGCCCCCAGCGAGGACGAGCTGGCGCTTTACGAAAAATGGATCGGCGAATGGGGCTTTGCCCCGGACGCAGTGCTGGACGCCTGCCGGGAAACCACCAAGGGCGATCCCTCCTTCAAGTATCTGGATGGGATTCTGAGCGGCATTCGAGGCCGCAGCCAGGCCCGAACGGGGGCACAGGTGTCGGCGCAGCTGGAAAAGGAGCAGACGCTGGCCGCCCGGGCGCAGGAAGTGTTTTCCCTGCTGGGGGGACGGCCCTCCGGCCCGGCGGCGACGCGGCTGTATCAGGAATTTGCGCAGATGTATCCCCACGAGGTGCTCCTGCTGGCGGCGCAAGAATGCCATCGCACGGGCGGGAACGTGGAGGTTCTGCAATCGCTGCTCCAATCCTGGCAGCGCAAGGGCCTGAAAACGGAGGCGGAGGTGCAGGATTATCTCAGCCGCTTCCGGGAGGCGAACCTGGCGCTGCGGGAAATCTTCGATGCCTGCGGCCATCGGGGCAAGCCCACCGCGGCGGACCGGCTGCTCTACGAAAAATGGCGGGGCTTTGGGATGGATCTGGAGCTGCTGCTTTTCGCGGCGGAGCAGGCCCGATCCGCCGAGGGCAGCAAGATCGGGTATCTGGACAAGGTGCTGGAAATCTGGCATGAAGCGGGCATCAACGATATTTCTCAGGCCCGGGCCCAACGCAGGCCCCAGGGCCAAACGGGGGGCAAAACCGTGTCCGCCCAGCGCTATGGCCAGCGGGATTACACGGAGGAGGAGCTCACCGCCGTATCCGGCGATCTGATTGAGGAGGCGAGAAAGAACCGTGGATAACCGCGTCCTGGGAGAGGTGCTGGCGGAATATGCCGCCCAGCGGGAAAAAAACGAGCAGGAGGAGCAGCGCCGGCAGCAGGAAATCGCCGCCAAAGCGCCGCAGATTGCCGCGCTCATGCAGCAGCGGCATCAGATGATTATGGGCTCCGTCCGGGGTGCGTTTGCAGGCACGCCGCCGGAAAACGCCGAAGCGCGGATGCGGGAATACAATCAGAAAATCGCCGCGCTGCTGACACAAAGCGGCTATCCGGCGGATTATCTATCCCCGGTGGCCCGCTGCAAAAAATGCGGCGATACCGGCTATGTGTACGATGGGCCGCTGCGCCGGGCCTGCGATTGCCTGAAAAAGGCGTATCAGGCGGCGGCGCAGGCCGGGGACGCCCTGTCCCCCCGGCAGACCTTTTCCTCCTTTGATCTGGGGGTGTTTCCCGATCAGCCCCTGCCGGGCACGGATGTGACCCAGCGGGAATACATGGCCGTGGTGAAGGACAAATGCCAGCACTTCGCCCGAAACGTGCCGGACGGCCCCGTCCACACCCTGCTGCTTCACGGCGGCAGCGGTCTGGGCAAAACCTATCTGCTTAATTGCGTGGGGGACGACGCCCGGCAGCGGGGGGTGGACGTGCTGTCCGTCACCGCCTACGATCTGCTCATGGCCCTGAAAACCGCCTATTTCTCCCGCACCGGGGAAACGGCGGAGGAATATTTCTCCGTGCCCCTGCTGCTGATCGACGATCTGGGCATGGAGCCGCTGATGGAGAATATCACGGTGGAGCAGATTTATAACCTGCTCAACAGCCGCCTGCTGCGGGGGCATTACACCGCCATCAGCACCAATCTGTCCCGGCTGGAGCTGAAGCAGAAGTACACCGAGCGGGTCACCTCCCGGCTGCTGGACGCCCGCTCCGCGCTGGCGATTTCCTTCATGGGCAAGGATATTCGGCTGAATAAATCACTGTGAGGTAACGCATGACCAAGAAAGAGCTTGCGGAAATCAAACGCCGCTTTAACCTGAACCATAACAACGTCACCTGCATCCGCGGCTGCTATGTGAACACCCAGGGGCAGGTAATCTCCGCTTTCAGCCATGCGCTGGTGGGCATGGCCCAGGAGGAGGCGGAAAAGTATCTGGCCATTTTCCGGCGCACCCTTTCCGGCGAGCAGGGGCAGAACCTGCTCACGCTGGAATTCACCCCCGAGCAGGTGATGGACAGCGAGGAGCACCGGCTGCTCACGGCCCTGCGGGATACCGCCCTGAAGGAGGACGAGCCGGTTCATTATCTGTTCCAGCAGATCATCGATCATTTGCAGCTGGAGGAGAACTATCTGATCCTGCTGATGCACGACGGCTACGACGTGCCCTATCGCTCTCAGGACGGCAACCGGGTGCAGGAGATGGACACGGAGGTGTTTCATTACATCCTGTGCAGCATTTGCCCGGTGAAAATGACCAAGCCCGCCCTGGCCTATGACGCGGGGGAAAACCTGTTCCACAGCAAGGAGGCCGACTGGGTGGTGGGCATGCCGGAGCTGGGCTTCATGTTTCCCTGCTTTGATCAGCGGGCCGCCAACATTTACAACGTGCTCTATTACACCCGGGACACCGCCCAGAGCCATGCCGAGCTTATTGACGCGCTGTTTCATTCTCCGGTGCCCATGCCCGCCGCCGCCCAGAAGGAGGCGTTTCAGGCCATTTTGCAGGACACCCTGGGCGAGGAATGCAGCTATGAGGTGATGCAGACGGTACACGAGCAGGTGCTGGAAAAGATCGAGGAGCAGAAGGCGGATAAATCTGCCGAGCAGCCGCCCCAGATCACCAAGCAGGATATGGACGCCGTGCTGGCGGACTGCGGCGTGACTGAGGAAAAGCGCGCCGCGTTTGACGAAAAATACGATGCGGAGTTTGGCCAGGCCGCCGCCATCAGCGCCGCCAGCGTATCCAGCCCCAAGCAGTTCGAGCTGCGCACCCCGGATGTGGTTATCAAGGTTTCCCCCGATCGCAGCGATCTGGTGGAAACCCGGATGATCGACGGCCATCCCTACATCCTGATCCGCGCCGAAGCCGGCGTGGAGGTAAACGGCGTGAACGTTACGATCTGACGAAGGCGAAAGAGAAACGAAATCGTGCAGGGGGAACCATTCTTTTCTTTGAGGCCAAAAACGGGTCCCCTGCACCCCGTCAAGAAAGCCATAGGAAAGTTGTGTTTTATATGAGAGGGCCTTTCCTTCAGGAGAAGGAAAGGCTCTCTTGCGCTCTCCCGAAGAAAGCCAAATGGGGATAAAAGCCTCATTATATTTTATCAGCAATATGCCCCAGATTAAAAAAAGAGAGAACCTTTCTCTCCAATCTGGGCGCATTGAGGGTACGGAAAAGCTCCGTTTATCTTATGCGCAAGCTGGATCTCCCGCGTTTCTTCTCTTCCCATGGATTTTGCTTGCCCCGGGGGCGGGAATCCAGTATAATGAAGGGCAGAGCTCTGAGCGGCGCAGGCGGCACAGGGCGGAAAGGGGGCGCGGCCCATGCCGGAGCAGCTGGAAGCGGTGATCGAGGAAACCATTTTCCGTAATGAGGAAAACGGCTATTCCGTGGTGCAGGCCAAGGCAGGGCGGGAAAGCGTGACGGTGGTAGGCACGCTGCCGGCGCTGGCCCCGGGAGAGCAGGTGCTGCTTTCCGGCAGCTGGACGGCGCATCCCCAGTATGGCAAGCAATGGAAGGCCACGGCCTGCGAGATCCGCAAGCCCACCACGCTGCTGGGCATCGAGCGCTATCTGGGCTCAGGGCTGATTCGGGGCGTGGGCCCCTCCACGGCCCGGCTGCTGGTGCAGGCGTTTGGAAAAAACACGCTGGATGTGCTCAGCGAGTATCCCGAACGGCTGACCGAGGTGCCCGGCATCGGCAAAAAGCGGGCGGCGCAGCTGGCTGAATCCTTCCGGGAGCAATATGCCGCCCGGGAGGCCATGGTGTTTCTGCAGTCATACGGCGTGTCCCCCTCGCTGGCCGTGAAAATCAGCAAGGCTTACGGCGCGGACGCTCAGCGCAAGATCCGGGAAAACCCCTATCGCCTCATTGACGATATTGACGGCGTGGGCTTTCTCACGGCGGATCGCATCGCCCTGTCCCTGGGCATTCCCCAGGACAGCGAATATCGCCTGCGCTCCGGGCTGAAATACGTGCTGCAGGAGGCCGCCGCCGGGGAGGGCCACACCTTTCTGCCCAAGCCCCTGCTGCTGGAGCGCGCTGCCCGCGCCCTGCGAGTGGAGGATGGGCTGCTGGCCCATGCTCTGGACACGCTGCTCTTTGCCCGGGAGATTATCGCCCTGGATCTGGACGGGCAGGAGGCGCTGCTGCTGTCCGGCTTCTTTTATGCGGAAAAGGAAATCGCCCGGTATCTGAAGCTGCTGATGGGCCGGGAGGAAAAGATTCCGGAAGCGCAGATTCTGGAAAAGATTCAGCAGTTCGAGCGGGAGCATCAGATGCAGTTCAGCGAAAACCAGCGCCGGGCCGTATCCGAAGCGGTGCGGCGGGGGCTGGTGGTGATCACCGGCGGGCCCGGCACCGGCAAAACCACCATCATCAACTGCATCCTCTGGCTGCTGGGCAAGGATGTGCTGCTGGCCGCGCCCACGGGCCGGGCGGCCAAGCGCATGAGCGAGGCCACCGGCCATGAGGCAAAGACCCTGCACCGGCTGCTGGAATTTGCCGGAGACGAGGGGCATTTCCAGCGGGACGAGCAAAACCCCCTGGACTGCGGCTGCGTGATCGTGGATGAAATGTCCATGGTGGATGTGTTTCTGATGCGCAGCCTGCTGGTGGCCCTCAAGCCCGGCACAAAGCTGATTCTGGTGGGCGACGCGGATCAGCTGCCCTCGGTGGGCGCGGGGAACGTGCTGGGGGACATCCTCAAAAGCGGCGTAGTGCCCTCGGTGCGGCTGACGGACATTTTCCGTCAGAGCGAGGAAAGCCTGATCGTGCTCAACGCCCATCGGATCAATCACGGTGAGCCGCCCATTCTCAATCGCCGGGACAGCGACTTTTTCTTTGAGCGCCGGCCTGTGCCCGATGAAGCCGCCCAGGCCATTGTGGGCCTGTGCGCCAGGCGTCTGCCTGCGTTTCTGCATTCGGACGCGCCCGCCCGGGATATTCAGGTGCTGGCGCCCACGAAGAAATCCGGCGCGGGGGTGTATCAGCTGAACGCCCTGCTGCAGGCCGCCCTGAACCCGCCCGCCCCCTGGAAAAAGGAAATCGCCTATGGAGAAACGGTGTTCCGCACCGGCGACAAGGTGATGCACATCCGGAACAATTATCAGCTGCCCTGGAAGGCGGACGGGGGCGAGGAAGGCGAGGGTGTGTTCAACGGGGACGTGGGCTTCGTTTCCGCTGTGGACAATCAGGATCGAATCGTCACCGTGCGGTTTGACGATGAGCGCACCGTAGAATATGATTATCAGCAGCTGGAAGAGCTGGAGCTGGCATACTGCCTGTCCGTGCATAAAAGCCAGGGGAGCGAGTTTCCCTGCGTGGTGATGCCGGTGCTGGGCGGCCCGCCGCGGCTGCTCACCCGCAATCTGTTTTATACAGCCCTCACCCGCGCCCGGAAGCTGGTGGTGCTGGTGGGGCGGGAGGATGCCATCGCCGATATGGTGCGCAACAATCATATCGCCACCCGCTATACCACCCTTCGCCAGCGGCTGGAGGAGGGCTAAAGCCTGGGCGGGAGCAATCCGTGCTTGACATTTCCCCCGCCGCGCCGTATGATGCACAAGCGGGGGATTTTCCCCGTGATGGGAGGAACGAAAAATGGTATTGATTGGCGTGACCCCTGCCCAGAACGATCAGAACGGGCAGATTACCATTAACCCTGATTATATGGATGCAGTGCGCCGGGCGGGCGGGCTGCCGGTGCTGCTGCCGCTGTATGCGGATGAAGCAAGCCTGCGGGCCGTGCTGGCGCACGTCGACGGGCTGGTGCTCACCGGCGGCGCGGATGTGGACCCCGCCCTGTACGGCGAGGAAAAGCTGCCCTGCTGCGGCGATCTGGCCCCGGAGCGGGACAAAATGGAATCCGCCCTGTGCCGCATAGCGCTGGCGATGGACAAGCCCCTGCTGGCCATCTGCCGCGGCCATCAGATGCTGAATGTGGCCCTGGGAGGCAGCCTGTATCAGGATATTGCGGAGCAGTTTGGCACCGCCATCCGTCATCCCCGGTCCGATGTGCCCAGAACGCCGGTGCACGCCGTGGCTGTGGCCCCCGGCTCTCTGCTGCATCAGGCGGCGGGACAGGACACGCTGCAGGTGAACAGCCGGCACCATCAGGGCGTGAAGCGGCTGGCCCCCGGCGCAGCAGCCTGCGGCGTGGCGGAGGACGGCCTGATCGAGGCCATTGAAGTGCCCGGCAAGCGGTTCGTGCTGGGCGTGCAATGGCATCCCGAATCCATGAGCGCCGTTCGGCCCGAAGCGCAGGCGCTGTTTAACGCGCTGGTGAAAAGCTGCGGAGAAACGGCATGACGGAGATTGCATTGGTGGCGGATCTGCACGGAAACTGGCCCGCAGTGCAGGCCGTGGAGCGGGATATTCGCGCTCGGGGGATCCAGAAAATCTGGTGTCTGGGCGATCTGGTGGGCAAGGGTCCCAGCTCGGCGGAGACCTATGACTGGGCGATGGCCAATTGCGAAGTGGTGCTGCTGGGCAACTGGGACGAGGGCATCGGCCGCAAGCAGTTTCCCCGGGACGAATTCTATTATCGCCAGCTGGGAGAAGCCCGGCTGGCCCGGCTGGCCGCGCTGCCGCTGGAGCATCATTGCCTTTGCTCCGGCCGGAAAACCCGGCTGTTCCATGGCCGGCCCATTATGCCCGGGCCCATTTACGTCCACTCGGACGACGCGCTGCTGCGCCCGTATTTCGCGCCGGATTTCCAGGTGGTGGGCTATGCGGATGTGCACCGGCAGGGCGTGCGGGTGATCGATCAGGCGGGACTGCTTTTCAACACAGGCAGCGTGGGCAACGGGCTGGGGATGCCGCTGGCGCAGTATGCCATTCTTCGCTGCGCGCTGGGCAGCCGGGAGATGGGGCCGCTGGACGTAAGCATGGTATCCGTGCCCTACGACCGGGAGCAGACCCTCCGGGACACCGATGATGCCGAGGCCCGGGGGCTGGTCAACGCCGAAGCCTTCCGCGTGGAAGTGCGCACCGGGAAATACGCAAGGTAAAGGAAAACAAGGGAATCTTGCTAAAGGATTCGATGGGGAACCTGCTTTTGATGTCAAAAGCGGGTTCCCCTGCATATTCCTCCCCCTCCCCTCCCCTTGCCCCGTAAGTTCACAGATTGTTTACGGATTCTCCCGTGGCTGCTTAGAATTGTCATTGAAAAAAACGATGAAAAAGTATATAATAGAGCAACGACCAGACAGGGAGGCAAGAGCATGGAGAACGAGATCCGGCTGGGGGACGTGGTGCAGACGCGGAAGCCCCACCCCTGCGGCAGCGACACCTGGGTGGTCATCCGCACGGGGGCGGACATCAAAATCAAATGTCAAGGCTGCGGGCGCATCGTGATGCTGGATCGCGAGGTGTTTCTCAAGCGCCGCAAGAAGCTGCTTGCGCAGGGGCCCGCGGCAGAATAAGAGGAGGAGATACCCATGAGCACCGAGGAAAAGGCGGCTCTGGCCGCCGCGCCGGAAAAGAAAGAAAAAAAGAAGAAGGATAAGCCAAAGAAAACGCCCATGCAGGAAGTATTAAGCTGGGTTGGCACACTGCTGGCCGCCCTGGTGATCGCCACGCTGATTCGCGCCTTTGTTGCCGAGCCCATCCGGGTGGACGGCACGAGCATGACCAATACCCTTCAGGACGGCGAGATCGTGCTGGTTTCCAAGCTGGATTATCTGTTTGGCGATATGCAGCGGGGCGATATTGTGATCTGCCGCTATCCCCATCGAATGAAGGAAATCGCCAATTTCGGCGCGGCCCTGTCCCTGGATTCCTATACGCTGTTTGTCAAGCGCCTGGTGGCGCTGCCCGGGGATACCGTGGAAATCAGCGCGGGCACCCTGTATGTAAACGGCGAAGCGGTGGAGGATCCCGAGTTTATGGGCAGCGTGCCCCGGGATTACGCCCGGCGCCAGCTGGGGGAGGATGAATATTTTGTGATCGGCGATAACCGCCGCACCTCTCATGACAGCCGCGCCGAGGACGTGGGCCCCCTGTCCCGCAGCGCCATTATGGGCAAGGTCAAGTGCGTGCTGCTGCCCTGGGCCAATCATCGGAGCGTTAAATAACATGATTTCCCAAACGAGCGTTCCGCCCGAAGCGTCCCCCTCGTCCCCCGCACCCCGCCCGAAAAAAGGGCAGGGCTCCAAAGCGTGGGGATGGATGGGCCTGCTGCTGGGGGCGGCGGCGCTCGTTTTTTTCGTGGAAAGCTTTCTCATTTTTCCCATCCGCGTGGAGGGCGGCAGCATGCGCGATACCCTCCGGGATGGCGAGGTGCTGCTGGCGTCGCCGCTGCCCTATGCGCTGGGCGAGATGCGCCGGGGGGATATTGTGATCTGCCGCTATCCCGGCCGGACGGAGGGCAGCCTGCCCCTGACCGCCGCCCTGGGCCTGACCCGGCATACCCTGTTCGTGAAGCGGTTGGTGGCGCTGCCCGGGGATACGCTGGAGATTCACGGCGGACGGCTGTATGTGAACGGCGCGCTCTCCGCCGATCCCCCGGCCATGGCCAGCACGCCCCGGGAGCTGGCCCGCCGCACACTGGGGCCGGACGAATACTTCGTCATGGGCGACAACCGCTTTTCCTCGCTGGATAGCCGCGCTGAGGGCGTAGGGCCCCTGCGCCGGACGGACCTCGTGGCGAAGGTACTGCTGGCAGTCTGGCCGCTGTCCAGCATTCGCGCCATCCACTGATTTATCGGATCACCAGCCCCGCCGCCAGGCTGCCTGCCAGCCAGGCCAGCAGCGCGCAGGGGAGGATATGCCGGGATTGCTTCACCCCTGCGGCGGACAGATACAGCCCGCAGGTGTAAAACACCGTTTCGCAGCTGCCCATCATCACGCTGGCCACCAGCCCGATCCGGCTGTCTGGGCCATAGGACTGTAAAATGGCCTTCAGCATTGCCAGCGATCCGGAGCCGGACAACGGCCGCATCAGCATCAGCGGCAGCGTTTCCGGGGGAATACCCAGCGGCGCAGCCACGGGCGACAGCAGGGCGCACAGCCCGTCCAGCAGCCCGCAGGCGGCAAATGCCCGGATGGCCGCCAGCATGGCGATCAGCGAGGGCAGGATGCGCCGGGCTGTTTCCAGCCCCTCCCTGGCGCCGGCCAGAAACGCATCGTATACCGCCACCCGCTTCCATCCTCCGGCCAGCAGGCACAGCAAAATCAGCCCCGGCAGCAGCAGCTTCATGGCCGCTTCTCCCAGAGCTTGCAGCTGATAACGCCCACTGCCGCGGCAATCCCCGAAGCGATGAGCCCCGGCCCGATCACGGCCCCCGGCGCGGCGGAGCCTGCCGCCGCCCGCAGGGAGAGCACTGTGGTGGGCAACAGCTGCACCGCAGATGCGTTCAGCACCAGAAACAGGCATAATGCGTTGCCTGCCCGTTCCTCGCCGCCCATCCGCCGGGCCGCCCGCAGCCCCGCCGGGGTGGCCGCATTGCCAAGACCCAGCAGATTGCCCGCCAGATTCAGCGTCACATCCCCCAGCGCATCCTCCGGCAGCCCCGGCCCGAACAGCCGCAGCAGCAGCGGCGCCAGCGCCCGGGCCAGCGCGTCCACCGCCCCGGCCTGCCGTCCGATTTCCATGAACCCGCAAAACAGCGCAAAGCTGCCGCTCAGGGTCAGCGCGGTCTCCACCGCGTCCCCCGCCGCCGCCAGCATCGCCGCGGCCACCTGGTCGCCCTTTCCCTGCATAAGTCCGTATAATACGGACACGCTCATCAAGCCGCCAAATACGATCTGTAACATGATTCGCCTCTTTTTACATTTTTCTTACAAAAAACGCATGTTTTTTCCCAAATTTTATGCGTTTTTCGTGTTTTTTGCTTGACAGATTATGCCGTTAATTGTAGAATTAACATGACTTCATCTTCCCCGGCGGGATAGAGAACACAGGAGGGCAAATAACATGAAATCAACGGGTGTTGTGCGGAAGCTGGACGATCTGGGACGTATCGTGATTCCCATCGAGCTGCGCAGAACCATGGATATCGGGCTCCGGGATACCCTGGAAATCTTCGTGGAGGATGATAAGATTATTCTCAAGAAGTATCATCCTGCCTGCATTTTCTGCAATGACGCACGGGACGTAATCTATTATAAAGACAAGCTGATCTGCAAGCGCTGCCTGGAAGAGCTCAAGAAGCAGGCAGAATAACCTATGCGCCGCCGGGCGCAGCTATGCATCGAAGCCGAAGCTCCGCTCTTTGAGAGCGGAGTTTTTTATGAAGGAAAGCCTCTGCCCGGATTTTTCTTGACAGACGGGCGCAAATCGGATAGGCTATGCAATAGCAGAAGCGGGCGGAAACGCCCGATGCACGGAGGAAAAGGATGCCCGAATCCATTCGAGCCCGGCTGTTTTCCCTGCAGGACACGGCCTACGGGGATTTTACCGCCGCCCTGATGCCAACGGTGCCCCGGGAAACGGTGATCGGCGTGCGCACGCCGGCGCTGCGGCAGCTGGCCCGGGCCCTGCGCGGCACGCCGGAGGCAGCCGCTTTTTTGCAGCAGCTGCCCCATGCGTTTTATGAGGAGAATAATCTCCATGCCTTTCTGCTGGAAGGCATCCGGGATTTTGAGGCGTGCCTTGCGGCGGTGAACCGGTTTTTGCCCCTTGTGGACAACTGGGCCACCTGCGACTGCATGAACCCCGCCGCCTTCAAAAAAGCCCCGGAAAGGCTGCTGCCGGAGATCGAAAAATGGCTGCAGTCCGGGAAAACCTACGTCATCCGCTTTGGTATCGGCATGCTCATGCGGCATTTCCTGGACGAACGGTTCCATATGAAATATTTATATCAGGTGTCTTCTATTGACGGACAGGATTATTACGTGCGAATGATGATCGCCTGGTATTTCGCCACGGCCCTGGCCAAGCAATACGACGCCACGCTGCCGCTGCTTCAGCAGCGGGTGCTCCCGGCCTGGACCCATAACAAGGCCATCCAGAAGGCCATTGAAAGCCGGCGGATTACTCCGGCGCAAAAGGATGTGCTGCGGGCGCTGAAGGTCCGCTGATTTTTTGTTTCTTTCATGATTTCCATCAGGAGGCGCAGCAAAATGCAGTTTACGGCAGGACAACAGGCGGCCATTGACGCGCGCAACGACAGCGTGCTGGTAAGCGCGGCGGCGGGATCGGGAAAAACCGCGGTGCTGGTGGAGCGGGTGCTGTCCTTGCTGCGGGAGGGCGGACGCATCGATCGGATGCTGATCGTCACCTTCACCCGCGCCGCCGCCGGGGAAATGCGGGAACGCATCGGCAGGCGGCTGGATGAAGCGGGCAGCCAGGATGCGCATCTGCGCCGTCAGGCCCTGCGGCTTCCCCGGGCCGCCATCTGCACCCTGCATGTGTTTTGCAATCGGGTGCTGCGGGAGCATTTTCAGGCGGCGGAGATTGACCCGCTGTGCCGCATCGCGGATGAGGATAAGCTTTCCGCCCTGAAAACCCGCGCCCTGGACGAGGTGCTGGAAGCGGCCTATGGCGCGCCCACGGAGGATGAGCGTTCGCTCTTTGCCCAGTTTGAGGATGGGCAGGTGACGGCGCTGGTGCTGCAATTATATGATTTTCTGTTGGCCCAGGCGGATCCCTGGGGCTATGCGGAGGCCCAATGCCAGCGGGCGGATCAGCTGGATGCATGGCTTCCCCTGCTGCAGGAGCTGAGCCAGGATCAGCTGGCCGGGGCCCAGGAGCTGCTTTCGCCCATGGAAAAGCTGCTGCATCAGGGGGACGGCCCCGCCCGCTACGCCTCCACCTTCGATTCGGACAAGGCGCTCACCGACAGCCTGCTTTCCCTGTCCCGGACCGGGGAGCTGACAGGGGGCAAATCCGCCTTCGCCCGGCTGAGCACCAAACGCGCCGCGCCGGAGGAAAGCCCGGAGGCGGCGGAGGAATACAAGGCCCTGCGGGAGGAATGGAAAAAGCGAATCACCGCCGCCCGGGCGCTGCTGCCGGAGGATGTGGACAAGGCCCGGCAGGACCTGCGCCACACCCTTCCGCCCCTGCGCGCCCTGTGTGCCCTGGCCCGGCGGCTGCATGCGCGCTATTTTGCCCTCAAGCAGCAGAAAAACTATCTGGATTACAGCGATCTGGAGCATCTCACCCTCAAGGCCCTGGCCCATCCGGACGTACGCGCCCAGGTGGCCGGGCACTTTGACGCGCTGTTTATCGATGAGTATCAGGATGTGTCCGGCATTCAGGAGGCCATTTTGCAGGCCCTGCATCAGGGGCAGAAGAACCTGCTGTTCATGGTCGGCGATGTGAAGCAGAGCATTTATCGCTTCCGGCTGGCGGATCCCACCCTGTTTCTGCGCAAGTATCAGGCATATTCCCTTGCCCCGGACGCGCCCTACCGCAAGATTCTGCTGCAGCAGAATTTCCGCTCGGATGCCAACGTGCTTCAGGCGGTGAATCAGGTGTTTTCCCATGCCATGCGGGAAAAGGAAACGGAGATTGCCTATGACGAGGCGGCCATGCTGCGGCCCGGCGGCAATCAGCCCCTGGGCGCGGCGGTGGAAATCCATCTGATGACCGCCCAGGCCGATGAGGACGGCGAAGGCGGCGAGCTGACCCGCGGCTACCAATACGAGGCCGCCTTCGTGGCAAAGCGAATCAAGGAGCTGATGCGCACCGCCACCGTCCGGGACGGCGCCGGCACCCGCCCTGTGCGGTTCCGGGACATCGCGCTGCTGCTGCGCTATGCCTCCGGCCGGGCGCCTTATATCGCTCAGGTGCTCCAGCGGGCAGGCATCCCCGTTTACAGCGATGCGGACGCACAGTTTTTCCAGCTGCCCGAGGTGGCGGATTTGCTGAACATCCTGCGGGTGATTGATAATCCGCTGCAGGATGTGCCCCTGCTTTCCACCCTGCGATGCCCCTGCTTTGGCTTTTCAGAGGAGGAGCTGGCCCGGATCAGGCTGGTGAACCGCGCGCCGGGCGTCCCCTTTCATCAGGCGTTTCAGGCGCTGCTGGACCGGCAGGAGCCGCTGGCGGACAAGGCCCGCGCCGCCTGGGCGCTGCTGGGGCGCTGGCGGTTTCTGAGCCGGAATCTGCCGGTGGACGCGCTGGTTTGGCGGGTGCTGGCAGAGAGCGGGCTATACATGCGCGCCGGTGCCTTGGAGGACGGCGAGCTGCGTCAGGCCAATCTGCGCCTGCTGGCAGAGCGGGCCCAGGGCGAGGCCGCCAGGGAGGGGCTCAGCGCGTTTCTGCGGGAAATGGGCCGGCTCCATGGCAGCGACGACGGGAAGGCCGCCAAGACATTGGGGGAAAACGAGGATGTGGTGCGCATCCTCACCATGCACAAATCCAAGGGGCTGGAATTTCCGGTGGTATTCCTGCTGGAGCTGGCGCGGCCCTTCCGCAAGGGGCGGGAGGAGAGCCTTTTGCGGCTGCACGCCCAGCACGGCATGGCCCTGAAATATATCAACGCCGAGCTGCGCGTATCCCGGGATCCCTGCGCCATGCAGGCGCTGCGGGGCGTGGGCGAAAAGGAAGCGCGGGCGGAGGAAGCGCGGCTGCTTTACGTGGGCATGACCCGGGCGCGGGAGCGGCTGATTCTGCTGGGATCGCCCCGGCGGCTGGAGCAGGAAGCCCGGAAATGGGCGCGGCCCGCCTCGGCCTACGCCGCGGGCGCTGCCGGCTGCATGCTGGACTGGGTGATGGAAAGCCTGGGCGGCATACGGGAAGGGCAGTTCATGGCGGAAAATGGCAGCCTTTGGCAGCTGCAATTGCAGCCCGCAGCGCAGCTGGATATATCCGCGCCGGAGCAGCTGATCGCCCCCCCGCCGCTGCTCTCCGGGGAAGCGGATGCAAAGGTGGCCGCCCGGCTCAGCCGGGAAAATCTGCCCCAGCCGCCGCTGAAAACCTCGGTTTCGGCCATTGCCAAGCATCTGCGGGAGGAGACGGACGAATGGGAATCCCCGGCAGACAAGCGCATGCCCCCGGAGGATGCGCCCCTGCCCGTTTTCCTGGCGGATACGCGCCTGACCGCGGCCCAGCGGGGCACCGTGACCCACCGGGTGCTGGGGCTGATGGATTACGAACTGGTGCGGCAGGGGGATTTTCGGGGCGCGCTGGACGCCCTGGCCCGGCGGGGGCTGCTGTCCCCGGCGGAACGGCAGGCCATCCGGCTGGACTGGCTGCGGGGCTTCTTTGCATCGGAGCTGGGGCAGCGGGCGCTTCGCGCGCCGGAGGTACACCGGGAGTGGGCCTTCAACCTGCGCGGCCCCGGCGAAACGCTGATTCAAGGCGTGATCGACCTGTGCTTTCTGGAAAACGGGCAATGGGTGCTGGTGGATTACAAAACGGATCGGGCGGACGGGGATACCCTGCGGCAGCGCTACAGCCTGCAGCTTTCCTGGTATGCCAAAGCGCTGGCGCAGATCACCGGGCAGCCCGTGGCGCAGATGCACCTGTTCGCCCTGCGCACGCAGGAGGATATTCTGCTTTAAGGGGCGGCAGGAGAAACAAAGGGGTTTTCCGATGCAGATGATCGGAAGCGCATTTTCCGCAGGCCGCGCCGCAACGGCGTGTTGCTTGCGTCATGGGAAACAGCATGCTATAATCCAATCGAGGTGATACCCATGGAAACGAAAGACGTAATCCTGTCGCTGCGGCGCAAGGCCGGGCTTTCCCAGGATGCGCTGGCGGAAAAGGTGTTTGTGACCCGGCAGGCGGTTTCCCGTTGGGAAATGGGAGAAACCGTTCCCAATACGGACATGCTGAAGCTGCTGTCCCGGCTGTTCGACGTATCGATCAACACGCTCCTGGGCGCGCCCCGGCAGCTGATCTGCCAATGCTGCGGCATGCCCCTGGAGGACGAAAACATCAGCCGGGAGCCGGACGGAGCGCTGAACGAGGAATACTGCAAATGGTGCTATGCGGACGGGGCGTTCGCCTACAAAACCATGGACGCGCTGATCGACTTCTGCGCCCAGCATATGGCCTCTGACGCCTTTCCCCCGGCGCAGGTGCGGGCCTACATGGAAGGGCTTCTGCCCAAGCTGAACCACTGGAAGCAGGCGGCGGATGAGGCGCAGGCCCCGTCCTCCGCGCAATGAGCCGGCGATGATCCGGGTTGGCGGATACATCACGTAAAAAGCCTCCCCGGGCTGCCATGCCGGGGAGGCTTTTTATATGAACTGTAAAGCGGCAAACGCATCGGGGAGATGCATGCGTCCTGCCAGGGGACGGCTGTGGCTTATTGCAGGATTTCCGCCTGCTTTTTCTTGCTGAACCCCTGAAGCACCAGCGCATAGGATTTATCCAGCAGCACCTTGAGCATATCGTCGGAGATATTGCCGTCCACCTTGACGGAATTCCAATGAATTTTATTCATATAATAGCCCGGAATGATGTCCTCGTGGAGCCGGCGCAGCAAATCGCCCTCAGCGGGCTCCAGCTTCAGGGTAATCAGCACCGGACGGTTCTGGTCATCATAGCACACAGCCGCGAACATTTTATCCGCGATCATATAGCGCTGCCAATTCCATTCCGCCTTGAAATCCTTCCGAACGCCCTTCTTTCCCAATAGATACGCATCCATCCATTCGTATTTCATGGCTTTCCTCTTCTCTGGTCGATTCATCAAGCACCCGCATCCATTCTCCCCAGCAGGGATTACAGATCTCCCTTTAACCGCGCCTGCGATTTCGTCGTGTCAAATCCATCGGGGTATCTTTTCTTCAGCTTATCCAGATTCGCCTGAAAAACGGATTCCAGCGGCAGGTCTAACGCCGTGGCCGCTTCCGCCAGATACCAGGCAATATCGCCAAGCTCCTTTGCCAGATGCTCCTTATCCAATGCGTGACCCTGGGCCATCCATTTTTTCACGATGTCAATCGCTTCCCCGGCCTCGCCGCACAAGCCCATTACACTATTGACCAGCACGTCCTTTTTCGTCAGCCGGGGGTTTAAGGTGGTCATCGCCAATGCCTGATATTCATTCACCGTCATGTCAGGTTCCTCCATCCCATTCCGCGAATTCATCTCATCTTATCATACAATCCCCTGAAACACAAGAACAGCCGCGGCGGCGCAACCCCCTGCGGCTGTTTTCGGTCTTTATCCACGCTGTCCACGCATCCGGACAGCGGATCAATGATCCCTCCGGGCAACGGTTTCCGCATCCCCCAGCAGCGTCTGAATCTGGGCCAGCGAATCCGCGAAATGGATGCCCGCCTGCCGCTGTTCGGAGGACAGGCCCTTTTCGATCATCCGATCCAGCAGCTGCCGCAGGCCGTCGTAATAGCCGTTCAGATTATAGAGAATACAGGGGGCATGCAGATGGCCCAGAGATACCATGGACATAATCTCCGCAATCTCCTCCAGGGTGCCTGTGCCGCCGGGGAACGCGATGAACGCGTCGCCCAGCTCGATCATTTTCGCCTTGCGCTGGGCCATGGTTTCGGTGACGATCAGCTCTGTGAGCCCGTCATGCTGCAGCTCGGCCTCGATGAAAAAGCCGGGCTCCACGCCGGTGACCTTCCCTCCCGCCGCCAGCACGCTTTCGGCAATTTCGCCCATCAGCCCGGCCCGGGAGCCGCCGTAAACCAGATCATGGCCGCTTTGGCCGATCCACGCGCCCAGCGCGCGCACCGCCGTCAGCAGCGCGGGGTCGTTGCCCGGGTTCGCCCCCAGATACACGGTGATATTCATGCGCGGCTCCTTTCATGCGCCCGCAGGCGCAGCGCAGGGCGATTCGCAGCGTTTTGGCAGCGAAAGGCCGGTTTGAATCTCGTCAACCCCGAGAAACCTTTTAGAAATGAAAAAGCCGTCTCGCTTGAGACGGCCAATGGTGCGCCATCAGGGACTCGAACCCGGGACACCCTGATTAAGAGTCAGGTGCTCTACCAACTGAGCTAATGGCGCATAAGGGGAGGAGCTTGCGGAGGGCTCCACCCAAGCTGGAGCGGGTGATGGGAATCGAACCCACGTAGCCAGCTTGGAAGGCTGGAGCTCTGCCATTGAGCTACACCCGCAATTGGAGCGGTAGACGAGGCTCGGACTCGCGACCTCCACCTTGGCAAGGTGGCGCTCTACCAACTGAGCTACTACCGCAGAAAAAGGGGTTCCAAAGATGGTGCGGACGAAGAGACTTGAACTCTTACGCCTCTCGGCGCCAGATCCTAAATCTGGTGCGTCTGCCATTCCGCCACGCCCGCATGGTGCGGCGGCGCAGCCCCGCTTTTAATTCCCCTAAGGGATGGTGACCCATCGGGGATTCGAACCCCGGACACCTTGATTAAAAGTCAAGTGCTCTACCGCCTGAGCTAATGGGTCAAGGTGGCTGGGGTGGCAGGGATCGAACCTACGAATGAGGGAGTCAAAGTCCCTTGCCTTACCGCTTGGCTACACCCCAACGTATGGTCCGAAAATGGGGTGGGTGGTGGGATTCGAACCCACGACCTCCAGAGCCACAATCTGGCGCTCTAACCAGCTGAACTACACCCACCATAAGCGGATTGGCGCGCCTGAAGGGATTCGAACCCCCGACCCACGGCTTAGAAGGCCGTTGCTCTATCCAACTGAGCTACAGGCGCATTGCCGCAAAGCAGTCGTCGAGGTTTGGATTCGATCAGAATCATCCCTGCTGACAAGGATAGATTTTAGCACAGCATGCGTTTTCTGTCAAGCCTTTTCCAAAAATTATTTCCCATGCCGGCAAAAAACCGTTTTCCCCGTCCCGACGGGCACGGCGGGACAGGCTCCCGCCGCAGCCCCGGGCTCAGGCGCGCTCAGCGGCTTCACAGCCCCGCCCAGAGCCGTTCCGTCGCCGCGTCGTAAACAGCGGTGCCGTTCATGATTTCCGCCGCGGAATACGCCTTGCGATAGCTTTCCTTCAGGTTGCCATATTCCAGATCCGGCACCCGCTCGATCAGGTAATACACTTCGGTGTTTTCCGGATCCCCGGCGATTTCCACCTCGCGAATCAGCCGCAGCCGGGGCTGTCCTTCCTCGTCCGTTTCCCAGCGGAAAACCTGCTGCACGCTTTCCGCAGCGCTGTTATGCAGATGGTTATACACGATCTTTT
Organism: uncultured Clostridia bacterium; assembly: GCA_934630705.1. GTDB lineage: Bacteria > Bacillota > Clostridia > Christensenellales > Aristaeellaceae > RUG563. The sequence continues at coordinate 46,058 of CAKTWP010000008.1, read as the reverse complement.
TTTCGGGAAACAGCATATAATTGCTCAGCCAGCTCCACACGCCGTTATCGGCGGTGAACCGCTGGTTTTCCGCGTCCCAGAGGAAGAACGTCCAGGCGCTGTTGGTGGCGCCGATGAAATACGTAACCGCCAGATCGGGGAAGCCGTCAAAGTTGATGTCCTCGATGACCACGCCGCCGTTCAGGTCGTCCTCCCCATTCCAGCCGTCCATGCCAAACCAGCCATCGCGGGAGAAATACACGGTTTGGGAGAAGCTGCTTTCGCCGGGGAAGGCAATGTCCATTTGATACAGGGTTTCCACGCTGCAGTCGCTGCCGGCCTTTTGCCAGCCAAGGCGGGTGAGCTGCAGGGTGTAGCCCGTCTCAGTCTGGAAGGGCTCGCCCGTTTCCGCCGCCCAGGCGGGCAGGCAGCACGCCGCCAGCACCAGCGCCAGCAGCAACGCAATCCACTTTTTCATATCTTCATCATGCTCCTTTCCAGCAATCATCCATACGACGATCCATCCGGGGCATTTCTTGCATATGAATGGATTTTTTACTAAGAAAATTGATCCACGCGAGAGCGGCTTTCTCAGGAATATCTCCGCGCGGCCTGCGCCTGCCCGTCCCTCACGTCTCCCTGCGGCGGCGCTTTTGAATCTTGGGCAGGGGGATAGCGACGGTGGACGCGGCGGAGCGGCCCTTGGTGACGTTGAGCACCAGCGCCACGCCGGCGATATTGGTGATAAAGTTGGAGCCGCCATAGCTCAGGAACGGCAGCGGGATACCGGTGATGGGCATGTATCCGATGGACATGGCCACATTCTGGAACACATGGAAAAACAGCATGGCCATCACGCCCACGATCACCAGCTGACCAAACTTGTCATTGGTGAACCGGGCCAGATACAGCATCCGCAGCACAATGAACATATACACCAGCAGCACGGCCACGCAGCCCACAAACCCAAACGATTCGCCCACCACGGAAAAGATCGAGTCCGTGGAGGATTCGGGCACGAACTGCAGCGTGGTCCAGGAGCTCTCCACAAAGGTGCCTACCCCGGTGAGCTGCCCCGCGCCAATAGCGGTTTGGGATTTGATGATCTGATAGCCGCCCGAGGAGGAATATTTCTCCGGATCCAGGAAAGCCAGCAGGCGCAGGATACGATAATCCGTGTTCTCGGCCATCAGTCCATAGGCCACGATCATGCCAATCCCAATCGCGCCCACCGCCGCAATGCCCAGCAGAATCCGCAGATCCACCCCGGCGAAATACATCATCACCATGAACATGAACACGATCACGATGACCGATCCCGTTTCGCCCTGAGCCAGCACCACCAGCGATGGCAGCCCCACCAGCAGCATCACCCGCATGAATTCCTTAAACTTGCCCATGGGCTTTTCGGAGCGGGAAAGCTGCCGGGCCAGCAGCAGCAGAATGGACAGCTTGGCAAACTCGCAGGGCTGGATGGAGCGGCCCAGAATGCTGGATTTCAGCCAGCCCTTCAGGCCGTTGGACACCTCGCCCATGACCAGCGTGACCACCAGCAGCCCCAGCACGGCATAATACGCCAGCCGGGCGCGGGCGCGGTAAATCTCCGTGGGGATGGCCATAATCACCGCAATGACCACCGGGGAAACCAGCAGAAAAATGGATTGCCACATGCTGGAGCGGGAATTCAGAATCTTGTTCAGCAGCGGCAGCCCGCCGGATGTGTCGGTATCATAGGTGGCCATGGTGATGCACAGAATGCCGAAAATGGACAGCCCATACACCGCCACCAGCAGCGGCCAGTCAAAATGCGCCAGCGAACGGCGCCGGGAATCCTGCATCAAGACCGATCACCTCCCTTGGCGAAAAAACGCAGGATGGGGCTGGGGCGGTATTCAGACAGGGGCGCATCCGCCCCCAGCAGCCGGGAGCCCAGGGTCTCCATGGCCCGGGCGACGGCCCCGTCCCCGGCATGGAGCGCAGTTTCATGGCGCAGCAGCGCCCGATAAATGCCCTCGCTTTCGGGAATCACGCCCGTCAGCGGCAGATCCAGCGCGGCGGCCAGCTGCTGCGGGGGCAGCATTTCACCCCGGCGCACCAGACGGCGGCTCACCCGGTTGAGCACCAGGCCGGGATGCGCATCCATCCCCTTTTCCGTCAGCAGCGCGGTCAGCCGCTCCGCATCGCGGATGGACACATCATCCGGCGTGGCCACGATCACGGGCTGCGCCTTTTCCAGCAGCAGGTTTTTCAGCCCCCGGCCGATGCCGGCGGGCGCGTCAATGAGCACCACATCCTGCCGCCGGGCCAGCCAGGAAACCACCCGCTCGATTTCCTTGCCCTTCATATCCGAGGGGCGAAGCATCTGCGGCGCGGCCAGCAGCGTCAGCGTGGGCAGCCCGGGCACGGCGGCCAGCGCCTGCTCCGGCGTGCAGGCGCTCTGCGTCCAGTCGCCCAGATCGTATACCACCCGGTCCTGCATGCCCAGCATCAGGTCTGCGCAGCGCAGGCCCACGTCGCCGTCCACCAGCGTCACCTTCAGCCCCTGCCGGGCATACAGCTCCGCCAGCGCCGCCGATACCGTGCTCTTGCCCACGCCGCCCTTGCCGGACATGATTGCAAAAATCTTACTCATGGGAACACCTCCAGGGGGATGGGGAGATGCTGGGGAAGCCGTTCTTTGCGGCCAAGAACGGTTCCCCCAGCATGCTTCCCCGCATCATCTTCTTACGGCGCCAGAGCGTTGCCGCCGGGGAGATCGATTTCCTCGTTGGCCTTGGCCTTTTCATCCAGATAATAGCCGACGAAATCCCGGACGGCGGGCACGCACTGGGCGCCGGCATAGCCGTTGGGGATAAAGGACACAATGGCCAGCTCGGGATCGTCCTTGGGCGTAAGCGCGACGAACCATGCGTTGTTTTCCAGATCCAGCTTGATGCCGCCGATGGTCACCTGGGCAGTACCGGTTTTACCGGCCATAACCTCGTCCACTGAGCTCTGGTATTTCCAGCCTCTCAGGAATTTAGCCGCAGTACCGCCCTCGTCGACCACGCCCTTCATCCCCTCAAGGATGTAAGGCAGGTACGGCTTGGCGCTTTCCAACACGTTGAATTGGATGGCTGTCCGCTGGGAGAGCACCTCGCCCTCGGGGGACACAATGGAATCAATGATCTGCGGGTTCCAGACCACCGCATCGGTGGCCAGCGCGCCCACATACCGCACCACGGCGATGGGCGTGAGCAGCGTGATGGACTGGCCGATGCCCAGCTGAATCTCCTGGCTGCCGCCCCATTTGATGGTGTTCAGATACGTCCACAGATCGCGCATCAGCGCGGCCTGCATCACCATGGAACGGGTCATATTCAGCTCGGTCATGAAAATGGGGCGGGCGTTGGCCACCCAGTCGTCAGAGCCGGTATTGATGGCCATGTCCATCAGCAGCTTGATGCACCGGTCCAGACGGGCGGTATCATATTCAATGCCCATGCTGGCGCCGTAATTGATCAGATGGCGCTTGATGGCGTTGGCCACGATGATGGGCGTATCCGTCATCTGCTCCTTGAGGCTGACGGTCTGGTCATACAGATTGGTCTGATTGCCCACGATGGAGCGCAGCTCGCCGGGCAGATCAATGCCCGTTTTGCTGGCCATGCCCATCTGCGCGGCGTATTTATACAGCCGCTCGGTGCCGCTGTCCCCGTACAGGCGGGAGGCCAAGGTATAGAAGAAATAGTTGCAGGACTTGGTCAGCCCTTCCACGATGGTCAGGTTCTGATGATTGGCGGGATAATTGGTCCAGCATTTGGGGGCTTCATTTTTATTGTTGGTGTATTTATCGAAGCGGCCCATATCGCTGATGGTTTCGGCGGGGGTGAGCACGCCGTTGGTGAGGGCTGCCAGACCGGTGCACATTTTGAAAATGGAGCCCGGCTCGGCGCGGGTCTGGATGGCGTAATTCATCAGCAGCCCCCGCTCGTCCGTGACGATCTCCCGGGCGGCCTCGCCGCCTTCCACCATGGCGTTCAGATCATAATTGGGATACTGGGCCATGGCCTTGATTTCGCCGGTTTTCACGTCCATCACGATGAGTACGCCGGTGGTGGCCAGCTTCAGGGGATACTTTTCCCAATCCCGGCTGGCGATTTTATCCTTGTTGGTTTCCAGCCATTTGGAATCCTGCATTCTCTTTTCCTGATTGTTGCGGCAGGTTTCCACGTTGTTTTTGATAAACCGCTCGGCGGCGGCCTGCCAGTCCGCATTGATGGTGAGCTTGACGGTGTTGCCGTCCTTGGGCTCGGAATAGGAGAGCACGCGGGTGATCTGGCCGCTGGGCTCCTTTTCCACCACGCGCTGGCCCTGCCGCTCGGTGATGCAGGCGGTGAGCCAGTTTTCCATGCTGGCCTCAACGCCGTCCAGGCCGATGGTGTCGTTCAGGGCGTAGCCTGCGGGCTGCAGCTCGTTATAATAGCGGGTGGCGTTCTGGATTTTGCCGGTATAGCCGATAATGGTGGAGGCCAGAGAGCCGTTGGGATACACCCGCTTCTCCCCCACCTCCACGCCGATCCAGGGCATGGTCATGCTCTTGCCCTCGATCTCGCTTACCGCGTCGTAGGGCACGTTATCCGCAATGGCCACGGGCAGGGAGTTAAAGGCGTTGTCCTGCATGGTGGAGTTCACGGCCATCACCTTGAGCACCGTTTCCTCGTCCACAATCCGGGTGGACGCCACGGCGGCGGTATCCGGGGTGGCCTTATCCGTCACCACGGAATTGCCGTTCTTATCCAGATACAGGGCGTACGTGCCGTCCGGCAAGGCGGTAAAGCCATAGCGCTGGCGCAGGCGGGTGAAGCATTTTTCGGCGGTGTCCAGCGAGGTGTTCAAAAAGTTGTTGGAATAAAACAGCTCCTTGCGCCTTTGAAAGGCGGAATCGGAAATGCCGTCGCCAAAGTTATATTCCCATTGCCCCGTTTCCGCATTGCGGCGCAGGGGCGCGGAAACGCTCAGGGAGGAGCCATAGCGCTCGATGATTTCGATGGCCTCCAGAATCATGGGGGTGGGATAATCCCAATCGTTGCTTTCGCGATAAAAGGTGACGTTATAGGCCTTTTCGCTCATGGCCAGCACCACGGAATTGGTATCGGTAATCATGCCGCGGCTGCCCTTGATGGCGATGGTTTTAATGGACTGGCTGCCGGTGGACTCGGCGTATTGCTCGCCATTGATGATCTGCAATTGAAACAGGCCGTAGGAGAGCACGCCGAAAAGCACCACCACCGCGGCGGCAAACACCAGGAACCGGGCGTTGATCAATTGGTCCTTTTTACGTTTTTTGCGAGCTTTGGCAAATTCGTCTTTCACAGCAGCTCACCTCCCTTTTTCTCCTTGGGCCGCCTGTGATACATGCCCAGGAACGCGCGGGTGGGGATCATCAGAATCGCGGCCAGCGCGGCGGTATACAGCATGGACGCAACCGCCCGGGCCGCATGGGAAAAGCTCAGATCCACGCCGATCAGATACATATATGCGCACAGCACGATGCTCATCAGCAGATCCATCAGCCCGGCGCACAGGGGAATGCGCAGGAAGGCGGGCAGATCCGTCTCCCGGCGCAGCAGGCCTTTTTTGAAGGTGCGGCGGTATTCCCGCTGGCGGTCGCTCATATCGGCAAAGAACTGGGCGAACAGCATCGTGATCACCGGATAAGCGATCAGATACAAAGCGTTCACCCCGGACAGCATGCATTCCATCAGCATGCCGATGATGCACGAGGCGCAGAACGCATACTTTTTGCCGCAGGACACAATCAGAATGGCCAGCGCCGCAAACAGCACGCTGCCCTGCACCCCGGCAAAGGTCAGATGGCCCATCACGCAGGCCTGGATCAGATAGGCCAGCACCGTAATCAGCAGCGCCTTCAGGCCGCGTTTTATCTCCTTCACTTATTCCTCCTCAACCGTCATGCCCCCGGGATCCGGCGTGGGGGCGGGACTGGGCGTGGGCGTAAACGTGGGCCGGGGCGTGGGCGACGGGGTTTCGTCGCTGCGGGCGGCCGTCTGATATTCCAGATTGGCGGGAATGGCCGTGGGGTTCGCCGCCGGGGCAGCCGTCACGCCGGCAGGCAGCGGCGTGCCGGCGGGGATGGCGGTGCGGTTTGCGGGAATGGCCGTGGGATTGCCTTCCGGCGCCGGCGTGGGCGAAGACGCGGCGACCGATGCATCCGGCGCCGGGGTTTCCCCTTCGGGCGTGGCGGAAGGCGACGGCGAGGGCGAGAAAATGAAATCACTCACCGCGCCCACCTGGAACGTGGGCACCGGCCGGGGCGTGGACAGAGGCTCCAGCGACATGACGCCGGAGGAGGAACGGGCCTGCGCCGCCTCGGCATAAGAGGGCTTATAGCGGTAAACCGTCACATACTCCAGATGCTGAAAATCCACGATGGGCTCCAGCACCACATAGGATTTGTTGTCCTCCATGCCGCGGGTGCTTTCCCGCACCTGGCCGATGGGAATGCCTTTGGGAAATTCCAGGCCCACACCGGAGGTGACCACCATATCGCCGGGCCGGGGCAGGGAATTATCCGGCAGATAATACATCCGGCACATGGCCTCGCCGTTTATGCCCAGCGTGCCCTTCACGCTGCCCTGATCCCGGCTGGACTGAATCAGCGCGGCCACGGTGCAGTCGCTGTCGATCACGCAGCGAACCTGGCATTTCGTTGCTTCCACATTATAGGTTACGCCCACCAATCCGCCCTGGGCCACCACGGCCATGTATTCCTCCACGCCGTTTTTGCTGCCCACGTCCAGGGTGAGGGTGGAAAAATAGTTGCCCGAATCCGTGCCGATCACGGTGGCGGCCAGGGGATTCATATCCCGGTTGCGCTCCTGCTCGTCCAGCAGGTCATACAGCGATTCATTGATCCGCCGCAGCTCCTCCAATTGGGCGCTCTGGTTGGCGTAATCATCCAGCAGCAAAGACAGCTGCTCATATTCATATTCGATATTGCCGCGGATCTTCAGCATCCGCAGATAGCCCACCACGCTGTCCGTCACCTGGGAAAACACGGATTGCACGGGCGTGATGACCTTCGTGACCATCTGTCGGGGCAGGGCCAGCAGCGGCGAAGAAAGGAAATTGGACACCACCATCAGCGCCACCGTCACAAACAGAAAGCCGCAGATGCAGATAATGCACAGGGATTTGACGAAGCTGCGCCGGTCGTCCCGGGCGGGCTTATTCTTTTTCTTGCGGCTTTTTTTCTTGCCGTCCTTGGTTTTTTTCTTGCGGTCGGGGTTTTCGTCGATTTCCTCCGGCCGCTCCGCCGCCTTGCGCGCCTGGGCCTCCTGATCCTCCCGGGCCCAGGCTTCCCGGGCAATGGCCGGCTTATCGGGATCCACCCGCTGGGCCCGGCGCTCCCGCTCGGCCCATTTGGCGATTTCCTGATCCGGATCGTCCTCCGGCTTTTCGGGCACGGCAAAAGCGCCGCCATCCTCGGGCCCTTCCTCAGGAATCAGGGGCTCCGGCGCGGCTCGTTTTTCCGTTTTCCGGGGAGATTTGGGCGTTTTATCCGCCTGTTCCGTTTCTTCCTTCGGGGCCGCCGCAGCTTCCTCCGCCGGGGTTTCCGAGGCAGGCGCCGCCGCAGACGCGTCGGTTTCATCCCCTGCCGTCTCCGGCATTTCCGGGACGGCCTGCCGCTCCTCCTCCATCCTTTGGGCCGCCGCCTGGGGGGCGTAGGTGGGAGCATCCAGCTCCCGGCCCATGCTCAGGGCGTGCAGGCTGTCGCTTTCGGAAAAAATGCGTTGCTGGTTTCTTGCCATGCGTTTTTACTCCTCGCCTTCCTCGCGCAGGAAGCTGGACTTGCTGATGCGGTGCAGCAGCTCGATATTTTCGGCCAGATAACCCGCTCCCTGAGCAGCGCAGCTCATGGGCTCCCGGGCCAGCAGCACGGGAATATCCAGCTCGGAGGCGATAAACTGATCCAGCCCGAACAGCTGGGCCCCGCCGCCTGTCAAATGAATGCCCGACCGCATCACGTCCCCCGCCAGCTCCGGCGGCGTGCGCTCCAGCACCTGCTGGATGGCCGCCAGAATGGCCTGGCATGGAGCCTTTAAGGCTTCGTATACCTGGGATGAGGACAGCTCCGCGGTCTGGGGCAGGTTGGTAATCATATCCCGGCCCCGCACCAGCACCCGCCGTTCCTCTTTCAGCGGCAGCGCCGCGCCCAGGGAAATTTTCACGTCCTCGGCGGTGCGGTCGCCGATGAGCATGTTAAATTCCCGCTTCACATAGGCGATGATGGCTTCGTCCATTTTCACCCCGCCGATGCGAATGCTCTTGGAGGCCACCACGCCGCCCAGGCTGATCACGGCGGCTTCCGTGGTGCCCCCGCCGATATCCACCACCATGGAGCCCGTGGGCTCAAACACCGGCAGCCCGGAGCCCAGCGCCGCCGCGAACGGCTTTTCCACCAGGCTCAGCTGCCCGTCCCGCACCCCGGCGTACACCGCCGCCTTGCGCACGGCCCGCCGCTCAATGGGGGAAATGCGGCAGGGGATGGTAATCACCGCCCGGGGCTTCACCAGCCGGGAAGCGCCGATGGCTTTGCGCACAAAGTATTGCAGCATATACTGCGTCATGTCAAAATCCCGGATCATGCCCTCCGCCAGCGGGCGCACCGCCGTCACATCCCCCGACGTGCGCCCCAGCAGCGCCCGCGCCTCCTCGCCGATGGCGCGGATGGCATGGCGGCCGCCCCGGTCCACCACCAGGATGGAGGGCTCGTCGATTACGACGCCTTTTTTCTTCACGTATACCTGTGTATTGGCCGTGCCCAGGTCAATGCCGATATCCGGCGCGATAATGGCCATGGTTCTTCATCCGTCCGTTTCTATCACAAATTCTCCACGCCGAAGCCGAGAAGCATTTCCCGCACCAGCGCCAGCGGCAGCCCGATCACATTGGAATGGCTGCCCTCAATCCTACTCACAAACATGCCCGCCCGCCCCTGAATGGCATAGGCGCCCGCCTTATCCATGGATTCTCCCGCGGCGAGATAGCGGTCAATCTCCGCGTCCGTCAGCGGCACGAAAAACACCCGCGCGCTTTCCCAGCGCAGATCGATTTTTTCATCCCGCATCACGCACACGCCGGTATACACCTGATGCTCCCGGCCAGACAGCAGATGCAGCATCCGCCGGGCGTCCGCCAGATCCCGGGGCTTGCCCAGAGGTGATCCGGCGGCGTAAACCATGGTGTCCGCCCCCAGCACGACGCGCCCCGGATGGTCTTTCGCCACAGCGGCGGCCTTGCGGCGGGCGTTTTCCGTCACGATGGCTTCCGGCGCGCCCTCCTTGATTTCCGGCGCGTCTGCCACGGTTACCTCAAAGGGAATGCCCATGGAGCCGATCAGCTCCCTGCGCCGGGGCGACCCGGACGCTAAAATTAACGGTTCAGTCATGCGCGTTCTTCCTTTCTGCATGCGCTTTTTTGCGTATGCAAAAAACGCGCCCCTTATTATAGCATAACCAGCCCTTAGAAGTACAGTATTTTTGCAACAAATTGCAATCATTTTGTAACCATTGGCAAAAGCACCACATCTTTGAATGGGCCGTGTTCGCCGCCACAAAACCTTGGGGAAAACCGCAGAAAAACCGCGAAAATTGAATATGAACGGAATGTAAAAAAATAAAAAGCAGACTGTCGAAAAAGCCCCTTATGCAAAGCAGGATGCAATAAAGGGCTGCAGGCCTTTCGCTTTTCATCGTATCGACCGTCTTGGCCGGGCGGGCAGGGCGTTTTTGCGGAGCAAAGCGCAGAAAAATCATTTTCGCAGTCTTGCCATGCCGGGCAAATCCCAGCATCCCGCATGGCGCGTGTCAGAAACGTGGTTTTTTGACCCGCTGAAATAAAAAGAGCGGTGGTTTCCCCCCTGCATTTGCCAATTCTTCCCCGCCGCGCCCTGCGCATAAATCCCCTTTCCATGGAAAACCTATGGCTGACACCAAGCAAGGAGGCGCTGCAAACGTGAGAGCAACTGGCATCGTAAGACGCATCGATGAACTGGGCCGCGTGGTGATCCCCAAGGAAATCCGCCGCACCCTGCGCATTCGAGAAGGCGACCCGCTGGAAATCTACACCGACCGGGACGGCGAGGTGATCCTCAAGAAGTATTCGCCCATTGGCGAAATGTCGTCCTTTGCAAAGGATTACACCGAATCGCTGTTTCGATCCCTGGGGCATATTGCCTGCATCGTGGATCGGGATCAGGTGGTGGCGGCCAGCGGCGTGAGCAAAAAGGAGCTATGGGATAAGCCCATCAGCCCCGATCTGGAAAGCGCCATTCAGGCGCGCCAGACCATGACCCTGAACCGCACCGGCGGCGGCAAAATCATGCCCGTCACCAACGAGGAGGACATGTCCGGCTACACGGCCCAGGTCGTTTCCCCCATTATTGCCGACGGCGAGGCCATCGGCGCGGTGCTGCTGCTCTCCCGGGAGCAGGGCGCAAAAATGGGGGATACGGAAGTGAAGGTGGCCGAAACCGCCGCGGGGATTGTGGGACGGCAGATGGAGCAGTAACGTTTGGGGAAAGTATCGGGAAGAAGAACGAAGGGCCGCTGCCTTCCCGATCAGGGGGCATTGCGGATTGAGAGAAAAAGCGTTTATGTCCCAACCGGTTTTCGAGCGGTTGGGCGAAGCGACCGATCTGTCAATGGCAGGCGCGGCCTGAAAGGCCGCAGGAAGTTGAGCGAATCAACCGAAACAAGCGGCTGGAACGGCAGCGTTCCGACGGGCCGACCGAGGGTGCGGAAGGGGGTGCTTTTGACACAAAAGCATCCTCCCGCCATATGGTTCTCATAAACATACCCGCCCCGTTCCCGGCATAGGCTGAGGAGAAGGGGGCGGGGTTCATGAAAAAAACGCTGATCATTCTGGGGGCACTGGGGCTCACCGGCGCGCTGATCTGCCTGTTTCCGCTGCTGCGGCCTGCGCAGGAGATGCGGGACAGGGGCGTGGCGATTCTGCGGGTCTGGGTAGGCCCGGGCGGGGAAGCGGCCAGCCCCTGGCTGCGCCGCATGGCCGCAGCCTATGAGAAGCAGGGCGGCATGCGGGTCTATCTGCGCAGCGCCACGGCCGGAGAGCTGCAGGCGCTGACGGACGGAGACGGCGCAGCCGTGGCGCCGGATCTGATCGTTTCCCCGGAAGGGGACGCGCTGCTGGCCCGGGTGGGCTTTGCGCTGATCCTGCCCCAAACGGACGCGCCGGCGCAGACCCCCGCGCCCACCAGCGCGCTGTTTGCCCCGCCGTCGCCATCCCCCGGCCCTGCCGCGACCCCGGAGCCGCCGCCATCGCTTGCGGCGCTGGGAGCCATTGCCGCGCCGGAAGCGCTGTCTGCCCGGGTGGAAGGAACGTTTGCCGACGGGGATCCCGCCGGAGCGCTGATCGCGGGCCGGGCAGCGGCCGCGCTGCTCACGCCCGCCCAGGCCGGTGCCCTGCCCTTTGGCTATCGGGCTTACGGGCTGGAAAACGCCTGGCTGCCCATTGCCGCCCGGGCGCTCTCTGCCGCCGGTGCAGACCTTTCCGCTTTCCTGCAGACGAACGCGGCCCAGCAGGCGCTGCGGGATGCGGGCCTGTTCGCCGCCGCATCCGGTCTGCGGCTCTACGGTCCCCAGGACCCCCTTCGGGCAACCATCGAAGCGGCGATCGGAGACTGATAAAACAAAGGGAACCGTTCTTTGCAGTCAAAGAGCAGTCCCCCCTGCATCCCCTTAAAGAAAGCCATAGGAATCATGGCTGTATTTTATCTTATCGCCAATGCCCCCAGATTGAGAAAGAAACGTGCATTCGTTCTTTCTCAATCTGGGGCATATTTAATAACGTCTCTCACCGCACCACGGCGTTGGCGAGATAATAGTAGGTGACGCCCGCGTCCTGATAGCTTTGGAAGGTACCCTGGATTTCCACCTCCGCGTCCCGCTCGGGATAGGTCTGGCCCGAGGCCAGCTGAAACGGCAGATCCACATAGCAGCAGACCGTGGAATCCGACACGGTAATGTAATGATCGTTTTTTCGGGTTGCTTCATTAAAAATGGCCGAATGGGGGCCCTTTACCCGGACGGTGCTGCCAATGTATTCCTCCGGCGCAATATGGAGCATGTTATACGCCTGCGCATAGCGCATGGACTGGCTCAGCGCCGTGAGATTGACCATCCGGCCCGCGCCCGCCTGCGCCTGGGTTTCCGCGTTTTCCTGGTTCCCGCAGGCGCACAGCGCCACAGCCAGCAAAAGCAGCAGCGCCCCCAGCAGGGCTTTTTTCATATGCTTCATTAATATTACGCTCCTTTCTTATGCCCGGCCCGTCAGCGCCCCGGCCATGCAGAAAATGCCGAACACGGCAATGTCCGTCATCACGATGGTGGTGCCCACGGGGGTGCCCAGCAAAATGGCGGCGATCATCCCCGCCAGCGCGCAGAAAACCGATACCGCCCCGGCGCACAGCGTGACGCCCTGAAAGCTCTTGAACACCCGCATGGCCGACAGCGCCGGGAAAATCACCAGCGCCGAGATCAGCAGCGAGCCCACCAGCCGCATGGCCAGGGAAATCACCACCGCGATCACCGCCGCAATCAGCAGGTTATACGCCCGGGCCCGCACGCCGGTGGCCTGGGCGAAGGTTTCATCAAAGGTGACGGCGAAAATCTTCTGATAAAACAGCACGAAAATGGCCACTACCACCGCCGCCATGATCGAGCAGAGCCATACGTCGCTCTCCTTGAGGGTAAGGATGGAGGTGGCCCCAAACAGAGAGGAGCACACATCCGCGGAAATATTGGCCGAGGTGGAAAACAGGTTAATCAGCAGATAGCCAAAGGCCAGCGCACCCACCGAGATCATGGCCACCGCCGCATCGCCCTTCACCCGGGCTTTTTCTCCCGCGCACAAAAGCAGGATGGCCGCCGCCACGGTGACGGGCATCATCAGATACAGATCATTGGAAAAATGCAGCACGGAGGCAATGGCCATGGCCCCGAACGCCACATGGGACAGCCCGTCCCCAATAAACGAAAACCGCTTGAGCACCAGCGTCACCCCCAGCAGGGACGCGCACAGAGCGATCAGCGTGCCCACGATCAGGGCATAGCGCACAAAGGGATAGGCCAGATATTGGGTCAGCGTTTCAAGCATGCGCCCGCGCCTCCTTCCGCCGGCGCAGGAACGCCTGCCCGGCCTCGCTTTCAAGGTAATCCACCCGGGGCCCGAAAAACAGCGGATGATGGGCCAGATGGAGCACATGGCTGGCGTCCGTCAGCGCCCCATACAGATCATGGGATACCATCACCACCGCCATCCCCTCCCGATTCAGCCCCCGCACCAGGGCATACATTTCGCCGCTGGCCTGGGGATCCAGCCCCGCCGCCGGCTCATCCAGCAGCAGCAGCCGCTTCGCCGCGCACAGAGCCCGGGCCAGCAGCACCCGCTGCTGCTGCCCGCCGGACAGCTCCCGATAGCAGCGCCCGGCCAGGGGCGCAATGCCCAGCCGCTCCATGCTCTCCGCCGCCCGGCGCTTTTCCGTCCGGTTATAAAATGGCCGCAGCCCGCATCCGTTCAGGCAGCCGGACTGCACGATCTCCCGCACCGATGCGGGAAAATCCCGCTGCACCGGCGTCTGCTGGGGCAGATAGCCAATCTCGTTGGCCCGCAGCCCATCCCCCAGCGTGATTTCCCCGGAAAGGGGCGGCTGCAAATGGAGCAGCGTGCGCATCAGCGTGCTTTTTCCCGCGCCGTTTTCCCCAATCACGCACAGATAATCCCCGGGGTTCACCTGAAACCCCAGCCCTTCCACCACCGCGTGGCCGCCATAGCCCAGCGCCGTGTTTCTGCATGCAATCAATGCCATGGCCGCTTCCTCCTTATTCCAGCGCCTGCGCAAGCACAGCCAGGTTCCCTTCCATCAGGGCCAGATATGTTTTCCCCGCCGCCAGCTGCGCCGCCGTGACGGATTGGCAGGAGTTCATTTCCAGAACGGGCACGTCCATCCCCGCATTGGCGATCACGGTTCGGGCCAGCGCCCCATCCGCGTTTTCAATGGTGAGCACGGCGGGCAGCTGCAGCTCCCGGAGCTTGCCCACCAGAAACAGCACCGTTTCAAAGCTGGCCTCCGTTTCCGCCGAGCAGCCGGAAAAGGCGGCGTAATAGGACAGGCCGTAATCCTCCGCCAGATAGCGGAAGGGGAACCGATCGGCAAAAAGCAGGGTTTTGTTGGCGGCCCGTTGCGTCACGGCCGTGTATTGCTCATCCAGCGCCTGCAGCTGCCGGATATACGCATCCGCGTTTTTCTGCCAGCGCAGAGCAGCTTCAGGCCGCAGCGCGCCCAGCTCCCGGGCCAGCACGCCCACCAGCCTTTCCGCCCGCCGCAGGGACAGCCAGACGTGCTCATCCTGGCCGTGGCCGTGATCGTCGTGGTCGTGGTCGTCGTGATCGTCGTGATCGTGGTCGTCATGGTCGTCGTGCTCCATCCCCTCCACGGTTTCTTCTTCCCGGGTATCCACCCAGTCCAGCAGCGCCAGGGTATGGGTCTGGGGGGACGCGGCCAGAATGCTTTCCGCCCAGCCGTCGGATTCCCCGCCCACGTATACAAACAGATCGCATCCCTGAATGGCCGCGATGTCCGCCACGGTGGGCTGATAGTTATGCAGATCCGCGCCGTCATCCAGCAGCAGGGTCAGAGAAACGCCGTCCGCATCCTCGCCCAGAATCTGGCGAACCCAGTCGTAGGAGGGGAAGGTGGAGCAGACGATAGACAGGGGCCTGGGGCCTTCAGCCGCAGCCCGAACCGCAGAAAAGCCACACCCTGCCAGCAAAACGGCCAGCAGGCACGCAAAAAACTTCTTCATGTACGCATAATCCTCCATATTCGGTTGTATTCAGATGCAAAGCATTCAGGCCGGATGGAATATGCCGGCCGAAAGAAGGGTACGCAAAAAAGGCTCGGCGGGAGGGAGCGATCGCGGCGCACGCAACAAGCGCGGCGGCTTTCAGCAGAAAACGCCCCTCTCAGGCCGGGCCTTGGGGATTTAATTCGACAGCTTCACTTTTAACGCAACCAACGTGGGCGCAGGGCGCAGGGTATGCCGGCGCACAGCCGCGGCTGCCTGCCCATGCACGCGAAGCAGGGAAAGCGCCATCGCAAGCAGGATCAGCCCCGCCTGCAGCAGCAATTGCTGGCATGCCTCCGTCAGGCGGCATTCCGCGCACAGGCTGTTGCCCCCGTGCAGGATGAAATGCGCGCCATGCCGCGCCACACAGAAAAGGGAGCCTGTAAGCGCAATCAGCAGCACGGCGCAAAGAATCCAAGCGATTTGCCGTTTCCTTGCCTGCATCCAGCTTCCCCCTTTCCCGTTTTTCAGCGCCATTATACGCAATCCCCGCCCGTTCGTCAACCCCGCTCACGAATTTGTTTCCAAATCGTTCATAAAGGGAAAGAAGAAATGAGAACACGCTGCCTCCCCCATCCGGGACGCATTGCCGATCAAATAAGCGCCGGTTTTTATCCCCCATTGGCGTTCTTCGGGATCCCCCTCACGCATAATAATTCCCCCTTTTTTTGAGGAATTCTGCTTGTATTTCAGGGGAAATTATTTTATAATGGCAATAGAAAACAAATTCGAGCAAAAAGGAGCGTGGGGAACAAATGAAAGCGATTGTGAACGGGCGAATCCTGCTGCCGGGCGCGGAGGTGCAGGGAAAGGCGCTGGTATACGATAAAAAGATTGTGGGCGTCATGGACGAAGCCGCGGCGCGGGCCATGGCGGATGAAGTCATCGACGCGGCGGGGATGTATGTGAGCCCCGGCCTGGTGGACGTGCATATTCACGGTTATCTGGGCGCGGACGTATCCGACGCGGACAATGCCGGCGTGCGCAAAATGGCCAAAGGCATTCTGGCAAACGGCGTCACCTCCTTCCTGCCCACCACCATGACCATCGGCTGGAGCACCCTGGAAACCATCTTCGCCCAGCTGCGTCAGCTGCGGGAGGAAAGCCGCTCCGCCGCCTTTGAGGGCGCGGAAATCCTGGGCTGCCATGCGGAAGGCCCCTTCATCAACCCCTCCAAAAAGGGCGCGCAGGCGGAGGAAAACATCCTGCCCCCCGATGCGGAAAAGGTGCTGCCCTATGCGGACATTATCCGCATGATCTCCTTCGCCCCTGAAATGCCGGGCGGCGATCAGTTCATCCGCACGCTCAAGGAGAAAACGGATATTACCCTCTCCATCGGCCATACCAGCGCCAATTATGATCAGGCCATGAACGCCATCCGTCTGGGCGCGAACCATATCACCCATACCTTTAACGCCATGACCCCCATGATGCACCGGGATCCCGGCGTGGTGGGCGCGGCGCTGACCACGGATGTTTACTGCCAGCTGATCGTGGACACCTTCCATGTGAATAAGGGCCTGTTCCCCCTGATGCATAAGGCCAAGGGCGAGCATCTGGTGCTCATTACGGACTGCCTGCGTTCCTGCGGCATGCCCGATGGCGAATACGAGCTGGGCGGGCAGAAGTTTGTGCTCAAGGGCATTGAATGCCGCCTGCTGGACGGCACCATCGCCGGCAGCGTGCTCAAGCTGAACCAGGGCGTGCGCAATTTCCGGGATTACGCCAGCGTTTCCATGCATGAAGCGGTGCGGGCGGCCAGCCTCAATGCCGCGGCCTCCATCGGCGTGGCCGATCGCAAGGGTTCTCTGGAAGCGGGCAAGGATGCGGACATTGTGCTCATGGACGGAGACTGCAACGTGCTGCGCACCATCGTGGGCGGCGTGACCAAGTTTGTCCGCTGAGTTGCGGGAAAAGCATCTGCTTTTAGCGATGAAGCGCGATTACGTAAGGCAAGGAGGAAACGACCATGCATCTGAAAGTGCCCGCGCCCCTGGACCCGAAGTTTTATCCCCTGGAGATTGCCCTGCGGGAATACGAGGCGGACGTGAAGCAGAGCGAAAACACCTGCGATTTCGCCGTCACCATCCTGCGCAATCAGGGCTACTGCGATGATTATTCCCTGCGGATTTTCAAGGACGGCGTGGACAAGCGCACCGTGCCGCTGCTGGACCGGCTGGTGAAAACCCTGCTGTGGGCCCGGGGCGGCTACAAAATCGTCACCTTCGGCTCCGATGAAGTGCACGCCCATCTGAAGGCGGCCTATCAGCCCGGCGGCGAGCGCGCCTTTGACGCAGACTTTATGGCCACCGTTTATGAGCGGCCCTTTGAGGTGGAAAAGGCGGAAACGCTGGCGGACGCGCGCCGCTCGGTTTCCTCTGCCAGCAGCGTGGGCCGGCATCTCAACGGCTGCCGGATCGGCTTTGACGCAGGCGGCAGCGATCGGAAGGTCTCCGCGGTGATCGACGGCGAAGCGGTGTATTCCGAGGAAGTGGTCTGGCATCCCAAGACTCAGTCCGACCCCCAGTATCATTACGACGGCATCCTCTCGGCCATGAAAACCGCCGCGGCGCATATGCCCCGGGTGGACGCCATCGGCGTATCCAGCGCCGGCGTGTATATCGACAACAAGATCATGGTGGCCTCCCTGTTCCTGAAGGTAAGCAAGGAGGATTTCGCCCGCAAGGTCAAGACCATGTATATCGACGTGGCCAGGGAAATCGGCGCGCCGGTGGAGGTGGCCAATGACGGCGACGTGACCGCGCTGGCCGGGGCCATGGAGCTCAACGCCGGCAACGTGCTGGGCATCGCCATGGGCACCAGCGAAGCGGGCGGCTATGTGGACAAGGATATGAACATTACCGGCTGGCTGAACGAGCTGGCCTTCGCGCCCGTGGATTTCAACCGGGATGCGATGGTGGATGAATGGAGCGGCGATTGGGGCTGCGGCGTGAAGTATTTCTCGCAGGATGGCGTCATCAAGCTGGCCCCCGCGGCCCATATTGCGCTGGATGAAAGCCTGTCTCCCGCCGAAAAGCTGAAGGTGGTGCAGCAGGAAATGCGCAATGGCAATCCGCTGGCCGCGCAGATTTACGAGAGCATCGGCGTATACTTCGGCTATTCCATTGCCTGGTACGCCCGATTCTATGATATCGAGCATGTGCTGATCATGGGCCGCGTCACCTCCGGGCAGGGCGGCGCGCTGCTGCTGCAGAAGGCGCAGGAGGTGCTGGACGCCGAATTCCCCGAGCTGGCCCGGAAGATTCAGCTCCACATCCCCGATGAAAACAGCCGCCGGGTGGGCCAGAGCGTCGCCGCGGCCAGCCTGCCGGATATTGGGTAAAAGCCGGAGAGGCGTCATGCGAGGGAGCCGTTCTTTTTGTAGAAAAAAGAAGGGCTCCCTCATCGTTTCTCGAAGAATATCTGCTTTGAGATAGCGCAGGAGGGCCGCTCTTTCCTCTGAAAGAGCGGCCCTCCTGCAATGTGTTCGTTTCTCCCGTCAGCCGTTGCCAGCGCTGCCATCGTAGGTGCTTTCCTCGCCGTCGGGGCTGAGATACCATGCAGGGGCGGATTCGCCTTCCTGCCAGGCATACTTGGCTGCGGAATAAGCGGTGCCATCGGCAGCCACATAGGCACTGTACACCGTAGCATTCTCCTCCACGCCGGGGGTACGGAATTCAAAGCTCCAGGAATTGCCCCATTCGCCTGCCTGCCCGAACGCGGCAGACACATCCAGCCCGTCCAGCTCCGCTTCATTCGCGCCCGCATGCGCCATCAGCGCATCCTTAGCTGCTTTCAGCGCCGCGTCATAGCCAATATCGCCGTCTTCAGGCAGCAGCCAGGACGCGCCAAACGCGCCGTAAGCGTCAAAGGCGAAGCCGTTTTCCGTATAGAATGCGGCCTTATCCTGATAGCTCCAGCCGGTCACGGGACCCTTTTCCGCCTCCCAGCGGGCAATGGCCTCCTGCTGTTTTTCCGCCGTTTCCTGCGCTTCCCGGTCCGCCTGCACGGAACTGACCATCCACGCCAGCTGCTCGGCATAGCCCTCGCCGCCGGTCACTTCATACGTATCCGCCCGAACCTGCAGCGCCACAAAGGCGCTGTAATTCTGGAAATACACATACCACACGGCCTTGCTGTAATCCAGATCCGCCCGGGGGCCGTCGCCCTTGCCTGGCTCACCCAGATAGAGGGACGCGGTCAGCCCGGACATTTCCGCATCGGTCATGCCGCTTTCATCCTGCAGCTGATCCCGGGCCGCCTGGAACGCCTTGTCCCGGCTGGTCATATAGGCTTCGCTGCTCAGGTTAGCCAGAAACGCCGTAAGCCGCTGGGCGAAGATATCATCGGTGGGCAGATCATCCTGCACGAACGCGCCGGTCTGCGCGTCCATATAAATGCTCTGGCAGAGGTAATCCGCCGCGCTGTCGTGATAAACGGTGTTTTCCGGGCGGTTATAGCTGAAATACACATCCCACACCCGCTGGGGGGTTTGGGTCTCATCGGCGATCTCGTGGAAATAATCCCCATCCCACAGCGCCGCATCCCAGCTAAACCAGGTCATCTGCTCGTCGCTCAGGCCAAAGCGCTTCTGAAATTCCGCCTTCGCGATTTCCACCGCCTTGGCCTCGGGCAGGTCCGTATCCGTAGGCGTCAGCGCCTGATCCGCCAGCGCTCCCGTCACCAGGCAGCACAGCGCCAGCACCAGGCACAGCAGCATTTTCTTCATTTGCGTTCTTCTCCTTTCGGCCGCCGCTTTCCGGCGGCTTGGCTGTTTCAGGATACGGCCCGCGGCAGATATTGTCAAGGGATTATGACGAATTGTTACATTTTTATGCGATTGTTCACACGCAATTAACATTTCCGCGCCTTGACAAACCTTTTTCGCGCTTTTATACTGACATGCGGAATGAAAATAACGGAAGGCGGTTTGGGGTTATGAATCAATCGCGGACGCGGAGGCTATGCTATTGCGCGCTGTTTGCGGCGCTGACGGGGGTTTGCGCGCAGCTGTCCATTGCGATCGGGCCGGTGCCCATCAGCATGGCGTCGCTGATTGTGATGCTCAGCGGGCTTTTGCTGGGCTGGCAGGGCGGCGTAATCTCCATGGGCTGTTATCTGCTGCTGGGGCTTTGCGGCGCGCCGGTGTTCTCCGCGCTGCGGGGCGGCGCGGGCGTTTTGCTGGGGCCCACCGGCGGCTACATCATCGGTTATCTCCCCTGCGCGCTGATCGCGGGCCTGGGCTTCTGGGACGGCGGGCTCTGGCAGCGCTGTCTGCGGCTGGTGGCCGCCACCCTTGCGCTTTATGCTCTGGGCACCTGCTGGTTCATGATCCAGAGCGGCAATTCCCTGGGTGCCAGCATGTCCCTGTGCGTGCTGCCCTTCCTCCCCGGCGATGCCATCAAGATTCTCCTGTGCAGCTGGCTCACGCCCCGGCTCAAAAAGGCGCTCAAGCTCTGATTGCTACATACAAAGCCAGGGCCCACGGCTGACCGTGGGTCCTGTTTTTGTATGCGCCTTGTTCACGCACGATTGCGGACAGGGAACCTATGGGGGTTATTTACCTCCAAGCAGCTAAACGGAGGCCGACTGCGGGCAGGGGAGTCTTTGGGGGCTCTTCGCCCCCAAACCCCCGAAGCAGGGGAATGATTCCCCTGCACCCCCATTCCGCGATGATGGCTGGCGGGTTATGCAAAATGTTTCCGCGTGAAGCGTGAGGTCATGTTGGGTTACGGCCATGTTCCCCGCGGCAGGGAGCGGTTTTCGGAATGAATCGCATTCGGGAAAGCAAGCTTTCCCGATGTCGATCATCCGAAAACCCCCGGTCAACAGGTTGACCGGGGCCTGAGCGAACGCTCAGGCGCTGCCGCGGGATGCTGCAACACATCCGTTCCTGCTGCTCCACACAGAAACCCACCGATTTCTTAAATCCAGTAAAGTTGTGTACCGGGATCCAAGGGCAACTCCCTTGGCGGGGCGTGGGGCAGCGCCCCACATCGTTCCTCTCATGCACACAAAAACTCGACGATTTCCTAAGTCCAAGCTCCATTGTGCACCGGGTCCAGGGAGGAGCTCCCTGGTGGGGGCGTGGGGCGCATAGCCCCACATCGTTCCTCTCATGCACACAAAAACTCGACGATTTCCTAAGTCCAAGCCCCATTGTGTACCGGGTCCAGGGAGGAACTCCCTGGTGCGGGGCCCGGGGGCGCATAGCCCCCGGAATCTCCCGCAAGCCCCATCAGGCCCCGTAACGGCGCTTGGCTTCGATGAGGCTTTCCTCGGGGGGCATGAGCGGCGTGTATTCCAGGCCGCAGGCGCCGGTGTAACCGGCCTTATCCACTGCATCAAAGATCACGCGATAATCATTCTCGCCGTACTGCAGCTCATGCCGGCCGGGATGCCCGGCGGAATGGAGATGGGCAATGCAATCCAGATTCCTGGTGATGTTGGGAATGATGTTGCCCTCCATCACCTGCTGATGGTAAATATCGTAAATCAGCTTCACCAGCGGATGATCCACCTCGCGGATGATCTCAAACCCCTCCACCGCGGACCAGAGATAATACCCCGGATGATTGACCAGCGTGTTCAGGGGCTCGAGCATAATGGTCACGCCGGAATCCTCCAGAATGGGCTTGGCCTGCCGCAGGGTTTCCACGATGGCGGCATGCTGTTCCGCCCGGGGCGCGCCCGTATCGGGGCCCACCTGGGTGATCAGCCGCTTCACATTCATCCGGTTGGCCGCCTTGCAGGTTTCCGCCAGCCCGGCCAGCCAGGCTTCCCGATAGCTGGGATCCGTCATCCGGAACTCCGTGGTGCACATGCTCAGCAGCTCCACCCCGGTCTCCTCGCAGGTGCGCCGCACCGCATCCTGATCCAGATCCTTCCATTGATACGTCTCCGCCGCGTCAAAGCCCAACGCCTGAATCCGCCGCAGCGCATCGCAAAAATCCATATTCCTGAAGAAACAGGGAACCGGCACGCATAAACGCATGAGTATTCCTCCTTTGATTTCTGAGAAAGCCTTGCTTCCTGATCGCCCGCAGACGGGCTTTCATCCGCTTTCGGCCCGGCTCAGAAGTAAATAACCTGCCCGCTTTCCATGGATTCATTGGCCGCAAAGCCCAGCTTCAGGCTCTTGAGCGCATCCGCATAGGGCGAACGAATGCCGGACGCATCGCCGGAACGCACCGCGTCCACAAACGCCCGATCCAGCAGCAGGGTCTGATCCACCTGACGGTTGATGTCCAGGGTCTGATTGGCGGTGCGCAGAATCAGGTTGTTGCGCAGACGATAATCAATCACCATGTCCGGCAGGGTAATTACCAGACCGCAATTGGGCCGCACGGACCGGGAATAGCACCCGCTGACCAGCGTGGCCGTCACGTTGTTTTCAAAGCGGATCACGGCGGTGGAATGATCGTCGGTGTCATATTCGGGCGACACGCCGTTTTCCCCCGCATGAATCATGCCGCGGCTGCAGGTGGCATACACGGACAGGGGCTCGCCGTACAGGAAACGCAGGCCGTCCAGCAGATGAATGTTCTGCTCCACCAGCTGGCCGCCGCAGGTGCTCTTCTTCTGCCACCACCAGACCCCGGGAATGCCGCCGATCCACGCGCCGTATACCAGCCCGCCTGCGGGATGCTTGGGCAGCTCGTCCCGGATGATTTCCATCAGATCCAGATACCGGTCCTGGAAGCCCACAGAGGTGATCAGCCCTTTCTCCTCCACCCGCCGGGCAATTTCCTCGGCCTGATGCAGGTCCAGCGTCATGGGCTTTTCCACGATGAAGGGCAGGTTCAGATCAATGGCCCCTTCCTCCACGCCGATGTGGGCCGTGGGCTCGATGGCGATCACCACCGCGTCCAGCGTCTCCCGGCTCTCATGGGCATACAGCTCCCGGTGATCGGGATACATCCGCTGGCAGCCAAACCGCTTGGCCGCGGCTTCCCGCCGCTCCGCCACCGGATCGGCCACCGCCACCACTTCCACATCCGCCATCTGCTCAAAGGAGTGCATATGGGAGCCCGCACGCCCGCCGCAGCCAATCAGACCCAACCGCATTTTTTCCATGATTTTTTCCTCCTTGACCGCCCCTTGGGGCTTTCGTATTTTGCTTGTTTCTGTTATCATTATATTGACGGATTTTCCTTCCGTCAATCTTAATATATTGTAAAACTATAAGGATATTGACGGCCATGTTTGCTGAGATTCGCAAGGAATATCTGGATGCGTCCCGCCCGTGCCCGCTGCCCTTTCTCTTATGCACCATTGGCGAAAGCACGCCCCAGCGGCAGCTGGAGCGGCCCGCGGGGTTTGAGTTTCACCATGTGATCTGGGTGACCCGGGGGGCGGGGCGATTCTGGGTGCAGGGGGAAGCGCGGATGCTGACGGCGGGGCAGGGGCTTTACTGTGCCCCGGGCGTGCCCCACGGCTATGCGCCCGAGGAGGAGATGGACACCCGATGGCTCACCTTCCGGGGCGGGGAGGGCGCGCTGCAGTATTTCGGCGCGGACAGCGCCTTTTTCTTTCAGGCGGAGAGCGCCTTTCTATCCGCCACCGATGCGCTGGACCGGCTCTGCGCCGGGAGCAGCACGGTGATTTCCCGGTCAGCCGCAGGGTATCAATGGCTGACGGATTGGCTGGCCGTGCAGTTCGCGCCGGAGGTTTCGGCGGCGGCCCGGGCGATGCAGTTCATGGAGGCGCATTTTGCCCAGCCGCTGACATTGGAGGACGTGGCCGCGCATGTGGGCATGAACCGCTATTCTCTGTGCCGGTATTTCGCCCGGGCGCAGGGCGACACCGTCATGGGCCAGCTGCGGCGCATCCGGGTGGCCAAGGCCCGGCAGTTCCTCCGCTTCACTGCTCTGCCCATTGAGGAAATCGGCCGCATCTGCGGCTTTGAAAGCCCTTCCTACTTCGGCAAAATCTTCCGCGCGCAAACCGGCCTCTCCCCCCGGGCGTACAGGGCGCAGGGATAAGGCGATAGGGGCGCCGCCACGGCGCGTGTTCCGGAGCCGGACAGCGCCCTCGCCGGGAAAGGCAAAGCCGCATGCGAGCATGAAACGGATCGCGTGCGGCTTGTTGCTCCGGCGCTTACAGGCAGCGCTGCAGCGGCTGGATGATTTGGCGGATGATATCGGCGTCCCTTTGCAAAATGGCCTGATCGAACCGCATAGACGGCCCGGATACGCTCACTGCGGCGAACACGCTGCCGTCCGCCCGAAACACCGGCGCGGCCACGCAGCGGATGCCTAATTCATGCTCCATGTCGTCCACGGCGTAGCCCTGCTCCCGAATCCGGGCGATCTGCCCGCGCAGGGCGGCAGGATCGGTCAGGGTGTAATTGGTGAAGGAATTGAACGGGCCTGCCAGCACGGCGGCCGCCTCCGGCTCGGGCATATGGGCCAGCATGGCCTTGCCCAGGCCTGTGCAGTAAAGCGGGGCGCGCTCCCCCAGAATATTGCGCGTCTGGGTGGCATGATGGGGATAGGCTGAATCGATATAGAGCACCTCTCGCTGATCCAGGATGCCGAAATAGCAAATCTCGTCCGTGGCTTGGGCAATCTGCGCCAGATAGGGAAGAAACATTTCCCGCAGCCCCATATGATGATTGACAATATAGCTCAGATGCAGCACCCGCAGGCCCAGATGATATTTGCCCGTTTGGGGGGACTGATCCACATACCCCCGGTGCTCAAGGGTGTTGAGGATATTAAACACCGTGCTTTTTTGCAGCTCCAGCATTTTGGCGATTTCGGAAACGCCCAGCTCCGGATGCAGATCCGAAAAGCATTCCAGCACATCAATCGCCTTCAGCAGCGATTTAACAAGATATTTTTCGTCCACGGCGGAGCCCTCCCCCGGCAGCAAATTGCCATTCTGCGATAAACATCTCCAATTATATACAGGAATGGCAGGCCAGTCAATCCTTTTGTTTTTTCATCCTGTAGCATTTGATAAAAATGGCACAGGTTATTGACATGCTCGAAGAGCTATTGTATAATGGTTCTGTCAAAGAACATCGTTCAGCAATGATGAACAAAAAGCCGTCGCAGACGGCATAGGAGCGGAGGAAACCATGAAGCATATTCGTCAGGGGATCTACCCAACCATGATCACGCTGTTTACCGAGGATAACCAGGTGGATTTCGCGGGGCTGGAGGCATTGCTGCAGTATTACGATTCCTGCCATTGCGACGGCATTTTCGCCCTGTGCCTGTCCAGCGAGATTTTCCATCTTTCGGATCGGGAAATGCGGGAGATCATGCGTTTTATCATCGCCCATCGGCCCGGGGACATGTCCGTTATTGCCTCCGCCCATACCTCCATGGATGTGGAAACCGCCGTCGCCCAGCTTTCCGGCATGATGGAGGAGGGCGCGGATGAGCCGGTGCTTATTCTCAACCGGCTGGCCATGGCCAATGAATCCGAGGATACGGTGCGCCGGAACGCGGAAAAGTTTTTTTCCGCCATGCCCGGCGTGACCTTCGGCATTTACGAATGCCCCTACCCCTATAAACGCACGGCGTCGGACGAGCTGCTGCGCTGGTTTGCCCAGACGGGGCGCGTCGGCTTCCTGAAGGACACCTGCTGCGACGCGGCGCGGATCCGCCGGCGGCTGGAGCTTGTGAAGGATTCGGGGCTGCAGCTGTTTAACGCCAACACCGCCACCCTGCTCCAGTCCCTGCGGGACGGCGGCTGCGGCTTCAGCGGCGTGATGGCCAACTTCCACGCCGATCTGTATGCCGCCCTGTACCGCTTCTTCCGGGAGGGGGACCCGCGGGCGGACCGGCTTCAGTCCTTCCTGACGCTGGCGTCGCTGGAGGAAACCCAGCTGTACCCCGCCTGCTGCAAGGAGCATCTGCAATATCTGGGCGTCCCCGCCGTCATTACCACCCGCGCCAAAAACACCGCGGAATGGAACGCCACGCTGGCCCTGGGGGTGAAGGCGCTCTGGGATATGGAGGAGGAGATTCGCGCCGCGCTGGCGCTTCCCCGCCGCTGATTCGTCACTATTCAGGCGAAATGCCTGTGAAAAATAAGGAGGAAAGAAAACATGAAGCGCATCCTGGTTCTGGTTCTGACGCTGGCGCTGCTCGCCACGTCGCTGACGGCCACGGCCTCGGCTGAAACGAAGCTGCCCCTTTCCGAGGAACCCATCACCCTGTCCTGCTGGGTGCTGGACGTGAACAACACAGGCAAATTCGACAAATCCAAGCTGCTGGACTGGCTCTTTGAAAAGACCAATATCCGGCTGGACATGCAGGTATTTTCCATGTCCCAGCAGGAGGCGCTTAACCTGCGCCTGGCCACGCTGGAGAATCTGCCCGATATGGCGCTGCGGCTGGATATGAACAGCGAGCTGCTGGCGGACGCCTGCGAGGGCGGCTATATCGTGGAGCTGACGGACGAGCTGCTGGAGGAATACGCGCCCTACTGGGCCAAGTTCCTCAAGGAGAATCCCTATGCGGAAACGCTGCACCGGGGATACCGGGTGGGTTTGCCCGATGTGGACTACGTGGAGTACACCGGCAACCTGCGGGATATGCTGCTGATGAACAGGGTTTGGCTGGAGGAGCTGAATCTGGAGGTGCCCACCACGGTCAAGGAGCTCACCGCCGTGCTTCAGGCCTTCAAGGATAACGCCGGCAAGGGCTCCATCCCCGAGGAAGCCATTCCCTTCTATTATCAGTGGGATCATCGGATCACCGGCATGTTCGACGTGCTGGGCTTCTGGGGCATCACCATCACCCAGACCAACTGGCTGGCCGTGGATAACGGCAAGGTGGTGTTCCAGGGCGTGAATCCCGCCATCAAGGAGCCCATCAAGTATCTGGCGGAGCTGTACCGGCTGGGCCTGACCCCCGCCGAATCCTTCACCGACGACCGCAACATGTCCATCGCCCGAGTCACCTCTAAAACCCCCTATCTGGGCTTCTTCTCCGCGTTCAGCAGCCCCCTGCCGGAGGCGTATATTCCCGTTGCGCCCATGGATACGGAAACCGGCGTGAAGCCCGTGATCCGCAAGCAGGAATTCACCTTCATCGGCCGGGACGATTTCGTGATCTTCTCGGGCAACAAGCATCTGCCGGAAACGCTGGCGCTGGCGGATTTCCTGGCCAGCGATCCGGAGGCCGTGGCCAACTTCCAGCTGGGCATGCAGGGCTATTTCTGGGATTACGATGAAAACGGCAAGATTACGCCCTTCACCGAGGAGAATGTGGACGCCGTCAAGGAGAAGCTGGGCGATGAGACCTTGGACCTGTATTCCGCCTTTGGCAACTTCATCTGCGGCATTCGGGCCGACGACTTCTATGACCATTATAATGACGTGACCTACAACGATCCCGGCTCCCGGGCCTGGGCGTATGAGCATGTGTATAAGGATTACGTGCCCCAGGGCGAGACCAACTATCGCAAGTGCTCCACCGGCGATATGGATCTGGATCAGCGCCGGAGCGACCTGCAGGTGGACATTGACAGCCTGCGCTCCACCACGCTGGCCCGCTGGATCACCGGCCAGGGCGACATCGACGCCGAATGGGACGCCTATGTAAAACGGATGGACGAGCTGGGGCTCCAGGAATACCTGAAGCTTTGCCAGCAGGCGTATGACACGCTGGGCCTGAACTGATCAAGGGAACCGCGTTCCCCCGGCGGAAAATCTGCCGCCGGGGGAACCCTTCTATCGACGGGGAGGACAACAAAGTGAGCGCAAATGGGAAACAGGCGGGATACTACCGCAAGCTGGGAAAACGGATCGCAAGGAACTGGGAACTGTATTTATTCATGCTTCCGGTTGTTTTGGTGCTGTTTCTTTTCAGTTATATGCCGATGTACGGCGTACAGATCGCCTTTAAGGATTACAAAAGCTTCAAGGGCATCTGGGGAAGCGACTGGGTGGGCCTGAAGCATTTTGAACGGTTCATAAACCTGAATATGTTCCCCAAGCTGATGAAAAACACCATTGCCATCAGCGTTTATTCGCTGCTGGCCGGCTTCCCGCTGCCCATCCTGCTGGCGCTGGGGCTCAATGCCTGCTCAGCGCCCCGGTTTAAGAAAACCGTGCAGACCATCACCTACGCTCCCCATTTCATTTCCACGGTTATCGTGGTGGGCATGATCAACCTGTTCTTCTCTCCTTCCACCGGTGTGTTTACCATCATGCTGCAGAAGCTGGGCCTTATCGAGGGCAATCTGAACGTGTTATTGAGCGAGGGCTCCTTCCGGCATCTGTATGTGTGGAGCGGCGTATGGTGCAGCGTGGGCTGGAACAGCATCGTGTATCTCAGCGCCCTTTCGGGGGTGGATCCTGCACTGCATGAGGCGGCCATTGTGGACGGCGCCAACAAGCTGCAGCGCTGCCGCCATATCGACCTGCCCTGCATCGTGCCTACCATTGTCATGCTTCTGATTCTCAGCATGGGCAACATCATGGGCGTGGGCTTCCAGAAGGCCTACCTGATGCAGAACAGCATGAACCTGAATGTCAGCGAGGTGCTGAGCACCTACGTATACAAGCAGGGCATGCAAAAGGTGCAGTACAGCTATTCCGCCGCCATCGGCCTGTTTAATTCCGCTATCAATTTTGTGCTGCTGATTGCCGTGAACGCGATTTCCCGCAAGCTCAGTGAAACATCCCTGTGGTGAGGTGAAAAGCATGAAGAAAAAAAACACAAGGATCCACCGGAGCAAGGCTGACCTTACGTTTGACGTTACGGTATATATCGTGCTGGGGCTGTTGCTGCTGATTGTGGCCTATCCGCTGTGGTTTGTTATTATCGCGTCGGTCAGCGATCCCGCCGCCGTGTCCTTTGGCAGGGTGATCCTGCTGCCCAAGGGCTTTTCGCTGGAGGGCTACCGCCAGGTGATCACCTATCCCGCCATCTGGCGCAGCTATCTGAACACCATCGTGTATACCCTGTGCGACGTAGCGCTCACCACCGTTATCACCGTCACGGCCGGCTATGCGCTTTCACGCAGGGATATGGTGGGCAAGAACATCTTTGTGGTCTATATGACCATCACCATGTTTTTCTCCGGCGGCCTGATTCCCACCTACCTTACGGTAAAAAACCTGGGTCTGGTGGATAAATGGCCCGTCGTGTTTATCCTGGGCTGCGTCGGCGTGCGCAATATTGTGATCGTGCGCACCTTCATCCAAAGCAATATTCCCGAATCCCTGTCCGAGGCGGCGTTTCTAGACGGATGCAGCCACACCGTGTTTCTCGCCCGGGTCGTGGTACCCCTGTCCATGCCGGTGATTTCTGTAATCGCGCTGTTCACCGCCGTGGGCCAGTGGAACAGCTGGTTCACCGCCATGATCTATCTGCGGGACGACGCCATGATGCCCCTCCAAATGGTGCTGCGCAATCTGCTCATCAGCCAGACGGGCATGATGCAGGACGTGCTGGATACCTCCTCAAGCGAGGACGTGTCTCAAACCCAGCTGGCCCTCTCCATGAAATATGCGCTGATCATCGTGGCCACCCTGCCGATCATGTGCGTTTATCCCTTCCTGCAGCGTTTCTTTGTGAAGGGCATGACCATGGGCTCCATTAAAGGCTGAACGCCGGATAATGAAAGGAAGCTTCTTCTTATGACGCGAAGAATCGAGCCGCTGGCGAACGCATATATCACCGTTTATGCCTCCGATGTGGAAAAGCAGGAATTTGTCTATACCCCCGGCGTCTGCGTGCTGCCCGGGGGCAGGCTCATCGTCACCATGGATCATAAATATCCCGGTATTTCCCAGGCGGAGCGGGGCATGGTGTTTCTCTCCGACGATGGGGAGCATTTCCGCTTTGCCGCCTATTTCCCCTTTGTGCATGGGCGGCCCTTTGTGGCGGGAGACGCGCTGTATATCATCGGCGTGGCGGACCGGGTGGGCGTCGTCCGGTCGGACGACGGCGGGGAGACCTGGAGCGCGCCCGCCTATCTGACAGAGCCGGAGGGCGAAGGCTGCGGCTGGCATTCCACTGCCGCCAACGTCTGGTATACGGCGGATCGGGTTTATCTGGCCATGGAGCATCAGGTGGCTCCGGACTGCGCCTCCTGGCCGGTGGCGGCCATGGCCCCGGTGCTGCTGCGGGCGAATATTCATGACGATCTGCTGAAAAAGGAAAGCTGGACGTTTGCCAGCCAGGTCTTTTTCCGGGACGCCGTGGACCAGGAAAAGCTGGATGATTTCGGCGTGCCCTTCTTTGAGGTGCCTCGGGGCGGCGTGATTGACACATCTCCCGGCAAAAAGCGCACATGCGCCCCCATCGGCTGGCTGGAAACCAACGTGGCGCAGATTCTGGATGAAAAGCATTACTGGTTCGACCCTGCGGGGCGCACCTATCATCTTCTGGCACGGGCCCATACCGGCGGCACGGGCTACGCCTGCCTGCTCAAGGTGGTGGAAAGGGAAGATGGCTCCATGGAAACCTGCTTTGAGCATGTGCCCTCCGGCCGGCGGCAGGTGTTTCTTCCCCTGCCCGGCGGGCAGATGCGCTTCCATATTCTCTATGACGGGCAGACCCGGCTTTACTGGCTCCTGAGCACCCAGGCCACCGACAGCATGACCCGGGCCGACCTGCTGCCGGATGACCGCTATAACCTGCCCAATAACGAGCGGCGGCGGCTGGCGCTGCATTTTTCCCGGAACCTGGTGGACTGGTGCTTTGCAGGGCTGGTGGCAGTGGGCGAAACGGAAAAGGCCTCCCGGCACTACGCCAGCATGGCGATTGACGGGGAGGATCTGCTGGTGCTCAGCCGCTCGGGGGACGCCCGCGCCCGCAGCGCCCATGACGGCAACCTGATCACCCTGCACCGGGTGAAAAAATTCAGAGAGCTTGTGTATTAAGCAGGAGGGAAACGGATGAAGGGCATTTCCAGATGGAGCTATACGCCGTATGCGCTGCTCAACGCGGAGGAGGAAACAAAGCGGTTTTTTATCTGCCAGCTTCTTCCTGCGGCCTGCGGCTTTTCGCTGGCATTCCGCGATAGCGTTCCGGGCCGGCATACCCTGCTATATCGGCCCCGGGGAACGGAAAAATGGCAGGAAAAGCCGCTGGAGGGGAAAAAGGCCCGGGTAAGCGGCCTGACAGACCAGACGGATTACGAGGTGACCGTGCGCCGGGAGGACGGCGGGCAAACCCGGGTACGGCTGGTGCGAACCGGGGCATGCCCGGGCAGCGTAGTCAACTATCTGCACCCGGAGGACGAGGCCTACGCCTTCTCGGGCCGGTATCTGTGCAGCCCCGGCCTGCTGGCTCTGCCTGGAGGAAAGCTGCTGGCCACCATGGATGTTTACGGCCCCAGGCAGGCCCAGAACCTCACCCTCCTTTTCGAATCCACGGACGGCGGCGAAAGCTGGGATTACCTGACGGAGCTGTATCCCTGCTTCTGGGGCAAGCTGTTCTGGCATCAGGGCAGGGTGTATATGCTGGGCATGGCCTGCGAATATGGCGATCTGCTAATCGGCGTGTCGGACGACGAGGGGCGCTCCTGGTCGCCGCCGGTTCGCCTTTTTAACGGCAGCAACGCCCAGGAGGCCGGGCCCCATAAGGGCCCCATGCCGGTGATTCTCCATCAGGGCAGGCTGTATACTGCCATTGATTATGGCGCATGGGAGCACGGCGGCCATGACAGCTGCATCCTCTCGGCCGATGCAAACGCCGATCTGCTCCGCCCCGCCAGCTGGCATTTGACCCAGCCTTTGGCCTTTGACCGCACATGGCCGGGCCTTCCCCAGGGCCCGCTGAAGGGCTGCCTGGAGGGCAATGCCCTCGTCGCGCCGGACGGGGGCGTGGTGAACCTGCTGCGCCTGCAGCAGCCGGCCGCCCGGCCCTGTGGGGGGCAGGCGGTGATGCTGCGCTATGTGGCGGCGGATGCGCCTCTGGCCTTCGACCGGGTGGTGGATTTCCCCCTGGGCGCCAGCTCCAAATTCGTGGCCCTGCGGGACGGCGACGCATATATCGCCGTTGGCAATGAGTTTTATGATCCGTCGCGGCCTGCGGCCCGCAATGTGCTTTCTGTGGCCGTATCCCGGGATCTGGTTTCCTGGCGGATTGCCCGGCGGGTGGTGGATCTGCGCGGAGAGGACAGCTCCCTGGTCGCCTTCCAGTACCCCGATGCGCAGATCGTGGGAGACGACCTGCTCATCCTGTCCCGTACCGCCATAAACGGCGCAGATTCCTATCATAACAGCAACATGATCACGTTCCACGCCGTCCGGCATTTTCGCGATCCGGCGGCGCATCGCCCGGATTGATCCTGCGCCCGGCCGCAGCTGCCCGGCAACCGGGCGCCACCGCCGGAGAAGCGGCCTGCGCTGGATCCCGCGATTGAGGGGCAGGCAATCCCCGCCGGCCGTGGGACAGCCTGCTTCCCCCGGCGTTTCCCCCCGCGTCCCCGGCATAAAAAGACCTCCTGCCGCAGTGCTTTCTCTTCTGCCGCAGGAGGTCTTTTTATGCTCTGATTGTATGCTCTCTTTTTCAGGGACCAACCTGCCCCGGGGAACGGCCTTTTATGGCCTGTGCCTGCGCGGCCGGCCGGGAAGGATTACTTCTGCGCTTCCTCCACGGCCACGGCCACAGCCACAGTCGCGCCGACCATGGGGTTGTTGCCCATGCCGATCAGGCCCATCATTTCCACGTGAGCGGGCACGGAGGAGGAGCCGGCGAACTGCGCGTCAGAGTGCATACGGCCCATGGTGTCGGTCATGCCATAGGAGGCAGGGCCGGCGGCCATGTTGTCGGGATGCAGGGTGCGGCCGGTGCCGCCGCCGGAAGCCACGGAGAAGTACTGCTTGCCAGCTTCCCAGCATTCCTTCTTATAGGTGCCGGCCACGGGGTGCTGGAAGCGGGTGGGGTTGGTGGAGTTGCCGGTGATGGACACATCCACGCCCTCATGCCACATGATGGCCACGCCTTCGCGCACATCATCCGCGCCATAGCAGCGAACCTTGGAGCGTTCGCCGGAGGAATACGCGGTTTCGTTGACCACGGTCAGGGCGTGATCCGCCTTCACATCGGCGGAGAGATAATCATACTTGGTCTGCACATAGGTGAAGCCGTTGATGCGGGAGATGATCATGGCGGCGTCCTTGCCCAGGCCGTTGAGGATCACGCGCAGGGGGTTCTTGCGAACCTTGTTGGCGTTGCGGGCGATGCCGATGGCGCCCTCGGCGGCGGCGAAGGATTCGTGGCCGGCCAGGAAGGCGAAGCACTCGGTCTTTTCATCCAGCAGCATGGCGCCCAGATTGCCGTGGCCCAGGCCCACCTGGCGCTGATCCGCCACGGAGCCGGGGATGCAGAAGGCCTGCAGGCCCTCGCCGATGCACTTGGCGGCTTCGGCAGCGGTCTTCACGTTCTTCTTGAGCGCGATGGCGGCGCCCAGCTCATAGGCCCACTTGGCGTTTTCGAAAGCGATGGGCTGAATGCCTTCCACGATCTTGTATGCGTCCACGCCCTTGCTGTTGTTAAAAGCCTTCAGCTCGTCAAAATCCTTGAAGCCATACTTTTCAAGCACGGGCTGCAGCTGGGGCATACGCCGTTCATAACCTTCAAACAGAGCCATTTTCAGCGCACCTCCTTCTTACTGTTTCCGCGGGTCGATCCAGGCGACCGCGCCGTCCTCGGCCTTAAAGCGGCCGTAGGTGCCGATATTCTTTTCATACGCCTCGTTGGGGCTCATGCCCTTCTTGATGGCGTCCATCATCTTGCCCAGGCTCAGGAACTGATAGCCGCAAACCTGGCTGTCCTTATCCAGCGCCAGCTTCATCACATAGCCTTCGGCCATTTCCAGATAACGGGTGCCCTTGGCCTTGGTGCCATACATCGTGCCCACCTGAGACCGCAGGCCCTTGCCCAGGTCTTCCAGGCCGGCGCCGATCACCAGGCCGTCATCGGAGAAGGCGGACTGGGTGCGGCCGTACACGATCTGCAGGAACAGCTCGCGCATGGCGGTGTTGATCGCATCGCAGACCAGGTCGGTGTTCAGGGCTTCCAGGATGGTCTTGCCCGGGAGAATTTCGCTGGCCATGGCGGCGGAATGGGTCATGCCGGAGCAGCCGATGGTCTCCACCAGCGCTTCTTCAATGATGCCGTTTTTCACGTTCAGGGTCAGCTTGCAGGCGCCCTGCTGGGGAGCGCACCAGCCGATACCATGAGTCAGGCCGGAAATATCCTTGATTTCTTTTGCCTGAACCCATTTGCCTTCTTCAGGAATGGGAGCGGGGCCATGGTTCGGGCCCTTCATCACGCATACCATTTCTTCCACTTCGCGGGAATATTGCATGGATTCTGGTCCTCCTTACAATTGATTGTGGAACATACACCGCTTTATTATAACATATTGTCGGATTTCGGAAAAGGGGAAACAGAAGATTTTTGCCCCTTCTTGCGGGACGATTTATGCCCACAGGGACGGGATGGGACCGGAAGGGACGCCGCCAGCGTGCCGCCCTCATTCCATATAAAAGAGCAAGTTAGGGTCATAGGCGGTGGTCTGGCAAATAACGATGCCGAAATGGTCGAAGATCGTTCCGGCGGCGTCCTGATCGATCCAGCGGCGTTCCAGCGCCGCCCCATCCATGAGCACATGGCCTACGCAGGCGGGATCGTTAAAAATGAAGCAGGGCTGATCGCCGCTTTGGCCATAGCCCACGCAGATAACCCAATGCCCCTCGGCCAGATAGGTGCCGGCAGCGGCAGGGTCGTCCACGTTATAGCTGCCGTCCTCAGCGGAGGACCAGGCCTGCAGCGCCATCAGCACCGGCTGTCCCTTCCCCAGGCATTCCCGCAGCTGATCCAGCGTCATGCCCTGGGATGCGTCAAACGCCACGCCGCTTTCTTCCAGAAATGCCAGAATGGCGTCCGGGGGCGTGCCGTCCTCCGGCGTGGTGCCCAGCAGGGCTTCATATTGGGCCAGATTCAGGTCGGCCGCATAAGGGAAAAGCCAGTTCATCAGCATCTGCACGCAGGCGGCCCCGCAGGTATATCCGCCGTATTGCCGCAGCGCAGGCAGATCGATAAACACCTCCGCATCGGAAAGGGACCCGGCATAAAGCCCCGCGGGCGCTTTTGTTTCCCCGCGGGCGCTCAGCGCCGCACCGCCGCCCCCCAGAAAGACCAGGCATGCCAGCAAAAGCGCCGCCGCGCGGCGGCACGGGAAGCTGCTTTGGTTTGCGTTCATCAGGTGAATCCCCTCCTATGGCTTGGTTTGGTTCCATCGGCCTCTTTGCCTCCCCTTTATCATAGCATGCGCCGCCGCTTCCGGCAAGCTCTTTGGGAGGGATGCGGAGGAATAACGGAAGAATATGCGAGAGGGCTCCCGCGTTCTCCCAAAGAAAGCCCCTCAGGGATCTAGGCTGATTTTCTAAAAATCCGCAATGCGCCCCAGACTGATGAAGGAAACAGCATTTGTTTCTTCTCTCATCTGGGGCGCATTGCGGATAGGGATGATATCCTGTTTTTATCCCAAGAGGTTTTCGGAGGAGGCGGGGAACCACTTTTCGCCTGAAAGCGGTTCCCTGCGCATCTCCCTGTCACCCATCACTTTTCAATCAAGCCGCTTTCCTTCAGCAGAAGCTCCACATCGGTGCCCTGCACCTTCTTCATCAGAATATGCAGCATTTCCTTTTCAATGAGGGAGAGCTTGGCGTCGGTAAGGGGCTTTTTATCCAGCGCGTAATAGCAGGCGCGGAGCAGCTCCCGCACGTCATATTTGCTGCCCCAGACCTCAGGCACGCCGCGATCCACATTCAGCAGGGTATACACGGACTCCATGCCGGTGCGCATCGAATACTCGGTGGTGAAGATGGTATCCCGGGGCGTTTCGGCGAACTGACCGATAAAGGCGAAGTTCACCGCGCCGTCAGGCACCACCTTGGGCCGGTCGGATTCCTTGCGGGGCTGGAAGAAGGCGTTGATGTAGGGCATGAAGCAGGTGGTGGTGTTGCAGGCGTTATGGGCCAGCTCCGCAATGCGGTCTTCCGGCACGCCGATGTGATACAGCCACTCCTGGCACACCTCCTCGCCCGTGCAGGCCCGCATGGGCTTCTTCACGTAATTGCCTTCCCGGTCGGTATGCAGGGAATAGAGCCAGACCAGCACGGTGTTCTTATCCTGCGCCTTGAACTGGGGCTGACGGTTGATGGTCCAGGACAGATACCAGTTTTCCGTGCTGTCCTTCACGGTGACGATGCCGCCGGTGGTCACCTTGCCCTCCCGGGGATCGCGCTTGCAGATGTTCATGATGTGGCGAATAACGTCCTCATCCGCGGTGGCCACGGTGGCGCTCATCCAGTTGGTGGCGTCTACGTCCGAGCAGAACGCTTCGGGATTGCCAAACTCGCCGTGCTGGGCCTGAGCCGCAATGGCTTTCCACATATCCCAGGATTCGCCCTTGCCGTTTTCAATGCCGGACAGATCGGGGGCGTGGGTCTGATCGCCATAGCAGGAGGTGTCGGTGCAGCAGCCGTTGGTGATGAACACCAGGTCGTTCTCGGCGAGGGCGATGGTATGGGTCTGGCCGTCCTTTTCATAAACGATCTGCCGGGCCACCTTCTTTTCGCCCTCCGTGTCGATCACCACGTTTTTCACATCCATGCCGTATTCGATCTGCACGCCGTGGGCTTCCAGATACTTCACCAGCGGCAGAATCATGCTCTCATACTGGTTGTACTTGGTGAACCGCAGGGCGCTGAAATCGGGCAGGCCGTCGATATGATGCACATAGCGGCACAGATACCGCTTCATTTCCAGCGCGCTGGACCAGCGCTGGAAGGCGAACATGGTCTGCCAATAGAGCCAGAAGTTGGTCTCCCAGAAGGAATCGGGCAGCACATCGGAAATCTTCTTGTCCTCCAAATCCTTTTCCGGGGTCATGAACAGCTTGGACAGGGCCAACGCGGAATCCTTATCCAGATTGAATTTCTTATCGGTGTGCGCATCCTCGCCCCGGTTCACCGTGGCGCGGCAGAGGGAATAGTTGGGATCGTGCTTGTTGAGCCAATAGTATTCATCCAGCACGGAAACGCCGGGGGTCTCGATGGAGGGCACATCCCGGAACGTGTCCCACATGACCTCGAAATGGTTATCCATTTCCCGGCCGCCGCGCATGAAGAAGCCCTTGGTCACGTCCTTGCGGCCATCGCAGCTGCCGCCGGCCAGCTCCAGCTTTTCCAGCAGATGAATGCGCTCGCCCTTCATCTGGCCATCGCGAACCAGATAAAACGCGGCGGTAAGCCCGGCCAGGCCGGTGCCGATGATATAAGCGGATTTTTCATCCACGCCCTGGGGCTTTTCAGGATGTGCGAAGGATTCATAGGTGCCAGCGGAATAATACATAGCGTAAAACCTCCTGCCTTTCGGCGTTTCAATGGTTGGTTCATTGGGTTACGCGCTTATTATATCCAGCCCGCCGGCGTTCTACAATAAACAAAAGCCGCCCGGTGTTCAGCTTTTCAGCACCCGGGCGGCAATGTATATTTTTTAGGCAAATGCCTGAAAATGTCTCAAGGAATACGCGCCAAACCCGCCTTATGCAAAAGCAGCCGCAGCAGATGCGCCGCCGCGGCTGTTTAGGGCTTGATTGTTTCTTTTTTTAAATATGCGCCTTTTTCTTCGCGCTGATCAGCAGGCCCGTGCCCAGCAGCAGCGCCGCCGCCCACAGCAGCAGGTTCGCCTGGTCGCCGGTCCGGGGCACATCGTAGGAGCCATCGCTCAGCGCGGGGATTTCCACGGGGTCCTTCTTCAGGCCGCAGACCTTGCATTCCTCATGCTTGCTGCCCGCCACGCCCACCGCAGGCTGCCGGTCGATCACCCAGGCAAACTGGTGATCCTCGGTCTTGGGGATGATTTCCTCCGCGCCATGCTCATCGCAGCGCTGACAATGCTTGGATTTCAGGCCTTCCTCGGCGCAGGTGGGCTCCCGGTCCACAATCATCTTGTCGCCCCAGATGTGGCCGCCGAAGTAATAATCCCGGCAGATGTTGGAAAGCACCTTCTGGCTTTCTGCTCTGGCAGCCGAGCCGCTGGCATCGCCGGCCATGGTGCCGAAGGGCTTCAGATCCGGATTCTTCTCAATGTCAAAGGAAACCTCGCTCATGGCAACGCCATCGCAGCGGCCGCTCACGCCGCCGACGCTGTCGTCCCTTTCCACGATCAGCTTGCTGGCGGAATGGCTGCGGTTGATGGTGGCGTTGGTAGCCTCGCCAACCAGTGCGCCCACCCGGGGCTCCCAATCCGTCACCTTGCTCTTCACATCGCCCATGGCGGCGCTGTTTTCAATCCGTCCGTTTTCCAGCAGCCCGGCAAAGCCACCCAGCCGCCAGTCGTCGCCCCTTACGTCCACATCGGCATAGCAGCGGGTAAAGGAGGAGGCGGAGGTGGAGGGGTTGTTCAGATCCGAGCACTGCCCGTAGCCTGCAAAGCCGCCCAGGGTCCAGCCGCCGCTGAGCTTGCCAGTAGCGCGGCACTGCTGATATTGGCTGCCGCTGTCCATGCCCACAAAGCCGCCCGAATTGCTGTTGGCCTGTATATCCATATCCAGCGCCTGGCAGCCCTTCACCGTCGCCCGGGAGACATTGCCCAGCAGCCCGCCGGCAATCATGAAGCCCTGATCAGAGGACATGCGCATGGTGCCCGAAACGGTCACGTTGGTAAATTCGATGGTGCAGCCGTCATTGGCCAGCACATAGCCGGCCAGAATGCCGGCGCTGCTTTCCATCAGGCCGTCGTCGCTGGCTTCGATATAGGCGTTTTTAATGGTCAGATCCTGCACGCCCGTTTTGCCATTGGCGCTGCTTTTACGAATGCTGCCAAAAAGGCCGGCAGCATTCTTACCGTTTTTTTCGCTCACGATCAGGCCGGTAATCTTTTTGTTATTGCCATCCAGGAAGCCCCGGAAGGGGGTGGAGGCAGTAGCGCCGCTGGGCTGCCAGGCGAACACGCCGATGGGATTCCAGCGATGGGCGCTCAGATCCAAATCCGCCTCCAGGCGGAAATAAGCGCCCGCATAATCCTGCCGGTTGCTCACATCCTTGGCCAGCTTGGCCAGCTGCGCCGGGGTTTCAATCAGATAGGGATCCGCTTCCGTGCCCGTGCCGCCGGCAAAGGCGTCCGCCGCGTAATCCTTCCATTGTGTGCCGGGCACAGCCGCCGCCAGCGCCGTGGCCTGCGTCAGGCACAGGGCCAGCACCAGCGCCGCAGCAATCCCCCAAAACCGCTTTTTCATGTTTTTCTCTCCCCTTGCTTGCGTCTTTTGCTTCCTTTTTTCCGAAAATACAAAAGCCCAAATATCTTTATTATATTCCCTTTTTGTCGTCTGTCAATTATTTTCTGCATAAAAAAACGGCGCAGCGCACGGCCCGAAAAGCCGTTTTCGAGCGAAAGGCGCAGTTGCCGCCAGCAGGGGATGTCTTCCTAAAAAGTGGGAGATACTGCGCGCCCATTACGGTTGGAAAATCAGGAAAGCGATTCTCGCCGTGGTCCAAACAGCGTCTTCCTGACTCAGGATACCACCGGCCCATACTAAAATCAATATGATATATATAAAAAGAAGCTTGTTTCCCACAGGCGCGTAAGAGTGTTCGCAGCATTGGCTGCTCATTCGAAAGGGAACCGGCTGTTTCCCGCAGGCGCGCAAGGGCGCTCACCGGATGAATCCCGGCATCGGAAACAGGACTTCTTTTTTCGCCACTGCCCCTCGTCATCAGACAAGGGTTGTGTGAAACGCGAAAAGCCCAGTAAATACACGCAAAAACAAAGAACCGTTGACTTTCAACGGCTCTTTGTTTGGTGGAGCATAGGAGACTCGAACTCCTGACCCCAACACTGCCAGTGTTGTGCGCTACCAACTGCGCTAATGCCCCGCGAACAAGATATAGTATAGCACAGGGGACGCCATTTGTAAAGCCCCATTTTGAAGAAATTTGGATTTTTTCAAGAGCGAACCGCGAAGGCAGCAGAAGCTGGGTAGCAGCGTCCTTTCGCATGGCGGCCCAAGCCGCGCCGTCTTTCGCAGCCGCCTGTTTATGAATCCTTATGGGTACGGCCCGACAATCGATATATCAGCCGCCTTCTGCATTCGCCTGTCTTCGAATCCTCATGGGGTACGGCCCGACAATCGATATATCAGCCGCCTTCTGCATTCGCCTGTCTTCGAATCCCTATGGTTTATAACCCGGTAATCGATGTATTCATGCAGCTTTTCGCAGCCGCCTGCTTACAGATCCAGCGCCTCAAAGCGGCGGACGGACACGCCATAGGCCCAGGCCGTACACAGCCCGTACGCCGCCAGGCCCACGCCCAGGCAAATCAGCTTCTGGAGCAGGAACTGGGGATCCGGCGTATCCAGCTGATCCCGGAACAGGGGCAGGGCGTGAGCCAGGGTTTCCAGCACCCCGATCACCAGGAAGGTAAGCACCGACGTTTTCGCAAACACCTTCCCCACCTTGTCCGGCGCGGCATAATACCGGGGGAAGAAAAAGGCGTTCATGGCCCCCAGCAGCAAAAGCCCCAGGCCGAAGAAGGCGATATTTGCATCCATGCCCACCTGATTGCCCGGCAGGGGCAGATGCTGCCGCAGCACCGCGAAGGGCGCCGCCACCGCCACCTGAACGCCTTCGATCAGCACCGCCAGCCCCATCCGTGCCGCCACCACATCCCGCTTGCGCACGGGGAGGGTGAGGGTGTAGGCAATATCGTTATTCTCCCGGCCGGAAAGGCAGACGAAAAAAATGCCCAGCAGCGTGTAAAAGAAAATCACGTAATAGGGATAATTGGGGATCAGCAGCATGGCCCCCAGCAGCCAAAACAGCGGCACGGTGGGATGCAGCGCCAGCCGCAGTTCCTTATTGAGCATGTGTTTCATCGGGCGTCCAGCTCCTTTTCCAGATGGATCATGATCTGCTCCAGCGTCGCTGGGGCGACGGAAAGGCCGGGCAGCGGCGCATCCGCGGCGGAAACCAGTGCGGTATACCCCCGCTTGGCGGGCTTGCAGCCAATCAGCTTCCCCGCCAGCGCCGGGGCGATGGGGCCTTCCGGCAGCTGGGCATAGGCATACTGAGCGGCGAAGGCGCGCAGATCGCCGGTATAGCCCACGCGTCCCTTTTGCAGATACGTGATGCCGTCGGCGCATGCGTCCAGATCGGAGGTGATATGCGTGGAAAACAGAATGGCCACCCCCGCGCGGGACAGGGCCAGAAACACATCCAGCAGCTGATCCCGGGACACGGGGTCCAGCCCGCTGGTGGGCTCATCCAGAATCAGCAGCTCGGCATGATGGGACAGGGCCAGCGCCAGCGCGTATTTCACCCGCATCCCCGCCGACAGCTGATCCGGCGTTTTGCGTTCATCCAGGGAAAATTCCTGCAAATAGCGGGCATAAGCCCCCTCGTCCCAGGCGGGATAGAAGGGCCGGGTGGCGGCGGTGATGGCGTGCAGGCGGGTTTTGCGATAGGCGTCCATGCCGCCGGACACAAATCCGATCCGGCCCTTGATGGCCAGCTCGTTTTCCCGAAAAGGCAGGCCGAAAAAGCGGATCTCCCCGCCGTCGGGATGCACAAAATTCAAAAGCGCCTTGAGCGTGGTGGTTTTCCCCGCGCCATTTCGGCCAATCAGGCCCATGATCTGTCCCGGCGCAACGGAAAAGCAAACGTCCTCCAGCGCAAAGCCCGGATACGCCTTCCCCAGCCCCTGCACAGACAGGATTTCTTCCATCGTCCTGAATCCCTCCGTTAAAATAACATATGTTATATTATAGGGCAAAACGCAGGCTCTGTCAAGCGGGAGAAACAGCGTGGGGATGCGAATCACACGCGGCCTTATCAAAAAGCGCCCCGCATGGAAGGAAAAACGGGGACGCCGTTTCTCTTTTCACACGGGGCGCATGGCGGATCGAAAGATCGTTCTGTTTTTATCCCAGCCGGTTTTCCTAAAGGGGATGGGGAACCTGCTTTTGACACAAAAGAGGGTTCCCCATGATTGGGGCCTTAGTTTTCCTCCCGCTTGGGTTCCAGCGCGGGGATGGCGTGGAAGCTGTGGAGCTCGCGGTCCAGCGCCCGGTCGCGGGCGGTGAAATGCGCGGCATTGCGGATAATCAGCTGCACATATTCATTATGGAAGGAATGGAGGGTTTCATGGCCGGGCTGGAAATAGAATACCTTGCCATAGCCGCGATTGAAGCAGCAGGCGGAGCGGAACACCTCGCCGGTTTCATACCAGCCGATGGCCAGCAGCGCATCGGGCGCGGGGATATCGAACCGCTCGCCGTACATTTCCTCGGCCTCCAGCTCAAACCAGGCGGGCACGCCGCGCATGATGGGATGGCTGGGCTCGATAACGAACAGGCGCTCCTTATCCTGCATTTCATGCCAGCGCAGGGAGCACTGGGTGCCCATAAGCCGCTGGAAAATCTTCGATTCGTGGCCGGA
The DNA here is from genome assembly GCA_934630705.1 of uncultured Clostridia bacterium. Lineage (GTDB taxonomy): Bacteria > Bacillota > Clostridia > Christensenellales > Aristaeellaceae > RUG563. The sequence goes on along the minus strand of CAKTWP010000008.1, from coordinate 3,716 downwards.
ATGGAGCACGATCAGCCCCATGCCCCGCAGCACCCGCTGCTGCACCCGCGTAACAATTTCATCGGGCACGCGGCCATGCTTGCAATGACCCCACCAGACCAGCACGTCCGTGTCCTCCAGCAGCGCTTCGGGCAGGCCGGCCTCGGGCTCGCTCAGATTGGCGGAGCGAACCACAAATTCGTCCTCATGCCCCTGAAAGGCCTCGCAAATGCCTGCATTCAGCCCTTCGGGATATACGTCCAGCACCTGGGGGCGCTCGTTGAGCGCGTCCTGATAACTGTCTTCCGTCCAAACAGTCACATGAATGGCCATGAATAAATCCTCCTTATTGATGGGTTTCTGCTTTTATTATATCGCCATTCCGGGGTGAACACAAGATAAAATCCTGTCACGCAAAAAGCACGTTTTGTCACTTTTCATTCGCGCTTTCCATAAAAAGTTTAAAAAGCAAAGCGATTGACAACTTATAGAAAATTTGTTTATAATATTATAAGCTTTACATGCAATCAAAAAGTATTTGGAGGATGTCGCCATGAGAAAATCTTTGCTTATTTTCAAGCTGCTCTTGATATCGCTGCTGATGATTGCATCGATAAACACGTCTTATGCGAAAGACGGAAGCATATGGGATCAATGTTTCCAACAGGACGAGATGCGCTTGGAGGAGCAATCGTTGCTGAACGCCATCAGCAGTGATGTGCGCTTGCTGTCCATATCGCCATCAGGCAAGTATGCCGTTTCTTTTGAAGAAGATGGCATCACAGGTGAACTAGCTATCTTTGATCTCGAAAAAATGGAAATCAAACCTGTCACGGCTGATTATGACGGCAGTGCAGTCGATGAATATGGCTCAATGAGAAAATTTGTTAATCATGCTTTTCTGCAAAGGGGAATTCGTTGTGCCTGGTCTCCTGACGAACAGAAAATTGCACTATATAATTATCAAGGTGTCTGTGAAACTTTGTCCTACTATGTATTCAATCTTTATGTTATCGATGTGCCTACTGGAAAACTTCAAATGCTGTATGGATGGGGAAAACCTCTACTAGAGGGCGCGGTCGGTATGGTCGTAAATGCATGCTTCTCAGCGAACAGTGAAGAATTGTTTTTCTCAAATGCTTCTAGTGAGATATTTTCTTTCGGGTCTTATCATCTGAAAACGCATAAGCTCTCATCGCGCTGTTATGCTGCGCTTAAACCAAAGGAACTGCAGCAGGCAGAATGGGATGCGTATCTGGATCAGCTTATTACGCAAAACAAAAGCGATTATATCGGCAATGACGTTGCAAAACCGGATAAAATAAGCGACGCTGACTGGGAAATCTTTATCAATTCAACGCGCAAATATGGAAGGGGCTCTTCTTATTTTCCCGAAGCAAATTTGGAGCGAACCCCTGCGCAATCCTATGTACGAAGCTTATCAGGAAAGAATGACGTTTTACAGCTATACACAGCCCAAAATGAATATAAGGAATATACGGTTCCGGTTAAACAGGCTTACGCAAAAAAAATCCAGATTTCTCCGCAAACGGGCTGGGGAATCATTCTGTATAGAACGCCGCTTGAAGAACCAGCCCAGCATCGTGAATTTACATATTATCTCAGTATTTTTCAGCCTGACCGCGACATGCAAGGTTTCGATCAGATCATTTGTTTGAATGGCTCGCAGCAATGCAGCACAATATCGCTCGAAAACGCCGTAAAAGCTAAAAATATGCAGACAGAAATCTGCAACGCCACCCTGTCGCCAGATGGAAAATACGCGTTGCTTCTAACACGCAAAATGTTAGAAGCAACACAATCTTCATGTTTTGATTTGTATGTTATGGAATTGAATACCAGGCAGTGCCGCAGAATAGAAACGCCGGATACGTTTGTCCATGAGGCACAGTTTTATATGGTATACGGCGGAACGGGAACAAGCGGCAGGATATTCCCGGATGGTATGCTCTGGAGTGGACGTAACCTGTTGCTGCTGGGCAGGAAGCTATATTCTTTTGTCAGGCCGGCAGCTGAATAAACATGTGCCTAACAACGAAAATAGAATGTGCTGTCACGCAAAAAGCACGTTTTGTCACTTTTCGCCACCGGATGCACCTTGGCAGCGGAAAAAAAAGATGCTATAATTGAAACGGCAAAAAGCTGAATCGGCTGCGGGCTCCGCGGCCTGGAAAAATGAAGGAGGAAATTATCATGGCAAATGGCGACGCCGTTCTGGGTCAGTTCACCCAGGGAATGGAAGAAAAAAAGGTTGACGCCACGAAAAAGCTGCGGGTCGGCATTATCGGCACGGGCTGGATCGCGGAAGCGCACATGGAGCAGTACAAGAAGTTCCCGGATGTGGAAATGGTGGCCATGGCCGATCTGATCCCCGGCAAGGCCCAGGCCTTCTGCGAAAAGATGGGCGTGGATTATTCCAACATCCATTTCTACCCCGATCATCAGTCTATGCTGGACAATGAGCAGCTGGACGCCGTGAGCATCTGCACCTATAACGCCACCCATGCCCAGTGCGCCATCGCGGCGCTGAAGGCGGGCGTGAATGTGCTGCTGGAAAAGCCCTTCACCGTCACGCTGGATGAGGCCGTGGAAGTGATGAAGGCCGAAAAGGAATCCGGCAAGCTGCTCACCATCGGCTTCCAGCCCCGGATGGACCCCAACATGCAGGAAATCAAGAAGATCGTGGAATCCGGCGAGCTGGGCGAAATCTATTATATCCAGACCGGCGGCGGCCGTCGCCGCGGCATCCCCAACAGCACGTTTATCGAAAAGTCCACCGCCGGCATCGGCGCGCTGGGCGATATCGGCTGCTATTCGCTGGACATGGTGCTCAACGCCATCGGCTATCCCAAGCCCCTGACCGTCACCGGCTATACCAGCGATTTCTTCGGCAAGAACGAAATGTATATGAAGCCCGACCGGGATCATACCGCCAAGGAAAACGCCGAGCGCTTCTCTGTGGATGATTTCGCGGCCGCGTTCGTCCGTCTGGAAGGCGGCATTATCCTGGACTTCCGCATCGCCTGGGCCATGCATCTGGACACGCCCGGCGACACCATCATCATGGGCAAGAAGGCCTCCCTGCGCATTCCCTCCACCGATTGCTGGAACGGCTCCGTGGGCGGCGAAATGACCCTGTATACCGATATGGGCGGCCTCCAAACCCAGACCAAGCTCCCCATCATCAAGTGCGACAAGAGCCTGTTCGAGATGAAGGTTCGCTCCTTCCTGGATGCGGTGAAGACCGGCGCGCCCGCGCCTGTGCCCTCCTCCCAGATTCTCTACAACCAGGCTATTATCGACGGCATCAACAAGTCCGCCAAGCTGGGCCACGAAGTGGAAATCGAAATCCCCGAAATCTGATTGGCGCTACAGCGCAAAACACGAGGGACGCAGGCAATGCTGCGTCCCTTTTGCTTGCGCAGGAATGCGATGCGCCGTTGAACCCGGCCGCGGGCAGGGGGAGTTATTCACCTCCAAGCAGCTAAACGGGAGCCTCCGGAAACGAGGGCCTCCGGCGGGCAGGGGAATGATTCCCCTGCACCCCCATTCCGCGATAATGGTTGGCAGAGTTATACAAAGCGTTTCCGCGTGAAGCGTGAGGCTGCGTAGGTTACGGCCATGTTCCCCGCGGCAGGGAGCGGTTTTCGGAATGAATCGCATTCGGGAAAGCAAGCTTTCCCGATGTCGATCATCCGAAAACCCCCGGTCAACAG
>CAKTWP010000007.1 GCA_934630705.1 uncultured Clostridia bacterium | reverse complement strand
TTCTGGTAGCTCAAACGGTATCTCATCCTCAACACATTTCACGTTGCCATCAGAGAACTTCTCATAATGCAAATTATCCTCACCAACGAAGATAACGGTATCATCCTTTATTTCTTTGGACTTCAGCTTGCCTTCACGTACCATCTGTTGTTTTTGCGCACGAATACGTTCCAGCAAAACAGAAGCTGGCTCGTCATTGGGATCCTGTGGCACGAGCTTGCCCCGGATGGCAAGGTCGAGTATTTTCTGCCTAAGCGCCTTCGTATCCATTATTCATCAACCTCGCCAATCAATTCCTCCAGGGCTGCGACTGCCTTGGCGATATTTGCGGATTTGGTCTTGATCTGCTCCAGCAGCTCCGCCAGTGTATAATCGTCCGTTCCGGTGCTGCTCTTCATCCAGGTAATATCAAGGCTGGTCTTGTCGCGGGCGAGTATTTCTTCATAGGTATAGCGACGCCACCGCCCGTTGGGGTTATCCACGCTCCAGGTCTCATGCCGGGCTGAAAGATCACCACCTGCATAGCAGGTCACAAATTCATCAAAGTGGCTCTCTTTCAGCGGATTGGTTTTCCCGAAGGAGGGCATGTCGGAGCGAAGATCATAGAACCAGATTTCGCGGGTGTTTCCGGTATCATGAGCGCCACGGGTGAAGAAGAGGACGTTGGTTTTGACACCTTGGGCATAGAAAATGCCAGTGGGAAGGCGAAGAATGGTATGCAGATTGCACTTTTCCATCAAGTCTCGGCGGATCTTCTCTCCATCTCCGTCGGCGAAAAGCACATTATCAGGCAAAACCACTGCGGCGCGCGCGTGTCCGCTCCGGTTCAGGCTGCGATAGATGTGCTGGAGGAAATTAAGCTGTTTGTTACTGCTGGGGAAGGTCAGGTCGTCACGGGTGGCGCGTTCACCGCCTTTCTTTGTACCGAAGGGCGGATTGGTCAGAACGACATCATAGCCCTTCAATTGCGTTCCGAAAGAAGACAGCGTATCGCCCAGGTAGATCGGGCATTCGATATCATGAAGCATCGCGTTCATCAGCGCAAGGCGATGCGTGTCATGCACCAACTCGCAACCGGTAAACGCACGCTTCTTCTGGAATTCCTGCTCGTCAATGGATAGAGAGAACAAATCGTCGGTGATGGATTTTACGTACGCGTCTGCGGCAATCATAAATCCAAAAGTTCCGCACGCGGGATCGTTGCAGAGCTCTCCGGGCTGAGGTGCGATCAGGCGCGTCATCACGTTGATGAGCACGCGGGGCGTGAAGTACTGTCCCGCCCCAGACTTTTTTTCATTGGCGTTCTTCTCCAGCAGTCCTTCATAAAGATTGCCGAGGCCCTCTTCCTTGGCGGTGAACCAGTCGAACTGATCAATGGTGGTGATGATTTTTTCGAGATTTTTGGGCTCGTCGATCTTTGTTTGCGCTCCCTGATAGATCTCCCGCACACGGCCAGTGCAATTTTCCCCAAGGAAAGACAGCAGGGTCTGATAATGCTTTTTCAGCTCAAGCCCGCTTCGGCTGGTCAGGCTGTCCCAGCGGTATCCTTCCGGGATTGCTTCCTCGCTCCCTGTCTCCTTGCACATCTTCAGAAAAAGAATATAGGTAAGCTCAGTCACATACTCGTGGTAGGTGATACCGTCATCGCGAAGCACATTGCAAAGGTTCCAAAGCTTTGCCACGATCTCCTGATTGTTCATGCAGCCTTGCCTCCGTCATCATAAATGTACTGATTGATTTCGCGGATGATTTCGCGCAGATTTCCGCCAAACCGTTTGTCAATCATACTGAACCCGCCGTTTGTCTTGAACGCCCCCTGGTCAAAAATGCTCTCATCTAATACCGGCTCTTCCAGCATGGTTTTTTCGATACGCGCCAACCAGTTCAACTGGTTCTGGTTGAAAGCATGCTCCTGACGGATTCGCGCAAACGCATGCTTGATCCTGCTCTCGTGGCTGATCAGAGCTGAACCAAGCGCTTCACGCCGGATGAAGGCGATGATATCCGCTGTGATATCCTGATTGGTAACAGCTTTCCACGCCCCGTTTAACTGTTCCTCTGTAAAGCTGTGACGATCCAACTCCATGCGCAAGCTTTTCAATGCATCCCTGGTCAGGTCAGAAGGTCTCGTGCAGAGAATCTTGAGCGCTTTAATCTCGTTGATATGTGTCTTGATAAAATCAGCAAAGGAGTCCAGATAATCCTGCGGTGCTTGACCTTTCCCATAGCCCCGTGTATGACTGATAATCTCATCTGGGTGGTCATCAACAATCTTGCCAGGACGAGGCTTGAAATCATGATCCAGCATGATAAGAGCTTCTTTTGCGTCAAACACATAAGTCTTTGCCTTATCAATATCCTGGATGGCGTGTAGCGCGTCGGCAAAGGAAACCAGAGTGTGACCTTTTGTCATGTAAGTAAACTGTTCACTTCCATGATTGGATACATATCGACTCTTCCGGCGGAGCTTCGAGACGATTTCATCGATCTGTGCTCGAATATGCCGTTCTTCTTCCAGAACCTCCAACCCTTTGATCAGTTCCTCAAAAGTAGTGGAAGGGTTGCGAGACACGGGCTTCATATTCGTGAAGTCCGTCAATGATTCATATACGCCTACGGGATCGTAGATCTCAAAATGTGTTTTACCAATCTCAGGGCAAAGCCGGGTGGCGCGCCCGAGCATTTGTTCAAACAGAATTCTGGAACGGATTCGGCGCATAAACACCAGAGAGGTAATCTCTGGCACATCAATACCCGTTGTTAGAAGATCGACAGTCACAACGATATTGGGATTCTGCTCGTTCTTGAATTCACGGATGGCATTACTAACAACGGCCTTATCACCTATGCTGCCAGTGATTTTCCTGATGGCATCAGGGTTAACACCCTTTTCGCTATAGATTTCCCGTAGAATATCAACGATCATATCAGCATGATCATCATCCACAGCGAATATCAGAGTTTTACCTTGCCCTTCGGGATCAATGTATTCCGAGATTTCACGCAGCACTGTCTCATTAAATGGGCGAGTAATGACCTGCCTGTTGAAGGTTTCTACATCGAACTCAATTTCATCTTCCAGTTCACTGCTGTTGAGCAATTCACCGGTGACAGGGTCAATCATGGTAATCTGTTCACCAGCGCTATACCGAATGCCCTCGGCACGGAGTTTGCTGACAATGTTGTGAGGAGCATCATGATCGACAAGATATCCGTCAATGACTGCCTCGCGGTAACTGTAGTTGAAAACCGGATTACCGAAGATTGCTGTGGTATGCAGCGCAGGTGTCGCAGTCAGGGCGATTTTTACGGCATCGAAATACTCAATCACCATACGATACTTGCTAATATAATCTGCTTCATCACGATAGAGCATTTCTGTTTCGGAAAGCTCTTTATCCATCGTATATCCCCGATGCGCCTCATCGACAATGATTAAATCGTAGTCAGATACAGAGATAGAAGCTTCTTCGTCATTAAGAAGATGCCGAACCATGCTCTGAACGGTAGCAACTTTGATGCGGGTCTCCGCGTCAAAGCCCTGTTGCCCAAGCTCACGGATATTGTATATGTTATCCAGAGTCAGCAGTTCTTCCAGCTTAACCTCTTTGAATACATCCTGAGCCTGCTCACCGAGGGAGTTGCGATCCACCAGAAATAGAATACGCCTGAACCGATTTGTGGAAAGGAAACGGTAAATCATACCGAGGACGGTTCTTGTTTTACCTGTGCCAGTAGCCATGGACAAGAGAACGGCTTTCTGTCCGTTGATAATCGCCTTCTCGGCTGCTTCTATAGCACGAATCTGATAATCACGCAAATGAAGTCCATCAGGATCACGGAGCAAATCATAAGGTGTATTTTCCAGCTTTGCATTCGCTGCAGCAGGATTATTGCTCAGAAGCGTCGTTAATCCTTCCGGACTCATCCACCCTCTGAGTGCACGTGATTTGTTGGCAGGATTTCTTACATCCCGAAACCAGACACCAGATTTTTCCTTCCATTGCTCAACATATCGGCGTCCATTGGCTGCAAACAGGAACGGAACATAATACCCACCCCATTCGCCTATACACAGCGGCTTGTCTTCTTCACGAATCGCTGCTGCATATTCCCGGCATTGTCCATCGACAACTCCAGGAATGTCTATGCTGATCCGTTTGGCTTCTATGATGCCAACCATCTGCAAGCCAATGAAAAGCGCATAATCAGCGCGGCCATCATCACCATCTTGAGCAGTTGTCGGCCATTCCGCAATAGCCAAGTTGCGCCCTTTGACGGGACGAGTCCCGTTGGCGTAGCGCAGGGACTGCGTGTCAGCCTCCCATCCAGCTGCGCGAAGCTGACAATCAATAATCAAACGTGTTTCTGCTTCAGTGGCATCAGAACTTGCTGCAACCTGCTCAGACTTTTGCTTGCGTTCCTGCTTCGGAGCTGCTGATGCCGCAGTTACCACTGCAGTGACTCGGGCGTTCAGTTTGACAATCTCCGCTTCCTTTTCAGCAAGCAAAGAAGCATAATCAACCGCCACCTCTTTCTCTGGCATAATAAACGGATCAGGGATATAACCCCAATCGCCATACACTTCCATAAACCAGCAAGCAAGGCGATATGTCATTTCCAGCAATGTCTTTGCGTCGGCCAAAGAATCAAGCCCCGCATGAACCGCCTTGTTTCTCTGCTGACGCAGTGTATAGAATATATCGTCAATATTTGAAGGCAATAAGCCTTCTCGCTTCAAAATACGTATACGGGCAGCCTGCGAATCATCAGCTTCCGGCGTGCGAAGGTGCTCAACCGCAAATATTTCTGAGACAACTCGTTCGCCAAACATGCCCAGTTTGAAGATGCAACTGTTCGGATCAGTAAATAGATAACCTTCGGCAGTCGCACCGATTTCTGCCAGGGCAGGCCAATAACGACGAAGAAACTCGAAATTTGACTTCATACAGAATCGCCCTCCTCTCCATCGTCAATTACTTCTGAAATGTCATCTATGCTGCAATCAAGCACTTTACATATTTTGTAGAGGGTTTCAAGCTGGATAGATTCATGCTTGCCCATCTTAGCGATGACATTCGTAGTAACGCCTGCTTTCTTGCGAAGCTCTGTCTTTGTCATGTCTTTGTCTATAAGCAATTTCCACAGCTTATTGTAGCTTATTGACATCAATACTCACCTCGTCCATTCTTCCGATAGTATTTTACTATGAGAAGATAGACCTGTCAACATGTAATTGACAAATTCAATATTATCTTGACAATCTTCAACTGATCATTGTAAAGAGAATTAATATACGCAAAGTATCATAAACGCAAACATAGGCGGTAGATGTTAGATATGCCAACGTCAGTTTTACTCTTCAGCTAATCGGATGACCTGTTCCGTTAGCAGCCTCATCCATAAGCAAGACCAATTCACCTGTTAGGCTCCATCACAAATATTCACTATTTGTGCATGCTTAGTCAGAAAATACCTTCGAAATCCAACGAATGGCCCCAAAGGAACGGTATGTCTTTTCATGGCTGCCACATTTTTTTGCTGAATCGTCCGCCAATGTTTGCAATTTTGAGAGCAAGCAAAAGGGGACGCCGTTAGAAATCAGGCAAAATTGTTGGCAGTCTGCTAACAGGATGCTTGAATTCGTTAGCAAAAAGACCCGACAGAAAAAGAAAAACGCCCGCTTTTGTTAGCAGGCTGCTGTTAGCAGCTTTTTGCTTCAAAAACGGGCTTTTTTGGCGATCCCGGCGCGATTCGAACGCGCGACGTTCCGCTTAGGAGGCGGACCCTCTATCCTGCTGAGGTACGGGACCATGTTCTCGAAATCCTTATTTTACAAGGCTTTCGAGCTTTTCGGTCTTCCTGACCGAGGGGAGTCATCCGGGCTTTCCGCGTTAGCTGGCTAACTGCGTGCGGCGTGTTCGACTTTCACAGGCCCTCTATCGTCCGCCTCGCGTTAGCTGTTTGGCGGTAGCTCTGAGAGAGAAAATCGAACAGATTCCGGTGGATTCTGGGTACTTGATCGCTCAATTCAGGCGGCAGTCCGACTTCTTATTAGGAGGCGGACCCTCTATCCTGCTGAGGTACGGGACCATGTTCTCGAAATCCTTATTTTACAAGGCTTTCGAGCTTTTCGGTCTTCCTGACCGAGGGGAGAAATCCGGGCTTGCCGCGTTAGCTGGCTAACTGTGGGCGGCGTGTTCGACTTTCACAGGCCCTTTATCTTCCACCTCGCGCTAGCTGGTTGGCGGTAGCTCTGAGAGAGAAAATCGAACAGATTCCAGGGAATTCTGGGTACTTGATCGCTCGTCTCAGGCGGCAGTCCGACTTCTTATTAGGAGGCGGACCCTCTATCCTGCTGAGCTACGGGCGCAAAATCATATTTATTATAGCATAAGCGTTCTTTCTGCGCAAGGGCGAAGTTCTGCGCCGCGGGCTCATCCTGCAAAGCCGCAATGCTCATTTCATGCGGAAAAGGAAAACCGGCTCTCTTTGAGAGAATAAAAGAAGGCCTTTCTTTCAGAGGAAAGAGAGGCCCCCTGGGACTATTGCAAAAAACTATGTCATCTGAATGAATGAAGGGCTGCAAGCCCTTCATTTTTGATCGTGTCGACCGGCTTTGCCGATACGCACATTAGTAGAACGTGGCCACCTCGTCCTCCGGCGCTTCCGCAGGCGTGACCTTTTTCACCGTCAGGATGGGGCCGGACTTGCCATAGGCCTTATGGAACCGCACGTCCACCTGCGCCTCCAGCGTGATCCATTCCCTGCTTTCAGGCATGTAGCCGCAATCGTCCTTGGCCAGCAAAGCGGCGAACTGGATGTCCTCCACGCAGCAGGTCATCATCTTCCGGCCCACCACATACGCCCCCGCGCCCAGCTGGGGATTGCGCACCGCCAGCGCCTTATAGCGCACGGTCTTGCCGGCATACTTCTTGGGCTCCTCGGTGAGGTCCTTATAGAACAGGGCGTAATCCTGATCCTTGATTTCCACCACCGGCGCGTTCAAGTCAAAGGGCAGGGGATCCTGAATGTTGTCGGGCTGAATATTGCCATCGGTGTATTCGTAAACGATATTCACCCGGCGGGCGATGGCCCGGACGATCTTATGGAAATCCATCTGGTTCATGTCCTTGGTGAACCGATTGAATACCACCAGATCGCACAGCTGCAGCTTATCCACCACCAGCGAGCGCATGTTGGCGTTATAGTTCATGAAGGTGGTGGCGTCAAAGAACAGGAAAATCTGATACAGCGTCCAGTCCTCGGGCATGGCGTCGGTCAGCGTGGAAAGCTGCCACATGCCGTTGTATTCCATCAGCACCCGTCGGGCCTTATGCTCCTTCTGCTTTTGCAGCAGCCAGTCCTGGGTCAGCTGGCTTTCCTCATCCAGATATTCCACGAACACGTTCTTGGAGGCAAAGGCGGTGGGATCATATTCCTCCTCGCCCTGCTCGCACACCACCAGCAGCGTCCGCTCTCCGGCGTTAAAGCGCTTGTCCTCCAGGATTTCCTGCACGTACTTGGTCTTGCCCGCTTCCAGAAACCCGGTAAACAGATAAATTGGCACTTCCATTGCTTATACCCCAAACAGATTTTTCAGCGCGTCCTCGTTGAGCTTGCTGCCGATCACGCAGAGCCGGCCGGTGACGGCGGCGCTGCCGTGGCGGATATCCTGCTCCCCGGGCACATGGTCGAAATGAATCCACTGGCCGTCCGTGCCCGCCACGATGCCCTTGGCCCGCAGCACCGCGCCGAAGCGATCCGCATCGTCCAGCGCCGTGAGAATCTTCGCCAGCTCATCCTCGGAGAAGGCCTTGGGGGTTTCCACGCCCCAGCTTACGAACACTTCGTCCGCATCGTGGCCATGATGATGGTGGTGATGATGCGCATGCGCATCCCCGTCATGATCGTCATGGCAGCAACAATGGTCGTCATCGTCGTCGTCATGATCGTGGTGATGATGATGCTCGTGTTCATCGTCATCATCGTCATCGTGGTGATGATGGCAGCAATGATCTTCCTCATCGTCGTCATCCTCATCGTCGTGGTGGTGATGCTCGTGCTCGTCGTCATCATCGTCATCATCGTGATGATGGTGGTGATGGCCGCCGCAAACGGGGCAGACCTCTTCTTCTTCATCCGCGCTCAGGCGCTGCATTTCCATTTCCAGCGTATCCCGGCGCTCCATGGCCTCCAGAATCTGCTTGCCGTCCAGCTGGGTCCAGTCAGTGGTAATGATGGTGGCGGTGGGGTTCTTTTCCCGCAGCATGGCCACCACCTCGGCCAGCTTCTGTGCGTCCATGCCCGCAGTGCGGGAGAGGATCACGGTGCCGGCGTTTTCCACCTGATTATTGAAGAACTCGCCGAAGTTCTTCATATACATCTTGCATTTTTTCGCATCCACCACCGTGGTAAAGCTGTTGAGGGTCACGTCCGGGGTGGCCACGCTCTGCACGGCGCGGATCACATCGCTGAGCTTACCCACGCCCGAGGGCTCGATAAGGATGCGGTCGGGGGCGTACTGATCCAGCACCTTCCGCAGGGCCTTTCCGAAATCGCCCACCAGCGAGCAGCAAATGCAGCCCTGGCTCATTTCGGTCACCTGGATGCCCGCGTCCTGCATGAAGCCGCCGTCAATGCCGATTTCGCCAAACTCATTCTCGATCAGCACGATCTTTTCGCCCGTAAAGGCCTGCGCAATCAGCTTTTTGATCAGCGTGGTTTTGCCAGCGCCCAGAAACCCGGAAAAAATATCAATCTTCGTCATGGCTCTCATCTCTTTCAGTTTTCGCTTGGTCTTGCGGCAGATTCTGCCGCATCCCGTATTGTACCACACTTCGTCGCTTTTGTTAAGCGCGGGCGAAAAAAAGTTGCGCAGGGAGGTGACTGTTTTTCCGCGGAGAATCGTCTAATCAGTGAAAAGCAAAGGAGGCGGAGCCCATGGAGAAAACGGACGGCAGCCGGGAAGCGGCGCTGGAGCGGCTGATGGCCGCCTATGGCACCGCCCTGCTGCGCACCTGCACGCTGTATCTGAAGGATCGCCAGCTGGCCGAGGATGCAGTGCAGGAAACGTTTCTCAAGGCTTACGGACGGCTGGATGCGTTCCGGGGCGAAAGCGGGGAAAAAACCTGGCTCACGGCCATCGCCGTGAACACCTGCCGGGATATCCTGCGCACTGCCTGGATGCGCCATACCGATCGGAAAACGGCCCTGGACGCGCTGCCCGAGCCTGCCTCCTCCGATGCTTTCCCGGATCGAACCGTACTCCTGGCGGTGATGCAGCTGCCCGCTCGGGAACGGGAGACGGTCCTGCTGCGATATTATCAAGCCATGAAGCTGAAAGAAACCGCCCAAGCGCTGGGCATTTCGGAAAGCGCCGTAAAGCGGCGGCTGAAAAAAGCCAATGCCCTGCTGCGCAGGAAGCTGGAAGGATGGTATATGGATGAAGATTGAACAGTTTCGGCAATGCCTGGATCGGCAGCTTTCGGATGTGTCCTTTGATGATCGCCAGCGCCAGGCGGTTTTACACCGGCTATCCGGAAAGGAGCAACCCATGAAAAAGAGAATGACCTTTGTGCTTGCGCTGATTTGCGCGCTGATGCTGGTAACCGTGGGGGCGCTGGCCGCGTCCTCGCTGCTCAAAGCGCCCAAGGCCGACGCCGTGACCCGGGCCCGGCAGGCGCTGGAAACGAAATATGGCTTCACCCCGGACGTGCTTGGGCTGTTTCATGAGTCCGTTCAGGGGAAGGACGGGGACTGGCAGGTGACCTTCCGCTCCAACGGCTGGGCCCATGAAAGCCTGACCGGGGAATACGTGGTGACGCTTCAGGGCGATCAGGCCTCCGCTGCCTGGACGTATGACGGCGTGGATGCGTCGGCGGAGGGCGCGCCGGTAATCTGGGGCGTGAAGGAGCTGGAAGGCTTCCTGCAGGAGGGGAACGACGGCGGCCCGTATCGCCAGCAGAATGATCTGGCCCGGCAGACTGCGCCCAACCTTCCCGCCGTGACCCCCGCGCCCGGCGAGGAAGCGCCCATGTGGAAAAACCTGACTGCGATCCAGCCCGAAGATCAGGATCTGACCCAGGAAGCGGCGCTGGCGCTGGCCAAGGACGCGCTGCAGGAGGAATATCGCTTCAGCCAGGAAGCGCTGGAAAAGGCCGATGTGGTGGAAATGACGCTGTATCTGCGGCAGGGCCAGCGGGCCTGGAGCATTGATCTTTATCTGGTGAACGGCTCCGTGGAATGGACCTGCGACGTCTGGATTGACAGCCTGACCCAGGAAATTCTCGAGGTCAACGGCTACACCGGCGGGAACGGCTAAAAAACAGGTAGGGGAACCGTTCTTGTAACCAAGAACGGTTCCCCTTTTCGCAGTCTCAATCGACGCGGCGAAGCGCTGCCTGTTTCCTCATTGTCCCCTTTTCCATTATGGGGCGTATTGTGGATAGGGAGAAATTCCGCATCTTATTCCCGCCGGTTTTCGGAGGGGGCGCGGGGGAACCACTTTTGACGCAAAGTGGTTCCCCCGCAATTTTTTCTCCCGTATATTCATTCAATCCCTGTAACGGTGTATTCCTCGTCCTCCACGGCTTTTTTCAGCGTGGCGTTGTCCACAGGCGCGCGAAGGGAAACGATGGCCGTGCCCTTCTCGTGGCTCACCTGGGCGCTTTCCACCTGCGGCAGCGCTTCCAGCGCCTTTTTCACGGTGGCTTCACAATGGCCGCACATCATGCCCTGAATGTGCATCGTCCGCCGCAGGGAAGATGCGTCCGTTTCCGGCAGCGCAACAGGCGCCTGACCGCCCCGGCGCTTATGATCGTGGCGGGGATCCCGGAGCTTGAACAGGTTCAGCCGCAGTGCGTTGGATACCACGCAGAAGCTGCTCAGGCTCATGGCCGCCGCGCCGAACATGGGGTTCAGCGTGAGCCCCAGGGGAATCAGCGCGCCCGCCGCCAGCGGGATGCCGATGGTGTTATAAAAGAATGCCCAGAACAGGTTTTCATGGATGTTTCGCAGCGTGGCCCGGCTGAGCCGGATGGCCGCGGGCACATCGCTGAGCCGACTGTGCATCAGCACCACATCCGCCGCATCCATGGCCACATCCGTGCCTGCGCCGATGGCAATGCCTATGTCCGCCCGGGTAAGGGCCGGCGCGTCGTTAATCCCGTCGCCCACCATGGCCACCTTGCCCTGCTGCTTCAGCTGGCGGATTACCGCTTCCTTGCCCTCGGGCAGCACCCCGGCGATCACCCGATCCACCCCGGCCTGCCGGCCGATGGCGTCGGCGGTGCGCTGGTTATCTCCCGTGAGCATCACCACCTGCAGCCCCATGTTCTGCAGCTCCCGCACGGCCTGCGGGCTGTCCTCCTTAATCACATCCGCCACGGCGATCACGCCCAGCAGCGCCTCTCCCCGGCTGAAAAACAGGGGCGTTTTCCCCGCCTGTGCCAGCCGGTCCGCCGTCGATTGCATCTCGGGGGACACGGCCGCATGCCGGCTGATCAGCGCCAGATTGCCCCCACGCAGGGGCTGGCCCGCAAAGACCGCTTCCAGCCCATTGCCCGGCAATGCCTGAAAATCCGAAACCGGCTGGGCCGTGAGATGGCTTTCCTCGCCCCGCCGCAGCACGGCCCGGGCCAGCGGATGCTCGCTTTTCTGCTCCAGGTTCAGCGCCAGCTGCAAAAGCTCCGTTTCCGATACGCCCGGGGCGGGCAGCAGATCCGTCACCTGGGGCTCCCCGGCGGTGATGGTGCCGGTCTTATCCAGCGCCACAATGCCGATTCGTCCCGTTTCCTCCAAAGACGCGGCGGTCTTAAACAGAATCCCATTGCGCGCGCCCAGCCCGCTGCCCACCATGATAGCCACCGGCGTGGCCAGCCCCAGGGCGCAGGGGCAGCTGATTACCAGCACGGAAATACCCCGGGCCAGCGCAAAGCCCACATCCTTGCCCAGCAGCAGCCATACGATGATCGTCACTGCCGCAATGGCCATCACCGCCGGCACGAACACGCCGGACACCTTATCCGCGATCTTGGCGATGGGGGCCTTGGTCGCCGCCGCGTCGCTGACCATCTGAATGATCTGAGACAGGGTGGTATCCTGTCCCACGCGGGTGGCCCGGCAGGTGAGGAACCCGGACTGATTCACCGTGGCGGCGGACACCGAATCTCCCGGGCCCTTGTCCGCCGGGATGCTTTCGCCGGTCAGCGCCGCTTCATTCACCGCACTGCTCCCTTCCAGCACCACGCCGTCCACCGGCACGCTTTCCCCGGGCCGCACCACGAATGCATCCCCGATCTGCACCTGCGCAATATCCACGGTTTCTTCCTTGCCGTCCCGCAGGAGCGTGGCGGTTTGAGGGGCCAGCTTCATCAGGCCCTTCAGCGCATCCGTGGTTTTTCCCTTGGAGCGGGCTTCCAGCATCTTGCCCACGGTAATCAGCGTGAGGATCATGGCGGCGGATTCAAAATAAAACTCCATCATGTAATGCATCACGCCGTCCATATCCCCCCGCACCTGAGCGCCGGTCATGGCGAAAAGGGCGTAGGTGCTGTATCCAAAGGCCGCCGTAGCGCCCAGGGCCACCAGCGTGTCCATATTGGGCGCGCGATGCCACAGGCTTTTGAACCCGCTGATGAAAAACTTCTGGTTGATCACCATCACCGCCGCCGTGAGCAGCAGCTGGGTCAGCCCCATGGCCACATGGTTATCCGTGTAAAAGGCGGGCAGCGGCCAGCCCCACATCATATGGCCCATGGAAAAATACATCAGCACGATCAAAAATCCAAGGGACCACCACAGCCGTTTCCGAAGCCTTGGGGTTTCGTGATCCTCCAGCTGCCGCTCCGCCTCCGCAGGGCTGGTGGCCGCTTTTTCCGCGCCCTTTTCCGAGGCGCCATACCCCGCCGCTTCCACCGCGGCGATTACCGCCTGAGGCGAGGCGCTGCCCTCCACGCCCATGGAATTGGTGAGCAGGCTCACCGAGCAGCTGTCCACCCCCGGCACCTTCGATACGGCCTTTTCCACCCGGGCGCTGCAGGCCGCGCAGCTCATGCCCGTCACGTTGTATTGCTTCATGGTTTTTCCTCCCGCCTTTGCGGCTTTCGCCCTTAGGCTGCCCCGCAGGGGCTTATTTCATCAGCTTTTGCATGGTGGCCACCAGTTCGTCGATCACTTCGTCCTTGCCGTCCCGAATATCCTGGGCCACGCAGGTGCGGATATGGCTGGCCAGCAGCTCTTTATTAAAGGCGTTGATGGCGGCGTTTACCGCTGCGGACTGCACCAGAATATCCGGGCAATACGCCCCGTTTTCCACCATGCCCCGGATGCCCCGGATCTGGCCCTCGATGCGGCTGAGCCGGTGAATCAGCCGCTTGTATTCCTCCGGCGTTCGCTCTTTCTTCCGCTGTACGCAGCAGCTGCATTTTTCCGTCATCATCCTTGTCTCCTTTGAGAAAATACCCCTTGGGGGTATACGAATTATATACCCGTCTGGGGTATATGTCAAGAGAAAACGACAGAAAAAAAATATAGGGGAAACCGTTCTTTGCGGCAAAGAACGGTTTCCCCTTTCCGCAACCTCAATCGACGCGGCGGAGCGCTGCCGCTCCCGCCGCTTGTTTCAGTTGATTCACGCAATTTCCTGCGGCCTTTCAGGCCGCGCCTGCCACTGGCAGACAGGTCATTTCGCT
Organism: uncultured Clostridia bacterium; assembly: GCA_934630705.1. Lineage (GTDB taxonomy): Bacteria > Bacillota > Clostridia > Christensenellales > Aristaeellaceae > RUG563. The sequence goes on along the minus strand of CAKTWP010000007.1, from coordinate 112,184 downwards.
CCCCCCTTCCAAGAAAGCCATAAGATATATACTATTTTTATCTTATCCACAATGCACCCGGAATGGAGAAGAAAACGATTTTCATTTTCTTTCCCCCTCCGGGCGCATTTCATTCCTCATGATCTGCGTTCACAAAATCATGCTCAGCAGCGCGATGAACACCATGGGCGTGGCCGCGCCCAGCACCAGCTCCCGGGCGGTATGGCGTCCCAGACGCAGGGAGCTCCAGAACACGATTCCCAGCAGCCCGAATCCCAGGAAAAACCACGGGCTTGCCTCCAGCCCCAGCACCAGAATGGGCCCCGCCATGCCGCAGGCGTGGCCGCTGCTTTTCAGATGACAGGCGGAGAAAATGGCGATGAGCACGCCGGAGAAAAAGTAGGTCAGATAAATGATCTGCTCCACCCGGCCCAGCCCTGCGGCCAGGCAGTAAACCACCCCCGCCACATAGCCTGCCACTGAAAACGCCACCGCCAGTTTCCGCTGCATTCCCCGGCCCTGGGCCCGCAATCCCGGGATGGCTGCCCACACCAGATAGGACAGCGTGGGCAGGATGCTGAGAAACAGAATGGTCAGCCATAACGCCGCGCCGGGAAAATACCCCCGCATGGCCCGCAGCAGAATGGGCATCAGCGCCGCCATAATGGGCGGGATGGTGAGAATACGAATCGCCTTGGCCGCCGCCAGCGCCCATTTCTCCGGCGCGGATACATGGCGGGCGGGGGACGGGGTGCAGTTCGGTTGGCTGTTCATGGTTGGTTTCCTCCGATCATCGTTTTCATGCTTTTTCGCATATGAGCAGGGCCCTGCTTCGCCATGGGGTGCCTCCAAAGGCAAGCGGCCACAGCTGCGTTCGGGATCGTTTCGGGCAATCACCCGGCACACGTTCGCAGCACGTTTTGCCAGCGGTATGTCCAAGCGTCCGTTTTCCTTTTCAGCGCATGGAGGGGCACATCCCATCGGACCCGCGCCGCCTATCCGGTTCGCCTCAACGGCGCTGCCGCACCCTGAGCGTCTCCACCTTCTGTGGGGCCGTTATCTCCGAGCCGCATGGTCTCATCCCGCTTGGTTCTTCGCATAGCCGGGGTGCCCTGCCGTCTTCGCTGACGGGTTGGCTGCGCTTCCTCCCGTCTTGGGAGCGGCTTTCATTCCCGGTTTTTGCAGACGGACCGAAACATGTTTCACCCCGTCTGGGCCAGTTTTTCCTCCGCATCCCGTTGTTTTCATGGGCTGGTCCGATGCGTTTCGCCTGCCCTTCGGGCAGGTCAGCGTGTCAAAAAGCTTACGGATAGGGGCTTCTTCAGTCTGAAGTCGCCTGTCGCGTTCGCCGTGTCAGCGGAATGCGTCCGGCAATGGCCTTACTGTATCATGCCACCTGCCGGAATGGCAACCTACCTATCCGTCCCGGCCCTCTATCCCAGGGCGAGACGGGCTCTACCGCCCCGTTACCGGCGCTCTACTCCCAGTAGAATGCCCGATTTTCCTGGGTTTGCGGGCCCTGTGGCGCAAATGGGGCGGCGGCTTGAAAGAACGGGGCGGGCATGGTATAATGCTATAGACAGCAGTTGACGCAGCGGCTGATCGGAAGGCCCGGGCAGTATCGACTGCGGAAAATGCCCCTTCCGGCATACGGCATCCGCGGTGTACATGAACTGCAATCCCCGGGGAACAGGGCGCGCGCATACCGGCACAACGCCTCCTCAGTGCTCATACCCCGCATCCGGGAGCATGAATCAGCGCTCCCGGCGCACTGCATCTGCGATGTGCATAACGCGTATTTTTCAGAACCAAGGGATGCGCTCCCGGCGCACATGCCTGCGTCTCGTGGACAAAGCGCGCGCATTCCTGACACACCCCATTTGCGGGCCGCGCTGCTCAATGCATTCGACACCAATCAGAACAGGAGGAAATGCCATGCAGGAGGAAGACCTTCGCGCCGTCATTGCGCAGAACATTTCCTTCTATCGCCGCCAGGCAGGCCACACCCAGGCTGACCTGGCCGCCCTCATCAGCTACTCGGACAAATCCATTTCCAAATGGGAGCGGGGCGAGGGTGTGCCGGACATTTATGTGCTCGCCCGGATCGCGGCGCTTTACGGCGTGACGGTAAACGATCTGATCTCCGCCGCGCCGCCGCTCCCGCCGAAAAAGACCCATCGGCCGCTGGTGGTGCTTTTGTCGCTGGGGCTTTGCTGGCTGGTGGCCACGGCGGCGTTTTTCGCGCTGAAGCTGCTGTGCCCCGGCATGCCCCGGCTCTGGATGTGCTTCATTTATGCGCTGCCGGTCTGCGGCATTCTGCTCACGGTGTTTTCCTGCATCTGGAGCGGTGTATGGCAGCGGGCGCTGGCAGTGAGCCTGCTGATCTGGACGCTGGCGCTTTCGGTGCATCTGACGGTGATGCTGCCCAATATTCAGCTGATTTATGTGGTGGCGGCGGTATTGCAGCTGCTGTTCATCCTGTGGTTTCTGCTGCTGTGGAAGCGGCGCAGATGACGGCGCAGGGCGGGAATGCAGCGCGTTTTGGCATATAATTGATGGATTTTGGCATATATTTTATTTGTTTTTCATTTTTCCTATGATATAATGGAGACGATTGGGCGCAAGCCCGCAAATTTTGACGAAAAAGAGGAATCGATTATGCAGACAGTGCGCGCCGGTATTATCGGTTTTGGCTATATGGGCCATTATCATCTGAATAAAGCGCTGGCCACGGACGGGCTGGAAGTGGTCGCCGCCTATGACATCAACGAAGAAAAGCTGCAGGACGCCCGGGAAAACGGCCTGACCGCCTATGACTCCCTGGATGCGTTCCTGGCCAATCCCGAAATATCGCTGGTGTTTATCTGCACGCCCAACAACGTGCACGCCCAGCTGGCCATTGCCGCGCTGAAGGCGGGCAAGAACGTGATGTGCGAAAAGCCCGTCACCATGAACAGCCAGGAGCTGGAGCAGGTGATCGCCGTGGCCGAGCAGGTGGGCAAAATCTTCACCGTGCATCAGAACCGCCGCTGGAATGGGGATTTCCTGATGGTCAAGAAGGTGGTGGATGAAGGCACGATCGGCAACATCACGTCCATCCAGTCCCGGGTATATGGGCAGCGGGGCGTGTGCTTTGGCTGGCGCGCCGATCCCGTGGCGGGCGGCGGCATGCTCTATGACTGGGGAATCCACCTGATCGACCAGTTCCTGTGCATGTTTGAGGGCCACAAGGTCACCAGCGTGTATGCCCGGCTGCAGAGCATTCTCACCCCGGCTGTGGACGACAGCTTTGAGGTGCAGATGATTTTCGACAATGGCGTGTGCGCCAAGGTGCAGGTGGGCACGTTCTGCCTGCAGGATCTGCCCCGCTGGTTTGTTTATGGGGATCGGGGTACCCTGCGCATTGATGATTTCTCCGGCAAGACCGGCGGCATGGCCCGGATCAAGGGCCAGGTGCAGGGCTTTGACAGCGTGTTTGGCAAGAACCTGGGCCCCAGCCGCACCATGGCGCCCCTGAAGCCCGAATATATCGAAACCCTGCCGCTGCCCGAGGTGGTGGAAGACACCATGGAATACCACCGCAATCTGGCTGCCGCTGTCCGCGGCGACGAAAAGCCTTACGTTACGTTCGAAGGCATGCGCCGCGATATGAAGATCGTGGATCTGGCCTTTGAAAGCTCCCGCCGGAATGAGGTCATCAAGACGGAAGTGTAAGAAAAGAAACGTATAAAATGCAGGGGCCCCGTTCTTTGCGGCCAAAGAACGGGGCCCCTTTTGTATCTCCTCCAAGAAAGCCGCAGGGATAAAATTTGCACGCTGTCTTATCCACATTATCCACAATGCGCCCCAGAACATGGAAAGAGACGATCGTTTCGTTTTCGTCCTCCCCCTATTTGGGGGGGCACTATTTTATAAAAAGGAAAGATGAACAAAAAACTATTGGCAAATGCAAACTATTAAACAGTAGTGAGCGAAAGGAGGTGAAACAATGACCGCACAATACAAAAAAGGCGTACTGGAGCTATGCGTACTGTCGCTGCTGCACAAGCGCAATGTTTCGGATGCTGCGGACGTGGTGGAGGAATATGAGCAGCATTTTGCTTTTAAGCTGGAAGACGGATATCCCGAAGAAGAAATTGCCGCTAAACTGGGCGATCCCATCGCGTTGGCCGCACAGTTTGGGGAAGCGGGGACACCTGGAAAATCCGGCGGCGGAAAACAGTTTGTTGTAGCCGGGTTATGTCTGGTTGATGTGGTGGCCGGGCTGTTTTTCCTGCTGCTGGCCGCGTGGGGAATCGTGATGGCGGCTGCGGCGCTGGCGTTTGCTGTGCTGGCGGTCTGCCTGGTTGGGGGTTGGAATCCCGGCAATCTGATTCCCGCAATCCCCTACGGCTGCGGCTTTATGCTGGCACTTTCCCTTGTGCCGCTTTCTGTGCTGTTCGGAACAGGATGCTTTTATTACGCGACATTTCTGCGCCAGCTCGTGCGTGCGTTCTCCCGCTTCCAGCATAATACACTGGCGGCTGTTTCCAGCAAAGCGGTGCTTCCCGTGCTGGGAATCAGCCCGCGTTTTTCTGCCGGAACAAAACGCAGCCTGCGGACTGTGGCATTGATGGCGCTGGTGCTGTTTGCGTCCTGCTTTGTGATTTCCTATGTGGTATGCAGCTTATCGGCCGACAGTATGCAATTTTGGCATGTCTGGGGCTGGTTTGGGCTGAATTGAAATAAATGGCTGCGTTATGCGACGCAGCCATTTTTCTTGACGCTGGGACACATGGTCGAATAAAAGTACGCATAATGTCTCTTATGGCTTTCTTAGAAAGAGTGCAGGAGGAACCGTTCTTTGGCCAAAGAATGATTTTTCCCCGCATAATTCTCCCTGCAGCATATAACATTTACAGCACCGCCGTTACGGCAATGAGCGCGGCGGCCACAAGGGCGGCAATGAAATCCCCTCGATGCAAGCGCAGCACGCGCAGGCGGGTGCGGCCCTCGCCGCCATGATAGCAGCGGGCCTCCATGGCCATGGCCAGCTCCCCGGCCCGGCGGAACGCGCTGACGAACAGCGGCACCAGCAGCGGCACCATAGCCTTGGCCCGGGCAATCAGATTGCCGGATTCAAAATCCGCGCCCCGGGCGGACTGGGCTTTCATAATCTTGTCCGCCTCCTCCAGCAGCGTGGGGATGAAGCGCAGGGCAATGGTCATCATCATGGCCATCTCATGGGCCGGAAAATGAATCACCCGCAGGGGCGACAGCAGCCGCTCCAGCCCGTCGGTGAGGGTGACGGGCGCGGTGGTCAGGGTCAGCAGACTGGAAAACAGCACCAGCAGCACCAGCCGCAGGGAATACTGAATTGCCGTAAGCAGCGCTTCCCGGGTGATTACCGTGAAGCCCAGGTGCAGCAGCGGCGTTTCCCCCTGCAGGAAAAACAGATTCAGAATAAACGTGAACACCAGAATAAACCGCAGAGGCCTGAGCCCCTTGAGCAGCAGCCGGAACGGCACCTTCGATAAATACGACGCCAGCGCCAGCACGCCGATCACCGGAATATACGCCAGCAGATCCCCGCACAGGAAAATAGCCACGATCATGGCCACCAACAGCAGAATCTTCATCCGCGGATCCAGCCGGTGCACGGCGCTGTCGGCGGGATAATACTGGCCCAAGGTAATGTTGTTAAGCATGGTGCGCCCCCTTCCACAGGGCCATCAGCGCAGGCAATGCGTCCTCCTCCCGGAACACATCCTCCGGGAAGGGCAGCCCCATCGCCCGCAGCGCCATGCCCAGATGACACACCGCGGGCACATCCAGCCCCATCTGCTCCAGCCGTTGGGCCTGGGCAAAAATCTCCTGGGGCGTGCCGTCCATGGCCAGCCGCCCCTTCTCCATCACCACTGCCCGGCTGGCAAACCGGGCCACATCATCCATGGAATGGGATACCATCACAATGGTGGCCCCCTGCCGGTGCAGCGCGGCGATCAGGCGCAGCATGTCCTCCCGGCCCTGGGGATCCAGCCCCGCCGCCGGCTCATCCAGCACCAGCATCTCCGGCCGCATGGCCAGAACACCTGCCAGCGCCACCCGGCGCATCTGCCCGCCAGACAGCTCAAAGGGCGATTTTTCGCCCACCTCCTGATACGACAGATTCACCCGCAGCAGTGCTTCCCGCACCCGCTCCTGAATTTCCGCCTGGCTCAGGCCCAGGTTTTTCGGGCCGAAGGCCACATCCTTGGCCACCGTTTCCTCAAAGAGCTGATGCTCCGGATACTGAAACACCAGCCCGATCTTCTGCCGCGCTTCCCGCATGGGATAGCCCTTTTCGTGGATGTCCCGCCCGTCGATAAGCACCCGGCCGGAGGTAGGGGTAAGCAGGCCGTTCAAATGCTGCACCAGGGTGGACTTGCCCGAGCCCGTATGCCCGATCAGCGATACAAATTCCCCCGCCCGGATCACCAGGCTCACATCGGACAGCGCCACGGCCTGAAACGGGCTGCCGGGCTGATAGGTGTGGGTCACGTGCTCCAGCGTCACTTCCCGCATAGCTTGCCCACCTCCCGCGCCATTTCGTCCACCGTTAAAATCCCTTCGGGCAGCGGCATGCCCTGCTCCCGCAAAAGCTGGGAAAGCCGGGCCATGGGCGGCGCATCCAGCCGATAGGGCTGCAGCGCCCGGGCGTCGGCAAAGATTTCCCGGGGCGTGCCCTCCCGCACGATCTGCCCCTGATGCATTACGAAGATTTTTTCGCAATCCACCGTTTCTTCCATGAAGTGGGTGATCCACAGCACCGTGATGCCCTTTTCCCGGTTCAGCCGCCTGACCGCGGAAAGCACCTCCCGCCGGCCCTGGGGATCCAGCATGGCGGTGGCTTCATCAAACACAATGGCCTGGGGCTGCATGGCCAGCACCCCCGCAATGGCCACCCGCTGCTTCTGCCCGCCCGAAAGCGTGTGGGGCGCGCGATCGGCAAAGGAAAGCATCCCCACATCGGACAGCGCCTGCTCAATCCGCGCCGGCATCTCCGCCGTGGGCACGCCGATATTCTCCAGCCCGAAGGCCACATCCTCTTCCACCATCGTGGCCACCAGCTGATTATCCGGGTTCTGAAACACCATGCCCACCTGCCGGCGAATATCCCAGGTGCGCTTCTCATCCCGGGTGTTCATGCCCTGAATGACCACATCCCCGGAAGAGGGCGTGTATAGCCCGTTGAGCAGCTTGGCCAGGGTGGATTTGCCCGAGCCGTTCTGCCCCAAAATGGCATAAAAGGCCCCCCGGGGAACGGCAAGGGATACATCCCGCACCGCTTCCGGGCCGCCTTCCTCATATTGAAAGGACACATGGTCCACCGTCATCATGGCTTCTGGCATTTCTGAACCTCGAATTTCTCCATTTGTATATTCCCGCCGGGGGTACATTGCCGATAAGAAGCACATCCGTGCTTCCCTTTACGGCTTTCTTGGAGGGGGCAGGGGGAACCGTTCTTTGGCCTCCAAAGAACGGTTCCCCCTGCATGAATACGAATTATCGTTCCTTCCGATAAATGATCTCGTCGCGCTTGGGGCCGTTGGAGAGCATGGTAAGGGGGCAATCAATCTCCTTCTCGATGAACTCCACATACTGGCGGCACTTCTCGGGCAGCTCCTCATACCGGCTGATGCCGCGAATATCCTGCTTCCAGCCGGGCAGCGTCACATACACGGGCTTGGCCTTCTCCACCAGCGGCGTTACCGGGAAATCCACCACCTGCTGGCCGTCGATCTCGTAGGCCACGCAAACCTTGATCTCGTCCAGATAACCCAGCACGTCCAGATTCGTCATCACGCAGTCCGTGGCGCCCTGCATCATGCAGCCATAGCGCGTGGCCACCGCGTCAAACCAGCCCACCCGCCGGGGCCGGCCCGTCTTGGCGCCGTATTCGCCCGCATCGCCGCCCCGCTTGCGCAGCTCCTCGGCTTCATCGCCGAAAAGCTCCGTGGTAAAGGGGCCCGCGCCTACGCAGGAGGAATACGCTTTCGTGACCGCAATCACTTCTTCATACGCCGTGGGCGGCAGCCCCGCGCCCACCGTGCCAAAGCCCGCCAGCGGCGAAGAGGAGGTGGTGAAGGGGAAAATGCCGTGATCCGGATCCCGCAGGGTGCCCAGCTGGCCCTCCAGCAAAATCCGCTTGCCCTCCTTCACGGCCTTGTGCAGATACTGCGCCACATCGCAAACCATGGGCTTGATCTGATTGGCCAGGGCATAATACTTCTCCGTCAGCGCATCCACATCCAGCGCCGGCTTGTGATACAGGCTTTCGAGCATGGCATTCTTCAGCAGCGACGCATTGTGCAGCCGGGATCTGAGCAGCTCCTTATCCATCATCTGGCACAGCTGCACGCCGATCTTCATATACTTGTCGCCATAGAAGGGCGCAATGCCGGACTTGGTGGAGCCAAAGCTGGCCTTGCCCAGGCGCTCCTCCTCGTAGCAGTCAAAGGCCACGTGATAATCCATCAGAATCTGCGCCCGATCGGAAATGAGCAGCTTGGGCGCAGGCACGCCCTTGTCCTCCAGCGTTTTGAGCTCGAAAAGCAGCGCTTCAATATCCAGCGCCACGCCCGGGCCGATCACGTTCACCACATGCTGATGGCATACGCCGGAGGGCAGAAGATGCAGGGCGAACTTGCCGTAATGGTTGATAATGGTGTGGCCCGCATTCGCGCCCCCCTGATAGCGCACCACGATGTCGCTGTTTTCCGCCAGCATATCCGTGATCTTGCCCTTGCCTTCATCGCCCCAGTTGGCGCCCACGATTGCCCGTACCATAATTCATTCCTCCTGTATTTCTTTCCCATTGCACTTTTGCATGCCTGGGGACACTGCTGATAAATGGGATGCCTGTATTTGCCTCAGGCGGATTTTCAATGCGTTATCCCAGCACGCTGCGAATCCGTTCCATGGCGGCCCGGGTGCTTTCCCGGGAGCCGAAAGCGGTGAGACGGAAATAGCCCTCCCCGGAGGGGCCGAAACCCGCGCCCGGCGTGCCCACCACCTGCGCCCGGCTCAGCAGGAAATCAAAGAACGCCCAGCTGTCCATGCCGCCCGGCACGCGCATCCAGATGTAGGGCGCGTTCACGCCGCCGTAAACCGCGATCCCCGCCGCGGTCAGCCCATCCCGGATGAGCCGCGCGTTTTCCATGTAATATCCCACGGCCGCTTTCACCTGCGCCTGGCCTTCCCGGGTGAATACCGCCGCCGCCGCCCGCTGCACCGGATAGGACACCCCGTTGAACTTGGTGGCCTGCCGCCGGGCCCAGAGCCGATTCAGAGAAACGCCCCCAAAGGCAAGCTCCTGGGGGATCACCGTGTACGCGCAGCGCACCCCCGTGAACCCCGCCGTCTTGGAAAAGGAGCAGCACTCGATGGCGCATTCCCGCGCCCCCGGCAGCTCAAGGATGCTCCGGGGCACCCCCGGCTCGGTGATGTACGCCCGGTAGGCCGCATCGTAAATGATCAGCGCCTGGTTCGCCCGGGCGTAATCAACGAAGCGCTGCAGCTGCGGCCGGGTGAGCACCGTGCCGGTAGGGTTGTTGGGATAGCACAGGTAAATCACATCCACCGGCCCATCCGGCAGCGGCGGCTCAAAGCCGTTCTCCGCCACACAGGGCAGATACCGCAGGGCGGGCCAGCGCCCGTTTTCATATGCCCCCAGCCGCCCGGCCATGGCGTTGGAATCCACATACACGGGATACACCGGATCCGTAACGGCAATCACCGCGTCCGGGGCAAACAGCTCCTGCAGATTTCCCACATCGCTTTTCGCCCCGTCGGAAATGAACACCTCGCCGGGCTGCAGGGAAACACCCAGAGGCGCATAATCTCCCTGGCGGATGGCGTCAATCAGAAAATCATAGCCAAAATCCGGCCCATAGCCATGGAAGCCCGCCGGGGTGGCCATGCCCCGGGCCGCCGCGGCAAACGCCTCCGCCACCGCCGGAGCCAGCGGCAGCGTCACATCCCCGATGCCCAGCCGCAGGATTTCCGCGCCCGGATGCGCCCCGGCATATTCCTTCACCCGCCGGCCGACCTCCGCAAACAGATATCCGGCAGGCAGGTGGGCAAGCGCCTGATTGATTTTCATGACGTTCCTCCATTGTCGGTGGGGCAAACATGACGCGCTTCAGGGCGGGCCTTGCCCGCGCCCGGAGCGGCTCAGTCGCCCAGCCATTCCCCGTCGTAAACGAAAGCGGCGGGGCCGGTCTGATACACATGATTATCCTCAGCACTCCATTGCAAATGCAGATTGCCGCCGGAGAGCTTCATCTGTACCGTGCGATCGCTCAGGCCCGCCAGCACCGCGGCCACCAGCGACGCGCAGGCGCCGGTGCCGCAGGCCAGGGTTTCCCCGGCTCCCCGCTCCCAGACCCGCATCTGGAGCACACCCCGGTCGATCACCCGCACAAACTCCACGTTCGTCCGCCGGGGGAACAGGGGATGATGCTCGATCATGGGCCCGATCATGGGCACATCAATCACCTCGGGATCCCGCACGAAAATCACCGCGTGGGGATTGCCCATGTTCACGCAGGTGATAAACCAGGTCTGCCCCATGATTTGCAGCCGATGGCGCAGCACCAGCTCCCCGGGCAGATCCACCGGGATCAGCCGGGGGTTCAGCTCCGGCGTGCCCATATCCGCCCGCACCCGGGAGACCTTCCCGTTTTCCACCGTAAGCCACGCCTGCTTCATGCCGCCCTTGGTGGCGATGGTAAGGCGGGTTTTATCCGTGAGTCCCCGCTCATACACATATTTGCCGATGCAGCGGATGGCGTTGCCGCACATTTCGGCTTCGCTGCCATCGGCATTGAAGATGCGCATGCCGAAATCCGCGCCGTCGGCAGGCTCGATGAGCACCAGTCCATCCGCGCCCGCGCCGAAATGGGGCCGGCTCATCACCAGCGCCAGCCGCTGCGGATCCTCCACCACTTCTTCAAAGCAATTTACATACAGGTAATCGTTGCCGATGCCCTGCATTTTGGTAAACCTCATTGCTCCAGCCTCCCCTTTCGGATGATGCTTCTTATGCTATGTTGCGCCGGAGAAAAAGGTTCCATTCCTTTTCCTGCACGCCGGCGAAGGCTGCCGTTTCCGCTTACATCCGCTCCGGCGCAGCCACGCCGATAAGATACAGCCCGGTTTTGATCACCTGCTGGCTGGCCTGCGTCAGCGCAATGCGGGCGGCGGTGACGGCGGGATCATCGTCCAGAATGCGATGCTCGTAATAGAACTTGTTGTAGGCCTTGGCGATTTCGGTAGTGGCCCGGGTGACGATGGAGGGCTCATTGCGCAGGCAGGCCTCGCTTACCGCTTCGGGGAAGCGGGAGAGCAGCCGCAGCAGCGCCTGGCTTTCATCATCGGAAAGGGCGGCATAATCCGGCGCGGGCAGGTTTTCCGGCGTTTTGCGCAGCACGGAGCAGCACCGGGCGTGGGTGTACTGCACGTAGGGGCCCGTTTCGCCGTCAAAGCTCAGCGCCCGGTCCCACCAGAAGTCAATGTCCTTGATGCGGCTGTTCTGCAGCGTGGAATACACCACCGCGCCCACGCCCACCTGCCTGGCCGCTTCCTCCTTGTTTTCCAGATTCGGAGATTTTTCCCGGATGATCTGCAGCGCCTTCTCCTGGGCCCGGCGCAGCAGATCCTCCAGATAGACCACATGGCCTTCCCGGGTGGACAGGCTCTGTCCCTCATAGGACACCATGCCAAAGGCTACATGCACCAGCTCGTCCTTGGCCCAGGGATATCCCATTTTTTCCACCACCTTGAAAATCTGGCGGAAATGCAGATCCTGCTGATAGGCTACCACGTAAAGGCACTTGTCGAAATGATAGGTATCCTTGCGATAGAAAATGGCGGCCAGATCCCGGGTAGCGTAGATGGTGGTGCCGTCCCGCTTGAGAATCAGGCAGGGAGGCATGTTATCCTCCTCCAGGTCTACGATCAGCGCCCCGTCGGACTCCTTGAGCAGGCCCTTTTCCCGCAGCTCGTTGACCACCCGATCGGTCTTATCCGCATAAAAGCTCTCGCCGGCATAGCTGTCAAAGGACACGCCCAGCACGTCGTACACCTTCATGGCGTCCTTGAGGGTCACGTCCTTGAACCAGTGGAAAATGGAAAGGGCCTCGGGATCGCCGTCTTCAATCTTCTTGAACCAGGCGCGGCCCTCGTCCTCCAGCTCCGGATGCTTTTCCGCTTCCGCATGGAAACGCACGTAGAGCTTCGTCATCTCCTCCACGCCGCCCTTTTCCACCGTCTCCTTATCGCCCCAGCGCTTGTAGGCGCAGATCATCTTGCCAAACTGGGTGCCCCAGTCGCCCAGATGATTGATGGAGACGGTTTTCCAGCCCAGGAAATCGTAAATCCGCTTGAGGGAATTGCCGATCATGGTGGTGCTCAGATGGCCGATATGGAAGCGCTTGGCGATATTGATGGAGCTGTAATCCAGGCAGACGGTCTTGCCCGCCCCCGCATCGCTGGCCCCCCATTTTCCCGGGGCGGCCAGAACGGCGCCCAGCAGCTCCCGGGCGAAATTCTCCCGGTTGAAAAAGAAATTCAGATAGCCGCCCACGCATTCCACCCGGGCAACCTCCGGCCGGCGCATCGCTTCGCTGAGCTTTTTGGCAATCATGGGCGGGCCCATCCGCAGCGCCTTGCTCAGCTTGAAGCAGGGGAAAGCATAATCCCCCATGGCCGGATCCGGCGGCACCTCCAGCAGGGCCGCAATATCCTCGGGCAGCCCCTGCGCGTCCGGGTACGCCGCCTGAAGCATTTCGCCCACCAGGCCTGCAATGCGCTGTTTCATATCCATTAGAGAACCCACCTCTCCTTGCACACAAAATTACACTTTAGCATACCATACCCCGCCCTTTTTTGCAACCGAAAACGCCCCGGGCGAGGAGATTTTTTAGCGGTGAAGCGCCTGTCCTGCCCCCTGCCGGAGCGCCGTGCCCATGGGGGAAACGGGGGGCGCACTGCCGACATTTTTCATCCCGGCCGCTTCCTTTCGGCTTGCCCGGGCGAGTCCTCCTGTTTGCCTCCCGTCTTGTCCCTTTCTTTTCACGAACAGCAAAAGAACAGCCCCGGCCTTGCACAAGGCGGGATGGGTTTGTATAATAGGAAATGGATGAAAAGGCGGGGCCGCGCTCCGCCATACCCCATACAGCAATTCCATCAAGGAGGTTTTTGGCATGAACGAATATGTGGCCCGGGTATATGCGGGGCTGGAAGCGCGCAATGCCCATGAAAAAGAATTTCTGCAGGCCAGCCGCGAGGTGCTGGAGGCGCTGTCTCCGGTGTTTGACAAGCATCCCGAGTATGAAAAAGCAGGGCTGCTGGAGCGGTTCGTGGAGCCGGACCGGGCGATTCTGTTCCGCGTGCCCTGGACGGACGATCAGGGCCGGGTGCAGGTGAACCGCGGCTATCGCGTGCAGTTCAATAACGCCATCGGCCCCTACAAGGGCGGGCTGCGGCTCCATCCCAGCGTGAATCTGTCGGTGATCAAGTTTCTGGGGTTTGAGCAGGTGCTGAAGAATTCCCTCACCGGCCTGCCCATCGGCGGCGGCAAGGGCGGCAGCGATTTTGATCCCAAGGGCAAGAGCGACAGCGAAGTGATGCGGTTTTGCCAGTCGTTTATGACGGAGCTGTATAAGTACATCGGCAAGGACGAGGACGTGCCCGCCGGGGACATCGGCGTGGGTGCCCGGGAGATTGGCTATCTGTATGGCCAGTACAAGCGGATCACCGGCCTGTACGAGGGCGTGCTCACGGGCAAGGGTCTTGCCTACGGCGGCTCGCTGGCCCGGAAGGAAGCCACAGGCTTTGGCCTGTGCTATCTCACCCGCGCCATGCTGCGCAAACACGGCATGGACATGTCGGGTAAGCGGATCGTGGTATCCGGCAGCGGCAATGTGGCCATTTACGCGGCCCAGAAGGCCACGGAAATGGGCGGCACGGTAATCGCCATGAGCGACAGCAACGGCTACATCGTGGATGAAAAGGGCGTGGATCTGGCCGTTGTGAAGCAGATTAAGGAGGTAGAGCGCGGCCGGATCCGGGCGTACGCCGCGCGGGTGCCGGGGGCCGCGTATACCGAGGGCTGCCGGGGCATCTGGCAGGTGAAGTGCGATATTGCGCTGCCCTGCGCCACCCAGAACGAGCTGGACGAAACCGGGGCGAGGGCCCTGATCGCCAACGGCTGCAAGGCCGTGGCGGAGGGCGCGAACATGCCCACCACCTATAAAGCCACCCTGCTGCTCCAGGGCGCGGGCGTGCTCTTTGCCCCGGGCAAGGCGGCCAATGCAGGCGGCGTGGCCGTATCCGCGCTGGAGATGAGCCAGAACAGCATGCGCCTTGCATGGACCTTTGACGAGGTGGACAAGAAGCTGGAAGGGATCATGGAGAACATTTTCGCCGCCATTGATCACGCCGCCGCGGAATACGGGGCGGAGGGGAATTATGTTTCCGGCGCGAACATTGCCGGGTTCCTGAAGGTGGCCGACGCGATGATGGCCCACGGAATCGTTTAACGGCTTTCGACAAAATGAAGGGGAGACATTCATTTTGTCGAGATGCAGATTTTCCTGTGAAGGCAAAACCGCATCCTTGCCTTCACGGCCGGAAAATCTGAAAGGAATGAAAATTTCCTCTCGGAACGCAGTTCCTTCGGACATTTTCTCCTCGGGCCGTCAAAGGCGGCCCTGCGGATTATCCTGCCGCCTTATGCTTTGAGACTGCGCGCCACCGCGCTCTTTTATGCACGGCTGGGATTGCGTCTCCAAACGCCGACTTTTTAGCCGGCGTTTTTTCTTTCTACTTATTGTCCGCATTTCGCGGACTGTGTTTCCTTTTTAGAAACATCCGTACAGATTGCTGCAAAATTGCATTCTCATTTTTATAGAAATTCTGGTTGAAATATCCGTTTGTCAGTGCTATAATCAGGCTGAAAAGCGAAAAAGGGCCGTTTCTTTAGAAAATGCATTTGTCTTTGAATGGAGGAATCTGTATGCAGTTCATGGACGCTTTACAGAAAACATCCGCCGCGCCGGGGCTCACGCTGGTGCAGGTGCCCATCCCCGAGCCCAAGGCGGACGAGGTGCTCATCAAAATTCACAAGACCGCTATCTGCGGCACGGATCTGCACATTTACCAATGGAACCAGTGGGCGCAGGACACCATCAAGCCCCCCTTGGTAGCGGGCCACGAATACGTGGGCGAAATCGCGAAGATGGGCGACATGGTGCAGGGCCTGCGCATTGGCGAGCGGGTAAGCGGCGAGGGCCACATCGTCTGCGGCCATTGCCGGAACTGCCGGGCAGGCAACGGTCAGTGGTGCAAAAACACGCTGGGCGTAGGCGTGAACCGGGATGGGGCTTTTGCGGAATACCTGTGCATTCCGGCGCGGAATGTGATTCCCATTGACGAAGCCCTGGACGAGGACATTGTCTCCTTCTTCGACGCTTACGGCAACGCCACCCACACGGCCCTGATGTTTGACGTGGTGGGCGAGGATGTGCTGGTGACGGGAGCAGGGCCCATCGGCGTGATGGCGGCGGCCATCTGCAAAAAGAACGGCGCGCGCCGGGTGGTCATCACGGATGTGAACGAATACCGGCTGGAGCTGGCCCGGAAAATGGGCTTGATTGCCGTGAACGTGGCCACGGAAAACCTGGAAGACGTCATGCGGGAAAGCGCCATGGTGGAGGGCTTTGACGTGGGGCTGGAAATGAGCGGCGCGCCGGCAGCCTATCATCAGATGCTCGCCCACATGCGCAACGGCGGCAAGATCGCCATGCTGGGCATTTTCGGCCGGGAGGATACCATCAACTGGAACGACATCGTGTTCAAGGGGCTGACGATTCAGGGCGTGTACGGCCGGAAAATGTTCGAGACCTGGTACAAAATGATGGCCATGATTCAGGGCGGGCTGGATCTGAACCCCATTATCACCCATCGGTTCCGTTACACCGAATTTGAAAAGGGCTTTGAAGCCATGGCCTCGGGCCGAAGCGGCAAGGTCATTCTGGATTGGAGGAAATAATCATGCAGGAGCAAGCCTACGAAATCTTCCGGGCGCAGCTGGCCGCCATGCGGGAAAACGGCACCTACAAGGACGAGCGGATCATCACCACGCCTCAGCAGGCCCGGGTGGACACCACGGCGGCCCGGGGCGTGCTGAATATGTGCGCCAACAATTATCTGGGCCTGGCGGATCATCCCGATGTGATCGCCGCGGCCAAGGAAAGCTACGATCAGTGGGGCTTTGGCCTTTCCTCCGTGCGCTTCATCTGCGGCACCCAGCAGGTGCACAAGCAGCTGGAAAAATCCATTTCGGATTTCTTCGGCTTTGAGGATGCGATTCTCTATTCCTCCTGCTTTGACGCCAACGGCGGCCTGTTTGAAACGCTGCTCACTGCCGAGGACGCGATCATTTCCGACGAGCTGAACCACGCCTCCATCATCGACGGGGTGCGGCTGTGCAAGGCGGCGCGGTATCGCTACAAAAACAACGACATGGCCGATCTTCGGGCAAAGCTGGAAGAAGCTGCGGCCAAGGGCGCTCGGATCAAGCTGATCGCCACGGACGGCGTATTTTCCATGGATGGATACATCGCCAATCTGCGGGGCATCTGCGACCTGGCGGATGAATTTGGCGCGCTGGTGATGGTGGACGACAGCCACGCGGCGGGCTTTGTGGGCAAGACGGGCCGGGGCACCATCGAGCATTGCGGGGTGGAAGGCCGGGTGGACATCCTGACCGGCACCTTCGGCAAGGCGCTGGGCGGCGCGTCGGGCGGGTTCACGCTGGCGAGGCAGGAAATCATCGACATGCTGCGGCAGAAATCCCGGCCCTATCTGTTTTCCAACACGCTGGCGCCTGCGGTCTGCGCCGCATCGCTGAAGGTGATGGAGATGCTGCGCGCATCCACCGCGCTGCGGGACAAGCTGGAAGAAAACACCCGGTATTTCCGGAATGCGCTGGTGGAGCTGGGGTTTGATGTGCCCGCAAGCACCCATCCCATTGTGCCCGTGATGCTTTATGACGCGCATGTGGCCAAGGAGTTCGCCGAGCGGATGCTGCAAAAGGGCGTGTATGTGGTGTCCTTCTGCTATCCCGTGGTGCCCCAGGGCAAAGCCCGGATCCGCACCCAGGTCAGCGCCGGCCATTCCATGGACGATCTGCGCTTCGCCGTCTCCTGCTTCGCCCAGGTGAAGCAGGAAATGGGCCTGTGACGGCAGGGATAAAACGAATATAAAATGTGGGCGTGTCTTTCTTTCAGGAGAAAGACACGCCCGCACCCTTCCAAAGAAAGCCGGCTGGGATAACGACTGATTCATATCTTATCAACAATGCGCCCCAGATTGGAAAAGAAACGAATTACTGTCGCCTTTCCCTATCCGTGGCGCATTGTTGATACGATAAAGTACAAGCATTGCCCCTCCAGCTTTCTTGGCGGAGATACAAAGGGGGAACCGTTCTTTGGCTACAAAGAACGGTTCCCTCCTATTTATTTTTTTCTTTCTTACCCCTGCTTGGCGCCGCATTCGGGGCAGAACTTGGCGGCGCGGGGAATTTTCTGGCCGCACTCGGAGCAGAACTTGGTCTCCCCTGCGGGCGCAGCGGCAGGCGCGGCGGCGGGGGCCGCCTGCGCGGGCTGCTGCATGGCGGACTGCATGACCTGGGAAATGGCCGCGCCCACGCCCAGCCCGGCGCTCATGCCGGCAGCGCCGCTCTGGTTCTGGGCGGCGTCCCGCAGCGCTTCCGCGGCCTGGAACTGGGTGTACTTGTTCATATCGCCCAGTACGCCCATGGACGTGCGCTTGTCCATCATCTTCTCCACCTCGTCGGGCAGGGAGATGTTTTCAATCACGAAGGATTCCAGCTTCAGGCCCAGCGGCGCAATCCGGGGCGCCAGGGTCTGCAGCGCGTACTGGGACAATTCGTCGTAATTGGCGGCCAGATCCAGGGCGGGAATCTTGCTCTGCGCAATGGCGTCGGACAGGCCGGATACCAGCGTCCGCTTGATCTGCCCGGTCACGCCCTCCACGGTCATATACGCCGCGGTGCCGAACACCTCCTTGAGGAAGGCCACCGGATCGCTTACCCGGAAGGAATAAATGCCAAACGCCCGCAGCCGGATCATGCCAAACTCCGCATCCCGCATCATCACAGGATTGGAGGTGCCCCAACGCTGCTCCAGAAACTGCTTGGTGTTGATGAAATAAACCTCCGCCTTGAAGGGCGAATTGAAGCCGAACTTCCAGCTCTGCAGGGCGGTCATGATGGGCATATTCTGGGTGGACAGCTCATAGCGCCCGGGCTGGAACACATCGGCAATCTTGCCCTCGTTCACCATCACGGCCACCTGGCTCTCCCGCACGGTGAGCTGCGCGCCCATCATGATTTCCTTGCCGTTGCGATCATAGCGGTAAACCATGGTGTCCGCAGAATTATCCTTCCATTCGATAACGTCAATCAGCTGGCCGGCCAGCTTGGAAAAAAGGCCCATTGTGAAACCTCCTTTAGTCACACAGTCAGCAGGGGGATACCATCCGCAAAAGGCGGCGGCGTTACCCCTGAATCAGCTCACGCAGCCCCGTCTGGAGCCACGCAGAATGCACCACCGTCATATCCAGATCCAGATATTCCTTGATCTGCTGCAGCGAATCATGGATGTGCTCATCCGCCCGGGCGGCAAAAGCGGCGGGGTCTTCCGGGGTGTCGCTCTGCATGGGAATGCACATCAGGCGAATATGCCGGGGCGTGAGCACGGCCACGGCGTAATAAATCCCGTCCACATAGCGGCCGAAGAAATTGTTGCGCAGGGCGCTTTCCAGCCGCTCCTGGGCATGCTGATGCTCGGAGAGATACACCTCGCCCTGGGGCATATCCATTTCATAGATTACGCAGGGAGCCTGCATGTCCAGCCGTGCGCGGATCAGCTTCAGGCTGCGCTCCAGCGCGGGCCATTCCTTGATTTCCCCGGCGAGCATCTGATGGGCCAGCTCATCCCGCAGGATGGTGAGCATAGCGTCTTCATCATAATATTCATCCGAAAAATCGGCATGCAGCCGATCCAGCAGCGCCCGGGTTTCCCGCAAAACGGGCAGCTGCTTTTCAGGCTGATCGCACACCTCGAAAATAGGCAGACTGGGCCGCCCATAGCGCAGATAACGGATCAGCGGCATGGCCGCGGGCTTGCTCAGACAATACCCCACCGCATCCACAGGACTGGAATTGAGCAGCGCAATGGCTTCCTCCGCCGTGGCGGCAATCTGCGGCTTTCTGCAATCCAGGCTCGTCCAATCGATCTGGCTTTCAAACAGCGCGCGGATGCTTTCCTGATCGGTCACCAGCAGCAGCTTGTACATGCCTCTCCTCCACATTCTCATATGAATTCACAATGATTATACCATAAACCGGAAGGGGGGACAATAGGGTATTTGGGAGCCGTCGAAAATACTTTTTTCCGGCGATTCGGCCGACAAAGCCGATGGATACGATAAAAGGGAAGGGCGCGCGGCCCTTCCCTGCGTCCCGCTTTGAAAATACGATTTGGGTCTAAGCCGGCCGGGACGCTATTTTTCGCCTCCATCCCGGCCCCTTTTTTCCCGGTTTGGCTTGAAAGCGGATGAAATTTCCGATATAATAAAGGGTGCGCCGGAAAGGGCGCAGCCAATCAAATTTCATCAAAGGAGCAATCGCTATGAGCAAGCAAATGACTGCCTTGATTATTATGGACGGCTTCGGCATCAATCCCGCCAAAGAGGGCAACGCCATTTACGCCGCCGGCACCCCCAACCTGGACCGGCTGCTGCAGAAATTCCCCCACACCCAGCTGGGCGCCAGCGGCATGGACGTGGGCTTGCCCGACGGCCAGATGGGCAACAGCGAAGTGGGCCATCTGAACATGGGCGCGGGCCGCATCGTTTATCAGGAGCTCACCCGCATCACCAAGGACATCCAGGACGGCGAATTTTTCAAAAAAGAGCCCCTGATCTGGGCCATGGACACGGTGAAGGAAAACGGCGGCAGCCTGCATCTGATGGGCCTGCTGTCCGACGGCGGCGTGCACAGCCATAACACCCACCTTTACGCCCTGCTGGAAATGGCCAAGCAGCGCGGGGTGAAGAAGGTGTATGTGCATTGCCTGCTGGACGGCCGCGACGTGCCCCCCACCTCCGGCATTGAATACGTGCGCCAGCTGGAAGAAAAAATCCGGGAAATCGGCGTGGGCCAGATCGCGTCCATCCAGGGCCGCTATTGGGGCATGGACCGGGACAATATCTGGGATCGCGTGGAAAAGGGCTATAACGCCATCGCGCTGGGCGAAGGCGTGGAGGAGCAGGATCCTGTGGCCGCCGTGCAGCATTCCTATGACAACGGCAAGACCGATGAATTCATGCTGCCCACCGTCATCGAAAAGAACGGCCAGCCTGTGGCCACCGTGCAGCCCGGCGACAGCGTGATCTTCTTTAACTTCCGTCCCGACCGGGCCCGCCAGATCACCCGCGCTTTCATCATGCCCGATTTCCAGGGCTTTGCGCGCAAGCGGGGCTTCATCCCGGTGCAGTTTGTATCCATGACTCAGTACGACGAAACCTTCACCGGCCTGAAGGTGGTCAATCCCCCGGAAGAGCTGAAGAACACCCTGGCCCAGTATCTTTCCTCCCTGGGAAAGACCCAGGCCCACATTGCCGAAACCCAGAAGTACGCCCATGTGACCTTCTTTTTCAACGGCGGCGTGGAAGCCCCCAATCCCGGCGAGGAGCGGTTCCTGATCGATTCTCCCAAAATCGCCACCTTCGATCTGCAGCCTGAAATGAGCGCCCCCGCCGTTACCAAGAAGGCACTGGAGCTGATTGACAGCGGCAAGTACGACGTGATGATCCTGAACTATGCCAACTGCGACATGGTGGGCCATACCGGTGTGATGGAAGCCTCCGAGGCCGCCGTGAAGGAAGTGGATAAGGATGTGGGGCTGCTGGTGGACGAAATCCTCAAGCAGGGCGGCCGCGCTTTCGTTACCGCCGACCATGGCAACGCCGATCAGATGATCGACCCTGAAACCCATGAGCCCTTCACCGCCCATACCACCAACCCCGTGCCCTTCATCGCCTGCGATGAAGCGCTGATCGGCAAGCAGCTGCGCGCCGGCGGCCGCCTGGCCGACATCGCGCCCACCATGCTGGACAGCATGGGCGTTCCCGTGCCTGCCGAAATGACGGGCAAGAGCCTGATCGTGAAATGATCTATTCCTACTGCAAAAAGTGCAAAACCGAAAGCCCCGGCGATACCTGCCGGGGCTGCGGCAAGCACGCCACTGCGGCGGCGCAGCGAGATATCTGGAGCATTGCCGCCGTGCCCCTGGCGGACGGCCGGGCCTGGCGCGGAGCGCTCTATGTGCTGCTGACGGTGGTGGCGTTGCTGCTGGCGCTGATCTTTGGGCTGGAGGCCATGCTGTCCGGCAGCGGACAGGTGGCCCGGCTCTGGGCGGGGCCCCTGCCCCGGGCCATCTTTGCGGTGCTGCCCCTGGGGCTGACGCTCACGTTTCTGTTTCTGCTGCTGCAGGGGCGGGAAGTGATCGTATACGTGCTGGATCCCCGGGGTGCGCATTTGCAGACCTGGCATTCCCCCTCCGCCGTGAAAAGCTGGGCGCGGCTGCAATCCGCGGATCCGGATAAGGATGTGCCCCAGCAGGACGGCAGCGTGATGCATCTGTCCCAGGAGCGGCATCTGATCTGGGCGGACGTGCAGGCCGTGAAATATAAACCGGGCCGCGCCGCCATCTATCTGTACCATACGCCCCATATCGCGCCCATGGTGCTTCGGCTGCCCCCCGATGAATACGACGTCGCCGCCGCCTACGTGGGCAAATATTGCAAGGGAAAGTGACAAGAGACGAAGGAGATGCGTTATCCGGCGCTCAATGCGTCCCGGAATGAAAAATGGGCGTGCTTTTCTTCGCATCGGGAGCGGCTTGATGACCGGAGCGGCAGCGTGCCTTCCTGTCCGGCTTTCTCGGAGGAAGCGCGAGGGAACCATTCTTTGGCCTCAAAGAATGCAAATAATTACAATTACAGGAGGTTTTCTTATGGCGATTGCGTTGCATGAGATTGCGAAAACGCTGGATCATTCCACCCTGCAGCCGTACCTGACCCCGGACGACATCCGCAAGGGCTGCGATATTGCGCTGGAATACGGCACGGCCACGGTCTGCGCCCGGCCGTATGACATGCCGCTGGTGGTGAAATGCCTGCGGGGGAGCGATGTGCTGCCCTGCACGGTGATCGGATTCCCCCACGGCGCGCACCATACCTCCGTGAAGGTGTTTGAGGCCGAGCGCGCGCTGGACGACGGCTGCAAGGAGCTGGATATGGTGCTGAATATCGGCGCCATGCTGGCCGGGGAAGAGCATTACGTGCAGGACGAAATCGCCAAGCTGGCCCACGCCGCCCATGCCCGGAACGCACTGCTGAAGGTGATTCTGGAAACCTGCTACCTCAGCGACGACCAGAAGCGCCGGGCCTGCCAGCTGGCGGAGGCCGCGCAGGCGGACTTCGTGAAAACCTCCACCGGCTATGGCACCCATGGCGCTACCGTGGCCGATGTGAAGCTGATGCGGGAGAGCGTCAGCGATCAGGTGCGGGTGAAGGCCTCCGGCGGTATCCGCACGCTGGATATGGTGCTGGCCTGCCGCCTGGCGGGCGCCAGCCGCTGCGGCGTATCCGCCACCCAGAAGATCATGGAGGAAGCCAAGGCCCGCCTGGCTGCCGGTACGCTCACCGAACAGCCCGCCGCCCCTGTGGACGGTGCCGCCGGCGGCGCTTACTGAGGTAAACGTCCGTACACGAGGTGCCTGTACTTCGTGTGACAGATTCACTTGATTAAAGCCCCGCCCCGCTGCCGGAATCATGCCGGAAACGGGGCGGGGTTTTGCTGTCGGGAAAGTCTCATATTCCTTCGCGCATGCGGTGCTTTGCCTGTAGATCGCGCCTTCGCTCATTCGCATGATATTCCGACACAAAATGCGCCCCAGACAGGAATGCAGCCAACGCTGTCTTCATCCATCTGGGGCGCTTTGCCGGTTGAGAAAAGATCAGCCTTTATCCCAAACGGCTTTCTTGGGGTGGACGCGGGAGGGGGAATTCTTTCCCCGGGAAGGGATTTCCCTCCCGCATCCTTCCTATAAACGATGCTTGGTTATTCCGCCTTGGGGCCGGCAGCCACCAGCGCCTTGCCCGCTTCGCTGCCCTCATACTTGGCAAAGTTCTTCACGAACCGGGAAGCCAGGTCCTTGGCCTTTTCATCCCACTGGGAAGGATCGGCGTAGGTGTCCCGCGGATCGAGAATCTCGGTGGCCACGCCGTTGAGCTGGGTGGGCACTTCGAAGTCGAAGTACGGAATCTTCTTGGTGGGCGCGTTGAGAATATCGCCGTTGAGGATCGCGTCGATGATGCCGCGGGTGTCCTTAATGGAGATACGCTTGCCGGTGCCGTTCCAGCCGGTGTTCACCAGATACGCCTTGGCGCCGCTCATTTCCATGCGCTTCACCAGCTCTTCGGCATACTTGGTGGGGGGCAGCTCCAGGAAGGCCTGGCCAAAGCAGGCGGAGAAGGTGGGCGTGGGCTCGGTGATGCCCCGCTCGGTGCCGGCCAGCTTGGCAGTGAAGCCGGAGAGGAAGTAATACTTGGTCTGCTCCGGGGTCAGGATGGAGACGGGAGGCAGAACGCCGAACGCATCAGCAGACAGGAAGATCACGTTCTTGGCCGCAGGCGCGGAGGACACGGGACGCACGATCTTCTCGATGTGATTGATCGGATAGGACACGCGGGTGTTCTCGGTGACGGACTTGTCGGCAAAGTCGATCTTGCCGTTCTCGTCCAGAGTCACGTTTTCCAGCAGCGCGTCCCGGCGGATGGCGTTGTAAATGTCGGGCTCGGAATCCTTGTCCAGGTTGATAACCTTGGCATAGCAGCCGCCCTCGAAGTTGAACACGCCGTTGTCATCCCAGCCGTGCTCGTCATCGCCGATGAGCAGGCGCTTGGGATCGGTGGACAGGGTGGTCTTGCCGGTGCCGGACAGGCCGAAGAACACGGCGGTGTTCTGGCCGTTCAGGTCAGTGTTGGCAGAGCAGTGCATGGAAGCAATGCCCTTGAGGGGCAGATAATAGTTCATCATGGAGAACATGCCCTTCTTCATTTCGCCGCCGTACCAGGTGTTGATGATCACCTGTTCACGGCTGGTGATGTTGAAGGCCACGCAGGTCTCGGAATTGAGGCCCAGCTCCTTGTAGTTTTCCACCTTCGCCTTGGAGGCGTTATACACCACGAAGTCGGGCTCGAAATCCTTGAGCTCTTCCTCGGTGGGGCGGATGAACATGTTGGTGACGAAATGGGCCTGCCAGGCCACTTCCACGATGAAGCGGATGGCCATGCGGGTGTCCTTGTTGGCGCCGCAGAACGCATCCACCACGAACAGGCGCTTATTGCACAGCTCCTTGGTGGCCAGATCCTTCACGGCGGCCCAGGTTTCCTGGGTCATGGGATGGTTGTCGTTCTTGTATTCGGGGGTGGTCCACCACACGGTGTCCTTGGAATTGTCATCCACCACGATATACTTGTCCTTGGGGGAACGGCCGGTATAGATACCGGTCATCACGTTCACGGCGCCCAGCTCGCTCACCTGGCCCTTTTCATAGCCTTCCAGGCCGGGCTTGGTTTCTTCCGCAAACAGCGTTTCATAGGAAGGATTGTAGACAACTTCGGGGGTTCCGGTGATGCCATACTTCTTCAGATCAATGTTCGCCATTTTGTGCAACCTCTCTTTTCAATACAGTTCTTTGGCTGCTGCGCGGGCGGTTAGAGGCCTTTATATTGGAAAAGCCCTACTACCCACATGATAGCATATCTATCATATCGCAAGTGTCCCAAAAAAGCAATAAAAACCGCGAAATTTTTCCATCCTGTCACAGCCGTGACACATATGGGAAAGCGCACCGCGCGCCAGGCGCAGCGGGACTGCGCGGAGGGGGCCTCAAACGCATTTTCCTGCAATTTTGCGGCTTCTTCAGGGACGCAAAAGGGCCTTTCCCTCTTTCGAAAGAAAGACCCTTCGCCTGTTTCTCCCTGTTTTATTTTTCAAACCGCACGTCGATGCCGCCGTTGGAGGTGCGCACGCAGAGCGCGCGTCCGCCGCTGCCGGGGGCGGATTCAGGCAGGGAGTTGCCGCAGTAAGAGGAAGTGTGGCTGTCGATCTGCCAGTCCGCCTGACGGCCGGGAAGCCATCCGCGAATGGCACCATTGGAGGTGCGCAGCGTCACCCGGGGCGCATCCACATGGTCCGCGTCCACGGCCGCGTTGCTGGTAATCAGCTCCGCCGCCACGCCGGCACGCAGTGTTTCGGCATGAATCGCGCCGTTTTTCGTTTCCAGCCGCAGCCCGCCCTGAGCCGCAAGCGTCTGTGCAGTCATGCCACTGTTGGTGGTAATCAGCGCCAGATCGCCTCCCGATTGCACATCCTGAGCGTTCACGCTGCCATTAGTGGCGGTCATGTGCAGGCTCTGGCGGCAGTTCACCCCCCGCAGCGTCAGTCTGCCGTTGGTGGTGCTGCCTTCCAGCGTCTTGCACTGCACGTTTTCCAGTGCCAGCTTGCCATTGGTGGTGTGCAGCTGCACGCTGCACAGTGCCGCCATTTGCTCCACCCGAATGCGCGCGTTGGTGGTGCTGACAGTCAGGTCGGCCAGGGTATCGGCGGGCAGCGCCAGCTCGATGGCAGGCGTGGCCGTGCCCTGCAGCAGCCCCCGCAGCACATCCATGGCGCTTTTTCCCGTGAATATCAGAACCATCGATCCCCGCCGGACGTGATCCAGCGTCAGCACGCCGTTTTCCAGCTGGGGCGTATACACATCCGTCTTGCTGGTGTAATAAGTCAGGGTGGCCTGATCGCCCGGCGCGGCGTGGACATGAACGCCCATATCGGCCGCGTTCAGGGCCACGGCGCGGATGGCCGCCGCCGGATACACCGCCGTCTTTTTCTCCCAGCCCGTTTCATCTTCCGCGGATTCGCCGCCTTCCTCGGGCTGCGCCGCCGGAGCGGGCGGCTCCTCCTCCCGCATTTTGGCGGCGATGGTTTCCGGCGCTTCCAGCGACGCCACGGCCGCCTCCTCGCTCATGCCGTCCTCCATCCGATCTTCGATCATTTCATCATAAAAATTCACCGCCGTGTCCAGCGCCGCCGCATCCAGAAAGCTCAGCGCCCCCCGCAGGGCCTGCAGATATTCGCTGCGCGTCATTGCTCATTTTCCTCCTTTGCTTTTACAACATGCACATCCTGGGCAAGGGCCAGGGGAAGATAGGATTCCCAGTAGCCATAGCCCGGAACCGTCAGGCGGTCCTCCGCCTCCGGCCCGGTAAACAGCGCTTTATTGCTCATGATTCTTTTCCTCCAGAATAAATCTATACACGCGGTCGACTTCCTCCCATTCCGTCAGGAACGCGTCGATCCGCGCTGCCCCTGCGGGGGTGATATTGTAATATTTCCGCAGCCGGCCGTTATGCTCCCGGGAGCAGACCGTCAGGCAGCCCGCGGCCTCCAGCCGCCGCAGCACCGGATACAGGGTGGATTCCGAAATCGCCATCACCGGGCCCAGATCCAGGATCAATTGATAGCCGTAGGACTCGCCACGGCTCAGCAGCGTCAGCACACAGGCTTCCAGCAGCCCGCGCTTCATCTGACCATCCATGCCGCCACACCTCGCTTTCAGCAATATTATATATCACATAGTATTGTGTGTCAAGCAGGAATATAAAAAAACGCCCCCAGATGGGGAAGGAAACGTTTTCGTCTCTTTCCTTATCTGGGGCGCATTGCGGATGAATGTGAATTCTGTTTATCTCCCAATCGGTTTTCGGGCGGGCGTTGGAGGGGGGCGTTTGACACAAAAGCCTCCTCCCCGCTCTCATCTGAGCTTCTGCCGCCCGGTTATGCCCAGTACATCTCGCCGGGATCTTCAAACATCAGCACGTCCTGAAGGAACTTGATGGCCTTGCTCAGGCCTTCCTCGCCGCTCATCAGGCCGTCTTCATGCTCGATGGAGATGGGGCCATCGTAGCCCACAATGCGCAGGGCGCTCATCATGTCCTTCCAGACCTTCGCATCGTGGCCGTAGCCAATGGTGCGGAACACCCAGGAACGGTTCTTCACATCGGAGAAATGCTTGGAATCCAGCACGCCGTTCACGGCCACGTTCTGCTCGTCCAGCGCCGTATCCTTGGCATGGAAGAAATAGATGGCGTCGCCCAGCTGCCGGATGGCGCGGACGGGATCAATGCCCTGCCAGAACAGGTGGCTGGGATCGAAATTGGCGCCCAGGGTATCGCCAATGGCGGCACGGATGCGCAGCATGGTTTCGGGATTATAAACGCAGAAGCCGGGATGCATTTCAAAAGCGATCTTGTTGATGCCATGCTCCCGGGCGAAGGCCGCAGTCTTATCCCAGTAGGGCAGCAGCACATCTTCCCACTGATACTTCTTGATTTCCTGATATTCCGGCGGCCAGGCGCAGGTGACCCAGTTGGGCTGGCGATCGGCGGGGGAGCCGCCGGGGCAGCCGGAGAAGGTGACCACCCGATCCACGCCCAGCTTTTCGGCCAGGAGCACGGCGTTCACAAAATCCTCGTGATATGCCTTGGCAATTTCGGGCACGGGATGCACCGCATTGCCATGGGCGGACAGGGCGGAAATGGTCAGGCCGGAGCGGGCAAAGGTGTCCTTAAATGCCTGGAGCTTCTTCGGATCGTTCAGCAGCACGGCGGGATCGCAATGGGCCTTGCCGGGATAGCCGCCGCAGCCCACCTCCACCTGCTGCACCCCCCGTTCCTTGAGAAATTGCAGCGCGTCGGCCAGCGGCCGATCAGCCAGCGCCACAGCCAGAACAGACAGCTTCATAATGAAAATCCTCCTTTGTATGATGTTTATTGCCGTTGGATCACAAAACATTCCGGGGCGCCGGGCCCCGCGTTCAGAAATTTCTGACACAGCACATTATACCCCTGCGGCGGCAATTGCGCAAGCAGGGAAGCCAGGGCGTTTCGCTCCCGATCGCCCTCGGCATGGCCGGGATAGGCGCAGATCACCAGCACCCCCAGCGGCCGCAGCAGCGCAAGCGCCGCTTCCACCGCCGTTTTCGTGGTTTCCCAGTGGGTGGTGACGGTCTTATTCCCGCCGGGCAGCCAGCCCAGATTAAACACAACAGCGTCCACCGGGCCTGCAACCACCTCCGCCATATGCTCATGGCCCAGGCAATGCAGCGCCGCCCGGGAAAGCATCCCCGCCTCCAGCAGGCGCTGACGGGTGTTTTCCACGGCTGCAGGCTGCACGTCAAAGGCAATCACATGCCCGCTTTCCCCCACCAGAGAACACAGCGTGAGGGTGTCATGGCCGTTGCCCATGGTGGCGTCGATTACGGTATCTCCCGGCCGGATGGCCTTTTCCAGCACCTCCGCGGCCAGAAACCGGGCCGAGCGCAGCAGATAGCTCATCCCCCTCGCCCCCGATCACAGGCAGGCGTGGAGCCGGCGCACTTCCTCCGCCGTCAACTCCCGCCATTGGCCCCGGGGCAGATCGCCCAGCTCCAGCGGGCCAAACTTCACCCGCCGCAGCTGCAAAACCCGATGGCCCAGCGCTTCAAACATCCGCCGTACCTGCCGGTTCCGCCCCTCATGGATGGTCACCAGCACCACGGTGGCAAAGGTTTCTTCTTTGATGATGCGAACCTTGGCCGGCGCGGTCTTATGATCGTCCAGCATCACGCCGGCGCGAAGCTGGCGCACACTGTCCATGGACACCTGCCCTGTCACCCGGGCCAGATAGGTCTTTTCCACCAGATGGCTGGGATGGAGCATCCGCTCGGTGAGCGCGCCGTCGTTGGTGAGCAGCAGCAGGCCCTCGCTGTCATAATCCAGCCGGCCTACGGGATACAGCCGCACAGGGTAATCCCGGAAATGATCCAGCACCGCGGCCCGGCCCTCGGGATCGGACACGGTGGTCACTTCCCCGGCAGGCTTATGATACATCACGTACCGCTTCTGTGCCTCGGGGCGGATGAGCTTTCCTTCCACCCGCACCTCGTCCCCGTCCTCCACCTGCACGCCCATCTGCGAGATGACCACGCCGTTGACGGACACCTTGCCTTCCAGAATCATTTCTTCTGCCCGACGGCGGCTGGCCACGCCGCATTCGGCCATGTATTTTTGCAGTCGCATAGGTTCTCCTTCATCAAGGTTATCTTTTGCAGGGCTCATGCCCGCCTCAGTTGCCAGAGCCATACGCCCAGCCCCAGGGCCATCCAGGCCCCCAGGGCGACATATTGCCCTGCCTCAGGGGCACAGGAGCCAGAGCCCGAGGGCACGCCCGGCACTCCAGAGAAAGGAGCGCTCCGGCACGGATTCCCCGGCCAGCAGCGGCACGGTCAGCAGCGTTTCGCCTCCGTCCGTCAGCCGCGCCCAGCCCACCTGCTGCCCCACCTGAATCCCCGCAGGGAGGGAGGAAGGCAGCTCGATCAAAAGATCGGGCCAGGCATTCACGCCCACCGGCGCGGCCAGATCAGCCCCGGTTACCACCGCCACCTGTGCCTTTGCCCCGTGATCCACCGGCACCTGCCGCACTGTTTCCCCCTCGGCCAGAAGCGTGACCATCTGCCAGTGATCAAAGCCCCAATCCAGCAGCGCCGCGGCCTGATTGAACCAGTCCGGGCAATGGAGCACCACGCCGATGAGGGTCATCCCCTCCCGCTCCGCGGCAAACGCCAGGCAGCGCCCGGCGGCCTTGGTATAGCCGGTTTTCACGCCGATGGCCCCGGGATAGGAGGAAAGGAGCTTATTTTTATTGGTCAGCACCCGGTCGTAATCATGCCCCGCCCAGGGGATGGACGCCCGCTGGGTGGATACGATCTGCCGAAAGGACGGCATCGCCAGCGCCGCCCGGGTGATCAGCGCCAGATCATAGGCGGTGGTATGATGGTTTTGCGCAGGCAGACCATGGGGCGTGGAAAACACGGTGTTTTCGCAGCCCAGGGCCGCGGCCCGCTCCGTCATCATCCGGCAGAAATCGGGCACCGTGCCGCCGATATGCTCCGCGATGGCCACCGCCGCGTCGTTTCCGCTGGAAAGCATCAGGCCATAGAGCATGTCCTCCAGCGTCAGCTGTTCGCCCTGGGCAAGATAAATGCTGGTGCCCGGCACGCCAAAGGCGTTGGGCCCGGTGGTAACATGCTGGGTCAGATCGCCCTTTTCCAGGGCCAGCAGCGCGGTCATGATCTTGGTGGTAGAGGCCATGGGCAGCGCTTCATGCGCGTTTTGCGCATAGAGGATGCGCCCTGTTTTCGCCTCCATCAGGATGGCGGATTTCGCATCCGTCTCCGCCAGCGCACATCCATTATACAGGAGAACGGCCCCGATGAAAAGCCCCGCCAGCATTCTTTTCATGGCATTTTTCCCTCCGGGGCAGGCTCGGCGGGCTTGGCAAACAGGGATTTAATATCCTCCAGCAGCTGCGGCGCGCAGTTCACCGCCCGCTCCCAGGCGGTGATGTGCTGCGCGGGGAGCATTTTCACCCCGTCCGCCCCCACCACCAGAAACCCCACCGGCTGCACCGACACCCCTGCCCCCGAGCCCCCGGCGAAGGGCAGACTTTCCGGGCCGGGCTGGCGGGGCGTATCATATTCGCCGCCCCCGGCCACAAAGCCGAAGCTAACCTTGGAAATGGGGATGATGGTGGCGCCGTTCCCGGCGGCGATGGGCTCGCCGACCACCGTGTTCACATCTACCATGTCCTTGATATTTTCCAGGGTGGTTTGCATCAGGTGTCCGATGGGATGATCCATGCTGGTTCCTCCTTTTTCCCCGCCCGCAGGAAGCTGAGCGCTCCCAGGGCGCATGCTGCCAATAGGGTTCCCAGGCGGGTGCAGGCTATACAGTGGATATGGATGCGGGTCTTCCCCTGAAAATCGGGGCGCAGGGACGCGTCCAGGCCAGGGGCGCAGGCGCACAATGCGGAAAACAGGCCGGTCATCTGGGCCACGCGGGCGGCGTCCCGGCCGCCGATCA
This sequence comes from uncultured Clostridia bacterium, assembly GCA_934630705.1. GTDB lineage: Bacteria > Bacillota > Clostridia > Christensenellales > Aristaeellaceae > RUG563. The sequence continues at coordinate 81,062 of CAKTWP010000007.1, read as the reverse complement.
CGGCGCGGATGCGGAGCTGACGCAGGGAAATGCCCTTTTGCAGCAGCAGCCGGGCTTTATCTCCTTTGGCAACAGCGCTAAGGACGCGCAGCAGCGCCGGGCCATGGCCGCGGGTCTGCCGCTCCGGCCTGCCCGCCCGGGAAGACAGCAGACGCAGGCGGCCCGCCGCATCCCGGCCCAGACGAAAGCGCACCTGCACGCGCACGCCCCACACCCGCACTGCGGCCACGCATCCGCTCTCCATCCCCGCAATCTCCGCCGACAGCCCCAGCCCAATCGGCGCAATCAGCAGCAAATACGCCGCAATCCCTACCCACGCCACGCGCCCCACCGCCTTTGGGGATAGTGTGAACATAAGGATATAGATTTATGCGAGAGGTGCACTCCTAACGTATAGGGGCTTGTTCCCCCGCAAATTATCATCCCCGTCTGCCCGCCCATCCGGTTGACATTTTCGGGGCGGGTGCATATAATAAGGTATGGCAGGGAACGGGAAAGAAGCCTGAACCGGCGGGAAAAGAGAGGGCGCGTCAAAGGCTGGAAGCGCGTCCCGAACGCTCAGGCAGTGCGCCCGGGAGCCGCGAAGGGGAAGAGGATGAGTATCCTTCGCCGTGCCGCCGCGTTAAGGCGATGTTCCAGGCAAAGTAAGAGTGGATTGCAGCGCGCTGTTTCTCTGAAGGGAGACAGGCGCTTTTTGATTAAAAAACGGAGGGGGATCGAGGGCGTTGTTTGACTCCCTGAAACGGGATATTGACGCAGTGCTGGCCCGGGATCCGGCGGTGCATAGCCGGGCGGAGGTGGTTTTCTGCTATCCGGGGTTTCGCGCGGTGCGCCGCCATCGCCGGGCCCATCGCGCCTATGAAAAGGGCCATTTCTTCTGGGCGCGGCTCATCAGCGCCCGCACCAAGCGTCTGACCGGCATTGATATTCATCCCGGCGCGCAGATTGGCGAAGGCCTGTTTATTGATCATGGCACCGGCGTGGTGATCGGGGAAACGGCGGTGCTGGGCAAAAACGTAACCCTTTACCAGGGCGTGACCCTGGGCGGCACGGGCAAGGACACCGGCAAGCGTCATCCCACGCTGGGGGACGACGTGGTGGTGGGCGCAGGGGCCAAGGTGCTGGGGCCCATCACGTTGGGCAACCATGTGAAGGTAGGCGCAGGGGCGGTGGTGCTCAAGGATGTGCCTGCCCAGTGCACGGTGGTGGGCAATCCGGGGCGGATTGTGCGCGGCCCCGGCGGCCGCCCGGAGATCGACCTGAACCATGGCGATCTGCCCGATCCCATGCTGGATAAGATTCAGGGCGTGTATGCCCGGCTGGTGCAGCTGGAGCAGATGCTTTCCTCCCATGCCGTGCGCCTGGGCTGCCAGGAATGCCCCCTTTCCGATTGTCCGGATCGATCTACTACTATAGAAGCCGAAAAATCCCCTGCCAGGGATGAACATAAGGAGGCGTAAGCGCTATGCAGATTTACAACAGCCAAACCCGGAAAAAGGAAGAATTTGTGCCCCTGCACCCCGGCAAGGTAGGCATTTATGCCTGCGGCCCCACGGTGTATAACTATTTCCATGTAGGCAACGCCCGGCCCTTTATCGTGTTCGACGTGCTGCGCCGGTATCTGGCCCATCGGGGCTATGAGGTGACCTTCGTGCAGAACTTCACCGATATTGACGACAAAATGATCAAGCGCGCCAACGAAGAGGGCATCACCGTCAAGGAGCTGGGCGACCGGTTCATCGCGGAATATTTCAAGGACGCCCAGGCCCTGGGCATCCGCCCTGCCACGGTGCATCCCCGGGCCACGGAGCACATCGGGGATATTATCAAGCTGGTGAAAACCCTGCAGGATAAGGGCTATGCCTATGAAGTGAACGGCGATGTGTATTTCGACACCAAAAAGGACAGCGGCTATGGCAAGCTCTCCGGCCAGAACCTGGACGATCTGGAGGCCGGCGCGCGCATCGACGTGGACGACGTGAAGCGCAATCCGGCGGATTTTGCCCTCTGGAAGGCCCAGAAGCCCGGCGAGCCCGCCTGGGATTCCCCCTGGGGCAAGGGCCGGCCTGGCTGGCATATCGAATGCTCCGCCATGAGCATGAAATATCTGGGCGAAACCTTCGATATTCACTGCGGCGGCAAGGATCTGCTCTTCCCTCATCATGAAAATGAGGTGGCCCAGAGCGAGTGCGCCACCGGCAAGCCCTTCGCCCGGTATTGGATGCACAACGGGTTTATTAACATCAATAACGAAAAAATGAGCAAGTCCGCCGGGAACTTCTTCACCGTGCGGGATATTCTCAAGGAATACGAGGCCGAGGACGTGCGCATGTTCATGCTTTCGGCCCAGTATCGCAGCCCCATCAATTTCAGCCGGGAGCTGATCGCCCAGGCCCATGCCTCCCTCCAGCGGCTTTATACCGCCCGGGATAACCTGGCCTTCCTGCTCAAAAACGCCAAGGCCCAGCCCCTGACCGAGGCCGAGAAAGCGCTGCTGGCCCGGGTGAAGGAAGCGGCGGATCGCTTCGATGCGGCCATGGACGATGATCTGAACACCGCCGACGCCATGGGCGCGCTGTTTGAAATCGTGCGGGAGGCCAATGTGGGCCTGAACGCGGAAAGCAGCAAGGAAGCGGTGGAAACGACGCTGAACACCCTGCTGGAGCTGTGCGACGTGCTGGGCCTGCTGGCCAAAAAGCAGGAGGACGGCCTGCCCGAGGATATCCAGCACCTGGCCGATGAGCGTGCGCAGGCCCGGAAGGAAAAGAACTGGAAGCGCAGCGACGAGCTGCGGGATCAGATCAAGGCTGCGGGCTACATGATCGAGGATACGCCCCAGGGGCAGAAGATCACCCGGCAATAACGGCGTACCGGCAAGGCCGGCGCTGCAAAATAAGCAGGAAGGAGTTCCCCCTTCTTCCTGCGTCTCCACAGGTTAGCGCGATCTTTTTCAACAGGCGGCATCTGTTTTTCCCCCGTGCTCTGCACGCATCTTCAAAGGAGGAAATAAAATGACGGAATATCGCATTGCCCGGCCCGAGGAAGAGGCCCGGCTGGTAGACTTCATCAACATGGTGTTCAGCATGGCCCATTGCCCCCATGATTTCAAAACGCTGGAGCCCAAGATGTACGGCGCGCCGGGGTTTGCCCAGCATCATTTCGTGGCCGTGGAAAACGGGCTGATCCGGGGTGTGGTGGGCCTGATGCCCATGACGCTGCGGGTGGGCGAAAAGCGGCTGAAGCTGGGATACATCGGCTCTGTGTCCGCCCATCCCTATGATAAGGGCGCGGGCCATATGAAGCATTGTATGGCCCTGGCGCTGGACGCCGCCCGGGAACGGGGATATGATCTGCTGGTGCTGGGCGGCCAGCGGCAGCGGTATCAGTATTTCGGGTTTGAGCAGGGCGGCATGAGCCTGCGTTTTGCCGTGAACCAGCGCAACATCCGCCACGCCCTGGGCCACATCGACGAAACCCAGGTAACCCTGCGGCCGGTGACCGATCCGGCCGATCCGGCGCTGGAAAAGATTTACGCCCTGTCCCAGCGCCAGCCGCTGGCCTGCGACCGGCCCCGGGAGAAATTCTGGGCATGGATGCATGGCGGCGTTGCCCGGCTGATTGCCGTGGAGGATGGGCAGGGCACGGTGACGGGCTATATCCATGCCCGGGAAAACCGCATGCTGGAGCTGGGGCTGGAGGACGAGGCGCTGCTGCTGCCCGTGGTGAAGGCCTTTGCCCGGCCCTATGATGAAATCGTGGTCTGCGCCCAGGATCATCAGCGTCATCGCATCCGCCTGCTGCGGGGCATTGCGGAAAACAGCGCGGTGCATGACAGCACCATGCTCCAGCCCCTGCACTGGGCGACGGTGATCGAAGCGCTGCTGCAATTCAAAGCCGGCTACCAGGCCCTGCCCGCGGGCAAGCGGGTGATCGCCATTGGCGAGGAAGTGCTGGCCATTGAAGTGGCGGACGGGCGGGTTTCCGTCGGCCCCACCGCCGCGCCGGCGGATCTGCTCTGCGCGCCGCTGGAGGCCATTTCCCGGCTGTTCTTCCCCAGCGAAGCGCTGCTGGAGGAGGATCCGCTGCTGCGCGCCTGGCTGCCCCTGCCCCTGGATCTGCCCGGAGCGGATCATTTCTGATTTATTCATCCGAGAGGAGCCTCTTTCCATGAAACGAGTTTTTGCACTGCTGATGCTGCTTTGCGGCCTGCTGTCCGCGGCCCGGGCGCAGGTGTATGTGGATCAGGCCCCGCCTGCGGACTGGGCCCAGCGGGATCTGATGCGCCTGACGGTGTTCCGCACCGGGGAGAGCGACTGCATGCTGCTGGAAAACGGCGGCGAGTGCATGATGATCGACGGCGGCGCCATGAAATGGCGGGACAAGCTCTATCAGGCGCTGCAGAACCGGGGCATTTCCCATCTCAAGTATTTTTACAACACCCATCCCCACGACGACCACATCGACGGCCTGTGCTATCTGATCATGGATTACGGCGTGACGGCGGATGCGTTTCTCTCCGTGTTCCCGGAGGATTACGACCATAAGCTGCACCAGCGCGCCCTGCGCCAGGCAAAGAAGGCGGGCATTCCCTTCCGGCAGGTGTTTAACGGAGACACGCTGACCCTGGGCGGCGTGACGCTGCGGGTTTATCGCAGCAGCCGCGGGGTGACGGAAAACGGATACTCCGCCCTGACGCGGCTGGAATTTGGGGATGCGTCCGCCCTGCTGTGCGCGGACATTACAGGCGATGTGCAAAAGCAGTTTCAGGAGCTGCTGCCCGCAGACCAGCTCAAGGCGGACGTGATCAAAGTGCCCCATCACGGGCTGAATCCCATTGTTTCGGAATTTCTGGACGCAGTGGACCCCGACTTTGCGGTGATCACCAATTATGAAGGCGATCGTGCGGAGCCAACCGCGAATCAGATGAAAAATCGCAAGATTCCCTTCGCCCATTCCGGCGAAGGCACCGTGACTCTCGAAACCGACGGTGTGGACTGGTACATCACCCAGACCCTCAAGCAGTTCTGACGGGGGAAAAAGTCAATTATGAATATGCGATGCGAGAGGGGCTTTCTTTCAGGAGAAAGAAAGCCCCTCTCGCGCTCTCCCAAAGAAAGCCGATTGGGATAGGCGCTGACTCCTTCTTTGTCAGTGGTGCGTCCCAGATTGGAGAGGGGGACGACAGCACAAGTCCTTCTTTCTTCCGGGACGCATATTGCCAATAAATATCGCCAAATAACGCGAGCAGGCGCAGCATAGGCCGCCTGAAGTCTTCCCTGAAAGCAGTTTTCTCCCCTGCAAAGATTTCCCCCGCTTCCCCCTCGCCAGTTGACAAATGCACGGGGAAACCGTAAAATACAATGTGGTGATTTATCGCCATTTTTAAGGAGCGACGCATGAAAGATTTTCCGATGATTCAATCCCTGAAATCCGCCGTTATCAGCACGATTGTGATTGCGGTGCCGCTGTTGGCGCTGGCGCTGACCCCGCTGACGGGGGTATACGCGGCGCTGCTGACGCTGCTGGCATTGCCCACGGCCTGCTGCCTGACGGCCATGACGGCGGGGCTGGCCCCCACGCTGGTGGGCGCGGCGGCGGGGATTGCCGCCATGTATCAGGTGGGCGGCGGCATGGGCGCAGGGCTGGCGGCGATCTATCTGCTGCCGCTGCTGGGGGCGTTCATGGTGCTGGTTGCCCGGCGGGTGCCGTTCTGGAAAAGCTGCGGCGTGATGATCGGGCTGCATGTGGTCACGCTGACGGCGGTTTACCTGATTCTGCAAAACAGCACCGGCGGCAGCCTGTATTCTGCGGCGGGGGACGGCGTGGCGGCGTTCCTGGACAGCTGGGAGCTGGGCGACACCATGCTCTACCAGGCCTATACCATGGGCCTGCTGACGCTGCCAGATTCCCTGGCCGGGAGCATGCTGGTTCAGGTGACGGGGGGCTATGCCCTGGCTGAGGCCGCGCGGGCAGACCTGCTGCTGTCCGCCCGGGCGTTCATTGAAAGCATGCTTGCCTCGGCGGTTCCTTCGCTGCTGGTGAGTCAGAGCATTCTGGGGGGCGTATGTTCCCTGCTGCTGCCGCTGCGGTTTGGGTTCATCGCCCACGAGCGCCGGGCGTTCAAGGCTGAGCAGCCCGTAGGCGATTTCCCCGATCTGGGCATGCCGCCCTTCCAGACCTGGCATCTGCCCCGGGGCATTGGCTGGCAGGTAGGCGCGGCGCTGATTCTGGGCCGGGTGCTCAGCGGGCTGACGAACGTTTCCCCCTCGATCACCCTGGCAGGCAGCCTGCTGTATGCCGGTGCATCGGCCCTTTTTATCATCCAGGGCGCGGCGCTGGTGAACTTCATGCAGAAGGCGAAGGGCGCCAAACGGTTCTGGCGGGTGGCGGTGCCGGTTTTCCTGATGGCGCTGTCGCTGCTGAAGTTTATCGGAATCATGGATCAGCTGGTGAACATCCGGGGGCTGCGCAAGCCCCGCCAAACAAAGGAGGATGAATGATATGAAGGTTATTCTGTTGGCAGATGTGAAGGGCACGGGCAAGAAGGAAGAAATCGTCAATGTAAGCGACGGCTACGCCCGCAATTTCCTGTTCCCCAAGAAGCTGGCGGTGGAATCCACCCCCGGCGCGGCCAAGGAGATCGAGCGCAAAAAGGCGGCGGAGCGCCAGCGGGAGATGGAGCGCCGGGCGGAAGCGGAAAAGAAGGCCGGCGTGTTGCGGGGCAAGGTGATTAACGTGGCCGCCAAGTGCGGCGCGCAGGGCCGGCTGTATGGCTCCGTGACGGGCCAGGAAATCGCGGAGGCGCTGAAAAAACAGTATCAGGTGGATGTGGACAAGCGCAAGATCGACCTGAGCGACGCCATCCGCTCGGTGGGCGAAACGGAAGTAATCGTGAAGCTGTATCCCGAGGTCAGCGCGAAGATGACGGTTCGGGTGACGGCGGCGGAAGCATAACATGGACGCGCCCGCCATTTCCCCCCCTTACAGCGGCGGGGCCGTGCCGCCCCACAGCATCGAGGCCGAGCGTTCCGTGCTGGGCGCCATGCTGCAGGACGGCGGCGCGGTGACCGCGGCGGTGGAGCTGCTCTCCGCCGAGGATTTTTATGTGCCCGCTCATCGGGAGATTTTTGACGCGGCCAAGGCCCTGTCCGCCAGCAATATGGCTGTGGACCTGGTGACCATGGACGCGGAGCTGGGCCGCCGGGGCACGCTGCCCGGCGTGGGCGGCATTGAATATCTTATCGAGCTGACCCAGTTCGTGCCCACCACCGCCAACGTGCGCTATTATATCCGCATTGTGGCGGAGAAATCCACCCTGCGGCGGCTGATTGCCGCGGCGGGAGAGATTTCCCGGGAGGGCTATGCCCAGGAAAAGGATCTGCCCGAGGTGCTGGCCCTGTCCGAAAAGCTGATTTTCGATATCGTGATGCAGCGGGCCGGGGGCGAGGATCTCAAGCATATCAAGGAAGTGCTCACCACCACCTATGAAAAGATGGAGCAGCTGGCCCGGCTCAAGGGCGCGGTGTCCGGCGTGCCCTCCGGCTTTTACGGGCTGGATAACCTGCTCACCGGCCTGCACGGCGGCGAACTGATTCTGGTGGGCGCGCGCCCGTCCATGGGCAAAACCTCCTTTGCCATCAATATGGCCACCCATGCCGCCCGGAAGGGGTTTAAGGTGGCTGTATTCAGCCTGGAAATGCCCCGGGAGCAGATTGCCATGCGTATGCTCTGCTGCGATGCGCGGGTGAACATGCAATCCGTGCGCAAGGGCCTGCTCAAGGATGAGGACTGGATTCGCCTGGCCCGGACGCTGGCGCCTCTGGCGGCCAGCGAGGTGTATATTGACGATACCTCCGGCCTCACCCCCGGCCAGCTGCGCTCCCGTTGCCGCCGGCTGATGATGGACAAGGGGCTGGACATGATCGTGGTGGACTATCTGCAGCTGATGGGCTCGGATAAAAAGGCGGAGAGCCGGCAGGTGGAGGTCAGCGAGATTTCCCGCAGCCTCAAGGCCGTGGCTCAGGAGCTGAAGGTGCCGCTGGTGGCCTGCGCCCAGCTCAGCCGCGCCAATGAAAAGCGCGGCACCGGCGGGTTCCGGCCCATGCTGTCGGACCTGCGCGATTCCGGCTCTATTGAGCAGGACGCGGACGTGGTCATGTTTCTGCACCGGGAAGCCTATTATAACCGCGACGCCGAAACCCCGGACAATACCGCCGAGGTGATTGTGGCCAAGCAGAGAAACGGCCCGCTGGGCACCATCAAGCTGGCGTGGCTGGGCGAATATACCCTCTTTGATAATCTGGCCAGCGAAGGCTGACCGGATTAAATCCGTATTGCAAAGGAAGAACGTATGGAACCATTGCTGTCGCTCCGGGACGTGCATAAACGCTTCGGAGATTTTGAGGCGCTCCGGGGTATTGATCTGGATGTGATGCCCGGGGAATTTATGACGCTGCTGGGCCCCTCCGGCTGCGGCAAAACCACCACGCTGCGGCTGATCGCCGGGCTGGATACGCCGGATGCGGGCCGCGTGATGCTTTCCGGGCAGGATATTACGGCTCTGCCCCCGGAAAAGCGCCGGGTGAACACGGTGTTTCAGTCGCTGGCGCTGTTTCCGCATATGACGGTGGAAAAAAACATCGGCTACGGGCTGCGGATGCAGGGCGAGAAAAAGGATGCGATTGCCGCCCGGGTGAAGGAGATGCTGCACGTGGTGCGGCTGGACGGGGCGGAAAAGCGGCTGCCGTCCCAGCTGTCCGGCGGACAGCGGCAGCGGGTGGCGCTGGCCCGGGCGCTGGCGGTGCGACCCCAGGTGCTGCTGCTGGATGAACCCCTCAGCGCGCTGGATCTGAATCTGCGGCGGCACATGCAGCAGGAGCTCAAGCGTATGCAGCGAGAGCTTGGCGTCACGTTTCTTTATATCACCCACGATCAGGAGGAAGCCCTGAACATGAGCGACCGGGTGGCCCTGATGCGGGATGGACGGTTCGTGCAGATCGCATCCCCCCAGCAGCTTTATGATGCGCCCGAAAGCATGTTTGCCGCCGGGTTCATTGGGCAGAGCAATCTGCTCCGGGGCGTAATCACAGGCATTGGCCCCGGGGGCAAATGCAGCCTGGAGGCGGACGGCCTGGCCATTCCCTGTCAGAGCCGGCAGCCCGTAGCCCTTGGGGAGGACATGGCCCTGTGCATCCGTTCCGAGCGGCTGCATTACGGGGCGCATCCCCATCCCGGGGCCGTGCATGTGAGCGGGATGCTGCGGGCGCTGGAGTTTGCCGGCGGATCGCAGCGGGCGGTAATTGAGCTGCCCGGCGGCCAGCGGCTCACGGCCCAGCACCAGCCCGAGGAAGCGCAGGACTGCGCCGTGGGCAGCCGGGTGTTTCTATGGTGGGACACGGCCGCAGCGGCGCTGGTGCCCTGGGAGGAGGGGGACGAAAATGTCCTCTGAGAATGTGAAGCGGCGGGATTGCCGGGGGCTGCTGGCGCTGCCGATGCAGCTGTGGATGGCGGTGTTTGTAGGCGTGGCGCTGCTGTATATTATCGGGCTGTCTTTTCTGGCCCGGGGCGAAGCGCTGAGCGTCACGGGCGAGGTGACCCTCGAGAATTATGCCCGGCTGCTGGATCCGAAGTATCCCAAGGTGCTATGGCTCTCCATCCGTCTGGCGGCGCTGACTACGATTTTATCCGTGCTGCTGGGGTATCCCTTTGCGTATTTCATGGCGCGGGTGAGCCCGCGCTGGCGCACCTGGCTGATGATTCTGATCATTGCGCCCTTCTGGACCAATGCGCTGATTCGGATTTACGGCTGGAAAATCCTGCTCTATGCCAACGGGCCCATCAACCAGCTTCTGCTGAAGCTGGGGCTGATCAGCAAGCCGCTGAAGCTGCTGTACACCCAGGGCGCGGTGCTGGTGGGCATGGTATACGCCATGATCCCGTTCGTGATTCTGCCGGTATACACGGGCATGGAACGGATGGACTGGACGGCGGTGGAAGCCGCGCGGGATCTGGGCGCGGGCCCCTTCCGGGCGTTCCTGACCATCACCCTGCCCATGACCCGCTCCTCGCTGCAGGCCGCCTGTGTGCTCACGTTTCTGCCCTCGGTGGGGCTGATCTTTCTGTCCGATCTGCTGGGCGGCGCAAACACGGCGCTCTGGGGCAATCTGGTGCAGGATGAGCTGCTCAAAAGCCGCGATCTGCCCTTCGCAGCCGCCCTCAGCGCCGTGCTGCTGCTGCTCACTGCCGTGGTAATCGTCCTGTATCGCCGTGCCGGCGGAAACGGCGAGGACATGGTGTTCTGAGGCGATCTTTGTCCTGCCGTTCCGGATAGGAGACGCACCGATGTTCTCCGGCGGGCAGGAGAGCCTTTGGGGGCTCTTCGCCCCTGAGCAGCTAAACGAGGGTCTCCGGAAACGAGGGCCTCCGGCGGGCAGGGGAATGATTCCCCTGCACCCCCATCCCGCGATATTTGTTGACTGGTTGTCTGAAGTGCTTCCGCGTGAAACATTGGGTTACGCTGGATTCCAGCCATGTTTCCCGCGGCAGGGAGCGGTTTTCGGATGATCGATCCCGGGGAGAATGCATTCTCCCCGGGGCTCGACATACCGAAAACCCCCGGTCAACAAGTTGACCGGGGCCTGAGCGAACGCTCAGGCGCTGCCGCGGGATGCTGCAATACATCCGTTCCTGCTGCCCCACACAGAAAACCGTCGATTTCTTAAATCCAGTAAAGTTGTGAACCGGGTCCAGGGAGGAACTCCCTGGTGGGGGCGTGGGGCGCACAGCCCCACATCGTCTCCCTTGCCCCACACAGAAACCCGTCGATTTCTTAAATCCAGTAAAGTTGTGAACCGGGTCCAGGGAGGAACTCCCTGGTGGGGGCGTGGGGCGCATAGCCCCACATCGTTCCCTCCCGCATCACACAGAAACCCGCTGATTTCCTAAAACCAAGCAAAATTGTGTACCGGGTCCAGGGAGGAACTCCCTGGTGGGGGTGTGGGGCGCATAGCCCCACATCATCTCCCCCCGCCCCACATCGTTCCCCTTGTCCCGCCTTGGAGGTATTGAATGAAGAAAGCAGGGATTGGCGCAAAGACATACCTGGTGTTCCTGCTGGTGCTGATGTATCTGCCCATCGGGGTGGTGGTGCTGTTTTCGTTCAACGCGAGCACAGCACGAACGCCGACGGTGTTCACCGGGTTTTCACTGCAATGGTACGAAGCGTTGTTTGACGGGCAGCGTGGGTTCGGGGAAGCGCTGAAAAACAGCCTGGTAATCGCGGGCTGCAGCGTGGGCCTGAGCACGGTGCTGGGCACGCTGGGCGCACTGGGGCAGGTGCGGCGGACGGCACGGCGACGGCTGGCGGCAGCGGCGCAGGGCGTGATGGAAAGCCTGACGATCCTGCCCATCATGCTGCCGGAAATCATTCTGGGCGTGGCGTTTATGCTGCTGTTTTCCGCGCTGGGGCTGCGCAGCGGGATGCTTACGCTGGTGCTGGCACATACCACGTTTTGCGTGCCTTACGTGTATCTGCTGGTGAAAAGCCGGCTGGCCACCATGGGCGATGATCTGGAAAACGCGGCGCGGGATCTGGGCGCATCCCCGGCGCAGGCGCTGCGCACGGTGACGCTGCCGCTGACCCGCCCTGCCATCCTCTCCGGCGCGCTGCTGGCGCTTGCCATGTCGCTGGATGATTTCGTGATCAGCTTTTTCGTCTCCGGCGCAGGCGCTACCACCTTGCCCCTCAAGATTTACTCCTCCGTGCGCTATGGCGTTTCCTCCCAGATTAACGCCCTGTGCGTGGTCATGCTCGCCGCCGTTTTCCTGCTGGTGGGCGTAAGCCAGCTGGTGCTGAGAAAGAAAAACTGAAACGTCTCGGGATGAAATACTAGATTTATCAGCAATGCGCCCCAGATGAGAGAAGAAACGAATGCCGCTTTTTTTCCCCCATCTGGGGCGCATTGTCGATTAAAAGTGTTCCAAGGTATCGCCAAACCGGCTTTCCTTGGGAGCGCGTGCGGGCCAAAATTCCCCGCCGCCTGTGGCGGAAGAAGGGGATGCATGAGGGCGTGCGAAGCGCGACGAATCCTACGGACGGCGCAGAGCGCTTCGCAAGGCTGTAGCCGCCCCGCGTCTTGGATTGGGGGACGGCCGCCCCCTATGAGCTACAGAACAAAAGGAGCACAAGAATGCGCTCCTTTTTGCGACAATGCCGAATTGTATTGTGAGGTTCCTTTCTCCTGAAAGAAGCGCCCTCCCGCTAATATTCTTTATGGCTTTCCCGGAAAGGGGGCCGAGGAGAAGCGTTCTCTCCCGCATTGCTTCTCCTCGCCCGCATTTCCCCGAATCCCTGCTATGCGCCCTTTTCCGCCTGTGCCTGCCGGCGGTATTCGTTCAGGGTCAGGCCCCAGCGCTCCTTGAACTTCGCCGCGAAATACTGCACCCGGCTGTAGCCCACCTGCTGGCAGATCTCCTCGTTGCTCAGCTTTCCCTCCCGCAGCAGGCGGCAGGCATGCTCCATGCGCACCTCCTGGAGATAATCCACCAGCTTTTTCCCCGTCTCCTGATGAAACATGCGGCTCAAATGCCCGGTGCTGATGGACAGGGAATCCGCAATGGATTGAATGGACAGCTGGGCCGGGGGGGTGGAACGGATGTAATGAATGGCGTACTGCACCAGACTGCGATTGCTGGTGCTGCTCTCCTGCGCCCAGTATTCCGCCAGACGGCCCACATCCGCCTTCATCCGGGCCTCGTAATCCCCAATGCTCTCCAAATGATAATACGCGTCCATCAGATTTTCGCCGTAAAAATCCTCCGGCGTGCGCTTCATATCATAAACCACCTTGGACAGAAACATGGCCGACAGCAGCATAATGCTGCGCATGGCGTTCAGATAGGGCGTTTCATGCTTGAGCTGGGCTACAATGGCCTCGATTTCCCGGTTGGTTTCCCCCATGGACTGATGGCGCACCCGGCCCAGCAGCCCGCTGAGCTGGGAGAGCACCTGCGTCATGGCCTGGCCGGAATCCTGATGAAACTGCTGGGGACGGAATACGCAGATCCGCTGGCTTTCGCCAAAGTACCGGTCCGTCAGCGCCCGGCGGGCGCAGCGGAAGCTGGCCGCGGTCACATCCTCCTGCCGGGCCAGCACGCCCACCCCCAGCACCAGCCCGCTGCCCATTTCATCCAGCGCCGGGCAGACGCTTTGCAGCCGGGCAGGCAGCGCATCCTCGGAAAGGTCATGATTAAACAGCAGCACCGACTCCTTTTCCAGTGTTTCAAAGCAGGCGATTGCCCAATCCTTTTCCGGAAAAGCGGAAAGAATGCAGGCCCGCTCCCCGTCCGTGAGCGCGGCGGAGGCCACCACCGCCTGAAAATACGGATGGGGAAAGCGAATGCCCAGCTGATCCAGGGGGGCGGTGTAATGGGTTTGGCCGCGGATAAACAGGTTCAGCCAGGAATTGCGCAGCAGCGGCCCGCTTTGGGCCAGAAACGTATCCTGCTCCTGCCAGGCCTCGCTGATGTCCGCAATGGCGGATTCAATCTGGAGAAAATCCTGGCTGGGGGAGGAAAGCCGCCCGCTTTCCGCGGGGGACGGGGGAATATCCAGCGTGCGCATCAGCCGCGCCATGGGCTGGGCATAATGCTTCATCATAATCCACAGCACCAGCGCCAGCCCCGCCATTAAAAGCACCACAATCAGCACCGCCCAGAGCGACAGCAGCCCGCCATAGCCCATTTCATCGCTTTCCCGGGCGATCACATACTGCCAATCCCCATAAGCCGAAGGGCTTTCCGCCAGCCGGGCCTGCCGCCCGTTGGGCAGGGCAACCAGCGAAAGGGCCGAGTCCCCCGCCGGCAGCACGGCGCCCACCAGCGTTTCATCCGCCGCGCTGAACACCGTGCCGTCCCGGCTGAGCAGCAGCACCTGATCCGCCGCCGTGATCGTGCGCAGCACGGAGCGAAGCCGGGCATGGAACTGCGCTTCGGAAACGGACACCATCAGCATCGGCTGATCCCCTTCCTGAAATACCCCGGGATACAGCCGCAAAAATGTGAGCTGCGCCACGGCCTCCCCCTGGTCCCCGGGCAGGGAGCGCCGGATCCATTTGAAATCCGCAGGATACAGGGCGGTTAAATCCTCATAGCTGCTGGCCGCGACGGCATATTTCTTCGCCTCCAGAAATCGCACCCCCGTCGAGCCCACCACCAGCTGCTGCCGGGGAAAATACAGCTCCATCCGGTCCGCCTGGGAAAAGGCGGCGGCGGTTTCCGTCAGCGCAGCAGCCAGGGCGCGGATATCCGTGGTGGCAGGCTCGGCGCCGGCGGCCAGCCGGCGCACCAGCGCGGCCACCCCCGTTTTGCCCGCCAGACGCTGGAGCATCTGGTTTTCGATGGCATCCAGCAGCTGAACATCGCCATTATCCGCCAGCAGCTCCGCCTGCTCCCGCAGATTATGCCGCAGCTCCTCCCGGGAAATATAGCCGTATACCAGATTCAGCATCAGCACCAGCGTGGCGGCCACCACCGTGAAAATCACGATCACCCATACGCTCACCACGTTGACCCGCCGCTTTCCGCTCATGCGCCGCTCCCTCCCTGATATGCTTTTCCTTGCTGCGTTGATTGTCCAAATAAATTGTATCACAATAACCGCACAGAGGGAACCCCTTTCACAAGGGGTTCCCCTTTGACAAAGCTCACAAGCCCGATTCGGGAGGCCTGCGTTTTATTTGGCGTGATACCATTCGTTGGCTTCCGCCGTGATTTTTTCGCCGCCCATGGCGTTCCACTGCTGCACAAATTCGTCAAACGCATCCACGGGCTTTTCGCCGGTGATGATCTGAATGTACGTGGTCTGGCGCAGGGTGTCCATGCTGGTCCAGTACTGGGGCATGGAGGTGGTGGTGATGGGCAGCATGGTGTTGGAATAGCCGCCGGTGGAGAACTGGGGCAGCGTCAGCGCCCATTCGATGGTGGCGGGGCTGAGCTTCTCGGCAAAGTAGGGATTCTGCAGGGTGTTGAACATGTTGCCATGCGCGCCGAAGATTTCGGGCTTCTCATAGCCCTCCTTCTTCACATAGCCCAGCAGGCTGTCGTATTCATAGTTGCTCAGATCGGTATCCCACAGGCGTACCTTCAGATAGGTTTCCAGATCGGAGCCGATCACGTTCATGATCTCCAGGATCCGGGCCAGCTTGGCGGGCTGATCGGCCAGCTTATAGCTGAACACGATGGCTTCGCTGGTGGTCAGGCCCCAGCTTTCGCCGCCCTGCTTGCCATCGGGGCCGGTGGGGTTATAGCCGATGACCATCTTGTCATAGCCGGTGGTTTCGGCGAAGGTGCGCATGGTGCGGCCATACTTGAAGGCGCCGCCCTTGCCGGTTTCTTCGTCCTTGGGGCCGTCAAAGTCGGGAGCCAGATGATAGTACGCGCCGGAGGAGGAGAAGCCGATCTGGCCGTTTTCAAAGGGAACGGACAGCGCCCAGTAGCCGCCCTGGTTTTCGCCGGTGATGAATTCGGGGTCGATCAGGCCGTCCTTATACCACTTGGCCAGCAGGGTCAGGGCGTCCTTCATGCCGGGATACACTGCGCCGTAAATCAGGTTGCCCTCGCCGTCCTCCACCCAGCGGTCCGGCAGCGCGCCGAAAGCGCCGAAGATGGGGTTCATGCCGGTGTTGCTCAGGGCGTAGGTGTCCTTCACGCCGTTGCCGTCGGGATCGTCATTGGCGAAATGATAGAACACTTCCTCGCATTCCTCCAGCGTCATGGGCACCTTGCCGTCGGTATAGCCGAACTTGGCCAGCCAGTCCGCCCGCCAGAAGGGGGCGTAGTTGAAGCGGCCGTCGCCGTTGACCCGGGGCAGGCCGTAGTTCCTGCCGTCATAGGACACGGCGGAGAAGCAGTGGGGATCATACTGAATCAGCCATGCATAGGATTCGGGCATGCACTGCTTCACGATCTCAAGAGGCAGCTCCATCACCACGCCCTGCTTGACATACTTGGAAAACTGGGTGGCGTTTTGCAGCATGAACGCATCGGGGATTTCGCCGCCGATGATGCGGGTGGTGAGCAGCTCGTCGTAGTTTTCCCGCTCCAGGAACCATACGTCCAGCTCCACGTTGAACTTTTCTTCCAGCCATTGCAGCACGGGGTTGTCCTTTTCGATGGGATCGGTATCGTGGCCGGCCAGCCAGGCGATGGTGAATTTCTCCGCCGGGTCAGCCACGTACTGGCTCAGGTCCACTTCCGCCAGCGCGGAAACGGCGCCCACCGCCAGCAGCAGCGCCAGAAACAGGGATACCAGCTTCTTCATGGGGGTTCCTCCTTTTTTTTGAAGGCCGGGGGCCTTCTTTTATTTTCAGGCGCATCTGCGCCCTCCAATCAGCCTTTCAGCGATCCGATGAGCATGCCCTTCACGAAATATTTCTGCAGGAAGGGATACACGCAGATGATGGGGATGGTGGCCAGCATAATGGATGCGGCCTTGAGGGTGACCGGGTCGGTATCGGTCTCATTGGCCACGGCCTCGGCGGCCATGGTCATTTCCTTGGAATCGGTGAGAATAATCCGCCGCAGCACCACCTGCAGCACGTATTTTTTGGAATCGGTGATATACAGCAGGCAGTTGAAATACGCGTTCCAGTTGCTCACGATCACCCACAGGCTGATGGTGGCCAGAATGGGGGCGCTCAGCGGCAGCATCACCCGGACGAGCACCTGCCAGCTGTTGGCCCCGTCGATGGTGGCGGCTTCCTCCAGCTCGGTAGGCAGGGTCATGAAATAGTTCCGGGCGATGATCACATGGCTGGTGGAAATGCAGTAGGGCAGCACAATGGCCAGATAGCTGTTGCGCAGGCGCAGGGTGTTGTTCACCAGCAGGTAGGTGGGGATCATGCCGCCGGAGACGAACATGGTGGTCACGATAATGGCGGTGAACAGCCCGCGCAGGGGCAGATCCTTCTTGCTCAGGGGATAGGCGCTGAGCACCACCCCCGTCAGGGAAAAGGCCCAGCCCATGGCGCAGACCTTCAGGGTGTTCACATAACCGGACCAAAGAAACGAGGTGTTGAACATATGCCGGTACGCATCGGTGGAGAATTCTGCGGGCCAGAGCCGGAAGCCTGCGGCGGAGGCGAACGCCGGGGTGGTAAAGGAATTCACCAGCACGTGCCAGTACGGATACAGAAACGTGACGCTCAGCAGCAGAAACACCAGCACCAGCGCCGCCTGAAAAAAGGGCTCACCCTTGCTTTCATAGACACGATTTTTCCGGGAGCGCTTTGAGACAATGACAGACATGGCTTTCTCCCCCCCTTTACCACAGACCGTATTCGTTCACGCGCTTGGAGATGAAATTGGCGCTGACCACCAGCACCAGGGAGATCAGATTGCGAAACAGCTCCACGGCGGTAGAATAGCTGTAATCCATATTGGTGATGCCCTGACGATAAATATAAGTGCCCAGCACGTCGCCGGTGGAATATACGGCGGGATTGAGCAGGTTAAACACCTGATCGAAATTATCCGACACCAGATTGCCAGCCGCCATAATCAGCATGATCGTCACCACCGGGGTGATGCCCGGCAGGGTCACATGCCAGATGCGCTTCCAGCGGCCGCAGCCGTCCACCCGGGCCGCGTCATAGAGTTCTTCGTTCACGCCGCCCAGCGCCGCCAGATACACGATGCTGTTCCAGCCCACGGTTTTCCAGATGTTGGTCACCACCAGCGTGCCCCGGAAATACCGGGCGTCGCCCAGGAAATAAATGGGCTGCAGCCCCATGGCCTTGAGCAGTGCGTTCACCGGTCCCCGGGACGGGGAAAGCAGCTCCATGAAAATGCCGGTGAGGATGACCCAGGAAATAAAATGAGGGAGATAGCTCAGGGATTGCGCAACGCGCTTGAATTTCTGCGCCCGCAGCTCATTGAGCATCAGCGCCAGCAGCACCGGCGCGGGAAAGCCAAAGACAAAGTTCAGCCCGGCGATGATGAGGGTGTTGGCAAACACGTTTTTAAAATCGTAGCTGCCAAACAGCCGCCTGTAATTGGCCAGGCCCACCCAGGGGCTGCCCGAAATACCCCGCAGCAGCTGGAAATCCTTAAACGCCAGCGTCACGCCATACAGCGGGCCATATCGAAACAGTAAAAACCAGCAGATCACCGGAAGGATCATGGCCAGATGCAGCTTATGCTTCCGCACTGCCCGGAAAAACTGCTGGAACCGGCTGCGCTGATGCGGCAGCGCCGGAGAGGAATGAGGGATCATGCTCAAGCGTCTCCTTTTCTGGAAATAACGGGGCGGCTTCCGCCGCCTGGGCGATGCGCCCGGATCGGACGGAATGGTCACCGACCTTCCGCATACAACATGATACAGCCCGCAGAACGAAAAAATCAAGGAAAAAAACATGATAATCCTCTCGCTTTTATGATATTTGACCGCTTTTCAGCCTTTTTATACATGTACTTTTTTCTGATTTCTACGTTTTTTCTGTTTTTCGGCCTGTTTTCATGATTTGCGCTTTACAAGCCTGCGCCCCATACGTTACAATGAAAGTAATAAAAAACAGAGATACAGGAGGCGCTTATGGTACGATATCAGAAATTTGAGCCGCTCAAATGCGCGGCCCGGTCGCTGAATTACATCACGTCCATGGTGGATCCGGCGGAGGGGTATCTGCCCTACTGGCTGGTGCTGCCCAACAAAAAGCCCGCCGAGGCCGCCCATTGCCGGGTGGACGATGCGGAGCTGGTGGGCTCGTGGTATGAGGGGCTGGACAGCGTGCGGGAAATGCTGGGCACGGAGGAAGGGGCCGAGGTGCTTGCCGCGTTCCAGAAATTCCTGCTGTCGGATTGGGGCGCCCATGGCCTGCGCTTCCATCATCCCTATCCCTGGACCCACACCATGCATTCCTCCTTCCATGAAATGGGCTATATCCTCCCGGCGCTGAACCGGCTCAGCCGCAAGTTTCCGGCGGATCCGGAGATTGAAAAGCGGGCTTCGGAGCTGGTGCGGGGGATGCGGGAGCTGGTGATTGAGCGCAAGGTGCGCACCTTCTGGTCCGGAGACAGCCCGGAGCCCCTTCCCCTTTACGAATTTCCCAACGACGTATATCTGCAAAACGGCGGCTTCGATCTCACCCGCCATACCGGCCGGGGAGAGCAGCCCATCCGCAACGCCATCATGCTGCGGGCGCTGGTGGAGCGCTATGAGCTGAAGGGCGATGCGGTGGCGCTGGATCTGGCCCAGGGCCTGGCCAATTTCCTGCTGGGCACCTCCCGTTACTTCAATTATAAATACCAGTTCTTCGGCCATGTGCATTCCGCCGGCTGGGTAGCCATGGGGCTGGTGCGCCTGGGGAGGGTGACGGGAGAAGCGCGGTATCTCACCGCCGGCAAGGGGATTTATGATTATATCCGCTCCCTTTCCTCTTCCTTTGGCTGGATTCCCGAATATGCCCAATGGCATCCCATGAATGAGGAGCACTGCGAATCCTGCTGCATCCGGGATATGATCTCCTGCGCCTGGGAGCTGATTCAGGCCGGCCATCCCGAATACTGGAACGACATCAACCTGTTCGCCCGGAACCAGCTGGTGGAAAACCAGATCAATTCCGCCTCCTACGTGGTGGTGGATAATTCCCTCCCCGATGGTAACGGCATCACCTATCACGATCTGGACAAGCGCATCATCGGCGGCTTCACCGGCGGCTCCCTGCCCAACAGCATTTCCCTGAGCAAGTTCCGCTCCATCGCGGGCTGCTGCGTGGGCATCGCGCCCATCGCGCTGAAGCTGGTTTGGGATATTGCGGTGACGGAGGAGGAGGGCGCGCTGTGCGTCAATATTCCGCTGGATAAGGAAACCGATGCTTTCCGCCTTTCCATGGATTATCCGGAGCATGGCCGCATGGCCATTACCCTGAAAAAGCCCGGCGGGGCGTTCTTCCGGCTGTATCCGTGGATGGGCCGGCAGGTGAAGCTGTATCTGAACGGCCAGGCGGTGGAGGGTCAGCGCCGGGGCGAGCTGTTGGGGCTGAGCGCCCTGCAGCCGGGCGACACGCTGGCGCTGCGCCATCCCCTGCGCACCGTCACGAAAAAGGAGCATGTGGCCGGGCAGGATTATCAGGTGGTCTGGCGGGGCTGCGATGTGATTGATCTGCTGCCCCACGGGGAGCATCTGCGGCTGTATCAGCGGGATCTGACCAAGCCCATCGTGCTGCCCACTCCCGAGGATGTGCCCTACACCGGCGCGGCCAATTATGGCCCCACCCAGCAAAAGCGTTAATTTTCGGGCGTTTCGCCCGCAAAAGGAGGATCCTTCCCATGCCCTGGCAATCTCCCTATTTTGATGACGGCGTCTGGCTGCGGGGCAACCTGCATACCCATACCATCGTTTCCGATGGCGATTTCGATCTGGCGCAGACCGCCGCCTGCTACGGCAAAAAGTGCACGTACAAGCGCAATCCCCGGATGAACTACCGCTTTTTGGCCATCACTGATCACACCACCGACGCCAAGCGGGAGCTGTTTCGCCATCCCGAGCCCGAATCCTGGGAGAACTTCATTCTCATCGAAGGCCGGGAGGATTCCTACAGCCATCATATTCTGGGCATCGGCTGCCCCATGACGTTTCAGGAGGATATTGTAGGCAAGCCCAAGGGCACCTATACCCTGCAGGACAACCAGCGGGTAATCGATCAGATTCTCCATGACGGGGGCTTTGCCATTCTGGCCCATCCCCACTGGGCGCAGCAGAATTACTGGACCTGCGATGACGCTCGAAACCTGAACGGCTATACCGGCATTGAGATCATCAACGGCGATGTGTTTTCCGGCCCGGGCAATCTGGCCACCGACGTCTGGGATGCGGCGCTGACGGCGGGCAAGCGGGTCTGGGGCTTTGGCAATGACGATTTCCACACCGTTCGGGATTTCCATCACGCCTGGAACATGGCGCTGGTGCGGGAGGAAACAAGGGCGGGCGTGCTGGACGCGCTGCGGCATGGCAGCCTTTATGTATCCAACGGCGCCAGCTTTGAATCCATCCGCGCCGACGGGGATTGGATTGTGGCCACCTGCCATCCCGATTCCCTGTTCACGGACGTGGACAAGACCTTCCGCTTTATTAGCGCAGGCGGGCAGGTGCGCCAGGTGCAGACGGGGAAAAACCCCGTGGCCGCCTATAAAGCCCAGGGCGACGAGCGCTACATCCGCGTGGAGCTGGCCCTGAGCTGGGGCATGGCCGCCTTCAGCCAGCCCTTCTTCTGGGATCCATAAGGCAGAAAATAAGACAGAAAAAATTGGCATATCAGCAATGCGCCCCGGATTGAGAAAGGAACGGAATCCGTCTCCTTCATCAATCCGGGGCGCATTGCTGATAAGCTATGAACCAGTCGGTATCCCAACCGGCTTTCTTTGTGGGTGCGGGAAGGGCCTTCTTTTTCCTGAAAGAACGCCCCTCCCGCACCTATATTATTCCATTACTTTCTGTCGGCGCGGCCGCAGCGAATGGCATTGAGAATCGCCAGGAAGCATACGCCCACATCGGCGAACACTGCCGCCCAGAGACTGGTGAGGCCCAGGGTGCTCAGCACCATCACGCCCACCTTTACCGCCAGGGAGAACACAATGTTTTCCTTCACGATCCGCTCCGTCTTGCGGGCGATGCGCACCGCATCGCACAGCTTCCGGGGATCATCGTCCATCAGCACCACATCGGCGGCTTCAATGGCCGCATCGGAGCCCAGCGCGCCCATGGCCACGCCCACATCCGCCCGGGCCAGCACCGGCGCGTCATTGATCCCATCGCCCACGAATACCAGCGCCCCCTTCCCGGCGCTTTCCTTCAGCAGCGTTTCCACCTGGGCCACCTTGTCGCTCGGCAGCAGCTGAGCGTGCTCCTGATCCACGCCCACCTCCCGGGCCACCTGCTCGGCCGCAGCGGCGCTGTCGCCGGTGAGCATGACGCACTTTTTCACGCCCAGCGCATGCAGCCCGGAAATGGCGGAATGCGCGCCGGGCTTGATTACATCGGAAATCACGACGTGGCCCGCGTAAACCCCGTCCACTGCCACGTGCACAATCGTGCCGGTCTTGTGGCATTTCTTCCAGTCCGCGCCCTCCTGGGTCATCAGCTTTTCATTGCCCACGGCCACCCGATGGCCATCCACCTGGGCGCATACGCCCTGGCCTGCCACCTCTACAATGTGGTCCGCGCTCAGGTTCATCTGCTTCGCGGCCTCCCGCAGGGAAGCGGCGATGGGATGGGTGCTCAGCTTTTCTGCCGCCGCGGCCAGCGCCAGCAGCCGCTGCTCCTCCATCTGCTGGGGATGCACGGCGGTGACGGAGAAGGAACCGGCAGTGAGGGTGCCCGTCTTGTCAAAGGCCACAGCCGCAGGCTTGGCCAGCAGCTCCAGATAATTGGAGCCCTTCACCAGAATGCCGCGCCGGGATGCGCCGCCAATCCCGCTGAAGAAGCTCAGCGGCACGGAAATCACCAGCGCGCAGGGGCAGGAAATGACCAGGAAGTTCAGCGCCCGCTGAATCCACTGGGCCCACTGCCCGGTAATCAGCGAGGGCACCACGGCCACCAGCGCCGCCGCCACAACCACCACGGGGGTATACACCCGGGCAAAGCGGGTGATGAATTTGTCCGCCTTGGACTTGTTTTCGCTGGCGTTTTCCACCAGCTCCAGAATCCGGGCCACGGTGGAATCCGCATATGCGTGGGTCACCCGCACCCGCAGCGCGCCCTGCTGGTTCACGCAGCCGCTGAGCACCTGATCGCCCACGCCCACATTCCGGGGCACGCTTTCGCCGGTGAGCGCCACGGTGTTCAGCGCGGAAGCACCTTCGATCACTTCGCCATCCAGTGCCACCTTTTCGCCGGGCTTCACAACGATTACATCGCCAATCGCCACTTCTTCAGGCTTTTTGGCGACCACTTTTCCGCCAATCTCCACATAAGCCACATCCGGACGAATATCCATCAGATCGCTGATAGAATCCCGGCTCTTATCCACCGCATAATCCTGAAACAGCTCGCCCACCTGGAACAGCAGCATCACCACCGCGCCCTCGGCCATTTCGCCCATGGCGAACGCACCGATGGCCGCCAGCGTCATCAGGAAGGTTTCATCAAAGAGCTCGCCGTGAAGAATGTTTTTCACAGCGCCCCAGATCACATCATACCCCGCCGCCAGCATGGCCAGCACGAAGATAACCGCCTTCACCCATTCTGCCGCCGGAATGGCCGCGCCCAGCACCAGCAGCACCGCGCTGATGGCCAGCCGAATGATCATCACCTTCCGGTTCGCTTCCTCGCCGCCATGGTCGTGGCCGTGATCGTGCCCATGGCTGTGGCCATGATCGTGGCAATGGCAATGGCTGTGGTCATGCTCGTGATGATGCTCGTGTTCATGCTTATGCTCATGATCGTTATGGCAATGTCCGCAGTTGCAGCCCATTTGGTCGTCCTCCTTTATTGGCATCCGTTATTCGCACAGATGCTCCATGCCCATATCAATGATGGTGCGCACATGGTTATCCGCCAGGGAATAGAACACGGTTTTGCCATCCCGGCGGAATTTCACCAGCTTGTTGGCCTTCAGCACCCGCAGCTGATGGGAAATGGCGGACTGAGTCATGCCCAGCAGCTGCGCGATATCGCACACGCACATTTCCGCCTCAAACAGCACATACAGAATCTTGATCCGGGTGCTGTCGCCAAACACCTTGTACAGCTCGGCCAGGTCGTAAAGCATTTCCTCGTCCGGCATGCTCTCGTTCACCGAAGCGACCAGCGCTTCGTGGGCGTGCATATACTCGGGGGGATCGCACAGGGGGCATTCCACCTGGCGCATTTCCTCCGGGCTCATCGCCGCAGGCTCCTCCCGGACGGCCGCAGCCGACGCATCGCCGTTTGCCGCCGGTTCCGGGCCGTCTGCGTTTGGCTCCCGGCCGGACGCATGCATTTCCCGGCGCAGCTCCCGGGCGTCCCCGGAAATGGTGCCGGGCTGCGCAGCCGGTTCCGCCGGCATCCGTGTCCGTTCCTCCGCTCGTCGTTCCTCCATGGCTGTCATCCTTTCATATGAGCGATTGCTCATATGTTATTATATTCAATCCGATGCAATTGTCAATAGTTCCCCGCAAATTTTTCGCGCAGGCAGGCAAAAGGCTCAGAGCGGCCAACAGCAATGCGCCCCGGATGAGCGGAAAACGGTTGATCGTCTCCATGCCCATCCGGGGCGCATGATTGATGAAGGCAGCGGTTCTTTTCTATTCCTATGGTTTTCTTCGAGAAAGCGCCAGCGGGATGTTTGGGCCATTTCGCCCAGGGTGCCCGAGCACAATCATCCAGTGAGCCGGGCAGATTGCTTACAGCTTCACGGGCAGATCGGTATCGGAGAAGGGGTCGTTGCCGGCGTAAACGTCCAGATCCACCTCGCGGTTTTCCGAATCGGCATACGCATCCGCGGCCAGCTTAAACACATGGATGCGCAATTCATGCTCGGAAAACGCCAGTTCAGCCCGTTCCCGGGGCTTGGTAAGCGCCAGCACCTCGGTATACTTGGTGCGTCCCTGCCGGGTAAAGTTCACGGCCACCTCGGGCCGCCCCTGCCAATGCATGGGGATAAACAGCCGGGGCTTCACGGCCATGATGAAATGGTTCGCCCCGGCGTCAAACAGCCCGCCCATCCGGGGATCCACCGGGAACATGGCGATGTCCATGGGCAGATGCTCCAGCGGGGCCACGGCGGCGTAATACGCATTCTCCGCCTGGGTGATCTCCCGCAGGGTGCTCTCCTCCCGCCAATGCCACAGGTTCAAATCCCCCGCATGGAAAATGTGCATGCCGTCCACCGTCACATAGAACGACACGCCCTTATCCGTGGAATCAAAGGCGCGCACGGTGGTTTCCCCCAGCGTCAGCTTCTCCCCGGGCTTCATGCGCTTTCCGCGCTTGCCAATGGGCAAATCATCCGCCACGATATAGGTGATGGGCAGATGCTCATAATCCCAGGTGTAAATCACCTCGTCAAAATGATCCTCATGGTCATGGGACACGAACACCAGCACCTGCTTATACCCCGCAAAGTCCTTGTCCGTCAGCTGCGCCCGCAGCGGCAGCGCGCCATTTTCTCCCCGCCAGTAATCAAACACCAGCAGCGTTTCATTCACCGCCACCGAAAACCCGGAATGATGAAAATAAGTTACCGTTGCCGTTCCGGCCATATGGATCCCTCCATGGATAGATAATACGCTTTCTATCAGGTGCGGTCAGGGGAGGCTCGGGGCTTATTCACACCCCCAACAGGTAAACGAGGGCCGACCGCGGGCAGGGGAGTCTTTGGGGGCTCTTCGCCCCCAAACCCCGAAGCAGGGGAATGATTCCCCTGCACCCCCATCTCGCGATGAAAGTTGGCGGGTTATACAAAGTGTTTCCGCGTGAGGCGTTGGGTTATGCTGAGTTACGGCCATGTTCCCCGCGGCAGGAAGCGGTTTTCGGAATGAATCGCATTCGGGAAAGCAAGCTTTCCCGATGTCGATCATCCGAAAACCCCCGGTCAACAGGTTGACCGGGGCCTGAGCGAACGCTCAGGCGCTGCCGCGGGACGATGCAACACATCCGTTCCTGCTGCCTCACACAGAAACTCGTTGATTCTTTAAGACCAAGCTCCATTGTGAACCGGGTCCAGGGAGGAACTCCCTGGTGGGGGTGTGGGGCACATAGCCCCACATCGTTCCCCCTCCCGCTCCACACAGAAACCCGTTGATTTCTTAAGTCCCAAGCAAAGTTGTATACCGGGTCCAGGGAGGAACTCCCTGGCCGGGAGCTTGAGGGCGGGAGCCCTCAACGTTTTTTCCCCCCGTCAGAACAGGGCGCGGCCCTGCGCGCCGGGAAGGGAAACACCCAATAGCCTGGCGACGGTGGGCGCAATATCAATCAAATGCATGGATGGCAGCTCCGCGGGCGCAGGCACGCCCGGCCCGGCCAGCAGGAAAAACACCTGCGCCTCCGGGCAATTCAACCCAAAGCCGTGCTCGCCGTAAGTGACCGTTTCATCATCAATGAAGCACGCCCCCGGCGCGGCATCCACCGCCAGCTGCACATCCTCCGGCGCATGCATGGCCCGTAAATCCTCCGGCGTGTAAATCCGCCCAATGCGCCATTTGCGCTGATTCTCCTCCAGCGCCCGCCGCGCCGCCGCCAGATCCTCCCCGAAAATGTACGCGCCCATACCCAAGCTCTGCGCCCGCGCGCCGCAGGCCTTGCGCAGCCATGCGTCCAGCGGAATCCCGTCCGGCGCATCCTGCTGCCCGTGATCGCTGACCACACAGAACACCGTCTCGTCCAACAAGCCCGCTTTCTTCACCGCCGCTACAATCCGCCCCACCCGCGCGTCCAGCCGCTTCATGGCCGCGAACGCCTCCGGGCTGTTCACGCCGTGCTCATGGCGCATGGCGTCGCAATCCACCAGATGCACCGTGAGAAAATCCGGCGGCCGATGGGATGCATACAGCTTTTCGCACAACAACGTGGCGTAATCGTCCAGGTCCGGCTGCTGAATGCTCCGCCGCTGCTTGCCGTAAAGCAGCTCCATCCACAGCACCCACAACGAGGAATACGACACCATCTTCAACGCCGCATTTTCCCCGGGCAGGGGCAGCACCTCTGGAAAATTCCGACGAATGGCCCGGTTTTTGCCCGATACCGGCCAGAGAATGGACGCCACATCCAGTCCCTTTTCCCGGGCGGCCTGATGCAGCGTTTTGCGGCGAATGGCCCGGGCGTCCCAATACCACGCCCGCATGGGCGGCGCCACGTCCGGCTGAAAGGGCTGATTGTGCGGGATGCCATGAGCATCCGGATAACAGCCCGTAATCAGGGAGGTGTGGATGGGGTAGGTGAGGGTGGGATAAATGGTCTCCACGTTCTGGCAAAAAAGCCCACGCCGCCGAAGCGCCAAAAGGGCGGGCAGGGCAAAAAGCCTGTCCGCGTCCGGCTGCGCTACCGCGTCTAAGGAAATCATGCATACCCGCATGGGATTACCACCGCCTTCTCGGCCCATGGCCGAAGTTCGTCCGATGATGGCGCTTCCTGCGGAAAAACAGGAAATAAATCACCAGCCCCCAGATCACGATCGTGCGCCAATTGGTGCGCTTTTCCTCCCGCTGCTGGGTCTCCTGCCAATCGGACCCGTCGGACACATCCTGCCCGAACATGCTCTGCCATATCGCGCTGGCGCTGGGCTGGGCCGTGGGCTGGACGGCTTTGACTTCCTCCGTGCCAAACAGCCCGCTGACATTTACGCTTTTCCCCGCCGCTTTGGCCAGCGCCTGGGCATAAGCCGGCGCAAAGGCGGCCAGCGCGCCATCATAATCCCGGGCCTGGAAGGGCGCGCGCAGCTGGGCGGCCAGCAGGGCCGTTTGCCCTTCAGCGGGAATCAGCCGCCGGGCCTGATCGCCCAGATGCAGGGCGTAGGTCTCCTCGCCAATCACCAGCAGCAGCAGCGCGTCCTGTTCGCCCAAATTCCAGGCGGTAAACAGCCCGTCGGCATATGCCCGGGCCTCCGCACCGCCCAGAAAATGGCGCACGGCCACATACAGCCTGCCCCCGGTTTGATCGCTGAGCCGGGTGCTGAGGGCGTCCAGATCCTGGGCTGTCTGCCCGCCGATCACCCCCGCCCAATCGCTGACGATGCCCTGACAGGCGGGATAGCTTCCCTCCGCCTGGACGGGAAGAAGGACACAGCAAATCAGCAGCGCCCAAAGCAGCGCCCGCATCAAAACACGCATGTTCTTTCCTCCCTTCCCTTAATTCGCCGCAAATTCCTGGGCGGTTCGAACGCCCAGCGCCATGGCCAGCCGGCCGCTGAGGCTGCCCCGCAGGCTGCTGTTAAACTGGGCGGCGGCCAGATTATAATTGGCCCCCGCGGTCTTTTCTTCGCTTTCCTCCAGCATCTGGGGCAGATAGCTTTCCACATACATGCGATCCCGGTCGTCCTGCTGCACGCTGTCCAGTGCGGCCAGCGCTGCCAGCAGCGCCTTTCCGTCCGCCGTAAGACGGGCGTTGGCCGCCGCCTTGTCGGCCAGCCCGGCGCTGCCCTCCAGCGTGTCCCGATCCGCCGCCACGGCGGAAAGCAGCGCATCGTCCGCGGGCAGATGCCTGCGGGCCACGGTCAGCAGATTGTACGCCGATTCCACCCGTGTGCCGAGCATGGCATCCAGGCTGCTTTGCAGCTGCTCCACCTGGGCTCGCTCCCCGCTCCAGCCCTTGTACGCGCCGATGACCAGCCCCGCGCAAACCAGACAGATCATCAGCACAAACGCCACGCCCGACCGAAATTTCATGAACAAGAACCTCCTGAAAATGCCTGAAAAAACTGATGCGTTTCGCCGCCGCGACGGCGTTTTCTCCCGCAAGCCGCCCCCCGGCTGCATGCCCCAGGGCGGCCCGATGGGTTATCCCGAAGGAATGGGCGGCAGGCCCACCCATTCCTCCGGCGAGCTTTACATGGAGAGCAGCTTCTGCTTGAGCGCAGATTCCATATTGGCCAGCGTCTTTTCCGCTTCCATTCGCTTCTGATGGCCTTCCTGCTGAATGCGGGAAACCTCGGTAATGGTATCGATCAGAGACTGATTGGTGGCCACCAGGGTTTCCAGATCCACAATGCCCCGCTCGGATTCCTTGGCGGTTTCGACGGTGCCCGTTTTAAGGGTTTCGGCGTTCTTCTTGAGCAGCTCGTTGGTCATATCGGTGACGGCGCGCTGGGCCTGCATGGCCTGCTGGGAATGATGCAGCCCCAGAGCCAGCACCATCTGGTTTTTCCACAGGGGCAGGGTATTCACCAGCGTGGACTGAATCCGCTCCACCAGCAGGGAATTATTGTTCTGCAGCAGGCGAATCTGGGGCGCCATCTGCATGGAGATCTGCCGGGTCAGCTTCAGATCGTGCAGCTTCTTCTCAAACCGGTCGCACTGGGCGGCCAGATCGTTGGCGGTCTGCGCGTCCATAGCGTCGCCGCTGGCAGCGGCCTTGTCCTGCAGGGCCTTGAGATCGGTGGCGCGCACTTCCGCCAGCCGCTCCTCGCCCGCCACGATATACATGGTCAGCTCATGGAAATAGGTCAGGTTCATGTCGTAGAGCCGGTTGAACATGGCCACGTCCTTGAGCAGCTGCACCTGATGGCTTTCCAGACTGCTGGAAATGGCGGCCACGTTGGTGGACACATCCTCATACTTGGCCTGCAGGGTGCTCAGCTGCTGCTTGGCGTTCCAGAACAGCTTCTTGAGGCCCTTGGGCTCCTCGCCGGCGGCATTGAAGCCCTTGAGCTCGGTAATCAGCTTGGTGAGCATATCGCCCACTTCGCCGGTATCCGTGGTCTGCACATTGCCCAGCACCGTGTCCGCGAAGGAAGAAATATTCTTCTGCGCGTCCGCGCCATAGAGCATCACATGATCGGGATTGGTCAGATCAATGGTCTTGGCGAAGGCAGACACCTGACGGTGCTCCTCCTGGGTGAGGCTGGCGCTCAGATCGGTGATGGCTTCCTTGGCGTCGGGCGCTTTGGGCGCTTCCACGCTGGTCAGCATGTCCACCGCTTTTTCCACCACCAGCTTATCCCCGATTTCGGGGCTGAGGGTGAGCACCGGGGCGGCATGGACGGGTTCAGCGGCCTGAACGGCCTGTTCCTGGGGGGCGGCATTCTGTTCGGTCATGGAGGAAAACCCCTTTCTTATAGAGAGTATGAAATATCTTTCTGTCAGCCGGGCGTTTTTGCGCGCCGGCGCAGGCTGTCCTTGACCGCGTCAGGCCTTGGGCTTGGTGCTGTCATGAATGCCCGAATCGATCAGGCCGTCCTGGCGCAGCATGGTTTCCAGCACGTCGATATCCGTGGAAATATCCAGCATATCGTCCTGATACATGGTGTCCAGCTGCTTATCGAAGGCCCGGAGCACCACGTCCATGGCGTCCTGAATCTGCCGGCGGGTCGCGTCCGCGTTCTGGCCCTGCACGTTGCGCTCGTCCATCTTCCGATAGCCGGTGAGCATTTTCAGGGTGGTGGGCAGATAGTATTCCATGAAGCGGCGGATCTGGGGTGCTTTCTGGGGCTGATCGGCCACGGTGCGGAAGATGCGATTGGCCACATCCTCCAGCCGCTTGATCTTGTCCGACAGCTCCGGATCGGGGATCATATCGTCCTCATCCCGGATCTGGCGCAGCATTTCCTGCCCCTTTTCCACCAGGGAATCCACGGCGCTGTCGCCCGTCTTGGGAATGGGCTGCTGGGTGGGCGCCTTTTTGGAGGTATCCACCCCCTGAGCCATGATGAACACGATCCGCCCCACCAGCAGCGTCACCGCCGCAGCGATCAGATAATGCTGCCAGCGATAGAGCTTGAAGATCAGCGAATAGAGCACCACTGCCGCGCCCATGGCCAGAAAGGCCGCCACATAGGGCCTGCTGTTTTTCTTTTTGTTTTGCAAGGCTGTCTGGTTCCTCCTTCCGAATGTCTGCGGATACAGCATATCAAATTGCGGGGAAAGCGCAAGGTCAGGGCGCGCCAATCCCGCATTTTCCTGTTTCAACCGTCGTTTTCCCCGCGATTTTCATCGGGAAGGCATCCGGAAAAGGACGGCTCTCCACTGCATTATCATACCACATCAGGCGGCGCATTTCAACGCACTCCCGCCCCTTTTGCCCGGAAAAACTGCGGAAGGCGATGACAGGCCCCTTTTGGTTTCTGGGAATTTATGCTATAATCATCCCATCTTTGCTGCGCAGGAGGATACGCGGGATGATTCGGGCGGTATTATTTGATATGGACGGGCTGCTGATTGATTCGGAGCGGGTGGCGCTGCAAACGGATGTGGATATCGGCAGGCAGATGGGCTATCCCATTTCCATGGATCTGGCCATGCAGACGCTGGGGGTCACATGGGAGGAATCTGCGGCCCTATATAAGCAGCATTGTCCGGACTTTGATGCGCCGGCGTTTCGCCGGGCGTTTGACGCGGCGCTGGAAAAGCGGGCGCTGCAGGGGGATATTCCCCCCAAGCAGGGAGCGCGGGCGCTGCTGGCGCATTTGCAAAAGGCCGGCATCCCCCGGGCCGTGGCCTCGTCCAGCTGGCAGGCGCGGGTGGAATTGTGCCTGCGCAACGCAGGGCTGCTGGACTTTTTTTCCGTCCTTGTTACCGGCGATCAGGTAACCCATTCCAAGCCGGATCCTGAAATTTTCCTGCTGGCGGCAAAGCGGCTGGGGGTGGCGCCGGCGGAATGCCTGGTGCTGGAGGATTCCGTCAACGGCATTAAGGCAGGCCGGGCGGGGGGCATGCAGGTTTGCATGGTGCCCGATCTGCTGCCTTATCGCCCGGAATACGCCCCCTTCTGCGATCATGTGGTTCAGGATCTGAGCCAGGTGATCCCGCTGCTGGGGTGAACACATAAATGCGCACATAAATACGAGCGGGCCTTTCTTTCTCCCGAAAGAAAGGCCCGCTCGCATATTCTTTATCCTTCTCAGTTCCCCAGGTAGGCCTTGCGCACGTCGTCGTTGGTGAGCAGCTCCCTGGCGTCGCCCTCCATCACGATGCGGCCGGTTTCCAGCACGTAAGCGCGATTGGCGATAGAGAGGGCCATATGCGCGTTCTGCTCCACCAGCAGAATGGTGGTGCCGGCGCGGTTCACATCCTGAATAATGGAGAAAATCTCCTGCACCAGAATGGGCGACAGGCCCATGGACGGCTCATCCAGCATCAGCAGCTCGGGGTGACTCATCAGCGCCCGGCCCATGGCCAGCATCTGCTGCTCGCCGCCGGACAGCGTGCCCGCCAGCTGCTTCACGCGCTCCTTGAGCCGGGGAAAATGCCCGAACACCATTTCCAGATCCCGCTTCATTTCCGCGGGGTTCTTGCGGGTGTACGCGCCGATTTCCAGATTCTCCAGCACGGACATCTGGGCGAACACCCGCCGGCCCTCCGGCACCTGGCTCAGCCCCATGCCCACCAGCTTGTGGGGATGAACGGCGGCCAGATTCTTGCCCTTGAACGTGATGGTTCCGCTCTTTTGGCGGATCAGGCCGGAGATGGTGTGCAGCGTGGTGGTTTTTCCGGCGCCGTTGGCGCCGATCAGGGTGACGATCTCGCCGGCATTCACCTGGAAAGAAATATCATGCAGCGCATGAATGGCCCCATAAAACACATTCAGGTTTTCAACCTTCAGCATGCTGTTTGCCCCCTTCCCCGTTCATCGTTTCCACGGCGCTGCCCAGATAGGCGGCCACCACTTCCCTGTTCCGGGCGATTTCATCCGGCGTGCCCTCGGCAATGATCCGGCCGTAATTGAGCACGTAGATCCGCTCGCAGATGCCCATGACCAGCTTCATATCATGCTCGATAAGCAGAATGGCCACGGAGAAACGGGTGCGGATGATTTTGATGGTCTCCATCAGCTCCTGGGTTTCGATGGGGTTCATGCCGGCGGCAGGCTCATCCAGCAGCAGCACCTTGGGGTTGCTGGCCAGAGCGCGGCAGATTTCCAGCTTGCGCTGCTGGCCATAGGGCAGGCTGTCGGCCCGGGTGTTGGCCACATCCTCCATGCCGAACACGGAAAGCAGCTCCATGGCCCGCAGATCAATGCCCCGCTCCTCCTGGCCATACTTGGGGGTGCGCAGCATGCCGTCCGCCACGGAATAATGCATCCGCGTCTGGAAAGCCACCTTGATGTTTTCCAGCACCGTCATGGACTTGAACAGCCGGATGTTCTGGAACGTGCGGGCGATGCCGTTGGCGGTAATATCATGGGTGGGCTTGCCCACAAGGGATTTGCCCAGCAGCACAATGTCGCCGTCGGTGGGCTTATACACGCCGGTGAGCATATTAAACACGGTGGTCTTGCCCGCGCCGTTGGGGCCGATCAGGCCCACGATTTCATTGTCCTGCAAATGGATATTCACGTTTTCCGCCGCCTGAAGCCCGCCGAAGCGAATGCCCAGATTCTTGGTTTCCAGCACGGGCAGGTTAAAATTGCCGTAATCGTACTTGGGCACCTCGGGCATGGTCACGTTTTTTTCCTTCTTGGGATGCTTGGCGCGATAACGGGCATACAGCCCCCGGATGCGATCGGCGCACCAATCCCAGATGGCCACCAGCGAAAACTCCGACGTGCCCATCAGCCCCTTGGGCCGGAACAGCATCATCAGGATCAGCAGCAGCGAATAGATGAGCATACGCCAATCCGCCAGGAAGCGGAGCATTTCGGGCAGCAGGGTGAGCACGGTGGCGGAAATGATGGAGCCGGTGATGGAGCCCATGCCGCCCAGCACCACCATCACCAGATAGTCGATGGATTTATTGAAGTCAAACGTGGCAGGGGACAGGGCGCCCATCTTATGGGCATACAGGCCGCCGGCCACCCCGGCAAAGAATGCGGCCAGGGTGAAGGCGAACACCTTGTAATACGTGGTGGGGATACCGGTGGACTCGGCGGCCACTTCGTTTTCGCGGATGGAGATAATGGCCCGGCCATGGCGGGAGCGGCCCAGGGTGAACAGCCCGGCCACCACCAGCACCATGATGACATACACATAGCTGAAATCCGTCACCCGCTTGATGCCGATCAGGCCCATGGCGCCGCCGGTGAAGGAAAGGTTATTGAGAATCACGCGGATAATTTCGCCAAAGCCCAGCGTGATAATGGCCAGATAATCGCCCTTGAGCCGCAGGGCGGGCACGCCGATAATAATGCCGAACACCGCAGCCATCAGTCCGCCGCACAGCAGGCTCAGGGGAAAGGCGGCCGCCATGGGCAGCGCCAGGTTTTTGGTCATCAGGGCAGAGGTATACGCGCCGATGGCCATGAACCCCGCATGGCCCAGAGCCAGCTGGCCCAGGAAGCCGGTGGTCAGGTTCAGGGAGACGGCCATGATCACGGCGATGCCGATGTCCATGAGGGTGCTGCGGTCGCCCCGGGAGAGAACGCCGGAATTAATCAGCAGGGAAACCACCAGATAAATGCCCACGATGGCGATCAGATTCAGGATATTCGCCCGCGTTCGCTTATTCATTCTGCCCCACCTCACACTTTCTCGCTGGTCTTTTTGCCCAACAGTCCAGCCGGCTTCACCAGCAGCACCACAATCAGAATGCCATACACCACGGCGTCGGCCAGGGAGGAGGAGATATAGCCCTTGGTGAGGCTCTCAGCCACGCCCATGATCACGCCGCCCAGCATGGCCCCGGGCAGAATGCCGATGCCGCCCAGCACGGCCGCGATGAACGCCTTCAGGCCGGGCAGGGAGCCCATCGTGGGCTGCACCCGGGGATAGGCAATGCAATAGAGCACCGCGCCGATGGCCGCCAGCGCGCAGCCGATGGCAAAGGTGATGGACACGGTGGTATCCACGTTAATGCCCATCAGCTGAGCTGCACCCATATCCTCGGATACGGCGCGCATGGCCTTGCCCGTGCGGGTGGATTTCACGATAAACTGCAGCAGAATCATCAGCGCCACGGAAACGGCGATGGTGAGCAGGGTGGTAAAGCTGATGCTCAGGTCGCCCAGCTGCAGGGTGGTCAGCGGCAGCACGGAGGGGAAGGGCCGGGGGGTGGCGGAGAAAATCTTCTGGGCCAGGTTCTGCAGGAAGATGCTCACGCCGATGGCCGTAATCAGAGAGGAAATACGGGGCGAGGAGCGCAGCGGCTTATACGCCACCCGCTCAATCACCACGCCTACCACCACGCATACCGCCATGGAAATAATCACGGCTACGGGGAAGGGCAGGCCCAGGCCGGTAATGGCCAGCAGCGCCGCATAGGCCCCCACCATGATAATATCCCCGTGGGCAAAGTTAATCAGCTTCACGATGCCATATACCATCGTATAGCCCAGGGCGATCAGTGCGTAGATACTTCCAATTTGCAGGCCGTTGATCAGCTGGTTCAAAAACAGCGTCATGCGTTTCCCATCCCTTCGGCTTCAATCGTTCATCAATATGGGGAAAGGGGGCTGAGAAAAAACGCAGGCAAAGGATAAAAAATGCGGGAGGGGATTCTTTGTGGCCAAAGAACCCCCTCCCGCGCCCTTTCGGAAAGCCGCAGGGGATAAAAAACAAATTTTCATTGATTCACCGATGCGCCCCGGATGCATGGGGATCCCATTTTATCCGAGGCATAGTGCTGCCACATGAAGCTCTGCTTATTATCCGGCTTTCCCAAAGAGGGGTGAGGGGGAATCCGCTCTCTGGCCACAAAGAACGGTTCCCCCGATTTATCCTCTATCTCGTTTTTCGCAGCTCCCACCAATCAACAGGGGCGCGGCAACTTCTTTCAGATGCGTTCCGTTTTTTTACGGGTCAACCTTGGCCACGAAGTGCTTTCCGCCCTCCGCATCGAAGGTCATAACGAAAGCGCTCTTGATGGGGTTGTTGTTCTCATCAAAGGAGATCACGCCCGATACGCCTTCCACGGAAATGCCCTTGATGGCGGCGGTGACGGCGTCAAAGTCGGTGGAGCCGGCAGCCTTGATGGCTTCGCAGATCACCAGCGCGGCGTCATAACCGGTGGCGGAGAAGGAAACGGTAGGCGCTTCGCCGTACTTGGCGGTGTAGTCTTCGATGAACTTCACCACGGCGGGATCGTCAGAGTCAAAGGCGAAATGATCGGCGTAGGTCATGGAGGTGAGCAGGCTCTTGTCGGCAATCTTGTCCACGATGTCGGAGATGCCGTCGGCGCCCATGTAAATGGTCTCCAGGCCCACTTCCTTGGCCTGGGTCAGAATCAGGGAAGCTTCCGCGCCATAGAAGGGAAGGAACACGGCGTCGGGCGCGGCAGCCTTGATGTTGGTCAGCTGCGCCTTAAAGTCCACATCCGTGAAGGACGCGGCTTCCTTGGCCACAACCTCCAGCCCGCGCACCCCAGCCTGGGCCTCAAAAGCGGAAACCAGGCCCAGAGAATAGGCGCTGTCATTGCCATACAGAATGGCAACCTTCTTATAGCCCTGGTCGGCGGCGAAATTAGCCATCACGGTGCCCTGGAAATCATCGATAAAGCAGGTGCGGAACACGTTGGGCTTGCCTTCGTTAATGTCGTAGGCGGTGCCGGAAGCGGTCACCATCGGGATGCCGTCCTCAGCGGCCAGCGCGGCCACCACGCGGCACTGCCCGGTCAGCACGTCGCCCAGGATGGCGGCGCAGCCGGCGTCCAGATGGTCGAAGTAAATCTTCTGGGCCTGGGTATCGTTGGCCGCGTTGTCTTCCCAAATGATTTCCACGGGGGTGCCGTTAATGCCGCCGGCCGCGTTGATCTGATCAATGCACAGATCCGCGCCGTTCTTCACCGAAAAGCCGTACACGGCATAGGGGCCGGTCAGCGGCGCGAGGCCGCCGATCTTGATGGTATCTTCCGCCAGGCAGGGTATCGCCAGAGAAAGCGCCAGCAGCATCGCCGCAACCATCACTACAAATTTGGTACACTTTTTCATACAGAGACCCTCCTTGCGATTCAAAATGAATTTGCTTTATTCCCTTGAATAAAGCTTGGGCATAGTATATACTCATTTGCCCCGCCGCGCAAGATGGATTCTGCATTTCAATTGTATTTTCCGCGGGTTTTCCCCATAAAAACAGGGGATCGGCGCATATTTTTCCAGCAATCCGCAGGAACATGCAAAATGTCCGTCCCTCACAGACAGAGGAACGGACACCTTGCAAATTTCCGATTATTTTTCTTCTTTTTTCCCGCCCAGCTTTTCCAGCGCCAGCAGCACCAGAATAATCAGGCCCACCACGATGAAGATGCCCGCCATGCCCTTGAGCATGTATTGCAGGGAATCCACGAAGGCGGGGAAATCAATATGGAAGGAGGTTTCGGCCAGGGCCAGGGAAGGGAGGGCCAGCGCCATCAGGCCCAGCGCCAGGGCAAGCAGCTTTTTCATGTTTTCGCCCATCCTTTCTTATTTCATAAAGAAGCTCAGGATCAGCCCGCCGGCGATCACCGACGCGATCTGGCCGGACACGTTCACGCCCACGGTGTGCATCAGCAGAAAGTTTTGCGGATCCTCCTTCAGCCCCATCTTGTGCACCACCCGGGAGCTCATGGGGAAGGCGCTGATGCCGCAGGCGCCGATCATGGGATTCACCTTTTTCCTGCTGAACAGGTTCAGGAATTTGGCGAACAGCACGCCGCCTGCAGTGTCAAACACGAACGCCACCAGGCCCAGGGCCATGATCAGCAGGGTATCGGGAGAAAGGAACTCCGCCGCCTGCATCCGCACCGCGATGGTGAGGCCCAGGAACAGCGTGATCAGGTTGGCCAGCACCTTCTGAGCCGTATCGGACAGGGAATCCAGCACGCCGCATTCCCGCAGCAGATTGCCAAACATCAAAAAGCCCACCAGCGCCACCGCCCCCGGCGCGATGACACCCACCAGCATCGTCACGATAATGGGGAACAGGATCCGCGTGGTCTTGGTGACATTGCGCTGCTCATAGGGCATGCGGATGAGCCGCTCTTTCTGGCTGGTGAGCAGCCGAATCACCGGGGGCTGCACGATGGGCACCAGCGCCATATACGAATACGCCGCCACCATAATGGCCCCCAGATACTGGCTGCCCAGCGCCTGGGCCACCACGATGGAGGTGGGGCCGTCCGCCGCGCCGATCACGGCGATGGACGCCGCATCCAGCAGATCAAAGCCCAGCAGCCGGGCCATGGACAGGGTGAAGAAAATGCCAAACTGCGCCGCCGCGCCAAAGAGCATCAGCTTGGGATCATTGAGCACGGGCCCAAAGTCAATCATCGCGCCGATGCCGATAAACAGAAGCAGCGGAAACAGTTCGTTGTCGATACCGGCCTTGAACAGCGTGGTCAGCGTTTCGATCGCCCCGGAATTGGGCAGGTTCACCAGAATGGCCCCGAAGCCCATGGGCAGCAGCAGGCTGGGCTCCATATCCTTCTTAATCGCCAGATAGATCAGCAGCCCGCCGATCAGCCACATCACCGCCATTTGCCAGGTGATGTTCGCCGCGTTTCCCAGCAGGCCTTGGAAAAAGTCTCCCATGGTAGCCGTCCTCCCTTATTTTTCCGTTCAAACGCCCCTTAATATAGCAGATTTTCCGCCGGGGCGCAAGCCCTCTTCCCCCTGCTTGCGCCGATTTCTTTCTATTAAAAAATGCCCGGACGGAGGAGCCGGGCCCAGCGCCGCACCAATCGTTTCAGCGCTGAAATAAAAAAGGGAAAAAAGGCAATGCAAGGCCGGCTCATCGGCCCTGCATTGAAAAACGCATCATGCTTCCGGGGGCACCCGCTCCAGATCCGAAAGATAAAACAGTGCCAGCGCCCCGGGGCCCACGTGCGCGCCTGTGACAGGCTCATACTTCACCAGCAGAATCCGCACGTCCCCGCAGCTTTCCCGGATCATGGAGGCCAGGGTGTTGGCGTCCTCCCGGCAGCCGGCATGGGCGATGCCGATCACCTGCTCCTGGGGATGAACGATATGGGCCTTGAGCTCGTCGGCCAGCGTTCGAATGGCCGCCTTCCGGCCCCGGCATTTGGCCGTGACCACGATCTTCCCCGCCCCATTGCCAATCAGAATGGGCTTCACATGCAGCACCGAGCCGATCACCGCGCTGAGCCGGGAAATCCGCCCGCCCCGCATCAAAAACATCAGATCGTCCACCGTGAACACCTGCCGCATCTGGGCGACCATTTTTCCCAGTGCTTCCGCAGTCTGGGCCAGCGTTTTGCCCGCGTCCCGCAGACGCGCCCCTTCCAGGGCGATCAGCCCTTCGCCCAGAGACGCGCCCAGCGTGTCCACCACCTGAATCTGCCGCTGGGGATACCGGGCGGAAAGCTCCTGCGCGGCGGCCCGGGCGCTGCCGCACGTCCCGCTGATGCCGGACGACATGCATACCACCAGCAGATCCTGCCCGCTTTGCACAATCGGCTCCATGGCGGCCGTATATGTGGCCTGGTTCACCATGGAGGTGGTCACCCGTTTGCCTTCGCGCAGGGCCTGATAATACGCTGCATCGTCAAACGTTTCAATGCTCAGGCAGGATTTCTCCTGGCCGTTTTCAATATAGCAAAAGGGCACGGCCTGAATATGCAGCTCCTGCATCAGGGCAGCGGGCAGGTTGGCGGATGTATCGGTTAAAATTGCAAAGCCCATCGGGCTTTCACCTCCATGCATCTAATATGCTATATTATATTATACCAAGTGGGCGTTCATGTCAAGCCCCCGGGGCGGAATCGCGCCCCGCCGTCGCAATTCTGCCATGATATGCGGCCCGGGCGGCAAAAATATTCCCACGCCCGCATTGCTTCCCGGCGCGGAATATGATATGATGGAACGCGTACTTTTTCAGCAAGGAAGGTTTTATTTCATGGCGCGCAAAAGCAGTTTCCCCTGGAAGCAGTTTCTCAAGGCGCTGGCAGTGATCGCCGTGCCGGTGGCCCTGCAAAACCTGCTCACCACCACGGGCAGCATGGTGGACACGATGATGATCGCCCCGCTGGGGGAAAACAGCGTAGGGGCGGTGGGCCTGTGCGCCCAGTTCACCTCGCTGATGTTCGCGGGATACTGGGGCTTTGTGGGCGGCGGGATGCTGTTCTTTTCCCAGTATTGGGGGGCCAAGGATCATCAGGGCATCAACCGCTCCTATGGCATGACGCTGTGCTGCATGATGCTGGTGGCGCTTCTGTTTGCTTCGCTGGCGCTGCTTTGCCCGGATTTCATCATGCGGGTGTATACGGATAAGCCGGCCATTCAGGAAATCGGCGTGAAATATCTGCGGATTGTGGGCTGGGCCTATCCGCTGCAGATTCTGTCCATGGCCATGAGCGCGCTTTTGCGCTCCACGGAGCGGGTGCGGCTGCCGCTGTACAGCGCCATTGCCTCGGTGATTACCAACATGACCCTGAACTACGTGCTCATTTACGGCAAGCTGGGCCTTCCGGCCATGGGCGTGGAGGGCGCGGCGGTGGCCACGGTATGCGCCGCGGGGGTGAATGTGCTGGCGCTGGTGGTGCTGGCCAAGGTGCAGAAGCATCCGTACATGCTCAACGTGCGCCATCATTTCCATTGGACGAAAGCCACCCTTGGCGAATACTTCCGCAAGTGCTTTCCCATTATCTGCAACGAGCTGCTCATCGGCGTGGGCAACATGGTGATCAACATGGTGCTGGGCCGGCAGAGCGAGCAGGCCATTGCCGCCACCGCCGTGTTCCGCACGCTGGAGGGGCTGGTGATCGCGTTTTTCTCCGGGTTTTCCAATGCCGCATCGGTGCTGGTGGGCAAGGAAGTGGGCGCGGGCCATCTGGAGGACGCCTATGCCCGGGCCAAGCGGCTGGTGTATCTGTGCGGCGGAATCATCCTGCTGTGCTGCCTGGGGCTGGTGGCCGTGCATCGGCCGCTGCTGACGGCCATGAGCCTGCAGGGGGAATCCTTCCAGATCGGCTCGGGCATGCTGCTGATTTACTGCGTGGCCGCGGTAATCCGCATGTGCAACTGGGCCCAGAACGACACCTTCCGTTCCGCCGGGGACGCCGCCTTTGGCACCATTCTGGAAATCTCGTTTATGTATGCCATGGTGCTGCCCTGCGTTTGCCTGAGCGGGCTGGCGTTCAAGGCGCCGTTCCTGGTGATTTTCGCCTGCTGCTATATTGATGAACCCATCCGCTTCGTGCTGATGCAGATGCATCTGTATTCCGGCAAGTGGATCAAGCCCGTCACCGAATACGGCCGGGAAGCGCTGGTGGAATTCCGCAAGCACCATAGCAAAAAGACCGCGAAGGATACAGTTTATTAAGGAAAGGATTTATGGGGAACCTGCTTTTGTGCCAGGCGCGGGATCTCCATTCGCCTCTCGAAAGCCGGCCGGGTTTATTTCCGGCATGCGCACAATCAACAATGCGCCCCAGATTGAAAAAGGAACGGAAAAAGCTCCTTTTTCAACGCCGGGGCGCATTATTATATGGAATTTCAGAGGTTATCTCTACGGCTTTCCCGGAAGGAATGCGCAAAACGGCCGGCCTGTCAGCGGCACGCGGGGCATGAAGGGGCGCAGGGAATTGCGCGGATTAACCGGAATAAGCGGCGGGCGTGGCAGCCCTCCGCCGCGCCGATGGTGGCTGCGGAAAGAGGAAACCGCTTTGGCCGCAAAAATGGTTATCTTGCTTTACTTCATTTTTCATCGCCCACCACCTGCACCTTGAGCAGGTTGGTGGTGCCGGAAACGGAGAGGGGCACGCCGGCGGTGATCACCACCAGATCCCCGGCGCGAACCAGATCCAGCTGCCGGGCGCAGTCCACCGCGTGTCGGAAGAGATCCTCGGTGCTGCGCTGGTTCAGGGCCAGCACGGGATACACGCCCCAGGACATGGCCAGCTGATGATAGGTTTTTTCCTCCGGCGTGGCAGCCACAATGGGCATAGCGGGCCGGAATTTGCTCATGCCCCGGGCCGTGCCGCCATACTTGGTGACGGCGATGATGGCGGAAGCGTGTATGTCCCGGGCAGTGGTGCAGGCCGCATCGCAGATGGCGTTGGTGGTGTCGGTGTGGGTGGTGTCATAGGCCAGGGATTTGTATACGTCCATCAGGAACGCGTCGGCCTCGGCCTGGGCGGCAATCCGCGCCATGGCCTGCACCGCCTCCACCGGGTATTCCCCGGACGCGGTCTCCCCCGACAGCATAATGGCCGACGTGCCATCAAACACGGCGTTGGCCACATCCGTGATTTCTGCGCGGGTGGGCATGGGGGAATGCATCATGGAATCCAGCATCTGCGTGGCCGTGATGGCCACCTTGCCGGCGGCATAGCAGGCGCGGATGAACCGCTTCTGAATGCCGGGCAGCCGCTCGTATTCCACCTCCACGCCCATATCGCCCCGGGCCACCATAATGCCATCGGCGTGCCGGAGAATCTCCTCGAAGTTTTCAATGCCCTCCAGATTCTCGATCTTGGCGATGATCTTGATGTTGTGGCCGCCGTGATAATCCACAAACTTGCGCAGGGCGATCACGTCCTCCTTGCTGCGCACGAAGGAGGCGGCGATAAAATCCACATCATTTTCCACGCCGAAGATCAGATCCCGCTTGTCCGCCTCGCTCAGATAGGGCATATCGATATGGATATTGGGCACGTTGATGCCCTTGTGATCGCTGATTCTGCCCCCCACCAGCACCCGGCAGACGGCCTTCTCCCCGTCCGATTCCTCCACTTCCAGGCGGATGCGGCCATCGTCGATCAGGGCGTTGGCGCCGGGGGTCAGCTGGCGGATCAGCGGGGGATAGCTTACCGAGCAGCCCGTTTCATCCCCCATGCGCTCCTTGGCGTACAGGGTGAAGCGGTCGCCGGCCTTGAGCAGGAGCTTCTGCTCCTGAAACAGGCCGGTGCGCAGCTCGGGGCCCTTGGTATCCAGCATCAGGGCGGCGGGCAGCCCCAGCTCCCGGCGCACGGCCCGGAAGGTCTTGATCCGGCCGCCATGCTCCTCATGGGAGCCATGGGAAAAATTCATCCGGGCCACGTTCATGCCGCTGAGCAGCATCTGCCGCATGATTTCCGGGGATTCGCAGGCGGGGCCCAACGTGCACACAATCTTCGTTTTACGCATAAAATCCACTCCTTCTGAGCGTTTTGCTTGCCTTTTGCATGGGAAGAAAACCAACACTCCCCATTGTTACCTATTATAATAGAAAACGCAAGCCTTTGCAACCCTTGATACAGGGAAAAAACGGAAAGCGCTGCGGAAAGCGATTGGGGCCTGTCTCCCATCCCCTGCCCGTCGGCCCGCGCAGCTTTTGTGCGGCCTTTGCGCGTTTTCTTTGTCTGTTGGGCAGGATTTCTTTTTTGAAGGGCGAATAGGCAAATACAGGGAAAATTGGCCCGATAAAAAGCGGGCGATAAGGAGGAAAAGTAAATGAAGCTTGGCGTATGCACCGGCCCGGAAAACATCGCGCTGGCGGCACAGATAGGCTATGATTATATTGAGTGGGGCATGGCGAAGGTGGCGTCCCTGACGGAGGAAGAATTTCAGGCGATTCTCGCGCAGAAGCCGGCCTTCCCGATTCCCATTGCCAAATGCAACAGTTTCCTGCCCGGGGATGTGAAGGTGACCGGCCCGGAGGCGAATGAAGCGGCCCAGCGGGCGTATCTGGAACGGGCGCTGAGCCGCGCCCATGCGTTGGGAGTGGACACGGTGGTTTTCGGCAGCGGCGCTGCCCGAGGCGTGCCGGAAGGCTGGCCCTTCCCCGAGGCCTGGCGGCAGATCGCGGCGTTTCTGAAGCTGACCGCGGAATACTGCGATAAATATCAGGTCAACATCGCCATCGAGCCCCTGCGCCGGCGGGAATGCAATATTGTGAATCTGGTCAGCGAGGGCGTGGTTCTGTCCGCGCTGGTGGATCACCCTCGGATCGGCGCGCTGGGCGACACCTTCCATATGCTTTCCAGCCATGAGCCCTGGGATGCGTTCACCCATGCAGGCAAGAGCCTGCTGCATGTGCACATCAGCCAGCCGCTGGCGGACATGAGCGGCCGCGTTTATCCCGCCCCCGGCGACGGGCAGGACTATGCCGCCGTGGCCGACACCCTCAAGGCCATGGGCTATGAAGGCGGCGTGAGCATTGAAGCAGGCTGCAAGGACTTCGCCCGGGAAGCCGAGGCCGCCTATCAGGTGCTAGCCCCGCTGTTCAAGTAAATCACAAAGATAATATATGGGGGAGGGTCTTTCTTCGGGAGGAAGAAAGGCCCTCTTGCACGCTCCCAAGGAAAGCCGGTTGGGAGAAAGGCTTGATCGTTTTCTGATGGGCAATGCGCCCCAGCTTGGAGAAGGAAGCATTTTCACTTCTTTCCCAGCTGGGGCGCATTGCTGACAAGCGGGAGCCCATTCCATATTTTCCGCGCATGAAGCGCGCCTTTCGTGCATATCAATCATCGAATGGAATTGAATGCAGTAAAGGAGGCATCGCAATGGAACAGGAGCTTTCCCGGGGCGCGCGGCCCCTTTACCGGGATATTGCCGAGCGGACGCAGGGGGACATGTACATTGGTGTGGTGGGCCCGGTGCGAACGGGGAAAAGCACCTTTATCGCCCGGTTTATGGAGCAGATGGTGCTGCCCTTCATGGTGCCCGGCCCCCGGCGGGACCGGCTGACCGACGAGCTGCCCCAGTCCGGCTCAGGGCGCACCATCATGACCACCCAGCCCAAGTTCATCCCCGGGGAGGGGGCGGCGGAGGTGACGCTGGAGCCGCGGATGCCCGTTCGGGTGCGGATGGTGGATTCCGTGGGGTATCTGATTCCCGGCGCGCTGGGCACCCAGGAGGGCGAGGCGGCGCGGATGGTGTCCACCCCCTGGGCGGCGGAGGATATGCCCTTTGCCCAGGCCGCCGCGCTGGGCACGGAAAAAGTGATTGCCGAGCATGCCACCATCGGCGTGGTGGTCACCACCGATGGCACCGTGGCCGAGCTGCCCCGGAGCAATTATGTGGCCGCAGAGGAGCAGGTGATCCGCCAGCTTAAGGCACTGGAAAAGCCCTTTGTGGTGGTGCTCAATTCCGCCCGGCCAGACAGCGCCGAGGCCATGGCCCTGCGGGATTCGCTGGAAAGCAAGTATGACGTGCCGGTGCGGCTGCTCAATGTGAAGGAGCTGCAGGCAGAGGACGCGCAGGGGCTGCTGTCCTCGCTGCTGATGGAGTTTCCGCTGCGGGAGGTGCGCTTTGCGCTGCCCGCCTGGGTGGGCGCGCTGGAAGAAAGCCATTGGCTACCCGAGCACGCCCTGGGCCTGGCCCGGGCGCTGGGAAGCCAG
Source organism: uncultured Clostridia bacterium (assembly GCA_934630705.1). Lineage (GTDB taxonomy): Bacteria > Bacillota > Clostridia > Christensenellales > Aristaeellaceae > RUG563. The sequence continues at coordinate 36,251 of CAKTWP010000007.1, read as the reverse complement.
CTGCGCAAGGTGCGGGACAAGGGCCTGGTGGCCGGGGCGTTCGCCGGATCCCCCTATCTGCAGGCGCCGGTGGAAACGGCAGTGGCGCTGGGGGAAGGCGCGGTGCGGTATCAGGTGGCGGCGCAGGAGGGGCTGTTTAACCAGGTGCTGTCCGAGCAATGCGGAGAAAACATTTCGGGTGATGCGCAGCTGCTGAGCCTGATGAAGGAGCTGGTGGCGGCGAAGCGGGAATACGATCGGGTGGCTGGGGCGCTCAAGGCAGTGCAGCAGACGGGCTATGGGCTGGTGACGCCGGCCATGAGCGAGATTCAGCTGCAGCAGCCCGAGCTTATGCGGCAGGGCAGCCGATATGGCGTGCGCCTGCGGGCCACCGCGCCTACCCTGCATCTGATCCGCTCCGATATCGAAACGGAGATCACGCCCGTGCTGGGCACGCAGGAGCAGAGCCAGGATTTTGTGGCCGCGCTGGCGGAGGAATATGAACAGGCGCCGGACAAGCTCTGGGAAACGAACTTCTTTGGCAAGTCGCTCAAGGATCTGATCCAGGAGGGCATTAACGGCAAGCTCCATCAAATGCCCCCCGATGCGCAGGAAAAGGTACAATCCGCTCTCACCAAAATGCTCAACGAGGGCGAAGGCGGCATGATCTGCATCCTGTTGTGAGGGGTGGGAACGGAACGAAAAATGCGGGAGGATGCTTTTGTGTCAAAAGCACCCTCCCGCACCCACCCGAAAACCGGTTGGGATAAGAATAATTGATTCTTAAAATCCGCAATGCGCCCCAGAATGGGAAAAGGACGAAATGGCGGGAGGATGCTTTTGTGTCAAAAGCACCCTCCCGCACCCACCCGAAAACCGGTTGGGATAAGAACAATTGATTCTTAAAATCCGCAATGCGTCCCCGGAATGGGAAAAGGGCGAAATGGCGGGAGGATGCTTTTGTGTCAAAAGCGCCCTCCCGCACCCACCCGAAAACCGGTTGGGATAAGAACAAATAATTCTCAGGAGCCGCAATGCGCCCCGGAATGGGAAAAGGACGAAAAGGCTTTCGTATCCTTTCCCTTTCTGGGGCGCATTTTTGATAAGGGCCGATTCAGCGTTTATCCCGATCTTTCCATTGCCCGTATTTATCCCAGCACTTCCTTCAGCGCGGCGTAAGCGTCGGCCATAGAAGGCAGGGCGGGATGCCAGCGCTTTTCCCATTCCAGAGAGAGGAAGCCGTCATAGCCGTTGGCCTGCAGCAGCTCCACAATGCCCTTGAGGGGAATATCGCCCTGGCCGGGGAGGCACAGCTCCGTCTTGCCGTCGGGCAGACGATGATGATCCTTCAAATGGATATGGCGCACCAGCGGCTTCACGGCGCGATAAAATTCCGCATAGTTTTCCCGATACCCCTGATCGCTGTGGGCCACATCCCAGATAATGCCGAAATTAGGCCGGTTCACCTGGGCCGCCACGGCCAGAATCCGCTGGGCCGTGTTGAAGTCTCCATGCACCTCCAGCAGGATGCTCACGCCCTTGGGTGCGGCGTCATCGCACAGCGTCTGAATTCCCTGCGCCACCTGGGCCACGGTTTCGGCCTCGGGGCGATCGGCGGGAATGTTATTGCCAAACACCCGCACGTAGGGCGCGCCAAAGTCCGCCGCCACGCGGATGGCCTCCCGGCCCTCGGCCATGGCCTCCTGCAGCTTTTCCCCGTCATGGAACATGGCAGAGGAGCCGATGCAGAAAAATCCCACGCCCGCGGCCTGCAGCTTCTCCTTCGTGGCCGATACCTGATCGGGCTGCAGCTCCGGAATGTCCGCCATGCGCACATGGGGCCCGATGCCCCGCAGCTCCAGCGCGGGAATGCCCTGCGCCTTGGCAAAGGCCAGAATTTCGTCCAGGCTCCATTCCGGGCAGCCCAGGGTGGAAAAAGTGAGGGTCATTGAAAATCATCCTTTCCGTTTGTATCATTCAGCCCGCCCGGAGGGAACGGGCATCCTCCCCATATCAGAATAAATGCTCCCGCCGCAGCTTCTTTTCCAGCCGGCATTCCACATAGTGGGCCAGCAGCAGGCCCGGCGCATCGCCATCGGGCAGGGCGGTTTTATCAATGCCCTGCCGCAGCACATCCCGCATCCAGGCCACCTGCGCCGCCGTCACGGGATGCGCATCCGTCAGCCCATCGGCACATTGCGGGCACAGCAGCCCGCCACTCGCCACGTCCATCAGCCGGATCTCATCATCCGCCACTGCCCGCCCGCAGCGCACGCAATGGGACAGCCGGGGACGATAGCCGCTGATGGCGGCAAAATGCAGCAGAAACGCGGCGGAAACGGCCTTTTCATCCCGGGTTCCATAGCACAGCCGGGACAGAGACCGGGCCAGCAGCGTGAACAGCTCCACCGCCCGCTCCCCCGGCTGGGCCGCGGCCTCGGCGATGGAGAGCAGATAGGTGGCGTATTTCAGGCGGTCATAATCCGTGCGCAGGGGATAAAAGGACTCCTGCAGATTGCAGGAAACCACGGTGTATTTCCCCTTGCCGGCAAAGAGCACATATTCCCCCAAAGCGAACCATTCGCTGGCCGCCAGCAGGGGACTGCCGGGGCGTTTGCAGCCCCGGCACAGCGCGTCCACCCGTCCCAGTGCAGGGGAAAGCAGCGTGAGCATTTTATCATGCTCCCGATAATCCGCATGGCGCAGCACGATGCCCTGGGTGGTGACGGACGGCAAAAGCAATCAACTCCCTGTGGAACGATAATACCGAAGGGCGAAGCGAAACAGCGCATACATGGCCCCAAAGCACACGCCGCCCATCAGCGGGCAGACGAACGCCGTCCATGTCGGCCAGCCAAACAGCGGCTTTTCCAGAATGTACGCGGCAGGGGCGTGGATCACCATCCCAAAGGGCGCGATCAGCAGGAAAATCGCCCGAAGGGCCAAGGGGTATACGTCGATGGGATACTGGCAGGCGCTGCGGCCGCCATAGGTGAGGGCGTTCACCATTTCGATGGATTTCACCGAACGGATGCACAGCACCGCTTCAATGAGAAACAGCCCCAGAATCATCACGAAGCCAAACCCGATGGCCTCGGCAAAGGCCAGGATTTTCAGGGCCGTCCAATGGACGGGAGCCTGCGCCTGGCTCAGCAGCAGCGCGGCCACGCCGATGGCAATGGCCCCCAGCCGCCGGGGATCCACCGCCGCGCAGAGCACCTGGGTGAGCACGCCTCGGGGACGAAGCAGAAACGTATCCAGCTCCCCGGAACGCACCAGCGGGCTGAAATTGGTCACGCCCCGGCCGAAGCATTCCGTGAGATAAAAGGCCACGCTGATCAGCCCAAAGAAAAACAGCAGATCGGCGCCGGTCCATTGGTTCAGGTGATCGAACCTATCAATCAGCAGCACCAGCGCCATCAATTCCCCGATTTCCATCACCAGTTGGCTCAGCGTGCGCAGCAGGAAGGACAGGGGATACTGCATCTGGCCGCGCAGCAGCATGGCCATGGACTTTAGATATAATTTGACGGTATCCATTGTTATCCTCCCTGCACGGTGATTTCTTTTTCATTCCGCCGCCAGATCAGCAGCCCCAGGCCCAGCAGCAGCGCCGTCCACAGCAGCTGCACCAGCAGCGCCCGGGGCGCCTGGAACAGCGCCCATTCCCCGGTATACAGGCGGATGGGCGCATCCAGCAGCTGGGCGTAGGGCAGCAGCGTCACGGCCCGCTGCCAGCTGTCGGGGAACAGGGGCAGGGGCAGGATATTGCCCGAAAACGTCATCATCACCAGCGAAAACAGGGCCTGAACGCCCTTGGCGTCCACGGTGCGCAGGGTGATGCCCATGGCCAGGTTATCCAGCGCGCACACGCAAAACAGCCCAAGAAGCAATCCGGTCAGCCCCAGCCCCAGGGCGGGAAGGGATGCAGGTACGCAGAGCCGCCAGCCGGGGGGCAGCAGCAGCGCAAACACCAGCATGGGCGCCGCCCGCAGCAGGCTGCCCACCAGCTTTTGCGCCAGCGCCCGGCTGTAATAATAGCCATAGGCGCTCAGGGGCCGGCACAGGTCATAGGCGATGGAGCCGGTGCGGATTTTATCGGCCAGCTCGCTGTCGCTGGACAGCAGCATCCGAAAGAACGCCTGCTGCAGCCACACATACGAGACCACCGATTCCAGCGGCAGCGTCTGGGGCCTGCCGGCATAGAGCGCCCGATAGACCGCAATGAGAATCAGGCCAAAGAAAATCTGGCAGAAGACGCCGCCCAGGGCCGCGCCCCGGTATTGGGTTTCCATTTTCCAGCGCATACGGAAGGTGGCCAGATATGCGCTCATAGGTCCATCTCCCGATACATGGCTGCGATCAGGTGATCCACACTCTGGGGCTGGGCCGTCAGCTCCCGCAGCTCCCCGGCGCTTTGCAAAAGGGCAAGCAGCCGGGCAGTGGGCACCTGAGAAGGGGCGTAGGAAATGCGATAGCCGTCGCCGTCCGGCTGGGACAGGCAGCCCTGGGGCAGCGGCGGCAGGGATACGCTTTGGGCGTAGCGCACGGTCATCACCCGCAGGGTGTCATACCGGGAAAGCAGCTGAGGCAGCACCCCGTCAAAGAGCTTTTGCCCATGGCCCAGCACCATTACCCGGGGACACAGGGCGGCGATGTCCTCCATGTCGTGGGTGGTAAGCAGGATGGTGGTGCCCCTTTCCTGATTCTCCGTTTTCAGAAACTCCCGCAGCCGCAGCTTGCTCACCGCGTCCAGCCCGATGGTGGGCTCATCCAGAAACAGCAGCTCCGGCCCGTGCAGCAGCGAGCCGCACAGCTCTGCCCGCATCCGCTGGCCCAGGCTCATCAGCCGCAGGGGCGTGCGCAGCAGATCCGCCAGATCCAGCGCCGAAAGTAATTCATCCAGCCGCTGCCGGTGCGTTTTTTCCGGCACCCGGTAAATTTCCCGAAGCAGGTTGAAGCTGTCCTGAATGGGCACATCCCACCACAGCTGCGTCCGCTGGCCAAACACCACGCCGATGCGCTGCACATGCTTTTTGCGCTCCCTCCAGGGCGTGATTCCGCCCACGGCGGCCGTCCCGGAATCGGGGGTGAGAATCCCCGAAAGAATTTTCACGGTGGTGGATTTGCCCGCGCCGTTCGGGCCAATATAGCCGATCAGCTCGCCCCGCTCAATCTCAAAGCTCACATCCCGCAGGGCGTGCACCCGGGCCCTTTCCCGCAGCAGCTTCCCTTTTTCCCGCTTTTTGCGCACGCAAAAGGACTTGTTCAGATCCTGAACAACGATATACGCCATGTTTCCTCCATGCATTCGGTCGATTGGTACAACGGCAAACCTTGAGATACGGTAAAAAGAATCATAGCATGGCTCCCCCGGAAAGTCAAGGAAATGTTTGCAAAGGCGGGCGCGGATGGACGGAAAATGCAAAAAAGCGGTCAGTGCATGTCAGCAGGGACGGGGCTATAATGGCATCATCCCAGGAAAGGAGGGAAAGCTTGGCAGGAAACCAAAAAGCCCCGGGCCAGGCGCTGCAGGAAAAGGCGGCTGCGGCGGCGATTCTGGCCGTGGAGCGGCTCAAAAAGCTGCTCCGGGATCCCGACGCCTCCAACGCGGATGCGCTCAAGGCGGCCACGCTGATTTTTGAGCGGGTGTATCCCACGCCGCAAACGGGCGCGGCGGCGGGAGACTTTGACATCTGCATCAAGGAGGAATGACCATGCCGCGAATCACCCTGGGGGCCGATTGCCTGAACCCGGTTTACCGGCCCCATCTGCAAAACCCCTGCCGGTATCAATTGTTCTTCGGCGGCGCGGGCAGCGGCAAAAGCGTGTTTCTGGCCACCCGGTGCGTATTGGATACGCTCCAGGGGCGAAACACGCTGGTGGTGCGCCAGGTGGCGCGCACGCTTCGGGGCAGCTGCTGGAATGAGATCGTCAAGGCCATCGCCCGGCTGGGGCTGCAGCGGCTTTTCCGCATCAGCAAATCCGAAAGCCTGATTACTGCGCGCAATAACGGCGCGCAGATTTTATTTGCGGGATTGGATGACGCGGAGAAGATCAAATCCATCACCCCGGCCCGGGGGTCGCTGACGGATATCTGGATGGAGGAAGCCACGGAATGCGCCTGGCGGGATTTCAAGCAGCTGGATAAGCGCCTGCGGGGACAAAGCCGCCATGGGAAGCGGTTCACCCTGTCGTTTAATCCGGTGCATCAGGGGCATTGGCTCTACAAGGAGTTTTTTTCCATCTGGCGGGACGATCAGCGGGAATGCCGGCAGGGGAACGTATCCATCCTGAAAACCACCTACCGGGATAACCGCTTTCTGGCCCCGGAGGATTGCGCCGCCCTGGAAAACGAGCGGGATCCGTACTTCTATCAGGTCTACACCCTGGGCAACTGGGGCGCCATGGGGGATGCGATCTTCCGCAACTGGCGCGTTTCGGATATTCCGGCGGATGCAGACGGCGAAACCCGGATGGGGCTGGACTTTGGCTTCGCGGCCGATCCATGCGGGTTCGTGCTGCTGCGCTACGATCGGAAAGCCCGGCGTGTTTACGTGCTGGAGGAGCTTTGCCAAAAGGGGCTGACCAATCTGCAGCTGCGGGAACGGCTGCGGCCTTACGAGGCCCTTGGCAGCATCGCCTGTGACAGCGAGGAGCCCAAATCCATTGCCGAGCTGCGGGGGCTGGGGCTGCGGGTGCATCCCGCCCGGAAAGGGCCGGACAGCGTGCTCCACGGGGTGCAATGGCTGCGGCAGCAGGAGATCATTCTCTCGCCCCGCTGCCCCGCCCTGGGCCGGGAGCTGAGCGCCTATCGCTGGCAGCAGGATCGGGACGGCAACGCCCTCCCCCGGCCCCAGGACCGGGACAACCATCTGATCGACGCCATGCGCTATGCCCTGGAGGAGGACATGGACTGCCGCCGGGCCTACATCGGCAGCCGGGAGGCGCTGGGACTTTGAACGCATGCAAAAAGAAGAAAGGAGATGAACCCTTCCCATGATTACAAGAGATCGGGCGGCGCTGCAGGCCGGATTATCCGGCAAGCTTCTGCAGGGCTGCCTGAACGAGCATCTGCGGCGCACGCCGGAGCTGCGGCGGCTGCGGGACGCGTATCAGCTGCGCGCCCCCATTCTGCGGCGATGGCGGGCCGAAGGGCTGCCCAATCATCATCTGGCCCACGGCTATGCCCGGTACATCGTGAATATTGCCGCGGCATATCTGGTGGGCGCAGCGGTGACCTATCAGGGCGAAGGCGACGGGGCGGACGCCCTGCGCAGGGCGTATAAAAACGCCAATGTATCCGGGGTGGATATGGAGCTGGCCCGGCAGGCGGCGCTGTATGGCCGGGGCGTGGAGGTGATTTACAGCGACGCGCAGGCCCAGCCCCGGTCCGCCGCGCTGGATCCGCTGAGCGCCTTTGTGGTCTATGCCGACGATGTAAGCGCCGATCCCCTGTTCGGGGTGCATTTTCACCCCATCACCAATGAAAGCGGAACCCCCTGCGGCTATGAGGCCGAGGTATATACCGCCGCCGAGCGGCTGACTTACCGGGCCGCCAGCTTTTCCGGCCTGCTGCTGGGCCAGCCCAAGGCCAGCGTGCCCCATTATTTCGGGCGGGTGCCCCTGATCGAATACTGGAACAACGATGAGGAGGCCGGGGATGTGGGGCCGGTGCTGTCCCTGATTGATGCTTACGACGTGCTGGAATCCGACCGGGTGAACGACCAGGAGCAGCTGGTGGACGCGCTGCTGCTGGTATATGGCGCACGGATGGAAACCGATGACCGTGGCCGCACCCCCGCCCAACAGCTGCGGCAGGACAAGCTGCTCTATCTTCCCGACCGGGAGGCTGGGGCGCAATATCTGGCCAAGCCCGGCACCGGCGCGGATGCGGAAGCCCTGCGCCTGGCCCTGGAAAAGGATATTCACAAATTTTCCATGGTGCCCGATCTGTCCGACGAGCAGTTTGCCGGCAATATCAGCGGTGTGGCCATGCGCTATAAGCTGCTGGGACTGGAGCAGCTCACCCGGGTGAAGGAGCGCTGGTTTCGGGAAGCGCTGCGGGAGCGGATGCGGTGCTATGGCCATTTTCTGGCGGTGAAGGGCTGCCGGGCGCTGAATGCGGACGGCATCCGCATGATCTTCACCCGCTCCCTGCCCGAAAACGCCCTGGAAACCGCCCAGATGGTGAAAACGCTGGAGGGCATGGTGCCAAGAAACATTCTTTTGTCCCAGCTGCCCTTTATGGACGGCGAAGATCAGGGCCGCCCATCGCAGCAGCTGCCGCCGGCCCAGCCACAGACATAAGGAGGAGAATCCATGGAAGAAATCATCAATCCCGGCCCGGAAACGGCGGCCCAGCCGCCCCTGACCCGGGCCGACCTGGAAGCGGAGCTGGCCGCGCTGACGGAAGCCTTTCAGACCCGGCTCGACGCCCAGCAGCAGGAAACAAAGCAGCAGCGGCAGGCGCTGGAAGCGCAGGAAGCGGCCCTGCGCCAGCGGGAGCTGATCGCCAAAGCCCGGCAGGAACTGCAGCAGCGGCAGCTGCCCATTTCTCTGGCCGAGGCCCTGCCCTTTGCCAACGAGACGGCCCTGGAAAGCGGCCTGAACGCATTGGAGGAAGCCTTCCGCGCCGCCGTGCAGCAGGGCGTGGAGGAGCGGCTGCTGTCCGCCGCGCCCAAGGCCGCACCGGTGAAAGCCCCATCCGAAATGACGGATGAGGAATACTACGCCGCCGTTTGCTGTTAATCCAATCCACCCATCATTGAAGGAGGAAATCAACATGGCCAATTCGTTCGTGAACATCAAGGATTTCGCCCGCGTGGCGCTGCCCCGGCTGATCGATCATCTGGTGTTTCCCAATCTGATCTATAAGGATTATTCCGACGATTTCTTTGCCCATCACGGCGACACCATTCAGGTGCGCAAGCCGGTGGTGCTGGAAGCCAAGGAATTTAATCCCGCGCAGGGCGTGACCACCGAGGACATTATCGAATCCACCGTGGATGTGACGCTGGACAAGATCGCCACCGTGGACGTGAGCATCGAAGCGCTTCAGGGCGCTACCAGCATGGACGATCTGACGCGGGTATTTATTGATCCCGCCGCCGCGGCCCTGGCCGAAAAGATCAACCGGGACGGCCTGGCACTGTATCAGGATATTTACAACGCCGTAGGCGCCCCAGGCCAGACCCCGGCCACCCTTTCCGCCATGGCGGAGGCCCGCAAGCAGCTCAACCTGGCCAAGGCCCCTGTATCCGGCCGGGCGGCGGTCTGGGATCCGGAGGCCGACGCGGCCTTTACCGGGCTGGACGCCATCGTCCACGCGGAAAAATCCGGCTCCACCCAGGCCCTGCGGGAGGGCAGCATCGGCCGGGTGATGGGCATGGATCATTTCATGTCTCAGGCCGTGCGGCAGCATCAGACCGGCATCACCGCGGCCACGGCGGTAAAGGTCAACGGTGCGGTGGAAGCGGGGGCGCATCAGCTGGCGCTGGATGGCGCTTCCCTCACGGGCAGGCTGGTGAAGGGCGATCTGATCCGCATCGGCGGCAAGAGCTTCTCGGTCACGCAGGATTCCGCTCCCGCCGCAAACAACGCCATTGCTAACGTTTCCGTGTTCCCCGCCCTGCCCGCGCTTGCGGACGACACGGAAGTGACCCTCATCGGCAGCCATACCGCCAATCTGGCCTTCCATCCCATGGCCTTCGCTTTCGTCACCCGCCCGCTCACCGCCCCCGGCGGCGTGGAAAGCTATGAAACCCATTACAACGGCGTGTCCCTGCGGGTGGTGCGCGGCTATGATATGCAGCATAAGCGGGAAATGCTGTCCATGGACGTGCTTTATGGGTTCAAGACGCTCTATCCCGAGCTGGCCGTGCGGGTGCTGGGCTAAGAGCATGAAGCAAGGCGAAATGCTCGCCGCGCTGCGGCTGCGGCTGCCGGATGCGGCGGCGGAAACGGATGCGCTGCTTTCCGGCCTTCTGGAGGACGCGGGGGCGCTGATCCGGGCCCTGACCTGGCGGGAGGAAACCCCTGCGGGGCTGGAAAACGCCCAGGTGCGCCTGGGCGCTGCGGAGGTGGACGGGGCGGTAGGCTTTTCCGCCGTGCTGCGGCTGACCGGCGGGGTGACCATCCAGTGACGGCGATCTACTTAAACGGCCGGGAATACGCCCTGCGCTATTCGGTGAACGCAGTATGCTGCCTGGAGGATAAGCTGGGCAGCCTGACGGAGCTGACGCGCAATCCGCTGTCCTGCCTGCGGGGGCTTTTATGGTGCGGCCTGATGGAAACGGAAAAGGGAATCACGCTGGAGGACGCAGGCGCGCTGCTGCAGGCCCATCTGGACGGAGGCGGCAGCCTGAAGCAGGTGAGCGGGCAGATGGCAGCCGCGCTGGAGGAAGCCGGTTTTTTTCAGCCGCCGGCGGGGAACGGGCCGGCCCCGGACCCGGCCTGAGAGAAAGCTACGAAGGCCTGCGGCAGCGGGCGGCGGAGGCGGGCATGGCGGAAGCGGCGGTTTTTTTCACCCTTACGCCCCGGGAGATTCTCCTGCGGCTGACCGCCTTTCGCCGCGCCCGGCTGCGGCGGCAGGAGGAGCTATGGCTGCTGGGGCAATATGTGGCCCTGGCGGTGCATGCGCCGGCCCATCTGCCGCCCCTGCCCCCGGGCTTTGGCGAAAGCGCGCCCATGACCGACGACGAAATGAAGCGGCGGCTGCTTGGCTGGCGCGGAAAGGATGAAGCATGACCTTAGACGAACTTTCGATCCGCTTTACGGCGGACATCAGCGCTTTTTCTGCTGCGATGGCCAGCCTGACGGGGCTGATTGGCGCGGCCAACGCCCAGGTGGACGGCATGGCCGCCCATTTCCAGGCGGCGGGGGCCAGCGCGGGCGCGGGGCTGAGCAGCGGCATCCTGTCCCAGCAGGGGGCTGTAGCGGCGGCGGCCCGGGCGCTGGCGGCGGCAGCCTCTGCCGCGCTGCGGGGCGCGCTGCAAATTCATTCTCCCTCCCGGGTCACCTTTGAAGCCGGCGCGCTTTTTGACGAGGGCCTGCTGCAGGGCATTGCAGGCAGCGCGGGCAAGGTGGAAAAAGCGGCGGGGCTGGTGGGGGATCAGGCGGCGCAGGCGCTGGAAATCCCGGATTTTGCCCGGACGCTGCCCCTGCCCGTGCAGCCCGCCGCCACGGCCGCTTCCGCGCCTCCCTCCGGGGAAAGCGCGCCCATTTCCATCTCCATCCCCCTGGAGGTGGACGGCTATCAGCTGGGCGTGGCGGCCATTGAGGGGATCAATCGCGTGACCAACGGTTCAGGCCGGATCGAGCTGCAATTCTAAGGAGGCGACCCATCGTGATTCAAATCAATCAATTGGCGTTGCCTGCGCCATCCGCTCTGCTGGTGCAGGTGAAAGAAAAGGCGGGCGTGGCCAAATACAACACGCTGGGGCAGCTGGTGACAGACGGGGTACAGCAAAAGCGGCAGATCGAAATCCGCTGGACGCGGATGGCTGCCACGGCCATCGCCCTGCTGTTTCAGGAGCTGGAGGCAGGCGGCTTTTGCACCCTCGTCTATCCCGATCCGCTGGAAGGCAATAAGCAGATCAGCTGCCATGTGACGGAGCGATCCGCCCGGGTCTGGCAATATCAAAACGGCGCGGCGGCCTGGGCGGACGTGGCGCTGAAGCTGGAGGAGCGATAAATGAGCGAAGCAGCCTTTTCCTCCCTGCTGGCCGCCCCCGCCCGCCAGACCCGGCTTTGCGGCCAGATCACCTATCTGACCGGCGATATCCTTTCCTTCACCCCCGCCCGGGCGCTGGCCTTTTCCTGCGCTCAGGGGGTGAGCGACGGACGGCTGCTGGGGGCGGCGGCCGCCGCCAGCTGCAAGCTGACGCTGGATAACACCGGCGGCTTTTTTACCAATGCCCGGACGATTTACGGCGCGCAGGTGCGCGTATTGCTGGCGATGGGAGAGCAGACGGCCCCGCTGGCGGTGTTCACGGTGACGGATGTGAGCCGGGCCGAGGGCGATCCCCGGCTGGCGCTTTCCGGCATGGATGCGCTGGGAACCGCCTTTGACGCGCCCTTTCAGGACGATTTCTCCTATCCGCTGACGCTGGGACAGCTGGCGGTAAAAATCGCGGATCAGGCGGGGTTTTCCCTGTCGGTGGATTTTCCCAATGCCGCTGTATCCATTGCCGCCGCGCCGGAATGGGGAGAGATTTCCCTGCGGCAGGCCCTTTCCCATGCGGCGCAGGCGGCGGGCTGCTTTGCGCTGATCGATCCCTCCGGCAAGCTGCGGTTTGCCCGGGTATGGGATGCGGCCCGGCCGGTTTATGACATCACGCCGGAGATTACCCTGAGCCGGGTATACAGCGATGAAGCCTTCGGCCCGCTGCAGGGGCTGTCCATTGCCCTGACAGGCGCGCCGAAAAACACGCCAGCGCTGACCGTGAAGACCGGAAATGATCCGCTGACCCAGCAAAACAGCCTGTCCCTTTCCCGCAATCCGCTGTTTGCCTATGGCGCGGAGCACACCGCCGCCCTGGCCCAGGGGCTGCTGGAAGCGCTGGACGGCCTGCGGCTGACGCGGATGCTGGCGGTATGGCGGGGGGATCCGGCGCTGACGCTGGGCAGCCCCCTGCGGGTCACGGACAGCCGGGGAGCCGAAACCGTTACCTGCGTAACCCGCCAGACCCTGTCCTTTTCCGGCGGGTTTGCCATGCAGTCGGATTGCACCATCCGGCTGGCCGGGGAAAGCGCGGGCCGGCTGTTTTCCGCATCCGGGGGCGTAAACGCCGCCCGGCTCACCGGGGAATTAAACGGCGTGATCGTAAAGGACGGATCGCTGGCCGCATCCGCGCTGGTGGCGGGCAGCGTCACCGCCCGGGAGCTGGCTGCCGGGGCCATCACGGCGGAGAAGATTGGCGCCCACGCCGTGACGGCGGAAAAGCTGGCGGCGGGCGCGGTGGACGCGGATGCGCTGGCTGCCGGGGCCGTCACCGCGGGAAAAATCGCCGCCGGGGCGGTGGAGGCGGACGCGCTGTCTGCCGGCGCGTTATCGGCGGTGGACGCGCATTTGCAGTCCGCCCAGGTGGATTGGGCGGCCATCGGCGAGCTGCGGGCCGCCATTTCCGCTGTAGCCAGGCAGGAAATCGGCGCGGCGGACATTGACTTTGCCCATATCAAGGATCTGTCCTCCGGCACCGCGCTGATTACCAGGGGCAGCGCGGGGGAATTGTATGTATCCAGGCTGCAGGTGACGGAAGGCAATCTGGCTTCCCTGACGGTGGGTCAGCTGGTGGTGCGGGGGGAGGACGGCGGGCTGTATGCCCTGTCGGTGGATGAAGACGGAAATGTGACCACCGCCCCCAAGCAGATCGGCAACGAGGATATTTCAGATCATGCCATTGACGGCGGGGAAAAGCTGGTTTCCGGCAGCGTTACCGCCGCGGCCCTGAACGCCCAGAGCATCTTTGGCGAATCGGCGCTGATCAACCAGCTGATCGCCGCGAATCTGGATGTGGACACGCTGTTCGTCCGGGACGCCGCCATCGCCGCCCTGAATGCGCTGGACATCCGGGGCAATCAGTTTCTGAAGCTGTATGTGGAAAGCAAGGCGGACGCGGATACCGTCACCGGGCTGCTCAATCGCATGAACGCCGCCGAGGAGCGGATCAGCCAGGACGCCATCGTGCAGCAGGTTACCTCCTCGATGGTGTATCAGGGAGAGATGGGCAATCTGCGCGGCAATCTGGCCGCCATGAGCAACAGCCTGAGTTCCCTGCATCAGGGGATGCGGGGCAAGGCGGATGCGGACGCGGTGGAGCAGGCCCGGGCGGTGCTGAGCGGGCAGATGGAGACGCTGCAGTCCCGCGTCACCCAATTGGCGGACAGCACCACCCTGGAATTTTCCCGGGCGCTGCAGGCCCGGGAAGCGCTGCAATCCGCCCAGCAGGCGCTGGAAGCAGCCCAGCAGGCCATGGCGCTGTATCTGCGAGTATCCGCCGAAGGGGTGGAGATCGGCCGGCCGGGGGATCCCCTGAAATTCACGGCGGATAATGCCACGGCCTCGGTGAATACCTTTGAAGCCAACGCCTTCACCGTGCGCCGGGGCGATGCCCCCGAATGGACCTGGCGGGCCACCGCCAGCGGCCTGGGGCTGCAATGGATCGGCTGAGGAAAGGAGCGAACAAATGAGCACCTATAGCATTCATCAATCCAATATCGCCGTGTCCAGCGTCTGGCAGGACGGCGCGGCCCCCTCTCTGGAAACCCGGTATCGGGAATTCAATCTGGCGGATATGCCGCAGGGCGCGGTCATCACAAATGCGCTGCTTTCCTGCGAGCCCTGGGGAGATGGGCAGCAGCAGACCATGAACGGCAGCGCCGCCCCCCGGCAGGAGCTGCCGGCAGACAGCGTTTCCCCCGGCGGCGTGCTGCGGATTCCCTTTGTGTTTCAGGGAAAAAACACCGCCGGCCAGCCAAGCGGCGCCTGCGCCGGCGGCTGGAACCACATTACCCTCACCCTCACCTATCAGGTGATGACCACCGCTGTGGCCGCGCCCACCTCGGTGTCGCTGTCCAGCGCCGTGGCCCAGCCGGGGGAAAGCCTTACGCTGTTCTGGAGCGGGGCCATTCGGGGCGATGGGGTGGCCATCGGCGGCTATGAAATCCACCGCGCCGCCGCTGCCGCCGGCCCATACAGCCTGCTTTGCGCCGTGGACGCGGATGCGGGCAGCTGTCAGGTGGCGGCTCCGGCCGCGCCGGGCAGCTTTTATTTCAAGGTGAAAACGCTGGCTGAAAACGCCCCCGCCCGAAACAGCGATTTATCCAGCGCCTATGCAGGCGTGACCGTCAGCGTCACCGCCCCCGCCGCGCCTGCGGCGCTGACCCTCTCCGACGCAACGGTGCTGCCTGAGGCGGAGGTGACGCTTTCCTTCAGCGGCGCCGCCCCGGGGCTGGCCAATCCCATCAGCGGCTATGCGGTTTATGCCGCCGCGGAGGAAAGCGGGCCCTATGAGAAGCGCTGCCAGCTTGCATCCACAGAAACGGCTGGACAGGCCGTGATGCAGGCCCCGGCCAGCGGCGCATTGTATCTGAAGGTGGCCACGCTGGGCAGCACGCTGAACAGTCCCCTCAGCGCGGCGGCGGTGCTGACGGTGGACGCTTCCACCACCAGCGATTTTGCGCTGGCTGGGGATGCGGTGGATGCGGGCATGCCCCTTCAGGCGACGATTCTTTCCCATACCGATGCGGCCCACACCCTGACGGTGCGCATCGGTGCATTCCATCAGGCCCTTTCGCTGGCGGCGGGCAGCGCGTCCTTTTCCTTCACGCCGCCCCTTGCCTGGCTGGAAGCCATGCCGGATGCGGCGCAAGCGCCCCTACAGGTCACTTTGGCCACAAAGGGCGCGGGCGCCGTCACCCATTCCCTGCTCCTTTGCTGCCCGGAAAGCCAGGCCCCGGTTGTATCCGGGGCGGCATGCGCGCCGGCGGCGGGGGAGGTGCCCGAAAGCTGGCAGGTATACGTGGCGGGGAAATCCAAAGCGTTTGTCTCTCTGAATACCCCCGCCCAGGCGTTCTATGGCGCGTCCATCGTGGGCTATGAAATCGCCGGGTGCGGCGCGGACGCCATGGCGGCGGCGCTGCCGCTGTCCGCCGAGACGGATTATCTCCCGGCCGGGGAGCGGCAGGTGATTGTCAGCGCGGTGGACAGCCGGGGGCTGCGGGGCAGCCAGACGGTGACGATTCCGGTGCTGCCTTACAGCCCGCCGGAAATCTCCGGCGCATCGGCGGAGCGCCGGGATGCGCAGGGGCAGGAGGCCGACGAGGGCACCTTCATCCGCGCCGCCGCAGCAGCCGGATACGCCGATTGCGGTGGGCATAACAGCGTGGCCTGCGCCGTGGCCTACCGGGCCCGGGGCGATGCGGATTGGGTATATGCCGGAAACCTGACGGACGGGGCGCTGCTGTTTGGCGGCGGGCAGATGGATATTGCAAAGGATTATGAGATTCGCCTGCTGGCCACGGATGCGTTCGGGGCCCAGGCCTGCCATTATCTGCGGGTGCCCCGCGCCCAGTTTACCCTGCATTTTCAGCAGGGCGGCAAGGCGGCGGCCTTTTTCGGCCCCGCCAATCGGGAAAGCACCCTGCGGGTGTATGGCAATCTGCTGGTGGACGGGGCCACATACAGCTCCGACCTGTTTTCCTATGACGCGGCCACCAACACCCTCACCATCCGCCCCTTCGTGAACACCTTTTCCTTTGACGCTGAAACCGGCGTGCTTTCCGTTACCGATAATCCTTGAAAGGAGGCGCAGAAAATGGCGCTTGTAATCAACGATCATACGCCCTCCGCCATCCGCTTCGGGGAAGCGGCAGTGCAGAAGCTGCTGTACAACGGCGTGCAGGTCTGGCCCGATGACGCGCCGCCGGAATACAGCTATACCGGCGCGCATCAGCTTATAGACGATGGGGATGGCAACTGGCGCATCCTGCTGACCTCCAGCGGCACCCTGACGCTGGAAAGGGACTGGGAAACGGATCTGTTTCTGGTTGGCGGCGGGGCCGGGGGCTGCGACCGGCTGGTGGCGGACGCCACGCCCATCTGCGGCGGGCCCGGCGGCGGAGGAGGCTATACCCGCACCGTGCGCAATGTGATTCTGGCGGCCAACACGGCCTACACCGTGGTGATTGGCGCGGGCGGCGCAGCGGGCACCTATCTGACCGGCGGCCATCTTGGTTCTTCCGGCGGCACGACGGAGATTGCCGGCGGCGATCTGCGCTATACGGCCGCAGGCGGCAGTCCCGGCAGCCTGATCGGCACAAAGGGCTGCGCCGGCGGGGATGGGGGTTCCGGGGGCGGCGGCGAAAGCGTGTATGGCTATTTGAAAAGCTATCGCGGGCCGCTGGGCGGCCAGGATGGCGGCAACAGCCGGGCCCTGGACGGCAGCGAAATGACCCAGGAGGCAGACGGAAGCGCCTTCTTTGGCCATGGGCAGGGAACCACCACCCGCGCCTTTGGCGAAGCGGATGGCGCGTGCTATGGGGGCGGCGGCGGATGCGGCGTATCCCAGGCCTATTCATCCGAGCACTATCGCAGCGGCGGCGATGGGGGCGGCGGCTATGGCGGGAGCTTCTCCGACAGCGGCGGCAGCGGCGCGGCCAACACCGGCGGCGGGGGCGGCGGATGCGGGCAGGGCGCCACCTACAGCCACGGCGGCGCAGGCGGCTCGGGCATTGTGATTATCCGCCGGGCGAAAGCGTAAAGGGGGAAAACGGCATGGCGATTTACGCACATCTGGATGCGCAGGGGCTGGTGGACAACCTGCTGGTGCTGCAGCCATCCCAGGCGGCGGAATTTCCGGGCTGCGTGCCCGTAGGGGACGTGGCCGTGAGCATCGGCTGCCGCTGGCAGGCGGATGGGTTTTACCGCGGAGCGCGGCGGCTGCAGACCCCGGAGGAATACTGGATCGATTACGCCCGGCAGGTGGGCGAGGGCCTGAACGCCCTGCTGGACGCCGGCGGCGGCGGGGATGACGATCAGGCCGTCGCCGCGGCGCTATGGGAGGAGGAAACGGACGAATGAATCGTGTGGAAAAGGCCCGGCAGCTGCGCCGGGCCATTCAGCTTTTTTTGCAGACGCTTACCGACGAAAGCCAGATGATGGAGGCTGCGGCGGTGTATCCGGCGTATGCCGTGAACCGGCGGTATCCGGCGGGGGAAATCTTTTCTTTCGGGAAAAATGCGGATGGAGAGCCCCAGCTGTATCGGGTGATTCAGGCGCATGTGAGCCAGGCGGACTGGAATCCCGCCGCTTTGCCCGCGCTGTATGAGAAGCTTGGCTTTTCCCCGTCGGGCCTGCCGCTGTGGACCCGGCCCCTGAGCGCGGCGGACGCATATCAGGCGGGAGACATGGTCTGGCATCAGGCGCGGAAATGGGTTAGCCAGGCGGATAACAACGTATGGGAGCCGGGGGTTTACGGCTGGGAGGAGGCGGGCGCATGAGCAAGGCGGATCAGGCCCGGGCATGGGCCCTTTCCCGGGTGGGCTGCCCCTATATCATGGGCGCAACGGGCAAATTCTGCACGCCCGCGTATCGCCGGGCCCGGGCGGCGCAGTATCCCGCCTGTGCCCGGAAGATTGAAAAATACTGCCCCCGGCTCAGCGGCCAGGCCGCCGCCTGCAAGGGCTGCCGGTATTATGATGAAGCGGCCGCCACCGGAAAGCGGGCCTATGATTGCGCCCAGCTCACCCGCTGGTGCATGGACGCGGTGGGCATTGCGCTGGTTTCCGGGGCCACCAGCCAATGGACGAAAACCGCCTGGGCGGAAACAGGGGCCATTGCCGCCCTGCCCCGGGAGCGGCTGTGTCTGGTTTATCGCCAGGACGGCCCGGGGGTGATGGGCCACGCGGGGATTTATCTGGGAGACGGCACCGTGGTGCACGCCAAGGGGCATGCGGACGGCGTGGTGCGGGAGCGGCTGGGGGAAGGAAACCGGTTCACCCATTTCGCCATTCCCCAGGGACTGTATGATGGGGACGCGGCGGCCCCGGATGCGCCGGCGGAAAGCGCGGATGCGGCCCGGGCGGCGCTGGCGCAGGCGCGGCAGGCACTGGACACGCTGGAGGCGGCGCTGCCATGAGCGAGGAAATTTTCGTGGCGGTGCTGTCGCTGGCGGGCACGCTGGCGGGCAGCCTGTGCGGCATTCTGGCGGCCAATCGCATGACGGTCTATCGCATTGAGCAGCTGGAAAAGAAGGTGGACAAGCACAACAGCGTGGTGGAGCGCACCTGCCGTCTGGAGGGGCGCATGACCGAAGCGGAGCACGATATCCGCGATTTGAAGAAAGGATGAGGCGTATGACTCAGAATCGGTTGAAATCCTGGGCGCTATGGACGGCGCTGGCCGCCCTGGCGGTGTTTTGCGTGAAGGAGTTTGCGGGCGTGGATATTCAGCCCACCGTGGACGGCCTGCTGGACGCGCTGCTGCCCGTTCTGGTAGGCTTTGGCATTATCAACGACCCCACCTCCCACGATCATCTGTAAAAAGGATGCGGGAGGCCTCCCTGCGCCTTTCGCCCTGCGCTTTGCGCTAAAAAAGCCCGGTTCCACCGGGAAAGCCGCAGGGAGCCAAGCTGTACGTTATCTTATATCAACAATGCGCCCCAGAAACGGAGAAGGAGACAACGAAACGTCTCCTTTCCCATTCTGGGGCGCTTGATTGGTTTGAGCCTGATGTTTCCCCGTTCCCGTGTCAGGACAGCTCAAACATGCCGGTATAGAGCTGATAATACTTGCCGTGCTGGGCAATCAGGGATTCGTGATCGCCGCGCTCGATAATCCGGCCGTTTTCCAGCACCATGATGGCCTGGGAATTGCGGACGGTGGAAAGCCGATGGGCGATGACGAACACGGTGCGCCCCTGCATCAGGCCATCCATGCCCCGCTCGATCAGCGCCTCGGTGCGGGTATCGATGGAGGAGGTGGCCTCATCCAGGATCAGCACGGGCGGATCCGCCACGGCGGCCCGGGCAATGGCCAGCAGCTGCCGCTGGCCCTGAGACAGGTTCGCGCCGTCGCCGGTGAGCATGGTATCATAGCCCTGGGGCAGATGATGGATGAAGAAGTCCGCGTTGGCCACCTTGGCCGCCCGCTCGATTTCCTCATCCGTGGCGTCCAGCTTGCCATAGCGGATGTTGTCCCGCACGGTGCCGGTGAACAGGTGCGTGTCCTGCAGCACCATGGCCAGGGAGCGGCGCAGATCATCCTTGCGGATCTTTTCGATGTTGATGCCGTCATAACGGATCTTGCCGCCCTGGATGTCATAGAAGCGGTTAATCAGGTTGGTGATGGTGGTCTTGCCCGCGCCGGTGGAGCCTACAAAGGCGATCTTCTGCCCCGGCTTGGCGTAAAGGGAGATATTGTGGAGCACGATTTTGTCGGGCACATAGCCAAACGTCACGTCCTCAAAGACCACATCGCCCTTCAGCTCGGTATAGGTGGTGGTGCCGTCCCCATGGGGATGCTTCCAGGCCCACAGCCCGGTGCGGGCTTCGGATTCGGTGATGTTCCCCTGCGCGTCCTTGTGGGCGTTGACCAGGGTCACATAGCCGTGATCCTCCTCGGCGGGCTCGTCCATCAGCTCAAACACCCGCTCCGCCCCGGCCAGGGCCTGCATGATGGTGTTAAACTGCTGGGCCACATTGGAGATAGGCTGGGTGAACTGGCGGATCATGGGCAGGAAGGCCACCAGCGTGCCCACGTCGGTCTGGCCCATAACAATCAGGATGGAGCCCAGCAGCGTGATGAGCACATAATAGCAATGGCTCAGGTTGTTCATGATGGGGCCCATCATGCCGGCGAAGGTGTTGGCCCGGGTGCCGGCCTCACGGACGTTTTCATTCAGCCCGTCAAAGGCCTCCTTGGCCTTTTCCTCATGGCAGAACACCTGCACCACCCGCTGGCCCTCAATGGTTTCCTCAATGTATCCGTTCAGCGCGCCCACGGCCTTTTGCTGGGCCACGAAATTGGCGCCTGCCTTCTTGCCCAGGTTCTTGGTCAGCAGCGTCATCAGCGGCATGAGCACCACCAGCAGCAGCGTCAGCCAGCCGTTGAGCCGCAGCAGGAAGAACAGGGAGAAGCAGATGGACAGGAACGAGGAAATGATCTGGGGGAGGGTGCCGGAGAAAAACTCCCGCAGGGTGTCGGTATCGTTGGTATAGCGGCTCATGATTTCGCCGTGGGTATGCTGATCGAAATACCGGATGGGCAGATCCTCCATATGGTCAAACATCTCCTTGCGGAGCTTGTTGAGGATGCCCGTGGAGGCCAGCATCATCAGCCGGCTGTAAAGGAAGGTGCTGAATGCGCCGATCAGGTATACCATCAGCATCATGCCCAGGAACCGGATAAACCCGCTCAGATCGGGCATTGCGCCGGCTTCGCTGAACTGCTGGCGCAGGGGCTGGATGTATACGTTGATGGCGTCCTTGAGCAGATAGGTGCCAAAGGTGCTGCAGCCGGTGCTGATGGCAATGCACAGGGCCACCACGATCAGCTTGGCCTTATGGGCTCCCAGCTCCTTCATCAGGCGGCGCAGGGTGCCCCTGGCGTTCTTGGGCTTGGCAGGCATACGCATATTTCCGCGCGGAGGCATATTACGCCACCCCCTTTTGCTGGGAAGAATACACTTCCCGGTAGATTTCGTTCCTGGCCATCAGCTCGTCATGGGTGCCGATATCGTCCACCTTGCCGTCGTTGAGCACGATGATCCGATCCGCGTCCATCACGGAGGTGATGCGCTGGGCGATGATGATCTTGGTGGTATCGGGCATGGCGGTGCGCAGCGCCTCGCGGATGCGGGAATCGGTGGCGGTATCCACGGCGGAGGTGGCGTCGTCAAAGATAATGATCTTGGGCTTTTTCAGCAGGGCCCGGGCAATGCACAGCCGCTGCTTCTGCCCGCCGGATACGTTCACGCCGCCCTGGCCCAGATCCATGTCATAGCCGCCGGGGAAGGAGCGCACAAATTCGTCCGCCGCGGAGGCCTGGCAGGCCGCGGTGATTTCCGCGTCCGTGGCGTGCTCATCGCCCCAGCGCAGGTTATCCTTGATGGAGCCGGAGAACAGCACGTTCTTCTGCAGCACCATGGACACCTGATCCCGCAGGGCGTGGATATCATAGCTGCGCACATCCTTGCCGCCCACCAGAATACGGCCGCAGGTCACATCGTAAAGCCGGGGAATGAGGGACACCAGGGTGGTCTTGGCCGAGCCGGTGCCGCCGATAAGGCCGATGGTTTCGCCGGATTTAATGGTAAAGTTCACGTCGGAGAGCACCAGATTGTCCTGATCGCCGCTGTAGGAGAAGCCCACATGGTCGAACACGATGCTGCCATCCTGCACCTTTTCCTCCGCATGGGCGGGGGAGACGATGTCCTGCTCCTCATCCAGCACTTCGCAGATGCGGGCCACGGAAGCCCGGGCCATCACGAAGGATACCAGCAGGAAGGAGAGCATCATCAGGCTCATGAGGATCTGGGTGATATAGCTGATGAAGGAGGACAGCGCGCCGATTTCCATCGTGCCGCCGATCACCTGCTGGCCGCCCAGCCACAGCACGCTCACGATGCAGCCGTAAACCAGAATCTGCATCATCGGGCTGTTCCACAGCACGATCTTTTCCGCAGCCCGCTGGGTGGCGGTCACATCGTCGGCGGAGGCGTTGAACTTTTCCTTTTCATGGGCGGCGCGCACAAAGGCCTTCACCACGCGGATGGCAATCAGATTTTCCTGCACGGAGGCGTTCAACGCATCATATTTCTTCATCATGATCTGGAACCGAGGGAAGGCCTTGCTCATGATAATGCCCGCGCCCACCAGCAGCAGCGGCACCGCCACCGCCAGCACCGGCAGCAGCGACGCATTCATCCGCGCCGCCATGAAGAAGGCCAGAATAAACTGGATGGGGCTGCGCACCGCCATGCGCACCAGCATCATCACCACGTTCTGGGTCTGGTTCACATCGGTGGTCAGGCGGGTAACGAGGGAGGCGGTGGAGAAATGGTCGATATTCTTAAAGGAAAAATGCTGCACTTTTTCGAAGATCGCCTGGCGCAGATTGCGGGCAAAGCCCATGCCGCCCAGGGCCGCCAGCCGGGAGCCCGCCATGCCAAAGGCCATGGATACGCACGCCATCACCAGCATGGCCGCTCCCAGCACGATCACCTGCCGCAGGCTTCCCGTGGCCTGGCAGGCGGGAATGGCTTCGTCAATCAGCCGGGCCGTGATCAGCGGCAGCAGCATTTCCATCACCACTTCGCCGATCATCACCAGCGGGCAAAGCAGCAGATACTTTTTGTATTTGCCCGCGTATTTCAGCAGTCGTTTGAATTGCACGGTTTAATCGTCCTCCTTATTGGCAACCAGCGCGGCCCGGGCCGCCCGGTGCAGCTTGCAGATCGTCAGCGTTCGGGTGCTTTCGTCCGCTAAATTATCAAACATGGTTTCGCAGGTTTTCAGAAAGGCCATGGCCTCCTGATCCGTGACGCCCGAAAACATCTGCGCGTCCAGCGCGTCCATCTTCTCGCGCACGGCCATCACCTTGGCCTCCCCTGCCGCCGTCAGCTCCAGCTGATTGCGCCGCACATCCTGCGCGTCCTGCCGCCGGGCCACCAGCCCGGCCTTCTCCAGCCGCTTCAGGCTGGCCGCCGCCGAGGCCGGGGATACGTCCAGCTCGTCCGCCGCTTCCTTCTGCGTGCAGCCCGGATGCGCCAGAATGAATTCCAGCATGGGCGGCTGGCCGGGATGCAGCCCCAGCGCCGTCATCGCACTGCGCATCTGAATCTTTCGCAATAGCTCCAGCCGTCGCATCGCCCCAGCCACCATCTTGTAATCCATGGTTGCTCTCCTTTCGTTAAGCGTTTAATAATAAATCGTTTAACATTATAAGGACATTCCCACCTTTTGTCAATGGGAAGAAAAAAATAATTACGAATATTGCAGGAGGGCCTTTCTGCAAGAGAAAGGCCCCAGCGCGTCAAAAACGCCATTTTTAGACACGCTGGGGCGCATAAGCGCGGGGTGAAAGGCGCAAGGAGCCGCCGCCCGCTATTATCATATTCTTCTTTACGCCGTTTTCCCCATTCGCAGCGTGAGACAGCCGCCCTCCAGCATGCGGCGGACGGAGAAGGCAAGCGACGGCAGGGGCTGGCCGTCCAGCAGCGCTTCCTGCACATAGATGCCATCGCCCTGCTTTTCAATGACGAAATCCCGGCCGTTATGCATGTGCAGCACGGCGCGGCGCACACGGGGCGAACCGATTATCATCAGATCCTGCCCCGACGCAGGAAAAATCCCCAGCGCGTTCCAGATGTAACAGCCCGTCAGCCCGCCGCTGTCGCTGTTGCCGGGCACGCCGCCCCGGCCGGTGGTAAACATGGAGGTAAAGCCCGCGTGGATCACCTCCGCCAGACGATCATGCCGCCCGCAGAAATGATAGGCATAGGGCGATTCCATGTCCGTTTCATTGTTGAACCCCTCAAAGGACGCTTCCCGTCCGCGGGTTTCAAAGCCGAAAAACACGTCCAGCAGCTGGGCAAACCGCTCCTTCCCCCCGGCCAGCGCCACGCGCCCGGCCATATCGTGCATCAGGCGGAAGGAATAATTCCAGTTCGTGCCTTCATAAAACCGTTCGCCCATGCGCACCAGCCCCGTCTCCGGGTCAAAGGCCTGGGCCCACCGGCCCGCCACCGCGTCAAACTCCGCCGCCATGTCCGCCCGCCCCCGGGCCCGGGCCAGCATTGCGCAGGCGGCGCAGGCATCGGTCATGTCAATGGCAAAGGCCGGGGCGGCGGGCAGCTCGCCCTGCAGAAACGCATCATAATACCCGTGCTCAAATACGTCCGCGTGCATCAGCCGCAGCGCTTCGTCCAGATCAAAATCCACGCCCCGCAGCCATGCGTCCACCAGCGTGTGCTCCGCCAGCATCCGCGCCTGGCCGGTGGTGGATTCCAGAAACATGCCGTCCAGCAGTAGGGTGTGGATCATCTTGCCGGTGGCCCGGGCGGTGCGCAGGAAGGTATCCGCGATCTTGCGGCCCATGTCCGGATACAGGGTGTAAATCAGGGGCAGCGAGGTTTTGTATTGATCCCAGAGAGTGGCAAAATCCAGCACAAAGGGCTCCTCGGCATACAGAAAGCTCTCCCCGGACCAGTCCGCGGGCTTGATGAGCGTATGGTACAGATTGGAATAGAAAATCTCATGGTCGGTGGGATCGTCAAATTCCGCGTCGATCCGGCCCAGCGCCGCCGCCCAGGCCGCCCTGGCCTGCGCGCGGGCTTCGTCAAAGGAAAGCGCGTTGCCCACCGCGTCCGCCCGGGCAATCTCCGCGCTCTTGGGGGACAGCCCCAGCGTGAGCCGCGCCTGGGATGCGCAGGGCATGGTCACGCCGAAGGTGCGGCCCGGGGGAACGGTCAGGGTCTGCGCATCCGTCTCCCGGCCATCCAGCCACAGGCGCATGGGCCCGGTAAGCCCTTCCGCCTTCAGATAAAACCAGAGCCGGAGCTTGTGCAGCTCCACCTCCACCGCCACCTCGCCGCCCGAAATCAGGCTCAGCATGGCCCCGCCGGCAGGGCTGCGGGTGAGGTTGCCATCGTCATAGAGACCATCGTTGGAGAAATCCACGGAGATGCGCCCCCCCTCCCCGGGGAAGGAAATGCGATGCAGCGCCGCCCGGGGCGTGACCGTCACCTCGCAGTCCGCGCCGGAAAGGCTGTCCCGGCAGGCGTAATAGCCCGGCGCCGCCCGTTCGCCATCGAAATCCCGGGGATCGGCGCTGTGGGCAAGCGCCCCCGTATAGGGGGACACCACGGCGTAGTTATAGAAGGTGTCGATATAGCCGGTGCCGTCCTGCTGGATATGGGCGATGCCCTTGAACTGGTTATGGTCAAAGAGCTTGCCGATGGGGCCATGGGAATTGGAGCGGAGCCGGCCATAGCCGGAGGAATAGCCGCCGGAATAACAGCAGGCGGTGAGGCGGCCAAAGGGCAGCGCAGCGCCGGGGGTGTTGTTTCCGCACAGGCCCTTGATCAGCTCCCAGGTGGCGGCAATGCCCTGGGGCGTGGGCAGGGCGATTTCATCGCAGCCCTGAAACACGTTCACAAAGCGGGTATAATCCTTCATGGAAAGCAGACCTTCCTTTTTGCCCGGATGGGCTTTTTTTGCTGCTTTCATTATAGCAAACCGCCCGGCACGGCGCAATGATAAAGCCTGCCGTCCGGGAAACAAAAACATGTGATTTCATGTCATTTTCTGATGTAGGCGGGTTCACATGCCCGCCAGCGCCATGAGCGCCATCAGGCCCGGCGCGCCCAGCGCGGCCACTGCGGCGGCGGAGGCGAGGGTCAGGGAAAGCAGGCCCAGCGCCTGAGCGCCCAGCAGCGCCATGACGGCCCAGAACATCCGGGAAACCGCGCGATAGCCCCGGGATTGGGGCCGGGAAAGCAGCGAAAAGCACAGCATCAGCCCCATTGCCAAAGCAATACAGCCAAGAAACAGCCAGTGGGCGCCGGTCATGGGCGGAGCCTCCTTTCCCTAAGCGCTTTTATTTATGCGGATAATTTGACAAACATGCATACGCGGGTGTAAAATAGGGCATCCTTTTCCAAGCATGGAGGTAATTCTCATGGGCATTATTCCGTCCCGGAACCTGGAAGAACAGCGCCGCGAAAAAGACGGCGTGGTCTATTTTGATCGCGGCGTGGTGGAAGGCAAAAACGGCAAAAAGTATCAGCGCTTCGCCATCCAGACCCATTTCGTCCAGCGGGGCGAAAGCCAGAAGGAGCTGGTGGAAAAATACGTGCGGCCTTTGTATCAGGAGGGCGACATGCTGTCCTTCGGGGCGAAGGTGATGTGCATGTGCGTGGAATCCGTCAAAACCCGGGACGAGGTGAAGCCCGGCTTCTGGGCCAATTTCCTGTGGCGCTTCGCGGGGATTAACCATACCGGCGTTGGCATGCATGAGCCCTATAAGCTGCAGCTGGTGATCGACATCTGCGGGCTGCCCCGGGTGCTGCTGGCGGTGGTCTGCTCCGCGCTGACCAAGCCCTTCGGCATCCACGGCGTGTTTTACAAGGTCTGCGGCAAGGGCGTGGGCGGCATCGACGGGTTCTATTTCCGCTCCAGCTTTGACGTATACAAGCAGATGGCCCTGATTAACCCGGAGAATCCCGGCGAGCTGTGCGATCAGCTCTATGACGAAACCGGCATCCCCGTGGTGCTCATGGATGCCAACGATCTGCAGCGGGATCAGCTGGGCAAATCCCACGATTTCCCCCTCACCGATGCGGAAATTCAGGACGCCATGCAGGATAACCCCTCCGGCCAGGGCGATGAGCTTACGCCCCTGATCCTGATCCGGCCGGTGAAATAATTGTTTTCATAAAAGCCGCCATGCGCCCCGGATGGAAGGGAAAGCGAGCAATCGTTTCCCTGCCAGTCCGGGGCGCATGATTAATGGATGGAAAGCCCGTTTTTCTCCCATGGCTCTGGGGCATCCCCCTCAAAAAAATTTCATGGGAACTTTTTCGCCGCTGCTGCGTCTAAGATGATGCGCGGGATGAACCGGCGCGAAAAATCCGATGGAGGACAACACCATGACGAAATTGATTGCGATTTTTCTGGGGCTGGCGCTGGCCCTGAGCACGGGCGTGGGCGCGCTGGGCGGGGAAACCGCGGCGCAGCCGGCCGGGGAAACCTATGTGATTGAAGGCGCGATTCAGGAGATTAAGGACGCATATTTTCTGCTCCAATGCGCGGATCAGCGGCTGCTGCAGGTGAATTTCGACAAGAAAACCGTGTTCACCGGCCTTGCCGCCGACAGCCTGGAAGCCGGCGCGCAGATCGCCGTGCGCTATGACGGCAAAATGACCCGTTCCATTCCCGCGCAGATTTTCGCGCTGGAAGTGATCGCGGCGCAGGCCGAGCTCCGGCCGCTTCAGGGCTGCGTGCTGGAAGTGGGCGCGGATTATTTCCTGCTCGATACCCAAACCCACGGGCAGGTGCAGGTGAACTTCGGCGCGGAAACCGTCTTTGAAGGCGTGGACGGCCATACGCTGGCCGCCGGCCAGTTTGCCGTGGTGGATTTTAACGGAACGATGACCTTCTCTCTGCCGCCCCAGGTGTTCGCCCAGCGGGTAGGCGTGTATGCCATCGCGGGGAAGGTGGCCCAGGTGAGCGATGGCCAGCTGACCCTGATTCGTCAGGATACCGGTGAGGAAGTGATCGTTACGTTGGGCGATTTGGACGTCACCGCCGCTGTGGGCGATGAAATCATCGTGTATACCACCGGCGTGGCCACCCTCTCCCTGCCCGCCCAGGTGAACGCCATCGGCGTTGCTGCGCAGGAATAACGCACGCCACCCTGCGCCCCGGATGGAGAAAGAAGCGAAAAGCGTTCCTTTCCCCCATCCGGGGCGCATTGTCATTTCAAGAAATCCTTGCATTTATCCCGACGGCTTTCTCGAAATGGGCGCGCGAATCAACCGAAACAAGCGGCGAAAGCGACTGCGATCCGCCGCGCCGATTGCGGCTGCGGAAAGGGGGGAACCGTTCTTGGGCTCAAGGAACGGTTCCCCCTGCTAAATCCCCTTGTTTTTCCTGCGTTTATCCGTTCACCACGTTCACGGGCGCGCCGGCCTGGAAGGCGCGGAGATTCTCCACCACCGTGTCCATAAGCCGCTGGCGCGCTTCCCTGGGCGCCCAGGCGATGTGGGGCGTGATGATGCAGTTGGGCAGGCCCAGCAGCGGATTGTCCGCCGGAATGGGCTCCACGGTGGCCACGTCCACGGCCGCACCGGATACCTTGCCGCTCAGCAGCGCAGCGCGAAGCGCCGTATCGTCAATCAGCGGCCCCCGGCCCGTGTTGATGATCATTACCCCATCCTTCATCTGCGCAATGGCGGCGGCATCAATGATGTGCCTGGTTTCGGGCAGCAGCGGGCAATGCAGCGAAATCACATCGCTGCGGCGCAGCACCTCCTCCAGCGGAGCCGCCCCCGGCCGTCCGTGCCCGGAAGCGTAAATCACATCCATGCCAAAGGCCCGGGCAATCCGCGCGGTGGCCTGGCCGATGCGGCCATAGCCGATCAGCCCCATCGTTTTGCCCTGCAGCTCAATGAGCGGATAATCCCAGAAGCTGAAATCCGGGCAGGCCGTCCATTTCCCGGCCTGCACCTGGGCGTTATGGTGCCCCACATGATGGCATAGCTCCAGCAGCAGCGCGAACACAAACTGCGCCACCGCCTCTGTGGCATAAGACGGCACATTGCATACCGGAATCCCCTTCTCCCGCGCCGCGTCAATATCCACCACGTTGTAGCCCGTGGCCAGAATGCCGATATAGCGCAGCTTTTTCGCACCTTCAATCAGTTCCCTTGTCAGCACGGTTTTATTGGTAATCACCGCTTCCGCATCCGCCATCCGCCGGGCGGCATCCGCCGGCGCGGTGTAATCATACACGGTCAGCTCGCCCAGACGGGCCAGCGCATCCCAGCTCAGATCGCCGGGATTCTCCACCCGGCCGTCCAGCACTACAATCTTCATCTCGCTTCGTCCTCCTTCAAAAAAAGCCCTCTGGGGAGGATTCTGCTTCCGCCGGGGGGAATCCTGCCGGGCTTGGAGAGAAATGTATTTTCCCGCCGCCCGCGAAGCCGGCATGGGCGGCTTTCTGGCCTTTCACGGCCCAAACGCCCCGCTTTTTATCCAAAAAGCATAAATCGTCCAACAATTTTTATAAATCCTGCGATTGTTTTTGCCGTTCTTTTTCTGTATAATATAGACTAACAATATGCCGCGGCTCTTTCCGGCGCGGATTATAGGAGGTATTTCCATGCGCGACAATCTGTACTATTACGACGTGTATCCCCGGGTTATTCCTGCCGGGAAAACCAGCCGAATCACCATCCGTCCCCTGGGGCAGCAGTCCGCGTTCCTGCCGGGCACGGAGGTGGAGGTGAAGCCCCTGAACGACCGGAACTTCGATCTGGACGGGCGGGAAAAGGTGGCCAAGGTTTTCGCCCTTTCCCCGGACGCGGAGGGCTGCCTGCAGCTGGATTTCCCCTTTGAAATGGAAAGCGAATATTTCCTTTCCTTCCTGGATTGGAAGCAGAAAAAAGTGCGTTTGTCGGTATACGCGGTGCTGCCCGACCTGCTGGGCCGTTATCCCTTTTTGGGGGACACCCATGTCCATTCCACCTTTTCCGATGGCCGTCAGGCCCCGGAAATTGTGGCGGCGAATTACCGGCGGCAGGGCATGGATTTCCTGGCCATGACCGATCATAATACCTACGCCGGCTCCATGCACATGATTGACGCCTATGAGGGCGTGCCCCTGAACATGGCGCTGATCCCCGGCGAAGAGGTGCATCTGCCCCATAACGACGCGCACATTATCAATTTCGGCGGCACCTATAGCGTCAACGCCATGGTGCAGACCAAGCGGGAGCAAATGGAAAAGCGCTTCCCCGGCATCGGGCAGTGGGCCCCGGAAAAATGGCTGGGCAAGGCGGAGCTTCCCTGCTATTCCGAGGAGGAATATGAGGCCCAGGTCTGGGCGCTGGCCGATTCGCTGGAGATTCCCGAGGGCGTGGATCGGTTCACCGCCGCCGCATCCACCTGGACCGTGCGCCAGATCAAGGCCGCCGGCGGCCTGAGCGTGTTCGTGCATCCCTATTGGATTAACAACACCTTCTCCGTCCCCCCGCAGATGAGCGACTGGTTCTTTGCCCAGAACGAGTTCGATGCGTTCGAGGTGTTTGGCGGCGAGCGGTATCTGGAGCAAAACGAATCCCAGCTGATTCATTATTGGGAAGCCAAGGCCAAGGGCACCAAGCTGGTTCCCGTGGGCGCCAGTGATTCCCATTCCGTGTATAACAATGACGGCGCGTATATCGGCAAAACGTTGGTGCTGTCCCCCAAAAACGAGCGAGCCGCGCTGATTGATTCCATGCGGGAGGGCTATTGCGTGGCCGTGGAATGCATCAGCCCGGAATACCGGCTGTGCGCGCCCCTGCGGCTGGCCCGGTACGCCCGGTTCCTGATGGAGAATTATTTCCCCATCCATGATGAATGGTGCGTGGAGGAAGGCCGGCTGATGAAGGCCTATGCCTGCGGCGATGCGTCCGCGGCTGAGGAGCTGGCCCGGCTTCACGGCCGCACGGATGAGCACCTGCTGCGGAAATACTTCGCGTTCTGATCCCGGCGCAGGGGGAAGCCCTTGCCCGACGGCAAAGCAATTTAACAGGCGCGGGCGTTGCATGGCCGCGCTTGGCGCGTCAAAAAAACGACGTTTTTTGACACACACCATGCAGGATGAAAGGACTCATCCTGCATGGCAAGGCTGCGGAAATGATTTTTCTGCGCTTTGCTCCGAAAAATCGCCCCGCCCCACCGGCAAAGCCGGTGGATACGATGAAAAATGAAGGGCTTGCCGCCCTTCATTGCATCCCGCTTTGCGTATAGGGGCTTTTTTGACAGTCCGGGCGCGGCTGTGCGTTGCATGGCCGCGCTTTTTGTCGCCGCGATTATTGCCGTGCCATTCCCGCGCATACGCGATGCCGCAGCCAGCACAGTCCAGTAAAACACGATATACGGCCACCGCGCCGTTCCCACGCATGCGCGATGCCGCGGCCGCAGGCATTACACCCGCCGCACAAAAAAATTTCCGTTTCCCCTTGCTTTTTTCTGCGGTCTGTGCTAAAATAATTGAGCGTTGAAAAAATACGCAGTTTGGGGCATTAGCACAGTTGGTAGCGCGCGACATTCGCATTGTCGAGGTCAGCGGTTCGAATCCGCTATGCTCCACCAAAACCCTTGAGAAATCAGGGGTTTCTTTTTTTGTCCATAAAGCGTCCCGGCGGCCCTTTCCGCAGGCGGCCCCGCAGTTTTTTCGGAGAAGGAAATGAATAAAGCAAACGGGCAAAGCAGGCTGCCAATCCCGGAAAAGACGGACGCTGTTTTCTTTCCCCCCCTTTCGCCTACAGAGCGCGGCTTACCACGGACGGGCTAAGCAGACGGCCACGGTTTTCCTTTTTCCCCCTTCCGCCTACAGAGGGCGGCTTGCCACGGACGGGCTAAGCAGACGCCATTGTTTCCCTTTCCCCCGTTCCGTCAACGGTGCGCGGCTTGCCGAAAAACGCATCCAATGCTATAATGGGATTGATTTCCAACATAAAAGGAATGGCGGCCGTAAGCTGCTCGGGAAGCAGTCGTTTTTCTCTGGCCTGCCACCCTGTCAGCGGTGCGCTTGCCCATCGGCAGGAAACCGTTTCCCTTTCCGGCATGCTGCCTTGTCCCCTGCCCGCTGCGCAGCCCCGGATGCGTCCGACGCGCCAGGCGGGCAGCCGTCCATCCTAATCCAACGAGGTGAATGAACCATGCGTTTTCTCCATACTGCCGATTTGCATCTGGGAAAGCTGATGAACGATCTGCCGCTGCTTTCGGATCAGGAGGCCATCCTCCAGCAGATTGCGCAGATCGCCTGCGACGAAAAGGCCGACGCGGTGCTGATCGCAGGCGATGTGTATCAGCGCACGGCCCCGCAGGCGGAGGCCATGGCCCTTTTCGACAGCTTTGTTTCCCATCTGGTGCAGGCAGGGAAAAAGGTGTTTGTGATCAGCGGCAATCATGATTCCGCGCCGCGCATCTCCTATTTCTCCGCGCTGGTGAAAAACGCGGGCGTTTACGTGACGGAAGCCTTCGGCGGAGAGATGCAGCATGTGACGCTCCGGGACGCAGACGGCGAGATCACCGTCTGGATGATGCCGTTTCTGCGGCCGGCGCAGGTGAAGCGCGCGCTACCGGAGGAGAAGATTCTTTCGTATCAGGATGCAGTCCGCGCCGTGCTGCGCCATGCGCCCATTGATTTCTCCGGGCGAAACCTGCTTATGTGTCATCAGTTTATTCTGGGCTGCGAGGGCGGCGAATCCGAGGAGACGGCCGTGGGCGGGCTGGACGCCATTGACGGCGGCCTTTTCGAGGGGTTTGACTATGTGGCGCTGGGCCACATCCATAAGCCTCAGCGGGTGCTGCGGGAGACCATGCGCTATGCCGGCTCGCCCCTGAAATATTCCTTTTCCGAGGTGCAGCACAGAAAGAGCGTAACCCTGGTGGACCTGGGGGAGAAGGGGGATGTGCGCCAGCGGCAGATTCCCCTGTATCCGCTGCATGATGTGCGGCTGGTCGAGGGCATGATGGACGAAGTGATGCGCATGCCCTATTCCGAGGATTATGTGTGGATCACGATCCACGACGAGCTGCCGCCCCCGGACGCGCGGGTTTCCCTGTCGGTGAATTTCCCGAACATGCTGAAATTCTCCGTGGTCAATTCCAAAACCAAGTATGACCTGGATATTCTGGCCACGGAAGCCATCGAACGCAAAACCGCCGCCGAGCTGTTCAGCGATTTTTACCGGCTGCAAAACAACGACCGGCCGCCGGATGAAAAGCACATGCAGGTGCTGAACAAAGTGATCCGAGAACTGGAGGAGCAGCCGTATGAAGCCCATTAAGCTGGTCATGTCCGCCTTTGGCCCGTATGCCGGGAAAACGGAAATCGATTTCACCCGTCTGGGGGAGACAGGGCTCTTCCTGATCGCGGGGGATACCGGCGCGGGCAAGACCACGATCTTCGACGCCATCAGCTTCGCCCTGTACGGCGAGGCGGCGGGCGGCCGGGAGCGCCGCGCCAGCAAGTCCTTTCGCTCCGATTATGCCGCGTCCTGGACGGATACCCACGTGACGCTTACCTTCACCCATAAGGGCCAGACCTGGACCATCCGGCGCAACCCGGAATACACCCGCGCCAAGCGCCACGGGGACGGCACCACCACCCAAATGGCCAACGCCGAAATGCAATGCGCGGAAACAAAAGAAACCTGGGACGGGCTGCAGGCGGTGAACGCCCGGGTGCAGCAGCTGCTGGGGCTGACCCAGGATCAGTTTACCCAGACGGTGATGATCGCCCAGGGCGATTTCCTGAAAATCCTCAACGCCTCCTCCCAGGAGCGCAAGGCGCTGTTTCAGAAGCTGTTCAACACCGGGCTCTATGACCAGATTCGCCAGAAATTGCAGGATGAAAGCCGAAAATGCGATCAGGAGCGGAGCAATCTGAACGCCTGCATCACGCTGGCCGGCAAAAGAATTGAGCCGGAGACGGATTTTGACCAGAAGGAATTGCTGGCCCAATACTGCGGCGATCCCAAATACGCCGAGCTGCTGCTGGAAACGCTGGAGCGTCTGCTTGCGCAGGAGAAGGAACGGCAGCAGCAGGCCGCAGGCCGCAAAGCGGAAATGGAAGCGCAGTGGAAAGCGGGCGTTGCCCAGCTGGAAAGCGCCAAAGCGCTGAATCAGCAGATCGCCACATATCGCCAGCTGCAACAGGCGCTTTCCGCGCTGATGGCGCAGCAGCCCGCCGTGGATGCGCAGCAGCAGCGGCTGGAACGCGCGAGAAACGCCCAGGCGGTTTCGCCCACGCAGACGCTGCTGCGCGTTACGGAAACGGAGCTGGCAAAGCTGCGGCAGACGCTGGAAGCCGCGCAGAAGGAAAAAGCGGCCGCAGAAACGGCGCTGCCGGAAGCGGAAAAGCAACTGGCCCAGGCATCCGCCGCCCTGCCGGAAGCGGATGCGCTGGTGCAGCAGGCCGGGGCGCTGGAAAGCGCCCTCCCCACGCTGCGGTCTCTGCGGGAGCAGCTGGAAAAGCGGACGCAGCTGGAAGCCGCGCTTGCCCGCCGAACCGCGGAAAGCGCGGCGGCAGATGCGGCCTATACCGCCGCCAAGGAAAGCTATTATCTGAGCCAGGCGGGCATGCTGGCCGCCCAGCTGGAGCCTGGCAAGCCCTGTCCCGTCTGCGGCGCGCGGGAGCATCCCCATCCCGCAGAGCTGGCTCCCGCCTTTGTGGATCGGGAAGCGCTGGAGGAAGCGGAGCAACGCCGCCGGCGGGCTGAGACGCTGCTACGCGACGCTGCCGCCAGGCTGGAAGGGGTGAAAGCCCAAATCGGCAAAGATCAGGAGTATCTTTCCGCGCTGCAGCTGAACGCGGGCGAAACGGAAGAATCCCTCCGGCAGCGCAGCATGGCGCTGAGTGCCCAGGCGCAGCAACGCCGCAGCGCATACGAGCGCTGCCAGAAAACGCTGCAGGGGCTGCAGCATCAGCTGGCGCAAAGCGCTGAAAAAGAGACGAATACCGTTTGTCAGCTTCAGGAAGTGCTGGCCCAGCAGACGGCCCGGCAGCGGCAATTGACGGAGCTGCTGGAAAAGTATGGCTTTGCCTCCCCGGAGGATTGCGCGCAGGCCGCTCTGGACGCATCCGCCGCGAAAGCGCTGGAAAAGAATATCCGCACCCATGGCGAACGCAAAGCGTCGCTGCGCGATCAGATTGCCCGGCTGGCGGAAGCGGCAGACGGCAGGGAACCGGCGGATCTGCCGGCGCTGGAGCGGCTGCTGAAAACGCTGGAAACCGGAAAAGCCGAAGCCGAAAAGGCGGAAAAGCTCATGGGCAACAAAGTCCATCAGCATGAAGCCGCCTGCCAGGACATCCAAAACGCCGTAAACCAGCGCAGGCGCAGGCAGGAGCATTGGGCCATCGTGCAGGATCTGTACGATTGCTGCGCCGGCAAAACGGGAAACGGCCGCCGGGCGAAAATGACCTTTGAAGCCTATGTGCAGCAGTATTATTTCAAGCAGGTGGTTTCCGCCGCGAACAAGCGCCTGACCATCCTCACCGACGGGATGTTTACCCTCCGCTGCAAGGAGGAAGCCGCGGATCGGGTGCATCAGAGCGGGCTGGATCTGGACGTGCTGGATCGGAGCACCGGCCTGTGGCGCGATGTATCCACCCTTTCGGGCGGCGAATCCTTCCTGGCCAGCCTGGCGCTGGCGCTGGGGCTGTCCGACGTGGTGCAAAGCCAGAGCGGCGCTATCCGCATGGAGGCCATGTTCATCGACGAAGGCTTCGGCACGCTGGATGAAAACGCCCTTAACAACTCCCTGCAGGTCCTTGGCAGCCTGGCCGATGGCAAGCGTCTGGTGGGCATTATTTCCCATGTGCAGGATCTGGAGGAGCGAATCAGCCGGCAAATCGTTGTAACCAAAACCATTCATGGGTCGGAAATTTCCATCATCAGCGATTGAACCGGCGCGGTTTCCTGCGTCCAAACGCAGCCATTCAGAATAAAGGATAGAGCGCGCAAACGGTATGGCTTCAGCCATGCCGTCTGCGTGTCAAAAAACGATGTAATGATGTTTTTGACACGCTCCATGCAGGATGGAATCGTTCATCCTGCATGGCAAAGCTGCGGAAATAATTTTTCCGCGCTTTGCTCCAAAGAATCACCCCGCCCGACAGGAAAAGCTGATCGATGCGATAAAAAAACGGAGGGATTGCAGCCTATCATGGCAGCCTGCGTTGCGTATCGGGGCCTTTTCGACAATCTGGAAGGGGCAGGCCATCGCTTGCTCTCTGCAAAGAACCGTACCAGAACAGAATAAAAAAAGAAAAGTCATAAGAGAAATCTCTTATGACCTTTCAATATGGTGCGGGAAACAGGACTTGAACCTGCAAGTACGTTCGTACACATGAACCTGAATCATGCGCGTCTGCCAATTCCGCCATTCCCGCAGATGAGCATTCCGGATGGAATGCATGGTGGGCAGGGGTGGATTCGAACCACCGAAGTCTGTGACGGCAGATTTACAGTCTGCTCCCTTTGGCCACTCGGG